>NZ_JBIVXP010000017.1:0-215263 GCF_044769305.1 Streptomyces sp. NPDC090499
ACGCGCCACCCGCCGCGCGATCAACGCGCTCAACCAGCTCGGCTACACCGTCACCCTCAACCCGCTGGAAGGCGCGGCCTGACCAGAAGACCAGACGCCCGGCGGCCCACAGCCACCAGGCACCCAGCCCTGCCCACGATCGCCCTGACCTGCACCTATTTACGCGTCAGAGCCCCTTTGCAGCAGGCTCCAAAATGGCCACGCACTCCACGTGCGACGTCATCGGAAACAAGTCGAACGCCCGCAGCGTCCGCACCCGGTACCCCCCGTCCCGGAAGTACGCCAGGTCCCGTGCCAGGGCCGCCGGGTCGCAGGCGACGTACGCGATCCGGCGGGCGCCGAGGGACGACAGGTGCTCCACCGTCTTGCGGCCCGCGCCCGCGCGGGGCGGGTCGAGGACGATGAGGTCGACCTCGGTGATGCCGGTGCGCGGGAGGACGGACTCGACCTTGCCCTGTTCGACGCGGACGCGGGGGAAGTCGGCGAGGTTGTGGCGGGCGTCCTCGACCGCGCGCTTGCCGGACTCGATGCCGAGGACCGCGCCCTTCTCGCCGAGGCGGTCGGCGAGGGCGCCGGCGAAGAGGCCGACGCCGCAGTAGAGGTCGAGGGCCATCTCGCCCTTGCGGGGCAGCAGGCCCTGCATGACCGCCGTGACCAGGGTGTCCGCCGCCTTCGGGTGGACCTGCCAGAAGCCGCCGCTACCGACCCGGTGGGTGCGGCCGTCGGCGCGTTCGCGGACGAAGGCGCGGCCGTGGACGCGGTGGATGCCGCCGTCGTGCTCGTCGACCCGCATGACCGAGACCGGCCGGTCGAGTTCGACCAGGGGGAGGCGGGCGCCGGGGCGCGGCTCCAGGATGACCATACGGTCCTGGGAGCCGGTCGCGGCGATCGCGTCGATCGAGACCATGCCCGACCAGTCGCGCTCCTCGATGCCCAGTTCGCTGACGCCGGGCGCCGCGATCATGCAGTGCTCGATCGGCTCCACCTCGTGCGAGCGGTGCCGGCGCAGTCCCGCGTTGCCGTCGGCGTCGACGGCGTACTGCACCCGGGTCCGCCACTGCGGCACCTCGCCCGCCGGCAGCTTGTCACCCTCGGCGGGCATCACCGTGCCGTCCCAGCCGGCCTCCTCGGGGGTGAGACCCGCGAGCCGCTGGAGCTGCTCGGCGATCACCTCGCCCTTGAGGCGCCGCTGGACGCCCGGCTTGGCGTGCTGCCAGTCGCAGCCGCCGCAGCGGCCGGGGCCGGCGTAGGGGCAGGGGGCCTCGACCCGGTCCTTGGACGCGGCGAGGATCTCGACCGCGTCGGCGCGCAGGAAGCGGGCCTCCTCCTCGCCCTCGGTCACCCGGGCCACGACCCGCTCGCCGGGCAGCGCGTGCCGGACGAACAGCACCTGGCCCTCGGCGGTCCTGGCGATGCAGTGCCCGCCGTGCGCGACCGGGCCGACCTCGACCTCGTACTCCGTCCCCACCAGCGATTTCTTCGGTTCTGCCTGCATGGCGGGGTGACTCCAGATCAAGGGGGAGGGAAACGGCCCGGGGCGAGGGCCGACGACAGCCCACCAGTCTACGTGGTCGACGGCACTCCCCGCCCCGGCCCCGGCCCCGCCCCGGCCCTGCTCAGCCTCCGCTGTGCTCCTTGGGCCGGTGCTCCGCCGGACCACGCCGGACCGCACCCGGCGCGTTCCACTCCTGGCGCTTGCGGGCCCGGATCTTGGCCGCCTCGGAGGACGCCAGCTGGTAGGGCACCGACGTCACCATCACGCCGGGGGTGAACAGCAGCCGGCCCTTGAGCCGCAGCGCGCTCTGGTTGTGCAGGATGTGCTCGTACCAGCGGCCGACGACGTACTCGGGGATGATCACGGAGACCGCGTCCCGCGGCGACTGGGCGCGCAGGCCCTTGACGTACTCGATGATCGGCCGGGTGATCTCGCGGTAGGGCGAGTCGAGGACCTTCAGGGGTACGTCTATGCCGCGCCGCTCCCACTCCTCGCGCAGCGCCTTCGTCTCGGCCGGGTCGACGTTGACGGTGAGCGCCTCCAGGGTGTCCGAGCGCATCAGCTTGGCGTAGGCCAGGGCGCGCAGGGTGGGGCGGTGGATCTTGGAGATCAGGACGACCGAGTGCACGCGGGAGGGGCGGACCAGGTCGTCGTCGGGCTCCTCGGGGGCCGAGATCTCCTCGGAGACGCGGTCGTAGTGCTTACGGATCGCGGTCATCGTGGCGTAGAAGATGCACATGCCGAGCAGCGCCACCCAGGCGCCGTGGGTGAACTTCGTGACCAGGACGACGACCAGCACCAGGCCGGTGAAGAAGGCGCCGAACGCGTTGATCGCGCGGGAGCGGATCATGTGGCTGCGCTTGGCCGGGTCCTTCTCCACCGCCAGGTGGCGGTTCCAGTGCCGGACCATGCCGGTCTGGCTGAGCGTGAAGGACACGAACACGCCGACGATGTACAGCTGGATCAGGCGGGTCGAGTCCGCGCCGTAGATGACCGTCAGGAGGGCGGCGGCGCCGGCGAGGAGCACGATGCCGTTGGAGAAGGCGAGGCGGTCGCCGCGGGTGTGCAGCTGGCGCGGCAGGTAGCGGTCCTGGGCGAGGATCGAGCCGAGCAGCGGGAAGCCGTTGTACGCGGTGTTCGCGGCCAGGAAGAGGACCAGGGCGGTGGCCGCGGCGAGCACGATGAACAGGAAGCTGCCCTTGCCGAAGACGGCCTCGGCGACCTGGGAGATCACCGGGTTCTGGACGTAGCCGGAGCCGATCGCGACACCGTTGTGGATCAGGTCGGTGGCCGGGTTCTCGGCCATGCGGACCTTGGTGACCGCGGCGAGCGCGATGATGCCGCAGAACATGGTGACCGCGAGCAGGCCCATCATGGCCAGCGTGGTCGCCGCGTTCTTCGACTTCGGCTTGCGGAAGGCCGGGACACCGTTGGAGATGGCCTCGACGCCGGTGAGCGCGGCACAGCCGGAGGAGAAGGCCCGCAGCAGGAGGAAGACCAGGGCGAAGCCCGCCAGGCCCTGGTGCTCGGCCTTGATGTGGTAGTCCGCGGTCGGGGCGCGCATCGTGTCCCCGAGCACCAGCCCGCGGAACGCACCCCACGCGATCATGATGAAGACGCCGCCGACGAACACGTACGTCGGGATCGCGAAGAGCTTGCCGGACTCCTTCACGCCGCGCAGGTTCATCAGCGTCAGCAGCACGATCACGGTGACCGCGCACAGCACCTTGTGCTCGACCACGAAGGGGACGGCGGAGCCGAGGTTCTCGATGCCGGAGGCGATGGAGACGGCGACCGTCAGGACGTAGTCGACGAGCAGGGCGCTCGCGACGGTCAGGCCCGCCTTGGGGCCGAGGTTGGTGGTGGCGACCTCGTAGTCGCCGCCGCCGCTCGGGTAGGCGTGCACGTTCTGCCGGTAGGAGGCGACCACCGTGAACATCAGCACGACGACCGCGACGGCGATCCAGGGGCTGAAGTGGTAGGCCGACACGCCCGCGATGGACAGGACCAGCAGGACCTCCCCCGGCGCGTAGGCGACGGAGGACAGCGGGTCGGAAGCGAAGACGGGGAGTGCGATGCGCTTCGGCAGGAGCGTTTCGCCCAGCCGGTCACTGCGCAGAGCGCGCCCGATCAGGATCCGTTTGGGCACGTCGGTCAGTTTGGACACGAGAGAGGATCGTAGGCCTTCCACCTGCCAGGTCTCCAGCCGCAGTACGGGATCTGCCTCCCGAGTGAAAAGGTGACGGCTGGAACTGCGGATTCCGCAGCTTACGCCGGATCCGTGCCTAGATGGCAGACCCCGCCTGTCTTCGCACCTCGGAGGTCACATGCCCGCGACCGCAGAGCTGATCGGCGCCACGGTCACCCTCGTCGGCCTCGGAATCCTCACCGCCTGGAGCGTGCGCAGCATCACTCGGCGATGAGCGTGGCACAGGGGTGCCCGGCCGGGACGGTGCGTGTGTAGCTTGGGCCTCGGTCTGAGAACCTGATGGGGCTGAGCAGTAACTTTTGAACACCGGAAGGACGGTCGTGCACATCGTCATCATGGGCTGCGGCAGAGTGGGTTCCGCTCTCGCCCAGACCCTGGAGCAACAGGGGCACACGGTCGCCGTGATCGACCAGGACCCCACCGCCTTCCGCAGGCTGGGCCCCGGATTCGGGGGCCGCCGGGTCACCGGAGTCGGCTTCGACCAGGACACCCTGCGCGAGGCGGGCATCGAGGAGGCCGGCGCCTTCGCCGCCGTCTCCAGCGGTGACAACTCGAACATCATCTCCGCCCGGGTCGCCCGCGAGATGTTCGGGGTGGAGAACGTGGCGGCCCGGATCTACGACCCCCGGCGCGCCGAGGTCTACCAGCGCCTGGGCATCCCGACCGTCGCCACGGTCCGCTGGACCGCCGACCAGATGCTGCGCCGGCTGCTGCCCTCGGGCGCCGAGCCGCTGTGGCGCGACCCCACCGGCGGGGTCCAGCTCGCCGAGGTGCACGCCTCCCCGAAGTGGGTCGGCCACAAGATCAGCAAGCTCCAGGAGGAGACCGGGGTCCGGGTCGCGTTCCTGACCCGGCTCGGCGAGGCGATGCTGCCCACCTCGCAGACGGTCCTCCAGGAGGGCGACCTGGTGCACGTGATGATGCGGACGGACGACGTCGACAAGGTCGAGGCCGCCTTCGCCGGGGGTCCGGAAGAGGAGGGCGGTCACTGATGAGGGTCGCCATTGCCGGGGCCGGTGCCGTCGGCCGCTCGATCGCGGGCGAGCTGCTGGAGAACGGCCACGAGGTCCTGCTGATCGACAAGGCCCCGACCGCCATCTCGGTGGAGCGGGTGCCGCAGGCGGAGTGGCTGCTGGCCGACGCCTGTGAGATCACCTCCCTCGACGAGGCGGCGCTGCAGCGCTGCAACGTCGTGATCGCCGCGACCGGCGACGACAAGGTGAACCTGGTCGTCTCGCTGCTCGCGAAGACGGAGTACGGCGTTCCGCGCGTCGTCGCCCGGGTGAACAACCCCAAGAACGAGTGGCTCTTCAACGAGTCCTGGGGCGTGGACGTCGCCGTCTCGACGCCGCGCCTGATGTCGGCCCTGGTGGAGGAGGCGGTGTCGGTCGGCGACCTGGTCCGGCTGCTGCGCTTCAGCCACGGCGACGCGAACCTGGTGGAGCTGACGCTGCCCGAGGAGTCGGCCCTGGCCGGCACCCAGGTCGGCGACGTGGAGTGGCCCGAGGACACCTCGCTGGTCACGATCATCCGCGGCACCCGGGTGCTCACCCCCTCCAAGGAGGACTCCCTGGAAGCCGGCGACGAGTTGCTGTTCGTGGCGGCCCAGGCCCGCGAGGAGCAGTTGGAGGACCTGCTGTCGGTACGGCGGGAAGACAGCTGACGTACGCGTGCAGAAGGGCGCCCTCCGCCGGGGAGGGCGCCCTTGTGCCGTACCGGTCTACTTGCGGTGGCGTCCGCCGGAGGCCTCGCCGCTCTCCACGGCCGGCGCCGTCCCGGCGTTCTCCGCGGCGAGCGCGGCCTTGCGCTCCTCCTCGGCCTTCTCCGCCGCCTCCATCTCCGCGAACACGTCGATCGGCGCCGGTGCCTTCGCCAGGAAGACCCAGGTGAGCCAGACCGCGAGCAGGAACGGCGGGATCTTCAGGGCGACCAGCACCCAGCCGAGCTGGGCGGTGTTGGCCCACCAGTACAGGGGGAAGAGGATCGCGCACTTGGCGAGCAGGATCAGGCCCCACGCCCAGCTGGCCTTGGCGTACGCCTTCTTGCGGCCGGGGTTGCGGGTGCGCCAGGAGAGGTTCTCCTTGAAGACCGGGCCTAGGATCAGGCCGATCAGCGGGACCCCGCACAGGGTCGTGACGATGTAGGCCAGCGCCAGGCCCAGCGTGTAGAGCATGCCGGGGAGGTAGAAGTCCTTGGCGTTGCCGGTCATCATCGCGAAGACGACACCGAAGGCGACGCCGAAGACCCCGCTGAAGGCGTGCTTGACGGTGTCCCGCATGGCGAGGCGGACCACGACCAGCACCACGGAGACCGCGAGGGCGGCGATCGCCGACCAGTGCAGGTCCTTGTTGATGGTGAAGATCGTGACGAAGAGCAGGCCGGGCAGGACCGTCTCGACCATGCCCCGGACACCGCCGAACGCCTCGAAGAGCGCGGCCTCGGTCACCGCCCGTGCGTCTTCCGCCCGGGCGTCCTCCGCCTGCGTGTCTTCGGTCGGCTTGTCGAGCGACGTCACCGGCTACTCCCTACCGAGGGGTCTCAGTTCGTACTTGGGATTGAACAGCACCCGGCGGCCCCGGCTCAGCGAGATCCGGCCCGATGCGATCAGCCTGCGTCCCGGTTCTATGCCGACGATGGAACGCCTGCCGAGCCACACCACGTCCAGCGCGGCCGAGCCGTCGAACAGCTCGGCCTCCAGGGCCGGGACCCCGGCGCGCGGCCGCAGGGTGACCGTGCGCAAGGTACCAGTTACCGTGACGATCTGCCGGTCGTGGCAGTCGCCGATCCGGATGCAGCCCGCGGTGTCGGCGTCCTCGCGCAGCTCCTCCGACTCCAGGTCCTCCTGGGACGAGGAGAGCCGGTCGAGCATGCGCCGGAACCGGCCGGCCGGCTTCTCGGAACGAGGAACAGCACTCATGTCTGAAGCGTACCGGGGCACACCGACACCGCCGTAGTCCAGCTCACTTCGCGACCCGCCTCACGTTACGAACGGCCCTGTCTCTCGAACCGGTACCCCATTCCGGGTTCGGTAATGAAGTGCCTGGGGTGCGAGGGATCCGCCTCCAGCTTCCTGCGCAGCTGTGCCATGTACACGCGCAGGTAGTTGGTCTCCGTCCCGTACGACGGCCCCCACACCTCCTGCAGCAGCTGCTTCTGGCTGACCAGCCGGCCGGTGTTGCGGACCAGCACCTCCAGGAGGTGCCACTCGGTCGGGGTGAGCCGGACGTCCCGGCCGGCCCGGTTGACCTTCTTCGCGGCCAGGTCGACGGTGAACCCGTCGGTCTCCACCAGGACGTCGTCCTCGCCGCCCCCCGTGACGGGCTCGGCGCGGCGTACGGCGGCCCGCAGCCGGGCCAGCAGCTCGTCCATGCCGAAGGGCTTGGTGACGTAGTCGTCGGCGCCCGCGTCGAGCGCCTCGACCTTCTCGTCGGAGGAGTGGCGTGCGGACAGGACCAGGATCGGCACCCGGGTCCAGCCGCGCAGCCCCTTGATCACCTCGACGCCGTCCATGTCGGGCAGGCCGAGGTCGAGGACGACCACGTCGGGGTGGCGGGAGGCGGCCAGTTCGAGGGCGGTACGGCCGTCGGGGGCGGCGTCGACCTCGTACTTGCGCGCCTTGAGGTTGATCACGAGGGCGCGCACGATCTGCGGCTCGTCGTCGACCACGAGCACACGGGTCATGAGGCCTGCCTTTCCGGTTCTGCCAGGGGTTCTGCCACGGCCTGCGCCGCTTCGGGGACCGATCCTGCCGCGCGGAGGCTGAGGACCATGGTGAGCCCGCCGCCGGGCGTGTCCTCCGCGTTCAGGGTGCCGCCCATCGCCTCCGCGAAGCCCCGGGCGACCGCGAGCCCGAGTCCGACCCCGGCGCCGCGCGGAGCGTCACCGTAGCGCTGGAAGGGCTCGAATATGCGTTCCTTGGCCTCGTCGGGCACGCCGGGCCCGCGGTCCACGATCCGCACCTCCACCCGGTCCGCGATGGCGCTGGCGGAGACCAGTACCGGGCGGTCGGACGGGCTGTACTTGACGGCGTTCTCGACCAGGTTGGCCACCGACCGCTCCAGGAGCCCGGCGTCGGCCGCCACCATCGGCAGGGTCTCGGGGACGTCCAGGTCCACGCTGCCGTCCGGTACGCCGACCAGTGCCATCGGGACCACCTCGTCGAGGTCGGTGTCGTGGACGATCGGGGTGACGGTGCCGGTCTGCAGGCGGGACATGTCGAGCAGGTTGCCGACGAGGTGGTCCAGCCGGTCGGCGCCCTCCTCGATGCCCTCCAGCAGCTCGGCCCGGTCCTCCTCGGACCAGTCCACGTCGTCCGAGCGCAGCGAGGTGACCGCCGCCTTGATGCCGGCCAGCGGGGTGCGCAGGTCGTGGCTGACGGCGGCCAGCAGGGCGGTGCGGATCCGGTTGCCCTCGGCGAGCGCGCGGGCCTGCTCGGCCTCCTCCTGGAGGCGCCGGCGGTCCAGGACGACGACCGCCTGGGCGGCGAAGGCGGCCAGCACCCGGCGGTCCTCGGCGGGCAGCACCCGGCCGGTCAGCGCGAGCGCCATGTGGTCGCCTATCGGCATGTCGACATCGCCGTCCTCGGGCCGCTCCAGGGCGGGCCCGAAGCCGGCGCGCCCGGCGCAGCTCCACGGCTCGACGTCGCTCGCCCGCTCCAGGAGGGCAGCGGACTCCATGCCGAAGGTCTCCCGGACCCGTTCGAGCAGTTCCTCCAGGCTGGTCTCGCCGCGCAGCACGTTGCCGGCGAGGAAGGAGAGGATCTCCGACTCGGCGCGCAGCCGGGCCGCCTGGTGGGTGCGGCGGGCCGCGAGGTCGACGACGGAGGCGACGGACAGCGCGACCCCGAAGAAGATCACGATGGCCACGATGTTCTTCGGGTCGGCGATGGTCAGCCGGTGCAGGGGCGGGGTGTAGAAGTAGTTCAGCAGCAGCGACCCGAAGGCCGCCGAGGCCAGCGCCGGGAAGAGCCCGCCGAGCAGCGCGGCCGCGACCGTGAGGGTCAGGAACAGCAGCATGTCGTTGGCGAGGCCGAGGCCGACGGTGTTGAGCAGCACCGCCATGACGGCGGGGCCCGCCAGGCCGACCAGCCAGCCCGCGATGATCCGGCCCCGGCCGAGCCGGGCGCCCCGGGCCACCGGCAGGCCGCGGCCCTTGCCGGCCTCGCCGTGGGTGACGATGTGGACGTCCAGGTCGGGTCCGGACTCGCGGGCGACGGTGGCGCCGACGCCGGGTCCGAGGACGTACTGCCAGGCCTTGCGGCGGGAGGAGCCGAGGACGATCTGGGTGGCGTTGACGCCGCGCGCGAAGTCCAGCAGGGCCGCGGGGATGTCCTCGCCGACGACGTGGTGGAAGGTGCCGCCGAGATCCTCGACCAGGGTGCGCTGGATCGCGAGTTCCTTCGGGGAGGCCGAGGTCAGGCCGTCGCTGCGGGAGATGTAGACGGCGAGTACCTCGCCGCCTGCGCCCTTCTCGGCGAGCCGCGCGGCCCGCCGGATCAGCGTCCGCCCCTCCGGTCCGCCGGTGAGTCCGACGACGATGCGCTCCCGGGAGCCCCAGATCGCCGAGACCTGGTGCTCGCTCCGGTACTGCTTCAGGTACTCGTCGACCCGGTCGGCCACCCACAGCAGCGCAAGTTCGCGCAGGGCGGTGAGGTTGCCCGGCCGGAAGTAGTTGGACAGGGCCGCGTCGACCTTGTCGGACTTGTAGATGTTGCCGTGCGCCATGCGCCGGCGCAGCGCCTGGGGCGACATGTCGACCAGCTCGATCTGGTCCGCGCGCCGTACCACCTCGTCGGGCACCGTCTCGCGCTGGCGCACGCCGGTGATGGACTCGACGACGTCGCCGAGCGATTCGAGGTGCTGGATGTTGACGGTCGAGATCACGTCGATCCCGGCGGCCAGCAGTTCCTCGACGTCCTGCCAGCGCTTGGCGTTGCGGGAGCCGGGGATGTTGGTGTGGGCGAGCTCGTCCACCAGGGCGACGGCGGGGGCCCGGCGCAGCACGGCGTCCACGTCCATCTCCGTGAACACGGTGTCCCGGTACTCCAGCTCCTTGCGCTGGATCTGCTCCAGGCCGTGCAGCATCACCTCGGTACGTGGCCGCTCGTGGTGCTCGACGAAGGCGACCACGCAGTCGGTGCCCCGCTCCACCCGCCGGTGCGCCTCGGAGAGCATGGCGTAGGTCTTGCCCACGCCCGGTGCCGCACCGAGATAGATCCGAAGCCTGCCGCGTGCCATGGTCCTATTGTCTTCCTGCAACTGCCGTCAACGCAGCGTCGACCTTACGGCCAACAATCCCGGCGAATGGTGCAGGGGGCCCGGCAGCGGGCATCTTTGACGCAACCCTGATGGGCGCCGGTGCCGTGGCTCCGGCGCCCGTACCGGCGGCTCAGTTGGGGTTGTCGCCGTGGGTGAGGGTCTCCCAGGCCACGAAGAGGTTGTTGCTGCCCGCGGGGCGGTTGTTCAGGGTGAGCGTCTGGGTGTTGGTCATGGCGATGCCGAGGCGGTTGTGCAGGGCGTTGTAGCCGACCTCGGTGACGGGCCCGAGCCCCAGGTTCAGGGAGCCGCCGCAGAGCCAGCTGGGGACGGCGGTGCCCAGCTGGTACTTGGCCTGGAAGCCGAGCGCCTGCCGCAGCCGCTCGCCGACGTCCGTGCCGTACAGGTCCGTGCCCTGGATCCGGCTGGTCTCGGCGACGTGCGAGATCGCGGAGATGCCGTACCCGGTGTGTGTGAAGTCCCGGCAGGTCTCCTGGGTGAGGCCGGTGACGAAGGTGGACTGGCCCTGCCAGTAGGAGACGATCTTGGCGGTGGTGTCCAGGTTCTGGCTGGGCACGGTCTTCGGCACCGAGCCGTCGGAGGCCAGGTAGACGTAGGCGGCGGTGCGGGTGCGGAACTTCGCCATGGCCGTGTCGTACGACGTCTTGTCCTCCAGGAAGACGGAGATGCCGACGGCGGCCTCCATCATCGACAGCTCCCAGTTGCCGTTGGAGTTGGAGCCCTTGATGACGGTGGGGAGGTAGACGTTGCGCAGCATGGTGGCGAAGCGGGCCTCGTTGGTCCAGGTGCCGGTGTACGTGTACCTGATGATCTCGGCGGCCTTCGGCCAGGAGGAGCCGGCCCAGCCGGTCTGCAGGGGCGCGTTGCTGTTGGTGTGGCTGGTGATGGTGGCCGACCAGGCGTCCATGATCTGGATGGCCTTCTGGGCGTACCGGGCGTCCTTGGTGATGTACCAGGCGAGGGCGTCGGTGTAGGCGGCGATCGCGTCCTCGCGCTCGTCGGTGCAGCCGTAGTTGGGGTTCGAGTACGAGCCGCACTCGACCGTCGCCCAGGGCGTGGGGGTGCGGTTCAGGTCGGCGTACTTGCTCGCCATCATCTGGTCGTAGGCCGACTTCCAGGGCTGGGCGCCGGCCAGCACCTCGGTGCGGGCGAAGTCCAGCTGGGCCTTGGAGACGGTGACCCCGGGGTGCACGAAGGTGCTCGGGGCGGAGTGGGCGGCGGGGGCCGCGAAGACGCCCAGGAGCAGGGCTCCCACGGCCGCGAGCAGGGGGATGCGACGCACAGCGACTCCGTTCTCGTACGTTCTCGTATGTGAACTTGGAGCGCCTCTGTGAACATAGGCGTTGAACGGAGACCGTAGGTACGGACCAGACTTCCGTCAAGGTGTGAAGTAAGCCGGAGTCGTTCACACCCGAACGCCCGCGCATGTGAAAGGGCCGCACCCCGGGTGCGGGGTACGGCCCTGTCGCTCTCGGCTCTGCTAGCGGACCTCGGTGATCTCCGGTCCGCGCTGGAGCTGTCCCATGCCGCCGGAGAAGCGCGAGGACTCCTCCTGCTGGACGCCCTCGGGGACCATCTGGGCGTCGTTGGGCAGCTTCAGGACGATCGGGTCGCGGGGCGCCATCGGGCCCTCGCCGCGGACCACGACGGTGTCCCGGAAGATCTGCTCCAGCAGGCCGGCCGCCTGCGGCTGCACCGCGCCCTGCCCGGAGATCACCCCGCGCAGGAACCAGCGGGGACCGTCCACACCGACGAACCGCACCACCTGGAAGCCGCCCGTGCCGTCCGGCAGCTGCACCGGCACCTGGGCGCGCAGCTCCCAGCCCAGCGGACCCTCGACCTCGTCGACGATGCCGCCCTGCTGGGTGATGCCGGTCGCGATCTCCTCGCGGACCTCGCCCCAGATGCCCTCGCGCTTGGGCGCGGCGAAGGCCTGCAGCTGGACGGCGCTGTCGCGCAGTACGACGGTCGCCGCGACGATCGCGTCGCCCGCGACCTCGACCCGGAGCTCCATGCCGTCCACGCCGGGTACGAACAGCCCGCCCAGGTCCACCCGGCCCTCGCCGGGCTCGCGCACCTCGGTGTCGTCCCACGGCCCGTCGGGCCGGGGCTCCGGCTCCAGACGAACGCGCTCGCGCTCGCCCTCCGCTTCCTCGTCCGCCTCGGTGTCGACGCTGTCGACGACCTGCTCGGCCTCGCCGGCCGCGTCCTCGGCGGCACCCTTCTTCTTGCGACGTCCGAACACGTCACTGTCCTTCCCGGTCGGATACGACCGAAGCGTATCGATTCCCACCCGTCCGACCGCCCTCGGCGGCCTGACCGCTTGTGCCGCTCACATCGCCCACCGCGGCATGACCACCGGTGGACCCGAAGCCCCCCTCGGCCCGCGCCGAGCCGGGAAGTTCCGCCACCTCGTGGAAGCGGACCCTCTCGACCTGCTGGACGACCAGTTGGGCGATCCGGTCGAAGCGCTCGAACCGCACCGCCTCGCGCGGGTCGAGATTCACCACGATCACCTTGATCTCCCCACGGTACCCGGCATCAATCGTCCCCGGGGCATTCACGAGGGCCACACCGCACCGGGCGGCGAGCCCCGAACGAGGGTGCACGAAGGCCGCGTACCCCTCCGGGAGGGCGACCGACACCCCCGTGGGCAATACGGCCCGTTCCCCGGGCCTCAGCTCGCACGCCTCGGTGGTGCGCAGATCGGCTCCCGCGTCACCGGGGTGCTCGTACGCCGGAAGCGGTACGTCCGGGTCGACGCGGCGGACGAGGACGCCGAGCGGGCCCGCCGTGCGGGCCGGGGTCAGGGGGTCTGCAGGGTTCACGGGTTCACCTCGAAGGCACGGGCGCGCCGGGCCTGGTCCGGGTCCTTCATGGCGGCCTGGATCTCCTCCTCGCGACCGTGGTCGACGAAGTGTTCGACCGGGACCTCGACGAAGAGGGCGTCGGCGCGGACGGCGACCGGGCCCGTGGGGCCGTCCACGCGTCCGGTGGCGGTCGAGTAGATCTTCCGGCCGGCCACGGCGACCACCTCGGCCGCCAGGTGGAGCGTGGTGCCCACGGGGACGGGCCGCACGAAGTCGGTCTCCAGCCGTCCCGTCACGGCGATCTTCCGCAGCAGCCAGTTGAGCGAGCCCAGCGTCTCGTCCAGGGCGGTGGCGAGCACCCCGCCGTGCGCGAGGCCCGGGGCGCCCTGGTGGGCGGGGCGCACGGTGAACTCGGCGGTGAGGGAGACTCCCTCGCCCGCCCGTACCTCCAGGTGCAGCCCGTGGGACTGACCGTGCCCACACCCGAAACAGTGTTCGTAGTGTGCACCGATGAGCTCGCCGGGCGCGGGCGCGTCGGGGTGCCGCTCCGGTTTCCGGGCACTGGCAGGAGGCTGAAGAGCTGCGGGACTACCACTCACAGCCGCAGACCTTACCCGCGCGTCCGGTGAATCCGGACACCGTGCCAAGCTTGGCTCCATGCAGCTCTCCGCCACCCCGTACGAAGAACGCCTCACCGCCCCCCGGTCCTGGTGGTTCATCAGCTTCCTGGTCGGTGTCTCGTTCGCCCTGATCCTGCTGCCGTTCGGCACCCTGCCGATGCTGGGCGGCCTGGCTGGCGGCACCGCGGCGGCAGCGGTGGTGGCCAGTTCGTACGGCTCCCCGCGGATCCGGGTCGTCGGCGACTCGCTGATCGCGGGCGAGGCGAAGATCCCGGTGTCGGCCCTGGGCCCGGCGGAGATCCTGGAGCCGGACGAGGCACGCGCCTGGCGCACGTACAAGGCGGACGTGCGCGCCTTCCTCCTGCTGCGCTCCTACATCCCGAGGGCCCTGCGGGTGGAGGTCACTGACCCGGACGACCCGACCCCGTACCTGTACCTGTCCACCCGGGAACCGGAAGCCCTGGCGGCGGCGATCGAGGCGGCCAGGAGCAGCACGAAGGCGTAGCGCTCCGGGACGCCCGGGACGGCACCGTCAGCCCCCGAAGTCCTCCGGCAGCTCGGCGATCGGCAGCGGTTCCGCCGGTTTCTCCAGCGGCGGCAGCTCCGGCAGCTCCTCCCACGGCACCTGGATCTTCCTCAGGTCCGCCCGGATCCGCGCGGCGAGCTTTCTGGTGTCCCGGCGGTTCATGACCGCGCCCACCGCGGCGCCCACCATGAACGGCATCAGGTTGGGCAGGTCCCGCACCATGCGCTTCATGATCTGCTGGCGCAGCTCGCGCTTCATGTGGCCGCCGAGGGCGTTGTTGACCGTCGACGGCTTCATCACGTCGATCCCGCGCTCCCCCGACCAGGAGGACAGATACGCGGTGCTGCGGGCCTTCAGGTTCCCGGGCGGCCGCACGCCGTACACCTCGTGGAGCTCGGCGATCATCTTCAGCTCGATCGCCGCGACCCCGGTGATCTCCGCGGCCAGCTCGGTCGGCATCGCCGGCGGCACCGGCAGCATCGCCGCCGCTCCCACACCGGCCCCGACGGCCGAGGTCGCACCCGCCGCGCCCGCCACCAGCTTGTCGGCGAGCTGCTCAGGCCCGAGGCCCGGGAACTGCCGGCGCAGGGCCGCGAGGTCACGTACGGGGACACGCGGGGCGATCTCGATGATCCGGTCCGCGAGGTACGCCAGTCCCGCTTTCGCCCGGCTGCCGCCCTTACGGGCCCCTTCCCGGGCCATGTCCACGGCCTTGTCCCGGATGGCCGCGGCCCTCCCCCGCCCTCGACTTGGCTCGAGCGGGGGGACCCCCGTCCGGGCGACGGGTGCCGGGCTGTCCGCCGGCGCCGGGAGGTCACCCCGGCCGGCCGCCGGTTCGAGCGAGGCTCCCGCATCGGGTGAGCCCCGCCCGTCATCGCGCGCACGCGGGCCGTCGGACGGCCCCGAGTCCGCTCCCGCCAACCGGAAGCGGCGCTTCCGAGGTGGGGTCGAGCCAGTCATGCCCGACCCGCCCTCAGTCGCAGTCGCGGCAGATCGGCTGACCGTTCTTCTCCCGGGCCAGCTGGCTGCGGTGGTGCACCAGGAAGCAGCTCATGCAGGTGAACTCGTCCTGCTGCTTGGGCAGCACCCGGACGGCCAGCTCCTCGTTCGAGAGGTCCGCGCCGGGCAGCTCCAGGCCTTCCGCGGCCTCGAACTCGTCAACGTCCACCGAGGACGTGGACTTGTCGTTCCGCCGGGCCTTCAGCTCTTCAAGACTGTCCGAGTCGACGTCGTCGTCGGTCTTGCGTGGAGTGTCGTAATCGGTTGCCATGTCGCTCTCCCCCTCTGGGTGTCTGCGGTGTCTCCAGCGCACGTAACGCGTGAGAGGCCGGACTTGTGCCCGACCCGAGGCGGAGATTTTGCCTCACATCAAGGTCTGTTACTCAATCGACACCCAACCGGACCCCTCGAGAGTGATCAGGTTGAATGGCGATGGGGACCGTACACGGTCCTGCCGAGGCACTTCAAAGGCGCCTCACCCTGTACTTCCCGTGATCAAGACCCCTGAAAACAGGGATTTTCCCGGCTTTATTCCCCTAGCCATGATCACGGAGAGTAGATGGCCGGAAATCCGCCCTTGTGATCGATCACACAGGGGGGTGTGTGCCACGCCGCTGGAAATTTCAGCGCAAAGCGAACATCCTCCGCGTGTGTCGCGATCTTGTAACGGCGTCAGACCGGCAGCGTGACCCGCATCACGAGTCCACCGCCCTCCCGGGGCTGCGCCACGATGTGCCCGCCGTGCGCCCGGGCCACGGACCGCACGATGGACAGGCCGAGGCCCACCCCCTTGTCGCTGCCCGTCCGCTCGGTACGGAGCCGCCTGAAGGGCTCGAAGAGGTTGTCGATCTCGTACGCCGGGACCACCGGCCCGGTGTTCGCGACGTACAGCACCGCCTGCCCGTGCTGGATGTCGGTGTTGACCTCCACCCAGCCCTCCTCGGGCACGTTGTAGCGCACCGCGTTCTGCAGCAGGTTCAGGGCGATGCGCTCCAGGAGCACGCCGTTGCCCTGGACCACGGCCGGTTTCCGTACGCCCCGGACCGTCACGCCCTTGGCCTCCGCCTCGGCGTGCACCTGGTCGACGGCCTGCGAGGCCACCTCGGCCAGGTCGACTGGCTTGCGCTCGACGATCTGGTTGTCGCTGCGGGCGAGCAGCAGCAGGCCCTCCACGAGCTGCTCGCTGCGCTCGTTGGTGGCCAGCAGCGTCTTGCCGAGCTGCTGCAGCTCCACGGGCGCGCCGGGGTCCGAGAGGTGCACCTCCAGGAGCGTGCGGTTGATCGCCAGGGGCGTGCGCAGCTCGTGCGAGGCGTTGCCGACGAAGCGCTGCTGGGCGGTGAAGGCCCGCTGCAGCCGCTCCAGCATGTCGTCGAAGGTGTCCGCGAGCTCCTTGAGCTCGTCGTCCGGGCCGTCCAGCTCGATCCGGCGGGACAGGTCCGAGCCGGCCACCGCGCGGGCGGTCCTGGTGATCCGGCCGAGCGGGGAGAGCACCCGGCCGGCCATCGCGTAGCCGAACGCGAAGGCGATCACGGCCAGGCCCAGCAGGGCGAGGAGTGAGCGGCTGAGCAGGTTGTCGAGGGCCGCCTGGCGCTGGCGGTCCACACACTGGGCGATCGCAGCGTTGAAGTCCGAGATCTGCAGGTTGTTGGTCCCGGTGATCGCCGGGCAGTTGTCGCTGGAGACCTTGATGTTCGTGCCATCGATGATCTTGAAAAATGGCTGATTGCCGGTGCTGATCGCCTGGGCGGCCAGCAGGTAGATGATCGAGAGCAGCAGGATGCCGGCGATCAGGAACATGCCGCCGTACAGCAGGGTGAGCCGTATCCGGATGGTCGGGCGCAGCCACGGCAGGACCGGCTGCGGCCTTCTCGGATCCCAGGTGGGCTTGGGCGGCGCCTGTGGGGGTGCGGGGGTGGTGGCCACGGCCATCAGATCCGGTAACCCGAGCCGGGGACGGTGACGATCACCGGGGGCTCGCCCAGCTTGCGGCGCAGGGTCATCACGGTCACGCGCACGACGTTGGTGAAGGGGTCGGTGTTCTCGTCCCACGCCTTCTCCAGGAGCTGCTCGGCGGAGACCACCGCGCCCTCGCTGCGCATCAGCACCTCCAGCACCGCGAACTCCTTCGGCGCGAGCTGGACCTCCTTGCCGTCACGGAAGACCTCGCGGCGGTTCGGGTCCAGCTTGATGCCGGCGCGCTCCAGGACGGGCGGCAGCGGCACGCTGGTACGGCGGCCGAGGGCACGTACGCGCGCGATCAGCTCGCTGAAGGCGAAGGGCTTGGGGAGGTAGTCGTCGGCGCCGATCTCCAGGCCCTCGACGCGGTCGCTGACGTCACCGGAGGCGGTCAGCATCAGCACGCGGGTGGGCATGCCGAGTTCGACGATCTTGCGGCAGACGTCGTCGCCGTGCACGAGGGGGAGGTCCCGGTCGAGGACGACCACGTCGTAGTCGTTGACGCCGATGCGCTCCAGGGCGGCCGCACCGTCGTACACGACGTCGACGGCCATGGCCTCCCGGCGCAGTCCGGTGGCCACCGCATCGGCGAGCAGTTGCTCGTCCTCGACGACGAGTACGCGCACGTCGCTTGTCCTTCCGCTGTCCACCCGCGTAGCGCGCACCGGCGCCCCCGGGCAGGGGTCTCCATGGGATGTGTGACCTCCATCCTGCCCTTTTCGGCCATAAGTCGGCAGTAAGACAGGGGGCCGGGCAGCCGGATCCGAGGCGGCCGGGCGGGAATGCGGGATTTTCTCCTGCGGTTGAGGTTTCCACGGAGAGGAGCGGGGGGAGGACGGCATGTACACCCCGCGATCACGCTCTGCATGTGCCGCAGCACCATGCGGTACGTACACCGCCGCTACAGCAGAGTGGACGATGGGGGTGTCCAGGCACCGTCGCCGCCCAGCAGGGCTGCGCTGGGCACCCGCGAGAGACGTGATCGCCCCTTCCGAACGGCACACCCCCGTGCCACCGACCCACGACCCAGGACGAGGGGGCGCAGCATGGACGCATTCACCGCAGGACTTCTGCAGCGCATAAAGGCGACCGAGTCCGACATCACCCGGGCTCGTGACGAGGGTGACGACTTCCTCGTCGAAGTGGAGCAGGCCGAGCTCGACGACCTGCGCCGCCTCGCAGCCGAGCACGGTGTGGAAGTCGGCGCGACCAGCGTCTGACAGTCCCGCAGCACAGCACCTGACAGTCCCGCAGCACAGCAGCACGAGAGCAGGGCCCCGGCGAATCCAGCGCCGGGGCCCTGCTCTTACCTGATCCTTTCCCCCGCAACGGCGTTCGATTCCTGTCGACCGGCACGGCACGGGATCTTTTTGCGGCCGCGCCCGACGGTCCCGGTGGGCGGCGGGACTCAGTCGTGCCAGGCTCCGAGGTCCTCCAGGAGGCGCTGGAGGGGCTCGAAGACGCCGGGGGTGGCGGCGACCGTCAGGGAGCGTGCGGGGCGTTCTCCGGGGCGGCCGCCGGTCAGGGCGCCGGCCTCACGGGCGACGAGGTCGCCCGCGCCCCAGTCCCAGGCGTTGAGGCCGCGCTCGTAGTAGCCGTCCAGTCGGCCGCAGGCCACGTCGCACAGGTCGATCGCGGCCGACCCGCTGCGCCGGATGTCGCGCAGCAGCGGGATCAGCCGGGCCGCGACCTCGGCCTGGTGGGTGCGGACGGCGGTGACGTAGTTGAAGCCGGTCGACACCAGCGCCTGGTCCAGCGGCGGCGCAGGCCGGCAGCGCAGCTCCCGCTCGCCGGCCCACGCCCCGGTCGCCCAGGCCCCGCCGCCGCGCACCGCGTGGTACGTCTCGCCGCGCATCGGGGCGGCCACGACGCCGACCACGGTCTCCCCGTCCTGCTCGGCGGCGATGGAGACCGCCCAGGTCGGCAGCCCGTACAGGTAGTTCACCGTGCCGTCGAGCGGGTCGATCACCCAGCGGACGCCGCTGGTGCCCTCCGACGACGCGCCCTCCTCGCCGAGGAAGCCGTCGTCGGGGCGGTGCCCGGCGATCAGGTCGGTGATCAGTTTCTCCGCCGCGATGTCCATCTCGGTCACGACGTCGATCGGGCTGGACTTGGTCCGGGCCACGGCGAGGTCGGCCGGGCGGCCGTCCCGCAGCAGCTCGCCCGCGCGGGCGGCCGCCTCCCGGGCGAGGTCCAGCAGGTCCGTGTGCAGGGCGTCGGTCACGGGGCTCCTCACGCGTAGGGGCTGTCGGCGCCGGCCGCGGCCGGGCGGGGGGCTCGGGCCGGGCAGCAGCCGACCGGGCAGAGGTTGTGGCTCGCGCCGAGCGCGCCCAGGGCGCACGGTGCGACCTCCCGCCCGCTCTCCACGGCGGCCCGCTCCAGGACCAGCTCGCGGATCGCGGCGGTGAACCGCGGGTCGTCCCCGACGGTCGCGGACCGGCGGACCGGCAGGCCCAGCTCCGCGGCCTTGGCCGTGGCCTCCGTGTCGAGGTCGTAGCGGACCTCCATGTGGTCGGAGACGAAGCCGATGGGGGCCATGACGACGGCCGGGACCCCGGCGCCGTGCAGCGCCTCCAGGTGGTCGCAGATGTCCGGCTCCAGCCAGGGGATCTGCGGGGCGCCGGAACGGGACTGGTAGACGAGCCGCCAGGGGTGGTCGACGCCGGTGCGCTCCCGGACCGCGTCGGCGATCAGCTCGGCGACGTCCAGGTGCTCCTCGACGTACGCGCCGCCCTCGCCGTGGGTCTCGACCGGGCCGGAGGTGTCCGCGGACGCGGTCGGGATGGAGTGGGTGGTGAAGGCGAGGTGGGCGCCCGCGCGGACGTCCTCGGGGAGGTCGGCGAGGCATGCCAGCACCCCGTCGATCATCGGGTCGAGGAAGCCGGGGTGGTTGAAGTAGTGCCGCAGCTTGTCGATCTTCGGGAGCTGGAGGCCCTCGGCCGCCAGCTCGGCGAGCGAGTCCGCGAGGTTCTCGCGGTACTGGCGACAGCCCGAGTAGGAGGCGTAGGCGCTGGTGGCGAGCACCAGGACGCGGCGGCGGCCGTCGGCGACCATCTCGCGCAGGGTGTCCGTCAGGTACGGCGCCCAGTTCCGGTTGCCCCAGTAGACCGGCAGGTCCAGGCCGTGCTCGGCGAAGTCCTTGCGCAGGGCGTCCAGCAGGGCGCGGTTCTGGTCGTTGATCGGGCTGACCCCGCCGAACAGGAAATAGTGCTGCCCGACTTCCTTGAGACGTTCCTTCGGGATACCGCGCCCGCGCGTCACGTTCTCCAGGAACGGGACCACGTCGTCCGGGCCTTCCGGGCCGCCGAAGGAGAGCAGGAGCAGGGCGTCGTAGGGGGTGGCATCGAGCGCGTCTGACATGTGCCGATCCTGCCACCCGGCACTGACGGCCCGGAAACAGGAGCGTGAAGAGTCGGATTCGGGAGGTTTATCCCCGGTGCCGGGCGGGTGCAGGAAGGCAGTGCCACTCGTAAGCTGTATCAGCCGTATTCACGCCTTACTCGCACATCTGTCGGAGACCCCCGTGCCCAGCCCCTATCGCGCCCTGTTCGCCGCCCCCGGCAGCAAGGGCTTCTCCGCCGCGGGCTTCGTCGGCCGGATGCCGCTGTCCATGATGGGCATCGGCGTGGTCACGATGATCTCCCAGCTCAGCGGGCGCTACGGGCTCGCGGGCGCGCTGTCGGCCACCATGGCGCTGTCCGCCGCCGCGCTCGGGCCGCAGGTGTCCCGGCTGGTCGACCGGCACGGCCAGCGCCGCGTCCTGCGCCCCGCGACGCTGCTCGCACTCGCCGCGGCGGCCGGCCTGCTGCTCGCCGCGCACTACAGGGGGCCGGACTGGGTGCTGTTCGTGTGCGCCGCCGGGATCGGCACGGTGCCGAGCCTGGGCGCGATGATCCGGGCCCGGTGGGCCGCCCTCTACCGGGGCACCCCGCAGCTGCACACCGCCTACTCGTTCGAGTCCGTCGTCGACGAGGTGTGCTTCATCTTCGGGCCGATCCTCTCCATCGGCCTGTCCACGACCTGGTTCCCGGAGGCGGGCCCGCTGCTGGCCGCCTGCTTCCTCGCCGCCGGCGTCTTCTGGCTGACCGCCCAAAGGGCCACCGAGCCCGAACCGCACCCGCACGACCACCACGGCGGTGGTTCGGCGCTGCGCGCACCCGGCCTCCAGGTGCTGGTGGCGACCTTCGTGGCCACCGGAGCGATCTTCGGGGCGGTCGACGTGGTGACCGTCGCCTTCGCCGACGAACAGGGCCACAAGGCCGCCTCCAGCGTCGTCCTGGCGCTGTACGCGGCGGGTTCCTGCGTGGCCGGAGCGGTCTTCGGGCTCCTGCGGTTCGCGGGGAGACCGGAACGCAGGTGGCTGCTGGGCATATGCGCGATGGCCGTGAGTATGATCCCCCTCCTACTGGTCGGAAACTTGCCGCTTCTGGCCGTGGCGCTGTTCGTTGCGGGCCTGTCCATCGCACCGACGATGATCACGACGATGTCCCTCATCGAAAAGCACGTACCTCGCGCGAAACTCACCGAGGGCATGACCTGGGTGAGCACCGGCCTCGCGGTCGGGGTGGCGCTCGGCTCCTCGGTCGCCGGCTGGGTGATCGACGCGGCCGGCGCCCGTGCCGGGTACGGGGTTCCGGCCGTGTCCGGAGCCGTCGCGGTCGCGGTCGGTTTCCTCGGGTACCGCCGGCTCAGCAGGCCGGTCACGGGTCGGGGAGGCACCGTTGAGCAGTACAGCGAGCGGGAAGAGCGGCACGTGGCGTAACTGGGGAGGGACTGTCACCGTCCGCCCCGCGCGGGAGGTCATGCCCGCCTCCGTGGACGAACTGGCGGCGGCCGTACGGCAGGCGGCGGAGGACGGCCTGAAGGTGAAGGCGGTCGGCAGCGGCCACTCCTTCACCGCGATCGCCGCGACCGACGGTGTCTCGATCCGCCCTCAACTGTTGACCGGCATACGCAACATTGACCGCAAAGCCATGACTGTCACGGTCGAAGCCGGTACCCCGCTCAAGAGACTCAACATGGCCCTGGCCCGTGAGGGCCTGTCGCTGACCAACATGGGCGACATCATGGAGCAGACGGTCTCCGGGGCCACCAGCACCGGCACCCACGGCACCGGGCGCGAGTCCGGCTCGCTCGCCGCGCAGATCAGGGAACTGGAACTGGTCACCGCGGACGGCTCGGTACTGACCTGTTCGAAGAAGGAGAACCCGGAGATATTCGCGGCCGCGCGGGTCGGGCTCGGGGCGCTGGGCATCGTCACCGCGATCACGTTCGCGGTGGAGCCGGTCTTCCTGCTCACCGCCCGCGAGGAGCCGATGCCCCTGGACCGGGTGCTCGCCGAGTTCGACCAACTCCGGGCCGAGAACGAGCACTTCGAGTTCTACTGGTTCCCGCACACCGGCAACACCAACACCAAGCGCAACAACCGCAGCGCGGGCCCGCCGCAGCCGGTGGGGCAGCTGGCGGGCTGGTTCGAGGACGAGTTCCTCTCCAACGGGGTCTTCCACGCCGCGCAGTTGCTCGGCCGCGCGGTGCCCGCCGTCGTCCCGACCGTCGCCCGGATCTCCAGTACGGCGCTGTCCGCGCGGTCGTACACGGACATTCCGTACAAGGTCTTCACCTCCCCGCGCCGGGTGCGGTTCGTGGAGATGGAGTACGCGGTGCCCGGCGAGGCGCTGGTGGACACGCTGCGGGAACTCAGGGCGATGGTCGACCGTTCCGGTCTCAGGGTGAACTTCCCGGTCGAGGTCCGCACCGCCCCCGCCGACGACATCGCCCTGTCCACCGCCTCCGCCCGGGACAGCGCCTACATCGCGGTGCACATGTTCCGGGGCACGCCGTACCAGGCGTACTTCACCGCCGCCGAGCGCATCTTCACGGCGCACGAGGGCCGTCCGCACTGGGGCAAGGTGCACACCCGGGACGCGGACTACTTCGCCGGGGTCTACCCGCGCTTCGGCGAGTTCACCGCGCTGCGGGACCGGCTCGATCCGGACCGGCTGTTCCAGAACGACTATCTGCGGAGGGTTCTGGGTCAGTAGCCGCGGAGCCGCCGGCGGAGTCGTCGGGCGCGGGGTCCGTGCTCGGCTCCCCGCCCGCGGACCCGCTCGGTGCCGGCGCCGCGGTCTCCGTGCTCCGCGGGTCGGGGGACGCCGCCGAGGAGGACGACGGCGACGGGGTGGACGAAGCGGCCGTACCGGCGCCGGAGCCGACGCCGGAAGAGCCCGCGGGACCCGGGGAGTCCGGGGCGCCGGAGGAGCCGGAGTCTCCGGCGGTGCCGGACGACCCGGTGCCGCCGGTGACCGCGCCGCTGACCGTCGTACCGGAGCCGCCGCTGAAGCTGGTGCCTGCGACCAGTTCGTAGGCCGTGATGCCGGCCATGGTCACCCCGAACACCAGGGCAGCCGCGACCAGCGGGCGGCGCCAGGTCCGCACCCGGGCGCGGTAGACGGTGCCCGCGGTGAACTCTCCCGACACCGGGGGCACTTGCTCCCGGGGGCGCGGGTTTCCGGGGCCGGCCACCGTCGCGTCGCGCAACTGTTCGCCGGTGCGCCGGAAGAAGTGCTGGAACACCGAGCCGCCGCAGGTGGCGATCACACTGACGACTCCGGCGCCCAGGATCGTCCCGTACACCCCGAAGTAGGACGCGAGTCTGGCGGCCACCACCGCGGCCACCGCGCTCCCCGCGACCTGGGGCACGCTGAGATCGATCCGCTTCGAACCTCCCTTCGCCTCCTCTTCCGTACTGGTCTCGTCACCGGAACCGGGCCTTTCACGCATTCCCTAACCTTGCCTGCCTTTCCCGCACTTGTTCGATCGACTGCACAAGAAAGGGACGTACGGTCGAAACCATTAGTTCCGTTTCTGAGGATTGCGTGAAGTACGCCACGTTCAAGATCGCCCGATACGGGCAAACAACGGCCGGGGAGCGGTTGTTGCCAGAAGTTGGGCGGCGCGCCAATCCACGCACGTGGCCCGAATGGAGTACTGTTGCGAGCCCTGGACCCGGTCTCCCGCCAGGGCGTCCGAGGCCTTGCAGGACCGCCGGGAGGGGGCTAGTTGCACAGGGTGACGGAGTTGGTCACTTAGCGTTGCGAATAGGTAACCGTGCCATAACGGCGGTGCAGGGCCCGTGCCCGACACGCCGGGCAACTCGGCAAGGTTGTGGCAGGCTGCACCCGGGCAGGCCACACTCGACTAGCGGAAGCAGCGACGCACGTGACGTCGGCAGGCACCACCCGGGAGGTCCCCATGCCCGAACTGCGTGTCGTGGCCGTCTCCAATGACGGCACACGGCTGGTGCTCAAGGCTGCCGACTCGACGGAGTACACCCTTCCGATCGACGAACGGCTCCGTGCCGCCGTACGCGGCGACCGGCCCCGGCTCGGCCAGATCGAGATCGAGGTCGAGAGCCATCTCCGGCCCCGAGACATCCAGGCGCGGATACGAGCGGGCGCGACGGCGGAAGAGGTCGCGCAGCTCGCCGGGATCCCCGTGGATCGGGTGCGACGCTTCGAGGGTCCGGTACTGGCCGAGCGCGCCTTCATGGCCGAACGGGCCCGCAAGACACCGGTCCGCCGGCCCGGCGAGAACTCCGGGCCGCTGCTCGGCGAGGCCGTGCAGGAGCGGCTGGTGCTGCGCGGCGCCGAGAAGGACACCGTGCAGTGGGACTCCTGGCGCCGCGACGACGGCACCTGGGAGGTCCTGCTCGTCTACCGGGTCGCGGGCGAACCGCACTCGGCGAGCTGGACCTACGACCCGCCCCGGCGGCTCGTCCAGGCGGTCGACGACGAGGCACGCTCGCTGATCGGCGAGTCCGAGGACCTCGCCGTACCGGAGCCCAGCTTTCCGTTCGTGCCCCGCATCGCGCGGCTGCCGCGGGACCGGCCGCTGGACCGTTCCGGCGACCGGGACCGGGACCGCGAGCGGCCGAGCCTGCCCGCGCAGTCGTCCGATCCGGTCGAGGAGACGATCGGCGAACGGGACTCGCTGACCAGCCTGCTGGAGGCGGTGCCGAGCTTCCGGGGCGACATGGTGGTCCCGGAACGCCCGGCGGAGGTCCCGGAGGAGCCCGCTCCGGAACCGGCCGCGGAGGAGCCCCCGGCCCCTGCCGCCTCGGCCGGCTCCGCCTACGCGGACGTCCTCATGCCGCGCTCCGTCGGCAGCCACCGGGACCGGCTGATCGGTGCCACCGACCGCCAGGCCGAGGCCGACGGCGTCCGCCCCGGCCGCCGGGCCGCCGTGCCGAGCTGGGACGAGATCGTCTTCGGGACGCGGCGCAAGAAGCAGGAGTAAGAGGCCGACAGGGAGGAGGGGGCACGCGCGTGCCCCCTCCTCCCTGTTGCGCTACTGCGGGTCGGGGCCGACCGCCACCGGACGGGACGGGTCGGCGGACCACTCCGACCACGAACCGACGTACAGCGCCGCCGGGATGCCCGCGACGGCCAGCGCCAGCACCTCGTGGGCACCCGAGACGCCCGAACCGCAGTACACGCCCACCTCGGCCCCCGCCGCGGCGCCCAGGCCCTTGAAGCGGTCCCGGAGTTCGGCGGCGGGCAGGAAGCGGCCGTCCGGGCCGACGTTCTCGGTGGTCGGCGCCGACACGGCGCCCGGGATGTGGCCGCCGACCCGGTCGATCGGCTCCACGTCACCCCGGTACCGCTCCCCCGCGCGGGCGTCGAACAGCACACCCGAGCGAGCCAGCGCCGCCGCCCCGTCCGCGTCGAGCAACTGCCCGGCCCCCGGGGCCGGTTCGAAGTCACCCTCGGTCGGCTCGGGCACGTCAGCCGAAAGAGCGCCGGTCCAGGACGGCAACCCGCCGTCGAGGACCCGCACGTCCGGGTGACCCGTCCAGCGCAGCAGCCACCAGGCGCGCGCCGCCGCCCAGCCCTGCCCGCCGTCGTACACCACGACCGGCCGGCCCGCCGACACCCCCGCACGGCGCATCGCCGCGCCGAAGACAGCCAGGTCGGGCAGCGGATGACGGCCGTGCACACCGGGCTGCGAGGCGAGTTCGCCGTCCAGGTGCACATGGACGGCGCCCGGCAGATGCCCGGCTGCGTAGGCCGCCCGGCCGTCGAAGGGCGGGGTGCCGGGCGGGGTCAGCTGCCAGCGGACGTCCAGCAGGACGGGCGGGTTCGGCCCGGTCAGGTCGTCGGCGAGTTCGCTTGCGGTGATGATGGCTTCCATGACCCCATCCTTACGTCAGGGGTGGCCGCATCGTCCAGGTACGACTACTCTGCTCGGCCGGACAGGGTCGATCACCGGGCGTACGGGATCGGGCACGTGCTGTACAGCTGATGGACACCCGACGGCAATCGACCGGAAACGGGCGAGAAACGGCAGACCAGGCATCCTCGCGGCGGAGCCGCCCCACAGCCGTGGACACAGGACGCCACGGAGGGTGCGAGCATCGGCACGGGGCGTGCCCGCGGCTGCGGCACAGCCGGTCCGGAGAGCGGAAGCGACACGGCCACCGCGAGGGGCCGAGGAGAGAGTGACGATGACCGAGGTACGGGGAGCGGCCGGCCCGAACGGCGACACGCACGCCCGGCGCGCGCCGGGCACCCCCTGCTGGGTGAGTCTGATGGTGCACGGCTTGACCGCGACCGAGGAGTTCTACGGAGCCCTGTTCGGCTGGGAGTTCGAGCCCGGCCCCCAGCAGCTCGGCCCGTATGTCCGGGCGCTGCTCGACGGGCGGGAGGTCGCGGGCATCGGGCAGCTGTCGCCCGACCTGCGTCTGCCGATCGCGTGGACGCCGTACTTCGCCTCGGACGACGTGGATCTGACGGCCGAGACGGCCCGGCTGTGCGGCGGCACGGTCGGTGTCGGTCCGCTGGACGCGGCCGAGGCCGGGCGGATGGCGATCGCCTCCGACCCCTCGGGCGCGGTGTTCGGCATCTGGCAGGGCTCGGCCCATCTCGGCACCGCCCTGACCGGCGTCCCGGGCACCCCGGTCTGGGACGAGCTGCGCACCTTCGAGACGTCGAGCGTCGCCAAGTTCTACGAGACGGTGTTCGGTTACGAGGAGGAGCCGGTGGTCGCCGCCGCCTTCGACTACGTGACCCTGCACGTCGCGGGCCGCCCGGTGGCCGGCATCCACGGGGTCGGCCTGTCCCTGCCCCGGGACCGGGGACCGCACTGGCTGACGTACTTCGAGGTGGCCGACACGGACGCGACCCTGCGGGAGGTCGCCGAGCTGGGCGGGCAGGTGCTGAAGCCGGCCCGGGACAGCGCGCACGGACGGGTCGCGACGGTGGCCGACCCGGAGGGCGCGCTCTTCTCGGTGGTCCAGAGCCCGCGCTGAGCCGCCACCGGCACGGGACGGCGTACGCCCGCCCCTCCCCTTCCTGCTGCCCGCCGCGGACGGGTGGGCGCGAAGGGGTGGCCGGCCGCCGGATCAGGCGGTGACGCCGCCGTCGACGACGAGGTCGTGGCCGACGACGAAGCTCGACTCGTCGGACGCCAGCCACAGCACCGCGTTGACGATCTCGTCCGTGGTCGCGACGCGGGCGATCGGAACCGTCGTGGCCAGCCGGGCCGCCCGATCGGCGGCGGTCTCCCCGGGGCGCAGTGACATGCCGGTGTCCGTGGCGCCGGGGCTGACCGCGTTGATGCGCACGTTGTCCTTGATGTGGTCCAGGGCCGCGACCCGGGTGAGGGTGCTCACGGCGGCCTTGGACGCTGCGTAGGCGGCCATGCCGGGGCGGCGCCCGTGGTATCCGATGTTGGACGCGGTGTTGACGATGACGCCGCCGCCGTGCGCCCGCATGTGCCGGATCTCCTGTTGCATGCTGAGCAGGACGCCGTTCAGGTTGACGTCCAGCACGGACTGCCACGCCGACAGCTCCAGGTCGGCGACCGGGGCGGGCCTGCCGAACACGCCCGCGTTGTTGTGCGCGACGTGCAGGCCGCCGTGGCGCTCCACCGTGGTGCGCACCAGGCGCTCCATGTCCTCGGGCCGGGTGACGTCGGCGACGACGGCGACGGCCGTGCCGCCGTCCTCTTCGACCAGCCGCGCGGTCTCCTCGACGGACTCCGGCCGGGCCCCGGCGGCGACCACGGTGGCACCCTCACGGGCGAAGGCCCTGGCACTGGCCCGGCCGATGCCGGCTCCGGCCCCGGTGACGACGACGACCTTGTCCTGGAAACGGGCGGTCATGGCGAGTACTCCTCTGTGCGCAGCCGGAATCAGTCGGAGGTCACCGGCAGCACGTCCGGCGAGAGCGCGCCGGCGTGGGCGGAAGCGCTGGTCACGCGGCGGCGGTGGTGGCGGCGGCACAGCACCTCGTAGCCGACCTCGGCCGCGGGGCTGCTCACGTCTCCGACGACGACCTGCTCGCCTTCCACCACCATCTCGCCGCCCACCGTGCGGGCGTTGTGCGTGGCCCGCGCCCCGCACCAGCACATCGCCTCCACCTGGAGCGTCTCCAGGCGGTCCGCCAGTTCGATCAGCCGCCGCGAGCCGGGGAAGAGCTTCGTGCGGAAGTCGGTGGTGATGCCGAAGGAGAAGACGTCCAGGCCCAGGTCGTCCACGACCCGCGCCAGTTGGTCGATCTGCTCCGGCTCCAGGAACTGCGCCTCGTCCACGATCAGGTAGTCGACCCTGCCGCCGTGCGAGACCCGGTCGACGACATGGGCGTACAGATCCATGCCGGGCACCGCCTCGACCGCGTCGGTCACCAGCCCGAGCCGCGACGAGAGCTTCCCCTCCCCCGCCCGGTCGTCCCGGGTGAAGATCAGTCCCTGCAGCCCCCGTGCCGACCGGTTGTGCGCGATCTGCAGCGCCAGCGTCGACTTCCCGCAGTCCATCGTTCCGGAGAAGAACACCAGCTCGGGCATGGGGAGTTGAACACCTTTCGGTCAGTGGTGGGGGCAGCGGCGGGGCGTCAGGAGCGTACTTCGAGCAGCGGCACGAGCTGCTCGGCGGGGGTCATCGAGCCGTGGTTGCCGACCATCGCCGACTCCTTGGGCTCCCGCTCCGTGGCGATGATCAGGACGTCGTCGTGCGCGGCCGCGACCACGTCGCCGATCCGCTCGTACACCCGCTCCTCGAACCGGTCCGGCGGCCCGAACCAGCCGGCCGCGATCGCCTCGTCCCGCGAGGCCACCCAGAACTGCTCGCCGAGCACCTCGCGCCAGCAGGTCAGGACGTCGTTCGCGGCGCCGGGCACCGCGTAGACGTGCCGGGCCCGGCCCTCGCCGCCGAGCAGGGCGACGCCCGCCTTGAGCTCCCAGTCCTCGTCGAAGTCGATGCGGTGCTGTTCGTCGAACGGGATGTCGACCATGCCGTGGTCGGCGGTGACGTACAGCGCGCTGCGCGCCGGGAGTTGCTCGGCGAGCCGCTGCACGAGCCGGTCGACGTGCATGAGCTGGCCGCGCCAGGTGTCGGAGTCCACGCCGTAACGGTGCCCGGCGCCGTCCAGTTCGGCGTAGTACGTGTAGACGAGGGCACGGTCGGCGGCGGCGAGCTGCTCCGCCGCGAGGTCCATCCGCTCCTCGCCGGTCAGCCGCCCGTGAAACGTTCCGCCGCTGAGCGCGACCTTGGTGAGCGGGGTGTGCTCGAAGTGCGGGGAGGAGACCTGGGCCGCGTGCACGCCGGCGTCGTGGGCGAGCTGGAAGACGGTGGGGTACGGCTGCCAGGCGGCCGGGTCGGTCCAGGGCTGCCAGCGCAGCTGGTTCATCAGCTCCCGGGTCCGCGGGTTGCGGACCGTGTAGCCGGGCAGACCGTGCGCGCCCGGGGGCAGGCCGGTGCCGACGGAGGCGAGGGAGGTCGCGGTGGTCGCCGGATAGCCGGCGGTGAGGGGCCGGCCGGTGCCGCCGCGCGAGCTGCCGAGCAGCGAGGTGAGGAAGGGCGCCTCGTCCGGGTGGGCCTTGATCTGCTCCCAGCCGAGCCCGTCGATCAGGAAGACGCAGTTGCGGTCGGCGGGCGTCAGCTCCGCGATCGTCGCGGTCGTCCCGGGTACGGCCATGCCCGCGGCCAGGGTGGGCAGCAGGTCGGCGAGGGAACCGCTGCCGTACTCGGGCAGCGGCGCGGAGCCGAGGGCGAGGGGTTCGGGATGGTCCCAGGCGGCGTACGCCATCAGCGGGTGACGTCCGCGGTCGCCTCGGAGATGGCCTGCGCGAAGGCGAGCGCCTGGCGCACCGTCTCCGGGCCGTCCCCGGCCTCGCTCACCCGCAGGCTGAGGTCGTCCGCCGTGGAGTTGCCGGTGTAGCCGTGGTCCGCCTCGCAGTTGGGGTCGCCGCAGGCGGCGGGCTCCAGGTCGATGCGGGAGACGGCGCCCCAGCCGATGGTCAGCACGATCTCGCGGGGCAGGGTGCCCGGCGTGTACTGCTCCGGGTTGGCCACCACCCGGCTCACCACGACCGACGAGATCCGGCCGAGCTTGACCGACTCGGTCGAGGTGGTCGCGTACGGCGTCGGGGAGGTGCTGTCGGCGGCCTGCTCGTCGGTGTGGCTGACGATGAAGCGGTTGCCGGTGAGGACGAGCACGGTCACGTGCCGCCGCACCTCGTTCTGGTCGAACGTCGTCTCCTGGTGGACCAGGTACGACCGGATCGGCTCGCCGCCGATGGCGGCCTCCACCGCCTCGGCCACGAGGGCCGGGTAGTAGCCGCTGCGCTCGATCGCGACACGCAGCCCCTGGGTCGTCGTACTGGTCTTGGCCATGGCGTCCATCTTAATCCGTGGGCAGGGGGACCCGGGCCAGTCGTGCGCGGCCGCGTCCGGCGCCACCGCGGTCGCCCGCGGCGCCCTCGAACGGCGCCGGGGCGTGCGGGCGTTCGTCCCGGAGGGTGGCGGGTCAGTAGGCGGGCAGGGTGCGCGGGCCCAGATCGTCGCGGGCCGGCGGTGGCGCGAGACGCACGGTGGCGCCCAGCACGCTCACGCCCTGCCGGGCGACCACGACCGGTTCCAGGGTGACGGCGACGACCTCGGGGTGGTCGTCGACCAGCCGGGAGACCCTGAGCAGCAGTTCCTCCAGGGCGGGCGTGTCGACGGGGGCCGAGCCGCGCCAGCCGAACAGCAGGGGCGCGGTCCGGATCGAGCGCACCAGTGAGGTGGCGTCCCGGTCGGTGACCGGAACCAGCCGGTGCGCCATGTCCCCGAGCAGCTGCGAGGCGGCCCCGGCGAGGCCGAAGGACACCACGGCGCCGGCGGCAGGGTCGATCACGGCCCGTACGACGGTGTCGACACCCCGGGGCGCCATCCGCTGCACCACCGGCCGCAGCTCCTCGGGGGGCCCGAACAGCTCGCTCAACTCGTCGTACGCCCTGCGCAGTTGCTCCTCGTCCGCGAGGTCGAGCCGCACGCCGCCCAGGTCGGCGCGGTGCCGCAGGTGGGGGGCGGTGGCCTTGAGGGCGACGGGATAGCCGAGGGCGCGGGCGGCGTCGACGGCGGCACCGGGGGTCGGGGCGGGCAGGGCGCGGTGCACGTCGATGCCGTATCGGCGGAGGAGCCGGCAGGTCTCCTCGACGCCGATGGTGAGTCCCTCGCCGCGTTCGAGCAGCCCGCCGATCAGCTCGGCGGCACCCCGCTCGTCGATGTCGTCGTACTCGGGCACCTTCCCGGGCTCGGCGGCCTCCCGCTGCCACTGCGCGTACTTCACCGCCTCGGCAAGCGCCCGCACGGCCCGCTCGGCGGCGGGGTAGGCGGGGATGAGGCGGGAGTAAGGCTGGGGGGCGGGAGTCCTCGGCGACCGCGGCGACGCGACGGACTGCGCCTCCGCTCCCGCCGTTACCGCGGTGGGCAGGCGTTCCGATCCCGCTCCCGCGGTGGGCAGGCGTTCCGCGGGGGGATGGGGGTCCCCCCGCTCGAGCGAAGCCGAGAGTGGGGGAGGGTGGGCACCGCCATCGGTGCCGGGTGCCATCGCACCAGCCGAAGGCGCGGTACGGCCCGCAGCCGACAACGCCTCCGCCAGCCCCCCGAGCTCGACGTGCACCACAAGCACCGGCTTCCCCGGAACCTCTTCGGCGGCAGACCGCAACGCCTCCGCCAGCTCCGCGTCCCCCACCGCCCCCTCCCCGATCGTCGGGATCGCCGTGACGACCACCGCGTCGCACGACTCGTCGGCCAGCGTCCGCGACAGCGCCCGGTGGAAGTCGGCGGCACTCGCCCGCGTCGTCAGGTCCAGCGGCCGGGCCGGCCGCAGCCCCTCGGCGAGACACCGGTCGTACGTCAGCAACCCGAGCGACTCCGAGTTGCCGAGGATCGCCACCCGCGGGCCGGCCGGCAGCGGCTGCCGGGCGAGCAGCAGCCCCGCGTCGACCAGTTCGGTGATCGTGTCGACACGGATCACCCCGGCCTGCCTGAGCAGGGCGGACACCGTGGCGTGCGGCAGCCGGGTCGCCCGGACCGCGTGGCCCGGCGGCGCCTGCCCCGCACCCTGCACCACGACCAGCGGCTTCGCCGCCCCCGTGCGCCGGGCGAGGCGGGTGAACTTGCGCGGGTTGCCGATGGACTCCAGGTACATGAGGACGACGTCCGTCTCGGGGTCGTCGTACCAGTACTGGAGGACGTCGTTGCCGGAGACGTCCGCGCGGTTGCCGGAGGAGACGAAGGTGGAGACGCCCGTGGTGCCGGTGACGCCGCCGCCGCGCCGGTGCAGCCGGGAGAGCAGGGCGATGCCGATGGCGCCGGACTGGGCGAACAGGCCGATGCGGCCGGGGCGGGGCATCTCGGGTGCGAGGGAGGCGTTGAGCCGGACGCCGTCCGCGGTGTTGATGATCCCGAAGGCGTTGGGGCCGATGATGCGCATGCCGTACGTGCGCGCCTGCCGGACGAGCGCGCGTTGGCGCTCCCTGCCGTCGGGGCCGCTCTCCGCGTAACCCGCGGCGAGGACGACGAGTCCCTGGACGCCGTGTTCGCCGCACTCGGTGACGACCTCGGGGACGTGCTCGGCGGGCACGGCGACCACCGCGAGGTCGACAGGGCCGTCGATGTCCCGCACGGAGCGGTGCGCGGGCACCCCGTCGACCTCCTTGAGGTCGACGGGGAAGGCCCGGTTCACGGCGTGCAGGCGGCCGGTGAAGCCGGCGTCCCGCAGGTTGCCGAGGACGCTGCGGCCGACCCCGCCGGGCGTGCGGCCGACGCCGATCACGGCCACCGACCCCGGTGCCAGCAGCCGTCGTACCGAGCGGGCCTCGGCGCGCTGCTCCCGGGCGCGCTGCACGGCGAGGGAGCGGTCGGTGGGCTCCAGGTCGAACTCCAGGCGGACGACACCGTCCTCGAAGCTGCGCTTCTGGGTGTAGCCGGCGTCCATGAACACCTTGATCATCTTGGTGTTGGCGGGCAGCACCTCGGCGGCGAAGCGGCGGATCCCGCGCTCGCGCGCGACGGCCGCGATGTGCTCGAGGAGGGCGGAGGCGACGCCCCGGCCCTGGTGGGCGTCCTGGACGAGGAAGGCGACCTCGGCCTCGTCGGCGGGCGCGGAGGCGGACGTCCCGTCCGGGCCAATGCGGTCATAGCGTACGGTTGCGATGAACTCGCCGCCGATGGTGGCTGCGAGTCCCACCCTGTCCACAAAGTCGTGGTGCGTGAAGCGGTGGACGTCCTTGGCGGAGAGCCTGGGGTAGGGCGCGAAGAAGCGGTAGTACTTCGACTCGTCCGAGACCTGCTCGTAGAAGCTGACCAGGCGCTCGGCGTCATCGACGGTGATGGGCCGGACGCGCGCGGTACCCCCGTCGCGCAGCACCACGTCAGCCTCCCAGTGGGACGGGTACTCGTGCCGGTCCTGCGGGTCCGCCGGGGTCTGCATGGGCCCCAGAGTACGGCTCGCGTCCGACAACGGCGCGAGGCAGTCTGTGGAGGACGGACGTCGGACCGAGGCCGCGGTCCGACGGCACACCGGCAGGGGCACACGCCCCCTCCGGGCATGCTTCACGGTATGGGAAACTGGTCTAGACAACCCTGAACACCGAAGGGCAGCATCACATGGCTGAGCGCCGCGTCAACGTCGGCTGGGCCGAGGGCCTCCACGCCCGCCCCGCTTCCATCTTCGTCCGGGCCGCCACGGCCGCAGGTATCCCGGTGACGATCGCCAAGGCCGACGGCAACCCCGTCAACGCGGCCTCCATGCTGGCTGTCCTGGGGCTGGGCGCCCAGGGCGGCGAGGAGATCGTCCTCGCCTCCGACGCCGAGGGCGCGGACGCCGCTCTCGACCGCCTGGCCAAGCTGGTCGCCGAGGGTCTCGAAGAGCTCCCCGAGACCGTCTGAGCGACCTGCACCCGCACGTCCGGGGCCGCGCCACTCCCCAGGGGGTCGGCGCGGTCCCGCCGTTTCACCACCGCCCGTACCGGACCGCACCCGGCTTTACGACGCCCCGCCCCGGAGTTTACGGAGACCCCCGCACCCGGCTTTGGTGCGGGCACACGAAACGAGCGCGACCGTGAATTCCCGGCGCGCGTGAATTCGGGCAGCGGAAATACGCCCCGCCGAATAACACCTCTTTGTATACGGCGCGCGTGTTAATGCCGCAGGCCCGACATGTTTACGGGATGTTGCGAAGTCCTCACACCGTTCGCCCGTTCGGAGGCGCCGGGAAATCGCAGCCGGTGGGAGAGCGTCGAGCGCTCGGTGTGCATCGCCGTGATCGCCCGGGCCCGGTCGCCGTCCCCCCGCGCCACCGCGTCCACGATGGCGCCGTGCTCCGTCCAGGACTCCACGGGGTTGGCGGGCGTCTCCACGGTGTACATCCAGGCGATCTTGTGGCGCAGCTGGGTGAGCGTCGAGGTCAGGGCGTGGCTTCCGGAAGCCTGCGCGAGGGTCTCGTGGAACCAGCCGCCCAGGGAGCGCAGATCCTCGCTGTTGCCCCGCCGGGCCCGCTCCTGCCCCAGCCTGACCAGTCCGCGCAGCACCTTGAGGTGGGCCTCGGTGCGGCGCTGGGCGGCCCGGGAGGCGCCGAGCGGCTCCAGGAGCATGCGCATCTCCAGCAGGTCGGCGGCCTCCTGCTCGGTCGGTTCGGCCACGCACGCGCCCGCGTGCCGGCGCGTCACCACGAAGCCCTCCGCCTCCAGGGTGCGCAGGGCCTCACGGACGGGGACGCGCGAGACCCCGTAACGACGGGCCAGGAGTTCCTCGGTGAGGCGGCTGCCGCGCTCGTAGACACCCGCGACGATGTCGTCCCGGATCGCCGTGCATACCGAGTGCGCCGGAATACGCATGTCCGACCTCCGCCTTAATCCCCGGGAAACGCCGCCGAGTGGCGTCCGTTCCGTGACTCTATTGCAATGAGCCGGAATTTCCGAAGGGGGGCCGGAATCCAGGGATATATTTTGGACAGTGACGGCACGAAAACGACGAAAGCCCCGGCGCGCGGGCCGGGGCTTCGGAAGATCTCACGAGTGGGTGTCGCGCGGTGGTCGGGTGCGGGTGCCTCGTGGCCGGTCGCGCAGTTCCCCGCGCCCCTTTCAGGGGCGTCGGCGCAGCGCCCCTTCAGGGGCGCGGGGAACTGCGCGGGCAACCCCGACGCTCCCGCACCGGACCACCGAGGCCGCGTCGGCCCCGGTGCGGCAGCCGTCCGGCTCTCGTCAGACGTCCACGCCGTGCTTGCGGAGATAGGCGACCGGGTCGACGTCGGAGCCGTACTCGGCGGTCGTACGGGCCTCGAAGTGGAGGTGCGGACCGGTCGTGTTGCCGGTCGCGCCGGAGAGGCCGATCTGCTGGCCCGGGGTGACCTGCTGCCCCACCGAGACGCCGATCGACGAGAGGTGGCCGTACTGGGTGTACATGCCGTCGGCCATCTTGATGACGATCTCGTTGCCGTACGCCCCGCCCCAGCCGGTGGAGACGACCGTGCCGGTGCCGACCGCGTGCACGACCGTGCCGCTGGCGGCGTGGAAGTCGATGCCGGTGTGGGCGCCGGAGGACCACAGGGAGCCGCCGGTCTTGTAGCCGGTGGACACGTAGGAGTCGCTGATCGGCGCGACGAAGGTGTTGAGGCGCTTGCGCTCGGCCTCGCGGGCGGCGCGCACCTCGGCCGCGCGCTCCTTCTTGGCCTGCTCCGCGGCCTTCTTGCGGGCGGCCTCCTCGGCAGCCTTGCGCTCGGCGACCGCCTTCTGGGCGGCGGCCTGGGCGTCGATCTGCTCGGCGACGGAGTCGCTGATCGTGATGACCGGGGTGAGGCCGGTCTGCTCCACGGAGTTCTCGGCGGCGAGCGCCGGGGCGGCGGAGACGGTGCCGATGACACCGGTGGTGGTGAGGGCCGCGATGCCGGCGGCCTGCGCGGTGGTGCGCTTCACCCGGCCGGGACGACGGTGCTTCCCGGAGGCGCACATGAACGCCATGTAGAGGCTGGTCCTTTCCTTCCCTCTCGCCTACCGGGTTAGCTGACGGGTTCGGAGCAGGAAGGTCTCCTACGGACCCCCTCGCGACACGCGCGGGCGCCCGATTCACCCCAGGGACTGCGTGGGTCCCCGGCTCCCCTGGCTCGCGCCGTACGGGGACTCGGCGATGGCTGTCCGGTGCCGCGGACGCGGCGCGATGCCTGACGGACAGCCCGGAAGAACCTACGAGGGCCCGCCTTCAATGCTCAAACGGATCACTGCTTTTGTCGCGTATCCCACAGGGCAGACAGGCAACCTCCGCCCCAATTCGGACATTCCAGAGCCCTGGTGGCCGGGTGGCCACCAGGGCTCCGCACGCGCGTGCCGCTACTCGGCGGCGACGACCGTGACTTCGCCGATCCCGAGCGCCTCCACGGGCTCCTTGATCTGCGCCGCGTCCCCGACGAGGACGGTCACCAGGCGGTCCACCGGGAAGGCGTTCACGACCGCCGCGGTGGCCTCCACGGTGCCGGTGGCGGCCAGTTGCCGGTACAGCGTGGCCTGGAAGTCGTCGGGCAGGTACTGCTCGACCTGGTCGGCCAGGGTGCCCGCGACGGCCGCCGCCGTCTCGTACTTGAGCGGCGCCACCCCGACGAGGTTCTGCACGGCCACGTCGCGCTCGGCGTCCGTGAGGCCCTCGGCGGCGAGCGTGCGCAGCACCGTCCACAGGTCCGACAGGGCCGGGCCGGTGTTCGGGGTGTCCACGGAGCCGCTGATGGCGAGCATCGAGGCGCCGCTGCCGTCGGGGGCGGACCGCAGGACCTGCCCGAAGGAACGGACGCCGTAGGTGTAGCCCTTCTCCTCGCGCAGGACGCGGTCCAGGCGGGAGGTGAGCGTGCCGCCCAGGCAGTAGGTGCCGAGCACCTGGGCGGGCCAGACGCGGTCATGCCGGTCGGGGCCGACGCGGCCGATGAGCAGCTGGGTCTGGACCGCGCCGGGGCGGTCCACGATGACGACCCGGCCGGTGTCGTCGGCGGACACCGCCGGGACCGGGCGGGGCTGCGCGGTGGAGCCGTGCCAGGCGCCCAGGGTCTCGCCGAGCAGCTCGTCCAGGTCGATGCCGGTCAGGTCGCCGACGACGACCGCGGTGGCCGTGCCGGGGCGGACGTGCCGGTCGTAGAAGGCCCGGACGGCGGCCGCGTCGATCTTCTCGACGGTGTCCTCGGTGCCCTGGCGCGGCCGGGACATCCGGGCGGCCGACGGGAACAGCTGCTTGTAGAGCTCCTTGGCGGCCCGGCGGCTGGGGTTGGCCAGCTCGTGCGGGATCTCGTCGAGGCGGTTGCGGACCAGCCGCTCGACCTCGCTCTCGGCGAACGCGGGGGCCCGCAGGGCGTCGGAGAGCAGCCCGAGGCCCTTGGCGAGCCGGGAGGCCGGGACCTCCAGGCTGACGCGGACACCGGGGTGGTCGGCGTGCGCGTCGAGGGTGGCGCCGGCCCGCTCCAGCTCGGCGGCGTACTCCTCGGCGGCGTGCTTGTCGGTGCCCTCGGAGAAGGCCCGTGCCATGATCGTGGCGACGCCGTCCAGGCCGGCCGGTTCGGCGTCCAGGGGCGCGTCCAGGAGCACCTCGACGGCGACGACCTGCTGGCCGGGGCGGTGGCAGCGCAGCACGGTCAGGCCGTTGTCCAGGGTGCCGCGCTCGGGGGCCGGGAAGGCCCAGGGCTTTGCCTCGCCGGGCTGCGGCTGGGGGTGGAAGTCCATGGTGGCGAGCTCGGTCACTTGGCCGTCTCCTCGTCGTTGTCGCCGGCTTCGACCGTGGCTTCGGCCTCGGGGTCCTCGGGTACGTCGGCGTCCTCGACGGTCTCCGGGGACTTGGGTTCGTAGACGAGCACCGCGCGGTTGTCGGGGCGCAGGCGGGCCTTGGCGACCTCCTGGACCTCCTCCGAGGTGACCGTCAGGACCCGCTGGACGGCGGTCAGGGCGAGCTGCGGGTCGCCGAACAGGACGGCGAAACGGCACAGTTCGTCGGCGCGGCCCGCGACGGTGCCGAGCCGGTCCAGCCACTCGCGCTCCAACTGGGCCTGGGCGCGCTCCATCTCCTCGGGCGTCGGGCCCTCCTCGGCGAACCGGGCGAGCTCCTCGTCGATGGCGGCCTCGATGACCGGCACCTCGACGTCACCGGAGGTCTTCACGTCCAGCCAGCCCAGGGACGGCGCCCCGGCGAGCCGGAGCAGGCCGAAGCCGGCCGCGACGGCCGTACGGTCGCGCCGGACCAGGCGGTTGTAGAGGCGGGAGGACTCGCCGCCGCCGAGGACGGTGAGGGCCAGGTCGGCCGCGTCGGACACGCGCGTGCCGTCCTCCGGGAGCCGGTAGGCGGCCATCAGCGCCCGCGCGGGGACCTCCTCGACGACGACCTCGCGCAGCTGTTCGCCCATGATCTCGGGCAGCGCGCCGTCGCGCGGGGCGGGCTTGCCGTCGTGCGCCGGGATGGAACCGAAGTACTTCTCGATCCAGGCGAGGGTCTGCTCCGGGTCGATGTCGCCGACCACGGAGAGCACTGCGTTGTTCGGCGCGTAGTAGGTGCGGAAGAACGCCCGCGCGTCCTCCAGGGTGGCCGCGTCCAGGTCCGCCATCGAGCCGATCGGCGTGTGGTGGTAGGGGTGGCCCTCCGGGTAGGCGAGCGCGGTCAGCTTCTCGAAGGCCGTGCCGTAGGGGACGTTGTCGTAGCGCTGGCGGCGCTCGTTCTTGACGACGTCACGCTGGTTTTCCATCGACTCGTCGTCCAGGGCGGCGAGCAGCGAGCCCATGCGGTCGGCCTCCAGCCAGAGCGCGAGCTCCAGCTGGTGGGCGGGCATGGTCTCGAAGTAGTTGGTGCGCTCGAAGCTCGTGGTGCCGTTGAGCGAGCCGCCGGCGCCCTGGACGAGCTCGAAGTGGCCGTTGCCCTTCACCTGGGCGGAGCCCTGGAACATCAGGTGCTCGAAAAGGTGAGCCAGGCCGGTACGGCCCTTGACTTCGTGCCGGGAACCGACGTCGTACCAGAGGCAGACCGCCGCGACCGGGGTCAGGTGGTCCTCGGAGAGCACCACGCGCAGACCGTTGGCCAAGCGGTGCTCGGTCGCTGCCAGGCCCCCGGAGCCTGTCTCGGCCGTGGTCGTGTGACCCATGGGCATGTACGTCCCTTCGCTCGCGGAAGCGGTCCCGAACCGCGGTTTTTCTGCCGGTCCCGCCACTGTATGCAAGCGTGCGGGGGCCGGGCGAAGTTCCCGCACGACGTACGCCCACAGCGGATCGCGCGGGTGGATCGCGTAGCCTGCGTCCGACCCGCCTCGAATGTCTCCGGGCCGCGCTCCTGGCGGCTTCCGGGCACCGGGGCGGGCCGCGGAGACCGGGTCCTGGCCCGGGTTGTCAGTGCCGCGGTCCACAATGGTCCGCGTCAGATCCCGTTCACGCATGAGCAAGGAGCCGGCAGCGATGGCCCGCCGCAGCACGAAGACCCCGCCGCCCGACGACTCGTTCGAGGAGAGAATCCTCGACATCGACGTCGTGGACGAGATGCGCGGCTCCTACCTCGAGTACGCGTACTCGGTCATCTACTCGCGCGCCCTGCCGGACGCCCGCGACGGCCTCAAGCCGGTGCACCGCCGCATCGTCTACCAGATGAACGAGATGGGCGTGCGCCCCGACCGCGCCTACGTGAAGTGCGCGCGCGTGGTCGGCGAGGTGATGGGCAAGCTGCACCCGCACGGCGACTCGTCGATCTACGACGCGCTGGTGCGCATGGCCCAGCCGTTCTCGATGCGCGTCCCGCTGGTCGACGGCCACGGCAACTTCGGCTCGCTGGGCAACGACGACCCGCCGGCCGCCATGCGGTACACCGAGTGCCGGATGGCCGAGGCGACCAGCCTGATGACCGAGTCGATCGACGAGGACACGGTCGACTTCGCGGCCAACTACGACGGCCAGGAGCAGGAGCCGGTGGCGCTGCCCGCCGCGTTCCCGAACCTGCTGGTCAACGGCTCGTCGGGGATCGCCGTCGGCATGGCGACCAACATGCCGCCGCACAACCTCGGCGAGGTGATCTCGGCCGCCCGGCACCTGATCCGCTACCCGAACGCGGACCTCGAGACGCTGATGAAGCACGTCCCGGGCCCCGACCTGCCCACCGGCGGCCGGATCGTCGGCCTTGAGGGCGTCCGGGACGCCTACGAGACGGGCCGCGGCACCTTCAAGATCCGGGCCACGGTGGCGGTGGAGACGGTGACGGCCCGTCGCAAGGGACTGGTCATCACCGAACTGCCCTTCACGGTCGGCCCCGAGAAGGTCATCGCCAAGATCAAGGACCTGGTCAACGCGAAGAAGCTGCAGGGCATCGCCGACGTCAAGGACCTCACCGACCGCGAGCACGGGCTGCGCCTGGTCGTCGAGATCAAGAACGGCTTCGTGCCGGAGGCGGTTCTGGAGCAGCTCTACAAGCTGACGCCGCTGGAGGAGTCCTTCGGCATCAACAACGTGGCGCTGGTGGACGGCCAGCCGCTCACCCTGGGCCTCAAGGAGCTGCTGGAGGTCTACCTGGACCACCGCTTCGACGTGGTCCGCCGGCGCAGCGAGTTCCGCCGCACCAAGCGCCGCGACCGGCTGCACCTGGTGGAGGGTCTGCTCACCGCCCTCGTCGACATCGACGAGGTCATCCGGCTCATCCGCTCCAGTGAGAACAGCGCGCAGGCCAAGGAACGCCTGATGGAGCGCTTCTCGCTGTCGGAGATCCAGACGCAGTACATCCTGGACACGCCGCTGCGCCGCCTGACCAAGTACGACCGCATCGAGCTGGAGTCGGAGAAGGAGAAGCTCACCGCGGAGATCGCCGAGCTGACCCGGATCCTGGACTCCGACGCGGAGCTGCGCAAGCTGGTCTCGGCGGAACTGGCCGCGGTGGCCAAGAAGTTCGGCACCGAGCGGCGCACCGTCCTGCTGGAGGCCTCGGGCGCCCCGGCTGCCGTGGTGGATCTCCAGGTGGCCGACGACCCCTGCCGGGTGCTGCTCTCCTCGACGGGCCTGCTGGCCCGCACCATGAACGGCGAGCCGTTCGCGGAGGACACCGACGGCAAGCGCGCCAAGCACGACGTCATCGTCTCGGCGGTCCCGGCGACCGCGCGCGGTGAGATCGGCGCGGTCACCTCGACGGGCCGCCTGCTGCGCGTCAACGTCGTCGACCTCCCCCAGCTCCCCGAGACGGCGGCCGCCCCGAGCCTCGCCGGCGGCGCCCCCCTCTCCGAGTTCCTGTCGCTGCAGGACGGCGAGACGGCGGTCTGCCTGACCACCCTTGACGAGTCGTCGCCGGGTCTCGCCCTGGGCACCGAACAGGGCGTGGTCAAGCGCGTGGTCCCCGACTACCCGTCGAACAAGGACGAGTTGGAGGTCATCACCCTGAAGGAGGGCGACCGGATCGTCGGCGCGATGGAGCTGCGCACCGGCGAGGAGGACCTGGTCTTCATCACGGACGACGCGCAGCTGCTGCGCTACCAGGCCTCCCAGGTGCGTCCGCAGGGCCGCCCGGCGGGCGGTATGGCGGGCGTCAAGCTCACCGAGGGCGCGAAGGTCATCTCCTTCACGGCCGTCGACCCGGCGGCCGACGCGGTGGTCTTCACGGTGGCCGGCTCGCGCGGCACCCTCGACGACTCGGTGCAGACGACGGCCAAGCTGACCCCGTTCGACCAGTACCCCCGCAAGGGCCGGGCCACCGGCGGCGTCCGCTGCCAGCGGTTCCTCAAGGGCGAGGACTGCCTGTCCTTCGCCTGGGCGGGCCCGGTCCCGGCGAAGGCGGCCCAGAAGAACGGCACCCCGGTCGACCTCCCGGAGATCGACCCGCGCCGCGACGGCTCCGGCGTGTCGCTGGCGAAGACGGTGTCGGTGGTGGCGGGCCCGGTCTAGGCCTCGTACCTGTCGTACCCGTCGCCGTCGGGGCCCTCCGTCAGGCCCTGGACGTAGCGCAGGACGCCCCACATGCCGTGTTCGTCGGCGTGTGGGGAGTCGTTCGTGCACGCCTCCAGCTCCTTGCGGAGCTCGGCCACGTCGATGCCGGAGCCGATCAGCACGAGCTGTGTGAGCCGTTCCTCGCCGCGTCCCCAGGCCTCCGGGTAGAACCGCAGGAACCGCCCCACGGCATGCACGGCGTACCGGTTGCCCTGGTCGTACGGCCCGAAGTCGACGTATCCCTTGATCCGGTAGAGCCCCTCGGGACGGCTGTCGAGGAAGGCCATCAGCCGACGGGGGTCGAGGGGCTGCGCGGTGGTGAAGGACAGGCTGTCGTAGGCGGTGTGCAGGTGTCCCGCGTGCGCACCGCCGTCGGCATCGCCGTCGTGGTGGTCGTGCAGGTCGTCGAAGGACAGCTGTCCGATGCGCTCGGCGCCGGGCCGGCAGTCGAACAGGAACTCGGGGTCGATCCGGCCGTAGGTCGCGGGGACGACGGCGGCCCCGCGGTCGCTGAGCGACCGCACCAGCCCGAGGACGCGCGCGCCGCCCTCCGCGACCCGGTCGAGCTTGTTGACGACGACCAGGTCGGCGAGGGCGAGGTGCCGGTCGATCTCGGGGTGCCTGGCACGGGTGTCGTCGAACTCGGCGGCGTCGACGACCTCGACTAGGCCGCCGTAGACGATGCCGGGGTGCTCGCTGGCGAGCAGCATCCGGACGAGTTCCTCGGGTTCGGCGAGACCGCTGGCCTCGATGACGACGACGTCGACGCCGGTGCCGGGGTTGGCGAGCCGCTCCAGGTAGACGTCCAGTTCACTGGCGTCGACGGCGCAGCACAGGCACCCGTTGCCGAGCGAGACGGTCGAGTCGCCGAGGGCACCGGCCACGGCCATCGCGTCGATCTCGATGGCCCCGAAGTCGTTGACGATCGCCCCGATCCGGCTGCCTCCGCCGCGGTGCAGCAGGTGGTTGAGGAGCGTGGTCTTCCCGGACCCCAGGAATCCGGCGAGAACGACCACCGGGATCTGCCGGGAGGTGGGGTGGTGCTCCAACGGGGGCCTCTTTCGTGCGGGGGTGTGGCGGGCCGGTCCAGGATAGGAAATCCCGCCGGACCGGACACCGCGCCCCGTTCCGGCTACCCGGTGACGGCGCCGGCCGCCTCCGGCTTCGGCCCCACGTACCGTGCCACCGGCCGGATGATCTTCGAGTCCGTCGCCTGTTCCAGGATGTTGGCACTCCAGCCGATCGCGCGGGCCGCCGCGAACGTCGGGGTGAACATCTCCCGGGGCAGGCCGCACAGCTCCATGACCACGCCCGCGTAGAACTCGACATTGGTGTGGAGTTCGCGGCCGGGCTTCAACTCGGCGAGGATGCGCTCGACATGGCGTTCGACCTCGACGGCGAACGCGACCCGGGGGCCGCCGAAGTCCTGGGCGATCTCGCGGAGCATGCGGGAGCGCGGGTCCTCCGTGCGGTAGACGGCATGCCCGAAGCCCATCACGCGGTCGCCCGCGAGGACCCGTTCGCGGATCCACGGGTCGATCCGGGCGGGTGTCGCGATCGCGTCCAGGGTGTCCAGCGCCCGGCTGGGCGCACCCCCGTGCAGCGGCCCGGACAGGGCGCCGACGGCCCCCACGAGGCAGGCCGCGACGTCGGCGCCGGTCGACGCGATGACGCGTGCGGTGAACGTTGATGCATTGAATCCGTGATCAATGGTTGAGATCAGGTATTGCTCGACTGCACGTGCCCGCCGGGGATCCGGTTCCGCGCCCGTCAGCATGTAGAGGTAGTTGGCCGCGTACGACAGGTCCGCGCGCGGTTCCACCGGGTCGAGGCCCTGCCCCAGCCGGTACAGCGCCGTGAGCAGCGTCGGTACGGCCGCGCAGGCGGCGACCGTGTCGGCCCGGCGCCGGTCCGCGTCGACGTCGTACACCGGCCGGAAGCCCTTGGCCGCGCCGAGCAGCGAGAGGGCGGTGCGCAGGCCGGCCAGCGGGCCGGACGTGCCGCTCGCCGCGGCCACCGCGGGCAGGGCCGTGCGGACCTCGGCGGGCAGGCGGCGGAGCGCGGCGGTCTCGGCGGCGAAGGCGGCCGCGCGCTCCGGGTCCGGCAGCCGACCGTGGACCAGGAGGTGCCAGACGTCCTCGAAGCCGCGGGTGCGGGCGAGTTCGACCGCCGAGTACTGGCGGTAGTGGTAGAAGCCCTCGCTCCCCCGGACGTCACCGACCTCGGTGTCGGTGACGACGACGCCGGCGAGCCCGCGCGGCACCTCGACAAGGGTCGACGCGGTCCTGTTGACGGTCATGGCCTGCCTCCGCTTTCCTCCCTGAACATGATTCGACTGTCCATCATTGACGAAATATCTGTCAATATTGATTGAATCAATGTTATCGGTCGGCCTGCGGCAAGGAGTTCGCGGGTCCGGGCCGGGGGCGGGCAGCACCCGGGGTGACAGGCCGGCGGCCGGGCGACGTCATCGACCGCCGCCCGGCACGCTCACTGGTTGCTGAACGCCGAGTCGAAGGACGCCTTCGGCAGTGGCCACAGGGCGGCGCGGATCCGGCCGACGGCCTCGGCCGCGCCGTGCAGCCGGTCCATGCCCGCGTCCTCCCACTCCACCGAGACGGGGCCGTCGTAGCCGATGGCGGCCAGGGCGCGGAAGGCGTCCTCCCAGGGCATGTCGCCGTGGCCGACGGAGACGAAGTCCCAGCGCCGGCGCGGGTCGCCCCAGGGCAGGTGGGAGCCGAGGATCCCGGCGCGTCCGGACGGGGGCCGCAGCCGGGTGTCCTTGCAGTCGACGTGGTAGATGCGGTCGGCGAAGTCCGTGATGAAGCCGACGGGGTCGACGCCCTGCCAGATCATGTGCGAGGGGTCCCAGTTGAAGCCGAAGGCGGGGCGGCGGCCGATCGCTTCGAGGGTGCGCTCGCTCGTCCAGTAGTCGTACGCGATCTCGGACGGGTGGACCTCGTGGGCGAAGCGCACGCCCTCGGCGTCGAAGACGTCGAGGATCGGGTTCCAGCGGCGCGCGAAGTCCTCGTACCCCTCGTCGATCACCGCCTGGGAGACCGGCGGGAACATCGCCACGTACTTCCAGATCTTCGACCCGGTGAACCCGACGACGGTGTCGGCGCCGAGCCTGCGGGCGACGCGGGCGGCGCGTTTCATGTCCTCGGCCGCGCGCTGCCGGACGCCCTCCGGGTCGCCGTCGCCCCAGATCTCCGGGCGCAGGATGGCCTGGTGGCGGAAGTCGATCGGGTCGTCGCAGACGGCCTGGCCGCCGAGGTGGTGGGAGATCGCCCAGACCTTCAGCCCGTGGCGCTCCAGGATCGCCTGCCGGTGGGGCAGGTAGTCGGGGTCGGCCTCGGCGCGGGCCAGGTCCAGGTGGTCGCCGGAGGCCGCGATCTCCAGTCCGTCGTAGCCCCATTCGCTCGCCAGCCGCGCCACCTCCTCGAACGGCAGATCCGCCCACTGACCGGTGAAGAGGGTGACCGGCTGCCGGGTCGGTCGCCGGCTCTGTTCCTGGCTCTGGTGCATGTGCGGCCTCCTTGGCGTTCCCGCCACTTTAGCTTACGGTGAGCAAAAGTTGACCTTGCGGGAGTCGCTGCTCCCTGTTTTTTCGATCTGTTCACGCGATAGCGCTGTTGGCTCCGTCGGCCCCGTCGGCCCCGTCGGCCCCGTTGGCCCTGTCAGCTCCATCAGCTCCGTTAGCTCCATCAGCTCCATCAGCTCCGTTAGCTCCATCAGCTCCATCAGCTCCGTTAGCTCCGTTAGCTCCGTTAGCTCCTGAGAGAGAAGAGGTGCGTGTCATGCGCGTCGGTGTCATCGGTACCGGCTTCATGGGGGCCGTGCATACCCGGTCCGCGCTCGTGGCCGGCGGCGACGTGGTGGGCGTGGTCGGGTCGACGCCCGGGAAGGGCCGACGCGCCGCCGCGGAGTTCCGGGCCGGGCAGGGCTTCGACTCGGTCGAGGACCTGCTGCGGCACGGAGTGGACGTGCTGCACGTGTGCACGCCCAACGCCACGCACGCCGGTTTCTGCCGTGCGGCCCTCGCCGCCGGGGTGCCGGTCGTCTGCGAGAAGCCGCTGGCCACCGATGCCGCGACCGCGCGCGAGCTCACCGAACTGGCGGCGGAGCGGGGGCTGGTCACCGCCGTGCCCTTCGTCTACCGCTACTACGCGTCCGTGCGGGAGGCGCGCGAGCGGATCCGGCGGCCGGGGCACCGGCCGCCCTGGCTGATCCACGGCAGCTATCTGCAGGACTGGCTCGCCGACACCGGGGCCACCAACTGGCGGGTCGACCCGGCGGACGGCGGTGCCACGCGCGCGTTCGGGGACATCGGGGTCCACTGGTGCGATCTCGCCGAGTTCGTGACCGGGCAACGGATCGCCCGGGTGAACGCGTCCTTCGCCCGCGCGGTCCCGGCGCGGCCTGGGGCCGACGGCACCTTGCGCCCGGTCGAGACCGAGGACGGCGCGGTCGTCCTCCTCGAAACCGACGCGGGCGCGATCGGATCGGTGGTGGTCAGCCAGGTCTCCGCCGGGTACAAGAACGCGCTGTCGTTCTCCTTCGACGGGCCGGACGCCAGCTACGCGTTCCGCCAGGAGACCCCCGAATCGCTGTGGATCGGCGGCCGGGCCGCCAACGAGGTGCTGCTGCGCGACCCGAACCGGCCCGGCGCCCCCGCCGGGCGGGCGGCCGGTCTGCCGTCCGGGCATCCGCAGGGCTACTACGAGGCCTTCGCCGACTTCGTGGCCGACGCCTACGCGGCGATCCGCGGCGAACAGGTCACCGGGATGCCGTCCTTCGCGGACGGACTGCGCGCGGCGGAACTCGCCGAGGCGGTCGTCGACTCGGCGCGCGGCGGCGGCTGGGTCGACGTACCGGCTGCGGACAGGCGGGCTGCTACCGCGCCCCCGCCAGCGGCACGTCGAGGGGAAGCGGCGCGGTGAGGTCACCGGTACGGGCGCGGATCCCGCGCGGGCTGCCGCGCCGGAGCCACTGGTCGAGCAGGTCCGGGTGCAGCAACTCGTCGATGGCCAGGGTCGCCGCTCCGACGACTCCCTCGGCACGGCCCAGGTCGACCCGGGCGATGACGAGTTCGTCGGTGGCCAGCGGCAGGGAGCGCCTGGCCACGACCTCGGCGACGGGGTCCCGGAACAATGCACCGGCCTGCGCCAGCACTCCGGCGAGGTAGACCGTCGAGGGATTGAAGACGCTGACGAGCGTCGCCAGTTGCCCGCCGACCAGTTCGCCCGCCCTGGTGACGAGTTCGGTGCTGACCCGGTCGCCGGCCCGGCAGCCGTCGAGCACGTCGGTGACGGACAGCGGCACGTCCCGGCGCTGCGAACGCTCCAGGCGCTCGGTCAGAAAGGGGCTGCGCCCCTCCAGGGCCGCGGCGCGCGCGTCACGGGTGAGGGCCCAGCCGCCCGCGAACGCTTCGAGGCACCCGAACTTGCCGCACCGGCACCGGTGCCGGGACTCCTCGGCGACGATGGTGTGCCCGAGGTCGCCGGCCGCGCCGCGCGCTCCCCGGTGCAGCCGGCCCCTGGACATCAGGCCGAGGCCGATGCCGGTGCTCGCCTTGACGAGCAGGATGTTGTCACCGGCGGTCGCCCGGGTCCGGCTCCAGGCGCCCAGCGCCATCAGGTTGGCGTCGTTGTCGACCCAGGCCGGCACGTCGTAGTGCGCTTCGAGCCGGTCCCGGAGCGGGAAGCCGTGCCAGCCGGCCATGATGGGCGGCCGCACCGGCATCCCGCGCGCGAAGTCGACCGGCCCGGGGACGCCCACGCACACCCCCCACAGGCGCTCCCGCAGCTCCGGGCTCAGCAGCTGCTCCGCCGTCCCGACCAGTGTGGCCAGGGACGCCTCGGGTCCCGACTCGATGTCCCACGGCACCCGCCGGTCGGCGAGCAGGGTCCCGTCGAGGCCGGTCACCGCGGCGTGCAGATGGGTGGCGCCGAACACCGCGCCGAGCACGGCACCACGGCCGGACGCGATCCGCAGGATGCGGGAGGGCCGTCCGCCGGTGGAGGGGGCCGGCTCGCCCTCGGCCACCAGACCGACCCGGACCGCGTGGTCCACCCGCTGCGTGATGATCGTCCGGCCCAGCCCGGTCTGCCGGCCCAGGTCCGGCCTGGTCACGGCCGCTCCGCTCCTGATCAGACCCAGAACCAGGGAGAGGGTACGGGTGTGGTCGGTCATGCAGTGAGCTTATGGTCCCGGCGGCCGCTGCCGTCACCGGCGGCGGCGCGGGGGCTCCGCCGGAGGGGCGGGGGGCCGGGGGGGCCGGGGGGCTTCGAAGGCGGGGCTCCACCGCGGTTTCGCCACGTACGAGGCTGACCGCACGGAAACGCCACCCGGCCGGCTCGGCGAGATGCCGCCGGTGAGCGACCGCGCGGCACCGGCCTGCCCGCTCGGTCCCTGTCCACATTGATCGAGTCAACCCATGCCGCAGCGGCTACGGTGACGCCCATGCGCGATCAACACCCCGCTCCCGGCAGTCCCGCGCGGCGGCTGAGCACCAGGGAGACCGCCGAACTGCTCGGCGTGAAGCCCGAGACCGTGTACGCCTACGTGAGCCGGGGCCAGCTCAGCAGCAGACGCGAGCCCGGGGGCCGGGCCAGCACCTTCGACGCCGGGGAGGTGGCGGCGCTCGCCCGGCGCAACAGGCGGGAGGCCGCCGGGAGTCCGGGCTCCGGCGGTGACCTGTCGGTGCGCACCCGGATCACGCTGATCGACCAGGACCGGTACTTCTTCCGGGGCGTCGACGCCACCGAGCTCGCCGCGCACCACTCCTACGAGGAGGTGGCCGAGTGGCTGTGGACGGGTCGCATGATCCGGTCCACGACCTTCACCGCCCCGGAGGCCACCGTCGCGGTCGCCCGCCGGGCCGTCGACGCGCTGCCCGAGCACACCTCCCCCACGGACCGGCTGCGGGTGGCCACGATCGCCGCGGCCGCCGAGGACCCGCTGCGCTTCGACCTGTCCGAGGAGGCCGTGCTCGGCACCGCGCGCGTACTGATCCCCACCCTCGTCGCCGCCCTCCCGGTGCGGCACCGGCCGGGGCACGACGACGGCCCGCTGGCCCACCGCCTGTGGCGCCGGCTGACCGGCATCGACCCCGGCGACGCCGAGCTGCGCGTCCTGGACACCGCGCTCGCGCTGCTCGTCGACCACGACCTGGCCGCCTCCACCCTCGCCGTCCGGGTCGCCGCCTCCGCCCGTGCACACCCGTACGCGGCCGTGTCGGCCGGACTCGGCGTGCTCGAAGGCCCCTTGCACGGTGCCTCCAGCGGCCTCGCCCACCGGATGCTGCTCGACGTGCTCGACCAGGGCACCGCGGTCACGGTGATCGCGGACGAACTCCGCGCGGGCCGCCGCATCCCCGGCCTCGGCCATCGCCTCTACCAGGGCGAGGACCCACGCGCGCGTGCACTGTTCGCCCTGCTGGAGGACGTCCCCCGCGCCCAGCCGGCCCTGCTCGCGGCCCGGGACATCGTCGCGACGACCGCCCGGCACGCCCCGCTGCACGCCAACGTCGACCTGGCGCTCGCCGTGCTCACCGCCTCCTGCGGGATGCCGGCCACCGCGGGGGAGACGGTCTTCGCCGTCGCCCGGACGGCGGGCTGGATCGCCCACGCCCTGGAGGAGTACGGGGAACGCCCGCTGCGCATGCGCCCCAGCGGCCACTACGTCGGCCCGAAGCCGCCGCAGCCGCTGCCGGAGTAGCCCCACCCAAGGCGGGTACGGGTGGGGCCGGAAGTCACCCACAGCGAAGTCAGGTTAGGCTCACCTCTGTGAGTAGGTGCGCAACCGTCTCCCGGATGCTCGACGAGCCCGTTTCGGGTACCGCGGCCACCGCGACGACGTGGCTGCTGCTGGAACAACCCGGCCCGTGGGGTCCCAAGGCGCTCACTTCGAGCCATCTGGACCCCGCACTGGGCCGCGCCCTGGAGGCGGCCGCCCAGGGGACCGGCGTACGGGTCGCGCTCATCCGGCGCCCCGGCCGCCACGCCGACCCGGGCATCCCCGCCGTACGCCAGGTGTACGCCGCCCACACGGCCCCCGGCAACGTCTGGCTGCACAGCGCCACCACCCGCGATCCGGCCCGCCTGCTCGACCTCGACCTCGCCGCGCTGGGCGCGGGCGACCACCGTTCGTTCGGCGCGGCCCTCGGCGGCCGGCCGCACCCGGGCAGTCCGCTCGCGCTCGTGTGCACCAACGGCAGGCGCGACCGCTGCTGCGCCCTGCTGGGCCGCCCGCTCGCCGCCGAGCTGGCCGCGTCCGGGGTGGAGGGCATCTGGGAGATCACCCATCTGGGTGGTCATCGCTTCTCCCCGACGGTGCTCGTCCTGCCGTACGGATACGCGTACGGCCGCGCCGAGGCCCATGCCGTCAAGGAAGTCCTGCACGGCATCCACGAGGGCCGTGTGGTGCTGGACGGGTGCCGCGGCTGCTCCGCCTGGGAACGGCCCGGCCAGGCGGCCGAACTGGCGGTGCGCGAGGCGGCGTGCGAGTACACGGCCGGCGCGCTGAATGTCGTACGGACCGAGGGCGCGGCCCCGCGCTGGGAGGTCACCGTCGCCCACACCGACGGCCGTCGCTGGCGAGTGGCGGTGGCCCAGGGCGCCTCACTGCCGCCGCGCCCGGAGAGCTGCGGAGTGTCGGTGCTGGGGTCGCCGGCCCGGATGGACGTGGTGTCGGTGCGCGAGCTGCGCGCGACGACGGCGCTGGCGAGCTGACCCGGACTTTCCCAAGAACTGGTCAAGAGATCCACGCCACACCCCCTTAAGCGCGGCGTACCCGCGCACGTACCGTCGTGGGTATGAGCCCCACGCCCCCCGTGCGCCGTCTGCGCCCCCGGCTGCCCCGGAAGGTGTTCTCCCAGGTCCTGTTGATGCAGCTGGCGATCGCCGCCGGGGTCGCGGTGCTCGCGACCGGGCTCTTCCTCGCCCCGCTGAGCAAGCAGCTGGACCAGGAGGCGATGCGCAGGGCGCTGGCGATCGCCGAGACCACGGCCCAGGACCCGGAGATCGCCGAGGGGGTGCTGACCACCGCGCCGACCGTGAACGGGCCGGTGCAGAAGGAGGCGGAACGGATCCGGTTGGCCACCCGTGCCGAGTACATCGTGGTGATGGACCTGGGTGGATTCCGCTGGTCGCACACCACGCCCTCGGAGATCGGCCGGCATGTGTCGACCGACCCCACGGAGGCGCTGGACGGCAAGGAGGTCATGCAGATCGACAACGGCACCCTCGGCCGCTCCGCGCGCGGCAAGGTGCCGCTGTACGACTCGAAGCACCGGATCATCGGGGCGGTCTCGGTGGGCATCGCCTACGACAGCGTGCGGGCGCGGCTGCTCAGCACGATCCCCGGGCTGTTCGCCTATGCCGGCGGTGCCCTCGCGGTCGGCGCGCTGGCCGCCTGGCTGATCTCCCGGCGGGTCCAGCGGCAGACCCGCGACCTGGCCTTCTCCGACATCTCGGCGCTGCTCGCGGAGCGCGAGGCGATGCTGCACGGCATCCGGGAGGGCGTCGTCGCCCTGGACCGCGGCGGCCGCATCCGCCTGCTGAACGACGAGGCGCGGCGGCTCCTCGGCATCGGTGACGAAGCCGTCGGCCGCTCCCCCGACGAGGCGCTCGGCGCCGGCCGTACGACCGACGTGCTGGCCGGCCGGGTCACCGGTACCGACCTGCTCACCGTGCGCGGCCAGCGGGTCCTGGTCGCCAACCGGATGCCCACCGACGACGGCGGTGCGGTCGCCACCCTGCGCGACCGCACCGAGCTGGAGCAGCTCGGTCGCGAACTCGACTCCACGCGCGGCCTGATCGACGCCCTGCGCGCCCAGGACCACGAACACGCCAACCGCATGCACACCCTGCTCGGGCTGCTGGAACTGGAGATGTACGACGACGCCGTGGAGTTCGTCGGCGAGGTGGTCGGCGACCACAGGGTCACCGCCGAGCAGGTCACGGAGAAGATCCAGGACCCGCTGCTGGCCGCCCTGCTGGTCGGCAAGGCGACCGTCGCGGCCGAGCGCGGGGTCGCCCTGTGGGTGTCCGACCGCACCTGGCTCCCGGACCGGCTGATCGACCCCAGGGGGCTGGTCACGGTCGTGGGCAACCTGGTGGACAACGCGCTGGACGCGGTCGCCGCCACCCCGCACGCGCGCGTGGAGGTCGAGTTGTGCGCGGAGGGCCGCGCGGTGGTCCTCAGGGTGCGTGACACGGGGCCCGGGATCCCGGCGGAACAGCGGGAACTGGTGTTCACGGAGGGCTGGTCCACCAAGAAGCCGCCCGCGCACGGCAAGCGCGGCATCGGGCTCTCTCTGGTGCGCCGGCTCGCCGAACGGCAGGGCGGCAGCGCGACGGTGGGCGAACCGGAGGGCGGGGGCGCGCAGTTCACGGTCGTGCTCCCCGAGGCGCTGACCGAACCGGAACTGGAACCGGCACCGGCGTTCGGGCCGGCACTCAGCCCGGCCGAGGAGGAGGCCTGATGATCGAGGTCCTGGTCGTGGACGACGACACCCGGGTCGCCCGGGTCAACGCTGCCTACGTCGGCAAGGTGCCCGGCTTCCATGTGGCCGCCGAGGCCCACAACGCGGCCGAGGCCCTGCACCGGCTGGAGACGCTGCCCCGCATCGACCTGGTCCTCATGGACCACTACCTGCCCGACGACACGGGCCTCGCGGTGGTCCAGGAGATGCGCCGGCGCGGCCACCAGACCGACGTGATCATGGTGACGGCGGCCCGGGACGTGTCCACCGTGCAGGCGGCGATGCGTCATGGCGCCCTGCAGTACCTGGTCAAGCCGTTCGCGTTCGCCGGGCTGCGCCAAAAGCTGGAGGCCTACGCGCAGCTGCGGCGCACCCTGGACGGCGGCGGCGAGGCCGAACAGGCCGAGGTGGACCGCATCTTCGGCGCCCTGTCCGCACCGTCCGAACCGGGGCTGCCCAAGGGGCACTCCCCCACCACCGCCGAGCTGGTGCGCCAGTCCCTGATGAGCGCCGAGGGCCCGCTGTCGGCCCAGGAGATCGCCGAGCGGACGGGGGTGAGCCGACAGACCGCGCAGCGCTATCTGAAGCTCCTGGAACGCACCGGACGGGCCCGGCTGACCCTCAAGTACGGCGACGCGGGCCGCCCCGAACACCGTTACGTGTGGGCGACCCGCGGCTGAGAGCTGATACTTGGCGGCCTCTTACTTGGCCGCCTCTTACTGGCCGCCTCCTACTTGGCCGCCTCGACGAACTCCGTGGTGTACGTCTTGCTCAGGTCGACATCGGCGTTCTGGATGTTCGTGTTGAACGCCTTGAGCACCTTCTCCACGGTCTCCGGACCGTTCTCGGGCATCACCCCGTCGTCGGTGAACATCGGCAGCGTGCTCTTGATGGACTGCGTGTAGAGGGCCTTGTCGCCCTGGGCGTAGTCAGCGGGCATCTTGGCCGCGATCTCGGCGGCGCTGTGCGTGGACATCCACTTGAGCGTCTTGACGAATGCATTGACCAGCTTCTGGACGGTGTCCTTGTGACCGTTGACCCAGTCCGTCTGCATGTACAGGCTCGACGACGGGTACGGCCCGCCGAGCGCCTCCTGGGATCCTTCCGGCGTCCGCATGTCCACCAGGACCTTGCCCGCCTTCTTGTCCAGGATGTTCGCGACGGTCGGGTCGGTCGTCATGCCGCCGTCGATGGAGCCCTGCTGGAGCGCCGAGATGAAGGTCGCGCCCGCTCCGACCGCGACCGGTGAGAAGTCGCTGACCTTCACCCCGTTCTTGACGGCGAGGTACTTGGTGAGGAAGTCGGTCGACGACCCGAGGCTGGTGATGCCGAGCTTCTTGCCCTTGAAGTCCTTGGGCGAGGTGATGTCCCCGGCCGCCTTGGTGGAGACGACCTCCACCTCGCCGGGAGCGTGCGAGAACTGCACGACGGACTCCACGGCCTTGCCCTTGGTCTGCAGGTCCAGCGTGTGGTCGTAGAAGCCGACGGTCCCCTGGACCTGTCCGGCGACGAGCGCGGTCTCGGCCTGTACACCGGCCGGCTCGGTCAGCAGTTCCACGTCGAGGCCCTCGGCGCCGAAGTAGCCGAGCCGCTGGGTGAGCATGGCGGGCAGGTAGATGACCTTGTCCAGGCCACCGACCATGATCTTGACCTTCGTGCCCTTGCCGGAGCCGGTGGAGGCCGTGCTCGCCGCGTCGTTGGCGCAGGCGGTGAGGGAGGAGAGGGCGAGCAGGCCGGCGGCGGCCAGGGTGCTGTATCTGGCGGACTTGCGCATGCGGTTCACGTCCTTGTGAGAGGGCGGTGCGGGGAGGGGCGGCGAAGCGGGGTCAGCTGTCGGAGTCCGACGGCTTCCACCGGAAGATGCGGCGCTCGGCGAAGGTGAGCAGCCCTTCGGCGGCGAGCGCGACGACGGCGAGGATGACCATCGCGGCATACACACCGGCCGCGTTGAAGGTGCCCTGCGACTGTGCGACGAGCAGCCCGATGCCCTTGGTGGCGCCGATGTACTCGCCGACGATGGCGCCGATGAGGGCGAAGCCGAAGCTGACGTGGAGGCTGGTGAAGATCCACGAGGTGGCCGACGGGATGACGACCTGGAGGGTCACCCTGCGGTCGCTCGCGCCGAGGATCCGGGCGTTGGCGACCAGGTTCCGGTCGACCTCGCGGGCGCCCTGGAAGGCGTTGAAGAACACCGGGAAGAACACCAGCACGACCGCCGAGGCGACCTTGGAGGACGCCCCGAGCCCGAACCAGATCACGAAGATCGGGGCGAGCACGATCCTGGGGATCGAGTTGAGCACCTTGATGTATGGACCAAGAACATCGGCCAGGAAGGCGATCCGCCCGAGAGCGATGCCGAACACCACACCGGCGACGACACCGATGACCCAGCCGAGCAGCGCCTCGTAGAGCGTGTACCAGATCTGCTCGCCCAGGGAGCCGAGCGCGGTGCCGTGGGTCATCCAGGTCCAGATCTGGTCCCAGATCTTCGACGGCATCGAGAAGTTGAACGGGTCGATGACCTCGGCCCGGGACAGGACCTCCCACAGGCCGAGGACGGCCACCAGGAGCAGCACGCGCACGGCGAACACGATCACCTTGCGTCTGCGGGCGGCCTGGGCCCTGGAGCGGGCCCGGTCCGGGCCGGTTTTCACCGCGTCGGCGACGGGTGTGCTGAGCACCTCAGGCGACATGGGCGGCACCCCTCTCGCGGGTGATGCGGACCTCTTCGCCGAGGGACTCCCAGATCTCGCGGTAGATCTCGATGAACCGCGGCTCCAGACGCACCGACTCGACCTTGCGGGGCCGGGGCAGGTCGATCTCGAAGACCTGCTTGACGGTCGCGGGCCCGGCGGTCATGACGACAACCTTGTCGGCCAGCGCGATGGACTCCTCCAGGTCGTGGGTGACGAAGACGACCGAGGCGCCTGTGCCCTCCCACAGGTCAAGCAGTTCGTCCGACATCAGGGCCCGGGTCTGCACGTCGAGCGCGGAGAACGGCTCGTCCATGAGCAGGATCTCGGGGTCGTTGACGAAGGTCGCGGCGAGCGCCACGCGCTTGCGCTGGCCGCCGGAGAGCTGGTGCGGATAACGGTCCTCGAACGCGGCGAGCCCGACCTTGGCCAGCCAGGCACGGGCCTTCTCCCTTGCCTCCGCCTTGGGCACGCCCCGGAAGCGGGGCCCGGCCATCACGTTGGAGAGCACGGTCCGCCAGGGGAAGGTGGCGTCCTGCTGGAAGACGAAGCCGACCTTGTCGCCGACGCCTGCGACCGGCTCACCGGCCACCAGCACCTCGCCCTCGCTGGGCTCCTCCAGGCCGCTGACCAGGGTCAGCGTGGTGGACTTGCCGCAACCCGTCGGCCCCACGACGGCCACGAACTCACCGCGCCCGACGGTGAGGTCGAGGTCGCGGACAGCCGTGTGCAGACCCCCCGACGGGGTCTTGAAGATCTTGCTCGCGCCCCGCAGCTCGATGGCGGGGCTGGTGTCTGCGCTCATGGGCCGGGACGGTAGGTGTGACCCGGACCACGACAGCAGTCTTCTGGGCGCAAGCCGTTCTTTTGCTCGCAAGCACCTGTTGTGCTCGTTTTGCTCGCGCTACAACTGCGCAGACGAAACACGGGCTTAACGCTCGCCGGCCTTGAAGGAGAGGCCTGATGATTGACGTCCTGGTGGTCGACGACGACTTCCGCGTCGCCGAGATAAACGCCAAGTACGTGGGGAAGGTTCCCGGCTTCCGGGTGGCCGCTCGCGCACACAGCGCTGCCCAGGCCCTGGCCGCCGTGAACCGCGGCGCCATCGACCTGGTCCTGCTGGACCACTACCTGCCGGACCAGACCGGCCTCGAACTCGTCCACCGCATGCGGGAACAGGGCCACGGCACCGACGTCATCATGATCACGGCGGCCAGCGATGTGACCACCGTCCAGAAGGCGATGCGCCTGGGCGCCCTGCACTACCTGGTCAAGCCGTTCACCTTCGCCGCCCTGCGCACCCGCCTGGACTCCTACGCGGCCCTGCGCCGTACCGTCGACCGGGTCGGCGGCCGGGGGCTGACGGGCCAGGAACAGGTCGACCGGATCTTCGGCGCCCTGCGCACCTCACCGGTGCCGTCCGCGCCCGGCCTGCCCAGCGGCCACTCCGAGCCCACCACGGACCTCATCTGCGGCGTCCTGCACCGCGCCGACCATCCGCTCTCCGCCCACGAGGTCGCCGCCGAGACCGGCCTCAGCCGCTCCACCGCCCAGCGCTACCTCCGCCACCTGGAACAGGCCGGCCGCCTCCACCTCTCCCTGAAGTACGGCGACACGGGCCGCCCGGAACACCGCTACGCCTGGGTGGCGCCGTAGCCGTTCCGGGCAGGTCTAGACGGCCCCCGCCCCCGTCAGCGACCGCACCTCGGTCTCCGCGTGCCGGGCCTCGTCCGGGACCTCGTCCGAGGTGACCGTGCCGAGCCAGCCGGCCAGGAAGCCGAGGGGGATGGAGACGATGCCCGGGTTCTGCAACGGGAAGTACTGGAAGTCCACCCCCGGGAACAGCGCCCCGGGGCTCCCGGACACCACCGGGGACAGCACGACCAGCGCCAGCGCGGGCACGAGCCCACCGTATACGGCCCACACCGCCCCGCGCGTCGTGAAGTTCCGCCAGAACAGCGAGTAGAGCAGCACCGGCAGGTTCGCCGAGGCCGCCACCGCGAAGGCGAGCCCCACCAGGAAGGCGACGTTCATGTCCCGGGCCAGCAGGCCCAGGGCGATCGCCACGACACCGATGCCGACCGCCGCCGTGCGCGCCACCGCGACCTCGCTGCGCTGCTTGGCGTGCGGCCTGCGCAGGGAGGCGTAGAGGTCATGGGCGACGGAGGCCGAGGACGCGAGGGTGATCCCCGCGACCACGGCGAGGATCGTCGCGAAGGCAACGGCGGCGACGACCGCGAACAGAACCGTTCCGCCTGTGGAACCCTCGCCGCCGCCCAGGTCGAGCGCCAGCAGCGGAACCGCGGTGTTCCCCGACGCGTTCGACGCACGCACCGCGTCCGGCCCGACCAGGGCAGCCGCCCCGAAGCCGAGCACGATCGTCATCAGGTAGAAGCTCCCGATCAGCCCGATCGACCAGACCGCCGAACGCCGCGCCGCCCGCGCGGTCGGCACCGTGTAGAAGCGGGACAGGATGTGCGGCAGACCCGCCGTGCCCAGCACCAGCGCCAGCCCCAGGCTGATGAAGTCCAGCCGCGCGCTCCAGTTCCCGCCGTACTTGAGCCCCGGTGCCAGGAACGACCTCCCGTGCCCGCTGCGGTCGGCGGCCGTGAACAGCAGCCGGTCGATGTCGCCGTGGAAACGCAGCAGCACCAGCACGGTCAGCGCCACCGTCCCGCTCAGCAGCAGCACCGCCTTCACGATCTGGATCCAGGTGGTGGCCCGCATCCCGCCCAGCGACACGTAGACCACCATCAGCGCGCCGACCCCGATGACCGTCCACGCCTGCGCTGCCTCGCTGGTCCGCCCCAGCAGCAGCGCGACCAGACTGCCCGCACCCACCATTTGCGCCACCAAATAGAGAACGGACACGGTGACCGACGACGTCCCCACCGCGATCCGCACCGGCCGCTCGCTCATCCGCGCCGCGACCACGTCGGCCAGCGTGAATCTCCCGCAGTTCCGCACCAGTTCGGCCACCAGGAACAGCACGACAAGCCACGCGACCAGGAACCCGACCACATACAGGAGCCCGTCGTAGCCGAACAGCGCGATGAGCCCGGTCACACCGAGGAAGGAGGCCGCCGACATGTAGTCACCCGCGATGGCAAAACCATTCTCCATCGGGGAGAAGAGCCGACCGCCGGCGTAGAACTCCTCCGCCGAACCATGCCGCTTCCGGCTCACCCACGTCGTGATCCCGAGCGTCACGGCGACGAAAGCACTGAACAGCAGGAGCGCCAGCGTCTGGTGCTGCCCCGTCATGACGCACCACCCTGGACGCCCCGGGTCAGCTCCTGGGTGTCCCAGCGCAGCTCCAGCGCGGCCCGGTCCCTGCGCAACCGCGCGTGCCGGGCGTAGGCCCAGGTGAGCAGGAACGTGGTGAGGAACTGCCCCAGCCCCGCCACCATCGCCACGTTCACCGCGCCGGCGACGGGCCGCGCCATCAGCCCGGGTGCCGTCGTCGCGGCCACCACGTACCCCACGTACCAGGTCAGGAAGACGGCGACCCACGGCACCACGAATCTCCGGTACCGGCTGCGCACCTCCTGGAAGGCCGCGCTGCGCTGTACCTCCAGGTAGATGTCACGGGCGCGAACAGCCGCCCCGTCCCGCTCCGTTCGCGCGCCGGGTACGGTCGGCGGCGGCTCCCCGGTGCCGTCCCGCTCACCCCAGCCGGAGGCCAGCGCGTCGTACCAGGGGTCCTCGTACCTGACTTCCCGGGAGGCGGTGCCGTACTCGCCCTGGTCCTCGTGCCGCCCGGCCGAACTCTCGGAGCCGCCCCCGCCGTCGCGGCGACGCCCGTTGCTTGACTGCATGCCCAAGGATGGACAGATCGGGAAGATCCCCGACTCTTCTTCCCCCGGCTCTTCACCCCATCAGGTGACTCAATCCGCTGGTGGCCGCACCAGTCCCTTCCCGTAGGCGTAACGCACCGCCTGGGCACGGTCCTTGAGCCCCGTCTTGGCGAACAGGTTGTTGATGTGTGTCTTCACGGTCGCGGTGGAGACGTGCAGCTTCCGGGCGATCTCCTGATTGGTGAACCCCTCCGCGATCAGCACGAGAACCTCGGTCTCCCGCGCGGTCAGCCCGTCGGGCGTCTCGGTGGCCGCGGGCGCCGGTTCAGGCTGCGACAGCCGCTCCAGCAGCCGCCGCTGGATGCTCGGCGACAGCCCTGCGTCCCCCGACAGCACGCTCTCCACGGCTCGCACGATCTCGTCCCCGCCCGCGTCCTTGGTCAGGTAACCACGGGCGCCGGCCCGCAGCGCCGGGAAGAGCGACTCGTCGTCCGCGAACGTCGTCAGCACCACCACCTGGGTCCCGGGATACTCCGACCGGATCCGCCGGGTCGCCTCCACGCCGTCGCAGCGCGGCATCCTCAGGTCCATCAGCACCACGTCCGGAGAGAGTTCCGCGACCAACCGGACCGCCTCCTCCCCGTCACCCGCCGCTCCGACGACCTCCACGCCGGGCAGCAGCCCGAGGAGCATCACGATCCCCTCCCTGACCACCGTCTGGTCGTCGGCGACCACGACCCGCGCGGGCTTCCTTCTCCCCTCCGTCTCCGTCATACGGGCACCCTCAACCTCACCTCGAACCCCTCGTCGTCACGCCCTGCCTCCAGCGACCCGCCCAGCAACTCGGCCCGCTCCCGCATACCCAGCAGACCGTACCCGCCGCCGGCGCCGCTGAGCTCGCCCGGACGACCGCCCGAGTCCCGTACGTTCAGTGCCACTTCGTGCTCGCCGTAGGCCAGTCGCACCTGCACCTTGGCTCCGTGGGCGTGCTTGCGCACGTTCGTCAACGCCTCCTGGGCCACACGCCGTACGGTCTGGGACGCTTCCGCGGGCAGGGATCTGCGTTCACCCGTCACGGTGACCTCGGCTCCGTCGGTCGAGCCGACGAGCTCGGTCAGGAAGTCCTCCAGCGGGGTGAGCTCACCGCGCAGGGCGGACAGGGCCTGACGGGTCTCGGCGAGTCCGTCGCGGGCCATTCCCCGGGCGGCCACCACCCGTTCGAGGATCTGCTCCCGGTCGGCTCCGCGCTCGATCAGCAACCGCGCGGCCTCCAGGTGCACCATCTGTGCCGAGAGGCTGTGGGCCAGCACGTCGTGGATCTCCCGTGCGATCCTGGCCCGCTCCGCCAGCGCCGCCGACTCGGCCTCGGCCGCTCTCGCGGCACGCTCCTGGGCGAGCAGCCGCTGGGCGCCGCCCCGGGCCTCGGCGTCGAGTCGCATGACATAGCCGGCGAGAGCCATTCCGACGACGGTGGCCGCGGTGGTCAGCCATACGTCGTTGTTGAACGCGGAGTACGAGGCCAGGCCCACCGCGGCGACGGGCAGAGCAATTGCGATCGGCAGCCGCTCCAGGGCGGAGATGCCGCAGCCGCACCAGATCACCAGGGCCGGTCCCTGGAACCCGGTGGTCTCCGCCACCACCGCGAGGGCGAGGAGGACGGCGACGAGCGCCAGGGAGGGCACGAGCCGGTGGGCATAGGTGGTCCGGAAGAAACCCCAGGAGACCACGGCGGTCACGACGACCCCCGCCACCGCGGCGGCCGCCCCCCAGCCCTGGACGTGGGACTGGCTGAAGGCGCTCCACAGCAGCAGGGCCAGGACGAGCAGTCTCACGCCCCAGGCGAGGGAGCGCCTGGGCCGTGAGAGCCCCTCCCGGCTGAGTGCTTCTCGCGAGGGCCAGCGTGTCCAGGCGTTCTCCGTCACACGCCTTCCTTCCTGGTGACCCGGGCCATGCCGTCACCGTACGCCCGGGTGGGGCCGCTCGCGGAGGCCGCGGCGGAGGGGAGCGACTGCGCGCGCCAGACGAGGATGCCGGCCCGAACCAGCAGGGTGACCGCCAGTCCGAGCATGAGGGCCGCGCTGTCCTGGTGGACGCCGACGACGGCTCCGAGGGCGTAGAGACCGACACGCACGGCTATGCCGCCGAACCAGACCATCGCGCTGGCCTTGGTGCTCTTGGTCCACACGACGCCGTCGGCCTCCCGCCACACCCGGGTGGTCCAGGCCCAGGCGGCGCCCATCACCAGTCCCACCAGCAGCTCCGTACCGAGCAGCGCGGCGGAGGCGGTGCGGTGGTGGGTGTCGAGTATGCCGGGTTCACGCAGTGCGACGACCGTGAGGATCACGGGCACCAGCCACCAGCGCCTGCCTGTGTCGATCGGACGTGCGCGGAACTGACGCACGATCACCACGACGACGACGGCCACGATCAGCAACGCGTTGACGAGCCCGGACATCGAAGCCTCCGTGAGCGGGAAGGGGCGGTGCCGGGAGCGGGAGCTGCCGACGCCTTCGACGCTACGGAAATGCGCAGGTCAGCAGATCGGACCGGGGGTGGATCACGGGTGGATTCCAACGAGCGGGATCCCTCCACCCCCGGGTGGAGAACCCCACGCGGGCCGCAGGGGCGGCCGACAGGTCGCAGGCGAGCGACCTGGCGGGTTGGACCGACCGGCAGGTTGCAGGTGCGTCAGGAAGGCCGACGAGAGGGTGCGGAGGACCGACGGGGAATCTCGCAGTACGTCCGGTGGGCACCGGCAGCACGCAGGACCCGGCCACAGTCGCCGCGACGCGACATCCGGTCGCCCGTCGTCGGCGCTCCGGAGCAGAGCCGACGTGCAGCACGGCGAACTCGGCAAGCACACCGCGCGCATCTCAAGCGCTCCGTGCGGCACCCGCGAGCGGTTCGCCTCGTAAGCCACCACGAGCGCTCCGCGAAGCCGCCGCTGGACACAGCCTCGGAGCAACCGGCAGGCCCGGGCCCGGCACACCACCCCGGCGGTCACGCCGCGCAGATCACCGCCCGGCGTCCGACCAAACTCCGAGCGGATCCGGGCCGGACGGCCGGCACCGGCGTCCTGCCCGGACCGGCCGACCGGGCGGCGCACACCCGCCGCCGCCCGGCCCACCGCGTTCCGGCCCACCGCGCAACCCCGGCCCACCGCGCCAGGGCCCCGCCAGTCGCCTGCTTCGGCCTCAGCCCGGCGCAGCGGCTACGCGTCGATCCGTGACCTGTCCAGCGTCGCCGCCGAGCCGGAGATGAACTCCTTGCGGGGAGCCACGTCGTTGCCCATCAGAAGGTCGAAGACCTGTTCGGCGGCCTCCAGGTCGGAGAGGTTGATGCGGCGCAGGGTGCGGTGGCGCGGGTCCATCGTCGTCTCGGCCAGCTGGTCGGCGTCCATCTCGCCGAGACCCTTGTAACGCTGGATGGAGTCCTTGTACCGGATGCCCTTGCTCTGGAGCTCCATGAGCTTGTCGCGCAGCTCGCGGTCCGAGTACGTGTACACGTACTTGTCCTGGCCCTTCCTGGGCTGGGTGATCTCGATGCGGTGCAGCGGCGGCACCGCGGCGAAGACCCGGCCGGCCTCGACCATGGGCCGCATGTAGCGCTGGAACAGCGTCAGCAGCAGGCAGCGGATGTGCGAGCCGTCGACATCGGCGTCGGTCATCATGATGATCTTGCCGTAGCGGGCCGCGTCGATGTCGAAGGTGCGGCCGGAGCCCGCCCCTATGACCTGGATGATCGCCCCGCACTCGGCGTTCTTCAGCATGTCCGTCACCGAGGACCGCTGGACGTTGAGGATCTTGCCGCGGATCGGCAGCAGGGCCTGGAACTCGGAGTTCCGGGCGAGCTTCGCCGTACCGAGCGCGGAGTCCCCCTCGACGATGAACAGCTCGCTGCGCTCGACGTCGTCGCTGCGGCAGTCGGCGAGCTTGGCGGGCAGGGACGAGGACTCCAGGGCCGTCTTGCGGCGCTGCGCGTCCTTGTGCTGGCGGGCCGCGATGCGGGTCCGCGCGGCGGCGACCACCTTCTCCATGACCACGCGGGCCTGGGCGGCGGCGTCGCGCTTGGTGGAGGTGAGGAACGCCTTCAGTTCCTTGGAGATCACGCTGTTCACGATCCGGCGGGCCGCCGAGGTGCCGAGGACCTCCTTGGTCTGGCCCTCGAACTGCGGCTCGGCGAGCCGGACGGTGACGACGGCGGTGAGGCCCTCCAGTGCGTCGTCCTTGACGATGTCGTCCTCGGCGACGCGCAGCAGCTTCTTGGCGCGCAGCGCCTCGTTGAGGGTCTCGCGGATGGCCTGCTCGAAGCCGGCCACGTGGGTGCCGCCCTTGGGCGTGGCGATGATGTTGACGAACGACCTGACGTTCTGGTCGTAACCGGTGCCCCAGCGCAGCGCCACGTCGACGCCGAGTTCACGGGTGACCTCGGTCGGGGTCATCTGGCCGTGTTCGTCCAGAACCGGGACGGTCTCCTTGAAGGTGCCCTGGCCGGAGAAGCGGAGGACGTCGCAGACCGGCTTGTCGGTGGCCAGGTACTCGCAGAACTCGCTGATTCCGCCGTCGAAGCGGAACGACTCCTCGCCCTTGCTGCCGCCCTCGCCCAGGCCGTACTCGTCACGGACGACGATGGTCAGACCAGGGACCAGGAAGGCGGTCTGGCGGGCACGCTGGTGGAGCGTGTCCAGGGAGAGCTTGGCGTCCTTGAGGAAGATCTGGCGGTCGGCCCAGTAGCGCACGCGCGTGCCGCTGCGGGTCTTGGGCACCCGCTTGGTCTTGCGCAGCCCGCTCCCGGCCTCGAACTTTCCGTCCGGGCCGGCGCCGGTGAAGGCCCCCGGCACACCGCGGCGGAAGCTGATGGCGTGCACGCTGCCGCCTCGGTCGACCTCCACGTCGAGACGCGCGGAGAGCGCGTTGACCACGGAGGCGCCGACTCCGTGCAGACCGCCGGAGGCGGCGTAGGAGCCGCCACCGAACTTGCCGCCGGCGTGCAGCTTGGTCATGACGACCTCGACGCCGGACAGGCCGGTCTTGGGCTCGACGTCCACGGGGATGCCGCGGCCGTTGTCCCGGACCTCGACGGAGCCGTCGTCGTGGAGGATCACGTCGATGTGGTCGCAGTACCCGCCCAGGGCCTCGTCCACGGCGTTGTCGATGATCTCCCACAGGCAGTGCATCAGGCCGCGGCTGTCGGTCGAGCCGATGTACATGCCGGGGCGCTTGCGCACGGCTTCGAGGCCCTCAAGGACGAGCAGGTGCCGCGCGGTGTAGTTGGAGCCGTCCCGGTCTGCTCCTGCCAGCAGCGCTGTGGACGGCACGGACGTATCGGCGGTCACGCGGTTCGCTCCTCGCTGAATTTCAATGGGGCCCCTTTGGGGTAAGGGGTCGGCTTCGGTCGCCGCTCAGAGGGTACCGAGGCCTGGTAGAGCCGTTGTAACGCCACCCTCGTCATGAACTCACACTAGTCCAGCGTCGTATGCGTGTTCGATCCCTCGATGGAGTGAAGTACATATCACGTTCCCTTCGAGGCATGAACCATTTAGGCTCCGGGCACGTCCTCACAAACAACCGGCAACCCGGCCGGGAGGATGAAACCGATGAACCGAGCGAACCCGTAAGCACCTAAGACGACGCAATACGGCACATTCGCCGCCAACCGGCAGCAGACGGCCACCTCGAAAGATTTTTTTCGGGGAGAAGCCCCGAGCGGGAACGTTTTCGGGCTGGTTGGATGTTGACCCTGGTACGACAGCTCGTCGAGCTAGAGAAGAGGCGACGTGACTACTGTTCTGACCCCCGCGAGCCACCTGACGGCCGCCGATCGCTGCGACCGCTGCGGCGCCCAGGCATACCTGCGCGTCGTGCTGCTCAGCGGCGGAGAACTGCTCTTCTGCGCCCACCACGGACGCAAGTTCGAGCCGGAACTCAAGAAGATCGCCGCTGAGATACAGGACGAGACGGAGCGGCTGACCTCCGTTCCGAACACCGCCTCCGAAGATGAGCGCTGACCTCTCGCATCCACGACGAGCCAGCTCCGGCACAGGCCGGTGAAGGGCGGCCGCTCCTCAGGGAGCGGCCGCCCTCGTCGTTTCCGCGCCAAGGCCCTCAGGAGCGCCCGTGAGGCCCGCGCGCACCGCTGAGAGCACCTCCGGGGCCAAGTGCCCGTACGACCTCCGAGACGCGCGTGTAGACGCCGGGACTGCCCGGTCGCCCGCAGCCGCTCCCCCATGACACGAGCCCGATCAGCTTCCCCTTGGCGACGAGCGGCCCGCCGCTGTCGCCCTGGCAGGCGTCAGGGCCGCCCCGGGTCTCGCCCGCGCACACCATCGAGCCGGACCGGTAGGTGCCGTCGGGGCCGCCTGGATAGGCCCGCGCACACGTATCGTCCGGCAGCACGTGGAGCCGCGCCGCATACAGCCGGCGCGAGTAGTCGCCGCCGCCCGTGATATCGCCCCAGCCGGAGACCAGGGCACTCGTGCCGGGCGCGTAGGCGGTGTCCCCCCGGGGCGCCATCGCGATGACCGCGCGGCCCGGCAGGGGCTCGGCGAGGGTGAGGACGGCGAAGTCACCGGTGTTCGTGTCCGGGTCGTAGCCGGGATTGATCCGTGCGTCGGCCACGGGGATCTCCTGGCCCTGCGTCCCGAGCAGATCCGTGCGGCCCGCGATGACCTTGAGGTCGCGGACCCGGTCGGACGGCCCGCCGATGACCTCGTCGGCCAGGCAGTGGGCCGCGGTCAGCACGGTGGTCCGGCCGATCGCGACCCCGCCGCAGAACTGACCGGCCCGCGTACCTCCGAACCGGTCACGGCTGGACAGCGCAACCGTCCACGGGGCCTGGGAGACGTCGACGGGGAAGCCGCCGACCACGACGCTGTCGGCGGTGGCGGGAGACGTGGTGGCCAGCGGTATGGCCGTGCTGACAGCCGCCAGGATCAGCGGCCGGATCAGGGCCGGGGCAACAGAACGGCGCATGCACGCTCCTCACTCTGGGTGGGGCTGGGACACCCAGAGTCATCCAGCGCACCGCGACCCGCAGCACGAAGGCCCGGCCTCCGCGGTGGGAGGCCGGGCCTTCGACGCCTTACGACCGCGATCTAGTCAAGGTAGTCGCGCAGCACCTGGGAACGCGACGGGTGGCGCAGCTTCGACATGGTCTTGGACTCGATCTGGCGGATGCGCTCACGCGTGACGCCGTACACCTTGCCGATCTCGTCGAGGGTCTTCGGCTGACCGTCGGTGAGACCGAACCGCATGGAGACGACGCCCGCCTCGCGCTCGGACAGGGTGTCCAGCACCGAGTGCAGCTGCTCCTGGAGGAGCGTGAAGCTGACGGCGTCGGCCGGGACGACGGCCTCGGAGTCCTCGATGAGGTCGCCGAACTCGCTGTCGCCGTCCTCGCCCAGCGGGGTGTGCAGGGAGATGGGCTCACGGCCGTACTTCTGGACCTCGATGACCTTCTCGGGGGTCATGTCGAGTTCCTTGGCCAGCTCCTCCGGGGTGGGCTCGCGGCCCAGGTCCTGGAGCATCTGGCGCTGCACGCGCGCGAGCTTGTTGATGACCTCGACCATGTGCACCGGGATACGGATGGTGCGGGCCTGGTCGGCCATGGCGCGGGTGATCGCCTGGCGGATCCACCAGGTGGCGTACGTGGAGAACTTGTAGCCCTTGGTGTAGTCGAACTTCTCGACCGCGCGGATCAGACCGAGGTTGCCCTCCTGGATGAGGTCCAGGAAGAGCATGCCGCGGCCGGTGTAGCGCTTGGCCAGGGAGACCACCAGACGGAGGTTGGCCTCCAGCAGGTGGTTCTTGGCACGGCGGCCGTCCTCGGCGATGATCTCCAGCTCGCGCTTGAGCTTGGGGGCCAGCTTGTCGGCGTTGGCCAGCTTGTCCTCGGCGAACAGACCGGCCTCGATGCGCTTGGCGAGCTCGACCTCCTGCTCGGCATTGAGCAGGGGGACCTTGCCGATCTGCTTGAGGTAGTCCTTGACCGGGTCGGCGGTGGCACCTGCCGCGGCGACCTGCTGCGCCGGCGCGTCGTCCTCGTCCTCGTCGGACAGGACGAAGCCCGCGCTCTCGGTGCCCTCCGGCTCCTCGGCGCCCGCCTTGGCCTCCTCGAGGACCTCGTCCTCAAGGATCTCGGCGTCGTCCTTCTTGGCGGCGGTCTTCTTGGCCACCGTCTTCTTGGCGACGGCGGTCGCGGTCTTCTTCGCGGCTGTCTTCTTGGCGGCGGGGGCGGCCTTCTTGGCAACGGCCTTCTTCACGGGCGCCGCCTCCTCGGCCGGGTCGTCGGCGACGGCGGCGGGCGCCACGGCGGGGGCGGCCGTGGCGGTGGCCTTCCTGGTGGTCACCGTCTTCGCCGCGACCGTCTTGGTGGCGGTGCGCTTGGCCGGACTCTTCGCTGCGACGCTCTTACGGGTGCGCTTGGGCTCCGCGGCACTGACCATCAGCGTCACACCCTCTTCCTCAAGGATCTGGTTGAGGCTGCGCAGTACGTTCTTCCACTGAGTGGCCGGAATCTGGTCAGCTTCGAAGGCCCGACGCACATCGTCGCCGGCGATCTGCCCCTCAGCCTTTCCCCGCTCAATGAGAGCCATGACAGAGACGGACTCGGCGATCTCCGGCGGGAGCGTACGGGATGTGCTGGCCGACACGAACAACCTCTCGGAACGTTGGAAAACGGCTTCCGGCCCCGTCCGGGACGGACTGGAGCCGACCGCCGGCTTGGGGATGGGCCGACGGCGCGGGCGAGGGCCGGGAAGAAGAACAGCGCCATGAATGGCGTCCGTATTCCCTCCGCGGCTGTCACCTCTTAGGTCATCGCGTTGTTCGCAAGAGCGTTACGCCCAATCTACGTGGCCCGAGTCACACCCCGTAAGCGCTCAAAAACGGTCAGACATGGGCAGAGGTTGTCGTTGATGATCTCTCCGGGCCGTTCGGACCACTTCCGAGCCTGCCACACGGCCGCCGCACGACCGGCCTGGTCCTACGACCGGTCCGGTCGTACGACCGCCGCGGGACCTGTCGCACCACCGTCCGCCGCGCCCGGACCGCGCCCGGCCCCGCCGTACCGCCGGGCCCCGCCGGAGCCCTGAAGGATCCGGCGGGGTCCGGCGGCGGCCGGCGGAAGCGGGTTCCCGAACCGACGGCGCCCCGAGAACGCGGGGCTGACCGAGCACACCGCTCTCGACGCGGGTCAGTGCTCGCGCGGAGCAGGCACCACGCGCTCCACCTCGGGGTGGACGGTCAGCAGCTGGCGCATGGCCGACTCGGCCGCGGTGCCGTCACCGGTGCCGAGCGCGTCGACGATCCGCGCGTGCTGGGCCAGGGACGTCTCGTTCGGCCGCTCACAGCCGGTGACCGGGCCGCCGGACACCTGGAGGGCCGCCGACACGATGCCGGAAAGGTGTTCCAGCATGCGGTTGCCGGCGACCTGGATGAGCAGCGAGTGGAACTCGGCGTCGGCACGCGAGAAGGTCAGCGCGTCGCCCTGCGCCATGGCGTGGCTCATGATCTCGACCATGTCGCACAGGCGCTGCTGGACGTCCTCGCGCCCGTGCCCGGCGGCGAGACGGGCGGCGAGCGGCTCGATCGTCCAGCGCAGCTCGCTGAGCTCGCGGCGCTGGTCGTCACGCTGCGGCCCGAAGGCCCGCCATTCGATGATGTCCGGGTCGAGGAGGTTCCAGTCACTGACGGGACGCACCCGCGTGCCGACGTTCGGGCGGGCACTGACCAGGCCCTTGGCCTCCAGGACCCGGAGGGACTCACGGACGACGGTGCGGGAGACCTCGAAACGCTGGCCGATCTCCTCGGGGACCAGGGGCCGGTCCGCGCCCAGGTCGCCGGAGACGATCATCTGACCCAGCTGTTGGACGAGTTGACCGTGCAGTCCGCGGCCGCGGCTGCCCGCGGCGCGCCGGCCCACACGGCCCAGCTCCGGATCCGCGCCCTCCCAGGCGGGCGTGCCGACCCGATCGGTGGCGGGGACCTCCGCATAGGGATAGCGGTCGAGTTCGCCCGGGCCGACCAGACCAGAGTCTGCGGAGCGGGCGGCGGTCATCATGGTGTGCGCAAGGGTACTCACGGAACCTTTGTCGGCGCTGCTTCCAACTCCCTTGAGGTCTTTGGTGAAAAGCACACGAAAGGGTGATCGCTCACCCCATCGCAATTGACGCCTTATCGGAAAGAAATGGCCGTTCTGCGGGGAGTTGTGTGCACGGCGGGATCGCAAGCGCCCGCTCTGCGGTCATCGGGGTCTGGTCCGCAGGGTGCTGAACAGATACGCGCAGACCAGCGCCGCCAGCGACAACGCCAGTGCGGCGCCCACAGGTTGGGCCAGCACACGGGCCGCGCCGACCAGATACCGCTCTCCCCCGAAGGGCCACTTCAGCAGGAACGTCTCCCGCATCCGCATCGGGAATCCGGCGGCCATCCGCACCCCCGTCCCCTGCACGGCCCTGTGTACGACGGGCACGACGAGCACGGGTACGGCGAGCACCGCGGCGAGACCGGCCGTGGTGGACCGGAAGACACCGGCCGCCAGTACGCCGGCCCAGGCGCAGCCGACGACCAGGGCGAACCAACTCGCGGTCAGCGAGATCCAGTCGGCGGGAACCTGTGCGAGCTCCCGTCCGTAGACGAGGTAGAGCACTTCGGCGTCACAGCCCAGGGTGAGGAACGAGAGCAGTACCGCGGTCGCCCCGGAGACCAGCAGCTTCGCGGTGAGCAGCCCCAGCCGACGCGGCACCGTGCCACGGTCCGAAGCCAGCGCGGGGTGACGGAACTCGTCTCCGAAGGCCAGAGCCCCGAGCAGTCCCGCGCCGAGCGCCGCAGGGGGCAGCGGCAGTTCCCGCGGCCAGGCGGCGAACAGCCGGGCATGCGGGGTGTGTCCCACCCGGGCCAGCAGTACGGCGGTGAGGGCGGACACCAGCAGTACGGCACCGCAGGTGAGGAAGCCCGTGCCGATACCGGCGGCCCGGCGGAGTTCGTAGCGCAGGGGGCGGAGGGGGCTGCGGGCCGGGCGGACGGAAATGGGGGGCGGAAGCGGGGAGAGCGGGTCCGGCTCGCCGGTGACGCCGTCGCGGTGCGCGGGGGCGACCGGCGGCGGGGCGGACTCCGCACCGGTTGCCGGAGCCTTACGGGGTTCCGGCTGCGGGTGCCCGGCGGGCCGTTGGACGGCGGGGGTTTCGGCGGCGCCCGCGTGAGTGGCGGGCCGGGTTGCGGGAGCGTCCGCGGATACGGCGCGGATCGGCGGCTCATCGCTGACAATCTCGGCGGACACGGCGTCGCCCGAGAGCCGGTCCGCAGGAGCGTCGGCGGACACCGCGCGGGTCGTCGGCCGGGCCACGGCGGCCACGGCGTGGGCCGACGGCCGGGCTGCCGGGGCCTGGACGGACACCGGACGGCTCGGCGACTCGGCGGACGTGGCGGCCGGTGGCTGGGCGGGCACGGTAGGCGCTGTCCTGGTCGCCCCGGCGTGACCGGAGGTCCCGGCGGAGCCGAGGGGGGCCGACGGCTTCGCGGGCGAGGGGGCGGTCGAGGCAACGGCCGACGGCTTGGCCGCCGCCGGGGCGGGCAACTCGCCCGGGGCGCGCACGCGGGTGGCGTGCTCCGTGTCCGGGGTCGCCGGCGCAGACGCGACGGGCGGGGGGCCGGTACGGCCCACGACGGTGGCGCAACACTGGGCTTCAGCCGCGTCGCAGGGTTCCGCTGCGGCCGTCGGCCGGCTCCGGCCCGGCTCCTGGTCGGTGGTGCGCGGCTGCTGCGCGAGGCCCGGCACGACCCCGGGCTGTGGCCCTCCCAGCTCCGTCCTCGGCTGCGGTGCGACCGCGTGCGTATCCGCGTCCGCGTGCGTACGCAGCTCCGCGGACGTGTCCGCCTCCGTGCGCAGCTCAGAGGTCGGTGCGTCCTGCCGGCCGGCCGCAGGGGGCGCTTCCTCGGCCGGTTGCCGATATGCCGGCCTGGCATCCTCCACGGCGGTCTGCTCACCCGCGCTCTCGGCACCTCGCCACTCGCCCGCTGGCCACTCCTCCTCGGCGGCAGCCGGTTCCCCGCGGTCCGGCTCCGACCGGACCGCCTCCGGTGCCTCTCCCGCCTCCGGCACGTCCTCCGTCGGGGGCTCCGCCCCGGCGCCTGCCCCCATGTCGCCTGTCTCGTCGGCGAGCTGGTGGACCAGGATGCCGTGACGGAAGGCGGTCTCGCCGACCTCGGCGGTCGAACTGCCGTACACGGAGAGACGGTTGCCACCTTCCCGTACGACCTCCACCGAGCGATGGGCGGTGCGCGCCTCCTTGCTGAGCGCGGCGGCGAGCCGATCGGCGTGGGGGCTCCGGACGGCCACACGCGGGCGGAGTCGGGTACGGGCGAACTCGCCGGCCTCCTGGTCCGCAACGAGCCTGCCGCCCTCCAGGGTGACGACCCGGTCGGCGACACCGACGGCCTCCTTGGGGTCGGCGGTGGTGAACAGAACCGTGCCGCCCTGCGCCGCGTGCGCCCGGAGCATGCGGTGCAGCCAGTGGGCTTCACGGGTGGGGAGGCCGTCCGCGGGTTCGTCCAGGACGAGGGTGTGCGGGTCGGCGAGGAGGGCGCAGGCCAGGCCGAGCCGGCGGTCCATGCCGTGCGACAGCGTGCCGAGGCGCTCCTCGCGCAGGCTGACGAGCCCGACCGCTTCGAGCACTTCGTCGGCGCGCCGGGCAGGTACCCCGGCCGCCGCGCACAGCATGCGCAGATGACCGCGGACGGAGCGGGACGGATGACCGGGGACGTCGCCGAGTACCACGCCGACCTCGCGCGAGGGGTGGGCGATGCGGTGCAGGGGGCGGCCCCTGAAGTAGGTGAGGCCGCGGCCCTGTTGGAGTTCGAGCATCAGTCTGAGCGTCGTGGTCTTGCCTGCACCCGCCCCGCCCAGGAGTGCGGTGACGCGCCCCGCGCCCGCTTCGAAGGTCACGTCGTCGACGGCGGGCGGGTGCGCCTTGCGGGGGTCGCTGGTCAGTCCGAAGGCCTGGATCACCTTAGGGAAGATAGCGCGGAATGACCGTTTTTCCGGGTATAGAAGGTTTTAACCCCGCCCAAGTTCGCGCTGTCGGACGGTCACACCTCGGGCCGAAGCATCGGCGGGTTGAGCAGAGTGGCCCCGCCGGCCCGGAAAAGCTGGGCCGGACGACCGCCCTGACGGGTGGTCGTACCGCCGGTGGGGACGAGGAAGCCGGGGGTTCCGGTCACCTTGCGGTGGAAGTTCCGCGGGTCCAGTGCCACCCCCCACACCGCCTCGTAGACCCGGCGCAGCTCGCCGACCGTGAACTCGGGCGGGCAGAACGCGGTGGCCAGGGACGAGTACTCGATCTTGGACCGGGCCCGTTCCACCCCGTCGGACAGGATCTGGGCGTGGTCGAAGGCGAGCGGCGCGACGGGCTCGCCGTCCCGGCCGTAGCCGCCCTGCGCGAGCAGTTCCTCCACCGGCGCCCAGCGAGCGTTGCTGGCGTCGCCGCCCGCGCGCGGTGCGGGGAGGTCGGGGGCGAGGGCGAGGTGGGCGACACTGACCACACGCATCCGCGGGTCGCGCTTGGGGTCGCCGTAGGTCGCCAGCTGCTCCAGGTGGGCCCCGCCCTCCTGCGCGGGGGCGTCGGGGTCGTGAGCCCGCAGCCCCGTCTCCTCCGCGAGTTCGCGCGCCGCCGCCTGCGACAGGTCCTCGTCGGCCCTCACGAAGCCGCCCGGCAGCGCCCAGCGCCCCTGGAACGGCGACTCGCCCCTGCGTACCGCCAACGCGCACAGGGCATGTCGGCGAACGGTCAGCACGACCAGGTCCACGGTGACGGCGAACGGCGGAAAGGCTGACGGGTCGTAGGGCATGCGGTGATCATAGTCGTCTGCCTGACGATAAACACTCCCTTCGGTACTCACTCCGACGGCTGATCCACTTCGCTCCGGTATCCGCCTCCGGTATGCGCCTCCAGTACGCGCCTCCGCTCCTTCCGGCATGTGTTCTCCACTCGGTCGTCCTTTCGCCGCGGCCATGACGCCGTAGGGGCTCGTTTCTCCGGGTAGGGGCTCACACCCCCAGCTGCAGGCCGTCGGCGGCCTCCTCGACCATGGCCAGACCGAGTCGGCTGACCCGCACCGAGAAGGGAACACCGGCCACTCGCAGCCCGGTCAGGCCGAGCTCGCCCAGGGGCGCGCTGTGGATCGGGCGGAGGGTGACGGTGCCTGCCGGGGCGTCGGGGCGGATACCGGCGAGGGTGGTGAGGAGCAGGACCCCGGCTGCGGCAGCAGTGGCCGCCGGGCGGCAGGCCGCGGGATGCGGAAGGGGAGCGCTTCCCTCGCAGCGCTGTTCTCCGGCGAACATCTCCGGCAGCCGGTGACCGAAGTGCTCGGCCGCCGCGAGCAGGCCCTGCAACAGCCCGCCCGACTCCTTCTCGTAGCCCGCGGCGGCCAGCCCGGCGACGGCGAGTGCCGTCTCCTGGACCCGGACGGCGCCGGAGCGGTGTCCGAACGGGCTGTGTCCTGCCTCCTTTGCGCCCAGGCCGCGCAGTCCCCACCCCGAGTCCATGGCCGGCCCGCCGAGCAGCCGGGCGAGCTGCCCGGTCTGCACCTTGTCGAGCAGGCCGACGGCGAGTTCACCGGCACCGAGCAGGCCGGTGTCGAGAAGGTGCACGGCGGTGGAGCCGAGGTGGGTCAGGGGGCGGCCGTCCGGGGTGAGGGCCGCCGCAGGACGGCCGCCGCCCCGGTCATCGACCCAGAAGTCCGTGCGGAACGCCTTCCTCAGCTCGGCAGCCCACTGCCGCAGCCCGGCGCCTCCCGGCCGCCCGCAGGCGTCGAGGAGGTCGGCACCGAGCAGGGCGGCCCGGTGGGCGTGGGCCTGGGTCTCGCCACGCGTGGGACCGCCGGGATGCGGGTCGCAGAGGTATGTCCGGTCGCCCACCGTGGTGCGCAGCCAGGTCAGGCAGCGCTCAGCGGCGGGCAGCAGTTCCCGCGTCTCCTGTTCCGGGAGCCCCCAGCGGCGGGCCTCCGACAGCAGGACGGGAAAGAGCAGGGTGGCCTCCGTCCCCGTGCAGCCCGGTGGCAGGTGCGCTCCGGCGTCGCGGAGCGGGCCGGGGATCATGCCGGTCCGCGGCCCCGGACCGCGGAGCTGGGTGCGGGCCAGGGTGCGCAGTGTGCCGGCGGCGAGGCGGGTGCCCAGGGGCAGGGTCATCCGGGCGGCGGCGAGCGCCTCGGCCGGTGCCAGACCACAGCGCCAGGGCGCCCCGGCGGCGAGATAGCTGTCGGAGGGATGCGCGGGGTCGCGGAGCAGCAGCGCCTGGAGGTCGTCGATGCTCGCCCTCAGCAAGACGGTGGCCCTCGGGTCGTCGCCCGTCGCTCTGGCCGGTGCCAGCGGGCTGGTCGCGGCACGTCCCACGGCGCGCAGGGGGCTCGCGCCATCCGGGCGCACCCGTAGCTCCACGCTCGTCGTGCCACCCGGCGGCAGCTCGAACTCCCAGCGCAGCAGTCCCGCCGAGGCCAACGCGTCGGACGGTGGCGGGTCCGCCGTGACCGAGGCGTTGCCGGTGGCGGTGGTCCAGCGGAGGCCGGAGTCGTGGACACTGGCCCGGAGCTCGGGTCCCGGGACGCCGGAGGCGATGGCGCTCAGGTCTGCCAGATCCGTGCCCAGGGCCGCCTCCAGAGGCAGGCGGAGGGGGTGGGGTGCGCAGTTGCGCAGGATGATGCGCTCCGTGCCGTCGGCGTGCCGGATCCGTTCCACGACGACGTCCGGATCCGGTCCCGCCGCCGGGGAGGCCCGGAGCGTGCCGACGAAGCGCGCGGAGTCGGCTCCCGTCATCCGGGCCTGCACGGCGAGCGGTTCACGGCCTGCGACACGGACCTGGCAGCGCGCGAGCAGCCGCCGGCCCGCGCGGTAGAACCCTTCCAGCCCCTGGCCGGTCAGCTGACCGTGTTCCGCGGAGATGGCGAGGCCGGGCAACGCGACGCAGATCAGGGCGGTGTGCGTGGGCGGCAGGCCGTCGACGCGCCCCGGGCCCCGTGGAACCGGGCGGGCGGGGGTGGGCCGGGGTGCTCGGTCGCGCGGCTGTGCGGGGCCGAGGCTGCCGTCCGCCGGCGGCGGCCAGGTCGGCCCGTCCCGCAGGCGGCGGTTGTCGGTGGCAGTGGAGGGCGGGGTCGGCTGATGCATGAGGAGGCTTCTTCCGTGCGCGGTGCGCCCGTGCTGTGCCGGGCGCCGGACGGCGGGCTCCGGAGGGACGGACGGCGGCACGGCCCGTCCAGGCGTTCCGCCACTCAGGTGAACGGAGACGGACTCCTCCTGGTCACGCCTCCGGCTACCGAAGCCGATCGGATGTGCGTACGGTGCCGCGTCGTTCACTCCGGACGGCCTGCGCCCCGAGCCGCACGCATGCTGGGTCCGGCGGGCCGATGCGGCGTCTGCCGGAGCGGGGGGGGGCCACGGTGCCGCGCCCCTGCGGCGGGGATCCGCGGGACCAGTTGCCGACATCACAGGCCCGGATCCGGCCTGCTGCCGCCCACAACCGACCCTCGTCGGTTCGGCCCCTCTCGATGTTCGTTCGTCACCCCTCGCTGTTCGTTCGGCCTCCCTCGCTGTTCATTCGTCCCTCTCGTTGCGGCCGGTCCCGGGTCGGCCACCCTCCTGTGCGGCCCGGCCGCCGGTCTCAGTCCGCTCCGCCTTCTCCGCGGCACGCGTGCGCGTGCGGCCCGGCCCGCCGTCGCCCGGACGAGTGCGCGCCGAGCGCACCTGCCGCGGCCGGGCTCCGGCCGGCCGCGACCGTCGGTGGTCGGCGGTGTCTCCGGTGCGTGGCGGGCGGCCGCGCCGGGTGCCGGATCCGGCGGTGGACGAGTCGCTGCCGTCGTGGTGATGCGGACCGGCGTCGCCGACCGATGCGGTGCCGTCCGCTGCGGTGTCGTCCGCTGCGGTGTCGTCCCACGGCACGCGGCCGACGCGGTCCGTGGGTTCCGTGCGTTCCATGTACTGCGTGGGCTCCGTGGGCTCCAGTCCCACGCGCTCTGTGGGTTTCGAGGGTTCCGTGCGCTCCGTGCGCAGGCAGCGGCGGATCGACTCCGGGTCGATGCCCTCGTTGCAGGCCTGGTGGAGCAGCTTGGCGAAGAGGTAGTCGGGGTCCGCGCCCAGGGCCATCGCGAAGGCCTCCCGTGCCTCCAGGTCGTCGCCGGTCGACCAGGCGACCCAGCCGGCCAGCGTGAGGGGAGCGGCAGCGTGTTCGCCGTACGGGCCGACGCAGCGGCGGGCCAGGGCTCGCCACAGTCGCAGGGCAGGTCCCGCCTCGTCACCCTCCATCCAGGCAGCCGCGCGGTCGCGGGTCGTACGGTCCTGCAGCCCGAGAATCAGCGTCGCGGCCTCGCTGTGGGAGAGCAGGGTGTCGTCGCGGACATCCTCCTGGTGGGTGCCGGACACGGGCGCGGCTGCGGCGTACCGGTCGATGACCCGCCCGGCGAGGGCGAGGGTCTGCTCGGCCACGTCCGCCCGGAACACGTCGTCGAGGATGCGGGGCACCAGTGCCATGCCGGCGCCGTCCAGGGCGATCTCCTGCTCGAGCACGGCGCCGGTCTCCCAGGGCAGCAGCCTGGCCCGCAGTTCGCGGAGACTGCCGCGGACCTGGATCCCGGCGTAGGTGGCGGCGGCCGCGAGCACCGAGGTGCCGGGCAGGCCCATGGGGGCGCCCTCGGGCGGACAGCATGCGTCGGTCGGGCAGCAGTACGACCAGAAGCGGCCGTCCGAGACGCAGAGTGCCTCGATCACGGGCACGTCGAGCCGACCGCACTCGACCCGCAGCAGCTGGGTCAGCGGCGCGAGCCGGCGCATCACGTCCCGGCCCGATTCGCCGGGCGCCGGTTCCTGGCAGACGTAGGCGACCATCTGCTCGGGCCGGGCACCCCGGCGCGCGCCGCCGGTCACCAGCCCCTGTGCGAGCTGGCGTGCGGCCGACTCCCAGTCGTCCTTGTGGGCGGGGATACCGAGCCGCGCGCGTCCGCCGAAGCGGCCGCGACCGGCCCGGTCGTGGAGGGCCACCAGCACCATGCTGTCCTCGGGGCGGTACCCGAGCAGGTAGGGCAGCGCGTCGGCCAGTTCGGCCGGGGTGCGCAGGGTGACCTGGGTGTCGTGGGCGGACGGCCCGAGCGGGACCGCGCCTCGGGTGATGTCACCGTTTTCGGATGGTCCGGTGGTTTCGCTGTGATTCGTCATGCGCAGACGATCTCGCGGATCCCGTGATTCCGGTTTGGCCTGTGGATAAGTCAAATCAGGGACACGACAAAGCCGTCTCCGGTATCCACAGGCCCGCCCGGCTGTCGCTCCCGTCCTGTTGTATGGGACGCATGGAGCACACGAGCAACGCGGAACTGCGGACCCGGGCGGACGCCGTCCTCGCCCGTCTCGTCGGAGACGGCACGGGCGCCGCCCGGCTGCGCGAGGACCAGTGGCGGGCGATCGAGGCGCTGGTCGCGGACCGGCGCCGGGCCCTGGTCGTCCAGCGCACGGGCTGGGGCAAGTCCGCGGTGTACTTCGTGGCGACCTCGCTGCTGAGAGCCTCCGGTGCGGGACCGACCGTGATCGTCTCCCCGCTGCTCGCGCTCATGCGCAACCAGGTGGAGGCCGCGGCCCGGGCCGGCATCCACGCCCGCACCATCAACTCCTCCAACACGGAGGAATGGGAGTCGATCCAGGCGGAGATCACGGCCGGCGAGGTCGATGTCCTCCTCGTGTCCCCGGAGCGGCTCAACAACCCCGATTTCCGCGACCAGGTCCTGCCCAGGCTCGCCGCGGCGACCGGCCTGCTCGTGGTGGACGAGGCCCACTGCATCTCCGACTGGGGCCACGACTTCCGACCCGACTACCGGCGGCTGCGCACCATGCTGGCCGATCTGCCGCCGGGCGTGCCGGTGCTGGCGACCACCGCCACGGCCAACGCGCGCGTGACCGCCGACGTGGCCGAGCAGCTCGGCACCGGCGCCACCTCGGACGCGCTCGTGCTGCGCGGCCCGCTGGACCGGGAGAGCCTCAGCCTGAACGTGCTGCGACTGCCGGACGCCGCGCACCGGATGGCCTGGCTCGCGGACCACCTGGACGAGCTGCCTGGTTCCGGCATCGTCTACACGCTCACCGTGGCTGCCGCCGAGGAGGTCACCGCGTTCCTCCGGCAGCGCGGGTATCCCGTGGCGTCGTACACGGGGAAGACGGAGAACGCCGACCGGCAGCAGGCCGAGGACGACCTGCTCGGGAACCGGGTCAAGGCACTGATCGCCACCTCCGCGCTGGGTATGGGCTTCGACAAGCCCGACCTCGGGTTCGTGGTGCACCTCGGCTCGCCCTCCTCCCCCATCGCCTACTACCAGCAGGTGGGCCGTGCGGGCCGCGGTGTCGAGCACGCCGAGGTGCTGCTGCTGCCGGGCAGGGAGGACGAGGCCATCTGGGACTACTTCGCCTCGCTCGCCTTCCCGTCGGAGGAACTGGTGCGCCGTACCCTGGACGTCCTCTCCCGGGCCGGCGGCCCCGTGTCGCTGCCCGCGCTGGAGCCCCTGGTGGAGCTGCGCCGCTCCCGGCTGGAGTCCATGCTGAAGGTCCTCGACGTGGACGGCGCGGTCAGGCGGGTCAAGGGCGGCTGGGTCGCGACCGGGCAGCCGTGGACATACGACGCCGACCGGTACGCCTGGGTGGCCAGGCAGCGCGAGGCCGAGCAGCAGGCGATGCGCGAGTACGCGGCCACGCCGGAGTGCCGGATGGAGTTTCTGCAGCGCCAACTGGACGACGAGGGCGCGAAACCCTGTGGCCGCTGCGACAACTGCGCGCGGCCCCGCTTTGCGGCCGACACCACCTCGGCCGCGCTGGACGCCGCGCGGGTCGACCTGGGCCGCGCGGGCGTCGAGGTGGAGCCCCGCCGGATGTGGCCGACCGGGCTGCCGGCGATCGGCATCGATCTCAAGGGGCGCATTCCGGCCGGTGAACAGGCATCGGCGGGACGGGCCTTGGGACGGTTGTCGGACATCGGCTGGGGCAATCGGCTACGACCGCTGCTCGCTCCCCAGGCTCCGGACGCGCCGGTGCCGGACGATGTCGCCCGTGCCGTGGTGGACGTGCTGGCCGACTGGGCGAAGGGACCGGGCGGCTGGGCCCCGGGCGCGGCCGACCCGCAGCCGCGGCCGGCGGGTGTCGTCACCGTCGCCTCGCGTTCCAGGCCCCGGCTGGTCCACTCCCTGGGTGCGCGCATCGCGGAGGTCGGCAGGCTGCCCCTGCTGGGTTCCGTGGAGTACGCGGGCGAGGCGTCTCGGGTCTCACGCAGCAACAGTGCCCAGCGTCTGAAGGCCCTCGACGGTGCACTGACCGTGCCGCCCGGCCTCGCCACCGCCCTCGCCGAGGTCCGGGGACCGGTCCTGCTGGTGGACGACTTCACCGAGACCGGCTGGACCCTGGCGGTGGCGGCGCGCCTGCTCCGCAGGTCCGGGGTGCGGGGGGTGTTGCCGCTGGTCCTCGCCGTGCAGGGCTGACCAGCCCGCTGCTGTTCGAATCCTGGGCCGAGTGCGGCGCACGAACGTGCCGTGCTCGAACGTCCCGGGGGTCGCCCGGGACCTCAACGGGTAGGGATATAAGCCACGCACCCCCAGATAACAGTCGGTGGCCCCATTTGCTCGTTGCCGCATCCAAGTTCGACAGCAAGAATTGAGGTCCGCTCCCCGCACGGCTCGTCCGTGATCCGGTTGGGCTTTGCTGCGGTGCGCGCGGCCCCGAATCCGATCTCGCCCGCAGTGTGGGCGCGTAGCCGAAGGGAGGAACGTGACCTTCGGATTCGCTCCGTCCTCGGCGGCATCGTTGTCGCCGTCCGCGTCCGCCGTGTCCGCCAGTCGCCTGCTTGAGCCCGCGGAGTGGGCCGACGCCGGAATACCGCTGCTGCGCAACCCCCGTGAGGTCGTGAGCGGCCTGCACACCCGGCATCGCCCGCGCCCGGGCACCGCGGTGGTCGCTGTTCTCGATCCGGAGGAGCGGCTGTGCGCCAGCGCCTCCTTCGGCCGTCGCTCGGCCCCGGCCGACGGCTGGATGTTCCGCAACTCGCTGCTGGCCCAGTTGCGCCGGGTCATCCCGCACGACCTGCGCCGCCGCACCCCGGTGCGGACCGCCGTACTGCTCTACTGCCGCGAGGGGGACGCGCGTTGGACGGAGGAGGACGGTGCCTGGATGTGGGGACTGCGGGACGCGTGTACTCTCCACGGGCTGCGCTGCGGGGCGTACATCACGCTGACGCACGACGGCTGGCAGGTGCTCGGCGAGGGTCGTGGCGGCCGGCGTCCCAACGCCGACTCGCCTCCCGAACCCTTCGCCCTGTCCGAGGCTCCGCCCCTGTCGCCGCGTACCGGCGGCGCCGTCTCCGAGGTGCTGCGCCGCGCGGCGGCCCGCTGAACCGCGGCCCCCGCGAGGGAGCGCAGCCCCGGCACGTCCCGCCGGGTACGACGTCCTGAAGCCGCCCTACGGAGTGCCCGGCGGTCACGCCGAACTCCGCGCCGGAGCGGACGTTCCGCCGTCCGGTCATCCGGGGGATCCGGCCCGATGCCCGCGTGCCGGATCCTCCACCCGCCCGACGGCCACCGCCGCAACGGGCAGCGACACCGCCCCTTGCCGGGGCATGCCGAAGGCATCGCTGTGCGCTTCACCGCCGCGGTCCCTTCGGTACCTCCGGAGTCACCGGAGATGCCGGAGGGAGCTCAGACGCCTGCGCCCAGCACCGAGTTGATGCGCTGCGGGTCGCCGCAGACGATCAGCAGGGCACCGGCCCGGGAGAGGGCAAGCGGCAGCACGGTGGCGGCGGCGGTGTCGGGGCCGCCGTTGACGGCGACGACGACCACGGCGCGGGTCACGGCACGGGAGGCGACGGCGGCGTCCGCGTAGAAGACGTCGTCGCCCGCGTCGTGCTGCGCCCAGTAGGAGGCTTCGCCGAAGGACAGCTCGTGGTCGGCCCACGGATGCTGCGCGCCGGTGGTGATCACCAGCACGTCGCCGGGGGCACGACCCGATTCGAGGAGCAGGTCCACTGCTTCCTCGGCCTTGTCGAGAGCGCTCTCGACCGCGGCCGGGATCAGCTGGATCTGCGGGGCCGCCGCTGCTGCGGCGGGGACGGCCGGGCCGGACTGGCCTGGCTTGGCCGCGTCACGCGGCGTGCGCTGCACCGGCGGCGCGGGCCGCAGAGGGCCGGGACGACCGGGACGCGACGGGGCCACGGGGCGGGGGCCGGGTACGGGACGAGGGGTCGGCGCGGTACGGCCAGTGGCCGGCGTGGCGCGGGGACCCTGGGCACTCTCGTGAATCTGAGGCTCCTCGGGAATGAGAGGCATGAGCTGATATTTATCAAACGTTGGTGCAGGTCACGTGAACCGGGTGGCACATCTGTGCGACCGGAACGTCAGAAATCGAAGCCGAGCTGACCCTCGATCTCCGGAACGCTTCCCTCCGCCCAGCTGCGGACCTTCTTGAGGTGCCGCCACTGGGGCAGCGCATCAAGATACGCCCACGACAACCGGTGGTACGGGGTGGGGCCCCGCTCCTCCAGTGCGGCCTTGTGCACGGGCGACGGGTACCCGGCATTGTCCGCAAATCCGAAGTCTGCATGGTCGATACCCAGTTCGGCCATCATTTTGTCGCGCTGAACTTTGGCGATCACCGAGGCGGCGGCCACGGCCACACACGATCGGTCACCCTTGATGACCGTGCGCACCCGCCACGGAGTACCGAGGTAGTCGTGCTTCCCGTCGAGGATGACCGCCTCGGGACGGACCGGCAAGGTCTCCAGGGCCCGGACCGCCGCGAGTCGCAGTGCGGCTGTCATCCCGAGGCCGTCGATCTCCTCCGGCGAGGCGTGCCCCAGGGCGTAGGCCGTGACCCACCCCCGCAGCACCTCGGCAAGTTCCGTACGCCGCTTGACGGTCAGCAGCTTGGAGTCGGTGAGGCCGTCGGGCGGCCGGCGAAGGCCGGTGACCGCGGCACAGACGGTGACGGGCCCGGCCCAGGCGCCGCGCCCCACCTCGTCGACACCGGCAATGACCTTGGCTCCGGTCGTGGCGCGAAGGGAGCGCTCGACGGTGTGAGTAGGCGGTTCGTACGGCATGGCGCCCTTAGCGTACGCCGCGCTGATCCCCGAGCGACACCCCGGCCACCCCGGCCGTGCCGGGGACCGCCGAAGCCGCGGCTCACGCTCCGTGCGACAGCAGCAGCGGAAGCATGAAACGGTCGATCATTTCCTCGACTTCCTGATCGCTCCATTCGCTTCCGGAAATCTTGTTGCGATACATCATCATCGCCGGAATGGCGTCCAGGACATAGCCGTTGGCAGCGTCGGCACGCACCTCTCCCCGCTCAATGCCACGGGTGATGACGTCGCCGATCAGCTGGATCGTCGGCCCCACCACCCCGTCGAAGATCACACCATGGAACCGCTCGACCTGGAGTGGATCGCATTCGTGAATCACAGACCGCAGCGCGAAGCCGGGGCGCGAGAACATCGCGTCCCGGGCCTGACGGCACAGGGCCAACAGATCCTCGCGCACGCTCCCGAGGTCGGGAGCCTCCTCCAGACGTGGCAGGCCGGCCTGCAGTGCGTCGGCGACCAGCTCCTCCTTGGAGGACCAGCGACGGTAGACCGCAGCCTTCCCGGTCTGGGCGCCGGCGGCGACGCCCTCCATGGTCAGGCCGTTCCAGCCCACCGTGCTGAGCTGCTCCAGGGCGGCGTCCAGGATCGCGCGTTCGAGGACCGCACCGCGCCGACGAGGGGAGGCCGCCTGGGGAGCGGCGGCAGTCCAGCGCGAGGTAACCATCTGATGTTTCTCCAGCGAGCGAGGGGAAGCGGGAATTCCGGAGCGGGGGACGCGGCGCGCGACGGCAAGGGGGGACGCGGCACACGACGCGCGATTAAGTGAACGCTTGCGTTCTCTACTGAGGACTCACTACCGTTGACGCGACAGTGAACGCTGGCGTTCACTAACACCTTCGTGGGGGATCCATAGTGACAACCTCTCAACTGATACCGGACCAGAAACCGGGTGCGGCCCGCCGGCAGGGGCGCCCCGGCATCGCGCTCACCGTGATTGCGGCCTGCCAGCTCATGGTGGTACTCGACGCGACGATTGTGAACATCGCGCTCCCGCACATTCAAGAGGCGCTCAAGTTCAGCACCACGGACCTCACGTGGGTGGTCAGCGCCTACACGCTCACCTTCGGCGGCCTGCTGCTCCTCGGCGCGCGGGCCGGCGACATCCTCGGCCGGCGCCGGGTGTTCATGACCGGCATCCTGCTGTTCACCTTCGCCTCGCTCCTCGGCGGTCTCGCCCAGGAACCCTGGCAGCTCCTGGCGGCCCGCGCCCTCCAGGGTGTCGGTGGCGCGATCGCGTCGCCGACCTCGCTGGCGCTGATCACCACGACGTTTCCCGAAGGTCCCGAACGGAACCGGGCGTTCGGTGTGTTCGCCGCCGTCTCCGCAGGCGGCGGAGCCATCGGTCTGCTGGCCGGCGGCATGCTCACCGACTGGCTCGACTGGCGCTGGGTGCTCTTCGTCAACGTACCGATCGGGCTGCTGATCGCCGTCCTCACCCCGCAGTACATCAACGAGTCCCAGCGGCACCCCGGACGCTTCGACATCGTGGGGGCGCTGACCTCCACCCTCGGCATGGCCTCCCTGGTCTACGGCTTCATCCGGGCCTCGGAGGACGGCTGGCGCGACAGTCTGACACTCGGGTCGTTCGCCGCCGCAGTGGTCCTGCTGCTGGCCTTCGTCCTCATCGAGACCCGGGCGAAGGAACCCATCACCCCGCTGCGGATGTTCGCCGACCGCAACCGCTCCGGCACCTACGTGATCATGCTCAGCCTCGCCGCCGCGATGTTCGGCATGTTCTTCTACATCGTGCTGTTCGTGCAGAACGTGCTCGGTTACAGCCCGATCAGGGCCGGTCTGGCCTTCCTGCCCGTGACGGCGGCCATCGCCGTCGGCGCCGGACTCTCGCAGCGGTTCCTGCCTGTCCTGGGCCCGAAGCCGTTCATGATGACCGGTTCGGCGCTCGTGGTCGTCGGACTCACCTGGCAGACCTTCATCAAGCCCGACAGCTCCTATCTCGGCGGAATCCTCGGGCCGATGCTGGTCTTCGGCTTCGGCATGGGGCTGAACTTCGTGACAGCGACCGTCACCGCGGTCTCCGGTGTCGCGCAGCACGAGGCCGGAGCGGCCTCCGGGCTGCTCAACGCCATGCAGCAGGTGGGCGGTTCGCTGGGGCTGTCCATCCTGACCACGGTGTTCGGCTCGGCCAGCAAGGACGAGGCGAAGAAGCAGCTGCCGAAGTTCCTCGCCGGTGGTTCGCCGGAGCAGAAGGCGGAGTTCGCGAAGACCCATCAGCTGCCGGCACCGTGGGGGAGCGAGGTGCTCGCGCACGGCATCTCGACCGCGTTCGTCCCCGCCGCCGTCATGGCCGGGATCGGGCTGCTCACCGCCTGGCTGGTGATCAAGGTCCGCAAGAGCGACCTCGAAGCGCTCGCCGGCACGGCCGGTCCGGGGATGGGCTGACCTCACCGGGTCCGCACGGAGCCGCGGACGGCCGGACCTCCGCCGGGGAACGGACGGCAGGGGCCGAGGTCCGGCCGTCCGCATCCCGGCCGTCGGCGCCGCGATCATCAACACGGCGCACACCACCGAAAGAGCCCACCCGACCCACACCACCGACACCTCCCCGCAACAGGCCTCCCGCCCGCCTCCCGGCACATGCGCCGAGTGGGGCGGCTGCCGGAAAAACGCCCGCCGGTCACGCAGAGTTCCCGTCGGGTACGGAGAGTTTTCGGTGCGGACCGCAGGACTGGACTCGGACCGCAGCCGTCGGGGCCTCGGTCGTCGGGACCGCACCCGTCGGGGCCGCAACTTCGGGGCCGCAGCTGTCGAGGCCGCGGGCCCGGCCTCGGACCGCCGAGGCTCCGCCATGACGCGCTTCGACGGTCCTCGGGCAGGGAACCCACCGGTGCCCGGCCTCGCCGCACATCTCCGACGCCTCCGGCGCGGCGCGCCCCGGCGACTCCTGACACGGGCCGGCTCCGAAGGGGCGCCGAACCGCGTCGTCACCGCGCACGGTCCGCGCCCGGCCTCAGCCGGTCACCCGTCGACGCCGCTCCCCGCCCCCGTCGGCACCCATTCCGGCAACGCCTCTGTTCGCTCCGACCATGCGGCCGGCGGCGCTCCCGCCCTGGCGCCCGCGAGTACGCCGCCCACGATGGCGCAGGTGGTGTCCACGTCGCCGCCCACCTGGGCGGTCGCCCAGAACGCCGTCTCGTAGTCGCCGAGGGCGCGAGCCGCCGACCAGAGGGCGAAGGGGACGGTGTCATGGGCGGACGTACGGCGTCCGCAGCCCAGGACGGCCGCGACGGTGCCCGCGTCGGCGTAGTCGAGCATGTCGCGGGCGCGTCGCAGGCCCTGGCCGACGGCGCTCTTGGGGACCAGGGCGCCGACCCCGTCGAGAAGTGCCTCGGGGCTCGGTGGGCCGCCGGGCGCGGCTGCCAGCGCCGCTGCGGCCGCCACGGCCATGGCGCCGGCCACGGCCTCCCGGTGCTGGTGGGTGGGGTAGGCGGAGATCTCGGCCTGGTGCGTGGCCTGCTCGGGATCGTCCGCGTACCAGGCGCCCAGAGGGGCGATCCGCATGGCCGCGCCATTGCCCCAGGATCCGCGCCCGTCGAAGAGCCCGGCGGCCAGCTCGCGCCAGTCGCCGCCCTCCCGGACGAGGCGCAGCAGGCGGTTGACGGCGGGGCCGTAGCCCCGGTCGAAGTCGTGGTGCGCGGCGAAGGAGTGGGCCAGCGCGTCCTGGTCGACGCGGTGGTGGGCAGCCAGGACGGCGACGACGGAGCAGGCCATCTCGGTGTCGTCGGTCCACTGCCAGGGAGCCGGCGGCAGCTCCCGCCGCTTCAGCAGCGGGTAGTTCACCGGCACGAAGAACTGCGAGCCCAGCGCGTCGCCGACAGCGAGTCCGCGCAGGCTGGCCAGGGCGCGCTCCAGGCGCCCCGGGATCGGGGAGTCAGAGGAGGAGGTCATTGCGGCCAGCCTAGCCGCTCATCCAGTGGGGTTCCGGGTCCCGCCAGCGGTCGAAGGGCTGGTTGAGCGTGTACTTGCCGTCGTCTCCGAGAACGAGCATCCGCATCTCGGCGTTCCCGGGGTTGGAGAGCGACTCGAACTCCGCGACCGTCCAGTGGAACCAGCGCATGCAGAACAGCCGCATCGCCAGGCCGTGGGTCACCAGGAGCACGTTGGGCGGGTGGTCGGGCGCCTCGAAGCTGCGGAACAGGCTCTCCAGGAAGCCGCCCACGCGGTCGTACACGTCGGCCCCCGACTCACCCTGCGGGAAGCGGAAGAAGAAGTGCCCGTAGGCGTCCCGGTACGTCTTCTGCAGCCGTACGTCGTCGCGGTCCTGCCAGTTTCCCCAGTCCTGCTCACGCAGCCGGGGCTCCTCGCGCACGCGTATGAGATCCGGGTCGAGGTGGAAGGCGCGGAGGGTGTCGTGCGTACGCCGGTAGGGAGAGACGTACACGCTGACGCGCTCCTGGCCGAAGATCTCCCGGACGCGCTTTCCGGTCTCTTCGGCCTGCCGCCAGCCCCGCTCGGTGAGGGCCAGTGCGTGGTCGGGTTCCCGCTCGTACACGGAGTCGTCGACATTGCCGGTTGACTCGCCGTGCCGGACAAGGACGATGCGCCGTGGTCGTGCCATGCCAAAACCCTAGATCGAGTGACGAAAAATCGAGCACTCGAATGGGCCTCATACAGCGCAGGTCACACAAATCAAGGGTTGGATAATCAAACGATCCAGCTCGGCTCGAGCTCCACGATGTCACCCGTGAGGGCCGCGATGTCGGCCTCCGTCTGGGCCCGCAGTGCCAGCCGCTCCACTCGTTCGGTGCGGTACTTGCCGTGCTCGGCGGCCGACCGCCACATCGAGAGGATCATGAACTCGTTCTCCGGCGCCTCCGCGAACATGCCGCGGATCATGCCGGGCGAACCTGCCATCGCCGGGTTCCAGACCTTCTCCTGCATCAGCGTGAAGTGCTCGACACGCTCCTCGTGCACCCGGCAGAGAGCCACCCGGACCAGGTCGCTGTCCGTGAAGCGGGGCTCGAAACCGGTCTTCACGTCGAACCGGTACTCGAACAGCTTGACCTGCTGATCCTTGTACGTACCGGACTGGGACGCGGCCAGACGGTCGTGCGAACGCGCCATGAAGGAGTCGTAGAAGGCACGGCTCTCCCAGAAGGCGAAGATGTGCGCCACTCCAGGCCGCTGACGACTCCAGCCCCCGCCCTGTCCCCGAAATCCCGGCTCCCCCGGAAGCCCCGCCCATTTCCGCTGCCCCCGCTCGAAGCCCCGGCGGTCAACCACGGTGCAGCGAATCCACTTGACCAGCACCGCGCCATCGTAAGGCCATGGAGCGTGGCGTCGGTCACGCTCCGGCTGAGATCACCCGCGCATGCGCCCCCGCGCGCGTGGCACGATGGACAAAGAGCCTTGGCAAACCATCAGTTGGGGTAGTGACCTCTAGGGGGAAGGGGACGCGTGGTGAGCGGTTTCAGCAAGGCGCTCCGCAAGGTCGAGGTAGCGGTGAAGTGGGATCCCAGCCCTTCCGGGCAGCCGCCCACCGATCTCGACGTCGTCGCCGGGACGTTCACGACGGCCGACCCGTACGGAACTCCGGCCTATCTGGTGCACTTCGACAGCCGTTCGCCCGACGGCACGATTTTCCTCAACCGGGACAGCCAGGACGGCAAGGGCTTCGGCTGGGACGAGGTGATGACGCTCGAACTGGACCGGCTGGACAGCCGGTACGCGCGCGTCGTCGTCGGAGTCGTCATCCAGCAGCGCTCCACGCACCGGACGTTCGTGAACGTCCTGAATCCGGCCGTCCGTGTCCGGGAGGGCTACAACGTGCTGGCCGAGGACGACTTCGGCTCGGTCCTCGGAGCGACGGCGGCCACCGTCGCGGAGTTCGTGCGGGACGGATCCGGCGACTGGGGTTTCCGGCCCGGGCTGCACGGGTTCGAGGACGACCCGGTGGTCTTCAGCCGGGAGATGGGCGGACTCGGCCGTCCCTGACACGGGGACGACCGCCCGCCCGTGACGGGCGAACGGTAAGGGGCGCCGGCCATGGCCGGCGCCCCTTACCTCACGTCACTGGCGACTCGTCAGCTGCAGCCGCTGGTCGAGCCGCAGCCCTCGCAGATGTAGCAGGAACCGGCCCGCTGCATCTTCGTACCGCAGGAGAAGCAGAGCGGGGCGTCGGCCTGGATGCCCAGCTGCATCTCCACCAGTTCGGCACTGGTGTGCGCCTGCTTCGGGGCGGGCTTGGCCACCTCGATCTTCGGCGCGGCGACGGCCTTCAGCTCCTGGGCGCGCGGCGCCGACTGGGCCAGGCCCTCGACATCGACGTCGTCATCGTCCATGGACGGCTCGTACGAACCGGTCTCCAGGTGCCGCTGGCGCTCCTCGGCGGAGTGGATGCCGAGCGCGGAGCGCGTCTCGAACGGCAGGAAGTCCAGCGCCAGGCGGCGGAAGATGTAGTCGACGATCGACTGCGCCATCCGCACGTCCGGGTCGTCCGTCATGCCGGCCGGCTCGAAGCGCATGTTGGTGAACTTCGAGACGTACGTCTCCAGCGGCACGCCGTACTGGAGACCGACGGAGACCGCGATGGAGAAGGCGTCCATCATGCCCGCGAGGGTCGAGCCCTGCTTGGACATCTTCAGGAAGACCTCGCCCAGGCCGTCGTCCGGGTACGAGTTGGCCGTCATGTAGCCCTCGGCGCCACCGACGGTGAAGGACGTGGTGATGCCGGGACGACCCTTCGGGAGGCGCTTGCGGACCGGGCGGTACTCGATGACCTTCTCGACCGTCTCGCGGATGGTCGCCTCGGTCTTCGCGGCGACCTCCTCCTTCTCCTTCTCCTTGGTCTTGGCGGAGAGCGGCTGGCCGACCTTGCAGTTGTCGCGGTAGATCGCGAGCGCCTTGACGCCGAGCTTCCAGGCCTCGAAGTAGATCTCCTCGACCTCCTCGACAGTCGCCGTCTCCGGCATGTTGACCGTCTTGGAGATGGCGCCGGAGATCCACGGCTGGATCGCGGCCATCATGCGGACGTGGCCCATCGGGGAGATGGCACGCTCGCCCATGGCGCAGTCGAAGACCTCGTAGTGCTCCTGCTTGAGGCCGGGAGCGTCGATCACGTTGCCGTTCTCGGCGATGTGGGCGACGATCGCCTCGATCTGCTCCTCCTGGTAGCCCAGGCGGCGCAGGGCCTGCGGGACCGTGCCGTTGACGATCTGCATCGAGCCGCCGCCGACCAGCTTCTTGAACTTCACCAGGGCGAGGTCGGGCTCGACGCCGGTGGTGTCGCAGGACATGGCCAGTCCGATGGTGCCGGTCGGGGCGAGGACGGACGCCTGGGAGTTACGGAAACCGTTCTTCTCACCGAGGCGGACCACGTCCTGCCAGGCCTCCGTGGCGGCGGCCCAGACCGGGGTGTCCAGGTCGTCCATGCGGACGGCGACGGTGTTGGCGTCGGCGTGCTGCTTCATGACGCGGTTGTGGGCGTCGGCGTTGCGGGCGTAACCGTCGTACGGGCCGACGACCGCGGCGAGTTCGGCGGAGCGCCGGTAGGCGGTGCCGGTCATCAGGGAGGTGATGGCACCGGCGAGGGCACGGCCGCCGTCGGAGTCGTAGGCGTGGCCGGTCGCCATCAGCAGGGCGCCGAGGTTGGCGTAGCCGATGCCGAGCTGGCGGAAGGCGCGGGTGTTCTCGCCGATCTTCTGGGTCGGGAAGTCCGCGAAGCAGATGGAGATGTCCATCGCGGTGATGACGAGCTCGACGACCTTCGCGAAGCGCTCGACGTCGAAGGACTGGCTGCCCTTGCCGTCGTCCTTCAGGAACTTCATCAGGTTCAGCGAGGCGAGGTTGCAGGACGTGTTGTCCAGGTGCATGTACTCGCTGCAGGGGTTCGAGCCGTTGATCCGGCCGGACTCCGGGCAGGTGTGCCAGTGGTTGATCGTGTCGTCGTACTGGATGCCCGGGTCGGCGCAGGCCCAGGCGGCCTCGGCCATCTTGCGGAAGAGGGACTTGGCCCCGACCTCCTCGATGACCTCACCGGTCATCCGGGCGCGCAGCCCGAACTGGCCGCCCTGCTCGACCGCCTTCATGAACTCGTCGTTCACGCGGACCGAGTTGTTGGCGTTCTGGTACTGGACGGACGTGATGTCGTCGCCGCCCAGGTCCATGTCGAAGCCCGCGTCACGGAGGGCGCGGATCTTCTCCTCCTCCTTGACCTTGGTCTCGATGAAGTCCTCGATGTCGGGGTGGTCGACGTCGAGGATGACCATCTTGGCGGCGCGGCGGGTGGCACCGCCGGACTTGATGGTGCCCGCGGAGGCGTCGGCACCGCGCATGAAGGAAACCGGACCCGAGGCGTTGCCGCCGGAGGAGAGCAGCTCCTTGGAGGAGCGGATGCGGGACAGGTTCAGGCCGGCGCCGGAACCGCCCTTGAAGATCATGCCCTCTTCCTTGTACCAGTCGAGGATCGACTCCATGGAGTCGTCGACGGACAGGATGAAGCAGGCGGAGACCTGCTGGGGCTGCGGGGTGCCCACGTTGAACCACACGGGGCTGTTGAAGCTGAAGATCTGGTGCAGGAGGGCGTACGCCAGCTCGTGCTCGAAGATCTCGGCGTCGGCGGGCGAGGCGAAGTACTTGTGGTCCTCACCGGCCTTCCGGTACGTCTTCACGATGCGGTCGATCAGCTGCCTGAGACCGGTCTCGCGCTGCGGGGTGCCGACGGCACCACGGAAGTACTTGCTGGTGACGATGTTGACCGCGTTCACCGACCAGAAGTCGGGGAACTCGACGCCACGCTGCTCGAAGTTGACCGAGCCGTCGCGCCAGTTGGTCATGACGACGTCACGGCGCTCCCAGCTCACCTCGTCGTACGGGTGTACGCCGGGGGTGGTGTGGATGCGCTCGATACGCAGTCCCTTGGTGGCCTTGGTGCCCTTCGCGCGGGAACTCCGTGCCGGACCGCTCGCCGTCTCTGTCATGCCGCCTCCCTGTACGGGCTAAAACGCCCTGAAATGCCACGATGTTCCCGTGACACACTGTTCTGTTTTCGTGTCGCGAGTGCCCTCAGCCGCCACTCGCGACAAGTCCTGGATCGCCGTCCGACAACCGGATCCGGGCCCTCCGCCCGGTTCCGGTCCGCCCGTCAGCCGGCGACGGCAACGGGTGCGGGCACCTGTGCGCCCCCGCCCGGCCCGTGATCGTCCTCCTGGCCCCCCGCTCCCGCGTCTTCGTCGTCCGCGACGGGGTCCTGGGCCGCCCGCCTGAGCTCCACGATCGCGGCCTCGAAGTCCTCGAGCGAGTCGAACGCCCGGTAGACGGAGGCGAATCGCAGGTAGGCGACCAGATCGAGCTCCTGCAACGGGCCGAGTATGGCCAGCCCCACGTCGTGGGTGGTCAGCTCGGCGCTTCCGGTGGCCCGCACCGCCTCCTCGACCCGCTGGCCGAGCTGGGCGAGTGCGTCCTCGGTGACAGGCCGCCCCTGGCATGCCTTGCGCACGCCGTTGATGACCTTGGTACGACTGAACGGCTCGGTGACTCCGGACCGCTTGACCACCATGAGCGAGCACGTCTCCACGGTCGTGAAACGACGGGAGCAGTCCGGACACTGGCGGCGCCTGCGGATCGACGTGCCGTCGTCGGTCGTACGACTGTCGACCACACGGCTGTCGGGGTGCCTGCAGAAGGGGCAGTGCATGATCTCCAACCCTCCTCACAGCAGACTCAATAGCCCCGCTGGGCCACATGGGCCCCTCGAAGCAGCCCCAAGCATAGGCGATCTCAGAGAGACCGGAGACCCGGGGGACCACAACTTGTGGGTAGCTGTAGCAATCCAACCACTAGATGTGGTGATTGGCAGATACATCGCCAGGTTGCGCGTGTCGCACACGTACCGCTACGGCGGATACGGAGATACCGTGGGCGCCGCACGGAGGTCACGTGCGACTCCGGCGCAGATGGGGACGGACATCCCGGTCGGCGGCGGTCCGGATGGCAGACTGGGCACACCCACAAGGCCGTCCCCCGGCGGTGAAGAGTACAACAATGGGCCCTTTTGCCTGCCGGGTATCGCGTGAGCCATACACCCAGACATGCGATCACGTACGGTGAACCGCGTTTTTTCACTCGAACGTGTGTTTGGCGCAACCTTTCGAAAGCAACTACCGTTGTCCAGCAGGGAGACCATCGAGAGGGGCCGACGTGACCACGACCGCAGACAGTGCCACCATCACCGCCCAGGACCGCTCCCAGGGCCGACTCGACCCGGTGCATGCCATGAACGAAGCCGTGAATCCCGAGGGACACAAGCGTTCCCTGCCGGGCCGACCTCCAGGCATCCGGGCGGACAGCTCGGGCCTCACCGACCGGCAGCGCCGGGTGATCGAGGTGATCCGGGACTCGGTGCAGCGACGGGGCTACCCGCCGTCGATGCGGGAGATCGGCCAGGCCGTCGGCCTGTCCAGCACGTCCTCGGTGGCGCACCAGCTGATGGCACTGGAGCGCAAGGGCTTCCTGCGCCGCGACCCGCACCGCCCGCGCGCGTACGAGGTGCGCGGCTCCGACCAGGCCGTGACCGTGCAGCCCACGGACACCGCCGGCAAGCCCGCCGCGTCGTACGTCCCGCTGGTCGGCCGGATCGCCGCAGGCGGGCCGATCCTCGCCGAGGAGTCGGTCGAGGACGTCTTCCCCCTCCCCCGGCAGCTGGTCGGCGACGGCGAGCTGTTCGTGCTCAAGGTCGTCGGTGACTCCATGATCGAAGCCGCGATCTGCGACGGCGACTGGGTCACCGTCCGCCGCCAGCCGGTCGCCGAGAACGGCGACATCGTCGCCGCCATGCTCGACGGCGAGGCCACCGTGAAGCGCTTCAAGCGCGAGGACGGCCACGTCTGGCTCCTCCCCCACAACGCGGCCTACGAGCCGATCCCCGGCGACGACGCGACCATCCTGGGCAAGGTCGTGGCGGTCCTGCGGCGCGTGTGACGCCTGCGGCGGGCGGTCATGCCGCCCGCCCTCCGACCGGGCCCCGGGACCCCTGCGCCGGTTCCGGGGCCCTGCACTGCCCGGATCCCGGCGACCGCCTGCCTGCCATCGTGGGGTGGGGGGGGCGGGCCCGGGGGGGGGCCCCCCCCCCCCCCCCCCCCCCCCCCCCCCCCCCCCCCCCCCCCGCCCCCCCCCCCCCCCCCCCCCCCCCGTACGTNNNNGGGGGCGGGGGGGGGGCGCGGCGCGGGGGGGCGCGGGGGCCCGGGCGGGCGGCGGGGGGGGGGGGGCCGGCCCGGGCGCGGGCCCGCCCACCCCACGATCACTCCGCCTCCGCCTGCCGCGCCACCGCGTCGATCGCCGCCAGCGACCTGCGGACCTGGTTACGGTCCGTGGTGTACCAGAAGTCGGGCAGCGAGGACTTGAGGTACCCGCCGTACCGCGCGGTGGCCAGCCGCTGGTCGAGTACGGCGACCACGCCGCGGTCGCCCGAGGCGCGTACGAGCCGGCCGGCGCCCTGGGCCATGAGGAGCGCGGCGTGCGTGGCGGCGACCGCCATGAAGCCGTTCCCGCCGGCGTCCTCGACGGCCTTCTGCCGGGCGCTCATCAGCGGGTCGTCCGGGCGTGGGAACGGGATCTTGTCCATGACGACCAGCTGGCAGCTGGGCCCGGGGACGTCGACGCCCTGCCAGAGCGACAACGTGCCGAAGAGGCAGGTCCTGGGGTCCGCGGCGAAGTTCTTGATCAGCTCACCGAGGGTCTCCTCGCCCTGGAGCAGCACCGGGAACTCGGGGATCCGGACGCGCAGTTCCTCGGCGGCCTGCTGGGCGGCGCGCATCGAGGAGAAGAGGCCGAGGGTACGGCCGCCGGCGGCCTGGATCAGCTCGGTCAGTTCGTCGAGCATGTCGGCACGGTCGCCGTCCCGTGCGGGGCGCGACAGATGCTTGGCGACGTAGAGGATGCCCTGTTTCGGATAGTCGAAGGGCGAGCCGACGTCGAGGCCCTTCCACTGCGGGAGGTCCTCGCCCTCGGTGCCCTCCGGGGCGAGGCCCAGGGAGGCGCCGACACCATTGAAGTCGCCGCCGAGCTTGAGGGTCGCCGAGGTGAGGACGACCGAGCGGTCCGCGAAGAGCTTCTCCCGGAGCAGGCCGGACACCGACATCGGGGCGACGCGGAGGGAGGCGCCGAAGCGGTCGTGGCGTTCGTACCAGACGACATCCCACTCGGAGCCGTTCACGATCCGCTCCGCCACGTCGTGCACGGTCTCCACGGAGGCCAGCGCCTGCTTGCGGACCGCGTCCTCGTCCTGGACCGACTTGTCGCGGGTGGTGCCGAGCGCGGAGATCACGGTGCGGGCGGCGTCCCGGAGCGCGGCCAGGGCGTACCCGAGATCCTCCGGGATCTCCTCCAGACGGCCCGGCAGCGCCAGCTCCATCAGCCGCTCGAAGCCCTCGGCGGCGGACTGGAGCTGGTCGGCGGCCTTCTCGTCGACCAGTTTGGCGGCACGCCGGACCGCACGGTTGACCTGCCCCGGAGTGAGTTCACCGGTGGCGACGCCGGTGACACGGGAGACCAGCTCGTGCCCCTCGTCCACGATCAGCACCTCGTGCTGCGGGAGCACCGGGGCGCCCTCGATGGCGTCGATCGCGAGCAGGGCGTGGTTGGTGACGACCACCTCGGCGAGCTTCGCGCGCTCACGGGCCATCTCGGCGAAGCACTCGGCGCCGTAGGCGCACTTGGACGCGCCGAGGCACTCCCGGGAGGAGACCGAGACCTGCGCCCAGGCCTTGTCGGAGACACCCGGTGTGAGGTCGTCGCGGTCGCCGTTCTCGGTCTCGTCGGCCCAGTCACGCAGGCGCAGCAGGTCCTGCCCGAGCTTGCTGGTGGGCGCGGCCGCCTCGAACTGGTCGAAGAGGCCCTCCTCCTCGTCCTGCGGCATGCCCTCGTGCAGCCGGTGCAGGCACACATAGTTCGACCTGCCCTTGAGCATGGCGAACTCCGGGCGCCTGCGCAGCAGCGGGTGCAGGGCGTCGACGGTGCGCGGCAGATCCCGCTCGACGAGCTGTCTCTGCAGCGCGAGGGTCGCCGTCGCGACGACCACCCGCTCTCCGTGCGCGAGCGCGGGCACCAGATAGCCGAGCGACTTTCCGGTGCCGGTGCCGGCCTGGACCAGCAGATGGGATCCGTCGTCGATCGCTTCGGCGACCGATTCGGCCATGGTCACCTGGCCGGGGCGCTCCGTGCCGCCGACAGCTGTGACAGCGGCATGCAGGAGTTCGGGGAGTGAGGGCTTCGTCATAGCGCGACCACCCTACGACCCGGCACTGACAACCGGGCGATCAAGGCGGGGACGGGGGGTGGGATCAGGCCCGGGGCTCCTGAACCGGCAGGCCAAGGCGCAGGGGCGGGCCGGCGGCCGAGGTGCTCGGAATTCTTCGGAATTCTCTCGGCCGGCCGGGAACTCGATCGGTCGCCGCTTCGTACTACATGTGTACACGCAATCACTCAGCGCTACATCAGATGACGTAGGGACCGGTCCCGGATCATGAGGGCGGCCCGTTTGGCAGGCAGGTCGACCTCGGAGGCGTAGCGGAAGCCCGCGTTGAGGAAGGCGGCCACGGAGGGGGTGTTATGAAGGTCGGGTTCAGCCACGACGCGAGCACAGGCGGGGCGATGGTCGAGTACGAGGTCGGCCACGGCTCTGAGCAGGGCAGACCCCAGTCCCCGACCCCGGTCGGCGACCTCGCCGACGAGGAGATGGACGCCGGTGTCGTGCGGACGGGCCGGATAGTGGCGGGCGAGTGGGTCCAGGTCGGCCCGGTAGATCTCCCAGTAGCTCATCGGGGTGCCGTCGAGCATGCCCAGGCATGGCACGCTGCGCCCGTCCCCCGCCAGCTGGGCCCGCAGATGGTCCTCCGTCTGCGCCCGTGAGCCGGCCAGCTGCCAGAACGCGGCCACACCGGGGTCGTTCATCCAGCCGCTGATGATCGGCAGGTCGCGTTCGACGTGGACCGGCAGCAGGTGGAAGAGACCGACGGGGGTCTTGGTGGGACCCCAGGTGCCGACCTGGTCGAGCAGGTCGCGCACGTCGAGCGGGCCCGGGGGGCGGTACGAGCCGGGCGAGTCGGGTGTCGTCCCGGCGATGAGGGTGAGGAATTCGTCGGGCAGGCGGAGGTCCAGGGTGTCCTCGCAGCCCCCGATGTCGTCGACGGGTCCGGGACCGCCGAGGTGGTGGGAGGGCCCGGAGTGTCCGGGGTGGACCGGGACGGCACCTGTGTCGGCGCTCGCGTCGGTGGGAGGCATGGTGCGCTCCTCTCAGGAGACGAGGTGGGTCATGTACCTCGGTTGCTGGATGAAAGACGGTGAATGAAGGGCGGTGAATGAAGGGCGGTGGATGGAATCCGGTGACGGTGACGGTGTCAATGTCAGCGGGGTCAGGAAGGTGTGGATGAGGAGTGGAGTGGGTTGGTGATGGCGACGTAGACGGACTGGGCGTCGACCGGGCCGACGAGTTCGTCGAGGCCGTGCAGCCGGGTCAGCAGGTTGGCCTTGCAGCGCAGGACGGGTGAGTCGAGCAGGCGGCCGGGCAGGGGGCTGCGCAGCCGGGCGGGTCCGGTGGCCGCGTCGGCGAGGAACCGGCGGAACGCCGCGAGCAGCAGCCGCTCGTCGGCGAGCCGCTGGGAGCCGAACGCACCGATCAGGCCGAGCACGTTGTTGATGCCGAGGTAGTAGGCGAAGCGTTCGTCGGTGACCTCGTCGGAGACGAAGGTGTCGCTGTGTTCGCCGATTCCGGGAAGCCTGCTGTCGAGGTCGGCGCGTCGGGACTCGCGGAAGTAGTAGCCCTGGTTGTCGCGGTAGCGCCCGCCGGCCGGCCAGCCGTCGGCGTCCAGCAGCAGGAGGGTGTTCTGCTGGTGCGCCTCCAGGGCGATGCCGGCCGCCCCGTCGAGCCAGAGCACCGGGCGGACGACCTGCTCCAGGTAGCGCAGGAACCACTCGGCGCTGACCGCACCCACGGGCCGGCCGGTGCGTTCGGCGAGCCGGGAGACCACCCGGGCCAGCCGGGAGCGGTACGGGCGGGGCCTGCCGTTCGCCGCCGGGGCGTCCAGGGGCCGGGGCGTGACCAGCCCGGCGACGCAGGACACGTCGTCGGTGGGGGTGAACGGGTTGTGCCGGATCACCACGTCGAGTCCGGGTACGGGCCGGCCGTCCAGGCCGTCGACGGCAAGCCAGGCCGGGTCGCGCACGATGTCGAAGCCTGGGTGGGCGGCCTGCCACTGCTTGGCGAGGCCGGTGCGCAGCAGGCGGTGCACCTCGACGCCCCGGTGCAGTTCCTTGCGGAGGTTCTCCCGGCGGGAGTTGGTGATCCTCAGGCCGAGCGACAGTTTGAGCATGGCGGGGGCACCGGTGCGGTGGACGGTTCGTACGGAGGAGGTGGGATGCCAGGGGGTGCCGAGCGGGCCCAGGTCGCGCAGGAGCCCGGCGTCGAGGAGGGCGGCGGTCTCCTCGCGGTGGCCGATCTCGCGAGCCTGCCAGGGGTGCAGGGGCAGAGCGGCGGTGCAGCCGTGGGGCAGGGGCAGGGCCGTTCCGGCCAGGCGCTCCATGAGGTGCGGGGCGGGGACGGGACGGCCTCGCTCGGTCCAGGCGGAGTCGGTGGCGAGCAGGGAGGAGGCGACTGCGATCCAGTGCAGGGGGAAGGAGCCGCGCAACTCCGGTGAGTAGAGCCGGGCTTCGGACTCAGTCAGGCCTTCGCGGCTCTTCGGGGTCGGGTGCAGCGGGTGCCCGAAAAGGAGCGCCTGCTCGGCGGCGAGAAAGCGGTCGGGGCCGTCGGCGGGGTGGGCGCGCCGGTCCGCGATGAAGGTGACGGTGCGGCGCAGGGAGTCGGCGACCCGGGCCACGAGGTCACCGTCGTCGGGGGTGGCCCGAGCGACAGGGCCGCCGGGGGCACCGGAGGCCGAGCCGTCAGCCGCATGGCCGAACGGGCCTCCGGTGCGAACGGCGTGGTCCCCGGTGCGGCCGGTGCGGCCTTCGGCATGGCCGGTGTTGCCTTCGGCATGGCCGGTGTTGCCTTCGGCGTGGCCGGTCCCGCCTTCGGCATGGCTTGCGCCGCCCCCGGCTCGATCGGCCGTGCCGGCTGGTCCCGTGGCCGTCTCGCGGGTGAGCAGGGCGGCGAGGGTGACCGCGTCGACGGTCGGGGCGGTGTCCGGAGCGCCGGCCAGGCGGGGTGGTCCGAAGCGGTGCCAGCCGGTCGGGGACCAGTGGCGGACCGGGGTGATCACCGCCGTACCGCTGGCGGGGAGCGGGATGCGGAGGGTGCCGGTGTCGGGCGCGGGCAGGTTGGTCTCGCGTACCCAGCAGCGGAGCATGTTCTCCACGGCGGCGGCCTGGGCGGCGACGTGCGGGTCGGGGTGTTCGAGGAGGTCTCCCGAATCGTCGCGCGGCCGCTCGGGCTGGGAGGTACGGCCTCGTTGCTGAGGGACCGACTCGGCGAGCGGAACGGGGCGTCCCTGTGGGCCTTGGTCTCCGTTGTCGTCGGGCGCGGGGGTGGCGTTCAAGGAGGGTTCCTCGGGGGCTCGGGCGGTGCGGTGTTCGGCGTCGTGCCGGTGAACCGGGCTGGTCGGATGGCTGGTCGAGTGCGGAGTGTCCTGATGAGAGGGGTGCGGATGATGTGGGGTTTTTCGCTTCCTGGGGCGGTCGGTTCGCTTCGGGGCCATCGGCCGGACGGTTCGTCCCCGGTGCGGCGGCCGGTCGGGCTGCTGTCGGCGGTTCGGCGGGCGGTAGCTCCCGTGCGGGTGTTCCGGGTGCTCCGGGTACAGGTGCTCCAGGTGCTCCAGGTGTTCCGGGTGTTCCGGGTGCTCCACGTGCTCCAGGTGTTCCGGAGCATCCGCACGGCCCGCCTGGTCCGATCGGCCTGGACGGTCCGAGCGGTCCGGACGGCCCCAGCGGTCGAGCGGTCCCGGCGGTGCGGGCGGTCCCGGCGCCGGGCCGCCTCCGGACGGTTCGGTCGGCGGGTTCGTGTCGGGTGTGCCGGCCGTCCGGAGTCTTTCCGGTCCGCCGGGGTCTTCCCGGTGCTCCGTTCAGTCGTCCGGTTCCCTGCGGCCGTCGGGCCGTCGGCGCCTGGCACCGTGACCGTGGGCGGCCGGGTCGCGGGCCACGGCCGTCACCGCGTCGGCGAGGCGGTCCAGCACGGCGTCCGCCTGTTCGTCGGTGATGGTCAGTGGCGGCAGCAGTCGTACGACACCGGCGTGACGGCCACCGAGTTCGACGATCAGGCCGCGCTCCAGGCAGGCGCGCTGCACGGCCGAGGCCAGTCCGGGAGCGGCGGGGCTCGGCCGGGACCGGGCTGCACCGTCCCACCCGCTCACCGCACCGCTCGCCGCACCGTTCTCCGCGCTGCTCACCGCACCGGTCTCCGCGCTGCTCACCGCACCGCTCGCCGCACCGTGGTCCACGCTGCTCGCCGCACCGCTCACGGCACCGTGCTCCGCGCTGGTGCACGCCGCCGGGACCGCATCACGGTCGCCGTGCGCCCCCGTCTCCCTCGCGTGGGCCGCCGTCTCCCCCGTTGGCTCCTCGCCCTCCGGGTCCACCAGCTCCAGCCCGATCATCAGTCCCCGCCCCCGTACGTCTCCCACGCACGCGAAATCGTCCTGGAGCCGCCGCAGTCGGGCGAGCATGCGGGCGCCGAGCAGGCCCGCTCGTTCGGCGAGGGCGTTCTCGCGGACGTGGGCGAGGGTGGCGGTGCCGGCGGCCATGGCGAGTTGGTTGCCGCGGAAGGTGCCGGCGTGGGCGCCGGGCTCCCAGACGTCGAGGTCGTCGCGGTAGACGACGACGGCGAGGGGGAGGCTGCCGCCGATGGCCTTGGACAGGACCATCACGTCGGGGGTGACGCCGCTGTGCTCGACGGCCCAGAAGGCGCCGGTCCTGCCCACCCCGGTCTGGATCTCGTCGGCGATCAGGGGGACGGAGCGGTCGGCGGTGAGCCGGCGCATCCGGCGGAGCCAGTCGTCCGGCGCCGGGATCACCCCGCCTTCGCCCTGCACGGGTTCGAGGATCATCCCGGCGGGCAGGGGGACGCCGGACTTGGGGTCGTCGAGGACGGTCTCGGTCCAGCGGGCGGCGAGTTCGGCGCCGCGGGGGCCGCCGACGCCGAACGGGCAGCGGTAGTCCTGGGGGTAGGGCAGCCGGGCCACGCGGACGTCACCGGCTCCGCCGGAGGCGGCCAGGGCGCCGGTGGTCATCCCGTGGTAGGCGCCGGTGAAGGCGACGATCCCGGTGCGGCCGGTCGCGGCCCGGACGAGTTTGAAGGCGGCCTCGACGGCGTCGGTGCCGGCGGGCCCGCAGAACTGGACGCGGGCGCGGTCGGCGAGGCCGGGCGGCAGGGTCCGGAACAGTTCGGTGATGAAGGCGTCCTTGACGGGGGTCGCGAGGTCGAGGACGGAGAGCGGGGCGCCGGAGTCGAGGACCTTGCGGATCGCTTCCAGCACCACGGGGTGGTTGTGGCCGAGGGCGAGGGTGCCGGCGCCGGAGAGGCAGTCCAGGTAGCGGCGACCGTCGGCGCCCTCGATGGTCAGGCCGCGGGCCCGCACCGGCACGATGGGCAGGGCGCGCGCGTAGGTGCGTGCCCGCGACTCACGCGCCGACTGACGCCTCAGAATCCCCTCCTGTGCCGCGCGCGCTCCCCCGAACGTCTCCCCGGTCACCGGCTCCGTCACGGCCACGGCTCGCTGTCCTCCCCGCTGTCCAGAGGCGACTTGATCGGCGGGCACCGGGCACAGGCAGCCGGACCCCCACCGCTACCAACCCCGGACCGTCCAGCGGGTTACGGGTCGCATCAAGATCCTTGCCGTGGCCTTGCCATGACCTTGCCGTGGACGGCACGGCCGACGTTCGAGGCGCCGGGCAGGAATGCGCCCTCCGGCCCCAGCCGAAACCCGGACCACTCCCGCGGCACGCATGCCACCGGTTGCCTGCGACGCGTGGATCCCGCTCAAGAACTGTGGTTGCCCTGCGGTGAGGCCCGTAGCAGAACCGTTGCCCAGCCATCGGGAGCGCCGCACAGGGAGCGCCTAGTGTGGCGCTGAAGTTCCTTACCGACAGGGGGAGTCACCACCATGCGATCCATCCGGCCGTCGTTCGCCCGTCGAGGTGGAGGGGGCGCGCCCCGTGCGCTGGCGGCCTTCGCCCTCGCCTCGGCGCTGGCGCTGACCGCCACCGCCTGCGGCGGCTCCGGCGACGACAACGCCGGTGGCCCGGCGTCCGCGTCCGCCACGGCCGACACCGGTGACGGCAAGATCAAGATCCCGGACGACATCAGGAACAAGCTCAAAGAGCACGGGATCGACATCGACAAGTGGAAGAACGGCGCCTGGAAGAACTGGGACAAGGACGACTGGCTGCGCGAGGCCAACGACTTCATCAACCCCATCATCAAGGGCCTGTGGGACCCGAACCGGATGCGGGACGCCAACGACCCCGACAAGAACAAGGGCGTCGACGACAACGACCTCTCCGGTGACCAGGGGGTGACCGACCCGACGCCGGAGGCGGTCCGGGCGAAGGCGGTGCGACCTGCGTACCACGCGAGCGCGGCCACCGCCGGGAAGGTCTTCTTCGACTCCCCCGAGGGCACGATGGTCTGCTCGGCGACGGTCGTCGAGGACCCGGCGCACCCGGGCAAGTCCAACCTGGTGTGGACGGCGGGGCACTGTGTGCACGCCGGCAAGAACGGCGGCTGGTACCGGAACATCGCGTTCGTGCCGTCGTACAACGACAAGGGGCTGACCGGTTCGGCGCTGGCGGCGGCGACCCGTTCGGAGGTCGCGCCGTACGGCGTCTGGTGGGGCGACGGGGCGCAGACCTCGCAGCAGTGGATCGACCAGGGCGGCGAGACGGGCGGTGACGGGGCGTCGTACGACTACGCCGTGATCCATGTGACGCCGGAGCAGGGCAGTGGCGGCAAGTCGCTGGAGGAGACGGTCGGTTCGGCGTTGCCGGTGAACTTCGGCGCGCCGGCGGTGCCGAAGGTGTCGAGCATCACCGCCACGGGGTATCCGGCGGCGAAGCCGTACGACGGGTCGCTGCTGTATCAGTGCGCCGACAAGCCCGGACGGCTGTCGGTGGATGCGTCGGCGCCGACGATGTACCGGATCGGGTGCACGATGACCGGCGGGGCGTCGGGTGGTGGCTGGGTGGAGACGGGCGCCGACGGCAAGCCGGCGCTGGTGTCCAACACGTCGATCGGGCCGGTGAGTTCGGGGTGGCTGGCGGGGCCGCGGTTCGGGGATGTGGCCAAGGGTGTGTACGAAGGGGTCAGCAAGGAGTTCGCTGATCAGTGAGGGGGGTGGGGGTCGCCTGCGCGCCGTGGTGTGCCCGGTGTGCCGGCGGCTGACTCGCCGTCGTGGTTGATCGCGCAGTTCCCGGCGCCCCCCGAAGGGACGCGTAAAGGCCCGCCCCCTCAGGAAGTGGGGGCGGGCCTTCGCTCGGGAACCGTCAGGCAGCCGGAGCCGGGACGTACGGTGCCAGCTCCGCCGCCAGTTCCTCGTGGACGCGGACCTTGAGGAGGGTGCCCTCGGCGGTGTGTTCCTCCGAGAGGACCTCGCCCTCGTTGTGGGCGCGCGCCACCAGCTTGCCGTGGGTGTACGGGACCAGGGCCTCGATCTCCACCGACGGGCGGGGCAGCTCGTTGTCGATGAGGGCGAGGAGCTCCTGGATGCCCTGGCCGGTGCGGGCCGAGACCGCGAGGGACCGCTTCTCGTTGCGCAGCAGGCGCTGGAGGACCAGCGGGTCGGCCGCGTCGGCCTTGTTGATCACGACGATCTCGGGTACGTCGGTGGCGCCGACCTCCCTGATCACCTCGCGCACGGCGGCCAGCTGCTCCTCCGGTACCGGGTGCGAGCCGTCGACCACGTGGAGGATCAGGTCGGCGCCGCCGACCTCCTCCATGGTGGAGCGGAACGCCTCGACCAGGTGGTGGGGCAGGTGGCGGACGAAGCCGACGGTGTCCGTCAGGGTGTGCAGGCGGCCACTGGGCGTCTCCGCGCGGCGGACGGTCGGGTCCAGGGTCGCGAACAGGGCGTTCTCGACCAGGACGCCGGCGCCCGTGAGTCGGTTGAGCAGGGAGGACTTGCCGGCGTTGGTGTAGCCCGCGATGGCGACGGACGGCACCTTGTTCCGACGGCGCTCCTGGCGCTTGATCTCGCGGCCGGTCTTCATCTCCGCGATCTCCCGGCGCATCTTCGCCATCTTCTCGCGGATCCGCCGCCGGTCCGTCTCGATCTTGGTCTCACCGGGACCACGGGTGGCGAGGCCGCCGCCCTTGCCGCCGCCCATCTGGCGGGACAGCGACTGACCCCAGCCGCGCAGCCTCGGCAGCATGTACTGCATCTGCGCGAGCGAGACCTGCGCCTTGCCCTCGCGGGACTTGGCGTGCTGGGCGAAGATGTCCAGGATCAGGGCGGTCCGGTCGATGACCTTGACCTTGACGACGTCCTCCAGCTGGATCAGCTGGCCCGGGCTGAGCTCACCGTCGCAGATGACGGTGTCGGCGCCGGTCTCGACGACGATGTCGCGCAGCTCCAGGGCCTTGCCGGAGCCGATGTAGGTGGCCGGGTCGGGCTTGTCGCGGCGCTGGATGACGCCGTCGAGCACGAGTGCGCCCGCGGTCTCGGCGAGGGCGGCCAGCTCCGCGAGGGAGTTGTCCGCGTCCTGCACGGTGCCCGAGGTCCATACCCCGACCAGCACGACCCGCTCCAGGCGGAGCTGTCGGTACTCGACCTCGGTGACGTCCTCGAGCTCGGTGGAGAGGCCCACGACACGGCGCAGGGCCGCACGCTCGGAACGGTCGAACTGGTCGCCGTCCCGCTCTCCGTCGATCTCGTGGCTCCAGGCGACGTCCTCTTCCATCAGGGCATCGGCCCGAAGACCGTCGGGGTAGTCCTGCGCGAGGCGCCTGGTGTCCTGGGAAGAGGAAGAAGAGGAGGTCATTGGGTCCTTACGTCGATGGGAGTGCCGAAGTCGGCCAGTACCTTGTCAACGTACGAGTACCCCGGGAGATTCCCCGCGACCCGTACCGTGCCGACCTGAGCCGACCTGAGCCGACCTGAGCCGACCTGAGCCGACCTGAGCCGACCTGAGCCGACCTGAGCCGACCTGCGGCCGGCCGTGCCGGCTTGTGCCGACCCCACGATGGTCGCACGGTGCGCCCCGTCCTGGCACCGTGTTATTCCCGGGGCCGTCCCGCCGTCACTTCTTGGTCTGCTTCTTCGGGGCCGGGACCTGCTTCCAGTCCGGGTGGCCGGGCATCGGCGGGGTCTTCGCGCCGTACAGCCAGGCGTCGAAGAAGCCGGTGAGGTCCCGGCCCGCGACCGCGGAGGCGAGGCGGACGAAGTCGGCGGTGGTGGCGGTGGCGTCCTTGTGCCGCTGGACCCAGATCCGCTCCAGGCGCTCGAAGGCGGGCTTGCCGATCTCCTGGCGCAGGGCGTAGAGGGCGAGGGCGGCGCCGTCGTAGATGTTGGGGCGGAAGATACTGATCTTCTGGCCGGGGTCGGGGGCCTTGGGCAGGGCGGGCGGCCCGCCGGCGGCGCGCCAGCGGTCGGAGGCGCCGTACGCGGCCTTCATGCGGTTGATCATGGGCTGCTTGCCCTTCTCCTCCGCGTACAGCTCCTCGTACCAGGTGGCGTGGCCCTCGTTCAGCCAGACGTCGGACCAGACGCGCGGGCTGACGCTGTCGCCGAACCACTGGTGGGACAGTTCGTGCACCATGACCGACTCGATGTACCACTTGGGGTACGCGGGCTCGGTGAACAGGTTCTTCTCGAAGAGGGAGAGGGTCTGGGTCTCCAGCTCGAAGCCGGTGGACGCCTGCGCCATGAGCACCCCGTACGTCTCGAACGGGTAGGTGCCGACCTTGCTCTCCAGCCAGGCGATCTGGTCCGGGGTCTTGGCCAGCCAGGGTTCGAGCTTCTTGGCGTCGGCGCTCGGGACCACGTCCCGGACGGGCAGGCCGTGCGGTCCGGCGCGGTGCAGCACGGCGGAGCGGCCGATGGAGACCTGGGCCAGCTCGGTGGCCATGGGGTGCTGGGTGCGGTAGGTCCAGGTGGTCCGGCCGCCGGTGCGGACGGAGCCGGTGGGCAGGCCGTTGGCGACGACGGTGTAGGCGTTCGGGGCGGTCACGTGGAACGTGAACATCGCCTTGTCGGACGGGTGGTCGTTGCACGGGAAGACCAGGTGGGCGGCGTCGGCCTGGTTGGCCATGGCAAGCCCGTCGGTGGTGCGCACCCAGCCGCCGTCCTGGCCCTTGGCGGAGACCGGGTCGCTGGTGTGCTTCACCGTGATCCGCGTCCAGTCGCCCCGGCGCAGCGGACTGTCCGGCGTGACGACCAGGTCCTCGCCGGCGCCGGTGAAGGCGGCGGGCCGGCCGTCGACCTCGACGGACTCGACCTTGCCGTGCGCGAAGTCGAGGTTGAGGCGCTCCAGGTCGGTGGTGGTCCACGCGTCGATGGTGGTCACGGCCTGCAGCGGCTTGTCGTTGCTGCCCGGATAGGTGAAGGAGAGGTCGTACGACGCCACGTCGTACCCCGGGTTGCCGAGGTACGGGAAGAGCCGGTCGCCGACGCCGAGCGGGGCCGGCGGGGCGCTCGCGCCGAGGAGGGCGACGGAGACGGCGGAGGCGAGGAGGGCGGCGGCCCGCCGGTGCCGGAACGGTCGGGTGGCACGCTGTGCAGCGCGGCGGGTGCGGAGGGTGAGCGGCATGGACCACCGCTACCAGCGCACCCCCCGCTCATGGTGCCGACTCGCGACCAATCCACCCGAACGAGTAAGTCACTGGTGTTGCGCTCGGCCGACGTCGTACACACCGGGCACGTTGCGCATCGCGCGCATCAGGGCGGGCAGGTGGGCCGCGTCGGGGAGCTCCACGGTGTACGTGTGCCGGACGCGCTGCTGGCTGGGAGGTTCCACGGTCGCCGAGACGATCTCGGCGCCCTCCTGGGCCATCGCCTCGGTGAGGTCGGCGAGCAGATGGGCCCGGCCGAACGATTCGGCGACCAGGGTGACCCGGCAGCCGCTGCTGTCGCCCCAGCTCACGGGTGTCTCGGGGCGCCCGGTGCTCTTCATGTGGGCCACCGAGGCGCACTCCACGCGGTGCACGGTGACCACTCCCCCGCGCACGGCGAAACCGGTGACCTCGTCGGGCGGTACGGGGGTGCAGCAGCCGGCCAGCCGTACGGTCGCGTCCGGGCGGTCGGCGACCACGGCGGTGGCGGTCCGGGGGGCGGTGCCGGAGGCGGGGAAGTCGGGTACGGGACGGCTCGGCGCGGGGGCCGGCGGCTCCTCGGTGCTGTCCGGGTGGGCGGCGAGCCAGCGCTGGATGGCGATCCGGGCCGCCGGGGTGTGGGCGTGCTCCAGCCACTCCCGGGAGGGCTCGGAGGCCGGGTCCTGGCCCATCAGGAGCTGGACGGTGTCCCCGTCCTTGAGGACGGTGCTGAGGGTCGCGAGGCGGCCGTTGACGCGGGCGCCGATACAGGCGTGGGCGTCCTCGCCGTACTGGGCGTAGGCGGCGTCGACGCAGGTGGCTCCCTCGGGGAGGCCGAGAGTGCCGCCGTCGGGGCGGAAGACGGTGATCTCGCGGTCCTGGGCGAGGTCCTCGCGCAGGGTGGACCAGAAGGTGTCGGTGTCCGGGGCGGCCTTCTGCCAGTCGAGGAGGCGGGAGAGCCAGCCGGGGCGGGTGGGGTCGGCGCGCTCGCCGTCGGCCGCGTCGGCCTGGGCGCCGGAGGTCTCCGGTGCGGAGGCGTCGGCCGCGGGGGCGTAGGGGTTGCCGAGGGCGACCACGCCGGCCTCGGCGACCTTGTGCATCTGGTGGGTGCGGATGAGGACTTCGGCGACCTGTCCGTCGGCGCGGGCGACCGCCGTGTGCAGCGACTGGTACAGGTTGAACTTCGGTACCGCGATGAAGTCCTTGAACTCCGAGACCACCGGGGTCATACAGGTGTGCAGTTCGCCGAGGACGGCGTAGCAGTCCGCGTCCTCGCCCACCAGCACCAGGAGCCGGCCGAAGTCGGCGCCGCGCAGCTCGCCGCGTTTGCGGCTGACGCGGTGGACGGAGACGAAGTGGCGGGGCCGGATGAGGACTTCGGCGGGGATGTCGGCCTCGCGCAGGACCCCGCGCACCTCCTCGGCGATGCCCGCGAGGGGGTCGTCGGTGCGGGCCGCGTTCTCGGCGATCAGCTCCCGTGTGTGCTCGTACTCCTCGGGGTGCAGGATGGCGAAGACCAGGTCCTCCAGCTCGGTCTTGAGCGCCTGCACGCCGAGCCGTTCGGCGAGCGGGATGAGCACGTCACGGGTGACCTTGGCGATGCGTTCCTGTTTCTCGCGGCGCATCACGCCGAGGGTGCGCATGTTGTGCAGGCGGTCGGCGAGCTTGATGGACATCACCCGGACGTCGCTGCCGGTGGCGACGAGCATCTTCCGGAACGTCTCGGGTTCGGCGGCGGCCCCGTAGTCGACCTTCTCGAGTTTCGTCACCCCGTCGACCAGGTAGCGGACCTCCTCGCCGAACTGTTCCCGCACCTGGTCGAGCGTCACGTCGGTGTCCTCGACGGTGTCGTGGAGCAGAGAGGCCGTCAGAGTCGTGGTCTCGGCGCCGAGTTCGGCGAGGATGAGGGTGACCGCGAGGGGGTGGGTGATGTACGGCTCGCCGCTCTTGCGCATCTGGCCGCGGTGCGAGGACTCGGCCAGCACGTAGGCGCGGCGCAGGGGTTCGAGGTCGGCGTCGGGATAGTGGGCGCGGTGCGCCTCGGCGACGTGGCCGATGGCGTCGGGGAGTCTGCCGCGGGCGGCGTTGCCGAGCAGCGCGGCCAGGCCGAGCCGGCGCAGGTCGATCCGGGCGCGGGCCTTCCTGCGGGCCACAGTGGGCACTACAGGACCGGGCGTCGCAGGGTTCGTGGCCTCCGCACTCATGGGCACCTCCGGCTCGTGGACCGGTGGACGGGGCCCCAGGGCGTACGAGGCTCAGGGATTGGCGACGTTCCCCCGTCCGTGCCGGTGCTTGATGCTATCGAGCCCATCGCGCCCGATTGACCGGCTCCGGCCGAGCGTGAAACGGATCACCCAATCGAGCGACGATTTCGAGGTTTACGATTTTGCGCCACCTGTTCGGGGGGTGGCCGACGTTTCTCGCCAGGGGTGACGACGCGGGCCGTGGATCGAGGTGCTGGAGGACGGCCCTGACCTCGGTTCCGGGCGCGCGGTCACCTCAACGCACGGCGTTTTCCAGCCACTCGGCGTCGATCTCGCCCGTGGCGACAATCACTGCGGGGCCGGTCATCTCGATCTCGCCGTCGGGCCGCTCGGTGATGACGAGCCGTCCGCCGGGCACGTCCACGGTGTACGTCACCGGGGTACCGGTGACCGAGGGGTCGGCGCCGTCGCGGCGGGCGGCGGCCACGGCGACGGCGCAGGCGCCGGTGCCGCAGGAGCGGGTCTCGCCGGAGCCGCGCTCGTGCACGCGCATGGCGACGTGGCGGGGGCCGCGGTCGGCGACGAACTCGACGTTGACCCCTTCGGGGTAGGCCGACGGGGGGCTGAAGGGGGGCGGGGTGTAGAGGTCGCCGGCGTCGGCGAGGTCCGCGACGAAGGCGACGGCGTGCGGGTTGCCCATGTTCACGTTCCGCGCGGGCCAGGTGCGGTCGCCGACGCTGACGGTCACGTCGCCCTCGGGGAGGCGGGCGCTGCCCATGCCGACGGTGACGTCACCGTCCTTGGCGATGTGCACGGTCTTGACACCGCCGCGGGTGGCGACGGTGAGGTCGCCCTCCGTGACGTGGCCGGCGTGCTGGAGGTAGCGGGCGAAGACACGGACGCCGTTGCCGCACATCTCGGCGATCGAGCCGTCGCCGTTGCGGTAGTCCATGAACCACTCGGCGTCGGCGGCCATCCCCTTGGCCTCGGGGTGCGCGGCGGACCGTACGACGTGCAGCACGCCGTCGGCTCCGATGCCGGCGCGGCGGTCGCAGAGGGCGGCTACGGCGGCCGGGGTGAGGTCCAGGGCGTTGCCGGGGTCCGGGACGATCACGAAGTCGTTCTCGGTGCCGTGGCCCTTGAGGAAGGGGATGCTCATTCTTCGAGGGTAAGGGAGGGTGGTGGGGTACTTCGGGTGCGGGCCGGTGGGGGCTGGTCGCGCAGTTCCCCGCGCCCCCGACGGGGCGCTCTTCAGCGCAGGCGCGCCACGCGCCATACCGCCAGGACGACCACGATCGCCACCAGGACCACGTACCCGATCACCACGCGCCAGTCGGGCCTGCGGGCCGAGCCCCGTGCCGGGAGGCCGGGCCAGGTGTAGCCGACCTTCCGCGCGGCCATCATTCCCCAGCCGGCCGCGCAGGAGCAGATCAGCAGGCCCAGCATGGCGATCACCGCGCCGCTGTCGCCGAAGTCGAAGGCCAGCGGGAAGGCGAACATCAGGGAGCCGACGGCGGCCAGGCCGACGATGGGGGCGAGCTGCCACAGGCGCAGGCGGCGCTGCGGGCGGAGCTCGACCTCGACCTCGGGGCCGCTCGCGAACATCTCCTCCGGCTCGGGGCCGTCGGCGGTGACGCCGCCGCCCACCGTGTCGTCGGGACCGTCCGGCGAGAGTCGCCCCTCGCCCTCGTCGTCGGCACCCGGTTCAAGGGCCTCGACGGCGACGTGCTCGGTGTCGTGTGCGGTGTCGCGAGGGCCGGCCTCCATCGCCACGCGCCCTCCCAACCTAGGACTCCACTTGCGATCGAAGCTCGATGATGGCACGGCGCCGGAGGCCTCGATGACCGGTGGCGCATCCCGATGCCATGACGTGATCAGGCTGTGACCGGTCGTTCGACCAACGCCAGGGCCTGCCGCGGAAGTTCCTCGCGGTCCGCCGCGGCCCCACTCAACCAGTGCACCCGGGGGTCGCGCCTGAACCACGAATCCTGGCGGCGCGCGAAGCGCTTGGTGGCACGGACGGTCTCCGCGCGGGCTTCCGCTTCCGTGCACTCGCCGGCGAGCGCCGCCAGGACCTGCTGGTAGCCGAGGGCGCGCGAGGCCGTGCGTCCCTCGCGCAGCCCGTGCGCCTCCAGTGCGCGCACCTCGGCCACGAGTCCGGCCTCCCACATCCGGTCGACGCGCAGCGCGATCCGCTCGTCGAGTTCGGGGCGGGCCACGTCGACGCCGATCTGGACGGTGTCATAGACCGAGTCGTGGCCGGGCAGGTTGGCGGTGAAGGGGCGCCCGGTGATCTCGATCACCTCCAGTGCGCGGACGATGCGGCGGCCGTTGCTGGGCAGGATCACGCGGCCCGCCTCCGGGTCGGCGGCGGACAGCCGGGCGTGCAGGGCGCCGGAGCCGCGCAGGGCGAGCTCGTCCTCCAGACGGGCCCGGACCTCGGGGTCGGTGCCGGGGAACTCCAGGTTGTCGACGGCGCCGCGGACGTACAGCCCACTGCCGCCGACCAGGACCGGCCAGCGGCCCTCGGCGAGCAGGGCGTCGATGCGGGCGCGGGCGAGCCGCTGGTACTCGGCGACGGAGGCGGTGACGGTCACGTCCCAGATGTCGAGCAGGTGGTGCGGGACCCCGGCACGCTCCCCGGGCGTCAGCTTGGCGGTGCCGATGTCCATCCCCCGGTACAGCTGCATGGAGTCGGCGTTGACGACCTCGCCGCCGAGCCGCTGGGCCAGGAAGACGCCGAGGTCGGACTTTCCGGCCGCGGTGGGGCCGACGACGGCGATGACACGGGGGGCGAGGGGTGCGCTGCTCACGGCACCAGTCTCGCAAACCTCGGAGGCGGCTCTCGAACGAGTTACGTGACGGAGCGTGTCCGGCTTCGTTGCCCGTTGCGAGGTTCCCGCCACCGCCGCCGAGAGGCCGCGACCGGTCCGGCGCAATCGGACGCACCGGGGTCACGCGGGATTTCGCTCGCACGAGTAACGTATGGAGTGGATATGGGCGTTTTTGCACGGTTCTTCGGGAAGAAGCAGAAGGTGTCGGAAGAGCCGAGGACGCCGGAGGAGCCGGAGGTCAAGGCGTCGGCCGGGGCCGAGCCCGAGGAGGCCGGACCGGAGAACGCCGCGGAGGAGGCGGCCGAGGCCGAGGCCGCGCCGAAGGGCTCCGGCGAGGAGGACGGCCGGGGCACGGACGCGCGGACGGAGCCGGAGCACGCCGCGGCCGCCGCCGACAACACCGAGATCCCCAAGCAGCAGTCCGCCAAGGAGGCCGCCGACAACGAGGCCGGCGAGGGCGCCCGGACATAACGGCCCGCGAGGGGACGCCATAGGGAAGGTAACCATGGGTCTTTTGGACAATTTGAAGGCCAAGCTCGCCCCGGCCAAGGACAAGGCCTCGCACTTCGCGCAGCAGCACGAGGACACGGTCGACAAGCTCCAGCACGGCATCGACAAGGCCGCACGGGTCGTCGACGAGAAGACCAAGGGCAAGTACAGCGACAAGATCCAGACGGGTACGGGCAGGGCCAAGGGAGCCATGGACCGGTTCGTACACCCGGACGCCTTGGGCGGTACGACGCCCGACCCCACCGCCCCGACCCGGCCGGAGGGGCCGCCGCCGGCTTCCTGAGCCGGGCGGGTCCCGGAGCAGATCGGCGGACGGCCGAGAGTCACCCGACTCCCGGCCGTCCGCCGTTCCGGCAGCCGTCCACCGCGTTCAGGACCAGGTCGCCACCAGGTAGCAGACACCGTACGGCGCGTCGTCGTAGAGGAGCGCCCCGGCGAGGCCCGCGTCCTCGGCCGCGCCGGCGAGGACCTGCCAGGGGGCGCGGCCTGCGGCCTTGAGCTGGTGGGCCAGGTCGGCGTCCAGGGCCTTGATCGCCTCGATGTCGGCCGCGCCGAGCGCCCGGGCGACCTCGGCGTCGAAGGGGGCCGCGCGTTCGTCGAGGTAGCCCGGCGCCTTGAGGGTGCGGCAGGCGCTGGCGTCGCCCATCACCAGCATCGCGACGCGTGCGGCCCGGCCGGCGATCTCCCGGCCGGCCTGGACACACCGCTCGGTCTCCAGCGGTTCGCCGACGCCCAGCCCCTCGATGGGCGCGTCGGCCCAGCCGGTGCGCTCCAGCAGCCAGGCGCCGACGGCCAGCGAGGGCGGCAGCTCGCGCCCGCCCGCCGCGTCCGGGCCGTTGCCCAGCCGTACCTCGGCCTCGGCCCCGAAGCCCCGGAACGTGCCCCTGCTGCCCGGCGGGAACACCCCCCGCCCCGACCGGTCGGCGGGCCCCACCACCACCAGCAGGTCGGGCCGGGCGGCGGCGAGCACGCCGAGCGCGTCGGCGCAGGCGGCACGCGCCGCGTCCAGCTCCGGTGCGGCTCCCGCGGCGACCTCGGGGACGAGGACGGGCGGGCAGGGACAGACTGCGGCTGCGACGAGCATGATCGGCAGCCTACTGCTGGTACACGGGCGCAGGACCGCTGCTCCACGCCAGTTCCGCCAGCTGGTAGAACACCCGGTGCGTGGACATCCAGCCGTCGATGTGCACGTAGTACGCGTCGCCGTCACCCACCCGGAACACCTCACGGCGCTGCTGGCGCAGGCCCGCGCGTGGCCGGTGGGTGCAGGCGACCTCGTACAGGGTGGCCCGGGCCTGCTCCGGGGTGCTCTCGAAGCGGGTGACCTCCTCGACCCTGTAGTGCTCCCCGTTCCCGAACTGCACGACAACCACCCAGCGCGCCATGCCCCGCCCCCCGGATCCTGATCGACGCGAGGAGTATGGCGGGTTTCAGTGCGCCGTGCAGCCCTCGGTCGCCACCGGCAGCGGCTCCGGCACCCCGATCCTCGGCAGCCCCAGCAGCACGCCCGCCGGCTTGGCCGCCTCGGCCGCGTTCCGCTTCTCCCAGGCGTCGCCCGCACGGGTGCGCCGGACGGCGAGCGTCGGCCCCTCGGCGAGGAGGTGGTGCGGGGCGGCGTAGGTGATCTCGACCGTGACGACGTCGCCGGGGCGGACCTCCTGGTGGGGCTTGGTGAAGTGGACCAGGCGGTTGTCGGGGGCGCGGCCGGAGAGGCGGTGGGTGGCGCCGTCCTTGCGGCCCTCGCCCTCGGCGACCATCAGGTCGAGCGTGCGGCCGACCTGCTTCTTGTTCTCGTCCCAGGAGATCTCCTCCTGGAGGGCGACGAGACGCTCGTAGCGCGCCTGGACGACCTCCTTGGGGATCTGGTTGTCCATGGTCGCGGCGGGGGTGCCGGGCCGCTTGGAGTACTGGAAGGTGAAGGCCTGCGTGAAGCGGGCCTCGCGCACGGCGTGCATGGTCTGCTCGAAGTCCGCCTCGGTCTCGCCGGGGAAGCCCACGATGATGTCGGTGGTGATCGCCGCGTGCGGGATCGCGGCCCGCACCTTCTCGATGATCCCGAGGTAGCGCTCCTGCCGGTACGAGCGGCGCATCGCCTTCAGGACGGTGTCCGAGCCGGACTGGAGCGGCATGTGCAGCTGCGGCATCACGTTCGGGGTCTCGGCCATGGCCGCGATCACGTCGTCGGTGAAGTCACGGGGGTGCGGGGAGGTGAACCGGACCCGCTCCAGGCCCTCGATGCTCCCGCAGGCCCGCAGCAGCTTGCTGAAGGCCTCGCGGTCGCCGATGTCGGAGCCGTACGCGTTGACGTTCTGGCCGAGCAGCGTGATCTCGGAGACGCCCTCGGCGACCAGGGCCTCGATCTCGGCGAGGATGTCGCCGGTGCGGCGGTCCTTCTCCTTGCCGCGCAGGGCCGGGACGATGCAGAAGGTGCAGGTGTTGTTGCAGCCGACGGAGATCGACACCCAGGCCGCGTAGGCGCTCTCGCGGCGGGTCGGCAGGGTGGAGGGGAACGCCTCCAGCGACTCCGCGATCTCCACCTGGGCCTCTTCCTGGACCCGGGCACGCTCCAGCAGGACCGGCAGCTTGCCGATGTTGTGCGTACCGAAGACGACGTCGACCCAGGGCGCCTTCTGCACGATGGTGTCGCGGTCCTTCTGCGCCAGGCAGCCGCCGACCGCGATCTGCATGCCGGGGCGGGACGCCTTCCTCGGCGCGAGCCGGCCGAGGTTGCCGTAGAGCCGGTTGTCGGCGTTCTCCCGGACCGCGCAGGTGTTGAACACGACCACGTCGGCGTCGCCGTCCGCGCCCTCGGGGGCCCGCACGTACCCGGCGTCCTCCAGCAGCCCGGACAATCGCTCGGAGTCGTGGACGTTCATCTGGCACCCGTAAGTGCGCACTTCGTAGGTCCTGGGTGCCTGAACGTCCACTACCGGGCTCCGGTCGCTGCTGCTGGTCATGGGTCAAGGGTAGGCGGTCCCCGGAGACCGCCGCCCCGGCCCTTGCGCGCGGGCCGCGCCGTCAGGCGAAGGCGCGGGAGGGGAAGGCGTCGCGGATGTGGCCGAGGGGCTCGGGGTCCCCGGTGCAGTAGAGCTCGTTGGTCAGCAGGACCGCCCAGCGGCCCTGCTGCGGGGAGAGCCACGCGCCCGCTCCCAGGGAGCCGTAGGGCATCCAGATGCCGTCGGCGCCCGGGGCCGGGCGCCAGAACAGGCCGCCGGGGGGTGTGAGGTCGCCGGTCCCGATCCGCAGCGACTCCTGGACCCAGGCGGGGCCGAAGCCCGGTTGTCCGCCGCCGGGTCCCGGCTGGAGCAGGTGGCGGAGGAAGGCCGCGAGGTCGGGGAGGACGGAGAACACCCCGCCCTGTGGGTGTGCCGGTGAGCCGTGGGCGGTGCCGCGCAGCCGGGAGCCCGTGGCGTCGTCGAGTCCGGTCGGCGCGCAGCGGGCGGCCGCTTCGTCGGGCAGGGGGCCGTAGCCGGTGCGTGTCATGCCGAGGGGCTGCCACACGCGGGTGGCCGCGAGGACGCCGAGGCTCTGGCCGGAGAGTTCCTCGGCGAGGTCGCCGAGGACGAGGGCGGCGCGGTCGGTGTACTCCACGGCCTCCCCCGGCGGACGGCTCACCGCGCCGTGGAGGACGCCGTCGCGACTGTCCCGGGGGCGGTCGGTGCGGAGTGGAAGGCCGGCGGTGTGGGTGAGCAGGTGGCGGGCGGTCACCCGGCCCAGGGGGTGTCCGCGCGCCTCGGACCAGAAGTCGCCCAGTTCCTCGTCGAGCCGCAGTCTGCCGTTCGCCACGAGGGATCCGACGACCGACCACACCGCGAGGATCTCCGTGAGGGCGCCGACGTCGAAGACGGTGTCGTGCCGCATCGGTTCGTCGGGCCGGTCGGGGTCGAGGACGCCCGGGGTGCCGATGGCCATGTTCGAGCGGTCGCCGACGGCCCAGACGGCGCCGGGGTAGACCTTGTCGCGGACGCCTTCGTCGACGAGCTCGCGGATGCGGTCGATGTCTAGGTCGAGGGCCATGGTCTCCCGATCTGTCCTGGGCCGTGTGGTCTCCCCGTCGCTCAGCGTAGTGAGGCGCGTGCGCAGGTCCCGGCTGCGCCACGGGCGGGCCGGGGACACGGTGCGCCGAGGTGGCACGCTCACCGCCGTGGCCGCGGGCGCCCCGCCGACCGGCTGAGGTCGCGCGGCCAACCGGCGGGTTCTCCGCGTCGGCCGCCGGAAGGGACACGCCCACGGGGTACGCATCGACCGGGCATGCGACGAGCGGAGCGCACGTGATCCGGGTACTGGTGGTCGATGACGAAGCCCTGATCCGCACGGGTTTCACGCACATTCTCGATACGGCGGACGACATCGAGGTCGTCGCCGCGGTGGCGGGTGGCCAGGCCCTGCCCACGGTGCGGGAGCTGCGGCCCGACCTCGTGCTGCTCGACATCCGGATGCCGGACGTGGACGGGCTCACCATCCTGGCCGACCTCCGCCGCATGCCCGAGGCCCCGGTGGTCGCCATGCTCACCACGTTCGACACCGACGAATACGTGGCCACCGCGCTGCGCTCGGGCGCCGCCGGGTTCCTGCTCAAGGACACCGACCCCGAGCAGCTGCCCCATCTGGTGCGCACCCTGGCCGAGGGCGGGACCGTACTGTCGTCCAGGGTCACCCGCCTGGTGGTGGGCGGCTACCTCGACAACAGCGTTCGCGAGCCCGCCGCGGTCCGGCTCACCGCCCGGCTCACCGAGCGGGAACGCGCCGTGCTCGTCCTCATGGCCGAAGGACTCGCCAACACCGAGATCGGCGAACGGCTGCACCTGAGCACCGGCACCATCAAGGGCCATGTCACCAACGTGCTCGGCAAACTGCGGGTGGGCAGCCGCGTCCAGGCTGCCCTCATCGCCGAGCGCGCCGGCCTGCTCACCCCCTCGCCGGAGGAGGGCGCCCGGTGAGCTCGCGGCGGCCGTCGGGCGTGCTCCTCGACATCGGCTTCGCCGGGGTCGCGCTGGCGGACGCCTGGTCACACATCGGGGTCGAGGACCAGCCGGCCGCCTTCTGCGCGCTGCTCGGTGCCGTCGCCCTGATGCTGCGGCACCGGCTGCCCCTGACGACCTTCGTCCTCACCCTCCCCACCGCCCTGGTCACCGACGCGGTGGTCGCCCCGATGGCCGCGCTGTACACGCTCTCCTCCCTCAACCGCCACCGGTTCCTGCTGGGCGGCTGCGCGCTGGCGTACGCGATCATCGACTTCCTGCCCTGGCCGTGGTCGTCCCTGGACGCCACCGAGCTGTCCCAGACGAACAACCTGTTCCACCTCAGCTACACGCTGGCCACCGCCGCCGCGCCGGTCTTCCTCGGCCAGCTCGTCCAGGCCAGGCGCGAACTGTCGCTACGCCTCGCCGACATCTCCGAGGCCCGTGAGCAGGAGCGGCTGCTGACCGCCCAGAGCGTGCTGGCGAAGGAGCGCGCCCAGCTCGCCCGGGAGATGCACGACGTGGTCTCCCACCAGGTCAGTCTCATCGCCGTACAGGCCGGAGCGCTGCAGGTGAGCGGCCGGGACGCCGAGACGAGACAGGCCGCGGCCACGATCCGCCGCCTGAGCGTGCAGACCCTGGAGGAGCTGCGGCACATGGTCGGGGTGCTGCGTGCCTCCGGCAGCAGGCCGACGGAGCTCACCCCGCAGCCTTCGCTCGCCGACCTGGACCACCTGGTCGAGGCCAGCGGCATCGACGCGAAGCTGGAGACCGACCTGCCGGAGGAGCTTCCGCCCACGGTGCAGCGCGCCGTCTACCGCACCGTCCAGGAAGCGCTGACCAACGTCCGCAAGCACGCCCCCGGCGCCGCCGCGACCGTCCGCGTCAGGCACCGGGGCGGCGTCCTGTGCGCCACCGTCGCCAACACCGCCCCCACCCGGCCCGCCGTCGCCCTGCCGAGCGCCCAGAACGGCCTGGTCGGTCTGGCCCAGCGCGCGGAGCTCCTCGGCGGCACGGTCACGTCCGGCCCCACGGCCGAGGGGGGCTACGAGCTCCGCCTCGAACTGCCCGTCGAGCGGAACCGGTGACCGTGCCGGTTCGGCCGGGCCGCGGGGCGGGCCGGCCGGGTGCGGGCCGCGGGGCGAGCCGGCCGGGTGCGGGGCGGCCGGGTGGGGGCAGGCCGGCCAGTCGGCGGGGTGGTTCCGGCCACCTGGCGGATGGTCCGGCCGGGGGGCCTGCACCGACTCTGGAGGACGTGAGGCACCGCCTCACACCGTCCGAAGCCGTGTCGGGCCAAGAGGAGGCCGGTCCCATGTCGATCCACCTGACGCTTCTGTGCGCGCCCGGCGGCGACGCCACTCTGGACCCGCGCCTCGGCGACGCAGTCCTGAGCGAGCGCGACCTGCGCCTGGCAGGCACCGCGAGAGCAGTGCTCTCTCTCCGTGGGCGAGCCGTCCGGGCGCCCTCGACCCGCTGCTCGCAGACTGCCGACGCCGTCGGCCTGTCGGCGGCGCCCGAGCCCATGCTGCGCGACCTCGACGTGGGCGGCTGGCGCGGCCGCACCGTCGACGAGGTCGCCGCGGCCGACCCCGCCGGGTTCAGCGCCTGGCTCACGGATCCGGATGCCGCGCCCCACGGCGGGGAATCCGTACGCGGGCTCTGCCGCCGGTCGGCGGACTGGCTGAGCAGCGTCGCGCCCGGCACGGGCCACATGGTGGTGATCACCGAGGCGGCCGTCGTCCGAGCCGCGCTCATCCATGCCCTGGCCATGCCGGCGAGAGCTTTCTGGCATCTCTCCGTGCCACCCCTGGAGACGGTCTTCCTCACCTGGCGAGGCGGCTGGTGGGACGTCCAGTTCGGCCGCGTCTCCGCCCGGGATCCACGGCGACGGCTGCTGCCGCGGCCTCCGGCGCGCGCGGCCGTCGGCAGCGACCGGCCGGCGGTCCGCCCGGACGACGGGACGGAATGCCGTCCGTCAGGTGCGGCACCGTCGTGGCCGGTCACGCAGTTCCTCCCCCAGCCCTCGACCGGGGGTACCCCCGGCACCCTCGGGGGCGCGGACCGGGCGCTGCGTACTTCGTCGCACCCGCTCAGCGCCTGACCGGCGCATTCGGAGACGCCCGGTCCCGGCCGACTGCCCACCACACAAGGGGTGTCGGGCCGCGGCCGGGCGACTCCCGATCCCGGGACGGGGATTGACGCGACGGTATTTACTTAGAGTAGCCTTGCCTAAGTTGACCGTCTCCGGAGGGTGGCCGGTGGGATCAGGGGAACTGGCGGGGCGGGATGTCCTGGCCGGCTCGGTGGGAGGGCAGGGGCGGCGGGTCGCTCTCGGCGCGGCGCTCGGCAGCGTGCACCAACTCGGGGAAGCGCTGGTCCCGGTGCTCATCGGTGTCGTCGTCGACCAGGCCGTGGCCGGCCGGGACGCCGGGCGGCTGATGCTGTGGCTGGCGGTGCTGGCCGTCCTGTACGTGTGCCTGTCGTGGAGTTTCCGGCTGGGCGCGCGGGCCGGCGAGCGCGGGGCCGAGGAGGCCGCCCACGAGCTGCGGCTGGCCGTCGTGCGCCGGGTGCTCGACGCCCGGGGCGGGGCCGAGGCGGACCGGCTCTCCGGTGAGCTGGCCAACGTCGCCACCGAGGACGCCAAGCGCGTCGGGGCGGTCAACATGGCTCTGATGAGCGGGATTTCGGCCTTGGCCGGCATCGCGGTGAGCGCCGTGGCACTGCTGCTGACGTCCGTGCCGCTCGGTCTGATCGTGCTGCTGGGCACTCCCCTGCTGCTGTGGCTCGGGCATCTGCTGAGCAAGCCCCTGGAGCGGCGCAGCGAGGCGGAGCAGGACCGGGCCGCGGGCGCCGCGGGGGTCGCCGCCGATCTGGTGGCCGGGCTGCGGGTGTTGAAGGGGCTCGGCGCGCAGCGGGCCGCGGTCGAGCGCTACCGCAGGACCAGCCGGGTCTCCCTCGCGGCCACCCTGCGCGCGGCGCGGGCCGAGTCGTGGCAGACCGGGCTCGTGCTGGCCCTCACCGGCGGGTTCATCGCGCTGATCGCCTGGGTGGGCGGACGGCTGGCGCTCGACGGGTCGCTCACCCTGGGTCAGTTGGTGTCGGCGGTGGGGCTCGCCCTGTTCCTGCTGGGGCCGTTGGAGACGTTCGCCTGGGTCAACGCCGAACTGGCACAGGGCCGGGCTTCCGCCGCCCGGATCGCCGAGGTGCTCTCCGCCGGGCCCGGCGTCACGGGCGGGGACGAACCTGTTCCGGACGCGGTGCGCGGGGAGTTGCGGCTGCGCGGCGTACGGCTCGGCGGCCTGGACGGCGTGGACCTCGACGTGCCCGCCGGGCGGCTGACCGGGATCGCGGTGACCGATCCGGCCTGCGCCGAGGCCCTGCTGAGCTGCCTGGGCCGGGAGAGCGACCCGGAGTCGGGCTCGGTCGAGCTCGACGGGGTGCCGCTGACCCGCCTCGACCCCGTCCGGCTGCGGGCCGCGGTGCTGGTCGCCGCGCACGACGCCGCGCTGTTCGAGGGATCCCTCATCGGCAACGTGAGCTCCGCGGACGCCGCCGACGGACAACTGACGGCACGCGCCATGGCCGCCGCGGACGCCGACGAGGTGGTCCGTTCACTGCCGCACGGTGCGGCCACCGACGTGGGCGAGGGCGGGCGTTCGCTCTCCGGCGGGCAGCGGCAGCGGGTCCTGCTGGCGCGGGCCCTGCGCGCCGGACCCCCGGTCCTGGTGGTGCACGATCCGACGACCGCCGTGGACGCGGTCACCGAGGCCCGGATCGCCGAGGGGCTCCGGGAGTTCCGGCGGGGCCGTACGACGGTCGTGGTGACCAACAGCCCGGCGCTGCTCTCCGTCACCGACCGGGTGGTGCTGCTGGACGGCGGCCGGGTCGGCGCCGAGGGCACCCACGCGGAACTGGCCCGCACCCACGAGACCTACCGGACGGCGGTGCTGGCATGACGGACCCCATCCCGAAGCCGGACCACGCTTCCGGACCGGACCACGCTTCCGGACCGGACCACACCGCCGGACCGGACCACACCTCCGGACCGGACCACACCGCCGGACCGATCCACACCGCCGGACCGGACATCACCACCGGGCCCGACAGCAGCAGCGGACCGCACATCACCACCGGACCCGACACCGCCCCCCGACCCGACAGCGCCGAAAGCCGTCTGCTGCCCACCGCCACGCCCGCCCGCACTCGCGCGGTCGTCCGCGAACTCCTGCGCCCCGACCGGAAGCTGGCGGTCGCCGGCTTCGGCACGATGATGATCGCCACGGCCGTCGGGCTGCTCACCCAGCCACTGCTCGGGCACATCGTGGACGTGGTCACCGAGCACCGCTCCCCCGATGCGCTCACCTGGCCCGTCCTCGCGCTCGCCGGGGTCGCCGTGGTGCAGGGCGTCAGCACCGCGCTCGGCATGTCCCTGGTGTCCCGGCTCGGCGAGACCGCACTCGCCCGGCTGCGCGAACTCTTCGTGGAGCGCGCCCTGTCGCTGCCACTGGAGCGGCTGGAGCGGGCGGGCTCCGGCGACCTCAACTCCCGGGTCACCCGGGACGTCTCCCGGGTCGCCGACGCGGTCCGCACCGCCCTGCCCGAACTCGCCCGCTCGGGGCTCTCGATCGTGCTGACCCTGGCCGCCCTCGCCCTGCTCGACTGGCGGTTCCTGCCGGCCGCGCTGCTCGCGGTGCCCGTGCAGGCGCACACCGCCCGCTGGTACGTACGCAACGCAGTGCCCCTGTACGCGAAGGAGCGGATCGCCTCCGGCGCCCAGCAGCAGCAGTTGCTGGACACCATCGGCGGGGCGCGGACGGTACGGGCGTACCGGCTGCAGGAGGACCACACCCGCCGGGTCACCGAACGGTCGCGGGCGGCCGTGGAGCTGACGATGCGCGGGGTACGGCTGGTGCTGCGCTTCTACAGCAGGCTGCACATCGCCGAGTACGTGGGTCTCGCCGCCGTGCTGGCCACCGGGTTCCTGCTGGTGCGCGCCGGCTCCGCCACGGTCGGTACGGCGACGGCCGCCGCCCTGTACTTCCACAGCCTCTTCGGTCCGGTCAACACCGCGCTGGTGCTCCTCGACGACGCCCAGTCGGCGACGGCCGGACTGGCCCGGCTGGTCGGGGTCGTCGACGAGCCGGCGCCCGCTGCCGACGGGCCCGCGGAGGGCCGTACCGCCGCTGTCGCCAGCGGTCCTGCCGTGACGCTGACCGGGGTCTCGCACGCGTACGTGCCCGGCCGCCCGGTACTGCACGGCGTCGACCTGGAGATACGGCCCAAGGAGCGGGTCGCGCTGGTCGGCACCACGGGTGCGGGCAAGACGACCCTGGCGCGGCTGGTGGCGGGCCTGCACCGCCCGGAGGCCGGACGGGTCGACGTGGACGGCGCCGAACCGGACGGCTCCGGCCGCCTGGTGGGGCTCGTCACCCAGGAGGTGCACGTCTTCGCCGGGCCGCTCACCGACGACCTGCGGCTCGCCCGCCCGGAGGCGAGCGACGAGGAGCTGCGGGACGCGCTGGCCGCGGTGGGCGCCCTCGGCTGGGCCGAGGCCCTGCCGGAGGCGCTGGACACGGTGGTCGGCGACGGCGGGCACCGGCTCACCGCCGACCAGGCCCAGCAACTCGCCCTGGCCCGGCTGCTGCTGGCCGATCCGCCGGTCGTCGTGCTCGACGAGGCGACCGCCGAGGCGGGCAGCTCCGGCGCCCGCCTCCTCGACGAGGCCGCCGAGCAGGCGCTGCGCGGGCGTACCGCGCTGGTCGTGGCGCACCGGCTCAGCCAGGCCGCCGCGGCCGACCGGGTGGTCGTGCTGAGCGACGGCCGGGTGGTGGAGCAGGGCACCCACGAAGAACTCCTGGCCGCCCGCGGCCGGTACGCCGCCCTGTGGCAGGCCTGGTCGGACCACCGCACCCCCGCCGCTCCGCACTGACCCCCGAAAGAGCCGAGCCGCCCCCGCCGCCCGCCCCCCACTCCGAGAACAGCCAAGAACAGCCGAGACCAGCCAGAACAGAAGGATCAGCCGATGCCCCGCGTCACCAGAGTGTCCAGGCTCACCGGCCTGCTCGCCTCCGTCATCCTGCTCGCGGCGACCGCGGTCGCCTGCGGCTCCTCCGACTCCGGTTCCGACGACGGCTCCGGCTCGTCGTCGTCCGCAGCGAAGGCCTCCTCCGCCGGCGCGTTCCCCGTGTCCATCGCCCACAAGTTCGGCAGTACGACCATCAAGTCCGAACCCAAGCGCATCGTGACCGTCGGTCTCACCGACCAGGACGCCGTCCTCGCCCTCGGCAAGGTCCCGGTCGGCACGACCGAGTGGCTGGGCGGCTACAAGGGCGCGATCGGCCCCTGGGCCCAGGACAAGCTGGGCAGCTCGCCGGCGCCCACCGTGCTCAAGGACACCGGCACCGGCCCCCAGGTGGAGAAGATCGCCGCGCTGCGGCCGGACCTGATCCTCGCCGTGTACTCGGGGCTCACCAAGGCCCAGTACGAGAGCCTGTCGAAGTTCGCGCCGGTCGTGGCCCAGCCGAAGCAGTACAACGACTACGGCGTGCCGTGGCAGCAGCAGACCGAGGAGATCGGGCAGGCGCTCGGCAAGGCGGACGAGGCGAAGACGCTGGTCTCGGGCGTCGAGGCCAGGTTCGCCGCGGCGAAGAAGGCGAACCCCGAGTTCACCGGGGCCACGGCGGTCATGGCCACCCCGTACGAGGGCACGTTCGTCTACGGCAGCGAGGACCCGCGGTCCCGGCTCCTGTCCGACCTCGGTTTCTCCCTGCCGAAGGACCTCGACAAGGTGATCGGGGACCAGTTCGGCGCCAACATCAGCAAGGAGCGGTTCGACCTGCTCGACCAGGACGTGGACGTCTGGATCGTGCCGGACACCACCTCGGCGGTCACCAAGCTGCACAGCGACAAGGTCTACGCGGACCTGAACGTGGTGAAGCAGGGCCGCGAGGTCTTCGTCAAGGAGACCAGCGACTACGGCAACGCGGTGTCCCTGTCGACCGTGCTGAGCATCCCCTACGTCCTGGACCGCCTGGTGCCGCAGCTGGCGGAGGCGGTGGACGGCAAGACGTCGACGAAGGTGGCACAGCCGGCGTCGTGAGCGCATGAAAGGGGGGCGGGCCGGTCCGGAACCGGTCCGCCCCCCCTTTCGTGTGCCGTCAGGAGCCGTCGACCAGGCTCTTGGGCCGCATGTCCGTCCAGTGCGTCTCGATGTGGTCCAGGCACTCCTGCCGGGCCGCCGGGCCGTGCGCGACCGTCCAGCCGGCCGGCACGTCCACGAAGTCGGGCCAGAGGCTGTACTGGCCCTCGTCGTTGACGAGGACGGAGTAGACGCCGTCGGGGTTCTCGAACGGGTTGCTCATGTCAGCGGTTCCTTGCCTTCCGGTCTGATCGGTGCGTGTGTGCGCTCGGGTCAGTTCAGTTCAGTTCAGGTCATGTCAGGTCAGTTCGTCGGCGCGCCGCACCACCGCCTCCAGCGCCCGGAACCAGGTCTCGGCCAGCTCCCGTACCGCGTCCTCGGTGAGGAGTCCGGCGGCGTACGCCCAGTGGGCGCTGAGCTCCGGCCCCTCGGGACGGTCCTCGGTGAGGGCGTTGAGGGTGAGCGCGTGGGACATCGGCATGCCGGCGTCGGCGTCGAGGTCGGCGGCGTCCTCCTCGGCGGCGTAGGACCAGTCGGCGGCCGCGGGGCGGTCGAAGCGGCCCATGTAGTTGAACTCGATCTGCGGTTCGGCGAGTTCGGCGAGGAGCGGGCCGGTCGCGGGGTTGAGCCGGCGGAGCAGGCCGTGGCCGATGCCGGCCGCCGGGAGGGCGGTGAGGTGGTCGCGGATCCGGGCCACGGCCGCGTCGAGGGCGGGTCCGCCGCCCAGCGCGTCGGGGCCGGACGCACCCGGGTCGAGCCGTACCGGGACGACGCTGGTGAACCAGCCGACCGTGCGCGACAGGTCGGCGTCGCCCGCGAGTTCCTCCTCGCGGCCGTGGCCCTCCAGGTCGACCAGGACCGGGCCGCCGACGTGCTCGGCGCCCAGGGTCCGGGACCGCCAGTCGCCGACGGCGAGCGCGAACGCGGTGAGCAGGACGTCGTTGACGCTCGCCCCGAAGGCGGCCGGGACCCGGCTCAGCAGGGGGCCGGTGACGGCGGCCGGCAGGGAGAGGGACAGGTGGCGGGTGGTCGCGACGGTGTCCTGTGCCGGGTCGAGCGGGCGGGCCAGGGGCAGGTCCGCGCCCGCGGCGAGGGCGGAGGTCCACCAGGGCAGCTCGTCCTCGGCGGCGGGTTCGCAGGACCGGGCGGCGAGCAGGCGTGACCAGCGGGCGAACGACATGTCCACCGGGGCCGGTTCGGGGTTGCGGCCGCCGCGCACGGCCGCCCAGGCGGCCGCCAGGTCGGGCAGCAGGATGCGCCAGGAGACGCCGTCGACCACCAGGTGGTGGACGAGGAGCAGCAGCCGTCCGGGCCGGTCCGTTCCGGCGTCGAACCAGACCGCCCGCACCATCGCCCCGGCCTCGGGGTCGAGCCCCGCCAGCGCCGTCGGCGCGTGCCGGGCGACGGCGTCCCGCAGCGCGTTCTCGTCGGCGGCCGTCTCGCGTACGTCGACCCGGGTGAGCCAGGTCCGTACCTCGGTGTCGGCCGCCGCCGGGACCGCCAGCGCGGCCTCCGGGGTGCGGACCAGCCGGGCCCGGAGCATGTCGTGCCGTGCGGCGACGGCTCCGAGCACGGCGAGCAGGCCGGGTTCGGTCAGGTCGGCGGGGGTGCGCAGCAGGGCCGCCTGGTGGTAGGCGGCGACGGGGCCGCCGCGGTCGAGGAGGGCGTGCATGATCGGGGTGAGCGGGACGGCCCCGGTGCCGTCGTCGTGCGCGGCCTGCCGGTCGTCCGCGCCCAGCGGGACGGCGACGGCGGCGAGGGCGGCGACCGTCCGGTGCTGGAGGACCTGGCGGGGGGTGATCCGCAGGCCGCCCGAGCGGGCGCGGGCGACGAGTTGCATGGCGACGATGCTGTCCCCGCCGAAGGCGAAGAAGTCGTCGTCCGTGCCGATCGCCTCGGCGGGCAGGCCGAGGGCGTCCGCGAACAGGTCGCGCAGGGTGCGCTCGGTGGCGTTCTCCGGTGCCCGGCCGCCGCCCGACGCGGTGAAGTCCGGGGCGGGCAGGGCGGCCCGGTCCAGCTTGCCGTTGGAGAGCAGCGGCAGCCGCTCCAGGACGACCACGGCGGCCGGGACCATGTAGTCGGGCAGCCGCTCGGCGGCATGGGCGCGCAGTTCGGTGCCGGCCGCGCTGCCGGAGACCACGTAGGCGATCAGCTGCCGTACTCCGGGCCGGTGTTCGCGGGTCACGACGACGCTCTGCGCGACCGCCGGGTGGGAGTCCAACGCGGCCTCGATCTCGGCGAGTTCGACCCGGTAGCCGCGGATCTTCACCTGGTCGTCGGTGCGTCCGGCGAACTCCAGGAGCCCGTCCTCGGTCCAGCGGGCCAGGTCGCCGGTGCGGTACATGCGGGCCCCGGGCAGTGCGAAGGGGTCGGCGACGAAGCGTTCGGCGGTGAGGTCGGGCCGGCCGAGGTAGCCGCGGGCGAGGCCCGGTCCCGACAGGTACAGCTCGCCGGTGACGCCGGGCGGGACCGGGCGCAGGGCGGTGTCCAGGACGTAGGCCCGGGAGTGGTGGACGGGGCGGCCGACGACCGGGCGGGCGCTGTCGCGGACTCGGCCGACGAGGGCGTCGACGGTGGCCTCGGTGGGGCCGTACAGGTTGACCGCCTCGGTGTCCGGGAGCGCGGCGAGCCGCTGCCACAGCGAGTCGGGGACGGCCTCGCCGCCGAAGCCGACCGTCGCGAGCGGGCAGTCGCCGTCGGGTCCGATCAGTCCGCTGTCGGCCATCCGGGCGAGCAGGGACGGGGTGACCTCGACGAAGTCGATGCCCCGGTCGCGGATGAACTCGGCGAGGAGTTCGGGGTCGCGGCGGGTGTCGTCGTCGGCGATGTGCAGGGCGTGTCCGTCCAGGAGCCAGAGCTGCGGCTGCCAGGAGGCGTCGAAGGAGAACGACCAGGCATGCCCGATGCGCAGGTGCCGTCGTCCGGTGCGTGCCTTGGCCGGGTCGTGCAGGTCGTGGCGGTGGCTGTGGAAGAGGTTGGCCACTCCGCGCTGGGTGACGACGACGCCCTTGGGGCGGCCGGTGGAGCCGGAGGTGTAGATGACGTAGGCGGGGTGGTCGGGGCCGGGGGCGGTGGGGTCGGCCTGGGGAAGGCCGTCCGCCGGGGCGTCGAGCCGCAGGACGGGGACGTCTGTCGCGGGCAGCGCGCCGGCGGTCTCGGCGGCGGCCAGGACGAGCACCGGGCGGGCGTCGGCGAGCATGCCGGTGAGGCGGGCCGCGGGCAGGTCGGGGTCGAGGGGCAGGTAGGCGGCGCCCGCCTTCATGACGGCGAGGATCGCGGCGATGTGGTCGGCGGTGCGAGGCAGGGCGAGGGCCACGATCCGCTCGGGCCCGGCGCCGTGCCCGGCCAGGAGGCGGGCCAACTCGGTGCTGCGGGCGTCGAGTTCGGCGAAGGTCCAGGTGGTACGGCCGTCGGTGACGGCGACCGCGTCCGGGGTGGTGGCGGCCTGGGCGGCGAACAGCGCCGGTACCGTGCCGAGGCGTTCGGCGGCAGGCAGGGCGGTGTCGTTCCAGGCCTCCAGGACGGTGTACCGGTCGGCGGAGCCGAGCAGGTCGAGGCGGCCGACGGGGCGCTCGGGATCGGCGGCCATGCCGGTCAGCAGGCCGGTCAGGGCGGCCGTGAGCCGCCGTACGGTGACCGCGTCGAACAGGTCGGGGCGGAACTCGGCGGTCACCCGCAGCCGTTCGGCGGGCTCGACCGCCCAGGCCAGCGGGTAGTGGGTGGAGTCCGCGTGCTCGCGGACCGCGACCCGCGGCGCGGCACCCGCTTTTCCGCCCGTCCCCTCGTCGGGCTCCGCGACCGGGTACGACTCGAACACCACGAGCGTGTCGAAGAGTTCGCCGAGTCCCGCGGTGCGCTGGATGTCGGCGAGGCCGAGGTGCTGGTGGGCGATGAGCCGGGACTGCTCGTCCTGGAGCCGCTCCAGGAGGGCGGCCGTGCTCTCCCCGGGGCGGATCCGCACCCGGACCGGGACGGTGTTGATGAACAGGCCGATCATCGCCTCGGAGCCGGGGAGTTCGGGCGAGCGTCCCGCGACGGTGGCGCCGAACACCACGTCGTCGCGGCCGGTGAGCCGGCCGAGCAGCACGCCCCAGGCGGCCTGTACGAGGGTGTTGACGGTGACGCCCGTGCGCCGGGCGAACGCCTCCAGTTCCGCGGTGCGGCCGGCGTCCAGCTCCACGGTGTGGGTGTGCGGGACGGCGGCGGCCCGGTCGGGGTCGGCGGGCGCGAGCCGGGTGGGTTCGGCGAGGCCGGTCAGGGCCTCGGTCCAGGCGGCGGCGGAGGCGGCCGGGTCCTGGGCGGCCAGCAGCCGCAGGTGCTCCCGGTAGGGGGCGGGCGGGGCCGGGGTTCGGCCCTCGTAACGCGCCCACAGCTCGGCGGTGAGCAGCGGCAGTGACCAGCCGTCCAGGAGCAGGTGCTGGTGCGAGAGGACGAGGCGGTACCGGTCCGCGCCGGTGCGGGCCAGCAACAGGCGCAGCAGCGGCGGCCGTTCGGGGTCGAAGCGGCGCCGCTCCTGCCCGAGCAGCCGGGTCCAGACCTCCCCGTCGAGGTCGTCGCCGGGGAGGTCGAGCTGCCGCCAGGGCAGCACGGCGGTGCGCGGTAGGACGGCCACCGGGCGGCCGGAGGACAGGTACCGGAAGCCGCTGCGCAGGTTCTCGTGGGCGTCGAGCAGCTCCTGGGCGGCGGCCCGCAGCCGGTCGGCGTCGACGGGGCCTTCCAGGTCGTAGGAGATCTGGACGGTGTAGACGTCCGGTCCGTCGTCGCCGGAGTCCAGGGCCGCGTGGAAGAGCAGTCCGGCCTGGAGCGGGGAGAGGGGCAGCACGTCGGTGCCTGCGGGCAGCGCGGCGACCTCGGCGCGTTCGGCGTCGGTGAGGTCGAGGAGGACGGTCTCCGCGGCCCGGTCCCCGGGCGCGGCGGTGGTCGCCACCGCGGCCAGGCCCGCCACCGACTTGTGCCGGAAGACGTCGCGCGGGCTGAACGCCAGCCCGGCGGCGCGGGCGCGGGCGACCAGCTGCATGGCGACGATGCTGTCCCCGCCGAGGGCGAAGAAGTCGTCGTCCACACCGACCCGTTCGAGGCCGAGCACGTCGGCGACGAGGGCGCCGAGGGTCTCCTCCAGCGGGGTCCGCGGCCGGCTGTCGGTCACCTCGGCGGCGAAGTCCGGGGCGGGCAGGGCGCGGCGGTCGAGCTTGCCGTTGGGGGTGAGCGGGAGGGTGTCGAGGGTGAGGACGGCGGCCGGGACCATGTGCGCGGGCAGCGTGCGGGCGGTGTGGGCGCGCAGTGCGGCGGAGTCCGCGCCGGGCCCGGTGGGCACCACGTACGCGACGAGCCGTTCGTCCCGCATCACGACGGTGGCGTGCGCGACGGCCGGGTGGGCGGCGAGCACGGCCTCGATCTCGCCGGGTTCGATCCGGAAGCCGCGCAGCTTGACCTGGTCGTCGGTGCGGCCGAGGTATTCCAGCTCGCCGTCGGCCGTCCAGCGGGCCAGGTCGCCGGTGCGGTACATGCGGCTGCCCGCCGGGCCGTACGCGTCGGCGACGAACCGCTCGGCGGTCAGGCCGGGGCGGCCGAGGTAGCCGCGGGCCAGCTGGACGCCCGCCAGGTACAGCTCCCCGGCGACACCGGGCGGCACCGGGCGCAGACCGGCGTCGAGGACGTAGGTGCGGGTGTTCCACACCGGGCGGCCGATGGGAACGCTCGTCGCGCCGGGGACGGTCTCGGTCGCGGTGACGTCGACGGAGGCCTCTGTCGGGCCGTAGAGGTTGTGCAGCCGGGTGTCCGGCAGGAGGTCACGGAACCGGCCGGCAAGGGGCGCGGGCAGTGCCTCGCCGCTGCACATCACCTGGCGCAGGCAGGTGCGGTCGGCGGCGGTGGGCTCGTCGAGGAAGGCGCGCAGCATGGACGGCACGAAGTGGGCCGTGGTGACGCGCTCGCGCCGGATCAGGTCGGCCAGGTAGGCCGGGTCCTGATGCCCCTCGGGCCGGGCGACGACCAGCGTGGCGCCGGTGATCAGCGGCCAGAAGAACTCCCACACCGAGACGTCGAAGCCCGCCGGGGTCTTCTGCAGCACCCGGTCGGCCGCGTCGAGGCGGTAGGTGTCCTGCATCCACAGCAGGCGGTTGACGATGCCGGCGTGCGGGACGGCGACGCCCTTGGGGCGGCCGGTGGAGCCGGAGGTGTAGATGACGTAGGCGGGGTGCCGGGGGTCGTAGGAGGTGGGCAGGGGGGCGTCGGCCGGCTGCTCGGGGGTGCCGTCGGCGGTCACCGTCACGCGGGGCACGCCGGTGTCCGCGATGGCCACGTCCGCTGCGGTGACCAGGCAGGACGGGCGGGCGTCGGTGAGCGTGTACGCCAGCCGCTCGGCCGGGTAGCCGGGGTCGAGGGGCAGGTAGGCGGCGCCCGCGCGGTGCACGGCGAGCAGGGTCACCACGAGGGCGGCGGAGCGCGGCAGGGCGACGGCGACGGTCGTCTCGGCACGGGCGCCGTGCGCGGCGAGGGTGTGGGCCAGCCGTTCGACGCGCTGGTCGAGTTCGGCGTAGGTGAGCGGGGTGCCCTCGAGGACGACGGCCGTGGCGGCGGGCGTGCGGGCCGCCTGGGCGCGGAACAGCTCGGGGAGGGTGAGGTCCGGGACCGGCCGGGCGGTGTCGTTCCAGCCGGTGAGGACCAGGGCGCGTTCGTCGTCGCGCAGCACGTCGAGGGTGCCGACGCGGCGGCCGGGGTCGGCGGCGACCTGGGCGAGCAGCGACTCCAGGCGTCGGGCGAGGAGTTCGGCGGTCCGTTCGTCGAAGAGGTCGGCGCTGTACTCGATCCAGCCGTCGACACGTTCGCCCTGCTCGACGAAGTCGAAGCTGAGGTCGAACTTGGCGCTGTCCTGCCCGACGGTCTCGCGGCGGGCGGTGAGGCCGGGCAGTTCGGGTGCGCCGCCCGGTCCGGCGAGGTGGACGACCATCACCTGGAACAGCGGGTGCCGGGCCAGGGAGCGTTCGGGGTTGAGGGCCTCCACCAGCCGTTCGAAGGGCAGGTCCTGGTGTTCGTAGGCGGCCAGGTCGGTCTCCCGGACCCGGGCCAGCAGCTCGGCGAAGGTGGGGTCGCCGGACAGGTCGGTGCGCAGCACCAGGGAGTTGACGAAGAACCCGACCAGGTCTTCGAGGGCCTCGTCGGACCGCCCGGACACCGGGGCGCCGAGCGGGATGTCGTCGCCGGCGCCCAGCCGGTGCAGGAGCGCGGCCACCGCGGCCTGGGCGACCATGAACATGCTGACGCCGTGGGCGCGGGCCAGGCCGCGCAGGGCACCGGCCAGGGCGGGCGGGACGGTGAAGCCGGTGGTGCCGCCGCGCCCGGTGGGCTCGGCGGGGCGCGGCCGGTCGGTGGGCAGGTCCAGCTCGGCGGGCAGCCCGCGCAGGGCCTTCGTCCAGTGGGCGAGCAGCTCCGGTTCGGTCGCGGCCAGCAGGTCGCGCTGCCAGAGCGTGTAGTCGGCGTAACTCGCGGGCAGCGGCTGCCGGTCGGGGGTCCGGCCCGTGGTGCGGGCGGCGTAGGCGGTGGCGAGGTCGGCGAACAGGGGGCGGTCGGACCACTCGTCGGTGGCGATGTGGTGCAGCAGGAGCAGCAGGACGTGCTCGTCCGGGCCGGTCTCGAACAAGGTGGCACGGAGCGGCAGTTCGCGCTCCAGGTCGAAGACGTGCGCGGCCCGGTCGGCGAGTTCCGCGAACGGGGCGGTGTCCAGGGGGACTTGCGCATCGGCGAGGATCCGCTGGTACGGGATCCCGTCGACCGCCGGGAAGACGGTCCGCAGCGGGGTGTGCCGGGCGGCCACGTCGTCCAGGGCGGCCTGGAGGGCGTCCCGGTCCAGGGGGCCGGTCAGCCGCCAGGCCGAGGGGAGGTTGTACGCGGTGCTCGCGCCGTCCACCTGCGCGAGCAGCCAGAGCCGGCGCTGTGCGGCGGACAGCGGCAGCCGTTCGGGACGCGGGCGCGGGACGGCGAGCGCGGGACGCGACCCGGCGGCAGCGGTGTCCGTGCGGGCGGCGAGCAGGGCGACCGTGGGTGCCTCGAAGACGTCGCGGACCGTCAGTTCCGCGCCGAGCGCGGTGCGGACGCGGCCGGCCAGGCGCATGGCGAGCAGGGAGTGGCCGCCGAGCCCGAAGAAGTCGTCGTCCACGCCGACCCGTTCGTGGCCGAGGACGTCGGCGAACAGGGCGGCGAGGATCTCCTCGCGCGGGGTGCGCGGCGCGGTGCCGTCGCCGGTGCCCGCGGTGAACTCGGGGGCGGGCAGGGCCTTGCGGTCGAGCTTGCCGTTCGGGGTGAGCGGCAGCGTGTCCAGGGTGACCCAGGCGGCCGGGACCATGTGCGCGGGGAGTGCGGCGGCCGCGTGGGCGCGCAGCGCGGTCGCGTCCACCACCGGGCCGGTGGCGGGCACGACGTAGGCGACGAGCGCCTGGCCGTGCACGGTGACGGTGGCGTGCGCGACGGCCGGGTGGGCGGTGAGCACGGCCTCGATCTCGCCGGGTTCGACGCGGAAGCCGCGCAGCTTGACCTGGTCGTCGGTGCGGCCGAGGTATTCCAGCTCGCCGTCGGCCGTCCAGCGGGCCAGGTCGCCGGTGCGGTACATGCGGCTGCCCGCCGGGCCGTACGGGTCGGCGACGAACCGCTCGGCGGTCAGGCCGGGCCGGTCCAGGTAGCCCCGCGCCAGCTGGACGCCCGCCAGGTACAGCTCCCCGGCGACACCGGGCGGCACCGGGCGCAGACCGGCGTCGAGGACGTACAGGCGGGTGTTCCACACCGGGCGGCCGATGGGAACGCTCGTCTCGCCGGGGCCGATCTCGGTCGCCGTGACGTCGACGGACGCCTCGGTGGGGCCGTACAGGTTGTGCAGTTCGGCGTCGAGCACCTCGTGGAAGCGGCGGGTGAGGGCGGCCGGGAGGGCCTCGCCGCTGCACAGGACGCGGCGCAGGCCGGTGCGGTCGGCGGCCGTCGGCTCCTCCAGGAAGAGCTGGAGCATGGACGGCACGAAGTGGACGGTGGTGACGGCCTGTTCGCGGATGAGCGCGGCCAGGTAGGCGGGGTCGCGGTGGCCCTCGGGCCGGGCGACGACCAGCGTGGCGCCGGTGATCAGCGGCCAGAAGAACTCCCAGACCGACACGTCGAAACTGGACGGCGTCTTCTGCAGCACCCGGTCGTCGGCGCCGAGCCGGTAGGTGTCCTGCATCCACTGCAGCCGGTTGGCGATGCCCGCGTGCGGGACCACCACGCCCTTGGGGCGGCCGGTGGAGCCGGAGGTGTAGATGACGTAGGCCGGGTGCCGGGGGTCGTACGACGCCGGGAGCGCGGCCTCCGGGCCGGTGGGCAGGGCGTCGCGGATCACGCACACCGGGCGGGCGTCCTCGACCATGAGGGCGAGCCGGTCCGCCGGGTAGTCGGGGTCCAGGGGCAGGTAGGCGGCACCGGCGCGATGGGTGGCGAGGAGGGCCACGACGAGGTCGGCCGAGCGCGGCAGGGCGACGGCGACGGTCCGCTCCGGGCCCGCGCCGAGCCCGGCCAGGACCCGGGCGGTGTGCTCGACGCGGGCGTCCAGCTCGGCGTAGGTGAGCCGCTGCTCCTCGAAGACGAGGGCGGTGGCGTCGGGGGTGCGGGCGGCCTGGGCGCGGAACAGCTCGGGCAGGGTGAGGTCCGGGACGGGACGGGCGGTGTCGTTCCAGTCGGCGAGGACGCGGGTCCGCTCGTCCTCGTGCAGGATCTCCAGGTCCCCGAGCGGGGCGTCGGGTTCGGCGGCGGCGTGTTCGAGGAGCCGGGCCGCGCGGCCGGCCAGGGCTTCGGCCGTGCCGTGGTCGAAGAGGTCGGTGGCGTACTCCAGGAGCAGGACCACGCGGTCGGACTCGTCGACGTAGGTGAAGTGCAGGTCGAACTTGGCCATGCCGGTGTCCATGTCGGACCACTCGGTGGCCAGGCCCAGCACGTCGGGGTCGCCGTCGGGCCGGTGGTGGTAGCCGAGCATGACCTGGAAGAGCGGGTTGCGGCCGGCCGTCCGGGGCGGGTTGAGGGCCTCCACCACCCGGTCGAAGGGCAGGTCCTGGTACTCGAAGGCGGACAGCGACGACTCCCGCACCCGGCCGAGGAGTTCACGGAACGTGAGCCCGTCGCCGGACAGGTCGGCGCGCAGCACCAGGGTGTTGACGAAGAAGCCCACCAGGTCGCCGAGGGCCTCGTCGGTGCGGCCCGCGATGGGTGCGCCGAGGGGGATGTCGTCGCCCGCGCCGAGCCGGTGCAGCAGGGCGGCGGTGGCGGCCTGGAACAGCATGAACATGCTGGTGCCGGTGGCCGTCGTGAGGTCGCGCAGGGCGAGGGCGGTGGCGGCGGACAGCTCCAGGCGGACCTTGCCGCCGCGGCCGCTGGGCTCGGCGGGGCGCGGCCGGTCGGCGGGCAGGACCAGTTCGTCGGGCAGGCCGCGCAAGGCGTCCCGCCAGTAGGCGAGCTGCGTCTCACCGCTGGTCGCGAGCAGCTCCCGCTGCCACAGCGTGTAGTCGGCGTACTGCACGGGCAGCGGCGCCCACCGGGGGGCCGTACCCGCGCGGCGGGCGGCGTAGGCGGTGTCGAGGTCGGCGAGGAACGGCCGGTCGGACCACTCGTCGGTGGTGATGTGGTGCAGGACGACGGCCACCACGTGATCGTCGGCACCGAGCCTGAAGACCGTGCAGCGCAGCGGGAGTTCGGTCATGAGGTCGAAGGGGCGACGCTGCGCGGCCTCGATCAGGGCGGGCAGCGCCTCCTCGGTGGCGTCGGTGACGGTGAGGTCCGGGTGGGCGTCCTCGGTGGGGACGATCCGCTGGTACGGCTCGCCGTCGTGGGCCGGGAACACCGTGCGCAGGGCCTCGTGGCGGGCGGCCACGTCCCGCAGGGCGGCACGCAGGGCCTCGGTGTCGAGGTCGCCGCGCAGCCGGAAGACCAGCGGGAAGTTGTAGGCGACGCCGCTGCCGGTGATCTGTTCGACGAGCAGCAGCCGGCACTGCGCCGGGGACAGCGGGATGCGCTCGGGCCGGTCACCGACCCTGGTGACGGGCGGCCGGGCCGGGCTCGCGGCGCCGACGCGGGCGGCGAGCCGGGCCGGGGTGGGGGCCTCGAAGAGGTCGCGGATGGCGAGTTCGGCGCCCAGTTCGGTGCGGGCGCGGCTGACCAGCCGGGTGGCGAGCAGCGAGTGGCCGCCCAGGTCGAAGAAGTTGTCCTCGGCACCGGCCTCGGGCAGCCCGAGCACCTCCGCGAACAGGCGGCACAGCACCTCCTCCTGCGGGGTGCGGGGGCCGCGTCCGCCGCCGAGGGCGACGGCGGGCTCGGCCTCGGGCAGGGCGCGCACGTCGAGCTTGCCGTTGGCGTTCATGGGGAGGCCGTCGACGGTGACGAAGGCGGCCGGGACCATGTACTCGGGCAGTTCGCGTCCGAGGTCCTCGCGCAGCCGCCGGACCAGGGCGCCGGTCTCGCGGGCGGCGGTCGGGTCGTTGGCGTAGGGGGCGGTGCCGCCACCGGGGCGGAACAGGCCGCCGGTGACGCGGTGTCCGGCGGTCTCCTCGGTGAGGAACACGACGTCGTAGGTACCGGTCCGCTCCGACCACGTGGTCAGCACCCGGTACCCGGCGCCCGCGCCGAGCGCGTGCAGGGTCTCCGGGTCGACGCCGTCCTCGGCGGTGCGGCCGTCCGGGATGCCGGTCACGCGCAGGGCGGCGGGCCGCCCGCCGCGCGGCCGGTCGCCGACCCGGCCGGTGAACCGGCCGCTCGCGTCCAGCAGTCGGCCGACGGCCTCGGAGGTCCGGCCGCCGCGCGCCAGCTCACCCACGGTGTGGGCGGTGCTCCACTGGACCGTCGGCGCGTCGTCGAGGCGGACGTCGGGCTCACCGGCGTACAGGACGACGTCGTAGCGGTGCCGGGTCAGTTCGTTGTGGTGACGGCCGCGCTTGGTGCGCAGGTCGACGCCGTGGCCGAGGGTGGTGAAGTAGTCGGGGTCGACCAGGAGTTCCTTCTCCAGGCGCAGCCCGCGCTCCACCGCCCGTTCCAGGTCGGCCTCGGCTGTGCCGCGGGCGCGTTGGATCTCGGTGTGGAAGGTGCGGGCCAGCCGCAGGTTGCGGACGTCGCCGACGAACAGGGCGCCGCCGGGCGCGAGCAGTTCCATGGCGCCGTGGATGACGGCGGTGAGGTACTCGATGCTCGGGAAGTACTGGATGACGGAGTTGACGACGATCGTGTCGAAGTGGCCGGCGGGCAGCCCGCCGAGGTCGTCGGCGGGGCGGCAGCGCAGCTGCACCCGGGAGGCCAGCTCGGGGTCGCGGTCGCGCAGTTCCGCGCCGATCTTGCGGATCACCGGGGCGGCGAAGTCGGTCGCCCAGTACTCCTCGGCGTCCGGGGCCAGCCGGGACAGCAGCAGGCCGGAGCCGACGCCGATCTCGAGGATGCGGCGCGGGTTCAGGGCGCGGATGCGGGCGACGGTGGCCTCGCGCCACTCGTGCATCTGCTCGAAGGGGATGGGCCGGCCGTCGTAGGAGCTGTCCCAGCCGTCGTACTGCTCGGTGAAGACGGCGGTGCCGATCTCCTCGTACTCGTCGGAGTAGATCTCCTGCCACTCCCCCACCTGCGCGGCCTCGGCGGCGGTGCGGTCGGCGGGGTCGGCGCCGGAGGGCACGACGTAGCCGACGAGGCGTTCGTCGCGGACCACGACGGCGGCCTGGGAGACCAGCGGGTGGCGGCTGAGGGCGGTCTCGATCTCGCCGGGCTCGATCCGGTAGCCGCGGATCTTCACCTGGTCGTCGGTGCGGCCGAGGAAGTCGAGGTTGCCGTCGGCGTTCCGGCGCACCAGGTCGCCGGTGCGGTACATGCGCTCGCCGGGCTCCCCGAACGGGTCGGCGACGAACCGCTCGGCGGTCAGTCCGGGCCGGTCGAGGTAGCCGCGGGCGAGTCCGATCCCGGCGATGTACAGCTCGCCGGGGACGCCGTCGGGCACCGGGCGCAGCCAGGCGTCAAGCAGGTGGGCGCGGGTGCCGCGGATGGGCCTGCCGACGGTGGGGGTGGCGGAGTCGAGGGTGCCGCCGCCGAGGGTGTTGATGGTGTACTCGGTCGGCCCGTACAGGTTGTAGCCGTACGTCCCCTCGGTGTCGCGCAGCGCGGCCCAGACGGTCTCCGGGACCGCCTCGCCGCCGAGCAGCACGAGCGGCGGGACGTGGCCCTCCAGCAGGCCCTGCTCGATCAGCAGCCGCGCGTAGGTGGGCGTGACGTTGACGACGTCGATGCGGTGCCGCTCGCAGTAGGCGACCAGCGCCTCCGCGTCGCGCCGCAACTCCTCGTCGCAGACGTGTACTTCGTGGCCCTCGACCAGCCAGAGCAGCTCCTCCCACGACATGTCGAAGGCGAAGGACACGGTGTGCGCGATCCGCAGCCGACGGCCGCCCGCGGCCGCGATCGCGGGCTCGAAGATCTCCTTCTGGTGGTTGAGCTGCATGTTCGTCAGGCCCCGGTAGGGGGTGACGACGCCCTTGGGGCGGCCGGTGGAGCCGGAGGTGTAGATGACGTAGGCGGGGTGTTCGAGGCTGAAGCGGCGGCGGACGGGGGTGTCGGGCAGCCCGGCGAGTTCGTCCTGGACCGCCGGGTCGTCGAGCAGGACGCGCGGCAGGTCGTCGCCGTCGAGGGTCGCGGAGACGGCGGTGGTGGAGAGCAGGAGCAGCGGGCGGGCGTCGGCCAGCATCAGGGAGAGCCGGTCGGCCGGGTGGTCCAGCTCCAGGGGCAGGTAGGCGGCGCCGGTGCGCAGCACGGCGAAGAGCGCGACCACCATGTCCAGGGAGCGGCCGAGGCCGAGCGCGATCACCCGCTCGGGACCGGCGCCGCGCCCGACGAGCAGCCGGGCCGTCCGGTTGACGGCCGCGTCGAGTTCGGCGTATGTCAGGGCGCGCTCGCCGAGGACGAGGGCGCGGGCGTCCGGGGTGCGGGCGGCCTGGGCGGCGAGCAGGTCGGCGACGGTCTCCTCGGGGACCTCGACCCGGCCGGCCGCCCACTCCTCGCGCAGCGCCGCGTGTTCGGCGGGCAGCAGCGGGTCGAGGGAGCCCACGGGTGCCGTGAGGTCGGCGGTGAGCCGGTCGACGAGGAGGGTGAAGCGGTCGAGCAGGGCGCGGGCCCGGTCGGCCGGGACCAGGTCGGGCCGGTGGGTGAGGGTGACCGTGATCCGCCGGCCGGGGGTGACGACGAGGTTGGCCGGGTAGTGGGTGGCGTCGACGTTGGCGACGGCGGTGGCGCCGTGCCGGGTGCGCAGTTCCGCCAGCCGGTCCTCGGTGTCGTTGTTGCGCAGCACGAACAGCGTGTCGAAGAGCTTGCGGTGCCCGGTCTCGGCCTGGAGCACGCCGAGGCTGAGGTGCTCGTAGGGCATCAGGTCGAGGCGTTCGCCCTGGATGCGGCGGAGCAGGCCGAGGACCGGCTCGGCGGGGTCGAGGGCGATCCGGGTGGGGACGGTGTTGAGGAACAGGCCGATGATGTTCTCGACGTCGTGGACCTCGCTGGGCCGGCCGGCGACCGTGGTCCCGAACACGACGTCGGTGCGGCCGGTCGCGGAGGCGAGGGTGAGGCCCCAGGCCGCGTTGAGCAGGGTGTTCAGGGTGAGGCCGTGGACCCGGCCGGTCTCCCGCAGCCGGTCGCCGAGTTCGGCGGTGAGGCGGACGTCGAGCTGGTCGGGGATGACCGGTTCGAGCCCGTCGGCGGCGGCCGGGGCCAGCAGGGTGGGCTCCTCCAGGCCGGCCAGCGCGCTCCGCCAGGCGGCGGTGGCGGTCGTGTCGTCCTGCTGGTCCAGCCAGGTGAGGTAGTCCCGGTAGCTGCCGGGGGCGGGCAGCGCGGAGGCGTCGCCGCCGGTCTCGTACAGGGCGAACAGCTCGTCGAGGAAGAGCCAGGCCGACCAGCCGTCCCAGAGGATCAGGTGGCGGCCGACGACGAGCCGGTCGCCGCGCTCGGCACCGAGGCGCAGCAGGAGCAGCCGGAACAGCGGGGGTGCGGACAGGTCGAAGCGCCGGTTGCGCTCGGCCTCGGTCAACTCGCGCACCCGCTCGTCCTGTTCGGCGGCAGGCAGGTGGGAGAGGTCGACCTCGTCGAGTGGGATCTCCGGGGTCTCGACGATGAACTGCACCGGCTGGTCGAGGCCTTCGCTGGTGAAGCCCGCGCGCAGGCCGGGGTTGCGGTCCAGCAGTGTGCGGGCGGCGGCGCGCAGCCGGGCCGGGTTCAGACCGGTGGCGAAGTCGAAGGTCTCGTGGACGGTGTAGACGTCCAACGCGCCCTGGTCGTAGGCCGAGTGGAAGAACAGGCCCTCCTGGAGGGGAGCCAGCGGCCAGACCTCGCAGACGGCGGCCGGGGCGGCGAGGGCGCGGATCCGGGCGTGTTCGGCGTCGGTGAGGGTGAAGGCGGCAGCGGCGGCGGGGGCGGGGGCCGCGGCGGTACCGGCACGGGCCGCGAGGGCGGCCGGTGTGCGGTGGGTGAAGACGTCCCGCGGGCTGAGGTCCAGGCCGGCCGCGCGGGCCCGGCTGGCGACGCCGATGGAGCTGATGCTGTCGCCGCCGAGCCGGAAGAAGTCGTCGTCGGGGCCGGCGTCGGCGATGCCGAGGACGGCCGCGAAGATCCCGGTGAGCTGCCGCTCCAGGGGCCCTTCGGGCTCGCGGCGGGCGGCGCGTTCGGTCTCGGGGGCGGGCAGCGCGGCCTGGTCGAGCTTGCCGCTCGGGGTGAGCGGGAGGTCGTCGAGGACGACGTACGCCTCCGGGACCAGCGGCGCGGGCAGCGCCCCGGCGAGGGCGGCACGCAGCGCGACGGGGTCGGCGACGGCACCGGCCGCCGGGACCGCGTAGGCGACGAGCCGCCCGTCGCGGACGACCACGGCACCGCGCGCCACCGCCGGGTGCCGGGTCAACGCGGCCTCGATCTCGCCCAGTTCGATCCGGTTGCCGCGCAGCTTGACCTGCCGGTCGGTGCGGCCGAGGTAGTCCAGGGTGCCTCCCCCAGCCTCCGGCCGGGGGGACCCCCATGGGCGGCGGCGGACCAGGTCGCCCGTGCGGTACATGCGCGCGCCGGGCACGGCCGCGTACGGGTCGGCGACGAAACGGTCCGCGGTGAGCGCGGGGCGCCGGTGGTAGCCGCGGGCCAGCTGGACGCCGGTCAGGTACAGCTCGCCGGGCACCCCGTCGGGCACCGGGCGCAGGCAGCTGTCCAGCACCCGCAGGCCGGTGTTCCACACGGGCCGCCCGATGGGCACGACCGTCCCGGGCGCGCCGTCGTAGGCGTGGTACGTCACGTCGACTGCGGCCTCGGTGGGCCCGTACAGGTTGTGCAGCGGTACGCCGGTCAGGTCGTGCCAGCGCCGGGCCGCCGTACCGGAGAGGGCCTCGCCGCTGCTGAAGACGCGGCGCAGGCTGCCCGCCCACGTCGGGTCGGCGGTGACCTCCTGCGACGCGAGGAAGGCGTCCAGCATCGACGGCACGAAGTGCATCGTGGTGACGCCCTCGGTGCGGATCAGCCGGGCCAGGTAGGCGGGGTCGCGATGCCCGTCGGGCGCGGCGAGCACGACCGCGGCGCCCTCGTGCAGCGCCCAGAAGAACTCCCAGACGCTGACGTCGAAACTGGACGGCGTCTTCTGCAGCACCCGGTCGTCGGCGCCGAGTCCGTACGCGCCCTGCATCCAGGCGAGCCGGTTGCCGATGGCGCGGTGGGTGACGACGACGCCCTTGGGACGGCCGGTGGAGCCGGAGGTGTAGATGAGGTACGCGGGGTGGTCGGGGGTGAGCGGCGGGGCGGGCTCCGGTGTGTCCTGGGGCTCCTCGTCCGCGTCGGCGTACAGGATCTCCAGCCCGTCCACCGCCGGCAGGCGCACGGCGTCCCGTGCCGTGGTGACGACGGTCCGGGCGCCGGAGTCGGTGAGCATGTACGCGATGCGGTCGGCCGGGTAGTCCAGGTCGACGGGCAGGTAGGCGGCGCCCGACTTCAGCACCCCGAGGAGGGCGACCATCAGCTCGGCCGAGCGGGGCACGGCGACGGCGACGAACCGGTCGGGTCCGGCGCCGCGGGCGCGCAGCCGGCGGGCCAGCCGCTCCGCGCGGGCGTCGAGTTCAGCGTAGGTGAGGGTGGTGCCCTCGTACACGACGGCGGTGGCGTCGGGGGTCCGGGCGGTCCGGGCGGCGACGGCGGCGGGCAGGGTGGTCGGCGGTACGGGGTGGCGCTCGCCCTCCACGGCTGCGCCGGCCCGCTCGGCGTCGGTGCGCAGGTCGAGTGCGGCCACCGGGCGTGCGGTGTTCTCGGCGAGGGCGTCCAGGACGCGGGTGAGCCGGTCGGCGAGCAGCTGTACGGCCTCGCCGGGGACGCGGTTCGCGTGGTGCTTGAGGCGCAGGTCGAGCCGCCGGCCGGGCTTGACGATCAGGGCCAGCGGATAGTGCACGGCGTCGTGGAAGGCGTGCCCGGCCAGCCGGACCGTGCCGGTGGGGTCGGCGAGGCCGGGTTCGGCGGGGTAGTTCTCGAACACCACCAGGGTGTCGAAGAGTTCGCCGTCGCCCGCGTGCCCGGCGGCCCGCTGGATCTCGGCGAGGCCGAGGTGCTGGTGGTCCAGCAGGGCGCTCTGCTCCTGCTGGAGGCGTTCCAGGACGGCGCCGAGGGAGTCGGAGGGGGCCCAGGTCAGGCGGGTGGGCAGGGTGTTGATGAAGAGGCCGACCATCGACTCGATGCCGGGCACGGCGGCGTCGCGGCCGGAGACGGTGGTGCCGAAGACCACGTCCTGGCGGCCGGTCAGCCCGGCGAGGAGCAGGCCCCAGGCGGCCTGGACGACGGTGCCGAGGGTGACGCCGTGCTCGCGGGCGCGGGCGGTGAGCCGGGCGGTGGTGCGCTCGGGCAGCTCGACGCGCAGTTGCGCGGGCTCGATCGGCCCTGCGGTGGCCGGGGTCCCGACCAGGCGGGTGGGCTCGTCGATCCCGGCGAGGGCGGTGCCCCAGGCGTCCCGCGCGGCCTGCCGGTCGGCGCCCGCGATGCGGGCCAGGTAGCCGCGGAACGGGGCGGCTTCGGGCAGCGGCGCGGGCGCCTCGCCGTAGAGGGCCAGGAGTTCGCGGTGCAGGACGGGCAGGGACCAGCCATCGGCGACGATGTGATGGAAGGTCAGGACCAGGCGGCTGCGGTCGTCGGCGAGGCGGACCAGGGCGCAGCGCAGCAGCGGCGGGTGGGCGAGGTCGAAGCGGCGGGCGCGTTCGTCGGCGGCGACGGCCGCGGCGAGGCCGGTACGGACCGCGGGGTCCTGGGCGGACAGGTCGACCTCGCGCCACGGCACGTCGAGGCCGGTGGCGACGAGCTGGGCGGGGCGGCCGTCCGGGAGCTGGCGGAAGCAGGCGCGCAGCGGTGCGTGCCGGTCGAGGAGCCGCTGGGCGGCCCGGCGCAGGAGGGTGCCGTCGACGGGTCCGGCGAGTTCGAGCACCTGCTGGACGACGTAGGCGTCGTGCTCGGCGCCGTCCACGAGGGCGTGGAAGAAGAAGCCCTCCTGAAGCGGGCCGAGCGGCAGGACCTCGGCGACCGTGAGCGGGGCGTCGCCCTGGAGCGCGGCGAGTTCGTCGGCGGTCGGCGGGTCCCAGGGGGTGCCGGCGAGGTCCTCGGAGGCGTCGGCGGTCCGGGCGACACCGGCGAGCTGGGCGACCGTGCGGTGCCGGAAGACGTCGCGCGGGGTGAGCTCCAGACCGGCCCTGCGGGCCAGGACGAGCAGCTGGATGGCGACGATGCTGTCCCCGCCGAGCGCGAAGAAGTCGTCGTCGACGGTGACCGAGGGCACCCGCAGGGCGCGGGCGTACAGGTCGCACAGCAGGCGCTCGCGTTCGGTGCGCGGCGCGCGGCCCGAGCTGAGCAGGCCGTAGTCCGGGACCGGCAGGGCGGCGGAGTCGAGCTTGCCGCTGGGGGTGACCGGGAGCCGGTCCAGCGGGACGAGGGCGGCCGGGACCATGTACTCGGGCAGGAACTCGGCGGCGTGCGCGCGCAGCCCCGCCATCAGCGCGGTGACGTTGCGGAACGGCGCGGGACGGTTCGCGTGCGCATGAGGCCGACCGGGGACGTACAGCGGGCCGAGCGGGGTGTCGTCGCCGCGCGCGAACACCGCGTCGAGGCTGCCGTCCTCGGCGTCCGCGGTCCAGGTGAGGGCGGCCCGGTAACCGTGTCGGGCGGCCGACTCGTACAGGGTCTCCGGGTCGACGCCCGCGCTGCCGGTGCGGCTGCTGTCGTCGAGGGCGCCGAGCGCGGCCAGGTCGGGGGCGAGTCGGGCGTTGGGGATGCCGGTGACGCGGAGGCGGGCGGGGCCGTCCGGGGCGGCGAGCAGCTCACCGAGGGCGCCGGGGGTGCCGAGCGCGGCCCACGAAAGGCTCCGGGAGGCGACAGCCGGCGCCTCCTCGCCGGATGCCCCGAGTTCGCCGGATGCATCGAGTTCGCCGGGTACTCCGAGTTCGCCCGCTGCCCCGAGTTCGCCGGATACCCCGAGTTCGCCCGCTGCCCCCGGTTCGCCGGATCCTCCGGGCCGCAGCACGACGTCGTACCGGTAGCGGGTGAGCTCGTTGTGGTGGGTGCCCCGTTTGATCCGCACGTCGGCGGAGAAGCCGTCCAGGGTCGCGAAGTAGTCCGGGTCGAGGAGGAGTTCGCCCGCCCAGGCCACGGCCCGGTCGACGGCGGCGCGCAGGGCCTCCTTGTCCTCCAGCCGGCCGCGGCCCGACTCGATGGCCGTGGCCAGCGTCCGCAGCAGCCGCAGGTTGCGTACGTCGCCGACGAACAACGCACCTCCGGGTGCGAGGAGCTGCGCGGCCGTGCGCAGGACGCCGGTGAGGTAGTCGGCGCCCGGGAAGTACTGGACGACGGAGTTGACGACGATCGTGTCGAAGTGGCCCTCGGGAAGCCCGGTCAGCTCGTGTGCGGGCCTGGCGTGCAGGGTGACCCGGCCGGCCAGCTCCGGTACGGCCTCGACCTGGGCGCGCAGGGCGCGGACCGCTTCCTCGGCGAGGTCGGTGCCGACGTACTCGGCGCAGTCGGGGGCGATCCGGGAGAGCAGCAGGCCGCTGCCGACACCGATCTCCAGGACGCGGCGGGGGCGCAGTTCACGGATCCGGGCGACGGTCGCGTCCCGCCACTCGCGCAGGTCGGCGAGCGGGATGGGCAGGCCGTCGTACATGCTGTTCCAGCCGGCGAAGTTCTCCTCGAAGCCGTCGGACCCGGCGGCGGAGTAGAGGAGTTCGTGCAGGTCCTTCCAGTCGGACACGGCCTCGTCGGCCGCGGCGGCGGCCTCCAGGGAGGGCACGACGTAGGCGGCGAGGCGGCGGTCGCCGGGGCGGTCCTCGCGGACCACGACGGCGGCCTGGTCGACGGCCGGGTGGGCGCGCAGCACCGACTCGATCTCGCCGGGTTCGATGCGGAACCCGCGGATCTTGATCTGGCTGTCGGCGCGGCCGTGGAACTCCAGGCGCCCGTCGGACCTCCAGCGGACCAGGTCGCCGGTGCGGTAGAGGCGTTCGCCGGGCGCGCCGAACGGGTCGGCGACGAACCGTTCGGCGGTCAGCGCGGGCCTGCCGAGGTAGCCGCGGGCGAGTCCGGCGCCGCCGAGGTACAACTCCCCCACCACACCGGCCGGTACCGGCCGCAGCCGGTCGTCGAGGACGTAGGCGCGGGTGCCGGGGTCGGGGACGCCGATGGGCACGATGGTGCCGGCCGGGGTGTCCGGGTCGCAGAGACCGAGCGTGGAGTTGGTGGTGGCCTCGGTGGGCCCGTACGCGTTGAACATCATCCGGCCGCGCGCGTAGCGGCCGACCAGCTCGGGCGAGACCCGCTCGGTGCCGGCCAGCAGGGTTGCCGTGGGCGGGAGTCGCACGTCGTCCGGCATGGCGGCCAGGAGAGCGGGTGGCAGGATCATGAAGGTGATGCCGTGCTCGTCGGCGTAGTCGGCGAGGGGCGCGCCGGGCACCCGGCGGTCGGCGGGTACGACGACCAGCCGGCCGCCGGAGAGCAGGCCGAGGCACAGGTCCCAGAAGGCCACGTCGAAGCTGGGCGAGGCGAACTGCAGGACCCGGCTGTGCGGGCCGATCCCGAACCGCTCGCGCTGGGTGGCGACCAGCTTGGCGACCCCGGCGTGCGAGAGCACCACGCCCTTGGGGCGGCCGGTGGAGCCGGAGGTGTAGATGACGTACGCGGCGTGCGCGACCGTCAACGCGTCGGCGCCGGCGGGGTCGTGGGCGGGGTGCGCGGCCAGTTCGGCGACGGTCTCCGGGGCGTCCAGGACCAGTGGATCGGTGTCCGGCGGCAGGTCGGGGACGATCTCGGCGGTGGTGACGAGGCAGACCGGGCGGGCGTCGTCCAGCATGTACGCGATGCGGTCGGCCGGGTAGTCGGTGTCGACGGGGAGGTAGGCCGCACCCGTCTTCAGTACGGCGACCTCGGCGACGATCATGTCGGCGGAGCGGGGTACGGCGAGCGCCACCACCTGCTCGGGACCGGCGCCCCGGGCGGCCAGGGCGTGGGCCAGCCGGGCGGCGCGGGCGTCGAGTTCGGCGTAGGTGAGTCGGACGTCCCCGTGGACGAGGGCCACTTCGCCGGGGCGGGCGGCGACCTGGTCGGCGAACATGCGCGGCCAGGTGCGCGCGGGCACGTCGTGCGCGGTGTCGTTCCAGTCGGCCAGGATCCGCTGCCGCTCGTCGGCGCCGAGGAGTCCGAGGTCGGCGACCTGGGCGCCGGGGCGGTCCAGGGCGTCGGCGAGGAGCGTGGTGTAGTGGCCGAGGATCCGGTCGACGGTGGCGGGTTCGAAGAGGTCGGCGGCGTAGTCCGCGCGCACCTGCCCGCCGACCACGGAGAGCGCCAGGTCCAGCGGGCCGCCTTCGTCCCAGGGTGCGGGACCGAAGCCGACGGCGCACACCAGGGCCCCTCCGCGGCCGGGTTCGGGAGCGAGCAGCCGTAGCAGCTCGGCGGTGGGCAGCCGGTGGGCGGCGGCCTGCGCGCGGGCGGCGGTGACGTGGTCGCGCAACTCGGTGAACGGCATGGCGCCGTGCACCGCCGGCCGCAGGGGCAGGCCCTCGTGAGCGACCGTCAGGTCCTGGGCCGTGCCGCCGCCGTAGCGGTGGAGCAGGGCGGCGAAGGCGGCGAGCAGGGTGGGTTGGTCGGCCGTCACGCCGAGCACGGCCGTGCGGACCTGCCGCGGCCGCGGTTCCCGCGGTTGCGCCGGGTGCGGGAAGTCGAACGGCAGTGAGGTCTCCGCCGCCGGTGCGGCGAACCGTTCCCGCCAGTACTCCTCCGTGGATGCCGTCCGCGCCGTCGGAACCGAATCCGAAACCGAATCCGAAGCCGCAGAAGAAGGTGCGGAAGAACGCGTGTTGCCCGACACAGCTGCCCGTGCCTCCCCATAGGTGTGGAACGGCTCAGCGGAGCCGCGACCGCTCGCATAGTAAGGTAAGGATTGCCTAACTCAACAGGGTCAATATGACTTCAGCGGCCCAAGTCACAGCGGCTGAGGTTATGCTCACCTAACCTGCTATCAGGACTGTTCGCGGTCCCCGGGACGACGGCATGGAGACCGGCAAGTGGCTTCAGGCAGAAGGCTTCGCACCACGGTGCTGGTGACGGTGACCGTCGCCCTCCTGGTCCTCCTGTCCCTGCTCTCCGTGGCACTGGGCGCGCTGAGCGTGCCGCTCGACCAGGTGGTCCGGTCGGTCCTCGGGCATCCGCCCAGCCGCCTGGTCGACAACGTGATCTGGTCGGTGCGCATCCCCCGCACCCTGCTCGGCCTGACCACGGGCGCCGCGCTCGGCATGTCCGGCGCGCTGATGCAGGCCCTGACCCGCAATCCCCTCGCCGACCCCGGCATCCTCGGGGTGAGCGCGGGCGCGTCCTTCGCGATCGTCGTGTCGGTCGCGGTGTTCGGGGTCGGCTCGCTGTACGGCTATGTGTGGTTCGCCTTCGCCGGGGCGCTCGCCGCGAGCGTCCTGGTCTTCCTCCTGGGACGGCTCGGCCGCTCCGGGGCGACCCCGGTGAAGCTGGCCCTCGCCGGCGTGGCCGTCACCTCGCTGCTGTCGTCGCTGACCAGTGCCGTGGTGCTCACCGACCAGGACGCGCTGGACCGTTACCGCTTCTGGTCCGCGGGCACACTGGCCGACCAGGACTCCGGCGACCTGGTGCGCATCCTGCCGTTCCTGGCCGTGGGCGCCGTACTGGCGCTGTCCTGCGCGCCCGCCCTGAACAGCCTGGCCCTCGGCGACGACGTGGCCGCGTCCCTGGGACGGCGGCTGGGCCTGGTACGGCTCCAGGGGGTGACCGCGATCGTGCTGCTGACCGGCGCCTCGGTCGCCGTCATCGGCCCGGTGGTCTTCCTCGGCCTGGTCGTCCCGCACATCGCCCGGCTGCTCGCCCAGTTCGCGGGCATCGGCCCCGACCACCGCTGGCTGCTGCCGCTGTCCGCCGCGCTGGCACCGGTCCTGCTGCTGTCCGCCGACATCGTGGGCCGGCTGGTGGCCCGCCCCACCGAGATCCAGGCCGGTGTCCTGGTCGCCTTCCTCGGCGGCCCGTTCTTCATCGCCCTGGTCCGCCGCCGGAAACTCGCGGAGGTGTGAGCGTGCCCGCACAGTCGTCCCCCGTCGCTCCGGCCCGGCCCGCGCTGCGCGACCGGCCGTTCCGGCTGGCCGTGCCCCCCGTCTCGGGCATGCTGCGGCCGCGCCTGGTGCTGACCGGAGTCCTCGTCGGCGTGGGCGCGTTCGCGCTGTTCTGCTGGGGACTGGCCCTCGGCGACTACCCGGTGAGCCTGCCCGACGTCGTCAGGGCCCTGTTCGGCGTGGGCGACCCCGGCACGCTCGTCGTGGTCCGGGACCTGCGGCTGCCGCGCGCCCTCACCGGCCTCCTGGTCGGCATCGCCTTCGGGGTGTCCGGGGCGGTGTTCCAGACGATGACCCGCAACGCGCTGGCCAGCCCCGACATGATCGGGCTGACCGAGGGCGCCGGCACCGCGGTGGTCGCGGCGGTGGTGCTCGGGTGGGCCGGCGGGCTCGGGCTGTCCACGGTCGGACTGCTCGGCGCCCTGGCGACCGCGCTGCTCGTGTACGCGCTGGCCTGGAAGGGCGGGGCCACCGGCTACCGCATCATCCTCGTCGGCATCGGCGTCTCCTGGATCTGCACCAGCGCCACCGACTTCCTGGTGGCGCGCGGCAACCGGTTCCAGGCCGAGGAGGCCCTCGGCTGGCTGGTCGGCAACCTCAACGGCCGTACCTGGGGCCAGGTCGACGCACTGGCGATCGCCCTCGCCGTGCTGCTGCCCGTCACCCTGGGCCTGGGCCGCTGGATGCGCACCCTCCAGCTCGGCGACGACGTGGCCGCCGGGCTCGGCACCCCCGTCCAGCCGGTCCGGCTGGCGCTGCTGCTGACCGGGGTCGGCCTGGTCGCCTTCGGCACGGCGGCGGCCGGACCGGTGGCCTTCGTGGCCCTGGCCTGCCCGCAGATCGCCCTGCGGCTGGCCGGCACCTCGGCACCGCCCCCGCTCGTCTCCGGCCTCACCGGCGCGTTCGTCGTCCTCGGCTCCGACCTCCTCGCCCGCGAGGCGGTCCCCGGGACGGAACTGCCGGTCGGGGTCGTCACCGGCGCCCTCGGCGCGCCGGTCCTGCTGTGGCTGCTCGTCCGCGCCAACCGCGCGGGATCTGGAGGCTGATCCCATGTCGACCACCGCCCCGCGCGCCCCGGGCTCCCCCGAACAGCCCGCCGCCGGACCCGAGTTGCGGGCCCGCGGGCTCCATCTCGCCTACGACGGACGGCCGGTGGTGACCGACCTCGACCTCACCGTGCCCACCGGCCGGATCACGGCCGTCGTCGGCGCCAACGCCTGCGGCAAGTCGACGCTGCTGCGCGCCCTCGCCCGGCTGCTGGCCCCGCGCGAAGGCGTCGTCGAACTGGACGGCACCGCCCTGCGCTCCATACCGACCCGGGAACTCGCCCGCACTCTCGGCATCCTGCCGCAGACCCCGGTGGCGCCGGAGGGGCTGACCGTCGCCGACCTGGTGAACCGCGGGCGCTCCCCGCACCAGACCTGGTGGCGGCAGTGGTCGGCGGCGGACGAGGAGGCCGTACGGGACGCGCTGGCCGCGACCGGCCTGACCGAGCTCGCGGACCGGCCGGTGGACGAGCTCTCCGGCGGCCAGCGGCAGCGCGCGTGGATCGCCATGGCCGTCGCCCAGGGCACCCCGGTCCTCCTCCTGGACGAGCCGACGACCTACCTCGACCTCGCCCACCAGATCGATGTCCTGGACCTCGTCACGGACCTCAACCGGCGCGAGGGCCGCACGGTGGTGATGGTGCTGCACGACCTCAACCAGGCCTGCCGGTACGCCGATCACGTCATCGCCATGAAGGCCGGCCGCATCGTCGCCCAGGGCACCCCGGCCGAGGTGGTCACCGAGGCGACCGTCGAGGACGTCTTCGACCTGCGCTGCCGGATCACCCCCGACCCGGTCAGCGGCACCCCGATGGTGATCCCGCTCGGCCGCCACCACCACGACGGCGACACCCGCGACGGCGACACCCGCGACGCCCGGGGCGCGGTACCGGCCGCCGTCGACTGAGCCGGCGGCCGGGGCCGGGCCCGCGCCGGGCGACGGGCCCGCGCTCAGGGACGGGACGTCAGGTAACCCCCCATGGTGCGGAAGTGGTCCGCGGCCGCGTACTCCGTGCCGTCGTCCGTGCGCACCCGCCGGACCAGCAGCCCCCGGCAGCGTCCGGTGTGGGCGTCGGCGCCCGCCACCACGACCACGCCGTCGCCCTCGCGGATGAAGATCCGGCCCGGGGTACCGCCGTAACGGCCCTCGGAGACGGCGGCGGAGACGATCCTGAGCCGCTCGCCGCGGTGGTAGGCGTAGGCGTTCGGGTACGGGTCCGACTGGGCCCGTACCAGGCGCTCCAGGCGTTCCGCGGGCCAGGTCCAGTCGATGCGGCTGTCCTCCAGGGACCGCTTGTGGAAGAAGCTGGCGCGGGTGCGGTCCTGCGGCACCCACTGGCCGGCGTCCCGGCCGGCGGCGATCAGGTCGAGGGACTCGCGCACGATGGGCGCGATCAGGCCGACGGTCCGGTGGAAGAGGTCGGTGGCGGTGTCGGCGGGCCCGACCGGCACCGAGCGCTGCACCAGGACGTCCCCGGCGTCGAGTTCGGCGTTCATGCGGTGCGCGGTCACCCCGACCCGCTCCTCGCCGTTGATCAGCGCCCAGATGATCGGGGAGAACCCGGCGTAGGCCGGCAGCAGGGAGTCGTGGATGTTGAGGGTGCCGTGCGGGGGCAGGTCGAACAGCTCCGGGGGCAGCCAGGTCCGCCAGTTGTTGGCGACGATGATGTCCGGCCCCGACTCCCGTACCGCGGCGAGGAGTTCGGCGTCGTCGGGGCGGTTGCGCAGCAGCACCGGGACGCCGTGCTTCTCGGCCAGCTCGGCGACGTTGTCGTCCCAGATCTTCTCGTAGGCGTGCTCGCTCCTCGGATGGGTGACGACGAGAACCACCTCGTGATCGGAGTCCAGCAGCGCCTGCAGCGTGCGATGACCCCAGGTCTGGTAACCGAGCATGACGACCCGCATGACGGACCTTCCCTTCAGAGACTCCATTGCTAGGTAAGCCTTACCTTATCTAGCATGGGTCTGCCTGAGGGAGGCGATGCAAAGGTGAAATCACCGGTCATGGGTTCCGACGTCGTCCACGACATCATCGGAATCGGTTTCGGCCCGTCAAATCTCGCTCTCTCCATAGCGGTTGAGGAGCACAACGCGGGTCTCGCGGCGGACAGCCGTCTCAACGCCCTGTTCCTGGAGCGACAGCCGAGGTTCGGCTGGCACCGGGGCATGCTGATCGACGACGCCACGATGCAGGTCTCCTTCCTCAAGGACCTCGTCACCCTGCGCAACCCGACCAGCGACTACAGCTTCCTCTGCTTCCTGCGCGAACAGGGCAGACTGATCGACTTCCTGAACCAGAAGACGCTCTTCCCGCTGCGGATGGAGTTCCACGAGTACTTCGAGTGGGCGGCGGCCCGGGTCGCGCACCTGGTCTCCTACGACAGCGAGGTGGTCGCGGTGGACCCGGTGCGCGACGACGCGGGCCGGGTGAGGTTCTTCGACGTCACCTGCCGTGCCACGGGAGTCCCGGGGACGACCGTGACCCACCGCACGCGCAACATCAGCGTGGCGACGGGCCTTGAACCGCACGTGCCGCCGGGGCTCGAACTCGCCGAACGGGTTTGGCACAACAGCGAACTGATACCGAAGGCCGGGCAACTGGCCGCCGCCGGTGCGCCGGTGCGGCGGGCGGTGGTGCTCGGTGCCGGGCAGAGCGCCGCGGAGACGGTGGACTACCTGCACCGCACCTTCCCGGACGCCGAGGTCTGCTCGGTCTTCGCCAAGTACGGCTACACGCCCGCGGACGACAGCCCGTTCGCCAACCGGATCTTCGATCCGGAGGCGGTCGACGTCTACTTCTCCGCGCCGTCCGCGGTCAAGCAGTCCCTGCTGGACTACCACCGCTCCACCAACTACTCGGTCGTCGACATGGACCTGATCGAGTCGCTGTACGCCACCACGTACCGGGAGAAGGTGGCCGGCCGGGAGCGGCTGCGCTTCCTCAACGTCTCCCGCGTCCGCGAGGTCGCGGACGGGCCGGACGGCGGCCTCGGCGTCACCGTCGAGTTCCTGCCCACCGGCGAACAGCAGACGCTCGCCGCCGACGTCCTGGTGCTCGCCACCGGCTACCGGCCCCGGGACCTGACCGCGCTCATGGGCGACGCGGCCAAGCTCTGCCTCAAGGACGACGGCGACGCGATCCGGGTCGGCCGGGACCACCGCGTGGAGACGGCGCCGGAGGTCGAGGCCGGCATCTACCTCCAGGGCGGCACCGAGCACACCCACGGCCTCACCAGCACCCTGCTGTCGACCGTGGCGGTCCGGGCCCAGGAGATCCACCGGTCCCTGCTGTCCGACCGGGCCACGGCGGCCTGACCCGCCGCCCCCGCACTCCCGTGGCCCGGACGGTACGGTCCCGTCCGGGCCACGGGGTCCGCCCAAGGCCCGCGAGAGCGGGCGCTTTCAGTACGGCCCGTGGGTCCAGCGCCCGGCCGTCATCGTGGCGTGCACCGGCAGCGCGCGTAGCGTGTCCGGGCCCGCCGTCAGCGGATCCACGTCCACGACCACCAGGTCCGCGGGGTCCCCGACCCTGATGAGCCGGCGTCCGCGGGCCGCCGCGGCCAGCGCCTCCCGCACCGGCAGGCGCTGCTCCGGGTGCCAGGCGGGACGCCCGTCGTCGGTCCGGGTCACGGCCGACGCGACGGCGAGCCAGGGGTCCAGCGGGGAGACGGGGGCGTCGGAGCCGAACTCCAGCCGTGCCCCGGCGGCCAGCAGGTCGGCGTAGGCGAAGGCGCGGGAGGTGCGTCCGGCCCAGTACCGGTCCGCCACGTCCCGGTCGTCCGTCGCGTGCCGGGGCTGTACCCCGGCCGTGACCCCCAACTCGGCGAAGCGCGGGAGGTCCTCGGGGCTGAGCAGCTGCGCGTGCTCGATCCGGCCGCGGCAGCGCACCGCCTCGAAGGCGTCCAGGGCGACGGTGTTGGCCCGGTCGCCGATGGCGTGCACCGCCGGTTCGATGCCGTGGGCGGCGGCCCGGCGCATGAGCCGGACCAGCTCGTCCGGTGCCGTCTGCTCGATGCCGTGCGCGTCGTCCGTGTTCTCCAGACCCGGGTAGGGGTCCCGGCACAGCGCGGTACGGGTGTTGAGCGAGCCGTCCGTGAAGAGCTTGAGCGGGCCGACCCGCACCAGGCCGCCGGACGCGCCGATCCCGGAGCCGGTGCGCAGCCCGCGCGCGAGGGCCGCGTCCAGGTGGCTCGGGTAGACGGCGGCGGACACCCGTACGGCGGGCGGGGCCTGTGCCGAACGGCGCTCCCAGGCGCCCACGGTGTCGCCGTACTGGAAGTCGATCAACCCGGTGACCCCGCGGGCGGCGGCGGCCCGGCAGGCGTCGGCGATCCAGTCGTCCAGTGTCCCGGCCGGCACCTCGGGCAGGGCCGAGAGGACCTCGTGGCCCTCCGCCTCCCGGATCAGCCCGGTCGGGTGGTCGCCGCGGCCGACCAGTGCCAGGCAGGCCGAGTTCAGCCATACGGCGTGCAGATCGGCGCTGACCAGGGCGGCCGGGCGGTCCGGCAGGGCCGCGTCGAGGAGTCGCCGGTCCGGGGCGTCGGGCCAGAGCCCGTCCCGGAAGCCGTACCCGAACAGAACCGTTCCCGCGCCGGGGGCCGTACGGCCGTGCGCGCGCACCCGGTCGGCCACCTCCCGCGCGGAGGCGGTCCCGGAGAGGTCGAGGCGGCGGCGCGCGCTCGCCCACTCGGCGAGGTGGACGTGCGCGTCCCAGAGACCGGGCAGCAGGACGCGCCCGTCCAGGTCGAGGACCTGTTCACCCGCGACCGGTCCGGCGGGCTCCGCGGCCCCCCGGTCCGGGACCACATGAGTGACCCTGCCGTCCGCCACCCGCACCCCGGCCAGCGGTCCGCCCGCCCCCAGCCGCACCCGGCCAAGCGTCAGCGCCGGCCTGCACGGTGTGCCTGCGACCTCCGTCATCGAGCCTCCGTCCGCCCTCAACAGCGACAGCACAATCAACTTAGGTTTACCTTACTCGGCCTCGATCGATGCCGGACGCCCCTGTGCACGCCGAGTTCTTACGGAGATCTTTCGTGACCGCCGGACGAGGAAAGGACCGTGCCCCCGGCGACGCAGATCCGGTGTGGGACCGAACCGGGTCCCGCACCACCGCCGGCGGCCGCTGCCGCCATGTCGACAGGAGTACAGGGGAAATGACGATGGGCAAGAAGTCGAAGGCCGCCGCGTCGGTCGCCGTGACCGTGGCCGCCGCCGCGACTCTGGCGCTGGGCACCGGGCCCGCGTCGGCATACTCCGGCGGTGCCCACGGCGCCGTGTTCGTCCAGACCGACGGGGTGAACGGCAACGCCGTGGTGGCGTACAGCCGTGCCGCGGACGGGACGCTGCGCCAGAGCGGCGTGTACCGGACCGGTGGGCTGGGCGGTGTCCTCGACGGGTCGGTGGTCGACCACCTCGCCTCGCAGGGGTCGCTGACGTACGACAGGGCGCACGGCCTGCTCTACGCCGTGAACGCCGGCAGCGACACGGTCACGGTGTTCGCGGTCCACGGCGACCGGCTGGTGCGTCGTCAGATCGTGTCGTCGGGAGGCGACTTCCCGGTCGGCGTGGCCGTCCACGGCGGCCTGGTGTACGTGCTCAACGCGCTGGGCGGCGGTTCCGTGCAGGGCTTCCGCACCGTGCACGGCTCGCTCGTGAAGGTGGCCGCCTGGCACCGCCCGCTCGGCCTGGACCCGGCCGCCGCCCCCCAGTTCACCCACACGCCGGGACAGCTCGCCTTCACCCCGGACGGCCGCGCGCTGGTGGTGACCACGAAGGCAGGCGCCGACACGATAGACGTGTTCCCGGTGGGCCGGTCCGGCATCGCCGCCCGTCCCGTGGTCACCCCGACCCCCGGCGCGGTGCCCTTCGGCTTCACCTTCGACGCCCGCGGGCGGCTGGTGGTGACCGAGGCGGGCACCAACTCGGTCGCCACCTTCCGGGTCGGCGCGGACCTGCGGCTGACCAAGGTCTCCGAGGTGGCGACCGGCCAGGCGGCGACCTGCTGGATCGTCCGCGACGGCAGGCACGTCTACGCCTCCAACGCGGGCAGCGGCACCCTGTCCGGCCTGCGGGTCGGCGCGGACGGCACGCTGACGGCCGTCGGCAACACCGCGACCGGCGCCGGGACGGTGGACGCCGACGTCTCCTCGGACGGCCGGTTCCTGTACGCGCAGACCGGCAAGGAGGGCGGCGTCGACGAGTTCCGCGTCAACCACGACGGCTCCCTGACCCGGTCGGGCTCGGTTCTCGTCCCCGGCGCCGTCGGCGGCGAAGGCATCGCCGCCTCCTGACGGCAGGCTGCTCGCCGGTGCGCCCGGGACCCGGTTCAGGTCTCCAGGACGGCGGCGAGCAGCCCCTCGTAGTCCTCCCCGCAGGGCCCGCAGGCACGCAGGTGCGCGGCGACTCCCGGCCACCGGCGCCCGGGATCGCCGCCGGCCGCCTTCAGGTCCGCGTACACGTGGAGCAGGCGCAGGGCCTCCGCGCAGCCCACGTCCGCCGGGTCCGTGGTCAGGAACCGCTCCAGCGCCGCCCGTACGGAGAGCCGGTCCGGGTTCGTCATGACCGCCTCCCGGGGATCACGTCCAGGTAGCCGTGGGCCACGAGGTGGTCGCGCAGCCTGCGCCGGGCGTCGAACATCGTCTTGTAGAGGGCGTTGCGGCTGCTCCCCAGTTCCAGGGCGAGCGCGTCCAGCGGTACGGCGTCCAGGACCAGCGCCACGAAGACCCTGCGCTGGTGGTCGGTGAGCACCTCGTCGGCCGCCGTGCGCACGGCGGCGGCCAGGGCGCGCGCCTCGGACGACTCCGCGGGCCCGGCACCGAGCCGGTCGGGCAGCCGCTCCCAGTCCTCGCCGTCGAGTTCCACCCGCCGCGTGCTCCAGAAGTGACGGCCGGTCTTCGCCGACACCTCCAGGACGACGAACCGGTACGCCCAGGTGGTGAAGCGGCTCTCCCCGCGGAAGTCACCGATCTTCCGGGTGATGGCGAGCAGGGCGTCCGCGGCGGCCTGGTGGGCGAGGTCGTCGGCCTCGGGACCGTCGAAGCCGAACCGGGAACGCCGCCTGGCCAGTTCGCGCCTGGCGATCCGCAGCAGATCGCCGTGCAGCCGGGCGCACGCCGTCTCGTAGACGGCGCCGGTCGAGGACAGTTCCCGCACCCAGGACGCCGAGACGGGATCGAGGTCGTGCGGGCCGCCGGCGGGCGTCACGGCCGCGGTCCGCGCGGGCTCGCCCTGTTCGTGTCCGACCGCAGACGCCATGCGCGCCATCGTAGCCGCGCCGGCTTGGGCCCTCGGCGGGGGCTCAGGGGCGCTTGTGTCCCGCCACGGTGACGGCCGAGGCCACGTCGTCCTCGGCGTGACCGGCCGAGACCGCCTCGTCCCAGCGCTTGAGCAGCGCCTCGGTGAGCGGCAGCTCCAGCTCCTGGTGGTCGGCGGCCGACAGGGCGAGGGCCGCGTCCTTGCCCGCGTGCCGCAGCGGGAAGCCCGGGGCGAAGTCGCGCTCGACCATGGCCCGGCCCTTGGCGGTCGCGTAGGCGGAGCCCAGCGGGCTCCCGGCGAGGGTGTCCAGGACCAGGCCGGGGTCCAGCCGGAGGGCACCCGCCAGGCTGACGGTCTCGGCCATGCCCTCGACCAGGACCGCGAGCCAGTTGTTGAGCACGATCTTGAAGCGGCTGCCGTCCCCGGGGCGGTCGAGCCACAGCGTGCGGCGGCCCAGTACGTCGAACAACGGCTGTACGCGGGGCCGCAGTCCGGGATCGCCGGAGGCGAGGACGAGCAGCTCGCCGCGGTCCGCCGGCCCGGAACTCCCGGAGACGGGGGCGTCGACGAAGCCGACGCCCCCCTGCGCGAGTTCCGCCAGCCGCCGGGTCGCGGCGACGCCGACCGTGCTCATCTGGATCCAGACCGCGTCCGGGGCGAGCGCGGCCAGCGCGCCGTCCGCACCGGTCATCGCGCTCTCCACGGCGGCCCCGTCGGTGAGCATGGTGATCAGGAACTCCGCCGGTGCGGCCGCCGCGGCCGGGGAGCCGGCCACCTTCGCGCCCCGGCCGGCCAGTGCCTCGGCCTTCTGCCGGGTCCGGTTCCACACCGTCACGTCGAACCCGGCGTGCAGCAGGTTGCGGGCGACGGGGGCGCCCATGACACCCGTGCCGAGGACCGCGACCCGCGTTCTTCCGGTCCGCGTCCCTTCCGTCCCCGCGCCGGTCCGCCCGGTCATCACACACTCTCCGGGGTCGGGCCGGCGACCGGGGTGGCCTCCGCCGTGATCGAGTCGATGTCCTTGAGGTCGGTCTCGTCGAGCGAGAGGTCCGCGGCGGCGAGGCTGTCCTCGACGTGGTGGGGGCGTCGCGCGCCGACGATCGCCACGTCCACCCCCGGCTGGGCCAGCGTCCACGCGATGGCGAGCTGGCTGACCGTCATGTCGCGGAAGGCGGCGAACTCCCGGAGCACGCGGACCACCGCGAGGTTGCGCCGGTAGGTATCGCCGCGGAACACCCCGCTCTTCGCCCGCCAGTCGCCGGCCGGGAAGACGGTCCCCCCGCTGAGGGTGCCGGTCAGCAGGCCGTGCGCGAGCGGGCCGTAGACCAGGACGCCGATGCCGTGACCGCGGGCGTACGGCAGGACGGTGTCCTCGATCTCCCGGCGGAAGAGGTGGTACGGCGGCTGCAGGGTCTCCACCGGCAGGACCCGGGAGAACTCGGCCATCTGCCCGGCGGAGTAGTTGGAGACCCCCACGTGCCGGATCTTTCCGGCCTCGACCAGTTCCCGCAGCGCCCCTGCGGTCTCGGCGAGCGGCACCTTCGGGTCGGGCCAGTGGACCTGGTAGAGGTCGATGCGGTCGACGCCGAGCGCGGTCAGGCTGGCGTCGACGCCCGCGCGCAGGGCGGCGGGGCTCGCGTCCCGGGCGACTCCGGTACCGGTGTCTCGCAGGCCGCCCTTGGTGGCGATCACGAGCTCGTCGCGGTGCTCGCGCAGTTCCGTCCGCAGGGCGTCGCCCAGCAGCCGCTCCGAGGCGCCGAATCCGTACCCCTGGGCGGTGTCGAAGAAGTTCACCCCGAGCTCGCGGGCCCGCAGGACGGCCTTCCTGGCGTCGTCCTCGGCGAAGGCACCCCAGTCCCCGCCGAGCTGCCAGGTGCCGAAGGCGATGCGGGAGACCCGCAGCCCGGTCGGCCCCAGTGTGGTGTACCGCATGATGTTCCTCCGTGTCTGATCCGTACGTGGTGAGGTGGGTGCTGCCGGCCGGGCCGGGGGCGGGCTCAGGTGACCCTGGCGCCGACCACGTGTCCGATCCCGTAGACGGCCGCGGCGGCGAGGGCGCCCACGAAGAGCTGGCGGGCCCCGGAGACCAGCGGCGACCGGCCGTTGAGCAGGCCGATGGCACCGCCGACGGCGAACAGGGCGCTGCCGGCCAGGGCGACGGCGAGCAGCAGGGCGGCCGTCCCCGACAGGAAGAGGTAGGGCAGGACGGCCATCAGCGCGCCGGCGGTGAACGAGGCGAGACTGGACAGCGCCGCCGACCACGGCGAGCCCAGCTCGTCGGGGTCCAGCCCGAGTTCTTCGCGGACCATGGTGTTCAGGGCGGTGTCGTGGTCCCGCATGATGGTCGTGGCGACATGCCGGGCGTCGGCCGCGTCCAGTCCCTTGTCCCGGTAGAGCCGGGCGAGTTCGGCCTCCTCCACGTCCGGGTCGGCGCGCAGCCGGCCGGCCGCGACGGCTATCTCCCGCTCGTAGGCCTCGCGCTGGCTGCGCATGGAGATGTACTCGCCGGCCGCCATGGAGAACGCTCCGGCGAGCAGTCCCGCGACCCCCGCGAACAGGACGGCGGTACCGGAGAGGCCGGACCCGGCGAAACCCATCACCAGGGCCGTGTTGGAGACCAGGCCGTCGTTGACGCCGAACACCGCGGCGCGCAGCGCGCCGGAGCGGTCTGCGGGACGCGACCGCTCGGCACGGTCGGCGCCGCGCCCGCCCGCGTCCTCGGCGGACCTCTTGTTCTGCACGCCTACGGCACCCGCGGGCGCGGTGTACGACAGTTCACCCGATGTCAGCGACATGGCCGGCTCCGATCCTCGATGACGGTTATCGTCCCTGGCGAATACCGTTTCTCCGGCTATTCGCCGTCGTACATACCAACGCCCGAGGGATCCGTCTCTATCCCGTTTTGGGAAGAAAGTCGCAGATAAGGGCTATCTCCGGGAGAGATGGGTCGCCCACGGCACCGGCCCCCGCCCGGCGTGACTCCGGTCCGCGGCCGTGATGGCATGTCGGCATGGAGTTGCGGGAGTTGCGGGCGTTCGTCGCGGTGGTGGAGGAGGGCGGGCTGTCGGCCGCCGCCCGGCGGCTGCATGTCAGCCAGCCCGCGCTGTCCCAGACGATCAGCGGGCTGGAGCGGCAGCTGGGGGTGCGGCTGCTGGTGCGCGGGAGCAGCGGGGTGAAGGTCACCGAGGCCGGGACCGCCCTGCTGGGCGAGGCACGGGCGGTGCTCGCCCGGCACGACCGGGCGGTGCGGGTGATGGCCGGGTACGCAGGTCCGGGCGGCGGGGCCCTGCGCATCGGGATCCCCCTGGAACTGCCGTCCGGGCTGCTCGACCCGGCGCTGGCCGAGCTCGCCGAGGCGCATCCGGAGACCCGGGTGCAGGCCCGGCACCTGTCCACGGCGGAGCAGCTGGCCGCGTTGCGGGCCGGTGAGCTCGATGTCGGCCTGCTGCGGGAGCGGCCGGCCGGGCCGGAGTTCGACGCGCTGCTCGTCGTCCGGGAGGAACTCGGCGTGCTGGTCGCCACCGCGCAGGCCGCCGAGCTCGCCGGACCCCGAGGCATCCCGCTCGACGCGCTCGGGACCCTGCGGTGGGTCGGGTTCCCGCGCGCCGGCAGCCCCGTCTGGTACGACGAGCTGACCGCGGTCCTGCGCGGCCACGGCCTGGATCTCGGCCCCGAGGCCCCCGAGGGGCAGGCACTGATCGCCGACGTGAAACTGGCCGCGGTCGCCTCCGGGCAGGCCTTCGCGCTGGCCCCGCGCGGCTGGCAGCAGCCGCTCCCCGACCACGTGACCTGGTCACCGCTGGCCGGAGCGCCGCTGGTGCGGCGCACCTGGGTGGTGTGGCCGGCCGACTCCCGCCGCCGGGACCTCGGCCGGTTCGTCGCCGCGCTGGACCGGTCGGTACCGGAGTAGTACCGGGCCGCGCCTGAAGGGATCCGTCAGACGGCCGTACGGCCGCCGTCGACCGGCAGGATCGCACCCTGCACGAAGCTCGCCGCGTCGCTCACCAGATAGGCGATCGCCTCGGCGATCTCGCGCGCCTCACCGGGCCGTCCGGCGGGGGCCTGAGCGGCCAGGACGTCCAGGGCGTCCCCCATGACGGCCGTGCCCTCGGTGCGGGTGGGGCCGGGCTCCACGGCGTTGACCCGGACCCCCTGCGCGCCGAACTCGGCCGCCCAGGACTTGGTCAGCAGGTTCACCGCCGCCTTGCTCGACGCGTACAGCGCCATCCCCGCCACTCCGTACTCGGCGACCATGGTGCTGACGTTGACAATGGCACCCCGCCCGCGCTCGGCCATGGCCGGGGCGAGCTCTCCCACCAGGTAGAACGGCGCCTTCACGTTCAGGTCGTAGACGGTGTCCACCTGGTCGGCGGGGGTCTGTGCCGTCGGCCCGAACGGGAAGACGCCGGCGCTGTTCACGAGGATGTCGACGCGGCCGCCGCCCAGCGCGGTGGCCTCGCGGGCCAGGCGCCGTACCGAGTCGGCGTCGCGCAGGTCGGCCGCCAGGAAGTCCGCCTTGCCGCCGCGCTCCCGGACGGCGCCGACCACCCGCTCGCCCCGGTCCGCGTCGCGCCCCGCGACCAGGACGTGCGCACCGCGCTCGGCGAGCAGTGCCGCGGTCGCGGCGCCGATGCCGCTGGTCGCGCCGGTCAGCAGGGCCACGCGTCCGGTCAGGTCAGCAGAACTCATGAGGTGTCCTTAAAGTGTGGAAAGTGGGGCGAATCCATCGTCCCGCCGCCTCGTTCGTGAGGCGACGGGAGTCCATAGCGGCAGCGGCGTTCCCGGGATTCCGTTCTCCCCATCGGCGGATCCGATGCCCCTCATAAGCGCCCCGGCCAGAAGCGGCGCTTATGGCGGCTCTTCACCGGCCGTATGGCCGTGGCGCGACCGACTGCACACGTCCCGCGGTTACATGACCCGTACGGCTCGGGGCCCCGGCGGCCCGGAACAGTGCGGACCGGCACCGATCGTCAGGTGAGGCAGCAATGAGCGAACCGAACGCAGAACTGCACGCAGAACCGCACGCGGACACCAGCGCGGCGCCGGAGGCGGCGCCGAACGCGTCCGGGGGGAGCGGCACGTACGACGTGATCGTCCTGGGCGCGGGCCCGGTCGGGCAGAACGTCGCCGACCGGGCACGGGCCGCCGGGCTCTCCGTGGCCGTCGTGGAGCGGGAGCTCGTCGGCGGCGAGTGCTCGTACTGGGCCTGTGTCCCCAGCAAGGCGCTGCTGCGGCCGGTCCTCGCGGTCGCCGACGCCCGCCGCGTGGACGGCGCCCGGCAGGCCGTCACCGGACGCATCGACGACGCCGCGGTCTTCGCCCGCCGCAACCGTTACGTCACCGACTGGGACGACAGCGGGCAGGCGCTGTGGGTGAAGTCCATCGGCGCCGACCTGTTCCGCGGCCAGGGCCGGCTCGACGGGCCGCGCCGGGTCACCGTCAGCCGGGACGACGGCGCCCGGCAGACCCTCGTCGCCCGGCACGCGGTGGCCCTCGCCACCGGCAGCCGGCCCGCGCTGCCGGACATCCCGGGGATCGAGGAGGCCCGGCCGTGGACGAACCGGCACGGCACCGACTCCAGCACCGTGCCCGGTCGGCTCGTCGTGGTCGGCGGCGGCGGGGTCGGCGTGGAGATGGCGACGCTGTGGCAGGGGCTCGGATCGCGGGTCACCCTGCTCGTCCGGCGGCGGCTGCTGCCCCGCATGGAGGCCTTCGCCGGGGAGCTGGTCGCCCAGGGGCTGGCCGAGGCCGGCGCGGACGTACGGACGGGCGTCCAGGTGACCGCGCTGCGTCGCCCGGACCCGGACGGGCCGGTGACGCTCACCCTCGACGACGGCAGCGAACTGGAGGCCGACGAGGTCCTGTTCGCCACCGGGCGCACGCCCAACACCGACGACATCGGCCTGGAGACCGTGGGCCTGACCCCCGGTACCTGGCTGGACACGGACACGACCTGCCTGGTCGACGGGGTGGAGGGGGCGTGGCTGTACGGCCTCGGGGACGTCAACCACCGCGCGCTCCTCACCCACCAGGGCAAGTACCAGGCACGGACGGCCGGTGACGCCATCGGCGCCCGCGCCGCCGGGCGGCCGCTGGACGACGGGGACTGGGGCGACCACGCCACGACCGCCGACCGGCATGCCGTGGCCCAGGTCTTCTTCACCGACCCGGAGGCGGGCGCGGTGGGCCTGACCGCCGAGCAGGCGGCCGCCGCCGGGCACCGCGTCGAGACGGTCGACCTGGACCTGAACGCCGCCCAGGGCGCCAACCTCTACGCCGACGGCTACACCGGCCACGCCCGGCTGGTCGTCGACGTCGACCGGGACGTGCTGCTCGGGGTGACCATGGTCGGGTCCGGGGTCAGCGAAATGCTGCACGCGGCCACCATCGCGGTCGCCGGCGAGGTCCCCCTCAAACGCCTCCGGCACGCGATCGCGCCGTTCCCCACGGTCAGCGAGATCTGGGTGTTCCTCGTCGCGGCAGCGCCCCGAAGCGGTGCGGGGAACCGCGCGGCCGGCCACGACGGCGCCGCACCCGCCTGACGGCACATCGCGGCACCTCCCCCGCAGCGCTCAGCGCGGCCGACCGGAGCCGAAAAATGTTCACGGCGCCGACATCGCACCCGTGGCGTGAGCACCGCACACATTGTTGGCGCCGCGCACCTTCTGCGGTGGCGGAGAGAAGGTCCCGGACGACCGGCTGCAGGCGGCCGGCGGCCGCACACCGCCGGCCCGCCCACCACTGACGGGCCTCATCTGTGGAAGAGCTCGTTCAGGTCCGTCTGCGAGATCTGGTTCTCGGCGTAGGAGAAGGTCCCCCGGTCCGCCAGCTCCCGGGCCGCGGCCAGCAGCTGCGCGTACATCGCACGGGCGATGCTGCCGCCCACCGTGACCCGGCGCACGCCGAGTCCGCGGAGGTCGGCCAGGGACAGGGCGCCGCCCGTCAGGCCCATCACCACGTTCAGCGGGCCGTCGAGCTCCCGCACCAGGGTGCCGATCGTCCCGGCGTCGGCCGCGCCCGGCACGAACGCGCAGTCGGCGCCCGCCGCCAGATACGCGTTGGCCCGCCGCACCGCCTCGTCGAGCGAACCGCCGGTGAGCAGCACGTCGGTGCGGCCGACGAGGACGAACGGCTCGCCTGCCGCGTCGACCGCCTCGCGCGCGGCGCGGATCCGGTCGGCCGCGAGCTCCGGGTCGTACAGCGGCCGGGAGCGGTCGCCGGTGAAGTCCTCGATGTTGCCGCCCGCCGCTCCCGACGCGAGTGTCATCGAGATGGTCTCGGCCACGGTCCCGGGCGCCTCGCCGAACCCGTCCTCCAGGTCGGCGCTGACCGGGACGCGCACCTCGGCGGCGATCTCCCGGACCCGGTCCAGCATCGTCGCGCGGCCGACCCGGCCACCGCCGTAGTCGTGGTCCGCGCGGCCCAGGGAGAAGGCGATGCCCGCGCTGGTGGTGGCCACGGCCGGGAAACCGGCCGACTCCAGGACGCGGGCGCTCCCCACGTCCCAGGCGTTGGGGAGCAGGAGGCAGCCCTCCCGGTGCAACTCCACGAAGCGTGCGGCCCGTTCCCGGCGTTGAGTGTCCACGCGGAACATCCTGTCAGCCGGCACTGACAACCGGGCGTCAGCGGCGCCCGGCCCGGCGGGGCAGACGTCGACGTGGGTGCCGCCGTACCCGACGGCGACGACCGAGTGGGCCGCCGGGCCGAGGTCGTGGGGGCGCGGATGCCGAGTTCGGTGCCCGGCGGGACCGGCGTGAAGGCCGCCGTGGACGGTACTTCTCCCCGGCGGCCTCTAGACGATCTGCCAGGGGTTGGTCTCGTAGCAGTCCACGAGCAGGTCCGTCACGGCCGAGTCGACGACCAGCGCCGTCCCGTCGATGCTCGCCACCGGCACGGCCGGCGAGATCGAGTTCGCCAGGAACGCGGAACAGCCCGCGAAGCCGGACGCACCGCCCACGAGGTCCCCGAGCCGGATCTCACGCCGCTCGGCCGGGATGCCCTTGGCCTCCAGTCCCCGCTGCAGGAGCTGCATCGTGATGCCGGGGAGCATGGCGGCCTCGGGCCAGACGACCCGTTCCCCGTCGTAGACACCGATGTTGGAGAGCGACGCCTCGCTGATCCGGCCGTGCCGGTCGGTGAACAGCGCGTCGTCGTAGCCGGCGAGCACCGCCTGGCGCCGGCGGTGCGTGAGCCCGACCGTCCCGGCGTGCTTGACGTGGGGCAGGTCCCGCTCGTACTCGACCGCCCGCAGTCGCACCGGGCCGGTCTGCGCCTGTGCGGGAGCACTCGTCAGCACGGCCAGGTCGGGTTCGACGGGCTCGCCGCGCGCCACGTCACCGAGCCTGCTCGTGAAAGCGACCACCCGCACCGACACGGCGTCCGGCCCTCCGTCGAGAGCGTGCCGCACGCAGTCCCGCACCCGCTCGGCGCCGAGCCCCCTGCCGAACAATTCCCGGGCGCTCCCGTCCAGCCGCGTCAGGTGCAGATCCAGCCCCCGGACCGCGCCGCCCCGCACCTGCATGGACGTGAAATGCGCGTAGTTGGCCCGCGCGAGCAGCTTCAGGTCCTCGGCGTCCGCTTTCGCCCCGTTGATCTCCACCCGGTCGATGACGATCCCCTTCTCGCCGCACGCCCGGCCCGTCGGCCGCATCCGGGCCACGATAACTGCGGGCAGAGCCGGGTCGGAAGCGAGCCGGGTCGGCTGCCGTACCGTCGGCGAACCCGAACCGAACCCGAACCGAACCCGACGCCGGCGCCGACTCCGACGTCGCGGCGTACTGTCGTGCGCGTCCGGCACTCACCATCGCCGGCGCCCGCTGTACGACCGAGGAGGAACCACCCCCGTGACCTGCCGAGTCATCCTCGTGGCCCCGGCCATCACCCCCTCGCTGCGGCGGGCCCGCTTCGACGACGGCGACTCGATCGAGAGGCCCGAGGCGGTCGCGCTGTCCTTGCCGGCCGCGGGCGGGGAGGTCAGTTCACCCAGCGTGCGCTGCCGGGAGACGGCGGCCGCGCTGGGCCTCGACGCCTCGGCGGAGCCCGAGCTGTCGGGCCTGGACGCGGGGCGCTGGCGGGGGCGGACGCTGGACGAGGTCGGTGCCGCCGAACCCGACGCGTTGCTCCAGTGGCTGACCGACCCGGGTGCCGCACCACACGGCGGTGAATCGGTACGGGAGTTGTGCGCCCGGGTCACCGGCTGGCTGGACCGGACGGGCCTGACCATCGGCAGGACGATCGCCGTGGTGGAGCCGGAGGTGGTGCGGGCCGTGGTGCTGCACGCGCTGGGGGCGCCCGAGGCCGCGTTCTGGCGCGTGGACGTCCCGCCGCTGTCGGCGACGGAGATCACGGGCGGCCCCGGGCGCTGGAACCTGCGGCTCGGCCAGGTCGGCGGCTAGGCGCGGTCCGGCACGCTGCCGGAAATGCGGTGGAGCGGTGTGCTCCGTCCTGTCTAGGGTCACGCCATGACCACCCGCACGTTCCGCGTCACCGTCCGCGGCGTCTTCGACGGCCTCAGCGCCGAGCAGCGCGCCGAACTGCTCTCCCACGCCGCCGAGCACGACGTGCTGCGCGCGGCCTTCACGCCCGAGGGCCACCTCAGTTACGACATCACCGCCCGTCCGGCGTTCACCTTCCGCTTCCAGGACACCGGGGAGGACGAGGAGGACATCCTGGTGGCGACCGAGCGCGCCGAGGAGACGGCCAAGGCGTGGCTCACCGAGCGCGGCTACGGCTACAAGAACCTCAGGTCCAGCGCGGAGGACCTCTCCCAGGCGCCCCTGAGCAAGCGGCAGCGCCGGGCGGCGGCGCAGCGGCAGGGCTGACCCCGGCCCCAACTCCGGTTCCGGCGCCGCCGGAACCGGCCATGGCGGCGCGAAGTCGCCGTGGTTCAGGTCACGTCGAGATGTGGCCGGATTGTGGGGAGCCTGTGCCGCGGGCGTGGCATGCTCGGGGGCCACACCGAGTTACCGGCCGGTACTACCCGCCGGTAACCACGATCGGTGTCTCTTCGTCACCCCCCCACCCTCAGGACTGACCTTGCGCAGACGCACAAGGCTCGGGCGTGCCCTCATGCCCGGCTTCGCCGTGACCGCCCTCCTCCTCGCCGCCGGCTGCTCCTCGCCGCCGCACCAGGCCGCCGCCGACGGCCGCGCACGGGAGGCCGCCCAGGTCTCCGACGGCTCCACCGCCGCGGCCGGCACGGACGGCCGGACGCTCGCCGTCGCCGCCGCGCCGGCCACCGCCGCGACCACGGCCGCAGGCTCGGCGGGTACGGGCCGGCCGGCGCACCGCACCACGCTCACCGTCGCCTCGTACGACAGCAAGACCCGACGTGCCGTCATATCCACTGCGAAACACGGGAGTTCGACGGGCAAGGGGAAGACGGCCGCACCCGCCGTCTCCCCCAGCTCCTCGTCGCCGTCGCCGTCGCCGAAACCGTCGCCGTCGGCATCGGCATCCGCCCGGCAGGCCGCTGTCGGTGACGTCATCGCCAGCGCCCCTGCGCCCGGCGCCCCGGACGGGCTGCTCGCCAAGGTGACCAAGGTGCTCGGCGAGACCGACGCGGGCACCGAGGTGCAGACCGAGCCCGCGACCCTCGACGCCCTGCTCGGCGACGACACCGCCAAGGGCACCGTGCCCGTCGACCCGGCCGCCTTCGACGTCGACAAGCTGCTGCCCGACGTCAAGGTCTCCTGGTCCAAGTCCGGCGACGCGCACGTCGGACCCGAGGGTGCCACCGTGCCGCTCGGCAGCCTCCGCCTGGACGTCAGCACCGAGGTGCCGGTCGCCGCGGGTGCGCCGGCCTCCGCCGCGGCCTCGGTCTCCGGCTTCGTCCAGGTCGCCCCGCAGGTCGACTTCGCCTACGGCGGCGCGGGCACCGGCACCGCACCCGGCACCGCCTACCTCGGCGTCTCCGGCGACTGGGACTCCGGCTGGGCGGTCAAGGGGCGGGCCGGGGCCACCGCCACCCCGCTGCGCATCCCGTTCGCCAAGCTGCACGCCGACCCGGTCCTCCAGGTCGGCGCGGTCCCCGTCGTCGTCAACCTCGACCTGACCTGCTACCTCCAGGTGAGCGGCGACGGCAAGATCACGGTCGACGTGGAGCAGAACCTGAAGGGCGCATTCAAGGCGGGCGGCACCTTCGGCACGGCCCAGGGCTGGACCCCGGTCAGCAGCTCGACCATGACGAGCACGCCGGTGCGCACCTCGGTGACCACATCGGGAAGCGTCCGGACCACCCTGGGCGCCGAGGCCTCCGTCGGCCTCTACGGCAGCGTGGGCGTGACGGCCGACCTGGCGCCGTACCTGCGCGGCGAGGCCACCGGCACGGTCACCGCCACCTCCGCCACCCCGGGCGCGGACGCCCAGGGAACCTGGAACCTCTACGGCGGTGTCGACCTCTCCGGCACCCTCCGCCTCCAGCTGTCGGTCTTCGGCACACCGGTACTGGAGCGGGGCATCCCGCTGGGCGCCCTGCACCGTGAGTGGAAGCTGGCCGGCGGCACCCTCTGACCTCGGGTCAGGCCGCGCCGCCCGGTATCCAGCCCTGGCCGCGCAGCACCGCCGAGACGTCCGGCGCCCGGTAGTGCTCCCCCTTGAGCACCTTGCCGTCGGCCCGGCGGGCCACCTGCCCGTCGGGCCCCAGCTTGCTCATGTTGGACCGGTGGATCTCGGCGAGCACCTCGTCGAGGTCGATCCCGTGCACCAGCGCGGTGCCGTACGCCAAGTAGACCACGTCCGCCAGTTCGTGCGCGAGCCGGTCGAGAGGCCCCTCGACCGCGACCTCGGCGACCTCCGCGGCCTCCTCGGCGAGCAGCTCCCCGCGGTGCGCGGCCAGTTCGGGAGAGACCTCGGTCGGCGTGGTACGGGCGGCCAGGCCGAAGGCGTGGTGGAACTCCCGGACGAGCCGGGCGGGCGAGGTACCGCTCGGGGCACCGGGGACGGAACTGGTCATGCGAACGACTCTAGCGGCCGCCACTGACAGCCCCGGTCCGCCGCCGTGCCCCCGGCCCCGACCCCGGCCCCGACCCCGGCCTCGCCCCCGGCCCTGGTCAGGACGGTGACCGGCTGGCAGGATCGCGCGCATGTCCAAGCTGCTCCCCCGTATCGGCAGACGCCGCGCCCTCCAGTGTGCGACCGCCGGCGTCGTCGCGTTCGGCCTGCTGCTGTGGTGGCTGCTGCCGCTCGGCGAGAAGCCGCCGACCGGGACCATCGTCTTCAGCACCGGGACGCTGCGCGGCGTCTACCAGGAGTACGGCGAGCGGCTCCGCACCGAGCTGCGCAAGGACATGCCCGGCCTGAAGGTGAAGCTGGTGCAGAGCAACGGGTCGTACGAGAACGTCCGGCGGGTGGCGACCGGCCACGCCGACTTCACCATCGCGGCGGCCGACGCGGTGGAGACGTACGAGCTGAACGACGGCCCGGACGCGGGGCTGCTGCGCGGGGTGGCGCGGCTCTACGACGACTACGTCCAGCTCGTCGTACCCCGCGACTCCGGCATCACCGACGTGGCGCAGCTGCGGCACAAGCGGGTGGCGGTCGGGCTGCCCAACTCGGGGGTGCGGCTGATCGCCGACCGGGTGCTCAGGGCCGCCGGGGTGGACCCGGCGAAGGACATCACACCGGTGTCCGAGGGCATAGACACCGGACCGGACCAGCTGCGGCGCGGCAAGATCGACGCGTTCTTCTGGTCGGGCGGGCTGCCGACCAAGGGGCTGCTGGACCTGGCGAAGAAGTTCAGCTTCACGTTCGTCCCGATCGAGGGAAGCCTCGTCACCAAGCTGCACACCGAGGGCGCGGCCTCGCTCTACTACCGGGCGACCAACATGCCGGAGTCGGCGTACCCGTCCGTGCAGCAGGGCACGACGGTGCCCACGATCGCGGTGTCCAACGTCCTGATGACCCGCAAGGACGTCGACCCGCGCCTCACCGAGTGGGTGACCCGCACGGTCATCAAGAGCCGCGACGACATCGGCAACCACGTCCACTCGGCCCAACTGGTGGACCTGCGCACCGCGATCTACACGGACCCGCTGCCGCTGCAGGAGGGTGCGCGCCGCTACTACCGCTCGGTGAAGCCTTGAGATGCTCTGGCTGCGGCGCCCCGAAAGGGGCGCGGGGAACTGCGCGAGCAACCCCCACCCACCCGCACCCGGACCACGACCGCACCCACCCGCCCCCGTCTCTCAGCGACCCCGCGGCACGGACACAGTCACCCGCAACCCCCGCGGCTCATGGTGCTCGTACTCGATCGCACCGCCACCCGCCGCCAGCAGCGCCCGCGTGATCGACAGCCCCAGCCCCGACCCCTTGACGTTCTGGTGCCGCCCGCTGCGCCAGAACCGGTCCCCCACACGCGCGAGTTCCTCGTCCGTCAGCCCCGGCCCCGAGTCGGTCACCACGACCGTGGCAACGTCACCGTCGGCGGCCACGGTCACCTCGACCAGGCCGCCCTCCGGCGAGAACTTCACCGCGTTGTCGATCACCGCGTCCAGCGCGCTGGACAGCGTGACCGGGTCGGCCCACCCGGTGGTCGGCGCGCAGTCCCCGGTCAGCCGGACCCCCTTCGCCGCGGCGGCCGGCGCCCACGCGGCGATCCGCTCCTCGGCGAGCCTGCCGAGGTCGGTCGTCATCAGGACCGCCTCGGCGTGCTCGGCCAGCGCCAGATCGAGCAGGTCGTCCAGGACCTGCGCGAGCCGCTTGCCCTCGGTGCGGACCGAGGCGATCTCCTCGTTGTCCTCGGGCAGTTCGAGGGCGAGCAGCTCGATGCGCAGCAGCAGCGCGGAGAGCGGGTTGCGCAGCTGGTGGGAGGCGTCGGCGACGAAGGCCCGCTGCTGCTCCAGCACGTCCTCGACGTTGTCCGCCATCTCGTTGAACGCCCGGGCCAGCCGCCTGAGTTCCGGCGGGCCGCCGGCCGCCGCGACCCGGGACTTGAGCCGGCCGCTGGCGATCGCGTGCGTGGTGGCGTCGAGCACCCGTACCGGCCGCAGCACCCACCCGGTCAGCCGCAGCGCCGCTCCGACGGCGAGCAGCATCGCCGTGCACTCACCGGCGCCGATGACCAGCCAGTCGCGCAGGGTGCGGGAACGCATCGGCCCGGTGGGCGAGTCGGTGACCACCACGGCGACGACGTCGCCGTCCCGGATCACCGGTGAGGCCACCACCAGCCGGCTGCGCTGCCAGGGCCACACCTGCGCGGGATCGTGGCTGCGGCGGCTGAGCAGGGCCTCTTCGAAGGCCTCCCGGACCTCGCCGGTCGCCGGCAGCACCCAGTCGTCGGGCGCGTTGGCCATGGAGGACGCGTTCCGGTAGAAGACGCCCGCGCGGATGCCGTAGACGCCGTAGTAGCTGGCGAGTTCACGGCGGAGGGTCTCCAGGCGGTCGTCCGTGCCCGTCGGGCGCGCGGTGGTGGTCGCGTCGGTCACGAACTGGGCGAGGGCGGCGAACCGCGCGGTGTCGTCGATGCGGTCGACGACGACCTTCTGCTGCTGCGCGGAGGCCGTGCTGACGGCGAGCGGAACGCCGAGCGCGAGCAGCACGGCCGCCATCAGGACGATGAGCAGCGGAAGGAGACGTGTGCGCACCCGTCCCCGCTACGCGGCCGGGGCGACGAGCCGGTAGCCCACGCCGCGTACGGTCTCGATGAGCGCGGGCATGCGCAGCTTGGCGCGCAGCGAGGCGACGTGCACCTCCAGGGTGCGGCCGGTCCCCTCCCAGCTGGTGCGCCAGACCTCGCTGATGATCTGCTCCCGGCGGAAGACCACGCCGGGCCGCTGGGCCAGCAGCGCCAGCAGGTCGAACTCCTTGCGGGTGAGCTGGACGACCTTGCCGTCCACGCTGACCTGACGGGTGGGCAGTTCGATGCGGACGGCGCCGAGCCGCAGCGCGCTGTCGCCGTCGGCCTGGCCGTCCTCGTGGTGGGTGCGCCGGCTGACGGCGTGGATCCGGGCGAGCAGTTCCCCGGTGTCGTACGGCTTCACCACGTAGTCGTCGGCGCCGAGGTTGAGACCGTGGATGCGGGAGCGGACGTCCGAGCGGGCCGTCACCATGATGACCGGGGTGCTGGTGCGCTTGCGGATCTTGCCGCAGACCTCGTAGCCGTCCTGGTCGGGCAGGCCGAGGTCGAGGAGGACGACGTCGTAGCCGTCGCTCTCGGGGACGAGGGCCCGCAGTGCCTCCTCGCCGCTGCGGGCGTGGGTGACGGAGAACCCGTGCCGGGCCAGCACCGCGGAGAGTGCGGCGGCGACGTGGTTGTCGTCCTCGACGAGCAGCAGTCTCATCCCGGCCCCCTCCGGTTCAGCGGTCGTACGGTCGTGGTTCGTCGTCGGCTTGCCCATGGAAAACCCACGCGTTGTAGAAAACGCGCACGCGCGCGTGCACGAGGAGCAGTCACGCTGATGGACGCCGACGGCGTCAAGTGGGTTCCGGTGGCGGGCGGGTTCCGTTACGCGGCCGATACCCGGGCGGCGGTCCGCGCTACGACCCGTGTCCGACTGCTACCGGATCGTGATGCTCAGATCTCCCTCAGATGTAATGACGCTGGTCATTGGCTCTCACTACATTCCTCGGAAACCGAGGAGGACGGAGCCCAAAAGCGATGACCGAAGTATCGGTGGCCGTGCAGGACGTGGCCGCGACCGGCGAGCTGGTCGTCCTGAAGAGCGTCAACAAGCACTTCGGCGCGTTGCATGTGCTCCAGGACATCGACCTGACGATCGCCCGCGGTGAGGTCGTCGTGGTGATCGGGCCCTCCGGGTCCGGCAAGTCCACGCTGTGCCGCACCATCAACCGCCTGGAGAGCGTCGACTCCGGATCGATCACCATCGACGGCAGGCCACTGCCCCAGGAGGGCAGGGAGCTGGCCCGGCTGCGCGCCGACGTCGGCATGGTCTTCCAGTCCTTCAATCTCTTCGCGCACAAGACGGTGCTGGAGAACGTGATGCTCGGGCAGGTCAAGGTCCGCAAGGCGGACCGGAAACAGGCCGAGGAGAAGGCCCGCACCCTGCTCGACCGGGTCGGCGTGGGCACCCAGGCCGACAAGTACCCCGCGCAGCTCTCCGGCGGCCAGCAGCAGCGCGTCGCCATCGCGCGGGCGCTGGCCATGGACCCGAAGGTCATGCTCTTCGACGAGCCGACCTCGGCCCTCGACCCCGAGATGATCAACGAGGTCCTGGAGGTCATGCAGCAGCTGGCCAGGGACGGCATGACGATGATCGTCGTCACCCACGAGATGGGCTTCGCCCGCTCGGCCGCGAACCGGGTGGTCTTCATGGCCGACGGCCGGATCGTCGAACAGGCCACGCCGGACCAGTTCTTCAGCAACCCGAGCAGCGACCGGGCCAAGGACTTCCTGTCGAAGATCCTGCACCACTGAGGCACGGCAGGCCCCGCTTCTTTTCCACAGACGTCTCCGCAGTCGTCCGCACAGTCGTCTCCACAGCCGTCTCCGCAGACGTCCGCACAGTCGTCTCCACAGCCGTCTCCGCAGACGTCCGCACAGTCGTCTCCACAGCCGTCTTCACCAAAACGAGGGATGTTCATCATGCAGCTCCGCAAGGTCACCGCCGCCTCGGCCGCCGTGCTCGCGCTCGCCCTGTCCGCCACGGCGTGCGGCAGCGGCGACAAGGACGACAGCGGTTCCTCGGGCGGCGGCGAGATCAAGGTCGGCATCAAGTTCGACCAGCCCGGTCTCGGCCTCCAGGAGCCCGGCGGTTCCTTCTCGGGCTTCGACGTGGACGTGGCCACCTATGTCGCCGGCCAGCTGGGTTACAAGCCGAACCAGATCAAGTTCGTGCAGACCAAGAGCGCCGACCGGGAGAACGCCCTGGCGCGCGGCGACGTGAAGTTCATCGCGGCCACCTACTCGATCACCGACGAGCGCAAGGCGAAGGTGGACTTCGCCGGGCCGTACCTGCTGGCCCACCAGGACCTGCTGGTCAAGAAGGACTCGACCATCGCCAAGGGCGCGGACCTCAACGGCAAGAAGCTGTGTTCCGTGACGGGTTCGACCTCGGCGCAGAACATCCAGCAGACCATCGCCCCGAAGGCCAACCTCAAGGAGGTCGGCACCTACTCGGAGTGCATCGCCGGCCTGCAGAGCGGCGCCGTCGACGCGGTGACCACGGACGACTCGATCCTCGCGGGCTTCGCCGCGCAGGACAAGTACAAGGGCCAGTTCAAGCTCGCCGGCCTGAAGCTGAGCAACGAGAACTACGGCATCGGCGTCAAGAAGGGCGACTCCGCGACCGTCGGCAAGATCAACACGGCGCTGGAGAAGATGGTCAGCGACGGTTCCTGGGACAAGGCCGTCACCAAGAACTTCGGCCCGGCCGAGTACAAGAACGAGCCCGCCCCGAAGATCAGCGTGATCGTCAAGTAAGGCTTCGCGCAAGGCGGAACCGAACCCCGCGCGGGTCGCGGGAATGCGCCGACGCAGGGATCCCGCAGTCCATCGCGCGGTTCCTCGCGCGCGCCGCCGCCACCGCTTCCCCGGCGGCGGCGCGCCATGCCCTCCACGTACGCCACACACCCGGAAGCGCGGGAAATCGTGTTCGACTTTCTTCAAGGCTACGACGTCCTAGGGGCGTTCTGGACGACGGTGGAACTGACCGTCCTCTCGGCCGTCGGCTCCCTGGTCTGGGGCACCCTGCTGGCCGCGATGCGGGTCAGCCCGGTCCCGCTGATGCGCGGGTTCGGCACCGCCTACGTCAACATCGTCCGGAACATCCCCCTGACGGTCATCGTCATCTTCACCTCGCTCGGCCTCGCCGACATCTTCGGCGTGACGCTGGGTGCCTCCGACTTCAAGGTCCAGGGCTTCCGCCTCGCGGTGCTCGGCCTGACCGCCTACACCGCGGCCTTCGTCTGCGAGGCGATCCGCTCCGGCATCAACACCGTGCCGCTCGGACAGGCCGAGGCGGCCCGGGCGATCGGGCTGAACTTCTCGCAGACCCTGCGGCTGATCGTGCTGCCGCAGGCCTTCCGCGCGGTGATCGGCCCGCTGGCCAACGTCCTGATCGCGCTGACGAAGAACACCACGGTGGCGGCCGCGATCGGCGTCGCCGAGGCCGCCGCCCTGATGAAGACGATGATCGAGAACGAGGCCCAGACGCTGGCCATCGGCGCGGTCTTCGCCCTCGGCTTCGTGGTCCTGACCCTCCCGACCGGCCTGTTCCTCGGCTGGCTCGCCAAGCGCCTGGCGGTGAAGCGATGAGCTCCGTCCTCTACGACACGCCCGGGCCCCGCGCCAAGCGGCGCAACGTGGTCCTCTCCGTCCTCTTCGTGCTGGTCCTCGCCCTCGCGGTCTGGTGGGTCTGGCAGAAGATGGACGACAAGGGCCAGCTCAAGTGGGACCTGTGGCAGCCGTTCACCACCTCCGAGGCGTGGACCACGTACCTGCTGCCGGGCCTCGGCAACACGCTCAAGGCCGCGGCGCTCGCCATGGTCATCGCCCTCCCGCTGGGCGCGGTCTTCGGCATCGCCCGCATGTCCGACCACGCCTGGGTGCGGATACCGGCCGCCTGGATCGTGGAGTTCTTCCGCGCGATCCCGGTGCTGCTGCTGATGCTGTTCGCCAACGAGTTCTACGTCCGCTCCACCGACGTCGGCAGTGACGAACGGCCGCTGTACGCGGTCGTCACCGGCCTGGTGCTCTACAACGCCTCGGTGCTCGCCGAGATCGTACGGGCCGGCGTCCTCGCTCTCCCCAAGGGGCAGACGGAGGCGGCGTACGCGATCGGGCTGCGCAAGGGGCAGACGATGACCGGCATCCTGCTGCCGCAGGCGGTCACCGTGATGCTGCCGGCCATCGTCAGCCAGCTCGTGGTGATCGTGAAGGACACCGCGCTGGGCGGTGTGATGCTGCAGTTCACGGAGCTCCTCACGGCACGCGGCACACTGGCCGCCAACTACGCCAACGTCATCCCCAGCTTCGTCGTCGTCGGCGTCGTCTTCATCCTGCTGAACCTCGCGCTCACCACGTTCGCCTCCTGGCTGGAGAAGCGGCTGCGGCGCAGCAAGCGCGGCACCGGCGCGGTGCTGGGCGCCGAGGACGTCAGCGACCTGAACGCGGCGGAGATCAGCGGTACCTTCGCGACCGGGGCGGGCGGAGCCAACGCCTGACTCCGGGTCAACCCGAACGACACACACGGAGGCAGCGGCCGTACGGCCGCTGCCTCCGCCGTTTTCCCGTGCGCCACGGCACCCGCGCGCCCGCCATGCTGACGTGTCCCCGGGTGCGCCGCTTGACCGGGTGGCGCCCAGTCTGTTGCATACGTTCTGTGATCGTGCACCCTGCTCCAACAATCTGTTCAACTGTGTCCGTCGGGACGTACGTACGGGCAGGGGGCGCCGCGCCGTGGACCCGGTGATCATCGTCGGAGCGGGGCCCGTCGGGCTCACGCTCGCCCTGGCGCTGGCCCGCCAGGAGGTGCCGTCCGTCGTCCTGGACGAGGGTCCGGGCAAGGACGAGCCGCGCCCGGCGCGCACGGTGGTGCTCCGTGAGGACACCGCCGCACTGGTGACGCGCCTGTCCGGCACACCGCTGGCGGACCTGGGCGCCCGCTGGACCGGCTGGCGGTCGATGCGGCGCCGCCAGGTGCTGCGCGAGGTCGTCTTCGACGACGCCGGCGAACCGTCCCCGCTGCACGTCGCCCAGCACGTGCTGACCAACGTCCTGCGTGCCGCGATCGCCGACGAACCGCTGGTCAGGATCGCCACCGACAGCCGCCTGGACGCCGTCGAGCAGGAGCGCTCCGGTGTCACCGCGCACACCCGGGGCCCCAGGGGCACCTGGTGGCGCGGCAGTTACCTGGTGGGCTGCGACGGCCCCCGCTCGACCGTCCGCAAGCTCCTGGACATCCGCTTCCCGGGCCGCACGGCGGTGGAACGGCACGCGGTCGCCGCGCTGCGCACGGAACTTCCGTGGCCCGGTCAGGCGTTGCTCCATCGGACCCCGCCGTGGCGGACGTCCGGGCCCTCGGCCGGGGAGGTGACCGCCCGCCCCCTCCCGGACGACGTGTGGCGCCTGGACTGGCTGCTGCCGCCCGGCAAGGACCTGGTCACACCCGAGCTCCTGGTGGCCCGGATCCGCGAGACCCTCGCGGGCTGGACGGGCAGCACCACACCGCCGTACGACCTGCTCGACACCGGCGTCCACACCGTGCACCACCGCCTCGCCCGCAGGTGGCGGGTGGGCCGGGTGTTCGTCGCCGGGGACGCCGCGCACCTGCTCGGCGCGCTCGGGACGCACGGCCTCGACGAGGGGCTGCGCGATGTGGACAACCTCGCCTGGAAGCTGGCCCCGGCCTGGCACCACGGCCCGCACGAGGCGCTGCTCGACAGCTACCAGACCGAGCGGCGCGCGGTGGTCGCCGCCCGGCTGCGCGCCGCCGACCAGGCGCTGCCGGTACTGCGCGGCGGTGGCGGGCTGCGCGGGTTCGTCCCCGGCGCGTCCCGGGGGCACGACGCGCTCCTCACCGAAGGTCACCTGGGGCACGGTCCGCTCGGTGCGCCGGGGGCGTACGCGGACTCGCCCCTCGCCCCCCGGCAGCTGGAGCACGAGATCGCGGTCGGCACCCCGCCGGGGACGCCGGTCACCGATGTCCGGGTCACCGCGGAGGACGGCACCTTCGTGCAGCTGCGCTCCCGCCTCGGCCGCGGCGCGCTGCTCGTCGTCCTGATCGCGCCCGGTACGGGGGTGTGGGACCGTAAGCACTGGGTCTCCGCCGGGATCATGCCCCGGCTCGCGGCGGCCGTGACCGCGCTGCCGCACCCCGCCGAGCTGCTGGTCGCCGAGGCCTACCCGGGCGCCCCGGCGCACACGGTGCTGCTCGTGCGCCCCGACGGCCACCTCGTCACCGCCCTCAACGGCGTCCGCCCGGCCGACCTGTACGCGGCGGCCGAGGCGACGCTGGGCGGCAAGGACGGGGAGCAGAGCGAGCAGGCGGAGAGCGGCGAGCAGGCGGAACAGCGGGCCGGGGCGGAGGCCGGCTCCCCCACGCGGTGACCGGGCGGTCCACCCGCCGACCGTCCACATGCTGACGGTGAGTTGACCGGCCTGCACCGGCGTGGTGTACTCCGCATCGTGAACGACACCACTGTGCGCCTGTGGCGGAAGGTCCATGTGGACCTGGTCCGCTATGCGGGCTGCGTGTGTCTTCCGTCCTGCTGACTTCGCATCTCTCTTCTCTCTCCGGGCGCCGTCTGCGCCTGCTTCTGCGAACCCTCATCAGGATCGGTGCACGTGTCTGCCTCTCTCCCGTCGTCCTCCGTTTCCCCGTCCGCCCACGCGCCCGGCGCTGCGCCCACCCAGGCGGACCTCCTCGACTTCGTCCGGCGCACGGCCGCCGACGCCGAGCTGATCGCCTCGCTCCCGCTCGACCCCGAGGGCCGCACCTGGGTACGGCTCGACGGCCCGGCCGGCAGCGAGGCATGGCTGATCGGCTGGCCTCCCGGTTCCGGTACCGGCTGGCACGACCATGCCGAGTCGGTCGGCGCCTTCCTCACCGCCGCCGGTGAGCTGAAGGAGAACTCGCTGGCCACGCGGCTGCCCACCGACGGCTGGCAGACCCTGGAACTCTCCGAGGGTGTCGACCGCGAGCGCCGGCTGCCGGCCGGGAAGGGCCGCTCCTTCGGCCGCGACCACGTCCACGAGGTACTGAACGTGTCCACCGAGCACCACGCGGTCTCCGTCCACGCCTACTACCCGCCGCTGCCGCGGATCCGCCGCTACAGCCGCGCCGGACAGGTGCTGCGCCTGGAGCAGGTCGAGCGCCCCGAGGACTGGCAGTGAGCGGCACCGAACCGGCGGAGCCGCGTCCGGTGGGCATCGACGAGCTGCTGGAGCGGGTGCGCGCGGGCTACCGGCGCATCGAGGCGCAGCAGGCGTACGACGCGGCGCGCACCGGCGAGGCCCTGCTCGTCGACATCCGGTACGCGGCGCTGCGCGAGCGGGACGGCCTGATACCCGGTGCGCTCGTCGTAGAGCGCAACGAACTGGAGTGGCGCCTGGACCCGCAGGGCAGCCACAAGACCCCCGAGGCCACCGGCCACGACCTCCAGGTCGTCGTGATCTGCAACGAGGGCTACGCGTCCAGCCTGGCCGCCGCCTCCCTGCACCAGCTCGGCCTGCACCGGGCGACGGACCTGATCGGCGGCTTCCAGGCATGGCGGACGGCGGGCCTGCCGGTCACGCCACCGTCGTCCTAGTCCCTACGGCTCCCCGGTCCCGGTCGAGTCCGTACGGCTGTCGATGAGTGCGCCGAGACCGTCGAGCACCCGGCCGAGGCCGAACTCCCAGGCGTGACCTGGGCTGTACGCGGCACCGTGCGCGGTACCCGCCGCCGTGCCGACGCGGGCGGCGGTGGGGTAGGCACGCGGGTCGAGAACCTTTTCGAGCAATGGGGCGTTGGCCGCCCACCACTGCTCGTCGTCCAGCGCGCTGTCCTCCTGAGCGACGCGTGCCTCTGCCGCCGAGCGGGCGTTGGCCTGGACGAAGGTGAGCAGAAAGGTCAGGGCGGCGTCCATCTCCACGTCGTCGAGCCCGAGTCCGTCCAGTGCCGACAGCTCGTGTTCGTACTTGGCCATCATTCCCGGCCCCAGCGGCGGACGGCCGGTGGAGATCGTCGCGGCCCACGGGTGTGCCTCGAACAGCGCCCGGTTCTCCCCGGCCACCGCGATCAGCCGGGCCCGCCATGGCCGGCCGGTGGTATCGGCGCGGGACATCTGCATGTAGGCGGTGTCCAGCATGAGATCCAGAAGCTCGGCCTTGCCCGGCACATACGTGTAGAGGGTCATCGGGACGACCCCCAGCTGCTGCGCGACGCGGCGCATGGTGACCGCGTCCAGACCCTCGGCATCCGCCAGCCCGACGGCGACGGTGACGACCCTGTCGATGTTCAGCCGCTGCCGGGGCCCACGCCGCGGGGCGGCGGGGACCCGCCAGAGCAGTTCCAGGGAGCGGGCCGGATCACCGGCACTGCTTCGGTCGAGAGGCATCTGGACATCCTCCCCCACCATTACTCTGTACGCAGTACACTGTACCGCGTACAGAGTAATCCTCCAGGTCAGGGCCAAAGCCAAGGAGCTCTCGTGTCGATCACCGCTTCCGCCGTCTCCCTCAACGTCGACGACGTCGTGGCGTCCAGCGCCTTCCTCACCGACCACTTCGGGTTCCGCGAGGAACTGGCCGCCGACGGCTTCGCCTCGCTGACCCGCGACGACGCCGGGATGAACGTCGTCTACCTGCGGCGCGGCCTGGCCTCGCTCCCCGCGGACCAGCGCGAGGACCATGCCGACGGGGTGATCCTCGCCTTCGTCGTCGACAACCTCGAAGCCGAACTGGCCCGCCTGACCGCCGAGGGCGTCACGATCACCATGCCCCTGCGCGAGGAGCCCTGGGGCGAGCGCGCCTTCCAGGTCACCGACCCCAACGGCGTCATCGTCCAACTCGTCGACTGGAACGCGCCCGGCGGCCACTGAGGCGATGCGGCGGAGCCCCCGCAGGAGGTCGCGGTCGACGACCAGGCCGGTGCCGACCGGGGTCAGCGGCCGGGCGAGGAAACCGGCCTTGCAGGCGCGGACGGTCTTGAGGGCGTAGCGCAGTTACCCCCTCCGGGGCCGACACCCCGTCAGAAGTCCCCGCCCTCCAGGAACTCCGCGTCCTCGCCCTCCTCCTCCAGCGCCCGGCGGACGACCCGGAGGGCCATGCCCTCGGAGTACCCCTTGCGGGCGAGCATCCCGGCGAGGCGGCGGATCCGTCTGTCGCGGTCGAGGCCCCGGGTGGAGCGGAGTTTGCGGGCGACGAGTTCGCGGGCCGTCTCCTCCTCCTGCTCGGAGTCGAGCTGGGCGACGGCCTCGTCGATGAGCGCCGAGTCGACACCCTTGGTACGCAGTTCCTGGGCGAGCGCGCGCCGGGCCAGTCCCCGGCCGTGATGCCGGGACTCCACCCAGGCGTCCGCGAACGCGCTGTCGTTGATCAGCCCGACCTCCTCGAACCGCGACAGCACCTCCTCGACGACGTCGTCCGGGATCTCCCGCTTGTGCAGGGCGTCCGCGAGCTGTTTCCGGGTGCGCGGGGTCCCGGTGAGCAGGCGCAGACAGATCGCCCGCGCCCGCTCAGCCGGGTCCGCTGGAGGTTCCCCCTGCTCGGCCCTCGACGAGGAGGAGGAACCCCCGTCCTCACCGGACGGCTCGCCGAAGCCACGCCGGCGTCGCGTCCCGGGCTTGCGCGAGCCACGGCCGGGTGACCCGTGCCCGCGAGGCCTGCCCGTGCCGTCGCCGTACGCGCCGTCCCCCTCGTATCCCCCGTGGTCGGCACCGCCCGTGCCGTAGGCCTCGTCCCCGGGGGAGCCCGGGGCACCCCCGGTGCCCCTCCCCCGTGAGGCACCGGGGGACGTGTACTCGTGGTCGGCCCAGTCGGTTCGTCGTGTCACGGCGTCAGCTCTTGGCGGTGACGGCCTTGGGCTTGGTGACCTTGGCGGCGGCCGGGGCGGGCACCGCCTTCACCGCGTCGTCCGGGGCCGCGGTGGTGGTGACCGCCGCGTCCGCGCCCGGCTCGGCGGCGGGCGTCTCCGGGCGGACACCGACGCCCAGCTTCTCCTTGATCTTCTTCTCGATCTCGTTGGCCAGGTCGGGGTTGTCCTTGAGGAAGTTGCGCGCGTTCTCCTTGCCCTGGCCGAGCTGGTCGCCCTCGTACGTGTACCAGGCGCCGGCCTTGCGGACGAAGCCGTTCTCCACGCCCATGTCGATCAGGCCGCCCTCGCGGCTGATGCCCTGGCCGTAGAGGATGTCGAACTCGGCCTGCTTGAAGGGCGGCGCGACCTTGTTCTTGACGACCTTGACGCGGGTGCGGTTGCCGACCGCGTCCGTGCCGTCCTTGAGCGTCTCGATGCGGCGGATGTCGAGCCGCACCGAGGCGTAGAACTTCAGCGCGCGGCCACCGGTCGTGGTCTCCGGGGAGCCGAACATCACGCCGATCTTCTCGCGGAGCTGGTTGATGAAGATCGCGGTGGTCTTGGACTGGTTGAGCGCGCTGGTGATCTTCCGCAGCGCCTGGCTCATCAGACGGGCCTGGAGACCGACGTGGCTGTCGCCCATCTCGCCCTCGATCTCCGCGCGCGGGACGAGCGCGGCGACGGAGTCGATGACGATGAGGTCGAGGGCGCCGGAGCGGACCAGCATGTCCACGATCTCCAGGGCCTGTTCGCCGTTGTCGGGCTGGGAGAGGATCAGGTTGTCGATGTCGACGCCGAGTTTCTGCGCGTACTCGGGGTCGAGGGCGTGCTCCGCGTCCACGAACGCGACCTGGCCGCCGGCCTTCTGGGCGTTGGCCACGGCGTGCAGGGTCAGGGTCGTCTTGCCGGAGGACTCCGGTCCGTAGATCTCCACCACACGGCCGCGCGGCAGGCCACCGACACCGAGGGCGACGTCGAGCGCGGTCGAGCCGGTCGAGATGACCTCGATGGGCTCCTTGGCCCGCTCGCCCATGCGCATGACCGCGCCCTTGCCGAATTGCCGTTCAATCTGTGCGAGCGCGGCTTCGAGAGCCTTCTCGCGGTCGGTTCCTGCCATGGGTTCCACCCGGTTTGCTTGAGTCGATCGCTTCACGTCAAAGACGCTAACGCCTGCCACTGACAATGCGCCCCGACGCCGGTTCGACCTGTGGACAACTCGGGGATGTATCCGCCGAAACCATGTCGAACTGCCGCCGGGATCCCCGTCGTGGGCCGTTCCGGAGCTTCCATAAGAATGGATGTTCGATTTTCGTGTCAAGCGCACCACGCGGTACTCCCGCCACTTCCCCGCAGGGTGCTCACCCACCGCTCACCCGCTGCCCGCCCACCGCTTTCCCGCGGGCTCCGGGCGTACGCGGCACGCGTGCCGGAGCGCGCGGCACTCCGGGGGCGGCAGCCGGAAGCGGGACCGCGGGGCGGTGGTCCGCACCACCCGGCGAGGCGTTCACCCGATCGTGAGTTTCCGCCTGCCCGCGCCCGTCGTGCGGCGATGCTCGAAGAGGCGGCCGGGGAGAGCGCCGCCCCTGGGTGCCGTGGGTGGGAGAGCGCATGACACGTGAGACGGGACGACGTGGTCCGGACGAGCAGGCCGTGCTGCTGGCGGCGGGGCTGGCCGATCTGGCCGTGAGCACGGTGGGCACCGCCTTCGGGACGTTACGGGGGCTGCTGCGCCGCTCGGACGCCGGCGCGCTGGCGGCGGAGGCCGAGCACGACCTCACCGCGCGGGGGCGTCTGGTCCTGGACCGGTACGCCGCCGTGCCCCCGGCCCATCTGGAGATCCTCGCCCGGCACGCCCTGGCCCGGCGGACCGCCGACGATGACTGACCGCTGGGATCCGGCCGCCTTCAAGAACCGCGTCGACGACGTGCTGAGCGGGTTCGTCGCCGAGGAGGCCGGCCTGTTCGCGGCGGTCGACCCGCTCCTGGGCCCGGTGGCCGAGCAGCTGGAGGCGGCGGTCGCGGACGGCAAACGGCTGCGGGCGGCGTTCTGCTACTGGGGCTGGCGTGCGGTGGGCCAGCCGGACAGCGACGCGCTGGTGCGGGCGGCGGCCTCCATGGAACTGGTGCACGCCGCCGCCGTCGTCCACGACGACCTCATCGACGACAGCCCCCTGCGGCACGGCCGCCCCACCCCGCACGTCGCCCTGCGTGCCGCCGTGCAGGACCGTCCGCACGCCGACGACACCGCGCGGTCGCTGGCGATGCTCGTGGGCGATCTGCTGATGTCACTGGCCGGGCAGCTGTTCGCGGCCTGCGGGCTGCCCGCCGCCTACCTGGCCCGGGCCCGGCCCCTGTGGTCGGTGCTGGCCCGGGAGCTGATCGCGGGCGAGTGCCTGGAGATCCTGCGCACCGGAGCCGGTCCGGACACCACGGCCTCGCTGAAGGTGATCCGCTACAAGACCGCCAAGTACACCGTCGAGCAGCCCCTGTTGATCGGCGGCGCCCTGGCCGGGGCCGGTGAGCGGCTGCGCGAGGGCTACTCCGCGTACGGACTGCCGCTGGGCGAGGCCTTCCAGCTCCGCGACGACCTGCTGGGCCTGTTCGGAGCACCGGAGCACACGGGCAAGGCCAACGCCGACGACGTCCGCGGCCACCGGCCCACCGCCCTGCTCGCGGAGACCTGGCGCCTCGCCCGTGCCGACGACCGGGAGCGGCTGGGCGCGCTGCTCGGCTGCCGTGATCTGGACGCGGACGGCCTGGACGCGGTCCGCGAGGTGATGTGCCGGCTCGGGGCGCCCGACCGGATCGAGCACATGATCGGTGCGCGGGTCACGGAAGCGCTCGACGCCCTCCACGGACTGAACGTACCGGCCCCCGCCGCCGGCGCCCTGACCGCACTGGCCCACTCGGCCGCGACCCGCCTGTCCTGACCCCCACGGGTGGCCCGGACCACGTCCGCGACGAACCACGACGCCCCGCGGCGACCCCGGCGACCCACGCGACCCGCGATGACAAGGAGCCCTGCCGTGATCCACACCGAGGCCTCGCTGGACACCCTCCGGCACGCCGGTGACGAACTCGCCGACGCCACGGTCGCCGCCCTCTTCGAGCGTGGGGAGGTGGGCACGTTCAACACCCTGATGCGCTACGTCTCCACCGCCGGCGCGCCCCTGCCGGACGGGCTGCCCGACGTCGCGCGGGAGTACCTGGAGGCCACCCGGGTGCCGCCGTCCTGGGTGGACTGGGGCGAGATGGAGAAGGCCCGGCTGTTCTTCATCGACAACAACGTGCACATCTCGACCGCGCTCTCCTTCGCCGCCATGCCCGCCTGTTACGTCGTCCCGCGCGTGGCGAAGCTGCTGTCGGCCACCCACGGGCTGAAGTACCCGTCCAAGCGCATGGCGGAGACCGGTCAGTTCACCGTCTACCTCATGCGCCCCGACGCCTTCGAGGCCGGCAGCCGCTTCGTCCCGGCCGCCCAGAAGGTGCGCCTGCTGCACGCCTCGATCCGGCACCACCTCAGGCGCGAGAACCGCTGGGACACCGAGGCGCTGGGCACGCCGATCTGCCAGGAGGACATGATCGGCGGCCAGATGTTCTTCTCCATGCTCGTCCTCGACAGCCTGCACCGGCTGGGCATCCACCTGTCCACGGAGGGTGCGGAGGCGTACTACTACGCGTGGCGGGTGGTGGGCGCCATGCTCGGCGTCGACCAGGAGGCCGTCCCGAAGACCCTCGAGGAGGCACGCGCCTTCCTCGACCTGTACATGGTCCGGCACATGGGCCCCTCCGAGGAGGGCGCGGTCCTGACCCGGCAGCTCATCGACCTGTACGAGGAGGTCGTCCCCGGCACCTTCTTCGACCCGATCGTCTCCGCCCTGATCCGCCACCTGGTCGGCGACACCTGCGCCGACTGGCTGGAGGTGCCGCGCACCCCGTGGGACACCGTCGTCAAGGCCGTACCGCACCTCCTCGGCGTCCTGGAGACCATCGAGGACCGCTCCCCGCTGGGCGCCTGGGCCCTGGACCGTCTCGGCCACCTCACCACCGTTCTCGAACTGTCCTCGCTCACCCGTGGCCGCGTCATGCACTACGCCATCCCCGAGCACCTCAAGAAGGACTACGGCGTGCCGGGCTCCGTACCCCGCACCCGCCGATGGACCCCGCCGGCCGCCACGGTCTCCTGATCGCCCCGGCGTCCCCTACTCCGCAAGGCGTACGGCGGGTGTCTTCGGCCGGACGACGACCGCGCGGGCGGGCACCGGGAGGCTGGGCGCATGTCCTCCTCCCTGAAGAGTCCGCCCCGCAGGCCACCGGCGAACCCGCCGACCGGGATCCTGGCCCGGGTGCGCCCCGCCGAGCGTCTCTGTCACGTGACCGGCGTGCTCCTCGTCCTGTCCGGCCTGGCGCATCTGGTGGTGTTCGCGGTCGACGGCGGACCCTGGTACGGGCCGGTCTCCTGGCGCAAGCCCGTCACCTTCGGGCTCTCCTTCGGACTGACGCTGATGGCGGTCACCTGGGTCACCTCCTACCTGAGGGTCGGGGAGCGGCTGCGGACCGTCCTGCTGCTCGTGTTCGCCGCCGACTGTGTGGTGGAGGTCGGCGGGATCACCCTGCAGGCGTGGCGCCGGGTGCCCTCGCACCTCGACATGGAGACGCCCTTCGACACCGCGGTGTCCATGATGCTCGCGGTGGGCGGCGGGGTCCTGGTGGTGCTGCTCACCGTCTTCGCGGTGGCGTCCTTCCAGCACCGCCCGGCCGGTCCCGCGGGCATGGCGCTCGCGGTGCGCTCCGGGTTCGCGGTGCTGCTGGTGGCGCTGGCCTCGGGAGCGGCGATGATCGCGCGCGGGGTGGTGCTCGTCCGGACCGGGCACCAGGAGGCGGCGTACGACTCGACGGCCCCGCTCAAGCCGCTGCACGCGGTCAGTCTGCACGCGGTGCTGGTCCTGCCGGCCCTGGCCTGGCTGCTGTCCCGCACCGGGTGGAGCGAGCGCACCCGGTGGCGGGTCGTGGCCGCGGCGGTGGGCTGCTACGCGGCGGCCGTCGCCGCCGCCGGGGTGTGGGCCGTACTCACCTACTGATCGCGGCGGCCGTCAGGACGGAGTGTCTCCGGAGCCCTCGGCCGGCCGCTGCCATATCAGGCGCTGTGTCAGGCGCCGCGCGCGTGTGCGCAGCCCGGGGCCGCCCGCGCTCCGCCTGCGGTGCCCGTGCACCCGGGGGTCGTCCGTGACGTCGTACCGCTTCACATAGGCGCTCAGGAACGCCTGGAGCGTGGCGACCGCCGGGATGGCGATCAGCGCGCCGACGGCGCCGAGGAGCGCGGTGCCCGCGATGACCGAGCCGAAGGCGACCGCCGGGTGGATGTCGACCGACTTGGAGGTCAGCTTGGGCTGCAGCATGTAGTTCTCGAACTGCTGGTAGATCACGACGAACACCAGCACCCACACCGCGTAGAGCGGGTTGACGGTGAACGCGATCAGCATCGGCAGCGCACCCGCGAGATAGGTGCCGATGGTGGGGATGAACTGCGAGACAAGCCCGACCCACACGCCCAGCACGGGCGCGTACGGCACGCCGAGGGCCTCCAGCAGGATGTAGTGCGCGATTCCGGAGATCAGCGCCATCACACCGCGCGAGTACAGGTAGCCGCCGGTCTTGTCGACGGCGATCTCCCAGGCGCGCAGCACCTCGGCCTGGCGGGCGGGCGGCAGCACGGAGCACAGGGTGCGGCGCAGCCGGGGGCCGTCGGCGGCGAAGTAGAAGGCGAACAGCGTGATCGTCAGCAGCTGGAAGAGGCCGCCGAGCACCTGCCCGGACACGTCGAGCGCACCGGCCGCGCTGTTCTGCGCGTACTTGCGCAGCCAGTCGGAGTGCAGCAGGCCCTCCTGGACGTCGACCCGCTTCACTTCGGTGTGGAAGGTGTGGTTGACCCAGTTGATGACCGAGTCCAGGTAGTCGGGGAAGTCCTCGACGATCTTGATGATCTGCCCGGCCAGCATCGAGCCGAGCAGGGTGATGAACCCCGCCGTGGCGATCGCCAGGCCGAGGAAGACCAGGAAGGTCGCGAAGCCCCGGCGCATGCCGCGGGAGGCCATCCAGCTCACCGCGGGCTCGATGGCGAGCGCCAGGAAGAACGCGATCAGGATGTTGATCAGCAGTCCGGTGAGCTGGTGGAAGGCCCAGCTGCCAAGCTGGAAGGCGGCGACGAGGGCGAGTGCCAGCACCATGGCGCGCGGCAGCCAGCGCGGCATGCGGGCGCCCGGTGCCGCGGCGTCGGCGGCCGGTGATCCGGCGCGCGGCGTCGTGTCGGCCGTCTCGGCCGGGGATGCGTCCTGGGCGGTGCGCCCGTCCTCGTCAGTGGATACCACGTTGCAAGTCTCGCCTACGCCACTGACAACGCGTGGCCCGTCTCCGGTCTTCGCGCACGGTCAGCGCCTCTCCCCCGGAACGTTCATGACCGTGCAGACCACGCGCCACACGTCCTTGGCCTCCCAGCCGGCGTCCAGCGCCTCGTGCACCGTCAGCCCGCCGAGCTCCGTCATCACATGATCGCGTGCGAAGGTGTCGGCGTACCCGGAACCGAAGTGTTCCGCCATCCGCTGCCAGAAAACCGTCAACCGCATGAAACCAGTATCCCGCCCCTGAGAGTGGGCCCTGCCCGGGAGCGCCTGCCGAGACCGCTTTCCGCCCTACGGTCTTGCGCATGGCCGAAACCGGAGCTTCCCCACTCCCCCCTGCGCCCCCGGCGCACTCCCCGCTCTTCCGCGCCGAACGGTTCATGTGGCTCACCGCCCGCGTGCTGGAGCAGCGTCTCTTCGCGTACCACTTCCTGAACGGCGGCCCCGATCCGGTGGAGACCGCGCTGGACGCCTACCGCAACGAGGACGGCGGCTACGGGCACGCGCTGGAGCCCGATCTGCGTGGCCCGGTGAGCCAGCCGCTGCACACCGGGCACGCGCTGCGCGTCCTGGACGCCATCGGGCGGTGCGGCGGGCAGCGGGTGGAGCGCGTGTGCCGCTATCTGACGGCGGTCTCCGCCGCGGACGGGGCGCTGCCCGCCGTCCGTCCCGGCCAGCGCGGCTACCCGGCGGCGCCGTTCGTCCCGGTCGTCGACGACCCGCCCAGCGAGCTCCTCGCCACCGGCCCGGTGGTGGGCCTGCTGCACCGCAACGAGGTCTGGCACGCGTGGCTGTTCCGGGCCACCGACTTCTGCTGGCAGGCGATCCTGGACCTCGAGAAGTCGCACCCCTACGAGATCGAGGCCGCGGTCGCCTTCCTGGACACGGTGCCCGACCGCTCGCGCGCCGAGGCGGCCGCCGACCGGCTGGGCCGCCTGGTGCGCGAGCAGCGCCTGGCCGCGCTGGACCCCGAGCGCCTCGACGCGTACCCGGTCGCACCCGGCTACGCCCCGCGCGAGCACCACTTCCCGCACGACTTCGCGAAGTCCCCGGACTCGCTCGCGCGCGCGTGGTTCACCGACGAGGAGATGACCCGCTCGCTCGACTTCCTCACCGCCGAACAGGAAGCGGACGGCGGCTGGCCGATCCGCTGGCGCCAGTGGACACCGGCCGCCACCCTGGAAGCCCGCCCCAGGGTGACGATCGACGCCCTGGTCACGCTCGGGGCGTACGGCCGCTTCGTGGGGTGACCGCGGCCGGGTGCGGAACGCCGGGTGACGGAAGTCTCAGCCGGTGACGGCCCGCAGCCCCGCCGTGACCACCACGGCGACCCCGACGACGATCAGGAAGGGCGCGCGCAGCACCAGCGCCACGGCGGCCGCCCCGAGCCCCGCGGCCCGCGCGTCCAGCACGAGCGCGTGCCCGTCGGCGAACGTCTGCTGGGCCGTGAGGGCGGCGAGCAGGGCCACGGGCAGCAGGGCGGCCAGCCGTCGCACCACCGGCCGCTCCAGCACCCCGGCGGGCACCAGCAGTCCGGCGAGCTTGACGGCGTAGCAGCCGAGGGCGGTCGCGCCGATCGCGATCCAGAAGTTCACCGGGTCTCCTCGGGTGCCTCGTCGCGGGTACGGTCGCGGCCGGAGCGGCGGCCGGAGACGAACAGGGCGGCCGGTGCCGCCAGCGCGGCCACCAGGACCGGCACCCCGGCCGGCAGCACGGGCAGCAGGCCGAGACCCAGCAGCACCGCGAGGGCGGCGACCGCGCGGTCGGTGGTGGTCTTCAGCATGGGGGCGAGCAGGGCCAGGAAGACGGCGGGTCCGGCCGCGTCCAGACCCCAGGCGCCGGTGTCCCCGACGGCCTTGGCGCCGAGCGCGCCGAGCAGGGTGGTGAGGTTCCACAGCACGTACAGGCTGAGCCCGGTGACGGTGAAGCCGATCCGGGCGGCGCGCCGCGTCGGCTGGGCCAGGGTGACCGCGGTGGTCTCGTCGATCACCCACTGGGCGGCGAACGGCCGCACCGCGCGCGGCAGGGCCAGTACCTGCGAGAGACGCAGCCCGTAGAACGCGTTGCGCACCCCGAGGAAGAAGGCGCCGGCCGCCGCGGTGAACGGGTTGCCGCCGGCCGCGAGTGCGCCCACCAGGGCGAACTGGGAGGCGCCGGTGAACACCAGCAGGCTGAGCGTGCAGGTCTGGAGCAGGCCGAGCCCGCTGCCTGCCGAGGTCACGCCGAAGGCGAACCCGGAGAGTCCCACGGCGACCCCGACCCCGAGGGCGTCCCTGACGACGGCGGAGTCCGGCTTCGGGCCGCCGTCGCCGCGTATGTCTGCGCTTGCTGTCTGTTGTGCCACGCCCGGGACGCTACGGGCTGCCGTCCCGGGCGTCTTGTACGTTCTTGCGCTCGCGCCGGTAGGCGCCCGGCGGGACGCCGACGATCCGGGCGAAGTGCCGGTTGAGGTGCGGCTGGTCGGTGAAGCCCACGGCGACGGCCGCCTCGGCGGGTGCCGTGCCGGCGTCCAGCAGCAGCCGGGCGCGGCGCACCCGGGCGTCGGTCAGCCAGGTGTGCGGGGGCATGCCGTAGGCGTCGCGGAACGCCCTGAGCAGCGCGAAGGGGCTGGTGCCGAGATCGGTGGCGAGTCGCTCCAGGGTGGGCGGCTCGACCATCCGCTCCGCCAGCACCGCACGCGCGCGTGCGGCGAGCCGAGCCCCGGCGGTACGGACCTGCCGCTGCGGCAGCGGGCCGCCGTTCAGCCGCAGCAGCCTGGTCACCGCGACGCGCAGCAGGGTGTCGGCGGCGAGCGCGTTGCCCTCGTCGGCGGCGCGCAGCACCCGGTGCACGAGGGCGACGCTGTACGGGTCGTCGAGCACGGGACTGACGAAGCCGGGGGTGCCCCGGATCGCGGTGGTCTCGGCGGCGATCCCGGCCACGAGGTCCGGCGCCGGGTGGACCGCCCCGTACCGCCACCCCTCGGGCACCCCGGCCCGCCCGGTGTGCGGGGTGTCCGGGTTGACCAGCGCGAGCGCCCCCGCCCCCGCCGACACGTCGGAGCCCCGGTGGTGGAAGACCTCGACACCGTCGGCGATGGCAGCGATCACGAAGTGCTCGTGGGTGTGCCGCACGAACGTCTTGCGAACGTACCGGGCCCGCAGCAGGTCGACACCGGGCAACGCCTCGTACCGCCAGTGCCGCGCCTGCTCGTCCGATCCCGCCATACACCCATTGTCGACGGCCCCGCCCCCACCCGACCCCCTCCCAGCCGCGCACCCCACACCCGCCCGGCCGCCTTCCACCGGATCGCCTTCCATCCGACCGCCTACCGCCCGGCCGCCCCCCCGCCACGTCTCACCGCTCCCGCGTCCCACCCGACCGCCCGCAGCAGCCACCCCCGCTTCCGCCTCCCACCTTGCCTCCGGACACGTCCACCCCACCGCCCCCGCCCGCCCCACCCTTCACGCAGCCGCCGACGGCGAATCCGCCCCCACCGGGGCCACCCGCACCCGACGACGAAGCCGTCACGGGTGGTGCGGCAGGAGCACAAAGACCGAAGGCGAAGCCGAGGCCTCTCGGGACCGCCCGCGTCTGCGCAGGTCAGACCCGATTGTCAGTGGCCAGGTGCAGGATGGACCCATGGCGAAATCCGCACACCGGGCCCTCGACGGCTTCTCCCCCGCGACCCGCGGCTGGTTCACGGGGGCGTTTTCCGCGCCCACCGCGGCCCAGGCAGGCGCGTGGCAGGCCATCGCCGCGGGCTCGGACGTGCTGGTGGTCGCCCCGACCGGCTCCGGCAAGACGCTGGCCGCCTTCCTCGCCGCCCTGGACCAGCTGGCCGCCACCCCGCCCCCGGCCGATCCGAAGAAGCGCTGCCGCGTGCTGTACGTGTCACCGCTCAAGGCCCTCGCGGTCGACGTCGAGCGGAACCTGCGCAGCCCGCTGACCGGCATCCGCCAGGAGTCCGTGCGGCTGGGCCTGCCCGAGCCGGAGGTGCGGGTCGGTATCCGTTCCGGCGACACCCCGGCCGCCGAGCGCCGCGCGCTGTCCACCCGCCCGCCGGACATCCTGATCACCACCCCGGAGTCCCTGTTCCTGATGCTGACGTCGGCCACGCGCGACGCGCTGACCGGCATCGAGACGGTGATCCTGGACGAGGTGCACGCGGTCGCCGGCACCAAGCGCGGCGCGCACCTCGCGCTCTCCCTGGAGCGGCTGGACGAGCTGCTGCCGAGGCCGGCCCGCCGGATCGGCCTGTCGGCGACCGTCCGCCCGGTCGACGAGGTGGCCCGCTATCTCTCACCGCACCGCAAGGTGGAGATCGTGCAGCCGAAGTCCGGCAAGGAGTTCGACCTCTCCGTCGTCGTCCCGGTGGAGGACATGGGAGAGCTGGGCGGCTCCCCGGCCACCGACGGCAGCGAGGGCGCGGAGAAGCCGTCGATCTGGCCGCACGTGGAGGAGCGGATCGCCGACCTGGTGCAGGCCCACCGCTCGACGATCGTGTTCGCGAACTCCCGCCGCCTGGCGGAGCGGCTGTGCAACCGGCTCAACGAGATCGCCTACGAGCGGGTGACCGGCCGGCCCCTGGACGAGCATCACTCGCCGGCCGAGCTGATGGGCGGCTCGGGCGCGGCCCAGGGTGCCCCGCCGGTCCTCGCCCGCGCGCACCACGGCTCGGTCTCCAAGGAGCAGCGCGCGCTGGTCGAGGAGGACCTGAAGGCGGGCCGGCTGCCCGCGGTGGTGGCCACCTCCAGTCTCGAACTGGGCATCGACATGGGCGCGGTGGACCTGGTGGTCCAGGTCGAGTCCCCACCGTCGGTCGCCTCCGGTCTGCAGCGCGTCGGCCGCGCCGGTCACCAGGTCGGCGCGGTCTCCACCGGCGTGGTCTTCCCCAAGTACCGGGGCGACCTGGTGCAGGCGGCCGTGGTCACCGAGCGGATGCGCACCGGCTCCATCGAGTCCCTGAGGGTTCCCGCGAACCCGCTCGACGTCCTCGCCCAGCAGCTCGTGGCGATGACCTCGCTGGACACCTGGCAGGTCGACGACCTGCTCGCCACCGTCCGCCGCGCGGCCCCCTTCGCCGCGCTCCCGGAGTCGGCGTTCACCGCGGTCCTCGACATGCTCGCGGGCCGCTACCCGTCGGACGCGTTCGCGGAGCTGCGCCCGCGTGTGGTCTGGGACCGGGTCGCGGGGACGGTCACCGGCCGTCCCGGCGCCCAGCGGCTCGCCGTCACCTCCGGCGGCACGATCCCCGACCGCGGCCTCTTCGGCGTCTTCCTGGCCGGCGCCGACCCGAAGAAGGGCGGCGGCCGGGTCGGCGAGCTGGACGAGGAGATGGTGTACGAGTCCCGGGTGGGCGATGTCTTCACCCTGGGCACCAGCTCCTGGCGCATCGAGGACATCACGCGTGACCGCGTCCTGGTCTCCCCCGCCCCCGGCGTCCCTGGTCGTCTCCCGTTCTGGAAGGGCGACCAGCTGGGCCGCCCGCTCGAACTGGGCCGCGCGGTCGGCGCGTTCCTGCGGGAGGTCGGCGCACTCCCCAAGGGCGACGCCCGGCTGCGCCTGCTCGCGGCGGGCCTGGACGCGTGGGCGGCGGACAACGTGCTGTCGTACCTGGACGAACAGCGCGAGGCCTGCGGCCATGTCCCCGACGACCGCACGATCGTGGTCGAGCGCTTCCGTGACGAGCTGGGCGACTGGCGGGTCGTCGTCCACTCCCCCTTCGGCGCCCAGGTGCACGCCCCCTGGGCGCTCGCCCTCGGTGCCCGGCTGTCCGAGCGGTACGGCATGGACGCCCAGGTCATGCACGCCGACGACGGCATCGTGCTGCGGCTGCCCGACGCCGACCTGATGGGCCTGGACCTGCTCGACCAGGCCCCCGTGAAGGCCGGTACGGAGTACGACTCCGACCAGGCCCCGGTGGGCGCGGCGGACGTCGCCTTCGACAAGGGCGAGGTCGACCAGATCGTGACCGACCAGGTCGGCGGCTCGGCCCTGTTCGCCTCCCGGTTCCGCGAATGCGCCGCCCGCGCGCTGCTGCTGCCGCGCCGCAACCCCGGCAAGCGCACCCCGCTGTGGCAGCAGCGCCAGCGCGCCGCCCAACTGCTCCAGGTGGCGAGCGAGTTCGGGTCGTTCCCGATCGTCCTGGAAGCGGTCCGCGAGTGCCTCCAGGACGTCTTCGACGTCCCCGGGCTCGTGGAGCTGATGGGCGACCTGGAAGCGCGCAAGGTCCGCCTGGTCGAGGTCACCACCCCGGAGCCGTCGCCGTTCGCCCGTTCCCTCCTCTTCGGCTACGTCGCCCAGTTCCTGTACGAGGGTGACTCCCCGCTCGCCGAGCGCCGCGCGGCCGCACTCTCCCTGGACTCCCGGCTGCTGGCCGAGCTGCTGGGCCAGGCGGAGCTGCGCGAGCTGCTCGACGCGGAGGTGCTGACCGAGCTGGAGCGCGAGCTGCAGTGGCTGGCCGAGGACCGCCGGATCAAGGACCCGGAGGGCGTGGCCGACGTGCTGCGGCTGCTCGGGCCGCTCACGGACGCCGAGTTGGCGGAGCGGGGCGCCGAGCCGCAGTGGGCCGCGGAGCTGGCGGGCGCGCGGCGGGCCATCAGGGTCCGGATCGCCGGGGCCGAGCACTGGGCAGCGGTCGAGGACGCGGGCCGGCTGCGCGACGCCCTCGGCACCGCCCTGCCGGTCGGCGTGCCCGAGGCCTTCACCGAGCCCGTGAAGGACCCGCTCGGCGACCTCCTCGCGCGGTACGCGCGCACCCACGGCCCGTTCACGTCGGCCACCGCGGCGGCCCGTTTCGGGCTCGGGGTGGCGGTCACGGAGGGCGCGCTGCAGCGGCTCGCGGCGGGCGGGCGGGTGGTGCAGGGCGAGTTCCATCCGGCGGGCATCGGCCAGGAGTGGTGCGACGCGGCGGTGCTGCGCAGGCTGCGCCGCCGTTCGCTGGCCGCGCTCCGGCACGAGCTGGAGCCGGTGGCACCGGCCGCGCTCGCCCAGTTCCTGCCGCAGTGGCAGCACATCGGCAAGGGGCACGGGCTGCGCGGGGTGGACGGACTGGTGCGTGCCGTGGAGCAGTTGCAGGGCGCTTCCGTACCGGCGTCGGCCCTGGAGAAGCTGGTCCTGCCGTCCCGCGTGGCGAACTACTCGCCCGCGATGCTCGACGAACTCACCGCGGCCGGCGAACTCGTGTGGGCCGGCGCGGGTGCCCTGCCCGGCAAGGACGGCTGGGTCTCCCTGTATCTGGCGGACGCGGCCCCCGTGCTCCTCCCGCCGCCGCACCCGCTGGAGCTCACCGCCCTCCACCAGTCCGTGCTCGACGCCCTCTCCGGGGGCTACGGCCTGTTCTTCCGGCAGATCGCCGACCAGGTCCGGGCCACCACCCACCCCGACGCCACCGATCCCCAACTGGCCGACGCCGTCTGGGACCTGGCCTGGTCCGGGCGGCTCACCAACGACACGCTGGCCCCGATGCGCTCCCTGCTCGGCTCGGGGCGTACCGCGGGCTCCACCGCCCACCGCGCCAAGCGCGCCGTCCCGCGCGGCCGCTACGGCTCCCTGACGGCCACCGCCCGCCCCGCCTCCCGCACCGGCCCGCCGACCGTGGCGGGACGCTGGTCGCTGCTGCCGCAGCGCGAGCCGGACACCACCGTGCGCGCGCACGCCCTGGCCCGCACCCTTCTCGACCGGCACGGTGTGGTGACACGGGGTGCGGTCGCGGCGGAGGGCGTGGAGGGCGGCTTCTCGGCGGTGTACCGGATCCTGTCGGCGTTCGAGGAGAGCGGCCAGGCACGCCGGGGTTACGTCGTGGAGGGCCTGGGAGCGGCCCAGTTCGCGATGGACGGCGCGGTCGACCGGCTGCGCGCGGTGTCCAACGCCCGCGAGCGGGGCGAGGCCCTGCCGGGCACCGGTTCCGGACCCACGGGAGCCGCCGGCGCCCCCGAGTTCACCGGCCCGAACGGCGGCCACAGCACACCCGCCGGCTCCCTCGATCCCCTCGGCCCCTTCGACACGGACGGTTTCCCGGGCCTGGACGGCGACTTCACCTGGCCGCCCGAACCGCCCACCGCCCCGGGCGACTACGTCTCCCCCAAGGACCTCGCCCCCGCCGACCCGTTCACCGCCCCCGGCTACGGCGGGCCCCGAGGCGGCAGCCCCGCGAACCCCGGCAGCTTCCCGAACCCCTACGGCCCGAACCCGTTCACCTACGGCAACCGCCACACCCGCACCGCCACCGCCCCCGACCCCAGAGCCGTACTCCTCGCCGCCGCCGACCCGGCGAACGCCTACGGCGCCGCCCTCCCCTGGCCCGAGCCCCCGACCGGCGCCGGACACAAACCGGGCCGCAAGGCGGGCTCGCTGGTGGTCCTGGTCGACGGCGAGCTGACCCTCTACATGGAGCGGGGCGGCAAGACCCTGCTGGCCTGGCCCGCCGCCCCGGACACGGCCGCCACCGACGACACCAGGCTCCGCACGGCGGCGGACGCCCTCGCGGCGGCCGCCCGCGCGGGCACCCTCGGCACGGTGACGGTGGAGCGCGTCAACGGCGCCTCGGCCCTGACCTCCCCGCTGGGCACCCTCCTGGAGGCTGCGGGCTTCATCGCGACCCCGCGCGGCCTGCGCCTGCGGGCGTGAAGCACGGTGCGCGCCTCACCTCCCGCCGCCTCGTGCCACCCTTGACCCATGCCCGAAGGTGACACGGTCTGGCAGGCCGCGAGGCGCCTGCACGACGCGCTCGCCGGGCAGGTGCTGACCCGCAGCGACTTCCGGGTGCCCAGGTACGCCACGGTCGATCTCAGCGGCCGTACCGTCCTCGGCACCACCCCGCGCGGCAAGCACCTGCTCACCCGCTTCGAGGGCGGCCTGACCCTGCACACGCACCTGCGGATGGAGGGCGCCTGGAAGGTCTACGACACCGGTGAGCGCTGGCGGGGCGGTGCGGCGCACCAGATCCGGGCGGTCCTCGCCACCGCCGACCGCACGGCCGTCGGGTACCGCCTCCAGGTCCTGGAGCTCCTGCGCACCGGCGAGGAGGAGCGCGCCGTGGGCCACCTGGGCCCCGATCTGCTGGGCCCCGACTGGAACCCCGACCGCGCCCTCGCCAACCTTCTCGCGGACCCCGCCCGCCCGCTCGGCGAGGCCCTGCTGGACCAGCGCAACCTCGCCGGGATCGGCAACATCTACAAGAGCGAGCTCTGCTTCCTGATCGGCGCGACCCCGTGGCTCCCGGTCGGCGCGCTGCCCGCCGACCGCGCCGCGATCCTCCCCGGCCTCGCCCAGCGCCTCCTGGCCGCCAACCGCGACCGCGTGGTCCGCCGCACCACCGGCCTGCGCGACCACGACCTCTACGTCTACGGCCGCGCACCCCGCCCCTGCCTGCGCTGCCGCACCCCGATCCGGCTCGCCGACCAGGGCGACGGCGCCCGCGAACGCCCCACCTACTGGTGCCCGGCCTGCCAGACCGGCCCGGCCCCCGCCCCGGGTTCCCCACGCGCCCACGGAACCCGCCCCCGCACAAACAATTGACGGCCCGTCAGAAACGCTCGTACCGTCCCTTCATGCCCCTCAAGGCGTACGACCTCACCGGACGCACCGCATTCGTCACCGGCGCCGCCGGTGGCATCGGCCGGGCGTCCGCCGTGCTGCTCGCCGAGGCGGGCGCGACCGTGCACTGTGCCGACCGGGACGCGGACGGCCTGCACGGGACGGCGGCGCTGATCAAGGACCGGGGCGGTGCCGCCCGCACCCACACCCTCGACGTCACCGACCGGGAGCGGCTCGGGGAGGCCGTGCGGTCCTGCGGGCGGCTGGACGTCATGGCGGCGATCGCCGGGATCATGCACCGCAGTCCGGTCCTGGAGACCAGGGACGAGGACCTCGACCGGGTGCTGGGCGTCAACTTCAAGGGCGTGCTCTACGCCTGCCAGGAGGCGGCGCGGCTGATGGTGGCCGGGCGGAGCGGGGGCAGCATCGTCACCATGGCCTCCGGAGCGATCGACACCGGCGGCCCCGGCCTGCTCTGCTACGGCGCGGCCAAGGCGGCCGTGGTCCAGCTGACCAGGACGCTCGCCAACGAGGTCGGCCGGCAGGGCATCCGCGTCAACGCGGTCGCCCCGGGCTGGACCCGCACCCCCATGACCGACCGCGACGACAGCGCGGAACAGCAGCGGACGGAGGCCCGGATGGCCCGGATGTCGCCGCTGGGCCGGGTCGGCGAGGCGGCGGACATCGCGCACGCCGTGCTCTATCTGGCCTCCGACGCCTCCTCGTTCACGACGGGCCAGATCCTGCGCCCGAACGGAGGGGTGGCGATGCCCTGGTAGCCCCCTGGGTCCGCCAGGCCGTCCGCCAGCGGGCCGGTCCCAGCGCCCCCGCCGCCCGGCTCCTCGGCACGCAGTTCACCGGCAGCAGGCTCAGTCCCCACCCGCCGGCGGCCACGGTCCCCTCCAGCGCCCCGGCGCCGTCGGCAAAGGTGATCCGCAGCACGGCCCACCACCACACCGCCGCGAACCCCAGCACAACCCCCCAGCGCACTATCCGCCCCACCATGGCCGTCACCTCCAGCCGGACGCTAGAACGCCGCCCGGCCCACTGGGGAGGCGCACCGAGGGCTCACCGATGCAACGGCCGTGGACCGGCACAGGCATCTGCTACGCGTTCTCGACGGGGGCGCCCCACGCCGCCTCGGGCACGGTCCTCGGGTCCGCGTCGGGCAGCGGGCTCTTCACGACGTACATGCGTTGTCTCCGGTCGTCAGCCCCCGGTAAGCGTTCCTCCACCATGACCGCATCGGCGGACACCGGCAAATGGACGCATGCCGCGCACGGACGCACGAAGGCCCCGGCCGCCCCCTCCCAGGTCTCCCCGGGAGGGCCCCGGCCGGGGCCTCGCGCACTTCTTCGACGCCGGGTCGGCGCCGCGTCGGGTCTATCTCCGCGCAGGCGTCACGCGGCGACCACGTCCACCGCCTCGGCGGGCGCCTTGATGGTCACCCGTTCCGGTGGCACACCCGTCACCGAGACGGTACCCAGCATCGGGCGAACCGGCGTGGGCACGGGCTCGGTGGCCTGGGCGGACCGGGCCAGCTCGGCGAGGGCGAGCTCGTCGCTCACTTCTCGCATGAGCTCGGACATCCGTACGTCCAGCGCGTCGCAGATGGCGGAGAGCAGCTCGGAGGAAGCCTCCTTCTGCCCCCGCTCCACCTCGGAGAGATAGCCGAGTGAGACTCGGGCGGACGAGGAGACTTCGCGCAGAGTACGGCCCTGGCGCTGGCGCTGCCGACGCAGCACGTCACCCAGCAGGCGACGGAGCAGAATCATCGGTGGCTCCCTCCTCGGACCGCGTAGCCGCATCCTTCACGCCCCACCGTACCGCCTCGCGCCGCGGCCGTGCGGGGAGCGATGTCGTGTTCACTCAGGGCTGCAAACATCAAAACCCCCCGTTCTGTTCCGTATCCTGTGCCCGCTCATTCCCGGTCTGTTCGCTCGCAAGCTCCCTCAGAAGCAGTGCGAGTACGCTCCGTACACTCTCTCTACGAATTTCCGCGCGGTCGCCGTTCAACCGCAGGGCCTCCACTTTTCCGCCAGCGGCAGAACCGGAACCAGGGCCGAACGGCCCGTCCACGGCGACGAAGACCGTGCCGACCGGTTGGCCGTCCTGCGCTTCCGGTCCGGCGACCCCGGTCGTCGCGAGGCCCCAGTCGGCGCCCAGCGCCTTGCGCACTCCGGCGGCCATCTGGGCCGCGACCTGCGGATCCACCGCGCCCTGCTGGGCCAGCAGAGTGGCGTCGACGCCCAGCAGCTGGTGCTTCAGCTCGGTGGCGTAGGCGGTGACCGAGCCGCGGAACGCCTTGGACGCTCCCGGCACCGTCGTGATCTCCGCCGCGACCAGGCCGCCCGTCAGCGACTCGGCGACAGCGAGGGTCTGCCCCCTCACCGTCAGTAGTCGCACCAGCTGGGCGGCCGTGGAACTCACGCTTCCGTCTCCTCCAACGCTGCCGCCCGCTCGGCGATTCCCTGCCGCCGCAGCACAATGGCCTGTCTCACGTAGTCGAGGCCGGTGACGACGGTCAGGACGACGGCCGCGGCCATCACCCAGAACCTCAGGGTCGCCAGCCACCCCGTCAGTGCCAGCACGTACATCCCGACGGCCACGCCCTGGGTGAGGGTCTTGAGCTTGCCGCCGCGGCTGGCCGGGATCACGCCGTACCGGATGACCACGAAACGCATCAGCGTGATGCCGAGTTCCCGGGCGAGGATCACGATCGTCACCCACCAGGGCAGATCGCCCAGCCCGGACAGGCAGATCAGTGCCGCTCCCATGATCGCCTTGTCGGCGATGGGGTCGGCGATCTTCCCGAAGTCGGTGACGAGGTTGTAGGTGCGTGCCAGGTGACCGTCGAACAGGTCGGTGATCATGGCGATGGCGAAGGCCGCCCAGGCGAGCGAGCGCCACGCCGGGTCGTAGCCGCCGCCGGCCAGCATCAGGGCGACGAAGCCGGGCACCAGGACCAGCCGGAGCATGGTCAGCAGATTGGCGACGTTCCACAGGCTGGCCTGGTTGACGGCGGCAGCGGCGATCTTCCCGCCGCGCACGGGCCGCTCGCCGTCGTGGGAACCGGCGTCCCGGGAACCGGAACCGGAATCCGGGGCGGCACCGGAGGGGGCGGCGGGGCCCGGGGCGCCGTGCGCGCCTGAGGAGCCGCCCGCGGCGGACGCCGGGACTCCGGTCATCTGCCCGCCTCCTCGCTCCACGCGGGCGAGCCCTGCAGCGGCTCGGCCACCAGGTCGACACCCTCCGTACCGACCACCTTCGCCTCGACGATACGGCCGACGCGCAGTCCGGCGCCGCTGGTCAGCACCACCTGTCCGTCCGTCTCGGGCGCCTGGTGCGCCGCCCGGCCGCGGACGCCGTCCTCGTCGTCCACGGACTCCACGAGGACGTGCACGGTCTCGCCGAGGCGCTCCTCGGCCCGCTGCGAGACGAGCTCCTCGGCGAGCCGCGAGATGTGCGCGAGACGCTCGTCGACGACCTCCTCGGGCAGCTTGTTCTCGTACGTGGCGGCCTCGGTGCCCTCCTCGTCGGAGTAGCCGAAGACACCGATGGCGTCCAGGCGGGCGCCGTTCAGGAAGCGCTCCAGCTCGCCGAGATCGGACTCGGACTCGCCGGGGAAGCCGACGATGAAGTTGGAGCGGACACCCGCCTGCGGGGCCTTGCTCCGGATGGTGTCCAGCAGCTCCAGGAAGCGGTCGGTGTCGCCGAAGCGGCGCATGGCCCGCAGCACGCCCGGAGCGGAGTGCTGGAAGGACAGGTCGAAGTACGGGACGACCTTCGGGGTGGAGGTCAGCACGTCGATCAGGCCGGGCCGCATCTCGGCGGGCTGGAGGTAGCTGACGCGCACCCGCTCCACGCCGTCCACCTCGGCCAGCTCCGGCAGCAGCGACTCCAGGAGACGGATGTCACCCAGGTCCTTGCCGTAGGACGTGTTGTTCTCGGAGACCAGCATGATCTCCTTCACGCCCTGTTCGGCCAGCCACCGGGTCTCGTTCAGCACGTCGCTGGGCCGGCGCGAGATGAAGGAGCCGCGGAAGGACGGGATGGCGCAGAAGGAGCAGCGCCGGTCGCAGCCGGAGGCGAGCTTCACCGAGGCGACCGGGGCGCCGTCCAGGCGGCGGCGCAGGGGCGCACGCGGCCCGGAGGCGGGCGCGACGCCGTCGGGGAGGTCGGCGGGGCCGTGCCCCGGGAGTGCGACGGCAGCGGCCGAGTCCTGGCGCTCGGCGGGGCTGATCGGCAGCAGCTTGCGCCGGTCGCGCGGGGTGTGCGAGGCGTGGATGCCGCCGTTGAGGATGGTCTGCAGGCGGTCGGAGATGTCGGAGTAGTCGTCGAAGCCGAGCACGCCGTCCGCCTCGGGCAGCGCCTCGGCGAGCTCCTTGCCGTACCGCTCGGCCATGCAGCCCACCGCCACGACGGCCTGGGTTCTGCCGTGCCCCTTGAGGTCGTTGGCCTCCAGAAGGGCGTCGACCGAGTCCTTCTTGGCGGCCTCGACGAATCCACAGGTGTTGACGACGGCGACATCCGCGTCCGATGCGTCCTCGACAAGCTGCCAGCCGTCCGCCTCCAAACGGCCTGCGAGCTCCTCCGAGTCCACCTCGTTACGGGCGCAGCCGAGAGTGACGAGTGCGACGGTACGGCGTTCAGGCATGGGCTCAAGACTACTTTGTCTCGCCGACAGCCCACGTCGAAGGGGCTGGCCGATCATGGCCAACCCCTTGTGTACGTACATGATCCGAACGTTTATCCGACTTCCGGGTCGCCCTTGGTGTACGTCAGACGCTCCACCGCGCCGGGCCGGAACTGGTCCTCGATCTTCTTTCCGTTGACGTAGAGCTGGATGGCTCCCGCGTCACCGAGGATCAGGTTGATCTTGGAGTTGTCCTGGAAGGTCTTGGACTCGCCCTTCTTCAGGAGCCCGTCGAAGAGCATCCGGCCGTTGTGGTCCTTGGCCGAGATCCAGCTGCGTCCGTTGACCGCGCTGACCTGGACGGTGACCTTGTCCTGGGGCGCGGCGGCGATCGCGCTGTCGGAGGGCTCGGGGGTCTTGTCGGGCTTGCTCTCCTTGGGGGTCGGCGAGACCGGCTTGCTGGTCGACGGGGCGGGGCCCTCGGCGACCGGCTGCTTGGCGTCGTCGCCGTCGCCGCCCTTGAAGGCGGTGAAGCCGACGAAACCGATCACGACGACGATCGCGGCGACCATGGCCGCCGTCCAGTTGGGTCCGCGACGCTCCGGGCGGATACGTTCCGCCTCGAACAGCGGCGCGGCGGGCGTCGGCGCGGGCCGCCCACCACCGTGCTCCGCCGCGAACTGCGCGAGCAGCGGCTCGGGGTCGAGGCCGACGGCCTTCGCCAGGGTCCGGATGTGCCCGCGGGCGTAGACGTCGCCGCCGCAGGGGGCGAAGTCGTCGGCCTCGATGGCGTGCACGATGGCGATACGGACCCGGGTGCTCCCGCTGATGTCGTCGACGGTCAGCCCGGCGGCGATGCGGGCCTGCTTGAGGGCTCGGCCTACGGAGGGGCGGTTTTCCTCGGACACGTCAGGGAACGGACGCTCGTCTTCAGGGGAGTTGCTGCCGATGGACACGGGGGCGCCTTTCGAGCGTGTAGCCACCTGTGCTGGAGGTTCAGTCTATGGGGGGTGCGAAAGGGTGAGGCAACCGGGCGGTACGACTTTGTACGCCATCGGTATGGCCCGACATCCCGATGACGGGTCAGGTGTGCGCCCCAGAATGGGGTGCACACCTTTCCTCTCGCTCAACTTGACGTACGTCATAGGGAAACGGTTGCCCGACGGTCCCTAACGGGTGGATCACGGCGATGGCTCCTCCCGGTCCGCAGGCGCCCGTAGCCCTCAGACAGGCCTACCCCTTCAGGTCTACCCCTCGGACTCCCCACGGATCACAGCAAGCACCCCGTCCAGCTCATCAGGTTTTACCAATACGTCGCGCGCCTTGGATCCCTCGCTCGGCCCGACCACGCCCCGCGACTCCATGAGGTCCATGAGCCGGCCGGCCTTGGCGAAGCCGACGCGCAGCTTGCGCTGGAGCATGGACGTGGAGCCGAACTGGGTGGAGACGACCAGCTCAGCGGCCTGGCAGAGGAGGTCGAGGTCGTCGCCGATGTCCTCGTCGATCTCCTTCTTCTGCTTGGTGCCCACCACGACGTCGTCCCGGAAGACCGGTGTCATCTGGTCCTTGCAGTGCTGGACGACGACGGCGATCTCTTCCTCGGTGATGAACGCGCCCTGCAGACGGGTCGGCTTGTTCGCCCCCATCGGCAGGAAGAGCCCGTCGCCCTTGCCGATGAGTTTCTCGGCGCCGGGCTGGTCGAGGATGACCCGGCTGTCGGCGAGCGAGGAGGTGGCGAAGGCGAGCCGGGAGGGCACGTTCGCCTTGATGAGACCGGTGACCACGTCGACCGAGGGGCGCTGGGTGGCGAGCACCAGGTGGATGCCGGCCGCGCGCGCGAGCTGCGTGATGCGCACGATCGAGTCCTCGACGTCACGCGGGGCGACCATCATCAGGTCGGCGAGCTCGTCGACGATCACCAGCAGGTACGGGTACGCCTGGAGCTCGCGCTCACTGCCCTCGGGTGTCTTGAGCTTGCCGTCGCGGACGGCCTTGTTGAAGTCGTCGATGTGCCGGTAGCCGAAGGCGGCCAGGTCGTCGTAGCGCAGGTCCATCTCGCGGACGACCCACTGGAGCGCCTCGGCGGCCCGCTTCGGGTTGGTGATGATCGGTGTGATCAGGTGCGGGATGCCCTCGTACGCGGTCAGCTCGACGCGCTTGGGGTCGACGAGGACCATCCGCACGTCCTCCGGGGTCGCCCGCATCATGACCGAGGTGATCAGGCAGTTGATGCAGGACGACTTGCCGGAGCCGGTGGCGCCGGCGACGAGCATGTGCGGCATCTTCGCCAGCGAGTGCATGACGTAGCCGCCCTCGACGTCCTTGCCGAAGGCGACCAGCATCGGGTCGTCGTCCTCGGCGGACTCGGCGAGCCGCAGCACGTCGCCGAGGTTGACCATCTCGCGGTCGGTGTTGGGGATCTCGATGCCGACCGCGGACTTGCCGGGAATCGGGCTGATGATCCGCACGTCCGGGCTGGCCACGGCGTACGCGATGTTCTTGGTGAGCGCGGTGATCCGCTCGACCTTCACGGCGGGGCCGAGCTCGACCTCGTAGCGGGTGACCGTCGGGCCGCGGGTGAAGCCGGTGACAGCGGCGTCGACCTTGAACTCGGAGAAGACGTTGGTGAGCGAGGCGACCACCCGGTCGTTGGCCTCGCTTCGCGCCTTGCCGGGGCCGCCGCGGGTGAGCAGGTCGAGCGACGGCAGCGAGTAGGTGATGTCGCCGGAGAGCTGGAGCTGCTCCGCGCGCGGGGGCAGGTCGCGGTGCTCCTGGGGCGCCGGTTTGGTCAGGTCGGCGACGACCGGCTCGACCTTGAGCCGCTCCTGCTTGGGCCGCGCGGCCGGGACCGGACTCGGGCTCGGGGCCGGCACGGGTGTGGGGGTGGTGTCCTCGCGGTCGCCGACGCTGACGCCCTGGGTGAGGTCGGCGACGAGCGGCGAGGGCGGCATGCCGTGCAGGACGGCGCCGTCGAGCGCGGCCGCGGCGGCCGCCGCGACGTCCACGGCATCCATCTGGCGGCCCAGCTCGGGCTGCGGCACGGCGGAGCGCCGGGGGCGGCCCCGGCGCTTGGCGAGGGCCTCCTGCTCGGCGCTGTCGGGGTCGTACTCCTGGGGGGCGCCGGAGCGTCTGCGGGGGCGCGCGGGCAGCGCCTGGCGCCACTGGTCGTCGTAGCGCTCGTCGTCCTCGCTGTACTCCTCGTAGCCGTCGTCGGGCTCGGGGTCGTGCAGCAGCCCAAGGCGCGCGCCGAGCGCCCGCAGCCGCTGCGGGATGGCGTTCACCGGGGTCGCGGTGACCACGAGCAGCCCGAAGATCGTGAGCAGTACCAGCAGAGGTACGGCGAGAACCTCGGTCATGGTGTACGTCAGCGGGGTCGCCGCCGCCCAGCCGATGAGGCCGCCGGCGTCCCTTATGCCCTGCATGCCGTCGCTGCGGGCGGGTGAGCCGCAGGCGATGTGCACCTGGCCGAGCACGCCGATGACCAGTGCGGACAGGCCGATCACGATCCGCCCGTTGGCATCCTGCTGCTCGGGGTGGCGCATGAACCGCACGGCGATCATCGCGAGCAGTATCGGCACCAGCAGGTCGAGGCGGCCGAAGGCGCCGGTGACGAGGATCTCGACCAGGTCGCCGACCGGGCCGCGCAGGTCGGCCCAGGTGCCGGCGGCGACGATCAGGGCGATGCCGAGCAGGAGCAGGGCGATGCCGTCCTTGCGGTGGGCCGGGTCCAGGTTCCTGGCTCCCTGTCCTATGCCGCGGAAGACGGCGCCGACGGCGTGCGCGACGCCGAGCCAGAGGGCGCGCACCAGGCGGTACACGCCCCCGGTGGGGCTGGGCGCCGGCTTGGGCGCCGGCGCGGACTTCTTCGCCGTGGTCCTCTTGGCGGGCGCCTTCTTGGCCGGGGCTTTCTTCGCGGCGGCCTTCTTCGCCGGAGCCTTCGAGGGAGCGGCCTTCTTCGCGGGCTGCTTCTTGGCTGCGGAGGGACGTGAGGCCATGGGTGTGAGGTTACCGGGGGATGCGACAGGGGACACGTGTGCCCACTGCTTCACCCGTTCGTGTCGCCCTTCGCGGGGCGCGGAACTGACGCACGCTCATGGGCAACTGCGTCCGCGACCGGGGTCAGTTCTGCGACGGCAGCGAGGGCGTGGCGCCGCCGGTGCCCGGTTCGAGGGCGTCGAGCGCCCGGCGCAGGCCGGTGAGTTTGCGCTCCAGGTGGGCCGCCGTGGCGACCGCGGCCGCGTCCGCGGACTCGTCGTCCAGCTGCTTGGACAGCGCCTCCGCCTGCTCCTCGACGGCCGCCAGCCGGGCGGACAGCTCGGCGAGCAGCCCCGCGGACTCCTTGCCGGCGACCGCACCGCCCTTGCCGCCACCCTCCAACTGGAGCCGCAGCAGCGCCGCCTGCTCCCGGAGCTGGCAGTTCTTCATGTACAGCTCGACGAACACCGAGACCTTGGCGCGCAGCACCCACGGGTCGAAGGGCTTGGAGATGTAGTCGACCGCGCCCGCGGCATAGCCCCGGAAGGTGTGGTGCGGACCGTGGTTGATGGCGGTCAGGAAGATGATCGGGATGTCCCGGGTCCGCTCCCGCCGCTTGATGTGCGCCGCCGTCTCGAATCCGTCCATGCCCGGCATCTGGACGTCCAGCAGAATCACCGCGAAGTCGTCCGTGAGCAGTGCCTTGAGCGCTTCCTCCCCGGACGATGCCCGGACCAGTGTCTGATCGAGCGCAGAGAGGATGGCCTCCAGCGCCAGCAGATTCTCCGGCCGGTCATCGACCAGGAGGATCTTGGCCTTCTGCACCATGGCCCGCCCTCCTCGCCCCGGATGTGCACCGGGCGCCGCCCCAGGGGACGACTCCCTTTCGCCGCCCGTCCTTGTGCCGGTCATGGTAGCCGCACCCCGCCTGTCGCCACACCCTGTCACCGCGATGTCACTGTGCACGTAGCAGAAACGCAGCCGGGGACCAGAAGGTTCCCCCAATCCCGCACTTCTACACGGGTTCCGCCACCCTGAGTCAGCAACCCCCCGTGCGCACGGAACGTTCCCGAAACGTTCACATCACACCCGGCCGTTCCGGTCACTCCTCGCGCATCCACTGCTCCATCACCGCCAGAAGATGATCGGGGTCGACCGGCTTGGTGACGTAGTCCGAGGCGCCCGACTCGATGGCCTTCTCCCGGTCGCCCTTCATCGCCTTCGCGGTCAGCGCGATGATCGGCAGCCCGGCGAACTGCGGCATCCGGCGGATCGCGTTGGTCGTCGCATAACCGTCCATCTCCGGCATCATGATGTCCATCAGGACGACCGCGACATCGTCGTGCTGCTCCAAAACCTCGATGCCCTCCCGGCCGTTCTCCGCGTACAGCACCGACAGGCCGTGCTGCTCCAGGACGCTGGTGAGCGCGAAGACGTTGCGGATGTCGTCGTCGACGATCAGCACCTTCTCCCCGCCGAACCGCATGCCCCGGCGCGGCTGCGGGGACAGCGCCTCCTGCTCGGCGAGCACCGGCCACGCCTCCACCGGCGGAGCCCCCCGGCGGCGGCGCCGGAAGAGCGCCGCGGCGCCGTTCTGGGTCTCCTGGTACGACTTCACCTCGGCCGGCGTCTCGATCTCCACGCCGGACGCCTCCAGGGCCAGGTGCTGCGAGGCGACCAGGTCCCCGGCCTCCAGCTGGGGCACGGACTGCTGGTAGCCCTGCGGCGGCAGCTCGCTGGGGTGCAGCGGCAGGTACAGCGTGAACGTGGAGCCACGGCCCGGCTCGCTCTGCGCGTGGATCTCACCGCCCAGCAGCTGCGCGATCTCCCGCGAGATCGAAAGACCGAGGCCCGTACCCCCGTACTTGCGGCTGGTCGTTCCGTCGGCCTGCTTGAACGCCTCGAAGATCACCCGCATCTTGCTGGCCGCGATGCCGATGCCGGTGTCGGTCACCGAGAACGCGATCAGCGGCGCGTCCGGATCACTGAGCGAACCGGTCTCCAGCAGCTGCTCCCTGATCCCCACCGGAACGTCGCCGCTCGCCGGCCGGATCACCAGCTCCACCGAGCCGGAGTCGGTGAACTTCACCGCGTTGGACAGCAGGTTGCGCAGCACCTGCAGGAGCCGCTGCTCGTCCGTGTGCAGGGTGGCGGGCAGCTCCGGCGAGACCCGCACCGACAGGTCCAGGCCCTTCTCCGCGGTCAGCGGCCGGAAGGTGGCCTCCACGTAGTCCACGAGCTGGACGAGCGCGATCCGCGTCGGGGAGACGTCCATCTTGCCCGCCTCGACCTTCGACAGGTCCAGGATGTCGTTGATGAGCTGGAGCAGGTCCGAGCCGGCGCCGTGGATGGTCTCGGCGAACTCCACCTGCTTCGGCGACAGGTTGCCCTCGGCGTTGTCGGCGAGCAGCTTGGCCAGGATCAGCAGCGAGTTGAGCGGCGTGCGCAGCTCGTGCGACATGTTGGCGAGGAACTCGCTCTTGTAGCGCATGGAGACGGCCAGTTGCTCGGCACGCTCCTCCAGGACCTGCCGGGCCTCCTCGATCTCGGTGTTCTTCACCTCGATGTCCCGGTTCTGCTGGGCCAGCAGCTCGGCCTTCTCCTCCAGTTCGGCGTTGGACGCCTGGAGGGCCTTCTGCCGGTTCTCCAGCTCGGCCGACCGCTCCTGGAGCTGCTCGGTCAGCTCCTGCGACTGCTTCAGCAGCACCTCGGTCTTGGTGTTGACGGAGATGGTGTTGACGCTGGTCGCGATCATCTCGGCGATCTGGTTGAGGAAGTCCTTCTGGATCTGCGTGAACGGCGTGAAGGACGCCAGCTCGATCACGCCGAGCACCTTGCCCTCGAACAGCACCGGAAGCACGATCACCTGCGCCGGCGGGGCCTCGCCGAGCCCGGAGGAGATCTTCAGATAGCCGGTGGGCGCCTTCTCCACCAGGATCGTCCGCTTCTCCTGCGCGGCCGTCCCGATCAGCGCCTCACCGGGCCGGAACGACGTCGGCATGGAGCCCATCGAGTAGCCGTACGACCCGAGCATGCGCAGCTCGTACGCGTCCTCGTCCTCGGCGTTCGCGTCCTTGCCGTCGACCAGCGGCATCGCCAGGAAGAACGCGCCGTGCTGCGCGGTCACCACCGGCGTCAGCTCGCTCATGATCAGGGAGGCCACGTCCACCAGGTCGCGGCGGCCCTGCATCAGCGCGGAGATCCGGGCCAGGTTGCCCTTGAGCCAGTCCTGCTCCTGGTTGGCCACCGTGGTGTCGCGCAGGTTGGCGATCATCTTGTTGATGTAGTCCTGGAGTTCCTGGATCTCGCCGGACGCGTCCACGTCGATCTTCAGGTTCAGGTCGCCGCGGGTCACCGCGGTCGCCACGCGCGCGATGGCACGCACCTGCCGGGTCAGGTTCCCGGCCATCTCGTTCACGGACTCGGTGAGGTCCCGCCAGGTGCCGTCCACGTCACGCACGCGTGCCTGCCCGCCGAGCGCACCCTCGGTGCCCACCTCGCGGGCGACCCGGGTGACCTCCTCCGCGAAACTGGACAGCTGGTCGACCATCGTGTTGATCGTCGTCTTGAGTTCGAGGATCTCGCCGCGCGCGTCAATGTCGATCTTCTTGGTCAGGTCGCCCTTCGCGATGGCCGTGGTGACCATCGCGATGTTGCGCACCTGGCCGGTCAGGTTGGACGCCATCTGGTTCACCGACTCGGTGAGGTCCTTCCACGTCCCCGCCACACCCGGTACGTGCGCCTGGCCGCCCAGGATGCCGTCGGTACCCACCTCGCGGGCCACCTTGGTGACCTGGTCGGCGAACGAACTCAGCGTCTTCACCATCTGGTTGATGGTGTCCGCCAGCTGGGCCACCTCGCCGCTCGCCTCGATCGTGACCTGCCGGGTCAGGTCCCCGTTGGCGACCGCCGCCGAGACCTGGGAGATGTTCCGCACCTGCATGGTCAGGTTGTTGGCCATCTGGTTCACGTTGTTGCTGAGGTCCTTCCAGATGCCCGTGACACCCGGAACCCGCGCCTGGCCGCCCAGGATGCCCTCGGTGCCCACCTCACGGGCCACCCGGGTCACCTGCTCGGCAAAGCTGGACAGCTGATCAACCATGGTGTTGACCGTCGTGACGAGCTCAAGGATCTCGCCCTTCGCGTCAACAGTGATCTTCTTCGACAGGTCGCCCTTCGCGACCGCGGTCGTGACCTCGGCGATGTTGCGCACCTGGATGGTCAGGTTGTTCGCCATGAAGTTCACGGACTGGGTGAGGTCCTTCCAGGTGCCCGCCACCCCCTGCACCTCGGCCTGGCCGCCGAGGATGCCCTCGGTGCCCACCTCGCGCGCCACGCGCGTGACCTCCTGGGCGAACGACGACAGCTGGTCGACCATCGTGTTCAGGGTGTTCTTCAGCTCCTGGATCTCACCGCGCGCGTCCACGGTGATCTTCTGGGAGAGGTCACCCCGGGCCACCGCGGTGGCCACCTGGGCGATGTTGCGCACCTGGGCCGTCAGGTTGCCGGCCATGCCGTTCACGGAGTCCGTCAGGTCCCGCCACACACCGGCCACACCGGGCACCTGCGCCTGACCGCCCAGCCGTCCCTCCGTACCCACCTCACGGGCCACCTTGGTGACCTGGTCGGCGAAGGCGGACAGTTGATCAACCATCGTGTTGATCGTGTTCTTCAGTTCGAGGATCTCACCCCGGGCGTCGACGTCGATCTTCTGCGACAGGTCGCCCCGCGCCACCGCCGTCGTCACCTGGGCGATCTGCCGCACCTGCGAGGTCAGGTTGCCGGCCATGAAGTTGACGGAGTCCGTCAGCTCCTTCCAGGTGCCCGACACGCCGTCCACGCGCGCCTGGCCGCCGAGGCGGCCCTCGGTGCCCACGTCCCTGGCCATCCGCGTCACCTGGTCGGCGAAGCTGGAGAGCTGGTCCACCATCGTGTTCACGGTGTTCTTCAGCTTCAGCATCTCGCCGGAGACGTCGACCGTGACCTTCTGCGACAGGTCACCGTTCGCCACCGCCGTCGTCACCTGGGCGATGTTGCGGACCTGACCGGTGAGGTTGCGGAATGCAGTGTTGACCGAGTCGGTCAAGTCCTTCCAGGTACCGGCCGCTCCGGGCACCTGCGCCTGGCCGCCCAGTTCACCCTCGACCCCGATCTCCCGCGCCACCCGGGTGACCTCGGCACCGAACGACGACAGTTGATCAACCATGCCGTTGACGGTGTTCTTCAGCTCCAGCATCTCGCCGGCCACGTCGACGGTGACCTTCTGCGACAGGTCACCGTTGGCCACCGCCGTCGTCACCGCGGCGATGTCGCGCACCTGGGTGGTCAGGTTCCGGAACACCGTGTTGACGGAATCCGTCAGGTCCTTCCAGGTACCCGCCGCGCCCGGCACGTTCGCCTGCCCGCCGAGCCGCCCCTCGCCACCGACCTCGTTGGCCACGCGCGTGACCTCGTCCGCGAAGATCCGCAGCGTCTCGGTCATCTGGTTGATCGTCTCGGCGAGCTGCGCGACCTCACCACGCGCCGGAACGGTCACCTTGCGGGACAGGTCACCGTTGGCGACCGCGGTGGTCACCTCCGAGATACCCCGCACCTGGGCCGTCAGGTTGCCGGCCATGGTGTTGACGGAGTCGGTGAGTTCCTTCCACGTACCCGCCACACCCGGCACGTTCGCCTGGCCACCCAGGATGCCGTCGGTGCCCACCTCGCGGGCGACCCGGGTCACCTCGGAGGAGAACGCCGACAGCTGGTCCACCATCGTGTTGACGGTTTCCTTCAGCTCCAGCATCTCGCCGGCGACCTGGACCGTGACCTTCCGCGACAGGTCGCCCTTGGCGACCGCCGTCGTCACCAGCGCGATGTCCCGCACCTGCGCCGTCAGCCGGTACGCCATCGTGTTCACCGAGTCCGTGAGGTCCCGCCACGAACCGGACATACCTCGCACCCGGGCCTGACCGCCCAGCTTGCCCTCGGTGCCCACCTCACTGGCCACCCGCGTGACCTCGTCGGTGAACGTCGACAACTGGTCGACCAGGTTGTTGACGGTCCGGCCGACCTTCAGGAACTCACCGCGCAGCGGATGCCCGGCCCCGTCCGCCGACGGCGACCGCAGCTCCATACGCGGCGACAGATCGCCCTCGGCCACCGCCGTCAGGACCCGGCCGACCTCGGAGACCGGCCGCACCAGGTCCTCGACGAGGGCGTTGGAGTTGTCGACGGCAGCCGCCCAGGAGCCCTCACAGGCGCCCGTCTCCAGCCGCTCCGTGAGCTTTCCCTCACGTCCCACGACACGCCGTACCCGCGACAGCTCACCCGTGAGGTGGAGATTGCGGTCGGCCACCTCGTTGAAGACCGCCGCGATCTCCGACATCACGCCGTCCCCGGACACCGTGAGCCGCTTGCGGAAGTTGCCGTCCCGCATCGACACCAGCGCCACCAGCAACCGGTTCAGGGAAGCCGTGTCCACCGCGGTGGTCCCGTCACCGCCCCGCTGCCTGCTCAGGGACGGTCCGCCTTTCGCGCGCGCCTTAGTGCCCCGCGCCGCTGCGCCAGACTCCACTGTGTCCCTCCCGCAGGGGTCGACCGTTACTGCTGTGCTCGGACACCGCCATACTCGGCGTACCGCTTACTCCGGCGTACCGGTTACTGCTGGGTATTTCTGCCGGACGAGATCCGGCCACACCAGGGGCTGCTGCCCGCCCTGCACACAACGCATTCGGGCTGACCGGACCTTCGTCACAAGCTTGCCCAGTGTTTCACCCTCGCCGAACCAGGCCATAACAGTTCGGCAGCTTCGCACATCGTCCGCACACCCTGGGGGCGTAAACACTGGCGACCGGCATCCGCTCGGACGGCGAAGGTAAGTAACCTTGCATGCGGCTGTCCAGCCGCACCGGTCCGTCCGGCCTGGGCGGTGGCACGAGAACGAGCGGGCATTCGGAGGGGCGGCCGCAGACCATGACCACCGGAGTGATCCCCGGGGGACACAACCCGGAGCCACGGCCCACGGGCGAGCGCATGCCGCAGCAGCGGCACCAGCCCGGCCAGGCGAGCCCGCATGTCGAGACCCGGTCGAGGAGTTCTGTGATCACCGCGCGCGCGGCCGCCACCTTCGAGCCCGTCGGGCGATCGGTCGCGACCGCCCGGTCCTTCGTCCGCGACACGCTCCAGGGCTGGGGCTTCGCTGACGTCGTCGACGACGCCGTGGTCCTCACCAGCGAACTCGTGACCAACGCCGTGGTGCACGCCGGTACCCACGCCGACGTGCTGTGCCTGCGCACGGACGACGGGGTGCGCATCGAGGTCGCCGACCGCTACCCGGAACGCGAGGTCCCGCTCCAGGGCTCCGCCGTCAACATGGGCAGCCCCGACCGCGAAGGCGGCCGCGGACTCCAGCTCTGCGCGGCCCTCGCCGCCCGCTGGGGCGTCGAGTACACGTCCACGCACAAAAATGTCTGGTTCCAGCTGGATCTCCCGGAGCGTCCGGTCGGCACCCGCGCGGCCGGCCCGTCCCTCCCCGCCGACCTGCTGCCCCTCGCCGACGGCCGGGTCCGGGTCGCGGTCGTCCAGATCGACCGCAAGGGCTCCATCTCCGCCTGGAACGAGGACGCCGAGGAGATCTTCGGCCACACCGCCACCGAGGTCACCGGCAAGCCGCTCACCGACCTCGCCGCCTGGCCGCACACCCCCGGCACCGGCACCGGCATCGCCGAGGCACTCCAGCTCTCCCGCTGGGAGGGCAGCTACGGCATCCGCGGCGCCGACGGCCGCGTCACCCCCGTCTACGCCTCGCACCTGCGCGTCCGCGACACCGGCGGCGAGCCCTCCACGGTCTGCCTGCTCGTACGCGACCACGAACGGGCCGTCCTCCAGACCCCGTTGCGCCTCCCCGCCTCGGACGCCGGCGGCTCCTCCGACGGCCAGAGCAGCGACCCCTTCGAGGTGTTCATCGGCTCCCCCGCCCCGGACGACCTCGACGGCCTCCTCCAGCGCACGGTCGAACGCGCCCGCGACATGCTCGACGGCGACTCCGCGTTCCTGCTCCTCGCCACCGACGACGAGACCGAGTTGGAGGTCCGCGCCTCCACCGGCCTCCCGTCCGCCCGTCAGCGCTTCGCGCGCGTCCCCGTGGAAGCCGGCCCCGGCCGCTACGGCTCGGCCCGCATGCCGGCCGTACACGACGATCTGGCGGCCGTTCCGGGCGCGGTCCCCCTCCTGGCCGGCACCGGCATGCGCTCGGTCGTCACGGTCCCGCTGAAGGTCGAGGGCCGCCTCACCGGCTCCCTGGGCGTCGCGGCCGAGGCACCGGGCAGATACTCCAACGAGGAGGCACTGCGCCTCCAGTTCGCCGCCGACCGCATCGCCCTGGCCGTCGAGTCGGCCCGCCTCGGCGAGCTGGAACGGCTGCGCCGCGGCTCGCTCAGCTTCCTCGTCGAGGCCTCCGACCTGCTCGCCGGCACCCTGGACCGCGACCAGACGCTCGCCCTGATGGCCCAGATGACGGTCCCGACCCTGGCCACCTGGTGCGCCGTCTACACCATCGCCGACCAGGCCTCCGACCCATACTTGTCGTACGTCCTGCACGAGGACGAGGAACTCATCGACGGCATCAAGTCGTTGCTCGCCAAGGTGCCCCCGCCGGACCCGGTACCCACCCCGGGCGCCCGCGTCTGGACCGCCCCCGGCGAGCACGCCCACCAGGCCGCCCTGCGCAGCTCCATGCGCAGCCTCGGCCTGACCGGCGGCCCCACCCGCCAGGTCTCCGCCGGCATCGGCCCGACACTCGCCACCGCCTCCGCCGTGGGCGGCGAGACCGTCGTCCTCCCCCTGGTCGCCCGCAACCGCGTCATCGGCATGCTCACCCTCGGCAAGCCCACCGACGAACACTTCCGCCAGGAGATCCTGGAGCTGGCCGAGGACCTGTCCCGCCGGGCCGCCCTGGCCCTGGACAACGCCCGCCTGTACTCCGAGCGCACGGCCATCAGCCAGGCCCTCCAGCGCAGCCTCCTGCCCCCGGGCACCCCGCACATCGAGGGCATGGAGGTCGAGGTCATCTACCGCGCGGCCGGCGAGGGCAACGAGGTCGGCGGCGACTTCTACGACGTCTTCCCCATCGACGACAACGCGTACGGCTTCGCCATCGGCGACGTCTGCGGTACGGGCCCCAACGCGGCCGCGGTGACCGGCCTCGCCCGGCACGCGCTCCGCCTCCTGGCCCGCGAGGGCCTCAGCGGCCCCGCGGTCCTGGAACGCCTCAACTCGGCCATCCTGGACGAGGGAGCCCGCAGCCGCTTCCTGACCCTCCTGTACGGCGAGATGCGCCCCCAGGAGGACGGCAGCGCGGAGATGAAGGTGGTCTGCGCCGGCCACCCGCTCCCGCTGCGCCTGCGTCAGGACGGCACGGTCGAGGCCGCCGCCGAACCCCAGCCCCTCCTCGGCGTCATCGAGGACCTGGAGCTGTACGAGCAGACGGTCACCCTCGACCCGGGCGACGTCCTCCTCTGCGTCACCGACGGCGTGACGGAACGCCGGGAGGGCACGCGCATGCTCGGCGACGACGGCCTCGCGGACGTTCTGACGACCTGCACGGGCCTGACGGCGGGCGCGGTCGCCGCACGCATCATGCGCGCGGTGGAGCGCTTCGCGTCGGACGCCCCGTCCGACGACATGGCCATTCTGGCGATGCGGGTCCCCGGCCTTCAGAAGGACTGAGAGGGCAGGGGAAAGAGGGCATGAGAAAGGCCCCGCCCAAACGGGCGGGGCCTTTTCACTGGAGCCCCCAAACGGAATCGAACCGTTGACCTTCTCCTTACCATGGAGACGCTCTGCCGACTGAGCTATGGGGGCCTGTCGCCTTTTCGGGGTTTCCCCCGCGGCAACGGAATAGATCATACCCCGAACAGACCCGAGTTCCCAAACTCGTTCAGAAGGCGGGCTGAAGCAGTCCGCCGAGGGCATTGCAGGCGGACACGATCCGCTGCATCTCCCGCTTCGTCAACGCGGCGTCCACAGGCAGCGCGAGCGTCTCGTCCGCGGCCACCTCCGTTTCCGGCAGCGAGACACAGCGCCGGAATTCCGGCAGCCGGTGCACCGGCGTCTTCACCGGCACCCTGCAGTCAACTCCCTTGCCCCGCAGGGCCCGAGCGAAGGCGTCCCGGTCGGGCCGGCCGTTCCCCGGCACCCGCACGACGTACTGCTGGTAGGTGTGCCCGTCGCCACCGTCCGGCGTCCGCACCCCGCGCAGCTTCGCATCGAGGTAGGAGGCCCGCTGCCGTCGCTGCGCGATCTCGTCGTACGGAGCCTCGGACTCACCCTGCTCCAGCACCAGCAGTCCGTGCCGCTGCCCCAGCTCACGCAACCGCCTGACGTCGGCCCACCGTCCGAACCGGTGCACGACAACGACCGCTGCGGAACGGGCGGTTACGGCCGCCTCCACCGCCGTCACGTCGAGGCAGTAGGTCAGCGGATCTATGTCGGCGAACACCGGGAGCGCACCGGCCAGTGTCACGGCCTCGGCGACCTCGACGTTCCCGAAGGCCGGCACGATGACCTCGTCGCCGACTCCGACACCGGCGGCCCTGAGCATTGCAGCAGTACCCATGCTGGGATGCTCGGCGCGGAACGTGAACGACACGTTACGCAAACCAAAAAAGGGTTGGACCCGGAACCGAAGTTCCAGATCCAACCCTTTGAAGAATTGTTCGGCGGTGTCCTACTCTCCCACAGGGTCCCCCCTGCAGTACCATCGGCGCTGTAAGGCTTAGCTTCCGGGTTCGGAATGTAACCGGGCGT
>NZ_JBIVXP010000018.1:0-204688 GCF_044769305.1 Streptomyces sp. NPDC090499
CGGCTGCCACCCGCTACCGCACCGCCCCCGATCTCCTCGCCGCCACGGACGAGCAAACCAACACACCGACAAGTTGATTCTTTACGGCTTCTGTGAACCCAGCACCTCTGATGGCGGGCCTCGGGGAATACTTCGGCCGGGGCTTTCCAGGAGCCGAGCGCCCCGTCGCCGACCGCGAGGACGGGAGCATGCATGCCCCGGCCCGCACAGTCTCGCAGCAAGTCGGCCCGGGAGTCGGCAGATTCACGGTAGCCGTCGCTCATAGCGATCAGCTCTTTGGTGCCGTCCTCGCGCACGCCCATCAGCACCACGACGCACGACTTTGCCTCGGCGAGCCGTTTACGCAGGTGGATACCGTCCGCCCACACGTAGACGAAGTCGCTGCCGGCAGATCCCGCTCGCCGAATGCCTGGTGATCGGCCTGCCATTGGGCTGTCAGCCGTGTCACGGTCGCCGGAGAGAGTCCGGCGGAGCTGCCGAGGAACTGCTCCAGCGCCGGCACGAAGTCACCGCAGGACAGGCCGTGCAGGTAGAACAGGGGCAGCACCTCGCTGATCTTCGGGGACTTGCGGCACCACGGAGGCAGAATCGCCGAGGAGAACCGCTTGCGCTCGCCCGTTGCCTCATCGACGCGCTTGTCGTTCACCTGCGGTGCCTTCACCTCGACCGCCTGGGCCACGGCTGTGACCGACCTTGGCCGGTGGTAGCCGTTACGGACCACCAGGCGGCGCCCGTGCTCGTCACGCTGGTCCGCCAACTCGGATATGCAGGCGTTGACTTCGGCTTCCAGCGCGGCGGCGAGCATCCGTTGCGCACCCTCACGGACGATGTCGTCGATCAGGGAGCCGGTCTGGGTCGTCCCGTCGGCATTCACTAGGCTCAGCACGGACGTGCCTTCCCGACCGACGGTGCAACGTCGGCCTACTCGATGACCGGAAGTCGATCACTCGGGAAGGTACGCCCTTCGCGTCCGCCCGAGGTCGATCCACAGGTCATGAGCATTGCTCGGACCCCCCCGGTGCGCGCGCTGACTCCGTCAGGCAGTTGCCCTCACCTGTTCGACGACGCGGCGAGGCGCGTGCATTTACCGGGCTCTTTCAGTGTCGGAGCGCCTGCCCGGTCAGGGGCGTCCCTCTTTGTCTCGGAGCCGGCGGTCAAGGAACTCGATCAGTCCCGACTCCGAACGTGCCAACCGCTCGCGTTGCTCAGGGAGAAGGGACTCGAGGGCATCGACCAGAACTCGCTTCCGCGGGACGTGAACCATGTTCCCGGAGTAGCACCTGCAAGTTGAGCACCAGGCGAACCCGATGCAGCGCTCGAACATGGACGACTCGGGCGGATAGAAGCGGTACCGGTACGAGCGGACGGGCGTCCCGCATGCGGCGCAGATCCGGCGTTCGCCGTCCGGAACGGACCAGCCGCTCCCGACCTTGCGCCAGTGCTGCCGCCCGGCCGGTGCTCTTCAAGTCGTCATGTCCGGCATTGTGCCCGACCGGGGCTGCGCCGCACAGCCGTCCGTACACATCTTGGCCGTCGGACACCGTGCCGGCCGCGCCGAAGGCCGGCCGAACGGTGGGGTGATCACTCGCAGCGCTGGCGCAGGGTGCCCGGCATTGAGGATCTCCTCAACGGGAATGGGGGGCTGGGCCGCCGGGCGATGAGACGGGGACGTGGCTGGCCTGCGATGGACATCCCGCACGGCAGTCTGAACATCGGTCAGGTGACCGACAAGTCCTGGGAAGGGCGGGCGGCCTGTGTATCCGTGTCCAGGCCGCCCGACGTGATCAGCTGAAGAACGGGTCGTCCACGACGTGGACCCAGCCGCCGCCCGGCTGGCGTCGGAGGATCTCGGTGGTGGTGGTGACCAGCGGTTCCGGTCCGGCCCCGGTGAGGGTGGCGATGTTCGACACCAGGGCGACGTCGTCGACCTGCCGGATCTCGCGCGGTTCGAGCTTGAGGCGGGCGCCGCTGTCGACCATCTGCTGCATGGCCGTGCGGATGGCGTCCGTGCCCACCAGGTGGTTTCCGGGAGTGGGGACGAAGTGGGCGTTCGGTTCGTAGAGCGACACCAGACCCTCCACGTCGCCGGCCTCCAGGTACTCCATGTACAAGGCCCCCACCTGCTGGGGTGTCTCGGCGCGGCGCCGGGCGGTGACGCCGACCGGCTTGTCGCCCCAGCCGGCCGCGTCGATCAGGTCGTACCAGGTGGGATAGGCGCCGTAGGGCAGGTGGCGACGTACCAGGTCGCCGATGAAGGTCGTCGGGGACGCCTTCTGGGGCTTGGCCACGCCCTGGGTGATGATGAGGTCGCTGAACCCGTGGGCCAGATCCCGACGCGGCAGCAGGGCGTGCACTTCGTCGGCGAGGCCGGCCGGCAGGCTCTCACGCTGGATTCCGAGGATGTCGGTGGCGATACCCAGGTGGGCCAGCGCCACCTCCGTGCCCTTGCGTGACGCGATGCCTTCCGAGGTGTGCAGAGCGATGGCGTCCCAGGCGACGGCGACACGCTCTTCCTCGACACCGTGCTCGCGGAGGAACGCCGCCGCGATGTCGGCGCCTTCGACTTCGAAACGCTCGTCGCCGTTGCTGCCCTCCTCGCTCAGTCCCAGGTCGTGCAGGACGCAAGCGACGAACAGCAGTTCGTCGTCGTAGTCGGTACCGGCGCGCAGCCCCTTGTTCCGGGCGTGGGCGCGGGCGAAGACGTAGCTGCGGACGCAGTGATCGTGGATGAAGGCAGGCGTGGCCTGTGCCGCGAAGACGAATGTGTCCCGGGTCAGGCTGGTGTCGGGGAGGTCGAGCTGCTCGAAGACGGACAGGTCTGCTTCGGCGGTCATGATGTGTCTCCTTCTGTCGGGCCCCGGTTCGGGGCGGACCGGCACGGTGGCCGGGCGGCACGCTCACGCGTGCCGGGTACGGGGGTGCGGCTGCACGGCACGTGGTGTGACAGCCGGTCGCCACAGGGGGGATGTGCGGCTGGGGCGCTGCGCCTACAGCTGGGCGACGAACGCGCCGAGGTGCGCGGCCACCTGGCCGGGCACCTCAAGGGGGGAGAGGTGGCCGGTGTCCTTCAGGACGGTCAGCGTGGCGGTCGGTATCAGCGGCAGCAGATGGTCGGCGAGCACGGCCGGCGGGTCGACCCGGTCGTGGCTGCCCGCGAGAACCAGCACCGGCACCTCGATGGCCGGGACACCGGCCGACACGTCCTGGACCAGGCCCTGGCGCGGCCACTCGAGACGGGCCTCGTCGCCGCCGCGCAGACTGTCCTCGACCACCTGCCGGCGCAGCTCGGGAGACAGCCCGCCGTGCGTCAGCATCAGGTCGATGCTCTGCAGAACCGCCTCCTCGCTGTCGTAGGCGTGGGAAACCGTCTCCTGCGCCTGCTCGGTCACCCCGACCGGCGCGGGCGGCGCGGGCGCCACGAGGACGACTCCCCTCAGACCGGCCGGCTTGCGCGCGGCCAGCAGCTGAGCCACCTTGCCGCCCATGGAATGCCCGACCAGCACATAGCGGGAGTATCCGAGCGCGTCGACGACCCGCTCGGCGTCGTCCGCGAGCTGCTCCAGGCCGTAGGGTCCCGGCACGCTCGTGGAGTCGCCCCAGCCACGCTGGTCGTAGGCCACGAAGCCCTGCCCGGGGTCCAGCCGCTGCAGCACCGGGATCCAGGTGCGCCGTGAGCCTCCCCAGTAGTGCAGGAAGACCAGCGCCGGGCCGTCACCCTCGCGGACGTGGGCGTACACCTGGCCGCCCCGCACGTCGAAGAAGCGGCCCACCACGTTCTGCAAAGTCATCGCCGGCTCCTCGTCCACGGCCGGGTTTCTCGGACCGCTCCACCGGTGTGTGGCGTCGGCTGCCCCGTGCTCGCTCTTCGATGCTGCTCCGGAACCTCCCTTCCGGGCCACGGCTCATCTGCCAGTGTTCGCAATTTTCGGGCCAGGTCGTGCAGCTGGACATTTGCTTTCAGGTCACGTGGTCAAGGGCTTGATCTGGGAATTTACCTCCGGAACAGTCCTGGGCGGAGGAACGGCGCATCCCCGGCCCTCCCCGTGATATTGGTGTCGGACGTAATATTGCGGCCATGAACAAGCACCGGGTCATGGTCCTGGCGGTCGACGGCGTGCTGCCCATGGATCTGGGGATCCCCACGCAGATCTTCAACGCCCGCCCGACCACTCCTTACGAGCTCACCGTGTGCGGCGACACCGAGGAGACCGTGACCACGAGCGCCGGGTTCACCCTCGGGCTGACCGCGGGTCTCGAGGCGCTCGCCGAAGCGGACACGATCATCGTCCCGGGCTTCGAGGACTTCCGGCGTCCTCCGCGCCCACGGGTGAGGGCCGCGCTCAAGCTCGCCGGCCGCGCCGGGATACGCGTCGCCTCCATCTGCACCGGCGCCTTCGCCGTCGCCTCGGCCGGACTGCTCGACGGCCGTACCGTCACCACGCACTGGGCCAAGGCGGACGACCTCGAAGAGCTCTACCCCCGGCTGCGCGTCGACCGCAACGTCCTCTACATCGACAACGACACCATCCTGACCTCCGCGGGCTTCACCGCCGGCATCGACCTGTGTCTGCACCTGGTCCGCAAAGACCTCGGCGCGGCCGTGGCGAACGACATCGCCAGGGACATCGTCGCCGCCCCGCACCGCGACGGCGGCCAGGCCCAGTACATCAACAGGACCCTCCCCACCCCGCAGGCCACCACGCTCGCCGACACCCGTGCATGGGCCCTGCTCCACCTCGAAGAAGACCTCACCATCCCCCACCTCGCCGACCAGGCCGGCGTCTCCCCGCGCACCCTGACCCGCCTGTGGCGCCAGGAAACCGGGGTCAGCCCCCACCAGTGGCTCCTGACCGCCCGCATCAACCGCGCGCGTGAACTCCTGGAGGCCACCGACCTCCAGGTGGAGCAGATCGCCGTCCGGTGCGGACTCGGCAGCGGCGCCAACCTGCGCGCCCGCTTCCGTGACACCGTCGGCAACACCCCCACGGCCTATCGCCGCACCTTCCGGCACCGGACCGCCTGACGGCGAAGGCCGGACCGCGCGGTGACCGTGTCCGTCGACCCGGACGCGGGTCCGCCGCGGCAGTGTCCAGGGCCGGAAGGCCGCCGTACGGCAGGGCGTCGAGAAGGCCCGTGGCCCCTGCGCGGGAGCCCTCACCGGCCGCTGGTCCACCACCGAAGGCTCCAGCGCGTCCGGTCCGTGACCGAAGGAGCTGCGAAGTGGCGCCCTCCGTGGCTGCGTCCGGTCGACGACAGCTTCAGGAAGCGAAGGTGCGGCGGTAGTTCGACGGGCTGGTCCTGGTCGTCGCGGTGAAGTGGATGCGCAGTGACTCCGCGGAGCCGAAGCCGCATCGGTGGGCGATGTCGTCGATGCCGAGGCGAGTGGTCTCCAGGAGTTCGCGCGCACGGGCCACGCGTTGTGCGGCCACCCAGTTCATGACGCTCGTTCCGGTCGCGGCCCGGAATCTGCGGCGCAGGGTGCGGGTGCTCATGTGGCTGTGCCGGCCGACCGACTCCAGGGTGAGCGGCTCGTCGAGGTGTTCCAGGATCCAGGTGATCACGCCGGTGATCTCGGTGTCGCCGTCGGGCGGGATGTGTTCGATGAACTGGGCCTGTCCTCCTTCGCGGTGGGGCGGGCTGACCAGGAAGCGGGCCATCGTGTTCGCGGCGGCCTGGCCGTGGTCGAGTCGCAGGAGATGCAGGCACAGGTCTGTTCCGGCGAGGACACCCGCGGAGGTGAAGACGCCGCTGTCCTCGATGTAGAGCTCCGCCTCGCGGACCTTGACCGACGGGTGGCGGTCTCGCAGCAGGCCGGCCCAGTGCCAGTGGGTGGTGGCGCTGCGGCCGTCCAGGATGCCGGCCGCGGCCAGGGCGAAGGCGCCCGTGCAGATCGACACCATCCGGCTGCCCCGGTCGTACGCGTCACGCAGCCGTTCGACCAGTTCGGCGTCGGGAGCCTCGGTGGGGTCCTGCACCCCGGCGACGATCACGGTGTCCGCCGTGTCCAGCCGGTCGAGCGGCTGGACCTCGCGGGGCACCAGCGGGTTCTGTGCGGGAACCGCACTCACCAAGGTCAGCTCGTAGGGGGCGCCGCCGGGCCAGCAGGCGGTCACCCAGTCCGGCCAGTGACCGAACACCTCCTGGGGAACGGCTACGTCCAGCAGCACGTAGCCCGGCTGCACCACCAGGGCGACCTTGGCCGGATCCTTGGGATTAGTGTCCATCTGGCCATCGTAACGGTGACCTCGGTCTTTCTAGGCTGGTCGCGTCACGTTGATCGCGATTGGTGAGGAGATGCGCAACATGTACGTAGTCGTCGAGACGTGGACACCGAAGCCCGCGTTCTTCGCCGCCGACGAGGAGGCGCGGAAGGACCTGTTCGCAGGGATTCAGGAAGCCATGAAACGGCTCGCGGAGATCGGCGTCGTGACGCTCGGCTGGGGCAGGGCGGAACCGGCGTCGCACTCCACTTCCCACGAGTGGTTCGCGGTCTGGCAGGCCCCTTCGAAGGAGCTGGCCGACGCGTTTCTGGACGGCGTCGAGGACTCCGGCTGGTACGCGTACTTCGAGCAGTCCAATGTCGTCGGTGAACTGCGGTCCGCCGAGGCCGTCGCTGCCGCGCACGTAGCAATTGAGGTCGAAGCCGAGTGAAGTCGCTGAACCCGCTCGAGAATCTGCCGGACGCCATCGGAGGGTGGCCGCGCACGGCTGCCGCGGAGGCCGCCGTCGCGCTCGCCGCCGAGCACTCCCCGGACTGGCTGTTCAACCATTGCGTGCGCAGCTATTTCTACGCGCGTAGTATCGCCGCCGCCAAAGACCTCGTCGCCGGGACGGACTACGACGACGAGACCCTCTTCATCGGCACGGTGCTGCACGACATCGGCCTGACCGACGAGGGGCAGGGGCCGAACCGGTTCGAGGTGGACGGTGCGTTCCGGGCCGCCCGCTTCGCCCGTGAGCACGGCCTGTCCGATGCCGCGGTCGACCAGATCTGGGATGCGGTGGCGCTGCACAGCTCCGCGGGGATCGCGGCCCACAAGCATCCGAACGTCGCCCTCGCGCATTTCGGTATCGGGGCCGACATGTTCGCCTTCGGTGTCGAGGAGGTGGACCGGGCGGTGCTCGACGCGGCGCACGAGGCGTTTCCGTATCTGGATCTGCGGGACAGGATCCATGCGCAGGTGGTCCATCAGATCGACGAGCAGCCGTCGAAGTGGGCGCCGGTGTCGTTCGTCGACATCGTGTATCGCAAGCACTGGCCGGACAATCCGTTCCCCGGCCTGGACGAACTGGTCGCCACCCCGGTACGTCCGGACTGACGACGCCGCGCGGCCACCGCACCCGGCCGCAGCCGCCGCGCGGCCGGGTGCCGTGGCCGTTCGCCGACGGGCGGCTGCGACGAGGAAGGCGCGGAGCCGGGCACCCCGTGTGCCCGGCTCCACGCCGGTGCCGACCCGGCATCCCGTCCCGGGCCCCTGAACGTCGGCATCCCGTCCCGGGCCCCTGAACGTCGGCATCCCGTCCTCAAGGAAGGCCAGGGCACCGACCGGCGGGGCGGCGGCCCGGTCGCCTCGGCTGACGCGCTCGTCCACGGCCTGGAACAGCACGTGGCCGCCACCACGGCCACCCGAAGCCACCCCTCAGGACTCTGTGAACGAAAGCGCACGCATGCCCGCCCTGACCCGGAAATTCCACGCCGCCGGTGACACCGGCCTGAACAATGCGTCCGTCCCGATCACGGGCGAGCGCGCCGCGCCGCTCCCGGTCGACGGAGGGATCACGCTCGCCGAGCAGCATCGGATCCCTGCGTCCGCCACCGGCAGCGGCAGGCAGCCGACCACTGTGGTGGGCACGGCCGCCGACGCGGACCACGGTCTGCAAGAGGCGATGCTCCAGCGGTGTCCCGCTCTGGGTCTGCCGGTGTTCCCGGACCGGGGTACCAGGGCCGCCGTCGGTGTGACCGGCCGGGGCTGACCGTGTCCACGCTTGCCTGTGTGCCCGCGCGGCGGACTGCTGGTGCCACCGCCTGGGCGGCGATGGCCGCGGAGTTCGTCCTCACCGGCGGTGTCCTGTTCGTCGTGGTGACCGCGGTCCGATGGGTGACGGCATCGCCACTCAGCCGGGCCCTGCCGGAACCGTATCTTCAGCATGTGCTCGTGGCGGTGTCGGTCGGCGCGGCGCTCGCGGGGGCGCTGTCCTCTCCCTGGGGCCGCTGGTCCGGCGGGCATCTCAACCCGGCGGTGACCCTCGGCCTGTGGCTGACCGGTGCCTTCCCCGGCCGCCGGGTTCCGGCGTACTTCGCCGCCCAGTTGACCGGTTCGGTGGCGGGTACCGGCCTGGCCCGCCTCGTGTGGGGCCCGGTCCTCGGGGACCGGATGGCCTACGCCGTGGTCGAACCCGCTCGTTCCTGCTCGCCGGCCTTGCTGTTCCTCGTCGAGGCCGTGTCCACCGCCGCCGTCCTCACCGTCACCCTGCTGCTGATGTCCCGTGGCGCGTGGGCGCGTTGGGTCCCGCTGGCTCGCCCCGCCGCCACCGCTGTGATCGTGATCGCCCTCGGCACCCTCACCGGCGGATCCGCCAATCCCGCCCGCCAGTTCGGCCCCGTTCTGTGGGCCCACCGGCCGGGTGACTGGTCGCATCTGTGGCTCTACCTGGTGGCACCCCTCGCAGGCGCGGCCCTCACCGGTGGGGTCGCCCGGTACCGGGCGTACCGCCCTGCCCATCCTCCGGAGAGCGACGGCGGACGGTCGTACGAGGGGCGATCGGAGCGCGGCCGATGAGCTCATGGAGGAACGTGCCGAAGTCTGGTGGCGCTGGTGAATGCCAGGCTGTGTCCGGGGCGGGTGGGCCGTGTTCCCGGTGCGGCGCGATGCGGTGTCGAGTGCGGCGTGCCGGTACGGCCGCCGACCGGCAGGCGGAGGGCGGTCGTCCAGCGGCGTGCGCCGGCCTCGTGGTCAGCGGGCCCGGGGCGGAGGAAGCTCGTCGCCGCTGTGGCCGCCCGCAGCTGCGATCATTGGTGGATGGCGGGTACGGAAAGCCCGGATGTTGTCGACGTCAGCTATCACAACCCGGATCAGCCCCGGCTGGGGTTGGAGGTCCTGTCCTTCGCGACACTGCGTGAGCGGCTGCTGCCGCCCGTCGCGGCGGCGCCCAGTCGTCCGGACTTCCATCAGCTGACCCTGGTCACCCGCGGCGAGGGCACCGCGTTGATCGACTTCGTGGCTCACCCGTGCGCTCCGGGAACCCTGCTGCATGTGCGTCCTGGCCAGGTGCAGCGTTTCCCCGCGGATCCTCGAGGGGGCATTGCGGATCTCGACGCGACCTTGGTGGTGTTCACGCCCGCCTTTCCACCACCGGTGCCCGCCGGCGCGGCCGTCATCGACGAGGGGCTCAGCCCTGCCGCCTTCGCACTGTCCGCGGGGGAGTACCGGGCCATCTCGGTGGCGGTGGCCGAGATAGCGGCGGAATACGCCACGCTGGCCGGGCGGGACGCTGCACAGGCGGAACTCACCGTGGAACTGCTGCGGCAGCTTCTTGCCGCGCTGCTGGTACGCATGGCCCGGCTGCCGCATCCCGGTGCATGGAATCCCGCGGCGGGAGGCGAGGTGTTCCGGGTCTTCCGCGGCGAACTGGAGCGCGCGTTCGCCACGCGGCGCCGTGCTGCCGAGTATGCCGCGCACCTCGGCTACTCGCCGCGGACGCTCACGCGAGCCTGTCTGGCCGCCACCGGCCGTACCGCGAAGGATCTCATCGACGACCGTGTCGCCCTGGAGGCCAAGCGGCTGCTGGTACACACCGGCCTTCCTGTCGCGTCCGTCGGGCGCATGCTGGGCTTCACGGAACCCACCAACTTCGGGAAGTTCTTCGAGCGGACGGTGGGTGCCACTCCCGGGGCGTTCCGCGCCACGCAGCGCTGACAGCCCCGACCGCCCGGACAGCCGGCGGTATCGGGACCGCGGGGCGGAGACGGCACCGGACCCGGGCTCTGCGAGGCGCCCGCCTTGAGCGGATCAGCGAGTCCAATTTCGACCATGGCGCGTCTCCTGCCCACCTCGCCTGCGCAGCACGCATCGCGCACTGTTTAAGCACGCAGTCAGCGCGTTGTCCACGACCGGTCGAGCCTCTGACTGCCTGGTGAGGCCGGGAAGAATGGAGAAAACAACCATGCCGTACGCAGACGTCAACGGTGCCCGTCTCTACTTCGAGGACAGCGGTGGTGAGGGCCCGGTCGTGGTCTTCAGCCACGGCAACCTCATGGACCGTGACATGTGGGTGCATCAGATCCAGGCCCTGGCCGGGGACTTTCGGGTCGTGGCGTGGGACGAGCGGCTGCACGGCCGGACCGAGGACGACGGCAAGACCTACACCTACTGGGACTCGGCCGCCGACCTGACCGGGCTGCTCGATCATCTGGGTGTGCGGCAGGCGGTGCTGGTGGGGCATTCGCAGGGCGGCTTCCTGTCGATGCGGGCCGCTCTGCTGGCCCCTGAGCGGGTCAAGGCCCTGGTACTGGTCGACACCACCTCGGTCTCCTGGCCGTCCGAGGCGCTGGAGCAGATGCGTGGGGTGTCGGAGGGATTCCGCGGAGCGGGTCCGGAGGCGGTGGGGCCCGTTCTGCTGGGGATGCTGCTGGGCCGGCCCGCGATCCACGACCAGTGGCTGGCGAAGTGGAGGGCGCAGCCGCGTGAACGGCTCGCCGACGCGGTGCAGGTACTGATGGAGGTGGACGACATCACCGACCGGGTCGGTGAGATCACGGCGCCGGCCCTGGTCGTCCATGGCGACGCGGACCAGCCGATCCCCTACCCGTTGGGCCAGGCACTGGCCGGGCAGATCCCCGGCGCCCAGGAACTGGTCACCGTGACCGGGGCCGGACACACGCCGAACCTCACCCATCCCGACCAGGTCAACCCGGCGTTGGCCGACTTCCTTCGCCGGTATGCCTGACGGTCCCACCACACCCCCACGCGGGGAGCCTGCGGCGACGGTCAGCACCGTGCCGCAGCCCGCGGAGCACCCCGGCAGGCCCTCACACACGGCTCGCAGCACCCGACATGTCGACGAACCCCACAACATCCAACCCTGGAAGGAACGGCCATGCCGACTCCCCTCACCGACCCGGCGCAGCTCCCCCCGGCCTTCGAGAAGGCCATGAACTCCGGGAATCTCGACGAGGTCCTGAGCCTGCTCGCGCCCGGCGCCGTCATGCGTACCGTCACCGGTGAGACCGTCACCGGTCAGGCGCTGCGCGACTACACGGCCGGGTCGATCGCCGGCAACGCCCAGCTGTCCAACGGCCCGTCACGCATCGTGGCCGGCGACGACATCGCGTTCATCAGCGAGGAGTGGACCCTCGAGATCACCGGTCCCGCCGGCAACCGGAAGAAGGCCACCGGCACCACCGCCAATGTCGCCCGCCGCGGCCAGGACGGCACCTGGCGCCTGGCCATCCTCAACCCCCTCGGCCCCGCCGCCTGAACGACCCTGGACGGCCGGGCTCCTCGGTGCCCGGCCCCCGCAGCAACCGGCGTCCGTCCCTGACGTACGTGCGCCCATCCACCTAGGGCAGTCCGCTCCGCCGGCCGAAGGTCTGCCGAAGGTCCTGAAGATCCTCTTCAGCGCCTGGCGCGACCGGTCGGGCAAGGTAGAGGGCATGCGTGTGCTGGTGATGGACGACGACACCCGTCTCGTGGAGCTGCTCCAACAGGGGCTTCGCGCAGAGGGGTTCGCGGTGGACGCCGCGAGCGACGGCCTTGACGGTCTCGCCAGGGCGGCGGCGGACACCTACGACGTGATCATTCTCGACGTCATGATGCCGGGCCTGAACGGCTACAAGGTGTGCGCCCACCTGCGCTCGATCGGCGACAACACTCCGATCCTGATGCTGACGGCGAAAGACGGCGAGTACGACGAAGCGGAAGGGCTGGAGACCGGGGCCGACGACTACCTGACGAAGCCCTTCTCCTTCGTCGTCCTCACCGCCCGGCTGCACGCCCTGATGCGTCGCACGCGCCCGGAGCGGCAGATCGTCCAGCACTTCGGGGACCTGGAGATCGACACAGGAGCCCGCCGCTGCCGCCGCGCCGGCACGGACATCGCCCTCACCCCTCGCGAGTTCGACGTCCTCGCGCTGCTCGCGGCCACGCCGGACATCGCCATCAGCAAGGCCGCCATCCTGGACCGGGTCTGGGACAGCGCCTACGAGGGCGGCCCGAACATCGTGGAGGTCAACGTCAGTGCGCTTCGCCGGAAGATCGACCGTCCCTTCGGCCGGGCCAGTATCCAAACCGTGCCCGGCGGGGCCTACCTGCTCCGCTCCGACGGAGCGTGACCGCGGACACCGCCGGCGCCCGTGGCTGCGGCCGCGGACCGTGCGCGTGCGGGCCACCGCCGCCGTCGCACTGGTCGCCAGCCTCGCCCTCGCCGCCTGCTCGGTGGTGCTGCTCTACGCCGTCCACACCAACCTGGTCACCTCCGCCCAGGACACGGCCCGCGACCACGTCGACAAGGCAGCCCACCAACTCGGCTCGGGAACACCTCCGTCCGACGTACAGGCCGCCCTGCCGGACATCATCCTGGACACCGCGCCCCCTGCCGACGCGTTGTCGACCTCGTCGGCGGACCAGGGGGCCAGCGCCAGTGTGAGCACGCCCACGGGGCCGATCCTGGTGCAGGCCTTTGCGAACCGTGCTCCCGCGCACACCGCCGTCATCACTCTCACCTGGGCCCTGGTCCCCTGCACCGCCCTGCTGGTCCTGCTGGTGGCCTACCTGACGTGGTACGCGATGGGCCGGGCACTGCGACCGGTGGAGCACATCCGGGCCGAGTTCGCCGACATCACCGCCCACAGCCTCCAGCGGCGCGTCCCCGTCCCCGACTCCGAGGACGAGGTCGCCTCGCTGGCGGAGACGATGAACGGCACCCTCGACCAACTCCAGCGCGCCGTCGGCCGCCTGCGGACCTTCACCTCGGATGCCTCGCACGAACTGCGTGGCCCCCTCACCACCCTGCGGGCCCGCCTCGAACTGGCCCTGGCCCGTCCCGACCTGGCGGAATGGACCGCGGTCGGCAGCGAGGCGCTGCGCGACACCACACGACTCGAGGACATCGTCGCCGATCTGCTGCTCCTTGCCCGCCTGGACGCCCGCCAGCCCCTGAAACTCCAGCCCCTGCGCGTGACCGACCTCCTGCGCCGGATACTCGCCGAGCGCTACCCCGGTCAACCTGTCGTCCTCGTGGCGGGCCCCGGCCCCGACGAGGCGGTTCCGGGCAGTCCCACGGCACTCGCCCGCCTCTTCACGAACCTCCTCGACAACGCCCTGCGCCACGCGCACAGCACCGTGACGGTGGAGGTGCGTCACACGGAGAACGAAGTGGCCGTCGAGGTGAGCGACGACGGTCGGGGCATCCCCGCACCCGACCGGGAGCGGGTCTTCGACCGCTTCACGCGTCTGGACAACGCCCGTACCCGCAGCGAGGGAGGCACCGGCCTCGGCCTCGCCATCGCCCGCGACATCGCGACCGCCCACGGAGGGACGCTCACCGCGGAGCCCCCTCGGACCACGGACGGGGGCGCCCGTCTGCTCCTGATCATCGCCGGGCAGGAGGGTGACCGGGTGTCTACGGCACCCCGGACCGGGCACCCGGGCACGCTCCGGTGAGGAGCCCGGGACAGCAGGTGCTGAAGCGGATCTTCAGGACGTTCAGCGGATCTTCAGCCGGCCGGGGCGAGAGTTGCCTCGTTCTCGATCCCGAGGGAGCCGGGGCCGGACGCGTGCCGGTACCCCGGTCTCCCTCCACCTGCGAAGGAGTTGAACGCATGAAGGTGCGCATGAACGGCATCTCGCGTCGTCAGGGCGCCGTGACGGCCGGCGTACTGGCCGTACTGCTGGCCTCGGGCGGGGTTGCCGCTGCGGCCTCGACCGGCAGCGGTACCACCGAGCACGGCGGCGTCACGGTCTCCGAGGCGCCCGGCAACCCGCACCCGCACCACATCAAGCCGGGCACCGCCAGGAAGCTGCGCGACCTCGCCGTCGTCAAGGGCGGTCGCGTCACGGCCGAGGAGCCGTCCCTGGTCGAGGTGCCCGGCGCGCAGCCGAAGGGCTGGGACCTCGGCGAGGCCACGCCGGTGAAGGACGCCCCGGTCGTCGTCGGCGGCGAAGGCAACACCACGCTGCGTTAGCCGCACAGCGACAGGGCAGACGTGGGGCTGCCGGGTCGCGACCACAGAACGCCCGGCCGGAGATGTCCGGCCGGGCGTTCTGCAGGACATCTGCACGACGCGCGGCCGACTCCGCCCGAAGGCCGGTCCTGCTCCTCCGAGGGGGCGCCGGGCAGTCGGATTCTGACCATGGAGAGTCGTCTGCGTACCCGGCGACGACGGGCCTCCGAGCATAGTTTCGACGGTGCCGGCCCGGTCACGCAGAGAGCCGGTTGACGGATTCCGGAAAGGACGAAGCACGATGAGTTCTGTGGAGCGCATTCGGCTGACCTACGCCTTCGATGCCTACTGCGGCTGGTGCTACGGTTTCGGACCCGCCTTGCACGAGTTCGCCGCCGCCAACGCGGACCGGATCGAGCTGCGCGTGCTGTCCGGCGGTCTGTTCACCGGCTCGCGTGCCTTGCCGGTGTCGGCGTACCCGCACATCCCGGGCGCCGACGAGCGCATCTCCGAGCTGACCGGCGTCACTTTCGGCGAGGGCTACCGTGCCGCGCTGGCCGACGGCACGGTCGTGTTGGACTCCGCCGATGCCGCCACGGGCCTGGTCGCGCTGCGCAGCCGGCCGGGCGTGAACGCCCTGGAGGCGGCGGCCGCGATGCAGCGTGCCTGGTACGTCGACGGCCGCAGCCTGTCCGGCGCCGCGGTCTACCGGGACCTCGCCGCCGAGCTGGGGCTGGACGCCGAGGCGGTGGCGGCCGCGTTCGCCTCGCCCGCCGCCCGTGCCGAGGCGGAGGCCGACTTCCTCGAGGTGCGCCGGCTGGGCGTCGACGCCTATCCGACGCTGCTGCTGCACACTCCCCACGGCACCGACCGCCTGGGCGGCGCGGCCACTTCGGCCGACGCGCTCACCCACGCCCTGGACCAGCACGTGGCCGCCACCACGGCCGCCTGAAGCCCGGACCTGGGCCCGGCGGCGGCTCCGGCCCCGGGCGCCAAGGCCGCCACCGGCGCGATGAGCCGGGGCTGACCCATGCTCGCGACGGCCTGCGCGCCGGGTGGTGGGCCACCACGACCACCACCTGCGGGTCCTTGTCTCCTGGTCCCGATTCCGGCAGCGATGCTCACCTCCCGGGCCGCCTGGCGTCGGGCGCTTCGCTCCCGCCGTCCTCCGCGGAGTGGCCGCGGACGGTCGCGCGGAAGGCGATCGGAGACCGGCCGGTGCGCTGGTGGAAGAACTTGCTGAAGTTGGTGGCGCTGGTGAAGCCCAGTTGCGCCGCGACACGGGCGGCTGACTGGTCGCCGTGCGCCAGCAGGCGCTTCGCTTCCAGAACGACCCGCCGGTCGATGAACTCCTTCGCCCCCACCCCGGCTCCGGTCAGCGCGGCCCTGGACAGGGTGCGCGGTGAGTAGCCCAGGACCCGGGCGTAGTCCTCCAGGCGGCGGGTGCGGGTGAAGTCGCGTTCCACCGCGTCACGGAAGCGCAGGAATGTCTCCCCCGGGTCCGGTGCCGGGCTGCCCACGGGCGCGGTGCGCTGCGAAAGGCGCAGCACGAGGACCGCCAGCAGGTGGCGCAACACCGCCACGTGAGCTTCCAGGGAGATGCCGCGCAACGCCTGGAACTCCAGCGCCAGATGGCCCACGGCCATCTCGAGTGCGCGACGGTCCTCGGGACCGGGAACCTGGAGCACGGGGGCGTACGGATCGTCCGTCCGCGCTGCTGCCACGGCGGCCGGATCCAGGAAGTCGCCCTCGAAGAGGACCAGGGTGCCCTCGGCGTCGTCCAGATCACCCCACTGCTGCACCTGACCGGGCCGCGTCCAGAGCCAGGAGCCCGGCTCAAGGGCGTAGCCGGTGAAGTCCACCGTGTGCCACAACGAGCCGCTGGACAGGGTGATCAGGTGGTGGAACGTGGGCCGCTGCGGCGCCTGCAGCCGTCCTTCGCCCATGCGGACAGCGGCCCGCTCCCGCAGGTCGGCCAGAGAGATGATCTCGATGCCGGCAGGTGTTCCGACGGCCGGCGCGAAGCCGACGTCCGCGATCTCGCGCGACGCGTCCTGTCGCTTTCTCACCGCCATCACAAGCCGCCATCACGCAGGGAACCTGGCCGATGCCAGCCTAACCGGAGTACCTGGCACACCCAAGTGTCGGATTCTGACCATGATCTGTCGGCCTCCTACCCGGCTCACCCGTGAGGGCGCCAATAAGTTGAATATCGAAGCTTTCACTTTCAACCGTAGGAGGTACCCGTGACGTCGCCCATCGTGTCCATCGCCTATCACTCCGGCTACGGCCACACCGCCGTCATCGCCGAGGCCGTCCAGCGCGGCGCCAAGGAGGCCGGCGCCGTCGTGAACCTGATCGCCGTCGGTGAGATCACCGACGCCCAGTGGAGGCAGCTGGACGCCTCGGATGCGATCATCTTCGGTTCCCCCACCTACATGGGAACCGCCGCCACCGCTTTCCACGGCTTCGCGGAGGCCAGCTCCGAGCGCTGGTTCGGGCAGGCCTGGAAGGACAAGCTCGCGGCCGGATTCACCAACTCGGCCTCCAAGGCGGGCGACAAGCAGTCGACGCTCCAGTACTTCGCGACGCTGCCGTCGCAGCACGGTATGCACTGGATCGCGCTCGGTCTGCCGGGCGGCTGGAACTCGTCCAAGGGGAGCGAGGACGATCTCAACAGGCTGGGCTTCTTCCTGGGGGCCGCCGCTCAGTCCAACGCGGATCAGGGGACCGAGGCGGTGACGGCCAGCGACATTGCCACCGCCGAGGCGCTGGGGCGGCGGGTGGCGGATACCGCCGCCACGTGGGTGGCCGGCCGCGCCGCTCGCGCCGCCTGATCGCGGGCTCCTCGCCCCGGCTGCCGGGTTTCCGTACGGCACCGGGGCGGGCGGCAGACCCCCGGTCCCGATCGACCACCCGGCGGCGAACCCGCCCCGGACGGTCAGGCCTCGACGACGAGTTTCTCCCGAGGCCGGGAGCAGCACAGCAGGATCTTGTTCCGGGCGATCTCGCGCGGCCGGATGCCCCCGTTGTGCCGCATGTCGACGGATCCGGCCAGCCGGGTGGTCCTGCAGGTGCCGCACATTCCCTGGGCGCAGGAGGCGGGCAGGCTCAGGCCGGCCCGGGTGGCGGCCGCCAGGAGGGTGGTGTCCGCGTCGCAGGTGAGGGTGCGCCGGCTGCGCGTGAACTCGACGGTGAAGACGCGTCCTTCGGCGGTGTCTCCGGTGCCGGTGCCGGTGCCGGTGCCGGTTCCGGAGACGGGGACGGCGACGGCTTCGGCGGCCGGTGGTGCGTCGAAGGCGAAGCTCTCCTCGTGGTGGCGGTCCATGGCGAACCCGGCCGTGGCGAGCATGTGGCGCACGGCGGCCATGTAGCCGGCGGGGCCGCACGTGAAGATCTCCCGCTGCCGGAAGTCGGGGGCGACGAGGAGCGCGTCCTGGTCGTTGGTGGCCGTCCACACCCGCGTCAGGCTGTCGAGGTCGTAGTCGACCCCCTCGACCGCGTCGGGGTGCACCAGCCAGGTGGTGCGGACCAGGGTGCGGTCCGGTGCGAGCGGGATCACCGAGAAGGTGATCGCGTGGTCGGAGAGGAAGTGGAACCAGGCGTTGGGCTGCAGGTGCATCGAGAGGCGGCCCAGGCGGGGCGTGCGGAAGTCGGCCAGCAGGCGTCTGCAGGCGGCCGTACCGTCCTCGGTGAAGGACTCGCCCGCGCCGTCCAGCGGTTCGCGCTGGATGCGGAAGCCGGTGGTGCGGGTGTCCAGTTCCTCGATCGCCTCGTACGGCAGACCCAGTGACTCGTACGTCGTGCGGGACTCGGCGTCGGCCCGCAGACAGCGTTCGTAGGCCGGTCGCAGGACCGGCGGCACGTCCTGCTCGGCGTAGCCGTACACGGGGAAGAGGGAGCACTGCAGTTCGGGGTGGCCGCCGCAGTGGTAGCACTCCCGGTTGTTCTCCATGGTGAGCTTCCAGTTGCCGTTCTCCACCAGGTCGATCTGGGCGGCCACCTTCGCCCGGCGCAGGCCGTGCGGCAGGATGTACGGCTCGATACGGGCGGCCACCTCGTCGAAGTCGGCCGGCGGTTCCCCGGCGAGGCAGACGAAGACCAGGCCGGCGACCGTGCGGGCGTGCACGGTCCGCAGACCGAAGCAGGACGGGTCGAAGTCGGCGGGTTGCGACTCGGCGTGCAGCAGGCGGCCGTCCACGCCGTAGGTCCAGCGGTGGTAGCCGCAGACGATGTTGCCCACCGAGCCGCGTTCGTCGTCGAGGATGCGGGCGCCGCGGTGGCGGCAGACGTTGTGGAAGGCGCGTACCTCTGCGTCGTCGTCCCGGACGACGACGACCGAGTACGGCCCGAGGGCCACGGTCACGTAGTCGCCGGGCTCGGGGAGTTCGGCCTCGGCGGCGACGAACAGCCAGTGCCGGGCGAAGACCGCGTCGATGTCGAGGTCGAAGAACTCCCGGCTCGTGTAGAAGGGGGCTTCCAGGCTTCGGCCGACGGGACGGCGGGCCACCAGGCCGGCCGGGTCCGTCGCGGGGGCGAGCGTACTCAACTCGATGTCTCCAGAGGGTCGGTGCGGGTCAGACCGGCAGGCACAGGCGCAGCGCGTCGTAGACGGCGGCGTGGATGTTGCGGCTGGCGACCGCGTCGCCGATGCGGAACAGCCGGTAGCGGCCGGCGTCGTTGCGGACCACCGTCTGCTCCCGGTGGTCCAGCAGGGCGCGGTGGTCGATCTCGCCGAGGTTGATGGATCCGGGCAGCAGTTCGCGGTACAGCTCGTCGGCGGGCAGGGTGCCGTGTTCCACGATCACGTGGTCGACGGTCAGTTCGGTGCCGGTGCCGGTGTAGTCGCTGTGGAGGGTGGCGGCCAGGCGGCCGTCCGCGGTGCGGCGTACGGCACGCAGCCGGCGGGCGAGGGTGGTGGTCACGCCGTGTTCCGCGAAGACCTTGAGGTAGGCGGGGGAGTTCATGCTGCCGACGTCGGGCGCGAGGGTGCGTTCCGGTGTCACGAAGTGCAGGCGGGCGCCGGACGGGGCGAGGACCTCGACGGCGTCGAGTGCGGGGTAGCCGCCGTGGTCGTCGTAGACCAGGACCTCGCCCCGTGGGCGCAGTGAGCCGGTCAGCACGTCCCAGGTGTCGGCGACCAGGTCCGCGCCCGCGTCGAGGAAGGACCGGTCGGGCAGGCCGCCGGTGGCGAGGACGACGAGGTCGGGGTGTTCGGCGAGCACGTCGCGGGCCTCGGCGTACCTCCCGAAGCGGAGGTCGACGCCGTGGTGCCTGCAGCGTCCAGGAGATCCTCTCCGAGGCGATGGTGCTGCAGATCGAGCGGTACTACGCGGCCCTCGACGAGGCCTCGGACCGGGCGACCAGCGGAGCCGAGGGGCTGCGGCTGCTCGTGGACGCGCTGTTCACCGAGGACACCGACCGGCACTGGCGGATGTGGTTCGAGTACTGGAACGCGGGCGAGCACCACCCCGACCAGGCGTTCGCCCGCGGACAGGACCGGCGCTACGCGACGTGGCACCAGCAGATCCGCACACTGGCCGAACGAGGCGTCGCCGACGGCGAGTTCAGCTGCGACGACCTGGACGGCTTCACGGTCCGCTTCGCCGCACTCGCGGACGGCCTGGCCCTGCAGCGGCTGCGCCAGGCCCCGCCGCTCACCACTGAACACGCCCGCCGCCACATGAACCACTTCGTCGAGACGGAACTCCGCGCACGGCCCCGGCCATGACGAGGCGCCGGTGATCCGTCGCCCGTGGCAGGCGGTGGGTGAGGGCCGCGCCGCCCGCGCCTGGATCAGCGACGGCTGCCCGACGCGGCGCGCCGGGGACCGAGGCGACGACGTGCCCGGGGCTGAGAGACGTCGAGCGGCAGTTCTCGGCGGTCGTGACACGCACGACGGCGCGCCGAGTCCGCACGTCGGCGCGCGCGTCGAGCCCGGACGCGGCCCGAACGCCCAGCCCAGGGGCGTAGCGGCGGGTAGTACCGCGGTACTACCGGTGCGGCGTGGATCAGTCCCCGGTACCACCGAATCGGGGCGTTTCGCCTCCTAGCGTTGCCGGTGAGGCGTCAGGGGCGACAGGCGGGCGCCGGTTCCCACAGGAAGAGGCGCGCATGATCGACGCACAGCAGCTGACCAAGAGATACGGCGAGAAGACGGCCGTCGACGGACTGGACTTCGCCGTACAGCCGGGCACGGTGACCGGCTTCCTGGGGCCCAACGGCGCGGGGAAGTCCACGACCATGCGCATGATCGTCGGGCTCGACGCCCCGACCAGCGGATCGGTGACGGTCAACGGGCAGCACTACGCCGGTCACCACGCGCCGCTCCAGGAGGTCGGCGCGCTGCTGGAGGCGAAGTCGATCCACCCGGGCCGCTCGGCCTACAACCACCTGCTGGCGCTCGCGCTGACCCACGGCATCCCGCGCCGCCGGGTCGACGAGGTGATCGAACTGGCCGGCCTCGGCAGCGTGGCGAGGAAGCGGGCCGGTGCGTTCTCCCTCGGCATGGGGCAGCGGCTCGGCATCGCGGCGGCGCTGCTGGGCGATCCGCAGACCGTGATGCTGGACGAGCCGGTCAACGGGCTGGACCCGGAGGGCGTGCTCTGGATCCGCAACCTGCTCAAGGCCCTCGCCGAGGAGGGCCGCACCGTGTTCGTGTCCTCGCACCTGATGAGCGAGATGGCCCTGGTCGCGGACCACCTGATCATCGTCGGGCGCGGGCGGCTGCTGGCCGACACCACCGTGGCGGACCTCGTCCGGGAGGCGGGCGGCGACACGGTCCAGGTGGCCACCCAGGAACCCGCCCGGCTGCGGGAGGCGCTGGCCGGTCCCGGCGTGGACATCACCGGCCGGGCCGGCTCCGAGGAGCTCCAGGTGACCGGGCTGAGTGCCCGCGAGATCGGCCTCAAGGCGGCCGAGCACGGGATCGCGCTGTTCGAACTGACCGCGCGGACGGTGTCGTTGGAGGAAGCGTTCATGAACCTGACCAGGGATGCCGTGGAGTACCACGGCACGACGGCCGGCATCGAGACCCGCGCGACCGAGGGGAGCGCGGCATGAGCACCCTCACCGCACCCGTCGAGACGCCTCCGGCCGCCCCCGCCCGCCCCGCCTACCGGGTCACCGGCCGGCGCGTGCTCGCCTCGGAGTGGGCCAAGCTGTGGTCGCTGCGCTCGACCTGGATCACCCTGGGCCTCGGCCTGCTCTTCCTCGTCGCCTTCGGCCTGATCGCCGCGAACCACTACAGGTCCGGCATCGGCTCGGGACACCAGGACCGCGACTTCGCCACCGCGACGGCCGTGAGCCTGTCCCTCTTCGGCACCAACTTCGCCCAGCTCGCCCTTGGCGTGCTCGGCGTGCTGGTCACCGCGGGGGAGTACTCCACCGGCATGATCCGCTCCACGCTCACGGCCGTGCCCCGCCGGCTGCCCGTGCTGTGGTCCAAGGCGGCGGTGTTCGGGCTGGTCGCGCTGGTGGTGGGAACGCTGGGCGCGTTCGTCGCGTTCCTCTTCGGCAGCCAGATCGTGTCGGGCACGCCCGCGGCCATGGGCCTCTCGCACGCCGGTGTGGTGCGGAGCCTGCTGGGCGCGGGGCTCTATCTCGGCCTGGTCGGCGTCATCGGCACCGCGCTCGGCGCCCTGCTGCGGTCGGTGGCCGGCGGCATCTCGGTCCTGGTCGCCTCCCTGATGCTGGTCCCGGGACTGATCTCGCTGCTGCCGAGCTCCTGGCAGGACAACATCAGCCCCTACCTGCCGTCCAACGCGGGCGAGTCGATGTTCGCCCTGACGCACGACTCCACGACCCTGTCGCCGGGCGCCGGGCTGCTGGTCTTCCTCGGCTGGACGGTGCTCGCGCTGGCGGGTGCCGCGTACCGGCTGGTGCGCAGCGACGTCTGACGGCCTGCACCATGGGCAGGTGACCACCTTGACGACGACCACCTCCGCCGCGGACATCGGCGGAACGGGACCGCTGGCCGCCCGGCTCGTCCGGGCCGGCCAGCGGCTGCGGCACGCGGACCGCGCCCGTCCGTGGGTGCTGGACACCGCGGTGGCGGCGCTGGTCTTCCTCATGTTCTGCCTGCCGGACCTGCTGCACCACGGCGGCGCGAGGTACGGGGACGGCGACGGGGACGGCCGGCACAAATTCCAGTTCGCCTTCACCGAGCTCCCGCTGGCGGCCGTGCTGGCCCTGCAGGCCGGTCTGGTGGTGCCGCTGCTGTGGCGGCGGCGCCGGCCCATGGCGGCCTTCGTCGCCGTCGCCGCGGTCTTCGTCCTGCAGTGGTCGCTGAACGCCGCGCTGCGCGCGGACGTCGCCCTGTTCGTCGCCCTGTACAGCCTGGCCCTGCACGGGCGGCTGCGCCGGCTGCCGTGGGCCTGCGCGGTCATGGCGGCGGGCATGGTGCTGGTCGCGGTGCGGGTCTCGCCGGCCGTGTCCGTCTGGGACGCCCTGTTCTTCCTGCTGAGCACGGCGACCGCGGCCCTGGCCGTCGGCCTGATGGTGCGCACCCGGCGGGCACAGCTCGCCGGGCTGCGGGAGCGGGCGGCGCGGCTGGAGACGGAACGCGACCAGCGCATCAGACTCGCCACCGCGACGGAGCGCGCCCGGGTGGCCCGTGAGATGCACGACATCGTCGGCCACAACCTGTCCGTGATCATCACCCTCGCCGACGCCGGCGCGTACGCCACCGACACCGCTCCCGAACGCGGCAAGGAGGCCCTGCAGCTCATCGGCGACACCGGCCGGACCGCCCTCGGTGAGCTGCGCCGGGTGCTCGGCGTCCTGCGCGAGGCGTCGGACGGCGCCCGCCAGGCACCCGAACTCAGCCCCCAGCCCGGCCTCGCGGACATCGAGACGCTGTGCGACGGCGTACGCACCGCGGGACTGGAGATCGTCTACCGGACCGTCGGCGAGGTGGACGCGCTGGACCGCGGGGTGCAGCTGACGGTCTACCGCATCGTCCAGGAAGCCCTGACGAACACCCTGAAGCACGCGGGCGCCGGCACCCAGGTGAAGCTGTCGGTCGTCGTCGGGGAGGACCGGCTCGTCGTCCGGATCCGCGACGACGGGCCGGGCGGACACCCCGGACCATGGAACGAGGAGGGACACGGACTGGTGGGCATGCGCGAACGGGCGGCACTGTACGGAGGGAGCGTGAGCGCCGGACCCGCGGCCGACGGGGGATGGACCGTCGAGGCCGCCCTCGACCTGACACCGCGGGGAGGCGCCCGGTGACCACGGTGCTCGTCGTCGACGACCAGCAGCTGCAGCGCTACGGCTTCCGGGTGCTGCTCGACTCCATGCCCGAGACGGAGGTGGTCGGTGAGGCCGCGAACGGCTCCGAGGCCGTCCGCAGGACCGCCGAACTGCGTCCCGACGTCGTGCTGATGGACGTACGGATGCCCGGCATGGACGGCATCGAGGCGACCCGCCGGATCACCGGGGCCGGGGGGCGGTCCCGGGTCCTCGTGCTGACCACCTTCGACGTCGACGAGTACGTGCATGCCGCCCTGCGGGCCGGAGCCAGCGGCTTCCTCCTCAAGGACGCGCGCCCCGACGAACTCCTCGCCGGGATCCGCGCGGTCGCCGCGGGCGACGCGGTGATCGCGCCGGCCCTCACCCGCCGCATCCTGGACGAGTACGCCCGGCACGTGCCCGCCACGAGGGGTGACCCGGGCGAGGACCCCCGGCTGGCCGCCCTCACCGAACGCGAGCGGGAGATCCTCGTCGCCATCGGCAAGGGCTGGACCAACGGCGAGATCGCCGCCCGCTTCGTCGTGGCCGAGTCCACCGTGAAGACGCACGTCGGCCGCGTCCTGGCCAAGATCGGCGCCCGTGACCGCGTCCAGGCCGTGATCTTCGCCTACGACCAGGGCATCGCCCGCCCCGGTGCCGGCTGACGGAAACCGGCGGTCACAACGGGACGGGCCTCTTCTCACCCGCCTCTCACCCTACAAGCCGTAGGGTGGGACGTCCTCCTACGAGCTGTAGGAGGACCCGGCTCCGCGGCGGGTTCCGTGGCGTGCGACGAGGAGAGATACAAGATGGCCGAGGCCTTGAACGCCACGACGGCCGGCGTCCCTCGCGGCGGCCTCCCCGCGCGTGCCGTCCGGTCCCGGCGTGCGCGGGGCGAGCCCCGGCTCGGGGCGGTCGCGGCCGCCTTCACACTCGCCCAGCTGGTCCTCGTACGGCCCGGCCTCGGCCTCGGCTGGGACGAGAGCGTCTACGTCAGCCAGGTCAGCGGTCATGCGCCCGCCGCCTACTTCAGCGCCCCCCGCTCCCGCGGCATCTCGCTCCTCGCCGCCCCGATCGCCTCGTGGTCCGACTCCACCGTCCTGCTCCGGATCTACCTGGCCGTCCTCTCCGGCCTCGCCCTCTACCTCGCCCTGCGCGTCTGGCGAGGCCACCTCCGGCCCGGCGTCCTGGCCCTGGCCGGCGCCCTGTTCGCCTCGCTGTGGGTGACGCTGTTCTACGGCTCCGAGGCCATGCCCAACTACTGGGTCGCCATCGGCGCCCTGGCCTGCGTCGGCTGCTTCCTGCGGGCCCGCGCCGACGCCCGCGACCGGGCGGCCCGGTGGGGGGTGTGCGCGGGCGCGGCGCTGATGGCGTGGATGCGCCCGACGGACGCGGTCTACGTCGTCCTGCCCCTGCTCGCTCTCGCCCTGCGCCGACCGCGCCGCCCCCTGCTGCTCGCCGTGCCGGTCGCGGGGCTGGTGGCGGGCGCCGGCGAGTGGGTGATCGAGGCGTACACGAGCTACGGCGGCCTGGCACACCGGCTGTCCGCCGCCTCCGCCATCCAGGGCGGCCTCGGCTGGCACCTCGCCGTGGTCGACCAGTTGCACAGCCTCGGCGGGCGCACCCTGTGCCGGCCCTGCACCGGACCGGCCCCCAACCCGGCGGTGACCCTGTGGTGGTTCGCGCTGCCGCTCCTCGCCGTCCTCGGTGCGGTGGCCGCCGTCCGTGCCCGGCGTGCGCTGCCCGTCCTGCTCCCGGGGGCCTGCGCCGTCACGGCCGCGGTCCCCTACCTGTTCCTCATCGGCTACGCGGCCCCGCGCTTCCTGCTGCCCGCCTACGCCCTGCTCGCCCTCCCCGTCGCGCACGGCCTCGTCCACCTGGTCACCACCCCCGCCCACCGGGCACGGCGCACCCTGGCCGCCGGCCTGGTGGCGACCGGTCTGGCAGGCCATGCGGCCGTGCAGTACGTCGTCCTGGAGCACACCGTGCACAGCTCCGCCGTCTCCCGCGCCGACTGGGCCCGTACCGCCGCCGCCCTCCGCGAACTCGGCGTACGCTCGCCGTGCCTGCTCAGCGGGTACGACGCCGTCCCCGTCGCCTTCGCCGCCGGCTGCGGCTCCGCCCAGACGGCCGGGCACGACGCCAGCACCACCGTGGCCGGGCTGGCCCGCGCCGCCCACCGCGCGGCCTTCGCCGTCCTGACTCCGCCCCGCGGCCGCCCGCCCGCGTACGCGCGCGCCTGGCCGGAGCAGCGGGCCGGCGTTCTCCGGGCGTACGTGGCACCCGACGCACGGCAGGGGAGGTGACCGCCGTGACCGAGGCCGAGAGCCCGCCGATCACCGTGGGCAGGCACCGGTACGTCCAGCTGGGCATCACCCTGCTGGTCCTCACCGCGGCCGGCGGGATGCTCGCCGCGCACCGGTCCACGCTGGACAGCGGCACCGACCGGCTGGCCGCCGCCGACGGGGAGTGGCTGGTGCTCGCCTGCCTCGCCGCGGTCGGCACCTGGGTGTGCGCCGCCGTGGCGCAGCAGGGGGCCGTGGTCGAACGACTGCCCAGGGGGCGGCTGGTGGCGGCGCAGTTCGCGGCCGGCGCGGCCAACCACCTGCTTCCGGCGGGGGCCGGAGCGGCGCTGGTCAACCTGCGGTTCCTGACGCGGTGCGGGCTGTCCACCCGGCGCTCGGCGACCGCGCTGGCGGTGAAGGCGGCCGTCGGCGGCATTGTCCGGTGCGCGCTGGGCGTGGCCCTGCTGGTCACCTCCCCCGGCACGGTCCGTCTCTCCGCGCGGGTCCCGCACGTCCTGGTGCTGCTGCCGGTCGCGGCCGGGGCCGTCGTCCTGGCGGTCGCGCTCCGCGGACGCCTCGCACGAGTGGTGAGCCGGGTTCTCGCCGACGTGCGCGACGTGCACCGGTGCCCGGCACGGGCCGGTGCGCTGTGGGGCGGGTCGGTCGCGTTCGCCCTGCTGCATGCCGCGGTGATCGTCGCCGTGGTCCACGCCATCGGCCTCGGCCTCCCGGCGAGCCGCGTGGTCATGGCCTACCTGGTCGCCAGCGGCGCGGCGGCGCTGCTGCCCACGCCGGGCGGACTGGGGTCGCTGGACGCCGCACTCGCCCTCGCCCTCACGGCGGCCGGCGCGCCGGGACCGGCGGCGGTCTCGGCGGTCCTCGGCTACCGTCTGCTGACCGGGTGGCTGCCGCTGGTCCCCGGGCTGCTGGTGCTGGCGCTGCTGGCCCGCCGCTCGGCCCTGTGAACCGTCTCGACGCCCCGCCCTCCTCCTGGTCGTCAGGCCACTGCCCCGGCCCACCGGCAGCGCGTCAGTGCGGCGGATCCGGTTGCCGTTCCAGCCGGTACCCGTGCCCCCGCAAGGTGGTGATCGGGGGCAGCCGGGCCTGCCGCCCGCCCGCCTGCGCCGCGTCGGTCAGTCTGCGGCGCAGGCCCGCCAACGTCACGTCGAGGGTCTTGGTGGAGCCGAACCAGTTCTCGTCCCACACCTCGGCCATCAGCGTCTCGCGGGAGACCGCCTCGCCGACCCGCCCGGCCAGCACTGCGAGCAGGTCGAACTCCTTGGCCCGCAGCGGGATCTCGACACCGAGCAGGACGCAGCGCCGGGCCGTCACGTCGACGACCAGATCGCCCAGCCGCACCGGCCCCCGGGCCGGCACGGCCACCGCGTGCCGCCTGAGGTGAGCCCGTAGCCGGGCGAGCAGCACGGTCATGCTGAACGGCTTGACCAGGTAGTCGTCGGCGCCGGCGTCCAGCCCGGCGATGACGTCGATGTCGTCGGTCCGTGCCGTCAGGACGACGATCAGCAGGTCGGGGAGGCGGGCGCGCAGCTGCCGGGCGACGTCCAGGCCGTCCATGTCCGGCAGCCCCAGGTCCAGCAGCATTACCTCGTACGGTGCCCGCCCGGCCTCCGCGAGTGCGCCCGCTCCGGTGCGGCACCACGTCGGCGCGTAGTCGTGGCCGCGCAGGCCGGTCTCCAGGTGACGGCCGATGGTGTCGTCGTCCTCGACGACGAGGACGCGCAGTGGGCTGCGGTCCGGTGCGGCAGGCGTGCGCATGGTCGACAGCCTAGGAGCCCCTGGAGCGAGGGGCTCGTCGTCGGTGTACGCCGTGTTCACAGGTCGCGGAGCTCCTCCACGGCGGGTCGGTCGCTGCCGCGGATGCCGTTGAGGGCGGCGGCCAGGACGGCGGCGACGGCTGCCGTCCCGGCGAGTGCCAGGTAGGCGCCGGGGACCGACAGGGCCGCGGGCGGCGGATCGAAGACGCCGGTCAGGACCTTGACCAGCATCTCCGACAGGGCCCAGCCGATGAGGGCGCCTCCGGCCAGGCCGCCGACGGCCAGCAGCAGGGCCTCGGAGAGGACCATGCCGCGCAGGTGCCGCGGCTGCGCGCCGAGGACGGTCGCGACGGCGAACGTGCGGCGGCGTTCGGCGAGTCCGAGGCCGAGGACCAGGCCGCCGGCCCCGGCGGCGAGCAGCGCGGCGAAGGCGAGCTCGATGCGGGTGAGGCCGGCCAGGTCGACGGAGGTCAGGCTGGTGCCGACGGTGCCGCGGGTCTGGGTGAGGTCGGTGACGACGGCCCGGGTATCGAGCTGCCGGCGCAGCCGGCCGGCGATCCGCTGCTGGTTCGTGCCACCGGTGTCGAGCAGGAAGGCGCCGGCCGAGTCGTCGCCGGTGACCCTGGCGACATAGGAGGCGTTGGCGACGAAGAAGCTGTCCTTGGGGGCGGTGGGGAACTCCTTGGCGATGCCGGCGTAGTGGAAGGGGACCGTGCGCAGGGACTTGGTGCGCGCGTCCTGGATGCGCAGGTTGACGGTGTCGCCGGGGGAGAGCTGGAAGTCGTTCACGGTCTCGACGCTGACGAGGAGGTTGTCCGGGCGCTGGGCGAGGCGGCGCATCAGCCGGTCGGCGGTGCCGCCCGCGAAGTAGGCGTCCTGGAGCGAGGTGGCCCTGGCGACGCTGTCCGGTCGGACGCCGTACAGGTCCTGGAGGTCGGAGCCGACGTAGGCGAAGCGGTGCTGGAGGGGTTCGACGTGCCGTACGCCGGAGATCTTCAGTGCGGCCCCGGCGGTGGGCGGGATCCGGGCGCCGGGTGGTTCGGTGACGGTGACGTCGGCGCCGTTGGTCAGCCGGGCGTCGACCTCGGCCTGCTGGTGGTAGGTGGCGTTGAAGACGGCGGTGGAGATCGCGAAGGAGACGGCCAGGGCGAGCAGGACCACCGACCGGGCGAACGGGCGGCGGCGCCGGGCCAGGACGGCGGCGGTGGTGCCGGCCAGGGTCCCGGTCAGCGGCCGGACCAGCCGGACCAGGGCGGGACGGCCGTGGGTGAGGGCGAGCAGGGTGAGGCGCCACAGCAGCAGGGCCGCGCCGATCCACAGCAGGGCGGGGCCGAGGAAGGCCCAGTACGACACGGAGATGCCGGGCACGCCCTCGGGCGCGAGGACGAGCGCGTACTGGTTGCCGGAGGAGGCGCGGAAGACGAGCCAGGAGCCGATCAGGAGGGCGAAGTCCACGCCGTACCGCGTCCACCAGGGCGATCGGGAGCGCCGTACGTCCTCCTGCCTGCGGGTGTCGGCCACGGTGACCGTGCGCAGGTCCCGCAGGGCGGGGACGAGGACGGCGCCGGCGGCCACCGCGGCTCCGAGGGCGAAGGCGACGGCGTACCAGACGGACCAGGTCGCCGCGCTCGCGCCGAAGGAGGCCGTGCCGAAGGCGAGACGGCCGGTGAGGGCGGCGATGCCCAGCCCGGCCAGACCGCCCGCGAGGCCGATCAGGGCGGCCTCCAGACCGGCGAGTGCGGTGATCTGACGGGGCCGCAGGCCACGCAGCCGCAGGAGCCCCTGTTCCTGGCGGCGCCGTTCGCCGCCGGCCGAGGCGACCGCCGCCGTCAGCGCGGCGGCCAGTACCGCGCCCGGCACACCGAGGAAGAGGAAGAGGATCTGGGCGTACAGGGCGTCCTGGCGGGCCGAGTCGAGAGCAGCGCCGACGTTGTCGCCGACGAGGGCGGTGCCCGCGGAGCGGGCTTCGAGGTTGTGGGCGGCGCCGGTGACGGCGGAGTACGCGGATGCCGGGTCGGCGGGGAGCAGGGTGTGGTCGCGGGCGGCGTGGATCTGGGTGGTGACACCGGTGGCGCCGCGGGTGAGGGCGGTGAAGCGGGCGATGGGCAGCAGGACGACGTTGTCCGGGGGCGCCGTCGGCTGGGACCGGCTGGGGGCGCCGACGGTCTGGAAGAGGGAGTCGGCCTGCGGCAGGTCCACCACACCGTCCACCTTCACCTGCCGCGGACCGGCACCGGGCAGCTGGATGCCGATGGTGTCGCCGGGGGCCGCGTGCAGGTTGGAGGCGGTCTGCTGGGCCAGCAGGACACCGGTGGACGCGCCGGAGAGCGTGCGGAGGGCGTCGGGGAAGCGGGCGCGGTAGCCGTCGGGCAGGCCGAGTGCCATGCCGGGGCCGGTGGTCTGGGCGCTTCCCCGCACGCGGGCGGTGAAGCCGCTGGTGTGCGCGAAGCCGACGGGCAGGGCGGCGCGGACGCCCGGGGTTCCGGCCACCTGGGACAGGACCGAGTGCGGGTCGGCGCCGGGCTGCACCTGGACCTGCCAGTCCACGGCGACCGAGCGCACGGCGCGCTGGGTCATGGTCGCCTTCGACGCGGTGAGGAAGGAACCGAGCGCGGCGACCAGGGCGACCGCGAGCGCGATGCCGGTCAGCGCGGCCAGCAGCCGGCCGGTGCGGTGGCGGGCCAGCCCGCGGGCCCAGGCGGTGATCACGGCGTCTCCTCGGCGGTCGGCGGGTTTCCGGTGCGGTTTTGGTGCGGTCCCTGGGCGCGGGCGGTGGTCACGGGACTTCCTCGGGTGCGAGCAGCCGTCCGTCGCGCATGGTGTGGCGGACGGCGAGCCGGGCGGCGACGGCCGGGTCGTGGGTCGTGACGACGAGTGCCGCGCCGGTGTGGTCGGCGGCCGTCAGCAGGGCGTCCAGGACGCGGGCGCCGGTGGCGTGGTCGAGGCGGCCGGTGGGTTCGTCGGCCAGGATCAGGCGCGGCGTCTGGGCCAGGACCCGGGCGGCGGCCACCCGTTGGGCCTGGCCGCCGGAGATCTCCTCGGGGAACCGGTCGGCCAGGTCGGCGGCGTCCACCAGGGCGAGTGCCGCGAGCGCGCACCGTCGCGCCTCGCCCTCCGGACGATCGGCGAGGACCAGGGGCAGAGCGGTGTTCTCCGCCACGTCCAGGGCAGGGATCAGGCTGTCGCCCTGGAACACCAGGCCGATGTCGTACGGCCCGAGCGAGGCGGCCCGGGTGACGGTGCCGCTGGTGGGTTGTTCGAGTCCGGCCAGCAGGTGCAGCAGCGAGCTCTTGCCCGACCCCGAAGGGCCGACGACCGCGAGCCGGTCCCCGGCCCGGATCTCCAGGTCTGCGCCGTGCACGGCCACGACCGCCTGCGGGCCCCGGCCGAAGGTCAGGGCCGCGTCCGCGCAGCCGACAAGCACCTCATCCGACGGCATCGGGTGCCTCCTCGCGGTCCTGCCGCCGGGCGTCGGTGGCCTTCCCGTCCGTCAGGGTGATCACCCGGTCCGCGATGCGGACGGCTTCCCGGCTGTGCGTGACGATCAGCACCGCGCACCCCTCCGCGGCCCGCTCCCGCAACATCGACAGGACCAGCTGCTCGGTCTCGCCGTCCAGTTCACCGGTCGGTTCGTCGGCGAGCAGAACGGCGGGCGCGTTGGCCAGCGCGACGGCGAGGCCGGCCCGCGCCAGCTCTCCGCCGGACAGCCGGCGCGGCAGGGCGTGCGCCCGGTCGGCCAGCCCCACCCGGGCCAGCAGTTCCCCGGCCGGGACGGGGGCCCGGCGGCCCCGCGCCCGCTGCGGCAGGCGGACGTTGTCCCGCACACTCAGGTGCGGCAGCAGGTTGCGGGTCTGCAGCAGGACGCCGATGTGCCGGGCGCGCAACCGGGCCCGCTCGGTCTCGGGGCGGTGACTGATCCGTACGCCGTCGACGCGGACCTCGCCGCCGGAGGGCTCGTCGAGTCCGGCCAGGCACGCCAGCAGGGTCGACTTGCCGGCCCCGGACGGGCCCACGACCGCGACCGTCTCGCCACGCCGCACCCTCAGGGACACCCCGCGCAGCGCGAGTGTCTCCTCCTCCCCGGCCCGGTAGAAGCGGTACAGCTCGCGGGCCGTGAGGACGTCGTCGGCGGTGCCGTTGATGTGTGCGCCGTCGGGCATGGTGCGCTCACCGCCAGCCGAAGGAGTCGCTGACGATGCGCCACGGGTCGACGTTGTCGGCCCTGACCGGCCCCGACAGGGTCAGGTCCACCTCGTGCCCCGCGCGGTGGAACGCGTACCGCTCGAAGGCGTCCCGCACCACCTTGCCGGTGACCGGGTCCTTCGCCGAGTCGCCCCGATAGGTCAGCAGGACCGCACGGCCGGCGTGCCGGGTCACCTCGCTCACCCTGGGCGAGGAGAACTTCGGCACCTGGGTGCGGAGTTGGGGTACGACCGCGTGGGTGACCGAACCGGCCGTGGGTGCGGCGGAGACGGAAACGGCGGTGATCGTCACGGTGTTGAGCTTGTCGGTGAACGCGGTCGTGCCGCCCTGGCCGGTACGGGCCCAGCCCTCGGGCACCTTCAGGGTGAAGCCGGTGAAGGAACCGCCGGTAGGCCGGTAGGAGACGTACACCTGGTTGTCGGGGATGTCGCCGGGCGGGTTGGACTCGGTCGGTGCCGGCTTGTCCTGTCCGCTGACGGTGGCCGGACCGGACGCGGGGCCACCGGAGCCGGCCTGCGACCCGGAATCGGAACAGCCGGCCGTCACCGTCGCCACGAGGGTCAGCCCGACGACCGCGTACGTCCTTGTGTGTGCTGCCATGGCCACTGCCTTCCAGAGGAGCCTCGGACCGGACGGTCATGGCACCGACGCTAGGAAGCGGTCGGTTAACGCCCCGCCCGCTGAGGGTTAGACGACGGCAAAAGCGTGTGGCGCAGTGCATCCGCGCAGGTGAAAGGCCCGCATGATGAGGGCATGAGACAGCGCGTGGTGCGAGTCGCCGTGACCGCCGCTCTGGTCGCCGTCGTCCTCCTCGCCGTCCCGCTGGCCCTGGCGATCAGGTCGTCCCTGTACGCCGACCAGCGCGACACCCTGGAACGGTCGGCCCTGGCCGCGGCCGTACGCGTGAGCCCGGACTTCGTGACCGGCGACCCGGTGGAACTGCCCGCGCCCCCGGCCGGTGGGCGGCTCGGCCTGTACGACCCCCGGTTGCGACTGCGTGCGGGCAGCGGCCCACGGCCCGGCGACACCCCGGTCCGGCAGTCCCTGGGCGGTGCGGCGGTACGGGGCCGGGCGGGCGCCGACCTGGTGGTGGCCGTGCCCGTCTCGCACGCCGAGAAGGTGATCGGCGTCGTACGGGCCTCGACCCCCGCAGCCGCCGTGCGCAACCGGGTCCTCGCCGCCTGGACGCTGCTGCTCGGGGTGGCCGCGCTCGCGCTGACCGTCGCCGTCCTCGTCGCCCGCCGGCAGGCCCGCGCGCTGGCCGCGCCGCTGGAGGAACTCTCCCGGCACTGCCGGGCGGTGACCGAGGGCGACCTGACCGCACGGGCCGCCCCGAGCAGCGTCGCCGAGATCGACCAGGTCGCCCGCACGCACAACGAGATGCTGCACAGCCTCTCCGAACTCCTCCGCCACGAACGTGACTTCACCGCCAACGCCTCCCACCAGCTGCGCACCCCGCTCACCGGCCTGCAACTCGCCCTGGAAGCGGGCCTCGCCCAGGACGACGACGCCCGGTTGCGGCCTGTGCTGGCCGAGGCGCTGGCCACCACGCAGCGCCTGCACCACACGGTGGAGGAGGTGCTGCGCCTGTCCCGCTCCGGCGAGACGGCTCGCCCCGCCGCCGGGACGGTCGGCGTACGACAGCTGCTGCGGGAGACGGAGGAACGGTGGCACGGCCTCTTCGCCCAGGACGGCAGACGTCTGGAGTGCGCCGGCCAGGACGTGCCGGCCGACGTCCGTGTTCCGGGAGCGTCCGTGTCGGAAGTGCTGGGCATCCTGCTGGACAACGCCCGGGTGCACGGGCGCGGCACGGTCCGTGTGACGGTGCGGGACCTCGAAGACGCCCTCGCCCTGGACGTGAGCGACGAGGGCGCGGTGACGGGCGAGCCGTCCCGGCTCTTCGACCGCGGCCGCACCGGGGACGGGCACGGAACGGGCATCGGCCTGGCCCTCGCGCGTGACCTGGCCGTCTCGCTCGGCGGCCGGCTCTCCCTGACCGGGCGGCACCCGGCCACCTTCACCCTGCTCCTGCCCGTCGACCGGGACGGGACGCGGGGGACAGCGACGCCCGGGTGAGACGGGCCGCGTCACCGCCGGGCCGGGCCCCGGTGACCGAGGCGAGCATCGACTGCGCCGTCTTCTCGCTCAACGGTTTCTCGCAAACCGCTTACCGACTACATCCTTGTAGACGTCAAGTGAACTGTAGATGATCGAACAGGGGCGCCCATTCGTCCCTGCCCTGAACGGCGGATGCATGCATCCCGTGCCCGGGAGGCCGGACGAACCTCCGACCCGGCACCCACACGTGCCGCCCGACGGAGGCGAGACAGAGGAGGCAGTCCTTGGCTGACACCCATCGTGGCGGAACGGGCGTCGGGATCCGCCGTCGTACGGCGACGCACCCGGCGGCACCGCCCCCGACCCGGGCGCCGGCCCGCGGTGCCCCGGACGGTGGACCCCAGCAGTGGCACCGGGGTATGACCCTGGTGGCCACCATCAGCCTGTTCATCGGCACACGCGCCGCCTGGACGGCCGCGATGGCGTCGCGCCCGGCGGTCGCCGGCGCCATCTCCGTCTGCTACGCCGCCATCCTCGTCTGCGCCGTCCTCAGCCTCCTCGTACGCAGCCGCCGAGCACTGATCAGGGTCGACGCGGCCGTACTGGTCACCGCCGTCGCCCTGGTGATCTGCGGCTACCTGCTCGACCACGCAGGCAGCGACGAAGGCGTGCTGACCGCCCAGGCCGCGACCGCGATACTGCACGGGCAGCCGGTCTACGGCCGGCCGTGGCCCTGGCTGTTCGCCGCGCACGGCGTCGGGATCACCAAGACCATGTCCGGCGGCGCCGACTACGCGTACGGCTATCCCCCGTTGACCGCCCTGCTCGCCGCACCGGTGTACGCCGTCCTCCACTCGACGGCGGCCGCCACCCTGGTCCCGACCGTCGCGCTCCTCGCCGCCTCGGTTCTGCTGTGGTTCCTGCTGCCGGCGCCCTGGCGGTCCGCGGCCACGGCCGTCTGCCTCGGTTTCGGCTTGCTGCCCCACTACGCCTACTCCGGCTACCCGGCCATCACGGCCCTCGCCCTGCTCGTCCCCGTCGTGGTCCGCTGGCCCGGCACGGGCGAGGGCGGCCGCCTCGACGCGGCGGGCGTACTGCGGGCGGCCTGTCTGGGTGCCGCCTGCGCCGCCCAGCAACTCGCCTGGTTCCTCACCCCGTTCCTCCTGATCGGCCTGTACGCCGTCCGGCGCGGCGAACTCGGCCCCCGGCGCGCCCTCGCGGTCACCGCCCGCTATGCGGCCACCGCCGCCCTCACCTGGTCCGCGGCCAACGCGTACTTCGCCGTCCAGGACTTCCCGGCCTGGCTGAACGGGATCCTGCTGCCCCTGGAGCAGAAGGCGATCCTGCACGGTCAGGGCGTGATGGGCATCTCCTACTACTTCACCGACGGCAGCAGCCGCCTCGACTACTACTCCTACGGCAGCCAGTTGCTCCTGCTCGGCCTGCTCGCGGCCACGCTGCTGTTCGTGCGACGGCTGGGTCCCGCCCTCACCGTCCTGCCCTGGGCCGCCTTCTACCTGGCCACGCGTTCCCAGGACGGCTACTTCCTGATGATGACCCCGCTGTGGCTGGCGGCCGCCGCCACCGTCCCGGCCTCCGCGTTCGCCACCGCCTGGCAGCCACGCCTGCCCCGCCTCGACGGCCACCGGGCCAAGACCCTCGTCGCGGCCGGGCTGCTCGCTCCCGCCCTCGGGTGCGTCGTGATCGCCGCCGCGAGCCCGCCGCCGCTGCGCATGAGCCTCGCGCCGCGCTTCGCCAGGCACGGGTCACGTGTCGGTGTCACCACCATCGACGTCCGGGCCGTCAACACCACCGGCACGGCACTCGAACCGCACTTCGCGAGCCGTACCGGCCAGGGCGCCTCCAACTGGTGGACGATCGCCTCGGGTCCCACCGTGCTGGCCCCGCACGCCGCCGCGGACTACCGAGTGGAGCCCGCGGGGGGATTCCGCGCGATGCCCGGTGGCCACGGACCGGGGAGCTACCTCATCGCCGTCACCGGCACGCCGATGACGATCACCTCCGCCCACATCCCGGCCGTCACTTCGGCCGTCCGGTAAGGCGGTCCTCTTCCGTGCCGGTGCACGGGGCCGTGCCGCCCGTGCGGGATCCTCGGGGCCGCCCGATGCGCGGCGGCGGTCAGGATATGTTCAGGAACCGGCTGGCATGGTCGGGCAGCGTGACCCGTGAAACGTCCGACAGCCAGGTGGTTCCGGAGGCCGGCCGGACAGCCGCTTCGGGTCGTCGCCCGCGCCGGAACAAGGTGCCCGAACCCACCGTCCACTTCTGGATCGTCAAGGTCCTGTGCACGACGGTCGGCGAGACCGCGGCCGACCTGCTGAGCGAGAAGGCGGGCCTGGGGCCGACCGGTGCCCCGGTGCTGATGAGCGCCCTGCTGGCCGTCGTCCTCGTGGTCCAGTTCCGCACCAGCATCTACCGGGCGGGCGTGTACTGGCCCGCCGTGGCGCTGATGAGCGTCGTCGGCACGCTGATCAGCGACAACCTCACCGGCAACGCGGGTGTACCGCCGGCGACCGCTACGGCGGTCTTCGCGGTCGTCCTCGCCGTCGTGTTCGTGGTCTGGTACCGGCGCGAGCGGACCCTGTCCGTCCAGCACGTCGACACCGTCGGCCGCGAGTCCTTCTACTGGCAGGCGGTGCTCTTCACGTTCGCCCTCGGCACCGCCGCCGGTGACCTGGTGTCCGAGCGGCTGGGCCTCGGGTACTGGCTGTCCGGCACACTGTTCGCGGCCACCATCGCCGCAGTGGCCATCGCGTACTTCGCGCTGGACCTGGACGCGGTGTGGAGCTTCTGGACCGCCTACCTCCTCACCCGCCCCCTCGGCGCCTCCCTCGGCGACTGCCTCTCCCGGCCCCCCGGCGACGGCGGCCTGGGCCTGGGTGCCGTCGCCACCAGCGCCTTGTTCCTGACGGTCATCGTCGGCACGGTCGTCCGCCCGTCCGTCACCCGCCGGGACAGCTCCGAGCCGGAGCACCCGGGGGCACCCGCGGCCTGAGCCGCGGGTCCGGCGGTACGGCAGCGGCACCGGCCGTCACGGCTCCGCGCCCGGGGCGGTCCCGGTGATCGGCCGACTGCCCGTCGCGCTGCTGCTGCGCAGGGGTGGGATCTTGCGATGGGCCGCCGAGTGGCTCCGGGCACGGACCGTCGGCACGGGCCGCAGCCTGACGACGGCGTCCAGGCCGCCGCCCGGCGCCGCGTTCAGGCAGACGTCCCCACCGCCGGCCCGGGTGAGCCGCTGAACCATGGAAAGGCCCAGGCCGGTGCCGTCGTGGCGGGCGTCGGCGGCACGCCAGAAGCGGTCGAAGGCCCGTTGCCGGTCGGCCGCCGTCATACCCGGGCCCTGGTCGATCACATGGAGTTCGACCGTGCTGCCGTCGTCTGCCGTTGCGATGGCGGTCGCCAAAGTGATCGTGGTGCCGGGCGGGGAGACGCCCAGCGCGTTGGACAGCAGATTGTCGAGGATCTGTTCGAGTGCGCCCGCGACCGCCCACACCCGGCCGACCTTCGTGCCGCCCACCGCGATACCGACGCGCTGGTCGCCGGCGAACGCCGTCCAGATGGCCGCGCGGTCGGCGACGACGGCGTCGAGATCCACGGCCTCCGGGGTGATCGCCGCGTTCTCCAGCCGGGCGAGGGCGAGCAGCCCCTGGACCATGCGGCTGAGGCGGCCGACTTCGTCGATGGCGTCGCCGAGACTGTCCTGGGCGCAGGCGGCGAGGTGCGGCTCGAAGTTCTCCAGACGCAGGCGCAGCGAGGTCAGGGGAGTCTTGAGCTGGTGCGAGGCCTCGGAGGCGAAGGCCTGCTGGGCGTGGAGCAGGTGCTGCAGCCGGGTGGCCGTGCGGGTGAACGTGGCCGTCAGCCGGCGCAGTTCGGGCGGTCCGCGGTCGGTGGCCGGAGGGTCGGTCAGGCGGCCGTCGGCGAGCTGCGTCGTGGCGCGTTCCAGCGCCCGCAGCGGGCGGGTGATCCAGCGGGCCAGCGCGGAACCGATCAGCGCGACCACCGCCAGCACGGCCAGACCGACGACGCCGAGCGCGGCCCAGGTGGCGTGCACCTTCTCGGCGATCGGGGTGAGCGGATAAAGGGTCCGGACGACGCACGGGACGGTGTCGCCGGACCCGCCCGGCACGGTGGCGAACAGGACCTTGACGCCCGGGACGAGGTCGTCGCGGATCCCGGTGGCGGGCCGGTCGTGGAGGGCGGTGGCGATGTCCGGCTGGGCGGCGAGGTGCGTGCCCACGGCGGCGGCGTCGGCGGAGTCGGCGAGAACCGTGCCGCCCCGGTCGGTGATGACCACACCGCTACCGGTCCGCCGGGCGTAGTCGCGGGCGAATGCGGGCAGGTCCGACGCCCGCCCGTGCTCCAGTTTCTCCTCGCACACGGAGGCGAGCGTGACCGCGCTCAGCTCCGCGGTGTGGGAGAAGCGGTTCAGCTCGTTGCGGGCGTAGACGAAGCCGAAGGGAACTTCCAGGGCCAGCAGGACCAGCGCCATCAGACTGAGGTAGCTGAGCAGCAGACGGCGCGTCATCGGGCGTCTGTGCGGGGCCGGTCCGGGACGGCCGGGGCCGGGCCGGGACCGGCGGGCGGAACGAGACGGAACCCGATGCCGCGGATGTTCTCGATCCAGCAGGGGTCACCCAGTTTGCGGCGCAGGGCGGCGATGTGCACATCGAGGGTCTTCGTGGGGCCGAAGTAGTCGGGCTCCCACACCGTGTCGAGGATCTGCTGGCGGGAGAAGACGGCCCCTGGATCTTCGGCGAGGCAGACCAGCAGGGAGAACTCCTTGGGAGCCAAGGTGATCGGCGTCCGGCCCACGCGAACCTGACGGGTCCGGCGGTCGACGCTGAGGGGACCGATCCGCAGGGCGCCGGCCTCACCGGCCGGGTCCCGGCCGCCGGCCGCTCCTGCCACCGGACCGCCCGCCTCGCCGGGCACGGCCCGGGTCCGTCGGGCCACCGCCCGGATCCGCGCCACCAGCTCCCGGACCCCGAACGGCTTCGACACGTAGTCGTCCGCGCCCAGTTCCAGGCCGAGCACCCGGTCGGCCTCGGAATCCCGCGCGGTGATCATGATGATCGGGACCGCGGAGCGGGCGCGCAGCTCCCGGCAGACGTCGATGCCGTCCATGTCGGGGAGCCCCAGGTCCAGGAGCACCATCGCGGGCTCCGCGGCGGACAGGCCGTCGGCACCGGTGCGCGCGTGTTCCACCGTGAACCCGAAACGGCCCAGTCCCTCCAGCAGGGGCTCGGCCACCCGGTCGTCGTCCTCGATCAGCAGCAGATGCATGCCCACAGGCTCACAAACAGCAGCCCCACCGCGCTGTACAACCGCCGCACCATTCCCTCGTACCAGTGACCTCTCGGGTTTCTCATGTGACGGCGGCACGCACGGGACCGTCGAGCGGCGGGCGCGGAATTCAGCCGGACGGTGGATTCGCGGAGGAGGGCGGTGACGGGACATCCAGGGGGTTGCCAGCCGCTGGCCAGGAGATGGTTAAGAAACGGCACCTCGGGCTCACCGGGATTACGCGGACGTTCCTGTGGCGGGCAGGTGGAAGCAGCACATGACCTGCGCTTTGACATGCGGCAGGCACGGCTGCCCGGTGCGGTGGGTCCCTGTCGAGCCGCCGCCGCGAGGTTGCGGCGAAAATCGCGCGCGGCCCTGATTCTCCGGCGTTTCATGGTTTTCGCCGCCGGGTTTTCCGGAATCCCCTGCATTTCCGCTTGATCGACGCTTGCACGCCTTCCCGTAATGTCCGACGCGCGGTCCGGTCCAGGGCCGCCGCGCGCTGGAAACACCCATCGACTTCCGGGAATCCGCCATGCCTTCAGGTACCCCCCACACGTCCACGAGGCTCCCGCTCCCGCACGGCAGGGGGGAGGAGACGCCCGAGGGGACGATCGACGAACTGCGGCGGGTGCGCCCGGATCTGGCCGAGCCGTTCGCCGCGGCCTTCCCCGGAGCGCGGGCCACCGTCCTGGGGCGGCTGTGGGGCGCCCTGGCGCGCGAGCCGCTGCCCGGCGTGACCGTTAGGCAGCGCGAGGCGGACACACTGGTCGTGACGCTGCACAACGGTGACCGGCTCACGGCGCCCGACACGGCTGCCCGGCGGTTCGCCCGGACGCCCGAGGACTTCACGGTGTCGGGGCCCGCTGGGCCGGTCCGCGAGCCGGTGCAACTCCTCGCCCGGCTGGGGCTGTCCGGTCCGGCCGTGGGCCGGCTCGCCGCCGAACTGGACAACAGCGTCGTCAACCTCGCACTGGCCCGCGCGGCGAATCCCGGAGGGCCCGGCAGACCGCGCGATTCGGCCGACGCCGAGCAGGCGGTGGTCGACGGACACCCGCAGCACCCGTGCTGCCGTACCCGCACCGGCATGTCCGTCGCCGAGGTACTGGCCTACGCGCCCGAGCACCACCCGGTGGTCGAACTGGCCCTGCTGCCCGTCCCGGCCGACCGCTGGCAGAGCGCGGGCACCTGGCCGGCGGAGCTGCGGGACGGCGGCACGTTCCTGGTTCCGGTCCATCCCTGGCAGCGGGACCACGTCCTGGCGCGCCACCGCGACCTCGCCGTGACGGCACGGACGATCCCGGCCCGGCCGCTGCTGTCGCTGCGCACGCTCGCACCGGTGGCCGACCTGCCCGGCCGGCACCTCAAGACCGCCCTCGACGTGCAGGTCACCAACTACCGCAGGACCATCTCGCCGGCGGAGGTGGCCGACGGACCGGTCCTGTCGGAGCTGGTCTCGGCCGTCGTCGACAAGGCCGGGTTCGGTGCGAGCCTGGGGGTGCTCCGTGAACTGGGCGGCGGCGCGGTCCGGGTGGGCGGACGAGCGTCCGACAGCCTCGCCGCGATGCTCAGGGAGTCCACCGACTCCCACCTCGGCGACGGCGAGATCGCCGTCCCGCTGACGGCGGTGCACGCGACCGGCGGCGCCGTCGTCACCGGCGATCCGGTGCGCTGGCTGCGGGACTTCGCCGCACTGGTGCTGCCGCCCGCGCTGACCCTGCTGTCCATGGGGATCGCGCTGGAGGCCCACGGCCAGAACACCCTGGTCGTCCTGCGGGACGGGAAACCGGTCCGCGTGCTCTACCGGGACCTGGACGGGGTCCGGGTCAGCCCGCGCAGGCTGGCCGCCCGGGGAATCACCCTGCCGCCCCTGGCCGGCACCCGGGCGGGCGACGACCCGGACGCGCTGCGCACCAAGCTGTTCGGCGCGCTGGTCAGCGGGGTCTTCAGTGAACTGGTCGACGTCCTCGCCCGCACCCGTGCCGTCGACCCCGGGACGCTGTGGGAGACGGTGGCCGAGGCCGGCCGCCGGGCGTACGCCGAACTGCCGGACGACGGGGACGAGGCCGTCCTCTTCGGCGACACCCTGCCGTTGAAGGCCACCATCGCGATGCGTCTGGCCGACGATCCCGGCAGGGCCCAGTGGATTCCCGTCCCCAACCCCCTCAGCCGCTACCGCCCCTTCTGACGCACTGGAGCCATCCCATGACCACCTCCGCCCTCGCGCCCGGCACCGGCACCGCGGCGCAGACCGACCAGCCGGACGAGACCGCCGACGCCGTCACCGCCCACACCCTGCTCAACTGCCTCGTCCGCGAGGTGTCCGCCCCCGAGCACCAGGTGACCGTCGACCACGACCACCTCCTGCTGCGCCTGCCCCACCGCGACCTCCTGCTGCGGGTCCGGCTCCGCCGGGTCTCGATGATCGGCGCCCACCGCTTCCAGGGCCCCGTCCAAAGGCTGCACGACGCCTCGTGGGCCGCCGTCGACTGGCGGGAACTGGCCGGCTACGTCCGGGAGGAACTGGAACTGCGCACCGGCACCGCCAACGACGAGTTCCTGGACCAGGTCGCCGACAGCCACGAGACCATCCGCGCCACCCTCCACCACCGCGCCACCCTGCACCAGCGCCCCACCCTGCACCACCCCGCCGCCCCCCGGCACCGCGCCCGTCCGGCACCGCAACCGGAGCTCTCTCCGGACCTCTATCTGGCGTCGGAGCAGGCGCTGGTGTTCGGACACCGCTTCCACCCCACGCCCAAGGCCCGCAGCGGGGACCCGGCGGACTGGCTGGCGTACGGACCGGAGACCGGGGCCCGGATCCGCCTGCGCCACCTGGCAGTACGCCGCGAACTGGTGCGGGAGGAGGGCGAGCCGGGTGAGCTGGACGCGCTGTGTCCGGCGACCGACCCGGAATGCGTGATGCTCCCGGTGCATCCCTGGCAGTTCCGGTTGCTCCACGGCCACCAGGGGCTGCGCGCGGCGATGGCGGCAGGCGCCGTCGCGGACGCGGGCGTCGGCGGGCCCGAATGGGTGCCCACCGCGTCGGTGCGTACGCTCTACCAGCCCGAAGCGGACACCTTCCTGAAGTTCAGCCTGAACGTCCGCATCACCAACTGCCTGCGCAGGAACGCCGGTTACGAACTGTCGGGTGCCGTTGCCCTGAACCGGCTGGTCCAGCCCGTCATGACCCGGCTCGCCGACCGGTTCCCCGGCTGCGCGCTGCTCGCCGAGCCCGGCTACCGCACGGTCACCGCCGGCGGCGACACCGACCTGGCCGAGGGGCTCGGCGTCATCGTGCGCTCCGGCCTGCGACCCCACCTCCGACCGGGCGTGACGCCGCTGCTGGCCGCCGCGATCGCGGACGAGTACCCCACCAGCCAGGCCCACGTCTCCCACCTGCTGGCCCGCGGCGACGGAGACCTCCTGGCCTGGTGGGAGACGTACCTCGGGTTGCTGCTGCCACCCGTGCTGGCGGCCTACTTCGAACACGGCATCGTCCTGGAACCCCACCTGCAGAACGTCGTCGTCGGCGTCGGGGCGGACGGCATGCCCGCACAGATGCTGTTCCGCGACCTGGAGGGCACCAAGCTCCTGCCCCGCCACCACGAGGGGTTCCTGTCCACTCTGCCGGAGGACGTCCGCGGGCCGTTGACCTACGACGCCGAACGCGGCTGGAACCGGGTCGCGTACTGCCTGCTGGTCAACCATGTCGCCGAGCTGCTCGGTGCCCTGGCCGACCTTCGGCCGGCGCTGGAACCCGCGCTGTGGGGCCTGGTCCGCGACCGCGTCGACGCGTACGCACGCGGCGCCGGCGAACCGCCCCGGCTGCGCGCCCTGCTCGCCGGCGTCCCACTGCCCGCCAAGGCCAACCTCCTGCTGCGCTGGTCACGCCAGGCCGACCGGCACGCCCGCTACGTTCCCCTGCCCAGCCCGCTCGGCGCGGACTTCCCTCGCGAGGTGATGCCGTGAGGCCCGCGCTCCTGCACCACGTCGGCCGGTTGGCCGACGACGACCTGCCCGCCTACCTCTACGACCTGCCCGGCCTGCGCGCGCACGTCCGCGCCGTCCGGGCCGCGCTGCCCCGCCGCGTCGAACTGCTGTATGCGGCGAAGGCCAACTCCGACCCCCGCCTGCTGCAGACCCTGGCCGAGCACGTCGACGGGTTCGAAGTGGCGTCCGGCGGCGAGATCCGCCACGTCCGCGGGCTCCTGCCCGAAGCACGGATCGCCTTCGGCGGGCCCGGCAAGACCCCGGCCGAACTTGCCGGGGCCCTGGACGCGGGCGTGGAGCGCCTGCACGTCGAGAGCGAACACGAGCTGCGCACACTGACGACCGTGCTCGGCGACCGCACCGCCGACGTGCTGCTGCGCGTCAACGTGCCGGTGCTGCTCCGCTCGGCCTCACTGGTCATGGGCGGCTGTCCCAGCCCCTTCGGTCTGGACCCCGCCCAGCTGGACCGATGCCTGCGGATCATCGCGGCCGACGGCCGTATCCGGTTGCGCGGGCTGCACGTCCACGTGGCGAGCGGCCTCGACGCGCGCGCTCACCTGGCCCTCGTCGCCCAGATCATGGCCTGGGCGGACCGCTGGGCACGCCAGCAGGGGATCACACTCGCCGAGGTCAACGTCGGCGGCGGGATGGGCGTCGACTACACCCGTCCCGACGAGGTCTTCGACTGGGCCGCGTTCGGTGTCGGGCTGTGCCGGACGCTGGAGCGCCACCCCCGGGTCACGCTGCGGATCGAACCGGGCCGCTCGGTCACCGCCTACTGCGGCTGGTACGTCACCCAGGTCCTGGACGTCAGACGCAGCCGCGGCCAGGCGTTCGCCGTCCTGCGCGGCGGCACTCACCACCTGCGCACTCCGGCCGCGAAACAGCACGACCAGCCATTCGAGGTCATCCCCGACCAGTCCTGGCACCACCCCTGGAACCGGCCGGAGGTCCGCGGCGAGCCGGTGACACTGGTCGGGCAGCTCTGCACCCCCAAGGACGTCCTGGCCCGCCGGGTCATGGTCGACCGGCTGCGGACCGGCGACCGGATCGCGTTCGCCATGGCCGGCGCCTACGCGTGGAACATCTCCCACCACGCGTTCCTCATGCACCCCCACCCGGCCTTCCACCACATCGACGACCCGGCCGCGCCCGTCGTCGACGACCCGGCCGCGCCCGTCGCGGACACGTCCGCGGGCGGACCGGCATGAGCCCGCAGCGCCGTCCGCCCCGCGGCAGAGAACACGGTGCGGTGCTCGCCGCCCTCGCCGTCCGGGCCTTCCGCCGCTACCTGCTCGGCCAACTGGCCTCCAACATCGGCACCTGGATGCAGCGAGCCGCCCAGGACCTGCTGGTCCTGCAGCTGACCGGGAACAGCGGCCGAGCGGTCGGCATCGTGACCGCACTGCAGTTCCTGCCCCAGACCCTGTTCGGCCTCACCGGGGGAGTCCTCGCCGACCGCTGCCCCAGACGCAGGCTGCTGCTGATCACCCAGACCGCCATGGCGGCGCAGTCACTGCTGCTCGGCGTCCTGACCGTCACCGGCACGGTGAGCCTGTCCTGCGTCTACGCCCTGGCCGTGGCCCTCGGCACCGCCACTGCCGTGGACGGTCCCGCCCGCAACGCACTCATATCGGACCTGGTCGCCCCCGGCCAGGTGGCCGCCGCTGTCGGCCTGAACTCCGCCCAGTTCAACGTCGCCCGCATCCTCGGCCCCGCCGCCGCGGGCCTGACGGTGGCCGCATTCGGCACCGGCCCGGTGTTCCTGATCAACGCGGTCTCCTACCTGGGGGTCCTGTACGGGCTGTCCACGATTCCGCCCGGTGCACTCCGCCACCCCGAACGACGCCGCCCCGGCCACGAGCGCCTGGGCGACGCCTTCCGCCACATCGCGACCACACCGGAACTGCTCCTGCCGATCACGCTCATCGCGGTCGTCGGCACCTTCGGACTCAACTTCCAGGTCACCCTCTCCCTCATGGCCGTCACCGTCTTCCACTCCGGCGCGGCGGCCTTCGGCTGCCTCTCCGCCGCCTATGCCACGGGCGGCCTCCTCGGCGCGCTCCGCACCGCCGGCGGGAAGCGGCCTCCCACCGCACGACGACTGGTCACGGCAACGGCCGCCTTCGGCGCGCTGGAGGCCACGCTGGGCCTGACACCCGGCTACGGCACGTTCACGGCCCTGCTGGTTCCCGTCGGATACGCCGCGGTGGTCGTCACCACGACCGCCAACGCCCTGACACAGCTGCACGCCGACCCGCGCCTGCGGGGGCGTGTGCTCTCCGTCCACTTCCTCGTGCTCCTCGGCGGCACCCCCGTCGGTGCCCCCCTCGTCGGCGTCGTCTCCGACGCGCTCGGCGCTCGCTCCGTCCTGGTCCTCGGCGGTGCGGTCTCAGCGGCCTGCGCGCTCGCTCTTTCGGCCTGGAGCACCGAACGGCGCCGACTCGGTCAGCGGCGAAAGGCGAAAGACCCGGCCGGTGCACCCGCAGCAGACGGCGGCCGGAGCAAGCAAATGGATCTTCTCCGGTCACAGGGCGAGTGATACGCACGGTCGGCAGTCAGGATGTGTTCAGGTTCCGGCTGGCACAGTCGGGCACCATGACCGATGAAACGTCCGACGACCCGGTGATTCCAGAGGCGGGAGTCCACCGCCGAGGAGACCGGCGGCGCGCCGACGAACAACCGGATGAGACGGGCTCACCCCGTTTCTCCGGAACCGGACGGACGGGGATCCCGGAATTCCGGCGCCTTTCAAGAACGGGATTCGCATCGGCCCGTTGATTTCTCCGGGTTGATTTCTCCGGGCGGGCCAGGGAACCGGGGATATCCGGCCGATCGGCACGCCTCCCCGCCCGGCCGTGCATGTCCAGAAAATCACCGCTCCGCAGACGTGAGGGACGTCCCTGCGCGCTGCCGCTCGTTCCATGCGAGGACTACATGACAACCGCGACGACGTCCGACGGCCTTCGGACGCCTGCCCAGCAGATGCTGAACAAGGTTCCCGAGGTCACGATCTGGTTCTGGATCATCAAGATCCTGTGCACCACGGTCGGTGAAAGCTTCGCCGACTGGATCAACATGAACCTCGGTGTCGGCCTGATCAACACGGCACTGATCTTCACCGTGGTGCTGGCAGGCGCCATGGGCTGGCAACTCAGCACCAAGCGCTACGTGCCGTTCGTGTACTGGCTCGCCGTCGTGGTGGTGAGCGTGACCGGCACCCTCTACACCGACATCCTCACCGACAGCCAGGGCGTGCCGCTCGCATTGAGCAGCAGCGTCTTCGCCGGCCTCCTGGCCGTCGTCTTCGGGATCTGGTACGCCCGCGAGCGGACCCTGTCGGTCCACACCATCACCACCCGTCCCCGTGAGCTCTTCTACTGGCTCGCGGTCCTGGTCACCTTTGCCCTCGGCACCGCGACCGGCGACTGGACCCTGGAACTGACCGGCTGGACCGCGGGTGTCTCCGTCTTCCTGCCTCTCGGGTTGATCGTCGCGATCGTCCTCGGATGGCGCCTCGGCGCCAACGCGGTGCTCTCCTTCTGGCTGGCCTACATCCTCACCCGCCCACTCGGCGCCAACCTCGGCGACTGGCTCGGCTCGCCGGGCGGCGACGGCGGCCTGGGACTCGGCACCGCGGTGACCAGTGTGATCTTCCTGGGTGCGATCCTCGCCACGGTCGTGTACCTCACGGTCAGCCGCAGCGACGTCATCGAGACCCACGATCTCGCGCATGCCCCGCGAGCGCTGAACCCGGCACGCGAGCGGGTCATGCTCGGCTACTACGCCCTCGTGGCCTTCGCCACCGCGGCGCTTCTCGTCTGGGCACACCACCAGCCCCACGCGGCCGCGGCCGGCGAGGAGGACACCCCCGCCCCGGTGACCGCCCATCTCACGCCGGAGCAGGCGACGTCGCCGTTCCCCCCGGCCGAGATCGCGAAGTTCCGCACGATCGCCGCCGACACCCTGTCGGAGCTCGATGCGGGCAAGCAGTCGGCAGCGACCTCCCGGGTGACCGACCTGGAGACCTCCTGGGACAAGGACCAGTCCGCCCTCGAGCCCAGGAGCGAGCAGTCCTGGCACTTCCTCGACAGCGAGATCGACCAGGTCCTGACGGCGCTGCGCGCCCCGAGCCCCGACAAGGCCACCGAGGTCAAGGCACTCAACACCCTGCTCACCTCGCTCGGCTGACCGAGCGCGACGACGGACTGCCCCGACGCATCCCGGGTGCCGGGGCATCCGGCGTGCGGGCGTCCCGCGAGTGCGACTTACTCTTACAACTTGTAGGAGTTTTCGGAGGGTGCCAGGGTGTCCTGGTCCGGCCCCGGGAAGCACCCGGCGGGCGGTCCCGTGGCGATGGCGCGGCCGTGTCCCTGGCTGAGGAGTGGAGAGAATGAGCGAACACCGGCGCCGACCGTCGGGGAGTGCCGCGCCGTCCGGCTCTGACGGTACGCCGTACGGTGGCCGGGCCGCGGGACGCAGGGCTGCCCAGGCCCAGGCCCGGGGCGGGCGCGCCCGCCGTGCCGGGGGTACGCGACCTGCGGACGCCGGACGTTCCGGCCGGCGCCGCCTGATCGACTACCCGCAGGCGGGCAGGCGCGGCCTCCGGCGGTGGCTGCCCTCGTGGAAGCTGGTGTCCGGCACCTTCCTGCTGTTCGCCGGCAGCCTGCTGGGCCTGTTCGGCTATGCCTACGCCACGACGACGATCCCCGGCGCGAACCCCAGTACGCAGGCGCAGAGCAACACCTACTACTGGTCCGACGGCTCGGTGATGGCCACCCAGGGGTCGACCAACCGGCAGAACGTCGACCTCGCGCAGGTCCCGAGACTGGTGCAGTGGGACTTCCTCGCCGCGGAGAACGCCACCTTCTACTCCGACCCGGGCATCGACACACAGGGCATGCTCCGCGCCGTGTACCACATGGCCACGGGCGGTGACGTGCAGTCGGGTTCCACCATCACCCAGCAGTTCGTGAAGAACACCTACCTCAGCCAGGACCAGTCGGTCAGCCGCAAGCTCAGGGAGATCATGATCTCCCTGAAGATCGGCGGCCAGATGTCCAAACAGGAGATACTGCAGGGCTACCTCAACACCTGCTACTACGGCCGGGACGCCTACGGGATCGAAGCCGCGGCCCGGACCTACTACCACGTGCACGCCTTCCAGCTGAACGTCAGCCAGGGGGCCTTCATCGCCGCCACGGTCAACGAGCCGAGCCTGCTGATGCACGCCGACACCGACCCGCAGGCCAGGACCCAGGCCGAGGCACGCTGGAGGTACGTGCTGGACCGGATGGCCAGGATCCAGCAGATCACCGGCGCCCAGGAACAGCACTATCTGGCATCGGGGTTCCCCACACCCAAGCCGTACTCGCCGTCGGCGGGCATGTCCGGGCAGACCGGTTACCTGGTGCAGACCGCGGCGAAGTACGTCGAAGCCCACACCTCCCTCACGGACCAGCAGCTGCAGCGCGGCGGCTACCAGATCTACACGACCTTCGACAAGAAGAAGGTGACCGCGCTGGCGGCGTCCGTCGCGGCGATGGAGCACCGGCACCTCGACCCGCAGCACCGCGCGGCCGACAAGGACGTCCAGGTCGGCGCGGCGTCGATCAGTCCGTCCACCGGCGCGATCGTGGCGCTGTACGGCGGGGCCGGCTGGGACAAGGGGCACTGGACGGACAACGCGGACGCGACCGGTGTGCCGGTCGGCTCGACCTTCAAGCCCGTCGACCTGGCCGCCGCCCTCGACCACGGCGCCGTCCTCTCTCCCGGGCAGCCGGCCGCACCGATCACCCCGGCCTCGAAGTTCGACGGCGACGACGGCATCACCATCAAGAACCAGCAGGGCCAGGAACTGCCGGACCCGAACGACCCCACCGGGCTCCTGCACCAGCGCAACGACGTCTCCACGAAGTGGGGCTACATCACCCTGCGCAAGGCGATGGAGCAGTCGGTCAACACGCCCTACGTCCAGCTCGGCGAGTACGTCGGCTACGACGACGTGGAGCGCGAGGCCCTGAACGCGGGGCTGCTGCGCACGAGCCTGCAGTACGACACCCCGGGCTTCTACATCGGCACCTCCACCCCGTCGGCGATCCGGATGGCGGACGTGTACGCCACCTTCGACGATGGCGGGGTCCAGCACGAGCCGTACTCGGTGACCAGGGTGGTCGCCGACGGCCGGCAGCTGACCGGCTTCGACAGGCCCAAGGGCACCACCGCGATGCCCGCCACGACCGCCGACACCGTCACCGACGTCCTGCGGGACGTCGTGAAGAACGGCACCGGTACCAACGCCCAGGCCCTGGGCCGCCCGGTGGCCGGCAAGACCGGTACGACCGACGACTACAAGTCCGCCTGGTTCATCGGCTACACCCCGCAACTGACCACGGCCGTGAGCATGTTCAAGGAGGACCCGAAGAACGCCGGCCTGCGGTCCATGCAGGGCGTCGGCGGCTACGCCAAGGTCTTCGGCGCCGACATGCCCACCGAGGTGTGGACCGGCTACATGACCGCCGCCCTCCGGGGGCAACCCGTCCAGCAGTTCCCGCCCGCACCCCAACTGGGCCAGAGCACGGACGAATACGGCGCACCCTCGCCCACCCCCTCCGTCACCGCGCCCCAGAACACCCCCACGGCCACCCCGACCGTACCGGCCACCCCGAAACACACCACCGCACCGTGCCACAGGCACCGGAGGCACTGCGCAGGACCGAGCCCGACCGACACCGCCGGCACCACCACCGGCACGACAGGCGGCACCGGCGGCGGGCTGCTCGGCGGCACCACCGGCGGCAACGGCAGCACCTCACCCTCACCGACGACCAGCTCACCGGCCGCGGGCGTGACCCGCGGAGGGGCTTGAGCCCGTACGGCCCGAGACCGTGGCGCCGGCCTGGACCCTGCACCACCCCGGGGTGTGGCCGTCCGTCGGACCGCGGACGACCGCCCAGCTCGACGGCTCGCTCCAGGCGTGCCGCGTCACGCTGACGCAGGAACAGGTCCGGTGGCTCCGGTACGGCCGGTGAGCCAGGCCCCTCCCCGGGCCGGGCCCCGCGCCCGGCCCGGCTACCAGTCGCGCGCCGCCCGCCGCAGGGTGTCGCGCACCCGGATCACGCCGGGGTTGGCCTCGGCGCCGGGGCGCTGCACGAGGAACAGGGTGTTCAGCGGCGGTTCCTCCGGGTCGTGCAGCAGGACCAGCCGGCCGGAGTCGAGGTGGTCCTGGCACAGGGACCGGGGCAGCACGCTGACACCGGCCCCGGCGCCGACCGCGGAGAGGACCGCGTAGAGGTTGGGCACGGTGACCGCGGCGTGCGTGGTGAGCTGCTTGCCGAAGACGGTCCGCCAGTAGCGGCGCAGGATCGGCAGGTCGTCGGCGTAGGTGACCAGGGGGACCTCGCGCAGGGCGGCGTGCAGGCCGCACGTGTCGTCCGGGGCCGCCTGCGCGGCGATGCGCTCGGCCCAGCCGGCACCGGCGACGAGCAGGTACTCCTCGTCGGTGAGCGGAACGGACTCCAGGGCACGCCCGCGCGGCCGCCGGGTGGCGATGACCAGGTCGTGACGGCCCGCCCGCATCTCCTCCAGCAGCGGCTCCGGAAGTCCCTGGGCGACCCGGAGCTGAATGCCGTCCGCGACCAGGGCGCCCAGAGCCGGCAGCACGCGTACGCACAGCAGCTCCGACGGGCCGGCGAGGTGCACGGGCGTGGCGTGGTCGGCCTCCGGGCCGCTCTCCAGGGCGGCGAGCGCGTCGAGGGGGCCCGCGGTCCGCGCGGCCAGCTCGTGGGCCAGGGCGGTGGGCCGCACCCCGCGCGGCAGCCGGGTGAACAGCTCGCGGCCGGTCTGCTGCTCCAGGGTGCGGATCTGCGCGGTCACCGTGGGCTGGGACAGCCCGAGCGCGGGCGCGGCCGCGGTGAAGGTGCCGGCGCGGTAGACGGCCAGGAAGGTGCGCAGCAGGTTCAGGTCGGCGTGCGCCGGGAGCTGTCCGCCGAGGGCGGCCGTGACGTCGGGGGAGACGGGCGTCCGCTTCTTCATGGCGGCCATCGTATCCGCGATCGGCATCGGGGTTCCGATAGCGGGTATCGGTCCTCCTATTGGTACTCCGATGGCGTGCGGGCCTAACGTCGCAAGCAGTTCTCCCGACCGCGCACTTCACCGCAAGGACACCCCATGACCACGCAGAACGCGATCGACTGGCCCGAGAGGTACCTCCCCGGCACCGGCGACAACTTCGTCTCCAACGAGGTGGTCGTCAAGGGCGTCACGGCCGCCCGGATCTGGCACTGCCTGACCGACACCTCCCAGTGGGAGGGCTACTACGACAACGTCGCCGACATCTCCTTCCCGCAGGGCGGCGGCCCGCAGCTGAAGGACGGCCAGGTCTTCAGCTTCGGCACCTTCGGCTTCCCGCCCCTCGACGCCCGTGTCGTCGAGTTCCGGGCGCCGGCCGAGGGCGTCCCGGGCCGGCTGTCCTGGACGGCGAAGCAGGACGGTGAGCCGGAGGACCGGCTTGACGTGCTGCACGCCTGGCTGGTCGAGGATCTGCCGGGCGGCCGGGTGCGCGTCCTCACCCAGGAGACCCAGATCGGCGAACCGGCCGCGGCACTGGCGAACGAGCGCCCGAACCCCATGCTCAACGGCCACCAGGCCTGGCTGGACGGCCTGGTCCGCGCCGCCCGCGGGTAGCCCGGTCCGCCTGCCCTCGCACCACACGGCGGGGTCGACCCGCCGAACGGTCCGGGCGGGGACGGCCGGCGGAGACCGGCAGGACGGCCGGACCGGCGGATCCGGTGCCGCTGCCCCGGCCGGCCCGCTGAAACCGGGAGCGGCCCTCACCTCGCGTTACGCTCGGGGACTGTGAGTGACGCGCCGCGCAAGCAAGCGACAGGGACCCCCGGGGAGCCGCAGGCAGAACCCGGGACCGCCCTGCGTGTCGCCGTCGTGCTTCTGGTGGCGGCGTCCGGGGCGGTGGAGACCATCTCCTTCACCGCGCTGGACCGTGTCTTCGCCGGGGTCATGACCAGCAACCTCGCGCTGCTCGGGATGGCGGTCGGCCGCGCCCAGGGCACGGGCGTGACCGCGGCGGTGCTGGCGCTCGCGGGGTTCGGGCTGGGGGCGGCCGGCGCCGCCCGGGTCACCCGCGGGCACGAGGGCACCGTCACGCACTGGCCGCGGCCGCTGCTGCTCTGTCTCGCCGGCGAGGCGCTCCTGCTGGCCGTGGGCGCGGTGGTCTGGGCCGTCCTGGGCGGAGCGCCGGGGCGGACCGCCCGGGACGTCCTGCAGTTCGGTGCCGCGCTGGCGATGGGCGTCCAGTCGGGCGCCATGGTGGCGGCCGGCCGGGCGGCGGCGCCGACCACCTATCTGACCGGCACGCTGGCCACGTACATCGTCAAGGGAGTGGGCGCGGGGCGCCCCGACCGCTGGGTGCCCGTCCGGCTGGCAGCCCTGATCGCGGGCGCGGCGGCCTGCATGGCGGTACTGCGGACCGCTCCCGGGTGGGCCGGAGTGCTCCCGCCGGTGCTGGTGGTGTGCGCCCTCCTCGCCGCGGGCGCCCCCGTGATCCGGGCGCGCCGCGGGCGCTCCCGGTAGGGAGCGGGGGAGGGAGGTCCCATGCCCTGCCGGGCCGCGCGGCCCGGTCACCCTCACCTCGCTTCTACTAAATTAGTAATTAATCTTGACACGGTTTCGGCCACGGGCCACAGTCGTCGCCGTGACGACGTGGTCCCGCTCCGGCAGAGCGGCCCGCGTCTCGTTCTCCTGCTTCCCAACCCCCGGGAGACGCAAGTGACTTCGCACCCGCCCGCAGCCGGAACCCGGCAGCACCGTTTCACCGGACCCGCCCTCGCGGCCGCCGTCGCGGTGGTCCTGGCCGCCACCGTGACCCCCGACGCCGTCGCAGGGACGACCGTCGACCAAGGCGCACCCGCCGGCTACGACAGCGGTCTCGCGCCCACGCCCTACATGGGCTGGAACACCTACTACGGGCTCGGCGCGCCCACCGAGAAGGAGGTGCGCGCCGTCGCCGACAAGCTGGTCAGCAGTGGTCTGCGGGACGCCGGCTACGACATCGTCTGGCTGGACGGCGGCTGGCAGGCCGACAACCCCCGTGACGCCCAGGGCCGGTTGACGGCCAACCCGGACCGCTTCCCCTCCGGTATCCCGGCCCTCGTCTCGTACCTGCACAAACGCGGACTCCGGGCCGGCATCTACACCGACGCCGGCACCTACGACGGCGGCAAGAGCTGCGGCCTCGGCAGCCGTGGGTACTACGACCAGGACGCACGGCAGTTCGCGAGCTGGAAGATCGACGCCATCAAGGTCGACTTCCTCTGCGGGATCGGCGCGAAACTCGATCCGGGTCCCGCCTACAAGGAGTTCAGCGACGCGGTCGCCAAGTCCGGCCGGAAGATGCTGCTGAACCTCTGCAACCCGCTCACCGACGACTGGGGCCTGCCGCACACCCCGGAGCAGGACGCCCACAACACCTACGTCTACGCCCCGGCGATCGCCGACTCCTGGCGCACCGGCACCGACATCGCCTGGGGCACCCCCAGCCCCGGCGAGTGGCCGAACATCCTGCGCAACATGGACGCCAACGCCTGGCACCCCGAGGCACAGGGCCCCGGCCACTACAACGACCCCGACTACCTCATCCCCATGCGGAAGATGACCGACGGGACGTACGAGCTCACCCAGGAGGAGTCCACCACCCAGTTCGTGATGTGGGCCGAGATGGGCTCACCGCTGATGCTGGGCTCCGACCCGCGCACCCTGTCCGACGCGATGCTCGCCACGCTCCGCAACCCCGAGATCATCGCCGTCGACCAGGACCCCCTCGCCGTCCAGGGCGTACGCGTGGCGACCGACTCGGCCGGCGACGTCTACAGCAAGGTCCTGCAGGGGCACGGGCAGCGCGCGGTCGTGCTGCTCAACCGCTCCGACCGACCGGCCCTGCGTACCGTGCAGTTCGCCGACACCGGTCTCGGCGGCCCGGTCCGGGTCCGTGACCTGCGGGCACGTGCCGACCGGGGCACGCACACCGGGTCGTACACCGTCGAGGTCCCCGCACACGGCACCGCCTTTCTGAAGCTGACCGGCGCCGACGCCCTGCCGGGCACCGACCTGGGCGTGACCGCCACGGCCAGCCCGGCCGTGACGGGCGACGGCTCCACCTTCTTCCGGGGGCCGCACGGCTCGCTCGTCGAGCGGACCGGCGGCCGCACCGAGGACCTCGGCGGTCCCGCGCAGGGGAAGATCCTCGGCCAGCCCGCCGCGTACGCCTCCGCCGGCGGCCGGATCGACGTCTTCGTGCGCGGCGCCGACTCCCGGGCCTACCGACGGGTCTACGCCGACGGCCGCTGGGGACACTGGCAGGCCCTGGGCGGGAAGCTGACCGACGCGCCGTCCGTCGCCTTCACCGATCCCGCCCACTGGACGCTGTTCGCGCGCGGCGCCGACGGCACGGTGGTGCAGCGCGGCCCGGCGTCCGGCTGGACCTCGCTCGGCGCCCCCGCCGCACTGCGGGTCTCCGGCCGGCCGTCCGCCGCCGTCGACGCGCAGGGGCGCGTCCATGTCGCCGTCCGCACCACCGCCGACGACGTGTGGACGCGGACGCGGGACACCTCGGGGGAGTGGTCCGATTGGACCTCGCTCGGCGGGACCGTCAGCGGCAGCCCGACGCTGGTCGCCGCCGGGGACGCGGTGCTGCTGTACGCGCGGGCCGCCGACTACACCCTCTGGCAGCAGCGGTACGCCGACGGCGCCTGGCAGGGCTGGACCAAACGGCAGGAGTTCCCGAGCGCCGCGTTCGACGGCGCGCTCGGCGCGGCCGCCGCCCCGGACGGAGCCGTGGACGCGGTCTTCCGCGGCGTCGACGGCCACGTGTACCGGACCCGATTCAACTGAACGAGGAATTCACCATGGCCAACCCCCAGACCAGCAGACGGCGTTTCCTCGGCGGACTCGGTGCCGCCGGGACCGCGGCACTGCTCAGCGGCTGCGTCACCTCCACCTCCTCCGGGAAGACCTCCTCCAAGGGCCCGGCGACCCTCCAGTCCAACCTGTCCGCCCCGCAGGCCAAGGCCGCGATGGAGGACCTGGTCGCGGCCTACGGGAAGAAGGGGTCCGGCGAGGCGAGCCTGAACACGGTCGCCGCCGAGACCTTCCGCACCCAGCTGCCGACCTACCTCACCTCCGCCAACCCGCCGGACGTCTACACCTGGTACCCCGGCTCGGTCGCGGACGCCTACGCAAAGAAGAACCTGCTGCTCGACCTCGACGAGGTGTGGAGCTCCTCGCCCGACCTCAAGAAGTACACCAAGGCACTGAACTCGCTGTGCACCGCGAGCTCCGGCAAGAAGGTCTTCGTGCCCAACACCTACTACTGGTGGGGCATGTTCTACCGGAAGTCCAGCTTCGCCAAGTGGGGCGTGAGCGCACCCACCAGCTGGGACGGCTTCCTCGACCTGTGCGACAAGCTCAAGTCCAAGGGCGTCGCGCCGATCGGGCTCGGCGCCGGCGGCAACACCCCCTGGGTGGCGTCGGCCTGGTTCGACTACCTCGACATCCGGATCAACGGCGCCCAGTACCACCGCGAACTCCTCGCCGGCAAGCACCGGTTCGACGACCCCGAGGTGCGCAAGGTCTTCGACCGCTGGCAGGAGGTGCTGCCGTACTTCGACCCGAACGGCACCGCCCTCGCCTTCCAGGACGCCACGACCGCCCTGCTGGGCGGCAAGACCGGCATGATGCTGATCGGCACCTTCTTCGCCGACTCGGCACCCAGGAGCGCCCTGGACGACATCGACTTCTTCCGCTTCCCCGTCATCGACGCCAAGATCCCGCTCGCCGAGGAGGCGCCCGTCGACGGCTACTTCGCCAGCGCCCGCACCGGCCGCCGCGACCAGGTCTTCGACCTGCTGAAGTACCTCGCCACGGCCGAGGCCCAGGAGATCTACATCAAGGGCTCCTCCGGGACCGTCCTGCCCTGCAACCCGGACGCCAAGGACGCCGGCACCGCACTGGTGAAGAAGGGCCGCGCGCACGTCGCGGAGGCCGCCGAGATCACCCAGTTCTTCAACCGGGACTCCAGCGACGCCCTCCAGCCCACCGCGGACACCGCCCTGACCAAGTTCCTGGCCAAGCCGAAGCAGATCGGCAGCATCCTGACCGACTGGCAGCGCGACGCCCAGAAGATCTGGAACGCCTGACGTGGCCGTGCTGACCGCCCCCGACCGGAAGACCCCGGCCCGCCTGCCCGTCAGCGGCAGGCGGCCCCGGGGCCCTGGGCGCACCCCGCCGCTGGTCCTCGCCTTCGTCCTGGTCCCGCTGCTCGCCGAGGCCGTGTGGGTGTTCTGGCCTGCTCTGCAGGGCTTCTACCTCGCCCTCACCAAGTGGGACGGCGTCTCCCCGCCGCAGTTCGTCGGCCTGGACAACTTCCGGGAGATGGCCCACGACGACGTCTTCCGCAGCGCGCTCGGCCACACCGTGCTGTGGCTGGTCCTCTTCGGCGGCCTGTCCGCCGCCCTCGGCCTCGCCGCCGCGCTGCTGCTCCAGCAGGAGCGCCGCGGGGTCGGCTTCTACCGGGCCGCGCTGTTCCTGCCGGTGGTCTTCTCGCTGGTGGCCACCGCCCTCGTCTGGCAGGCGATCTACCAGCCCGACGGCGTCCTGAACCGGGTGCTGGAAGGGGTGGGCCTCGGCAGCCTCCAGCACGCCTGGCTCGCCGACCAGGACACCGCCCTGTACGCGGTGATCGTGCCCGCCCTGTGGCGCCAGATCGGCTACGTCATGGTCCTGTACCTGGCCGGCCTCAAGGGCATCGACCCGGCGCTCTACGAGGCCGCCAAGGTCGACGGGGCGAGCGCCTGGCAGCGGTTCCGGCACGTCACGCTGCCCCAGCTGCGCAGTGTCAACGCGGTCGTCCTGTCGGTCATCGTCATCGACTCGCTGCGCTCCTTCGACGTCGTCTGGTCCCTCACCCGCGGCGGCCCCTACCACTCGTCCGAGCTGCTGAGCACCTACATGTACTCGACCGCCTTCCAGTCCCTGCGCCTCGGCTACGGCTCCGCCCTGGCCGTCGTCATCTTCGTCCTCGCCTTCGGGGTCATCGCCTCCTATCTCGTCCGCGCCTTCCGGGAGGCCGACTGATGTCCGCCAACTCCACGGCGCTGCGCCGCAGAAGAGCGGCCACCGCCGGATTCCACCTCGGTGCCGGTGCCCTGGCCGTCCTGTGGCTGCTGCCCATCGCCCTGGTCGTGGTGACCAGCCTGCGCTCCTTCGACGACATCGCCGCCCACGGCCTGGGCAGCTGGCCGCGCTCCTTCACCCTGGGCAACTTCGGCCAGGCCTGGACCGACGGCGGCCAGCAGCAGGCCCTGATCAACAGCCTGCTCGTCACGGTCCCCTGCGTCCTGGTGACCCTGGCCCTCGCCGCAATGGCCGCGTTCGCCCTCAGCCGCTACGAACTCCCGTTCCGACGCGCCCTGTTGCTGCTCATGCTCGGCGGCAACCTGCTGCCCCCGCAGATCCTGCTCATCCCCGTCTCCAAGCTCAGCGAGGTGATGGGCGTCTACGACACCCTGCCCGCGCTGATCGGCGTGCAGATCGGGTTCGGGGTCGGCTTCTACGTGTTCGTCCTGCACGGGTTCATGCGGTCCATCCCCGTGGAGATCCAGCAGGCGGCGGTCGTCGACGGAGCCGGGCCCTGGCAGATCTTCTGGCGGATCATCCTCCCGCTGACCCGCCCCGCCCTGGCCGCCCTCAGCGCGCTGTCCTTCACCTGGATCTTCAACGACCTGCTCTGGGCGATCACCGTGCTGCGCAGCGACACCAAGATGCCGATCACCGCCGCCCTCATCGGACTCCAGGGCCAGTACGTGTCGGAGTGGAACGTGATCGCCGCCGGATCGGTCATCGCCGCCGCGCCCACGGTCGCCGTCTTCCTGCGATTCCAGCGGCACTTCGTGGCCGGCCTCAACCTCGGAGCGGTCAAGTGACCTACCAGCGCTGGACCTTGCGGACGGAGCACACCAGCTACACCGTCCGCCTCTCCCCGGACGGGCCGTGGGCCGAACTCGACGCCTGGGGTCCGCTCGGCGTCGAGGACGGGCCCTCCGCCCTGGACTGGTCCCACCGCACCCACTTCATCACGCCCGCCGACGCGGCCCCGGCCGAGTACCTGCCGTCCGGGCTGCGGCCGTTCACCGGGGCCGAGCTCGTGGTCGGCGGTCCGGGCGCGGACCGCGGCGTGTGGTGGGAGTTCGACAGTGCGCAGGAGACGGAGGGATCTCTTCGGCTCGCCTTCGTGGACGAGCTGATCGGCCTGCGCACGGTCCTCTGCTACGAGACCGTCCCCGGCACCGACGTGCTCCTGCGCTGGGCCGAGTTCACCGCCACCACCGAACTCCGCCTGGAACGGCTCGACTCGGCCGCCGTCAACGTCCCCGTCAGCGGCGCGGCCCGGCTGACGTACCTCTCCGGTCAGTGGTCGCAGGAGTTCCAGCACACCCGACTCGACCTCACCAGGGGCACGTTCACCATCGGCAGCACGCAGGGTGTGGCAGGGCACGCGTACGCGCCCTGGCTCGCCGTCCAGGACGGCGACGCCGCCTACGGCGTCGCCCTCGAATGGCCCGGCAACTGGCACATCACGGCGGAGGCCGAGCCGGGCGGTGCGGTACGGGTCCGCGCCGGACGGGTCCCGCACGAGGGCGCCGTGCTCATGGCCGCGGGCCAAACCCTCGCCACTCCCCGCCTCGCCTGCGCGTTCAGCCCGGACGGACTCGACGGCCTGTCCCGGGTCTGGCACCGCTACGAGCGCCGCCTCTCCGGCGACCGGCTGCACCGCACCCGCAAGGTCCTCTACAACTCCTGGGAGGCCACCGGCTTCGACGTCGACGCGGCCGGGCAGCTGGAGCTGGCGAAGGCGGCCGCCGACATCGGGGCCGAGCTGTTCGTCGTGGACGACGGCTGGTTCACCGGCCGCGCCGACGACACCGGCGGCCTCGGCGACTGGTACCCGGACCCGGCGGCGTTCCCGCAGGGCTTCGACAGGTTCGTGGCGGACGTCCGGGCCCTCGGCCTGGACTTCGGCCTGTGGGTGGAGCCGGAAGCGGTCAGCCCCGGCAGCCGCCTGTACGCCGAACACCCCGAGTGGGTCCACCGCATCGAGGGCCGCCCGGCCCGGCTCGTCCGCAACCAGCTCCTCCTCGACCTGGGCCGGACCGACGTCCAGGACTTCGTCGTCGGCACCCTCGACCGGCTGCTCGGCGCCCACGGCATCGGCTACCTGAAGTGGGACATGAACCGCCCGCCCACCGAACGCGGCCGCCCCGGCACCGGCCCCGCCGCCCCGGCCGACCTGGACGCCGAGCACGTCGCCGGCTACCTGCGGGTCCTCGACCACCTGCGCGCCGCCCACCCCGACGTCACCGTCGAGGGCTGCGCCGGCGGCGGCGGACGGATCGAGCACGCCACCATCGCCCGCACCGACGTCGTCTGGCCCAGCGACAACACCGCGCCGATGGACCGGCTGCGCATCCAGCACGGCTTCCTGCACGCCCACGCGCCGCACGTCATGAGCTCCTGGGTCACCGACGCCCCCGGCATCTTCGACCCGCGCCCGCGCAGCCTCGCCTTCCGCTTCGTCAACGCCATGTGCGGAGTCCTCGGCATCGGCGCCGACCTGCGCGCCTGGAGCCCGGAGCAGCGCGCCGAGGCCGCCCGCTGGACCGCCCGGTACAAGGAGGTGCGGGACGTGGTCCACCACGGCGAGGCCCGGCTGCTCGGCACGCCGGACGACCCCACCTGCGGCGTGCAGTACGACGCCGGTGACCGGACCGTCGTCGCCGCGCTCTCCACCGGCCGCCTCGACGGCGCACCGCTGCTGCCCGGCCGCCCCGACCGGCTCCGGCTGCGCGGCCTGGACCCGGCGGCGCGGTACCGGGACACGGCCACCGGAGCGTCGTACAGCGGAGCCCATCTGCTCCACCACGGCCTGCCGTTCGCGTGGAGTGCCGAACACGACGCCGACCTGGTGGTGCTGAGCCGACGGTAGGCCGCATATGTTTCCAGCAGCTCACCCTCTAAGGAGCCCGATGGACCAGTCCGTACGACGGTACGGTGCCCGCTTCACCGGCCGCACCGCCGTGGTGACCGGCGCCGCCTCCGGCATCGGAGCCGCCACCGCCGCACGCCTCGCCGCGGAGGGTGCCGCCGTCGTGCTCGCCGACATCGCCGACGAACGCGGCCAGGCCGTGGTGGACGGGATCGAGAAGGACGGCGGCCGGGCCCGCTACGTGCACGCGGACGTCGCCGCCGAGGACGACTGGGCCCGGATCGTCACCGCCGCCCACGGCTTCGGCCCGGTCGACGTGCTCGTCAGCAACGCCTACACCGTCGAGGTCGTACCGGCCCACGAACTGACCCTGCCGTCCTGGCAGCGGCAGCTCGCCGTCAACCTCACCGGCGGCTTCCTCGGCGTCAAGGCGGTCCTGCCCGACCTGCGCGCCCGCCGCGGCGCCGTCGTCCTCACCTCGTCCGTGCACGCCCACGCGGGCATCCCCGGCCACCCCGCCTACGCCGCGGCCAAGGGCGGCCTGCTCTCCCTGTGCGGGCAGCTCGCCGTCGAGTACGGGCCCGAGGTCCGCGTCAACGCCGTGCTCCCCGGCCCGATCCTGACCGGGGCCTGGGACCGGGTGGAGCCCGCGGAACGGGAACGCAGCATCGCCGGAACGGCCGCCCGCCGCTTCGGCACCCCCGAGGAGGTGGCCGCCGCGATCGCGTTCCTCTGCGCCGAGGAGGCCTCCTACATCACCGGGTCGAGTCTCGTCGTGGACGGCGGCTGGAGCGTCGTGAAGGCCTCCGCATGATGCCCCTGGACCGGAACGTGGAAGAGAAAGGCTGTACGACATGACGCCCTACGCCCGCCGCGGTGTGCACGGCCAGACCGTGGAGGCCCTGGCGCGCCGCATCCTGGGCGGCGAGATCCCGGAAGGGGCCACGCTCGACCTGGTGGCGCTGCAGAGCGAACTCGACGTCAGCCTCACCGCCCTGCGCGAGTCCCTCAAGGTGCTCGCCGCCAAGGGCATGGTCGACGCCCGCCAGAAACGCGGCACCTTCGTACGGGCCCGCGCGGACTGGAACCTGCTCGACGCCGACGTGCTGCGCTGGCAGTTCGAGGGCGGCGGGACGACCGGTGCCGAAGGGTCGCTGCTGCGCAATCTCGCCGAGGTCCGCGCCATCATCGAGCCGGCCGCCGTCCGGCTCGCCGCCGAACGCCGCACCGAGGCCGACCTGCTGCTGCTGGAGACGGCCGTGGAGGCGATGGGACGGGAGGAGGCCGACCCGGGCCACGCCGTCGACGCCGACCTCGCCTTCCACCGCGCCCTGCTCGCCGCCACCCACAACGAGCTGCTCGAACGCATGGAGATGGTGATCGAGTCGGGACTCGCCCACCGCGACCGGATCGTGCACAGCTCCCCGCACAGCGAGGACCCCGTCCCCGCCCACCGCGCCGTCCTGGACGCGGTGCGCGACCGCGACCCGCAGGCGGCCGAGACGGCCATGCGGGCCCTGCTCGACCAGGCGGGCCGTGACCTGGCACGGCTGGACAGCCCCGAAGAGGGGACCGGGAGCAACGACACGGAAGGCAGTGGCGGCCGGTGAAGATCGAGCGGATAGAGACCTTCCTCGTCCCGCCGCGCTGGCTGTTCTGCCGCGTCGAGACCGACGACGGAGTGGTCGGCTGGGGCGAACCCGTCGTCGAGGGGCGCGCCGAGGTCGTCCGCGCGGCCGTGGACGTCCTCGCCGAATACCTGGTGGGGCAGGACCCGCTGCGCATCCAGGACCACTGGCAGGTGCTCACCAAGGGCGGCTTCTACCGGGGCGGCCCGGTGCTGTCGAGCGCCGTCGCGGGCCTCGACCAGGCCCTGTGGGACATCGCGGGCAAGACCTACGGCGCGCCCGTGCACGCCCTGCTGGGCGGTCCGGTGCGCGACCGGGTGCGGGTCTACGCGTGGGTCGGCGGCGACGAACCCGCCCAGCTGACCGAGCAGATAGCCGCCCAGGTGGCGGCGGGCTTCACCGCGGTGAAGATGAACGCCGCCGGGGCCACCTCGCCGCTGGCGACGGCCGCGGAGACGGCGGCCGTGGTGGCCAGGGTGAGCGCCGCCCGGGACGCCCTCGGCCCGGACCGGGACGTCGCCGTCGACTTCCACGGCCGCTTCACCGCCGCCAGCGCCCGCCGCGTCCTCACCGAACTCGCCCCGCTGCACCCGCTGTTCGTGGAGGAACCCGTCGTACCCGAACAGGGCCACCTGCTGCCCGGCCTGGTCACCGCGAGCCCGGTGCCGCTGGCCACCGGCGAACGCCTCTACTCCCGCGCCGAGTTCCTGCCCGTCCTCGCCGCCGGCATCGCGGTCGCCCAGCCGGACCTCTCGCACGCCGGCGGCATCTCCGAGGTGCACCGCATCGCCTCGCTCGCCGAGACCTACGGCGCCCAGCTCGCCCCGCACTGCCCGCTGGGGCCCATCGCCCTCGCGGCCAGCCTCCAAGTCGCCTTCGCCACCCCGAACTTCCTCATCCAGGAGCAGAGCCGGGGCATCCACTACAACAAGGAAGCCGACCTCCTCTCCTACCTCGTCGACCCCGAGCCCTTCCGGTTCGTGGACGGGCACGCGCACCGCGGTGACGCCCCCGGGCTCGGCATCACCCTCGACGAGGCGGCCGTCCGCGCGGCCGACCGCGCCGGGCACCGGTGGCGCAACCCGGTGTGGCGGCACGCCGACGGCTCCTTCGCGGAGTGGTGACCGTGCCCCTCGACGTCGTGACCGACCTCGCGCATGGCGGCCGCTGGACCTCGCTGCGGCACGGCGGCCGGGAATGGCTGTGGCGGCGCGCGAGCCCCGGACGCGACGGTGTCGCACCGGGCGACGCGTTCGTGGACGCGGGCGGGCTGGAGGAGTGCGTCCCGACCGTGCGCGGCACCCCCGACCACGGGGACGCGTGGTCCCGGCCCTGGACGCGCGACGGGGAAGGGGGCGGTGAGACGGTGCGCTGCGACCGCTTCGCCCTGACGCGCACGCTGCGAGGCACGGACGACGGTGTCGAGGCCGCCTACGTGCTCACGGCCGAGCCCGGTTTCCGCTTCCTCTGGGCCGCCCACGCGCTCCTCGACCTCTCCGAGGAGGCCCTCGTACGGGCCCGGGAGGGGGCGCCCACCCGGCTGTTCCCGGAGGCGGCACCCCTGCTGGGCCGGCCCTGGCCGGCCGGTGCCCCCTGGGTGGAGGGCGACTGGCCGGCCCCCGGGGGGCTGCGGCTCGACCGGTTCGGGCCGGACGACGGCACGGCGGTCGGAGCCGTGGTGGCCGGCGGCCGGTGCTGTGTGCACGACGGCGCGGACCGGCTCGGCCTCGCCGTCGAGGCGGCGGGTCAGCCGGTGTCGGTCGCCCTGTGGCGCAACCTCGGCGGCTTCCCCGCCGGCCGGCCCTACCGCAGTACGGGCGTGGAGCCGATGCTCGGCCGCGTCTTCGACCTGGCCGAGGCGGGCCCCGACGACGCCGCCCGCGTCCCCGCCTCGGGCGAGGTCCGCTGGCGGCTCACCGTCGGCGCCTCCTGCCCGTGCCCCCGCTGACCATGGAAGGAGCCCCGCTCGTGGATCTGCGAGCCGCCCTCGCCGCCCGTCGCCTGCTCGCCGTCGTGCGCGGCGGCGACCCGGACGCCGCCCTGCGCACCGTGCTGACCCTGGCCGAGGAGGGCATCGAACTGATCGAGGTGTCGCTCAGCGGCGCCGACGCCCTCGCCGTCATCGCGCGGGCCCACAAGGAACTCGGCCCCGGCCGCCCGTTGGGCGCCGGCACGGTGCTGACCGCCGCCGACGCGCACGCCGCCCACCGCGCGGGCGCCGCCTTCGCCGTCACCCCCGGTCTCGGCGCCGGTGCCGACACCGCGCGGGAGCTCGGCATGCCGGTCCTGGCCGGCGTGCTGACCCCCACCGACGTGATCGCGGCGCAGGCCCGTGACGCGGCCGCCCTGAAGCTCTTCCCGGCCGCCGAGGCCGGGGGAGCGGCGTATCTGAAGGCGCTGCGCGGACCGTTCCCCGACGCGGCGTTCGTCCCGGTCGGCGGCGTCGACGTGCCGGCCGCACGGGCCTACCTGGCCGCCGGGGCCACCGCGGTCGGCGTCGGCTCGCCCCTCGTCGGGGACGCGGCGGACGGCGGCAGCATCAGCGCGCTGCGCGACCGGGCCCGCGCGTTCCGGGCCGTCGTCCGGGAGGAGGGGCCCGCGTGACGGCTGCCTGGCGTCCGGCTCAGGGCCCCGTGGTCTGCCTCGGCGAGACCATGGCCGCCCTCGCCCCCGACCCGCCGCGGTCGCTGGCGGACGCCGGGAGGCTGCGGCTGTCCGTCGCGGGAGCCGAGTCGAACGTGGCCATGTACCTCGCGGACCACGGCGTCCCGGTCCACTGGCTCTCGGCCGTCGGCGACGATCCGCTGGGCCGCCGGGTGTGCGCCGCGGTCGCCGCCGCCGGGGTCGACGTGACGCGGGTGCGCACCGACCCGCACCGGCCCACCGGCCTCCTCCTCAAGGACCCGGGACCGGCCGGAACCCGCGTCCACTACTACCGCGCAGGCTCGGCGGCCTCGGCCCTCGGCCCCGGCCTGCTCGACGGCGAGCCGCTGCGCTCGGCCGCCCTCCTGCACCTCACCGGCATCACCCCCGCCCTCTCCGGCTCCTGCCGCGCCCTGGTGACGCGGGCCCTGGACACCCCCGCCGCCGAACGGCCGTACGCCGTCAGCTTCGACGTCAACCACCGTGCCGCGCTGTGGCCGGACGGCACCGCGCCGACGGTGCTGCGCGACCTCGCCGACCGGGCCGACATCGTCCTCGTGGGCCTGGACGAGGCCCAGCGGCTGTGGGGCGCGGACCTGACCGTCAGGGGCGTGCGGGACCTGCTGCCCGGCCCGCGGATCCTCGTCGTCAAGGACGGTGCCCGAGCCGCGACCGCCCTGACCGGGCAGGGCGCCTGCACGGTGCCCGCGCTGCGGACGGCCGTGGTGGAACCGGTCGGGGCGGGGGACGCCTTCGCGGCGGGCTTCCTGGCCGGGCTGCTGCGCGCGGAGCCGCTGCCCCGCGCCCTCCGGCTCGGTCACCTCACCGCCGTGTCCGCGCTCAGGGTGACGGGGGATCACGGGCCGCTGCCCGAGGCGGCGGACATCGACCGGCTCCTCGAACTCCCGGACCCGGACTGGCAGCGGTACCGGGCACCGAGTGGAAGTTAGTTAATCAAGGCGATGGAATAATCGATGGGCCGTCGCTAGACTCGCCAGCGCGATCGGCGGGTCCAGGGACGGCCCGTCCGGTCCGGCCGGGACGGCGTTTCCAGGACGTGGGGCGTCCGGCCCGGTGCGGTGAGTCTCCCTGCGATGTCGGCGTACGCCGGTGCCCGCGCGAGGATCGCGTTGGCATGAGCGTGTCATTCGCGTGTCATTCGCGCTGTTCGTGCGCCGAGAAGCAAGTGTCCCGCCCCCATCCGGACCGCGAGGCAGCGCGCGACCGTCCGGTCCCGCGCTGCCTCCGTTTCTCGTCAAGAGGTGACACATGCTCCGAAGAATCCGGCGACCCTCGTTCCGGCTCGGCGGCGCGGCCGCCGTCGCCGCCGCCGCGCTGCTCGTCGTTCCCGGCACCGACGGCCGGGCCGCCGCGGCCGGGGCCCATGCCCGGCCGGCCGCCGCGACGGCCGGGGCCACGACGCCGTTCGTGACGGTGGAGGCCGAGACCGGCACGCTCGGCGGCGGCGCGGCCGTCCGTTCCCTCAGGCCGGGGGCGACGGTGCCGTCCGTGGCCACCCTGGAGACCGAGGCCTCCGGGAACGCGCTGGTCGAGCTGAAGAACACCGGTGACGCGGTGACGTTGAACAACGGCTCGGGCAGACCGGCCAACACCCTGGTGGTGCGCGCCTCCATCCCCGACGCGGCGAACGGCGGTGGTATCGACGCGACGCTGGACCTGTACGTGAACGGCGGCTACCGGCAGGCGATCACCCTGAGTTCCAGGCAGGCCTGGAACTACCGCGGCGCGACCACCGACCCGGACGACCCCCACGCGGGCGGGATGCCGTACCGCTTCTACAACGAGTTCCCCGTCCGGGTCACCGGCGCCGCCGTCCCCGCGGGCGCCGCCATCACCCTGCGCAAGGACTCCGCCAACACCGCCGCCGTCTACGACGTCGACTCCGTCGACCTGGAGAACGTCGCAGCCGCCCGGACCCGGCCGGCCGGCTCGCTCTCCGTCGTGGACTACGGCGCGGACCCGGACTTCGGCACCGATTCGACGGCCGCCATCCAGAACACGGTCAACGCGGCCAGGGCGCAGGGCAGGCCGGTGTGGATCCCGCCGGGCAAGTACCTGACGAACAGCCTGTCGGGCGCCACCCTCGACTTCACCGGCGTGACGGTGGACGGGGCCGGCATGTGGTATACGACGATCTACCGCAAGCCGCCGCTGCCGGCCACCTGGCGCTCGCAGATCCTGGTGGGTTCGGGCACCACGCTGCGGGACGTCCAGATCGACACCAATGCCGTCTGGCGGGGCGTCGGCGGCTCCGGCGGCGCGGACTACGGCATCAACGCAAGCGGCGCCGGCGGCTGGCTGGTCGAGCGGATCTGGACCCGGCACACCGACGCCAACTGGCTCTCCGGCTCCGACGGAACCGTCCGGGACAGCCGGACCGCCGACTCCTACGGCGACGGCTTCAACATCAACAACAGCAACACGCCGAACCCGGACAAGCTCGGTTACCACATCACGGTCCAGAACAACTTCGCCCGGGGCACCGGCGACGACTCCTTCGCGACCTACTCCGACGCCGGCGCGAGCGGCACCAACGGCCAGGTCGACGGTGCGAAGATCACCGGCAACACCGCCGTCGCGCCCTGGTGGGCCAACGGGCTGCGGATCGCCGGCGGGCGCAACGTCGAGATGACGAACAACCTGGTCAACAGCGTCTCCTCCAACAGCGCCCTGGACATCGGCGTGTTCGGCGACACCGGTCACCCCCTGGAGTCCGCCACCGTCAGCGGCAACGTCCTGATCGGCGGCGGGGGTTGGAACGGCGTCCGGCACGGGGTGCGGATCAGCTCGCCGGCCGCGACCTCGCTCTATCCGGACGCCTGCACGAACGTCACCCTGAGCGGCAACACGATGCGCGGCGCCTTCCGGGCGGGTCTCTACATCGACCGCAAGAACGTCGACGTGACGCTGACCGGCAACACGATCGACGGTCCGGCCGGCCAGGGGATCTGGATCACCTCGGGGGTCACCGGGACCGGGACCTTCTCCGGCAACACCATCCAGAACCTGCGGCCGGGCCAGGCCGCGACCCAGAACGACTCGCCGTCCACCTTCACCGTCACCGGCTGACCGGCGCCCGGCTCCACCCGCGACCGTGTGCACGGGCGACGCCCCGGCCGTGCGCACGGTCCGGTACGGGCGGGCGTCGCCCGGGGTTCGTAAAACGTATTGACAAACCGTGGAGGCGTTCATAGGTTCACATCGCCCCGCCCGACCCGCCCTTTCGACACCGATCGCCGCGCGCACCCGTGCGGCGCCGATGGGAGCGTGCGATCACCTTGACCACCGACCTCCGGCGGGCGCCGGCCGTCCGCGGCGGCCGGGCCGGGCAGCAGCCCGCGCATCAGTCCGTGCCGACCGGCGACGGCCACGCCACCACCGCCTTCCCGTGCGGCGACCCCGACATGCCCGGAGCACGTACGCCGCCCGAAGGGCCACCGCTGTGGGCGGGCCGCTGAACCCCTTGAACACAGGCACCGCTCCACCGACCCTCCCCCGCAACAGGAGACCCCCTTCATGCACGACGACCGGAACCTGGTCGAGGCACGTCTGGCGCGCGTCCTCAGGGAGCGCATCCGTCCCGCCGTCCACCCCGTCACCACACCGCTGAACGTGGAGATCTGGTCCACCCCGGGCGAACCCGTCCCGGTGGCCGAGGGGCTGGCCGCCCCGACCCGCCCCATCGCCCCGGGCACCCCGTGGGGCATGCCGTGGGGAACCAGCTGGTTCAAGGTCACCGGCACCGTCCCCGCCGAGTGGGCCGGCCGGACCGTCGAGGCCGTCCTCGACCTCGGCTTCACCCCGCGCACCCCGGGCTTCCAGTGCGAGGGCCTGGTCCACCTGCCCGACGGCACCCCGGTGAAGGGCCTGCACCCTCGCAACGCCCACGTCCGCGTCGGCTCGCCGGTGGCCGGCGGGGAACAGGTCCACTGGCGCATCGAGGCCGCCTCCAACCCCGACCTCGACGCGAGCGGCGTACCGTTCCGGCCCACCCCGATGGGCGACCGGACGACCGCAGGCGACGCGCCCCAGTACGTGCTGGGCGAGATGCGGCTGGCCGTCTTCGACGAGACCGTGTGGAACCTGGTCATGGACCTGGAGGTGCTCGGCGAGCTGATGGCGGAGCTGCCCGTCGACGGGGCGCGCCGCTGGGAGATCCTGCGCGCGGTCGGCCGGGCCCTGGACGCCGTCGACCTCCAGGACGTGAACGGCACGGCCGCCCGCGCCCGTTCGTGTCTGGCGGAGGTCCTCGCCGCCCCCGCCGCCCCGGCCGCGCACCGGATCAGTGCGGTCGGGCACGCGCACATCGACTCGGCGTGGCTGTGGCCGCTGCGCGAGACGGTCCGCAAGGTGGCCCGGACGGCGTCCAACATGACGGCCCTCCTGGCGGAGGAGCCCGAGTTCGTCTTCACCATGTCCCAGGCCCAGCAGTTCGCCTGGATCAAGGAGCACCGGCCCGAGGTGTACGCGAAGGTGAAGAAGGCGGTCGCGGACGGGCGGTTCGTGCCGGCCGGCGGGATGTGGGTGGAGTCGGACACCAACATGCCGGGCTCGGAGGCGATGGCCCGTCAGTTCGTGCACGGCAAGCGGTTCTTCCTCGACGAGTTCGGCATCGAGAACGACGAGGCGTGGCTGCCCGACACCTTCGGCTTCGCGGCCGGGCTCCCGCAGATCATCAGGGCGGCCGGCTCGACCCGCCTCCTCACCCAGAAGATCTCCTGGAGCCGGACCAACAGCTTCCCGCACCACACCTTCCAGTGGGAGGGCATCGACGGCACCCGGATCTTCACCCACTTCCCGCCCGTCGACTCCTACAACTGCGAGATGACGGGACGTCAGATCGCGCACGCGGCCCGCAACTTCAAGGAGAAGGGGGTCGCCACCCGCTCCCTCGCGCCGACCGGCTACGGCGACGGAGGCGGCGGCACCACCCGGGAGATGGTCGCCAAGGCGGCCCGGCTGCGCAGCCTGGAGGGCTCGGCCACCGTCGCATGGGAGGCGCCCGCCGACTTCTTCGCCAAGGCCGAGGCCGAGTACCCCGACCCGCCCGTCTGGGTCGGCGAGCTCTACCTCGAACTGCACCGCGCCACCCTCACCAGCCAGGCACAGACCAAACGCGGCAACCGGCGCAGCGAACACCTGTTGCGCGAGGCCGAACTCTGGGCCGCGACGGCCGCAGTGCGCACCGGGTTCCGCTACCCCTACGAGGAGCTGGACCGGATCTGGAAGACGGTCCTGCTCCACCAGTTCCACGACATCCTGCCCGGCTCGTCCATCGCCTGGGTGCACCGCGAGGCCCGCGCGACCTACGCACGGCTGGCCGCGGAGCTGGCGGACGTCATCGATGCGGCGCAGCGGGCCCTGGCGGGGGAGGGGACACACGAGCTGGTGTTCAACTCCGCCCCGCACCCCCGCGCCGCGGTCCCGGCCGGAGGCGCCGCGTCCCCGGCCGGCCGGGGCGGCACCGCGACCCCCGTCCCGCGCGAGGGCGGCGGCTACGTGCTCGACAACCACCTGCTGCGGGTCGAGATCGACGGCCGGGGACTGGTGGTCTCGGCGTACGACCGGGCCGCGGACCGGGAGGCGATCGCACCGGGACAGGCCGCCAACCTGCTCCAGCTGCACCCGGACTTCCCCAACCAGTGGGACGCGTGGGACGTCGACGCCTTCTACCGCAACGTCGGCACCGACCTCACCGAAGTGACCGCGCTGGCGGCCGAGGGCGGTGCGGTGCGGGTCGAGCGGACCTTCGGCGGCTCCCGCGTCACCCAGCTGCTGTCCGTCCCCGCGGACGCCAAGCGCCTCGACATCGACACCGAGGTGGACTGGCACGAGACCGAGCGCTTCCTGAAGCTAGCCTTCCCGCTCGACGTCAAGGCCGACCGGTACGCCTCCGAGACCCAGTTCGGGCACGTCCACCGGCCCACCCACCAGAACACCAGCTGGGAGTGGGCCAAGTTCGAGGCCTGCAACCACCGTTTCGTGCACCTCGACGAACCGGGCTGGGGCGTCGCCGTCGTCAACGACGCGACCTACGGCCACGACGTGACCCGCGCTGTCCGCACCGGCACCGACGCGGGCACGACCACCACCGTACGGGCGTCGCTGCTGCGCGCGCCCCGCTACCCGGACCCGGAGACCGACCAGGGGGTGCACCGCTTCCATCACGCCCTGGTGCCCGGCGCGACGATCGGCGACGCCGTCCGCGAGGGGTACCGGGCCAACCTTCCCGAGCGCCGGGTCACCGGAGCCGGGGCCGCGGTGACACCCCTGGTGACCGTGGACAACGAGGCGGTCGTCGTCAGCGCCGTGAAACTGGCCGACGACCGCAGCGGCGACCTCGTGGTCCGCCTCTACGAGGCGCACGGAGGCCGGGCCCGCGCCACCGTCCGCGGCAGCGGCTTCGCCGCGGACCGGGCCGTCCGCACGGACCTCCTGGAGCGCCCGCTCGCGGACTGCGAACCGCTCGCCACGGCGGACGGCGCCGTCGTCCTCGCTCTGCGCCCGTTCCAGCTGGTGACACTCCGGCTGCCGCGCGCGTGACCCGCCGGTGCGCCGCTCCGGGCCCGGAGCCGCAGCGGTATCCGCTTCCGTACGGACCGAAAGGGGACCCGGCACCATGTCCGTCCCGTCCGACCGGCCCACGGCCGTGTGCGTCATGGACCCCGCCGTCGCCGACCAGGTGCTTCCCGCGCAGCTGCGCGACCGGCTCGCCGGGCACGTCCGGCTCGACCCGGGCCCGGTGGGAGCGGTGTTCCCCGCCGCGCTGGCCGAGGCGGAGGTGCTGATCAGCGGCTGGGGCTGCCCGCGCCTGACCGCCGGGGTACTGGCAGGGGCACCCCGGCTGCGGGCCGTGATGCACGCCGCCGGAACCGTCAAGGGGCTGGTGACCGACGCGGTCTGGGAGCGCGGCATCGTGGTGTCGTCGGCGGCCGACGCCAACGCCGGCCCCGTCGCCGCCTACACCCTGGCCCTCGTCACGCTCGCAGCCCGGCGCACGCTGACCATGGCGGCCGGCTACGGCGCCGGATGGCCGGCCTTCGGGAGCCGTACCGGCGCCGACGGCAGCACGGTGGGCATCGTGGGCGCCTCCCGCATCGGGCGTGCGGTGCTGGCCGGGCTGCGCCGGTCCGACGCGGGCCACCGGCTGCTGCTCAGCGACCCGTACGTCACGGACGAGCAGGCGGCCCGGCTGGGCGCGGAGCGGGTCGGACTGGCCGAGCTGTGCCGCCGTTCGGCGGTGGTGAGCGTGCACGCGCCGCTGCTGCCGGAGACGACCGGTCTGCTGGACGCCGGGATGCTCGCCCTGATCCCGGACGGCGGCGTGCTCGTCAACACGGCCCGCGGCGCCGTCGTCGACACCGAGGCGCTGACCCGTGAGTGCGCGTCCGGCCGGCTGGAGGCGTACCTGGACGTGACGGAGCCCGAGCCGCTGCCGCCGGGACATCCGCTGCTGGCCCTGCCCAACGTGCTGGTCACCCCGCACATCGCCGGCGCCCAGGGCAGCGAGGTGGGCCGGCTGGGCCGGTACGCGGTCGCGGAGGTCGAGCGCTGGGCGGCCGGCGAGCCACTGCTCGGGGAGGTGACCCGGGAGGCGCTGCACCGACTGGCCTGACCGGGTCCGCGCCGGGCGCGACCGCCGTGACGGCCTCAGTCCTCCGCCACCCGGATGATGGTCCGGCCGGGCGTGCGCTTGTCCGGGGTGAACGCGGCGATCGCCTCGGCCAGCGGCCGGACCGCGCCGACGACCGGCCTGAGGCGCCCGTCCCGCACCCGTGCGGCGAGGTCGGCGAGGCGCGCGCGGTCGGGTTCGACGACGAAGAAGACCGCCCGTCCGTCCGCGGGGTGCACGGTGACCGGGTGGGCGATGGTCACCAGCGTGCCGCCGGGACGGACCAGCGCCGTGGAGCGGTCGAGGATCTCGCCGCCGATCACGTCGAACACCACGTCGACCTCGCCGACGTCCTCCAGCCGCTCGGCCTGGAGGTCCACGAAGGTGCCCACGCCCAGGTCCCGGGCGAGGTCCCGGTCGGCCGCCCGCCCGGTGCCGATCACCCGCGCGCCCGCCTCCCGCGCCAGCTGCACGGCGACGGACCCGACCCCGCCCGCGGCCCCGTGGACCAGCACGGTCTGCCCGGTGGTCAGGCGGCCGTGGTCGAAGAGGCCCTGCCAGGCGGTGAGCCCGGAGACCGGCAGGGCGGCGGCCGTGACGTGGTCGACGTCGGCCGGGAGCGGGGCGAGGTTGCGGGCCTCGACGGCGGTGTACTCGGCGAGCGTGCCGTCGCGGGCCCAGTCGGCGAGGCCGAACACCCGCTGGCCGACGGTCAGTCCGGTGGTGCCGTAGCCCAGCCCGGTGACCACGCCGGACAGCTCGTGGCCGGGCACGCTCGGCGTGCGGTCGTGGCCGGCCCGGTCGGTCCAGGTGGCGGGCCAGGTCAGCTCGCCGGGCGTGAACCCGGCGGCGTGCACGCGCACGATCACGTCGTTCTCGGCGGCGTGCGGATGCGGCAGGTCGGTGAGGGCCAGGCCGCCGACTCCGGCGTCGCGGTCCTTGACGGTGATGGCTCGCATGAGGGGTTCCTCGGGGAGGGTCGTGGGAGGTTCCTCGGGGTGAGTCACGGGAGGTTCCTCGGGGAGGGTGGGGGCATCGCGGCGGCGAACCGGGCCCGCCCGGCGGCGGCCGTTCGTCGTGACCCATCTCAGCGCCCGGCGGCGGGCCCTGCCACCGCGGACTGCGGGGGGCCGAGGGGAGCGGTGGGCGCCGCTGTCGTCACGTTCCCGACCCTATGCCGGAACCGGCCCGGACCACTGGGCCACTTTCCGTCCGATGGCGCGGGCCACTTCACCCCACGTCTCCCGCGACGTCTCACACGTCCCCGCGCCTCGGCGGTCTTCTCCCGACCGCCCCGCTTCGTCGGCAAGCGCTTCTTCCGTCAGCCGCAGACCCGCCCGCGAATTTACCCGGCGGAAGCATTGACGTTAGCCCATCGATTGGATTTACATACTCGTGCCGGTCCGGGGTGGCCGGAACACGCCCGCCTCACGTCTCTCGGCGAAAGGGCTCGCTCGTCATGACAACTCTGCACCAACCGGTCGCCCGTCCGGCAGAGGAGGGCGGGCCACCGGGCAGAGGCCGCCCGGGGCCGAGCCGGCCACGGCGCCGCCGCGACCTGGGCCTGTTCTGGTTCCTCACACCGGGTCTCGTGGTCCTCCTGCTGTTCCACTACATCCCGCTGCTCGGCAACGTCATCGCGTTCCAGGACTACCAGCCGTACATCGGCATCATGCACAGCCCGTGGAGCGGGCTGAAGAACTTCGACGTGCTGTTCAACGGCGACGACCAGTTCCTGCACGCGCTGGTCAACACCCTCGAACTGACCCTGATCCAGGTCGTGTTCGTCTTCCCCGCGCCGATCCTCCTGGCGCTCGCCCTCAACAGCCTGGTCAGCGAACGCGTCAAGAAATGGGTGCAGAACGTCCTGTACCTGCCGCACTTCCTGTCCTGGGTGGTCGTCGTCTCCCTGTTCCAGCAGCTGCTGGGCGGCAGCGGCATGGTCAACCTGTTCCTCCAGGCCCACGACATGGGCACCTGGAACATCATCGGCAACCCCGACCTGTTCAAGACCCTGCTCACCTCCCAGGTGATCTGGAAGGACACCGGCTGGGGCACGATCCTCTTCCTCGCCGCCCTCTCCCGGGTCGACAACAACCTCTACGAGGCGGCCGCCATGGACGGCGCCAGTCGCATCCGGCAGACCTGGCACGTCACCCTGCCAGCCCTGCGCGGCCTGGTGATCCTGCTGCTGATCCTCCGGCTCGGCGACGCGCTGTCCGTCGGCTTCGAGCAGATCCTGCTCCAGCAGACCGGCGTCGGCCTGGACAGCAGCGAGGTACTCGACACCTACGTCTACAACCACGGCCTGATCGCCGGCGACTGGGGCGTCAGCGCCGCCGTCGGCCTGGTCAAGGGCCTGGTCGGCGTGGTCCTCGTGCTCGGCGCCAACAAGATCGCCCACCTCTTCGGGGAAGAAGGTGTCTACCGGTCATGACAACGCTGTCACCGACCCGTCCCGTGCGCCGCAGGCCGCAGCGCTCCTACAGCGCCGTCCCCGGCGAGACCCCGGGCACCCTGCCCTGGCGCACCGCCAAGTCGCTGATCCTGCTGGTCTGCGTGGTCCTGGTGGTGCTGCCCTTCGTGGCGATCGTCTCGACCTCGCTCGCGGACACCGCGCAGGTCACCAAGGCGGGCGGCTACGTCCTGTGGCCCCACCATCCCACCCTCCTCGCCTACCGTGCCCTCCTCAACGGCGGGATCGTCTCCAGGGCCATACTCGTCAGCGTCGGCGTCACCGTCGTCGGCACGGCCCTCAGCCTGGTCTCGTCCGTCTTCCTGGCGTACGGGCTCAGCCGCCCCGGGTCCTTCGGGCACAAGCCGGTGCTGCTCCTGCTGCTGATGTCGATGCTGTTCGTGCCGGGAGTCATCCCCAGCTACCTGATGGTCAAGCAGCTCGGCCTGATCAACAGCTACTGGTCGCTGATCCTGCCCTCCATGATCAACGCGTTCAACGTGATCGTGCTGCGCTCCTTCTTCATGAGCCTGCCCACCGAGCTCGTCGACGCGGCCCGCATCGACGGCGCCTCCGAGTGGAAGATCCTCACCCGGCTCGTCCTGCCGCTGTCCAAGGCGTCGGTCGCCGTCATCGGCCTGTTCTACGCGGTGACGTACTGGAACGCCTTCTTCAACGCCCTGCTGTACATGAACGACGCCTCGAAGTGGCCCATGCAGCTGGTGCTGCGCACCTACGTCGTCAACAACGCGGCACTCGGCGGCGGGCAGGTGGACGTCGCGGCCGGGGCGCCGCTGCCGCCGACCCAGTCGCTGCAGGCGGCGATCCTGGTTCTGTCGATCGTGCCCATCGTGGTCATCTACCCCTTCCTGCAACGGCACATGAACAAGGGCGTGATGGTCGGGGCGGTGAAGGGATGAACACCCCCGTGAACACAGCCGTGACCACGCCCGTGACCATGCCCGGGAACACAGCCGTGCACCGCGGCTCGCTGAGCCGGCGCGGCTTCCTCGCCTCCGCCGCCGGGGTCACCGCGGGCCTGACCCTGGCCGGCTGCGGGGACTACCGCCCGGCCACCGCCCGGGAGGCCAACACCCAGGTCCGGCTGCCGACGTACATCCCGTTCCAGGGCGTGCCGACATCCATGCCGGCCACCGCGGACGGCGTCGCACCCGGCCACCTGGACTACCCCGCCGATCCCGTCAAGGCCTTCCCGGACGGCCCGCCCGCCAAGGGCCCCGCCATCGACATCATGACGCTGATCTTCAACCCGGTGCCGCCGCCCGAGGGGCGCAACGTCCTGTGGCAGAACCTGAACAGAAGCGTCGGCTGCGACCTCGACTTCGGGATCACGCCGGTCGGCGACTACCCGGCCAAGTTCGCCGTGACCATCGCGGGCGGCGATCTGCCCGACGCGATGCTGATGCTGCGGCCGGACCAGAACTCCGCGGCCACCCCGGACATGCTGGACGCCCTCTTCGAGGACCTCACCCCGCACCTGTCCGGCGACAACGTCCGGGACTACCCCTACCTCGCCAACATCCCCACCGCCTCCTGGGCGCCCTGCGTGCGCAACGGCGGCATCTACGCGCTGCCGATGCCCCGCCCGCTCTCCGGCGGCCCCACCTACACCCGGCTCGACCTGATCAGGAAGCGCGGACTCGACCCGAACCCGAGGAACTGGACCGAGTTCGTCCAGCTCTGCAAGGACGTCACGGACCCGAAGCACAACCAGTACGCCCTCGGCGACAGCATCACGGCCTGGAACCTCGTCATGCAGATGCTGAAGGCCCCCAACAACTGGCGTGAGCAGAACGGCAGGTTCACCTGGTACTACGAGACCGAGGAGGCCAAGCAGGCACTGGACGCGGTCCGCGGGCTCACCAGGGCCGGGTACATGCACCCGGACACGTACAGCGTGCTCAACAAGGCCAAGGACTGGTTCGGCGGCGGACAGACCGTCATGAACCCCGACGCGCCCGCCGCGTGGAACGACTACTACACCAACTACGCCCCGGCCACACCGGGCTTCGAACTCGGCTACCTGACGGCACCCGGCTACGACGGCGGCGCGGGCGGCCAGTGGCAGGGCTCCGCCAACTACGCCACCCTCATCCTCAAGAAGGCGCCCAGGTCCCGCATCCAGCAGATCCTGCGCGCCATGAACGCCCTCGCGGCCCCCTTCGGCACCGACGCCTACCTGCTGCGCAAGTACGGGGTCCGCGGCCCGGACCACACCCTCAAGGGCACCGACCCGGTCCTCACCCCGCAGGGCCAGGCCGAGGCCACGCTGCCCACCATCTTCGCGACGGACGCGCCGTTCACGCTGTACTACCCGGCCAGGCCGGACATCGTGCCCGAGCAGTACGCCTTCCAGAAGGAAGCCGTCAAGGCGCTGATCCCCAACCCCGCCGAGCCGCTGTACTCACCGACCGACTCGAAGAAGTCCAAGCTCTTCGGCACCCTCCTGGACGACACCCGCAAGGGCGTCATGCAGGGCCGGCTCCCGCTGAAGGCGTGGGACGACGCGATGCGGAACTGGCGCAAGGAGGCCGGCGACCAGATCCGCGCCGAGTTCGAACAGGCATGGGAGACCCGGAACTCATGAACCGCACACCAGCCGAGGACCGCGCCCACTGGGAGTCGACGGCGGACCGGATGCTGCTCGCCGTCCGGCCGTACGCCACCGAGGACCACGCGCTGGTCCGGCTCCCCGGTACGGCCAGCGCCAACGGCGCACTCAGCGACGGCCTGGAGGGCTTCGCCCGTACGTTCCTGCTGGCCGGTCTCCGGCTGGCGGGGGCGGGCGGGGCCGACCCGCACGACCTGGCCGGCTGGTACGCGGCCGGGCTGGCCGCCGGCACCGACCCGGACCGTCCGGACCGCTGGCCCACCTTCGCCGAGCGCAACCAGGCCAAGGTCGAGGCCGCCTCCGTCGCCCTCGCCCTGCACGAGACCCGGCCCTGGATCTGGGACCGCCTCGACGACCGGGTCAGGCAGCGGATCCTCGACTGGCTCGCGCCGATGGCCGGTGACGCCATGCCCGGCAACAACTGGATCTGGTTCCAGGGCGTCACCGAGGCCTTCGCCCGCACGGTCGGCGGCGAGTGGCGCCAGCAGGACCTGGACCGGGTCATCGCGCTCACCGACGGCTGGTACGCGGGCGACGGCTGGTACTCCGACGGCCTCACCGGCGGCGAGCGGCGCAACTTCGACCACTACAACGGCTGGGCCATGCACCTCTACCCGCTCTGGTTCTGCCGCATCCTCGGCGCCGCCGCGCCCGCCGGACTCCTGGACCGCTACCGGGCCCGGCTGCGGCGCTTCCTGGGCGACCAGCGGCACCTGGTCGGCGCCAACGGCTCGCCGCTGATCCAGGGCCGCTCGCTCACCTACCGGCACGCGGCGCTCGCCCCGCTGTGGACCGGCGCCCTGTTCGACGCCACCCCGCTGGCGCCGGGGGAGACCCGGGCGATCGCCAACCGCATGCTCGGCCACTTCGGCACCGACGCCGACGGCCTGCTCACCCTCGGCTGGCGGCGCCCGTTCCGCGGCATCCTCCAGGCGTACTCCGGCCCCGCCTCCCCGTACTGGGCGTCGAAGGGCTTCATCGGCCTCCTGCTCCCGCCGGACCACCCGGTGTGGACCGAGCCGGAGCAACGACTCCCCGTGGAGCAAGGGGACTTCACACGCCCCCTGGCCGCCCCCGGCTGGCTGGTCTCCGGCACCGCCGCCGACGGCGTCGTACGCGTCGTCAACCACGGCGGCGACCACGCCGACCCGTCCCGCCCGCACGCGGACGATCCCTGCTACGCGCGGTTCGCCTACTCGACGCACACCGCGCCCGAGACACCCGGCGACCCGACCCTCCCCGGCGGGAGTGCCGACGCCGACCCGCTCGACAACGCGGTGGTGCTGCTGGACGCCGCGGGCCGCGCCTCGCACCGCCGTCCGGCCACCAGGGTGTCCCTCGACGGCGCCACGGCCGTCTCCCGCTCCCGCGCGCACTGGCCCGCGGACGCGACCTGGGACCCGTTCGGCGGGCCCGACACCCGCTACACCCCCGGCCCCTGGATCACCGTCGGATCCGCGCTGCGCGGCTCGGTCGAGGTACGGGCCGTGCGCGTCGACGGCGACCCCGGCGACGGACACGTGCTGCGGATCGGCGGCTGGGCCCTGGCCGGCCGGGCGGACGGCGGCCCCACCAGGACCGCCTTCGACGGGGCGGACGGCGGCCTCGCCAGGACTCCCTTCGGCGGGGCGGACGGCGGCCTCGCCAGGACTCCCTTCGGCGGGGCGGGCGGCGGCTCCGCCAGGACTCCCTTGGGCGGGGCGGGCGGCGGCTCCGCCAGGACTCCCTTGGGCGGGGCGGACGGCGGCCTCGCCAGGACCGCCTTCGACGGGGCGGACGGCGACTCCGCCAGGGCTCCCTTGGGCGGGGCGGACGGCGGCCTCGCCAGGACTCCCTTCGGCGGGGCGGACGGCGGCTCCGTCACGGGCACCGGAGGCGGCCAGGGCGCTGCCGGCGAGGGCGTCGGCGCAGCCGCCCGGGTCGTCGGCGGCGACGGGCTGGTCTCGCTCGTCGTCGGCGAACGGGGCCTGCCGCGGGCCGCCGTGGCCGCCGGCACCGACAGCAACGCCCTCGGCTCCCCGTCCGCCACCCCCTTCGCGCAGACCGCGGGACCCGTCGCCCACGGCACCCTGCACATCGCCCTGGTCCACCTCGGCGGCGCCGACCCCGCCGCCCTGCCCGAGGTCACCGCCCGTGCCGAGGGCAGCACCCTGCTCGCGGACGTGACCTGGCCGGACGGCACCCGGGACACGCTCCGGCTGCCCCACCCCGACCACGACGTCCGGAAGGACCCGCACCGTGCATGACGACCGCCGGATCACCGAGACCCGGATCCGCAAGCTGCTGGACCGGGTCGTCCGCCCCGCCCTGTACAGCGCCGTACGCCCCTTCGAGCTGAGCGCCTGGTTCGTGGACGGCGAACCGGTCCCCGTCGCCGGCGCGCTGCGCGCCGACTACACGCCCTTCACCCTCGGTTCCGCCTGGGGCGGCCCCTGGGCGACGACCTGGCTGCGGGCGGCCGCGGAGATCCCCGCGGAGTGGGCGGGGCGGCGCGTCGAGGCCGTCTTCGACCTGGACTTCGACCTGACCAAGGGACCCGGCGGCCAGGCGGAGGGCCTGGTCCACGACGCTCAGGGGACGCCGGTCCAGGGCCTGCACCCGTACCACCGAACGGTGCTGCTGGCCGGTTCCGCCACCGGGGGCGACCGGGTCGACCTGCTGGTCGAGCTGGCCGCCAACCCGCCGATCGTCGCCAGCGCGAGCGTGGGCGTGCACTACGGCTCGCCCGGCACCGCGGGCAGCGTGCCCCTCTACCGGCTCGTCCAGGCCGAGATCGCGGTGCGCGAGGACGAGGTGTGGCACCTCGTCCACGACATCGAGGTCCTCGACGAGCTGATGCACGAACTGCCGGCCGGATCCAGCCGGCGGCACGAGATCCTGCACGCACTGCGCCGGGCCGCCGACGCCGTCGACCCGGCCGACGTGGCGCGGACGGCCCCCGCGGCCCGGGAGCGGCTGGCCGACGCGCTGTCCCGGCCCGCGCACGCCTCCGCGCACACCGTCGCCGCGGTCGGCCACGCCCACATCGACTCGGCGTGGCTGTGGCCGGTCCGCGAGACCGTGCGCAAGTGCGCCCGCACCTTCACCAACATGACCACGCTGGCCGAGGAGTACCCCGAGCTGGTCTTCGCCTGCTCCTCGGCGCAGCAGTACGCGTGGATGAAGGAGCAGCGCCCGGAGATCTTCGCCCGGATGAAGAAGGCCGCGGCCGACGGGAACTGGGTGCCGGTCGGCGGCATGTGGGTGGAGGCGGACGGCAATCTGCCCGGCGGCGAGGCACTCGCCCGCCAACTCGTGTACGGGCGGCGGTTCTTCGCGGAGGAGTTCGGCGTCGAGCAGCACGGCGTGTGGCTGCCCGACTCGTTCGGCTACACCGCCGCCTACCCCCAGCTCGCCAAGCTGGCCGGCGCCCGGTGGTTCCTCACCCAGAAGCTCTCCTGGAACGAGACGAACAGGCTGCCGCACCACACCTTCGACTGGGAGGGCATCGACGGAACCCGGATCTTCACCCACTTCCCGCCCGTCGACAGCTACGTCGCCTCCCTCACGGCGGGCGAACTCGCCCACGCCGAAAGCAACTTCGCCGACAAGGGGGCGGCCACCCGCTCGCTGGCCCCGTTCGGCCACGGCGACGGCGGGGGCGGTCCCACCCGCTCGATGCTGGAGAAGGCCCGCCGGCTGCGCGACCTGGAAGGCTCCCCGAAGGTCGTCATCGAGTCGCCGGACACGTTCTTCGCGGCGGCCCGCGCCGAGTACAAGGACCGACTCCCCGTGTGGCGAGGGGAGTTGTACCTGGAGAACCATCGCGGCAGCTACACCAGCCAGGCCCGCACCAAGCGCGGCAACCGGCGCAGCGAGGCGCTGCTGCGCGAGGCCGAGCTGTGGGCCGCCACCGCCGCCGTCCGGGCCGGGGCGCCGTACCCGTACGAGCGGCTGGAGTCGCTGTGGCGGCGGGTGCTGCTCAACCAGTTCCACGACATCCTCCCCGGCACCTCCATCGCCTGGGTGCACCGGCAGGCCGAGCGGGAGTACGCCGGGATCCACGCGGAACTGGAGACGCTGATCGCCGGGGCCGTGGCCCGGCTGCCCGGCCCGCCGGCCCTCCTCAACGCCGGACCGTACCCGCGCCGCGAGGTCGTGGCCGTCCCCGGGGCCGCCGGTGGCCAGCGCCTGTCGGACGGCCGTACCGCCGTCCTCGCCGAGGCCGGCGCGCTCGCCTCCGGCTCCCCGGTCGACGGGCCCCACGGCCGGGTCACCGCCACGGCCCGCGACGGCGGCTTCGTCCTCGGCAACGGGGTGCTGACCGTCGTCGTCGACAGCCGCGGCCTGCTCACCTCGGTGTACGACCACGCGGCGCAGCGCGAGGCGATCGCCCCCGGAGCCGCCGGCAACCTCCTCCAACTCCACCCGGACGACCCCAACCTGTGGTCCGCGTGGAACCTCGACCCCTACTACCGGGACACCGTGCGCGACCTGGACGAGGCCGAGTCGGTGACACTCGTGGACGCGGGGCCGCTGCTCGCGTCGGTGCGGGTCGAGCGCGTCCACGGCTCCTCGCGGTTCGTGCAGTACGTCGAGCTGGCCGCCGAGAGCCGTCGGGTGACCGTCCGCAACGACATCGACTGGCAGGAGCGGGACACCGTGCTCAAGGCGGCCTGGCCGCTGGACGTGCACGCGGACCAGGAGAGCGCCGAGATCCAGTTCGGGCACGTCCGGCGGCCCACCCACGAGAACACCGGCTGGGACGCGGCCCGCTTCGAACTGTGGGCGCACCGCTGGGTGCACGTGGGCGAACGCCACTGGGGCGCCGCCCTGCTCACCGACTCCACCTACGGCCACGACGTCCGCCGCGACACCCGCGACGACGGGGGTACGACCACCACCCTCCGGCTCTCCCTGCTGCGGGCCCCGCACAGCCCCGACCCGCAGGCCGACCGCGGCCGGCACAGCTTCGGCTACGCGCTGCTCACCGGCGCCGGCGTCGAGGAGGCCGTGGCCGGCGGCTACGCCCTGAACCTGCCGCTGCGGCCCGCGCCGGCCGCGGCCCGCGCGCTGGTCGCCCTGGACACCACCGACGTCGTGGTGGAGTCGGTGAAGCTCGCCGACGACCGCAGCGGTGACGTCGTCGTCCGCCTGTACGAGGCCTGCGGGGGAGCGGTCCGGGCACGCCTCACGGCGGGCTTCGCGACCGCCGCCGTCCACGACTGCGACCTGCTGGAGCGGCCGGAACAGGAGCTGGTGCCGGTCTCCGGCGAGGCGGCCGTCGACCTCGGGTTCCGGCCGTTCCAGATCCGGACCCTGCGGCTGCGCCCGGCCGGCGGACCCCCCGGAGGAGCCTGACGTGTACGCGCAAAGGCGATCCGGGGCCGAGGGGCCGTGCCCTACCATTCCACCAACCGAATGCGTCGGAGGGGCGGGCGCGGGGTGCCGCCGGCCGAGGCAGGGAGAAGCACGTTGACCAGCACGACGGGGAGCACGGCGAGCACCGCGCAGCCCACCATCCGGCGCGGCACCAACCTGCCGCGCCTCGGCGACTTCAACGAGTCCGTGATCCTGGACGCGATCCGCCGGCACCCCACGGGCCTGAGCCGGGTGGAACTCGCCCAGGCCACCGGCCTGTCCGCGCAGACCGTCTCGAACATCACGCGCCGGCTGCTCGACGGGGGCGTCGCCAGGGAGTCGGGCAAGCAGAGCACCGGCAGCGGGAAGCCCCGCACCCTGCTGGAGATCGTGCCCGCCGCCCGCTACGCGGTGGGGGTGCACCTCGACCCCGCGGTCATCACCTGCGTCCTGGTCGACCTGCTCGGCACCGTGGTGGCCCAGCGCAGCGTGGTGACACCGAGCGGCGGTGACACCGACGCGATCGCCGCGGACATGGCGGCCTCGGTGTCCGCGATCGTCGCGGAGTCGGGCGCCGACCGGGAGCGGGTCCTCGGCCTCGGCATCGCCGCCCCCGGCCCCATCGACGCGGCCGCCGGCTGGGTCGTGGACCCGCCCGAGCTGCCCGGCTGGGGCCGCTACCCGCTGCGCGACCGGCTCAGCGAGGCGACCGGCCTCCCGGCGCTGCTCGACAAGGACGTCACGGCCGCCGTCGTCGCCGAGCGCTGGACCGGAGCGGCCACCGACAGCCGCAACCTGCTCTTCTTCTACCTCGGCACCGGATCGGGCATGGGCCTGGTGGTGGAGGACACCGTGCTGCGCGGGGTCTCCGGGAACGCAGGCGAGGTCGGTGGCCTCGGCGCCGCCTCCTCGACGAAGACGCTCGTCGAGGAGGGCGTCGCCCTGGGCGTGCTCGGCGCCGAGTACACGGTGACGAACCCGGCCGACGCCCAGCGCGGTCTGGAGCGGCTGGTGGAACTCGCCGCCGCGGGCGAGGCGCAGGCGGACGGCATCATCGAGCGCCTCGCGATCCGGATCGGCCGGGGCGTCTGCGCGGCGGCGACCCTCCTGGACGTCGACACCATCGTGTTCGGCGGACCGACCTGGAAGCTGCTCGCCGACCGGCTGCTGCCCGTCATCGAACGCATGGTCGCCCGCTCCCCGTTCGTGAAGCCGACCCACCCGACGGCCGTCGTCTCCACCACCCTCGGCGAGAACGTCGCCGCCGTGGGCGCCGCCTCCCTCGTCCTCGACCAGGCGCTCTCCGCCCAGCCGAGGTCCCTGCTGCTGGGCTGAGCCCCGGTCGAGAGCGTGTTCGCTCCGTAGCCGTCGGTGAAAAAACACGTGGACCGAGGGACCGTCGTCGCGGGACACTTCCCTTTCCTGACCTGCCGATTCCAGGCCGCCGCGGACCATGCGGCGGTCGGCTCGGCATGCCGCGCGACGACTACACAGGGTTGAGATGACATCCTCTGTCGATTTACCTGCGACGGGACCGCGCAAGGGCGCCGTGCTGCTCGCGCTTCGCCACTACGGACGTGAGCTGGCCCGGCTCAAGTGGCTCACGCTGCCCGGGATGCTGCTGCCGGCGCTCGGCAACATCGGAATCAACTACCTGGCCCCGCTGGTCGTGGCCAAGCTGATCGGCCGGATCGCCGACAGCCACGGCCTGGGCCTCGGCGCCACACTGCCCTACGTCCTCGGCTTCGCCGGTGTCCTGCTGCTGGCGGAGACGCTCTGGCGGGTCGGTCTGCACTGCCTGAACCGTCTGGACGCCCTCGGCATCGAGCACCTGTACGTCATCGGCATGGACGAACTGTTCGCGAAGGACGCCGCGTTCTTCCACGACAACTTCGCGGGCTCGCTCACCAAGCGGGTGCTGAGCTTCGCCACCCGCTTCGAGGAGTTCGGCGACACGCTGACCTTCAACATCGTCGGCAGCTTCGTGCCGCTGGCGTTCGGCTCGGTGATCCTGTGGCGGTACCAGCCGCTGCTCGTCGTCGCGCTCCTCGCGATGATCGCGGTGACGGCGGTGTGCGTGTTCCCGCTGATCCGCCGCCGCCAGCGGCTCGTCGACCAGCGCGAGGAGGCGATCGCCCGGGTGTCCGGGCACGTCGCCGACAGCCTGATGAACATGGACACCGTCCGGGCGTTCGCCGCCGAGAAGCGGGAGGCCGCCGAACACCGGTCGCGGGTCGCCGAGTCCAGGCGGCGCACCCTGCGCTCCTGGGACTACGGCAACCTGCGCATCGACACCTTCGTCGCGCCGATGTCCGTGGCGACCAACGCGGTGGGCCTGCTGCTCGCGGTGGCGCTGGCGGGCGGCGGGCACAGCGTGGAGGCGGTCGTGGTCGCCTTCACCTACTACACCAACGCGACCCGGATCATGTTCGAGTTCAACCAGATCTACCGGCGCATGGAGAGCTCCATGACGGAGGCGGCCCAGTTCACCGAACTGCTCCTCGAACCACCGACCGTCACCGACCCCCCGGCCCCGGAGCCGCTCGCGCCCCGGGCCGCCGACGTCCGCTTCGAGAAGGTCTCCTTCACCCACGCGGGCGCCAAACCACTGTTCGAGGGGCTGGAGCTGGACGTGCCCAGCGGGTCGAAGTTCGGGTTCGTCGGCCGGTCGGGCGGCGGCAAGACCACGCTGACCCGGCTGCTGCTGCGGATGACCGACATCGACGCCGGCCGGATCACGATCGGCGGCCAGGACATCAGCCGGCTGCGCCAGGCCGACCTGCGCAGCCAGATCGCCTACGTCCCGCAGGACCCGGCGATGTTCCACCGCACCCTGCGGGAGAACATCTCCTTCGCCCGGCCGGACGCCACCGACACCGAGATCCGGGTGGCGGCCGAGGCCGCGCACGTCACGGAGTTCGCCGACGCGCTGCCCGACGGGTTCGACACGATGGTGGGGGAGCGCGGCGTCAAGCTCTCCGGCGGCCAGCGCCAGCGGGTCGCCCTGGCCAGGGCGATCCTCAGGAACGCCCCGATCCTGCTCCTCGACGAGGCGACCAGCGCGCTGGACTCCGAGAGCGAGATCCTCGTCCAGGAAGCGCTGTGGCGGCTCATGGAGGGCCGCACGGCACTGGTGGTGGCGCACCGGCTGAGCACGGTCGCCTCCATGGACCGGCTGGTGGTCCTCGACCGCGGTCGGATCGTAGAGCAGGGCACGCACCACGAACTGCTCGACGCACAGGGCGCCTACGCCAAGCTGTGGCAGCACCAGTCGGGCGGATTCCTGGACGAGGGGCCGCGACCTGCCGAGGTGCACTAGGCGCTGTCGCGGGCGGTGGTAGACAGGTGACCATGAGACACCTGAACGCCACCGCCCGTGCCGGCGGTCCCCGATGACCGCCGGGATCGACACCCCCGACCGCCGGGGCCGTACCGGTCTCGACCGGACCGGGCTGGAGCTGACCGGGAACCCGCGGGTGAAGGTCCGGGAGGTGCGGCTCCTGTCCAGTCACTGGTATGTCGAGCGGGCCACCACCTTCGACCTCCAGCACGCCGACGGCACCTGGCACACCGAGGAGCGCGAGACCCACGACCGGGGCAACGGCGCCACGCTGCTCCTGTACGACGCCGAGCGGGAGACCGTCCTGCTCACGCGCCAGTTCCGGTTCCCGGTGTACGTCAACGGCCACCCCGACGGGATGCTGGTCGAGACCCCGGCGGGCCTCCTGGACGACGAGGCCGAGCATCCGGAGCACGCGGTCCGCCGCGAGGTCGTCGAGGAGACCGGCCACACCGTCGGCGAGGTCGAGCACGTCTTCGACGTCTACATGAGCCCGGGTTCGGTCACCGAACGGATCTCCTTCTACGCGGCCTCCTACGGCCCCTCGACCCGTACCCACGAGGGCGGCGGCCTGGACGAGGAGGGCGAGGACATCGAGATCCTCGAACTCCCCTTCCGGCGTGCCCTGGAGATGATCCGGACCGGCGAGATCGCCGACGCCAAGACGATCATGCTGCTGCAGTGGGCGGCCCTGGACGGACCGTTCGCCCGGCGCCCTTGACTTCGGGTGCACTTCAAGCCGGAGACTCACCACCGCGCACCCGGACCCCCGGGTGCGCGGACGGAGGAGACGGCATGAAGTACCGCACCATCGGCACCGCCCCGGGCACCCGCCGCGAGGTGAGCGTCCTCGCGCTCGGCGCCATGCTGTTCGGGTCCCGCACCGACGAGCAGACCTCCTTCGCCGTCCTCGACCGCTATGTCGAGGCCGGCGGGAACTTCGTCGACACGTCCGACAACTACGCCTTCTGGGAGGACGGCGGCCAGGGCGGCCAGAGCGAGGAACTGCTCGGCCGCTGGCGGCGCAGCCGCGGGATCGGGGCCGAGGTCGTCATCGCCACCAAGCTCGGCGCCCGCCCCCTCGCCCCCGGCACGAGCTACACCGACAACCCCGAGGGGCTGTCCGCGAAGGTGATCCGGGAGTCGGCCGAGCGCAGTCGCGAACGCCTCGGCGTCGAGCGGCTCGACCTGCTGTACGCCCACATAGAGGACCCCGCCGTCCCGCTCCGCGAGACCGTCGAGGGGTTCGCCGCACTCGTCGCGGAGGGCACCGTCGGCCTGCTCGGCGCCAGCAACCACGCCGTCTGGCGGCTGGAGCGGGCGCGCGCCCTGGCCGCGGCGGAAGGCCTGCCCGGCTACGAGGTGCTCCAGTACCAGCACAGCCACCTGCGCCCGCGCACCGACATCCCCGACGACCTGTTCCCGGACGGCAGCCTCGGCTCCGCCGACGCCCAGCTGCGCAGCTACCTGCGCGCCGAGCCGGGCCTCACCCTGGTCGCCTACTCACCGCTGCTCAAGGGCGCCTACACCCGGCCCGGCAAGCGGCTGCCCGCCGACTACGACCACCCCGGCACCCCGGCCCGGCTCGCCGCGCTGGACGAGGTGGCCCGGGAGACCGGGGCGACCCGGAACCAGGTGGTGCTGGCCTGGCTGCTGGGCGGGCCGCTGCCGGTCGTCCCGCTGGCCGGGGTGTCGTCCGTGGCCCAGCTGGAGGAGAACCTCGCCGCCGTGGACCTGGAGCTCACGCCCGGCCAGCGCGCCCGCCTGGACGCGGCTCACTGACCGCGCGGCTCCCGCACGACGGCGACCTCGCCGGGCGCCACGGTGACCGTGCCGTCGGCCGGCTTGCCGGACAGCAGCTCCACCGAGCCTGCCGCGACCGGGACTTCCGCGCCCTCGCCGGTGTGGTCGATCACGAACACGTAGTCCGCGTCCGCACCGCGCCGCACGGCGACCTCCACACCGGCCGGGGCGGTGCGGCCCGCGGCCACGCCCGCCTCCGCGCGGATCCGGCCGAGCAGCCCCGCCAGGGTGTCCGCGTCCGGCAGCGTCGCCACGTACCAGGCGGTGCCCGACCCGTAGCCGTGCCGGGTCACCGCAGGCACCCCGGCGAGCGAAGCGCGATGGGGGTACCCCCGGCCGGAGGCTGGGGGAGGGCCGTCGGCGTAGGACGTGACCGCCGCCGCGCCCGCGAGCCGTACCCGCTCCGACCAGAGCGAGCCCGTGCCGCCCTCGCTCAGCGCCACCCGCTCCTCGGGCAGCAGCGGGAACAGCTCGTCCGTGGACACGCCCAGCAGCTCCCGGAAGGCGCCCGGGTAACCGCCGAGCCGGACATGGCAGTTCTCGTCCACCGCGCCGCTGTGGAAGCCGACGGCGAGGGTGCCGCCGGCCTCCGCGAAGGCGGTGAGGTTCGCGGTGCCCGTGTCGTCCACCAGGTAGAGACTCGGCGCGAGCACCACCTTGTACGCCGACAGGTCGGCGTCCGGGCGGACGAAGTCCACCGCCACGCCCGCCCGCCACAGCGGCTCGTACCAGGCGCGGACGACGTCCAGGTAGCGCAGCTTCTCGGACGGCTGGGAGGGCAGCTCCACGGCCCAGCGGGCGTCCCAGTCCCAGACGACGGCCACCTCGGCGGTGCCGGTGCTGCCGCGCACCTCGGCGAGCGCCTGCAGGTCGGCGCCCAGCCGGACCACGTCCCGCCAGATCTGGCTGTCGGTCCCGGCGTGCGGCAGCATCGCCGAGTGCCACTGCTCGGCGCCCGCCTTCGCCGCCCGCCACTGGAAGTAGCAGATGCCGTCGGCGCCGTGCGCCACGTGCGCGAGCGCGTTGCGGCGCAGCTCACCGGCCGTCTTCGCCCGGTTGACGGGCTGCCAGTTGACCGCGCCCGTCGAGTGCTCCATCAGCAGCCACGGACCGCCCGCCAGCGACCGCATCAGATCGCCGCTCAGCGCGATGTCGATCTGCGACTCCGGGTCGGCGGACATCAGGTAGTGGTCGTTGGCCACCACGTCCAGCTCCGGGGCCCAGCGCCAGTAGTCGAGGGCGTCGAAGTTGTACATCACCATGAAGTTGGTGGTGGCGGGGATCGCCGGGGCCGCCGCCCTGAGGACGTCGCGCTCCGCCTTGTACAGCGACAGCAGTTCGTCCGAGCAGAAGCGGCGCCAGTCCAGCTGGTGGGTCGGGTTGGGGACGGCGCCGGTCGCGCGGGGCGGCAGGACCTCGTCCCAGTCGTAGTACCACTGGCTCCAGAAGGTGGTGCCCCAGGCGTCGTTGAGGGCCGCCAGGTCGTCGCCGTACCGGGCCCGCAGCCAGCGGCGGAAGGACTCCGCGCTGGTGTCGCAGTAACAGGCCGCGTTGTGGCAGCCGTACTCGTTGTGGACGTGCCACATCTGCACGGCCGGGTGGCTCGCGTACCGGTCGGCGAGCGCGCCCGCGATGCGCAGCGCGGCCGCACGGTAGGCGGGGCTGCTCGGGCAGAACGTCTGGCGGCTGCCGTACGACAGGGTGCGGCCGTCGTGGTCCACCGGGAGCGCCTCGGGGTGGGCGCGGAAGAACCAGGCCGGCGGGGCGGCCGTGGGGGTGGCGAGGTCGGCGGCGATGCCGTTCTCGTGCAGCAGGTCGAGGATCTTGTCCATGCGCGAGAAGTCGTAGACGCCCTCGGCGGGTTCCATGAGCGCCCACGAGAAGATGCCGACGCTGACCATGTTCACGCCCGCCTCGCGCATCAGGCGGACGTCCTCGTGCCACACCTCCTCGGGCCACTGCTCGGGGTTGTAGTCGCCGCCGTAGGCGATGCCGGGGACGGAGAGGGTGCGGTCGTTCATCGGTTGGCTCCGGTAACTCCGGTGAGAAGGCGGCGGGTTGTCTCCACGCCCCACTGGTCGAGGGAGAGCAGCCGGTCGCTGGAGGCGACCAGGCCGCCGACGGCCTCCACATGGGCCGCCCAGCGTGCCCGGGTCTCCACGGCGGGGCGGGCCATCAGGCAGTCGGGGTCGTTGACCCAGAGGCGGCCGTGCTGCCACTGGCGGCCGACGCCGGTGAACTCGGCCGGGTCCTGGCCGGGTTGGCTGAAGTCGTCGGCCTCGGGGCGGCGGTGCGGAGCCGTGTCCGGGCTGACCCGCATGGCGTCGAAGAGGCCGATCGAGGGCAGCATCGGCGCGCCGCAGCCCAGCAGGTAGGCGTCCGCGCCGATCGCCTCCCGGATCAGGCCGATGCCGCGCCGGTAGGCGGTGAGCGCGTCGGCGCCCGAGTGCCGTACGCCGTCCAGGGCGCCCGCGTAGAGGAAGTCGGTCTTGAAGTAGTCGTAGCCCTCGGCGCGCAGCGTCGCGAAGACGTCGGTGAGGTAGGCCGCGGCGGCCGGGTGGGTGGTGTCCAGGACGTACAGCACGTGACCCCAGTTGCGGCCCGCGCGCAGCGGCCGGCCGTCGGGGTCGCGGACCAGCCAGTCCGGGTAGGTCTCGGCGAGGTCGCTCGCCGGGTCGACCAGGAAGGGTGCCGTCCAGATGCCCGCCCGGCGGCCTCGGGCGCGGATGGCGTCCGCGATGCCCCGCCGGGAGCGGAAGCGGCCGGAGAGGTTCAGCCAGTCGCCGAGTGCGCTCTGGTAGCCGTCGTCGATCTGCACCACGCCGATCGGCAGGTCGAGGGTGTCCATCGCCCGCAGGTTCTCGTGGATGTCGTCCTCGGTGACGGACGTGAAGTACTCGTACCAGGAGCACCAGACGGTGGGCGCCGGGCGGGGTGCCGGCACGGCCAGGGCGCCGGCCCAGTCGGCCAGCACGGACTGGATGCCCGTGCCGGTCCACTCCTTGACCGGGCCGTCGGCCTCGACCTCGGCGACCCCGGCCGCGACGGTCAGCCGGACCGAGGGAACCTCGTGCAGCGGGTCGGCCGCGGCCCAGAGCCGGACCGGGGAGCCGTCGCCCGGGTCGAGCGCCAGCAGGCCCTCGCCCTGGAAGGCCCCGGCGGGGACGGCACGGCCGGGGCGGTAGCAGACGGTCGCCCAGTTGGCGTTCGCCGGGCGGTACGGGGCCGTGCCGAGGGCGTAGGAGCCGCTGGGCGACCAGGACTGCCAGCCCTCCTCGTGGACGCGGGCGGTGCGCGTGTCCACGGGCACCGAGGCGACCGGGGTGAACGGGTTGTGCACGAGGTTCTCTTTCGGACGGGGCCGGATCAGCCCTTGGCGGAGCCCAGGGTCAGACCGCTGACGAACTGCTTCTGGAGCGCGAAGTACACGAGCAGCGTCGGGATCGCGGTCAGCAGGGAACCGGCGGCGACCAGGTTCGGGTCGGTGAAGTACTGGCCGGAGAGGTTGTTCAGCGCCGACGTGATCGGCATGTTCTCACCGGTCGAGATCAGCACCAGGGCCCAGAAGAAGTCGTTGTAGATCCAGATCGACAACAGGGTCGCCAGCGCCGCCATCGCGGGCTTGCACAGCGGCAGCGTGATCTGCCAGTACAGCCGCCACACCGACGCGCCGTCCACCAGCGCGGCCTCGGTCAGCTCGTGCGGCAGCGAACGCATGTAGTTCGACAGCACGAAGGCGCAGAACCCGGACTGGAACGCCACGTGGATCAGCACCAGGCCGAGCGCCGAGTCGTACAGCTTGCCGCTCTGCGTGATCCCCGGCAGGTTCGTCAGCAGGTACATCCGGTACAGCGGGGTGATGATGACCTGCTGCGGCAGCAGGTTGCCGGCCGTGAAGACCAGCAGCAGGAACAGGTTGACCCGGAAGTCGAAACGGGCGACGTAGAACGCGACCATCGACGACAGGAACAGCGTGAGCAGCACGGCCGGGACCGCGATGACCAGCGTGTTCATGAAGTAGTGGGTCATGTCCGACTGCTCGAACGCGTTCTTGAAGTTGTCGAAGTTCAGCGTGTGCGGCCAGGACACGTAGCCGCGGTCGCTGGTCTCGCTGTACGGGCGCAGCGCCGAGAAGATCGCCCACAGCAGCGGAGCGAGCCACGCCAGGGCCGTGACGGCCAGGAACACGTGCAGCAGCACGCGGGCCGGGCGGATCGGGTTGCGCTGCTTGGGCAGTGCGCTGCTCACGGTGCTCATGCGCGGCGCTCCTTCCGGAAGGTCGCGATCAGGTAGGGAATGATCACGATCAGGGAGATGAACAGCAGCACCACCGCGATCGCCGAGCCGTAACCGATGCGGCTGGACTCGCCGATGATGTTGTTGGTCACCAGGATGGAGAGCAACTCGGTGCCCTGGGCGCCCTTGTTGAAGACGAAGACCAGGTCGAAGGCGCGCAGTGCCTCGATGATGGTCACGACCAGGACGATGGTGTTGGTCGGCCGCAGCGTCGGGAAGATGACGTTCTTGAACGTCTGCCACTCGTTGGCGCCGTCCAGGGCCGAGGCCTCCCGCAGCGACGGGTCGACGCTCTTCAGGCCGGCCAGGTACAGGATCATCATGTAGCCGGTGTGCCGCCAGGACGCGGCGACCAGGACCGCCCACAGGTTGAGGTTCGGGTCACCGATCCAGTCGATGTAGTGGCCCGGCTTGTTGGCGCCGATGATGCTGTTGATCAGGCCCGTGTCCGGGTTGTAGATCAGCTGCCAGACGAACCCGATGCAGGCCAGGGAGATGACGACCGGGAGGAAGAACGCCGTCTGGTAGACCCGGCTGAACCGGATCTTCTTGTCCAGCTGCACGGCCAGGAACAGGCCGAACGGCGTCGGGATCAGGATGAGCACCACGAACCAGATGACGTTGTGCTCGACGGCCGGCCAGAACTGCGGGTTGTCGGTGAAGAGTTGGTGGAAGTTGTCGAACCCGACCCACTTGATGGAGTCGAAGCCGATGCCGTCCCAGGAGGTGAAGGCCAGCAGGATCGAGGCCAGGGCGGTCACCCAGACCAGGAGGACATGGAGGATCGTCGGCACGCCCGCCATGAAGGCGAGGGTGATCCGGTCACGGCGGGTCAGCAGGCGCTTGTGGCCCCGCTGGATCCGCTTCTTGTCGGACGCGCGCCCAGGAGGCGGCACGGCGGCCGCCTCCTGGGACTTCGTGGGGGTGTCAGTCGACATTCGGGAGCTCACTCGGACGCGAAGATCGTCTTCTTCTGGCGCTCGATGGACGAGAGCAGACTGTCGATCCCCTTCGGGTTCTGCAGGAACTTCTGCAGGGAGGGCTGCATCACCGTGGAGGTGAAGTCCGGCCGGGAGTCGCGGTCCATGAACTGGGTGAGGGACTTGGCCGCGCCGATCATGTCGAACGCCTTCTTCTGCAGCGCCGAGTACGCGGAGGTGGAAGCCTTGTTGGAGGCGGCCACCACGCTCGGGTCGGTCTTGAGGTACGTCTCCTCGGCGGCGGGGGTGCCGAGGTACTCCAGGAGCTTCACGACACCGTCGTGGTTCTTCGGGGACTTGCTGACCATGAAGCCGTCGGTGGGCGCCTCGACGGTGTCCTGGCCGTACGCGGAGTTGATCTCCGGGAACGGGAAGAAGTCGAGGTCCTCGAGGTCCGAGGCGTTGGTGAACTGCTGGGCCACGAAGGAGCCGAGGAGGTACATGCCGGACTTCTTCGAGACCAGGCCCTGGGCGGCGTCCTGCCAGGTGCGGCCCATGAAGCCGTCCTGGTGGTAGGGGAGCAGCTCGGCCCAGTGGTCGAAGACGGCCTTGACCTTGGCGTCGGTCCACGCCGCCTTGCCCGCCATCAGCTGGACGTGGAAGTCGTAGCCGTTGAGGCGGAAGTTGATCTGGTCGAAGGTGCCCATCGCCGGCCAGGCGTCCTTGTCGCCGAAGGCGATCGGGACCAGGCCGTCCTTCTTCATCTGCTTGCACAGCGCCACGAGTTCGTCCCACGTGGTCGGGACGGTGTAGCCCTTCGCCTGGAAGACGCTCTTGCGGTAGAAGACCGCCCAGGGGTACGTGGTCAGCGGCACGAAGTAGTACTTGCCGTCCTCGCCCTTGCTGAGCTTCTTCATCGCGTCGGGGAAGTTGTCCCCGATCTTCTCCCACACGTCGTCGATCGGGGAGGCGAGGCCCTTCTGCGCGAAGAACTGCATCCGGTAGCCGGCGAACCAGTTGAACACGTCGTCCGGCGTGCCCTGCAGGTAGGAGTTGATCTGCTCCTGGAAGGTGTTGTGGTCCTTGGTGTTCACCTTGACGGTGACGCCGGACGACTTCTTGAAGGCGTCGTAGACCGACTGGTACGCCTTCTTCGGCACGGCGTCGGACGCGTTGGAGCCGAGGCTGACCGTCTTCGGGTCGGACGAGGACCCGCTGCCGCCGCAGGCGGAGAGCAGGGGTATGCCGGCGCCCGCGAGGAGGGCGGCCGAACCGGCACCGCGCAGGACGTTACGGCGGCTCGGACCCGGCACGTGAAGACCGGACGGGGAGATGCGCATGGCGGCTCCTGAGTAACAGGGTTCGGCAAGGGGAAGAGTTGATCTTCGAAAGGTCCCGAAACCGATCAGAAACCAACTCGGCCGAACATCGTGGGCGCAATAACAGCCGCTTGTCCGGTCATGCGTCAATAGCCTGCGGCTCTCTCGCCCGTCTCTTGCCCGAAACGTAATCGACATGGTTGCCTGCCGGTTTGTTGAACAAAGCGGTACGACGGAGCCCCCACCGGACAAACTCCGTGGGGGCTCGTGTGCGGGCGTGTTGGTTTCGGCTGTCGGGACCAGCACCTAAACCCGCGGCAACCGGCCCGGCACCTCATGTTCTACGGCCGTACCAGCAGTTGGAAGTCGAAGGCGTACCGGGACGCCCGGTAGACGTGGCTGCCGTACTCCACCGGCCGCCCGGTGTCGTCGTACGCGGTCCGCTGCATGGTCAGCAGCGCGGCGCCCTCCTTCTCGTCGAGCCGGACGGCCTCCTCGGCGGTGGCGCTGCGGGCGCCCACCGTCTGCCGGGCGCTGTGCAGGGTGATGCCGGCCGTGCGCATCATCCGGTACAGACCGGTCGACTCCAGCCGCGCCGTGTCGAGTTCGAGCAGGGCGGCGGGCAGGTAGTTGCACAGGTACGCCACCGGCTGGCCGTGCGTGCAGCGCAGCCGCTCCAGGACGACCACCTCCGCGCCCTCCGCGATGCCGAGCGCGGCGGCCACCTCGGCACTCGCCGGGATGCGCTCGTTGCGCAGCACCCGGGTGGTCGGGCCCTGCCCGGCCGACTCCAGGTCGTCGTAGAGGCTGCTCAGCTCCAGCGGCCGCTTGACCTGGCTGTGCACCACCTGGGTGCCCACACCCCGGCGGCGCACGAGGAGGCCCTTGTCGACGAGCGACTGGATGGCCTGGCGGACCGTGGGCCGGGACAGCCCGAGCCGCACCGACAGGTCGATCTCGTTGCCCAGGAGGTTCCCCGGGGCGAGCACCCCGTGCTCTATGGCCTGCTCCAGCTGCTGGGCGAGCTGGTAGTAGAGCGGAACCGGACTGCCGCGGTCCAGGGCGAAGTCCAGGGTGTCGAGCGCCGAGACGGTCGCGCTGCGGGCGGAACCACCGGTACGGGCCACCGGGACGCCTCCTTCCGGGGTTCGGGGGTCACAGGTGCCGGCGGCGGTCGGCGACCTGCCGGTCGTACTCCTCGCGGGCGTGCACGGCGGCCTCGCGGGCGGCGGTCTCGGCGACCGGCACGTCCCACCAGGCCTCGGCCCCGGGGGCGGTCGGCGCCGGGTCCGTCTCCACGTACACGCAGGTCGGCCGGTCGCTCGCGCGGGCCGCGGCAAGGGCCTCGCGCAGCTCCCGCACGGTCTTGGCGCGCAGCACCTCCATGCCGAGGCTGGCCGCGTTGGCGGCGAGGTCCACCGGCAGCGGGGCGCCGGAGAAGGTGCCGTCGGCGGAGCGGAAGCGGTAGGCGGTGCCGAACCGCTCGCCGCCGACCGTCTCCGAGAGGCCGCCGATGGAGGCGTACCCGTGGTTCTGGATGAGGACCAGGTTGACCGGCAGGCCCTCCTGGACCGCGGTGACGAGCTCGGTCGGCATCATCAGGTAGGTGCCGTCGCCGACCAGCGACCAGACCACCGCGTCCGGGGCCGCCTGCTGGACGCCGATCCCGGCCGGGATCTCGTAGCCCATGCAGGAGTAGCCGTACTCCAGGTGGTACTGGCGCGGCGAGCGGGCCCGCCACAGCTTGTGCAGGTCGCCCGGGAGCGAGCCGGCCGCGTTGATGACAACGTCGTCATCGCCCACGACGGCGTCCAGGGCCCCGAGCACCTGGGTCTGGGTGGGCACGGCGTCCTCGTCGTCGGCCCGGTAGGCGGCCTCCACGACCGCGTCCCAGCGCTCCTTGCCGGCCCGGTACCCGGCCTCGTACGCGCCGTCCACGCGGTACCCGGACAGCGCCCCCGCGAGCGCCTCCAGGGCCGTCCGCGCGTCCGCCACGACCGTGTGCGCGGCCAGCTTGTGGGCGTCGAAGCCGGTGATGTTCAGGTTCAGGAAGCGGACGTCCGGGTTCTGGAAGAGGGTGCCGGAGGCCGTGGTGAAGTCGGTGTACCGGGTGCCGACACCGATGACCAGGTCGGCGGTGCGGGCCAGGCCGTCGGCGACGGCGGTCCCGGTGTGCCCGATCCCGCCCAGGTCGGCCGGGTGGTCGTGGCGCAGCGAGCCCTTGCCCGCCTGGGTGGAGGCGACGGGGATGCCCGTGGCCTCCACAAGGGCCCGCAGAGCGTCCTCGGCGCGGCTGTGGTGGACTCCGCCGCCCGCCACGATCAACGGCCGCCGGGCGGCCCGTACGGCGTCCACGGCGGCCGTCAGCTCGACGGGGTCGGGGGCCGGCCTGCGGACCCGCCACACGCGCTCCGCGAAGAACTCCTCCGGCCAGTCGTACGCCTCCGCCTGGACGTCCTGGGGGAGGGCCAGGGTCACCGCGCCGGTCTCGGCCGGGTCGGCGAGCACCCGCATGGCGTTCAGCGCGGACGGGACCAGCGCCTCGGGACGGGTGATCCGGTCGAAGTAGCGGGACACCGGGCGCAGGGTGTCGTTGACGGAGACGTCGAACTCCGTCGGGTGCTCCAGCTGCTGCAGCAGCGGGTCCGGCGCGTGGCTCGCGAAGTAGTCGCCCGGGAGGAGGAGGACCGGCAGCCGGTTGATGGTGGCGAGCGCGGCGCCGGTCACCAGGTTGGTGGCACCCGGCCCGATGGACGTGGTGACCGCCTGCGCGGAGAGCCGGTCCAGCTGCCGGGCGTGCCCGACCGCCGCGTGCACCATCGCCTGCTCGTTGCGGCCCTGGTGGTACGGCATGACGTCGCTGTACTCCAGGAGCGCCTGGCCGATGCCCGCCACGTTGCCGTGGCCGAAGATGCCCCAGGTGCCGGCGATCAGCCGGTGCCGGACACCGTCGCGCTCGGTGTACTGGGCGGACAGGAACCGCACCAGCGCCTGGGCGACGGTCAGGCGGGTGGTCGGCTGGCTCATGGGGGACCTCATTCGGACGGGGCGTGTCGTGTGGCGGAGCGGGCGCCGGCGGGCCGGGTCAGGGGTACGTACGGCGGGAGCGGGTAAGCACGTGGGCGGATGCCTCTCAGGTGTAGATCGGGGCGGGTCACGCTGTCAATGGTTTGTACTTACATTCGGACCTGTATGTGAAATGATGTCTTAACAAAGTATTGACAGCGGGCCTCACAGGGACTTGTATCCCGTCCCAACGCACAGCAGTGACCCGGACCACCTCCGTCGGCCCGGGCCCGGGGATCCGCCGGATCCCTGCCTTCTTCCGGTCGCACAGTGAGGTGCAGGATGGACCGCTCTTCCCACTCCCGTTCGCGCAGGCTGGCCCCGATCGTGGCCGTCGCCGCGGCGGCAGCCCTGACCCTCGCAGGCTGCTCCAGCAGCTCCGGCGGAAAGAAGTCCGAAGAGGGAGGTGCGGCGGCCTCCGCGGGCAAGGCGTCCACCCCCCGCATGACGGTCGCGCTGGTCACCCACCAGGCGCCGGGCGACACCTTCTGGGACATCGTCCGCAAGGGAGCCCAGGCGGCCGCCGACAAGGACAACGTCAAGCTGGTCTACTCCGCCGACCCGAACGCGGGCAACCAGGCCAACCTGGTGCAGAACGCGATCGACCAGAAGGTCGACGGGATCGCCGTCACCCTCGCCAAGCCGGACGCCATGAAGGACGTCGTCGCCAAGGCCACCGCCGCCAAGATCCCGGTCGTCGGCCTCAACTCCGGCCTGAGCGACTGGAAGAAGCTCGGGCTGCTGGAGTTCTTCGGCCAGGACGAGACGGTCGCGGGCGAGGCGCTCGGCAACCGGCTGAACACGGAGGGCGCCAAGAAGGTCGTCTGTGTCATCCAGGAGCAGGGCAACGTCGGCCTCACCCAGCGCTGCGACGGTGTGAAGAAGACGTTCTCGGGAACGACGGAGACCCTGTACGTCGACGGCACCTCCCCGACCGCGGTCAAGTCGACGATCACCGCCAAGCTCACGCAGGACAAGGCCATCGACCACGTGGTCACGCTCGGTGCCCCGATCGCGCTGATCGCCGTCCAGTCGGTGTCCGACGCGGGCAGCCAGGCGAAGGTCGCCACCTTCGACCTCAACAAGGACCTGACCACGGCGATCAGCAAGGGGACCATCGAGTTCGCCGTGGACCAGCAGCCCTACCTCCAGGGCTACCTGGCGATCGACTCGCTGTGGCTCTACAAGAACAACGGCAACTACAGCGGCGGCGGTGAGCAGCCGGTGCTGACCGGGCCGGCCTTCGTCGACAAGTCCAACGTCGACAAGGTCGCCGAGTTCGCCGCGAAGGGTACCCGGTGATCGGTATGAGTCAGCAGGCACAGCCGGCGGTGGCGACGCCGCCGGCCCCCGGCCCCAAGGAGAAGGACGGGCGGACCGCCCAGCGCCCCCTGGCGCTGCGGATCCTGGCCCGGCCGGACGTCGGCGTCTTCCTCGGCGCGGTCGCGGTCTACGTCTTCTTCCTGGTCGCGGCACCGCCGGTGCGCGAGGCCAGCTCGATGGCGAACATCCTCTACCAGTCCTCGACCATCGGCATCATGGCGCTGCCGGTGGCCCTGCTGATGATCGGCGGCGAGTTCGACCTCTCCGCCGGCGTCGCGGTGGTCAGCTCGGCCCTCACCGCCGCCATGCTCAGCTACCAGCTGACCCTCAACGTCTGGGCGGGCGTGATCGTCGCGCTCGTCGTGTCGCTGGGCATCGGCTTCCTGAACGGCTGGCTGGTCGTCAAGACCGGACTGCCGAGCTTCCTCATCACGCTGGGCAGCTTCCTGATCCTCCAGGGCGTGAACCTCGCGGTGACCAAGCTGGTCACCGGCAACGTCGCCACCGACGACATCAGCAACATGGACGGTTTCGGACAGGTCAAGGCGGTCTTCGCGTCGTCCTTCGACATCGGCGGCGTCCAGGTGAAGATCACCATCTTCTGGTGGCTGTTCTTCGCCGCCATCGCCACCTGGGTGCTGCTGCGCACCAAGTACGGCAACTGGATCTTCGCGGTCGGCGGCAACAAGGAGAGCGCCCGCGCGGTCGGCGTCCCGGTCAACTTCACCAAGATCTCGCTGTTCATGCTGGTCGGCTTCGGCGCCTGGTTCGTCGGCATGCACCAGCTGTTCTCCTTCAACACCGTGCAGTCCGGCGAGGGCGTGGGCCAGGAGCTGATCTACATCTCCGCCGCGGTCATCGGCGGCTGCCTGCTGACCGGCGGTGCCGGCTCGGCGATCGGCCCGGTCTTCGGTGCCTTCATGTTCGGCATGGTCCAGCAGGGCATCGTCTACGCGGGCTGGAACCCCGACTGGTTCAAGGCCTTCCTCGGCGTGATGCTCCTCGGCGCCGTGATGATCAACCTGTGGGTCCAGCGGACCGCGACCAGGAGGTGACCCGATGACAGACAACACCACCGGAACCCACGGGGCCGTCCTCCAGGACGACGCGCCGACCGACGGCGGCCCGATCGTCGAACTGCGCGGCGCGGGCAAGTCCTACGGCAACATCCGCGCCCTGCACGGCGTCGACCTCAAGGTCTTCCCGAACCGGGTGACCTGCGTGCTCGGCGACAACGGCGCCGGCAAGTCCACCCTCATCAAGATCATCTCGGGGCTGCACCAGCACACCGAGGGCGACTTCCTCGTCGACGGCACCCCGGTCCGCTTCTCCACCCCGCGCGAAGCCCTCGACAGGGGCATCGCCACCGTCTACCAGGACCTCGCCACGGTTCCGCTGATGCCGGTGTGGCGGAACTTCTTCCTCGGCTCCGAGATGACCAAGGGCCCCTGGCCCGTGCGCCGTCTCGACATCGCCAGGATGAAGGAGACCGCCGACCGCGAACTGCGCAACATGGGCATCGTCCTGGACGACCTCGACCAGCCCATCGGCACCCTCTCCGGCGGCCAGCGCCAGTGCGTGGCCATCGCCCGCGCCGTCTACTTCGGCGCCCGCGTCCTCATCCTGGACGAGCCGACCGCCGCCCTCGGCGTCAAGCAGTCCGGCGTGGTCCTGAAGTACATCGCCGCCGCCCGCGAACGCGGCCTCGGCGTCATCTTCATCACCCACAACCCGCACCACGCCTACATGGTCGGCGACCACTTCAGCGTCCTGCGCCTCGGCACCCTCGAACTCTCCGCCGAGCGCAGCGACATCACCCTGGAGGAACTCACCAACCACATGGCCGGCGGCGCCGAGCTCGCGGCCCTCAAGCACGAGCTGTCCCAGGTCCGCGGGGTCGACACCGAGGAGCTTCCGGAGGCGGACGACCTCACCGCTCCCGCCGCGACCGGTCCGGAAGGGAAGTCGTGACCCCATGACCACCCCTCTCGACCGCATCCGGGTCGGCTCGGCCCCCGACTCCTGGGGCGTCTGGTTCCCCGACGACCCCCGGCAGGTCCCCTGGGAACGCTTCCTCGACGAGGTCGCCGAGGCCGGCTACTCCTGGATCGAACTCGGCCCCTACGGCTACCTCCCCACCGACCCGGCCCGCCTCACCGACGAGATCGCCAAGCGGGACCTGAAGGTCTCGGCGGGCACGGTCTTCACGGGCCTGCACCGCGGCCCGGCCGTCTGGGAGTCCACCTGGGAGCACGTCAGCCAGGTCGCCGCGCTCACCCAGGCGATGGGGGCGAAGCACCTGGTGGTCATCCCGTCCTTCTGGCGGGACGACAAGACCGCCGAGATCCTGGAGCCGCCGGAGCTGACCGGCGAGCAGTGGGCCCACCTGACCAAGGGCATGGAACGGCTCGGCCACGAGGTGAAGGAGACGTACGGCCTGGACCTCGTCGTCCACCCGCACGCCGACACCCACCTCGACACCGAGGACCACGTCGAGCACTTCCTCGACTCGACCGACACCGACCTGGTCAACCTCTGCCTGGACACCGGTCACTACGCCTACTGCGGCGGCGACAGCGTCAAGCTGATCGAGACCTACGGCGAGCGGATCGGCTACCTCCACCTCAAGCAGGTGGACCCGGCGGTCCTGGCCGACGTCCGGGCCAAGGGCACCCCGTTCGGGCCGGCCGTGGCGCAGGGCGTGATGTGCGAACCGCCCGCCGGCGTGCCGGAGCTGGGGCCGGTGCTGGCGGCGGCGCAGCGGCTGGGCGTCGACCTGTTCGCGATCGTCGAGCAGGACATGTACCCCTGCGAGCCGGACAGGCCGCTGCCCGTCGCGGTGCGCACCCGGAGGTTCCTGCGGTCCTGCGGCGCCTGACAGCCGCTTCCCCGGGCCCGTGGACCACTCCACGGGCCCCGCGCGCCCCGGCGGGTTCGGGAACACCCGCCGGGGCGCGCGCGTTCGCCTGATGAGGGGTGACACCCGCTACGACGGGGAGGACGAACATGAGCCACGAGGAGACCGCGGCCGAGGCCGTGACACGCAAGGAGCGGTTCGGCGCGCTGCCGGAGCGGATCCGCCCCGAGGACATGGTGGAGACCAGGCCGGCCGTCCGGCACGACCCCGACCGGGACGCCTACGACCCGGACGAGTTCGCGGTGCGCTACGGCCTCTGAGCCGCCACCGGGACGCGGACCGCGCCGTGGGCCAGCAGGCTCTCGGCGCAGTCCAGCACCGTCTGCCGGGCCGGGCGCGGCCGCCAGTCCAGCAGCCGCGCCGCCTTCTCGGTGCTGTGGCGGTTGCGCCGGCCCAGCGCCGGGGTGATCTCCCGCAGCCCGGGGTCCCGGAAGCGGGCCGCGAGGCGCACGGCGAAGTCGGGCAGCGGGCGGGTGGAGACCTGCCGTCCGCGCTCGCCGAGGCCGTCCCGCAGCACCCGCGCCAGGTCCGCCATCCACACGAACTCGCCGGTGCCGAGGAAGCGTTCGCCCGCCGCGGCCGGTGCGGTCATCGCTCTGAGGTGGAGGTCGACCAGGTCCCGGACGTCCACCACCTCGAGACCGATCCGCGGCACCCCGGGCATCGCCCCGGACAGCATCCGGGCGACGATCCCGACGGAACCGGCGGTGTCCGCCGTCAGCACCGGCCCGAACACCGCGCCGGGCAGCACGGTGGTCAGCTCGGTCGGACCGTCGTTCCCCCGCATGAACTCCCAGGCGGCCAGCTCGGCGAGGGTCTTCGACCGGCGGTAGGGGATCAGCGTCGGATCCTCCGGATCGGTCCACAGCGTCTCGTCGGTGACGCCCTCCGAGGCGTACGACGACGGGCTCGCGGCGTTCGCGGCCGAGGTCATCACCACCCGCCGTACCCCTGCCGCGGTGGCCGCCCGCAGCACGCGCAGCGTGCCGTCCCGTGCCGGGGTGACCAGGTCGGGGGTGCCCGCGGTCACGCCCAGCGGCGAGGCCACGTGCAGCACCCGGTCGACGCCCTTCATCGCGGCGTCCCAGCCGGCGTCGGCGGTGAGGTCGGCCACGGCGAAGCCCAGCCGCCCGCCGGGGTCGGCGACGGCCGAGACCGCGTCGGCGACCGCCTGCTCCCGGCCCGGCGCGCGCACCGTGGTCCGGACGTCGTGGCCGCGCCGCAGCAGCTCGGCGACGCACCAGCCGGCGATGTACCCGGTGCCCCCGGTGACCAGGACGAGTTCGGGCATGACTGACCTCCACGCATGCGACGGGATGTGTGCCAGAATCGGCAATGAAACGGAGGCCCCTCCGCTACGTCTCCCAACGTACCGGAGGGGTCTCCGGATGGCAATCCACACCGGACGGACCACAGACACCGTGAACCCGCAGCCCTCGAAACCGACCCGGAGGGACGCCCGCGACAACCGGGACCGGATCCTCTCCGTGGCCCGCGCGGAGCTCGCCGCCTCCACCACGGCCTCGCTCTCCGCGATCGCCCGCAAGGCCGGCGTCGGCATCGGCACGCTCTACCGGCACTTCCCGACCCGGGAGGCGCTGATCATGGAGCTGTACCGGCACGACCTCCAGCACCTGATCGACCTCGCACCGGAACTGCTCGGCACGCATCCGCCGCTGGCGGCGCTGCGCCGCTGGTTCGACGAGGTCGCCCGCTACGGCCGGCTCAAGTTCGGCGTCTCCGAGGTCGTGCACGCGGCGACCGGGGGCGCGGCCGAGGACCCGATGTACGACCCGTTCGTGGACGCCATCGGCGTCCTGCTGGCCGCCGGTGCGGCGGACGGCAGCCTCAAGGCCGGCATCGACCCGGAGGACGTGCTCCTCCAGCTCAGCGTCCTGTGGCGGATCGACCCGGCACGCGGCGACGCCGAGGCGCGGGCGGCGCGGATCCTGACGCTGGTCGTGGACGGGCTGCGGGCCTGACGGGAAGGACGGACGGCGGGGCGGGGACCGTCCTCCGGTCCCCGCCCCGCCGTCGTGCGAGTGTCCGAGGGTGTCAGGCCCCGCGGACCTCCGCGATCGTCACCGGCCGGTGCTCGTGCAGGGACAGCGTGCAGGCGTCGGCGATCCAGCCGGCCTCCAGCGCGTCCTCGACCGTGCACGGGGAGGGCCGGGTACCGGCCACGACCTCGGTGAACGCGGTGAGCTCGGCGCGGTAGGCCGCCGTGAACCGGTCCATGAAGAAGTCGTGCGGGGTGCCCGCCGGGAAGGTCACGCCGGGCTCCACCGAGCGCAGCGGGAGCTTGTCCTCCAGGCCGACCGCGATCGAGTCCGCGAAGCCGTGCAGCTCCATGCGGACGTCGTAACCCCGGGCGTTGTGACGGGAGTTGGAGACCACCGCGATGGTGCCGTCGTCCAGGGTGAGGATCGCGCCGGTGGTGTCGGCGTCCCCGGCCTCCTTGATGTAGTCGGCGCCCCGGTTGCCGCCGACCGCGTACACCTCGGTGACCTCGCGGCCGGTCACCCAGCGGATGATGTCGAAGTCGTGCACGGAGCAGTCCCGGAAGATCCCGCCGGACGCGGCGATGTACGCGGCCGGCGGCGGGGCCGGGTCCAGGGTGGTGGAGCGCACGGTGTGCAGCTTGCCGAGCTCGCCCGCCCGGACGGCGGCACGGGCGGCGACGAAGCCCGCGTCGAAGCGCCGGTTGTAGCCGATCTGGATCGGCACCCCCCTGCCCTGAACGGCCTTGAGGACCTCGACGCCCTCGGCCATCGTCTTCGCGACCGGCTTCTCGCAGAAGACCGGCACACCGGCCTCCACGCCGGCCAGGATCAGGGCCGGGTGGGCGTCGGTGGCGGCGGCCACGACGATGCCGTCCACACCGGCGGCCAGCAGCGCCTCGGGCGAGTCCACGACCTCGGCCCCGAACTTCTCCGCGGCGGCCTTGGCCGCGTCCGCGAACGGATCGGTGAGGACGAGCGACTCGACGACGTCGAGCCCGGAGAGGGTCTCGGTATGAAAAGCACCGATACGGCCGAGACCGAGGATTCCGATACGCATTGAGTGTTGCTCCTTGATGTTGAAATGTTCGGTGCTGTCGGGCGCCCCGCAAGGGGCGCGGGGCGGTATCGACATGCGGCTGCCGCCGCGCGGGCGCGACCAGCCACCACGAACCCGCGGACGACCTCCGGCCTGTCGGCCCCTAGCTCTCCCGGCGAGCCGCTGCGGCCCGCAACCCGTCCCGCAGCACCCGCGGCGCCCACCCCTCCCGCAGTGCCCGCCGCACGAGGTCCGCCTGCGAGGGCGGGGCCATGCCGTCGACCGGCGGGTCGCTGTCGAGGTTGGTAGGGAACGGGTAGCCCTCGGCGCTCGCGGCGATGACGTGCTCCAGCCACGCCTCGCCCGCCCCCTCCGCCAGGCGCCGGCGCAGCACCGGGTAGACCGCGTTGGCCACCGCCTCCCGGTCCACGCTCTCCATGGCCCGCCCGAACGCCGAGGACACCTGCAGCAGGTTGGCCGTCCGGCGCACGTCGAGGGTCCGGTTGGTGCCGGCCGCGTGGAACACCGCCGGGTTGAAGAACACCGCGTCGCCCTTCGCGAGCGGCAGCTGCACGTGGCGGGCCCTGAAGTACTCCTGGAACTCCGGCCGCCGCCAGGCCAGGTAGCCGGGCTCGTAGGTCTGCGAGTACGGCAGGTACATCGTCGGCCCCGACTCCACCGGCATGTCGCAGTGCGCGACCGCGCCCTGGAGGGTGAGCACGGGGGAGAGGCGGTGCACATGGGCCGGGTAGGCCCCGGCCTGCTCGTCGGAGAGGAAGCCGAGGTGGTAGTCGCGGTGCGCGGTCTGCGCCGCGCCGCCCGGGTTGACCACGTTGACCTGCGAGGTGATCTGGTAGCCGGGGCCCAGCCAGGCCCGGGAGACCAGGGCCACGACGTCGTTGGCGTAGTAGTCGGCGAACGCCTCCGGGTCGTAGAGCGCCGCTTTCTCCAGGGCGTTCCACACCCGTTCGTTGGCGCCGGGCGTCGCGAAGTGGTCGCCGGCCCCCGCACCGGACTCGTGCTGCTCCGAGATGAGCGCCTCGAAGACCGCGGTGGCCCGGTCGACCACCGCCGGGTCCGGGAACGCGCCCCTGAAGACGGCGACGCCGGGACCGTCGGCCAGGGCGCGGACGAGCTCGGTCCGTACCTCGCGGCCCGCGCCCGTGGCGCGCAGCCGTTCGCTGTCGTAGACGAGGACGTTGTCCTCGACGGCCGAGGCGTGCGGATAGGAGGCCGGGTCCGTGGTCCGCTCGACCAGGGCACGGAAGGCGTCGAGGTCGCAGTCCTGCGGCGAGAGCCAGGCACGGCCCTGTTCGGCGGCGAGGGACATCGATGTCCTGCTTTCGGTCACGGCCATGGTCTCGGCCACGGCGGGGCTCTGCCATTCTTGTCAGCACAAACCCGTCGAACAACCAGCAGCGACCCGTCAAAAACCCCTCATGGAGGCAGCCCGTGGGCCACCCCTTCCCCATCCGTGAGATCGCCCGGCAGGCCGGGCTCAGCGAGGCCACCGTGGACCGGGTGCTGAACGACAGGGGCGGGGTCCGGGAGAGCACCGCCCGCGAGGTGGAGCGGGCCATCGCCGATCTGGACCGGCAGCGCACCCAGGTCCGGCTGGTCGGCCGCACCTTCATGGTCGACATCGTGATGCAGGCGCCGGAGCGGTTCACCACGGCCGTGCGGGGCGCGCTGGAGGCCGAGCTGCCGGCCCTGCACCCGGCGGTGGTGCGCTCCCGGTTCCACTTCCGGGAGACCGGGCCGGTGAAGGAGCTGGTGCGGACCCTGGACCGGATAGCCCGCCGCGGCTCGCAGGGCGTGATCCTCAAGGCGCCCGACGTCCCCGAGATCACCGCCGCCGTCGGGCGGCTCAGGTCGGCCGGCATCCCGGTCGTCACCCTCGTCACCGACCTGCCCGCCAGCGGCCGGCTGGCCTACGTCGGCAGTGACAACCGGGCCGCCGGCGCCACCGCCGCCTACCTGACGGGCCAGTGGCTCGGCGACCGGCCCGGCAACGTCCTCACCAGCCTGAGCAGCGGCTTCTTCCGCAACGAGGAGGAGCGCGAGATGGGCTTCCGCAGCGCCATGCGGGCCCGGCACCCCGAGCGCACCCTGGTGGAGATCGCCGAGGGGCAGGGGCTCGACGCCACCCAGTACGACCTGGTCCGCGCCGCCCTGGAGCGCGACCCGGAGATCCGCGCCGTCTACTCGATCGGCGGCGGCAACATCGCCACCCTGCGCGCCTTCGCCGATCTGGACCGCGAGTGCGCCGTGTTCATCGCCCACGACCTCGACCACGACAACACCCGGCTGCTGCGCGAACACCGGCTGTCCGCCGTCCTCCACCACGACCTGCGCCAGGACATGCGCGAGGCCTGCCACCTGGTGATGCGCGCCCAGGGCGCACTGCCCCCGGCCGGCCCGACCCTGCCGTCGGCGATCCAGGTGGTCACGCCCTACAACATGCCGGCCGCCACGAGTCGCTGAGCGCGCTCACGACGCGCCGACGGCGCTCACAGGCTGATCGCGTACGCCTTGCGCAGCGTCTGGTGCACCGTCCAGGTGGTGCGGTCGCCCGCGCGCAGTACGGCCATGTCGCCGGGGCCCACGGTGAACGTCGCCCCGCCCTCGACCTCGATGGTCGCCGAGCCGCTGACCACCACGAACAGCTCGTCCGCCTCGGTGTCGGTGACCACCCCCGGGGTGATCTGCCAGATCCCGCGGACCTGCTTCCCGTCGGCCGACTCCCAGACCACCCTGCCGGTGACCTCGGGGGTGCCGGAGACGATCTGCGCCGGGTCGAGCGGGTCGGGTTCGAGTACGGCGTCGGGGATGTGCAGGGCGAAACTGTGCGTCGTCATACGGCGACCCTAGCGAGCCCACCGGTGTCCCGGGCGTGGACAGGATGTGCGGCATCCGGCCTGGTGGGAGGACACTTCGTCGGGCCGGTGCCCGGTGGCGGCCGGGTCCGGCCCGGGTGATCGTGGAGGACATGGCTGACTCCACGGCGGCCGCGCCGGAGCCGCGCGCGCACGACACCCGCGAGGCGGTCCTGTTCGGCGGGGTCTACGGCGCCGTGCTGGCCTGCTCGATGGTGGCCGCGCTCACCCAGTACGGGCACACCTCCGCGGCCAGCCGCCGCTACGACGCCCTGTGGCTCCTGGTCACCGCCTGCGCCTCCGCCCTGGCGCACGGCTACGCCCACTACATCGCCGAGCGGGCCCCGCACCGGCGCTGGGACGCGCTGCACACCCTCGCCGACGAGTGGCCGCTGGTCACGGCCGTGCTGCCCACGGTCTTCCTGCTCGCGGGCGCCGGCTGGGGCTGGTGGCCGCCGAAGGGCGTCGAGTACCCGGCGTTCGTCCTGAACATCGTCATCCTGTTCGGCCTCGGCCTCGTCACCGCCCGCTCGTCGCACCGGAGCTGGCCGGCGGCCGTGCTGATCGGCACGCTGGACGCGCTGCTCGGAGTGATCGTGGTGGTGGCCAACGCGCTCATCAAGTAGACGCGCGCGTGGATACGGTTCCTTGAACGGTGAACGGGTTTACGATCACTCAAAGTCACTGTTCCTCCGGGCAAGGAGCCGGCATGACCACCGAAGACGCGGTCACCGCGGAGGCCGTGGACAGCCTGCGGGGCACCGACGACCCCCGGCTGCGCGAGCTGCTCGTCGCGCTGATCCGCCAGCTGCACGCCTTCACGCGCGAGACCCGGCTGACCCGGCGCGAGTGGGAGGCGGCGATCGCGTTCCTCACCGAGGCCGGGCGGACCTGCACGGACACCCGGCAGGAGTTCATCCTGCTCTCCGACGTCCTGGGCCTGTCGATGCTGGTCGAGACGGTCAACGGACACAGCGACCCCGGTAGCACCGAGTCGACCGTCCTCGGCCCCTTCCACATGACGGAGTCCCCGGTCCGCGAACTCGGCGCCGGCATCGACCTGGTGGGGGTTGGTGAACCCTGCGTGATCAGCGGCGTCGTCCGCTCCGCCGACGGCACCCCGCTGCCGGGCGCGGTCCTGGACGTGTGGCAGGCCGACCCGCACGGCTTCTACGACGTGCAGCAGCCCGACGTCCAGCCGGCGGGCAACGGCCGCGGCCTGTTCACCGCCGACGGCGAGGGCCGCTTCCGGTTCCGCACCTGTGTGCCGAGCGCCTACCCGATCCCGACGGACGGCCCGGTCGGCGCTCTCCTCAAGGCCTCCGGACGGCACCCCTACCGCCCCGCCCACATCCACTTCATCGTCTCGGCCGCGGGGCACGCGCCGGTCACCACGCATGTCTTCGTCGCGGGCGGGGAGTACCTGGACTCCGACGCGGTGTTCGCCGTCAAGGAGAGCCTCGTCAAGGACTTCACCCCGGCCGACGACCCCGCCCTGGCCGCGGAGTACGGCGTGCCGAACCCGTTCCGGCACGCCCGCTTCGACCTCGTCCTGGAGCGCTCGTGAACCTCTTGGACTTCGCGTACGAGACCCGTCCCTCCCGCGTGGTGTTCCGGCCCGGGGCCGCGTTCACCGCACCGGCAGAGGAGGCCCGGCACCTCGGTCTGCGGCGGCTCCTCGTGCTCAGCGGCGAGCGGGGCGCGGCGGCGGCGCGGGCGGTCGCCGACTCGCTGGGGGACGCCTGCGCGGGCCTCCGCACGGGTGCCCGGATGCACGTCCCCGTGGAGGTCGCCGACCCGGGGGGTCGAGGCGGCCCGGGCCGCGGGCGCCGACGGTTGCGTGGCCGTCGGCGGCGGCTCGGCCATCGGCCTCGGCAAGGCCGTCGCGCTGCGCACCGGACTCCCGCTGATCGCCGTGCCCTCCACCTACGCGGGCTCCGAGATGACCCCGGCCTGGGGCCTGACCGAGCACGGCGTCAAACGCACCGGCCGCGACCCCGTCGTGCTGCCGCGCAGCGTCGTCCACGACCCCGAACTCACCCACTCCCTGCCCGTCCGGCTCTCGGTGGTGAGCGGGATCAACGCCGTCGCCCACGCCGTCGAGGCGCTGTACGCTCCCGACGGCTCGCCGCTCGTCGCGCTCATGGCAGAGGAGGGCGTGCGGGCGCTGGCCGGCGCGCTGCCGGAGATCGCCGCGGCCCCGGACGCCGTACCGGCCCGCTCCCGTGCCCTGTACGGCGCCTGGCTGTGCGGGGCCTGCCTCGGCGCCACCACCAGGGGCCTGCACCACAAGCTGTGCCATGTCCTCGGCGGCACCTTCGGCCTGCCGCACGCCGAGACCCACACCGTCGTCCTGCCGTACGCCCTCGCCTTCAACGCGCCCGCCGCCCCGGACGCGGTCGCCGCCGTCGCCCGGGCCCTCGGCGCGGACGGCGCCCCGGCGGCCCTCAGGGAACTCGCGGCCCGGCTGGGCGCACCCGGCTCCCTCGCCGAACTTGGCCTGAAGGAAGCGGACTTGGCGGTCGTCGCCGCCCAGGTCGCCGGGCAGCCGTACGCCAACCCGAGGCCGGTCACGACCGACGACGCGCGCACCGTGCTGCGGGCGGCGTACGAGGGCGGCGCGCCGGCCCGGGCGTGACGGCGCTCCTCGGAGCCGGAGCCGGAGCCGGAGCCGGAGCCGGAGCTGGAGGCGGCGGTCAGCCGCGGCCGCTCGTGGACATCGGCGCAGCGGACGCGTCGGCCTGGCGCAGTTCGGCGAGGAGGACGTTCTGCCCGTCGAGGAGTTCGGTGAGGATACGACGGGCCGCGCGCAGGAGTTCGGCGACGTCCCCGCCGGCCAGTGCGTAGCGGACGGTGGAGCCCTCCCGGGTGGAGACCACGATGCCGGAGCGGCGCAGCACGGCCAGTTGCTGGGAGAGGCTGGACGGCTCGATCTCGATGTCGGCGAGCAGGTCCCGTACCGGAACGGGCCCGTGCTGGAGCAGTTCCAGGACCCTGATCCGTACGGGGTGCCCGAGCATGCGGAAGAAGTCCGCCTTGGCCTGGTAGAGGGGGACTTGCATGACCGCTCGCTCTCTGCCGGGACGGGTGGGGGCGCCGAGGTGCGGCGGCGCCTTGCGACACCGCCGCACTGGCCCTGTGCGGCCGATCCTTGCCGTCCGGGGCCGTGCGCAGACATGAGTTGGGATCATGCTGATGTGGTCACTTGAAGAAGTTTTCACATCATGGGCGCACGAAGTCCCGGAACCCGGGGAATCGCTAGACCTCGAGTTCTTCCTCGACCCGCTTCAGCTGGTGACGGGCCATGGCGAGGTTCGAGCGCCCCTTGTCGAGCACCAGGTAGAGGAACAGGCCGTTCCCGCTGCGGCCGGTGATCAGACGGATGAGGTGATACTGCTTCTCCAGTGTGATCAGGATGTCCTCGATCCGGCTCTTGAGGCCCAGCTCGCCCATCGTGCGCACCTTGGCCCGGATGACGTCCGTGTTCCCGGCCGCCGCGACGGTCAGATCGAGGTCCTTGCCCCCGCCCAGTGTCCCCAGGGCCATGCCGCTGGTGTAGTCGACGACCGCGGCTCCCAGCGCCCCCTCCACCCCGGCCATCATCTCCTTCAGCGACACTTCCACGCTCGCCATACTGGCGCCTCCCCTTCGCATGCGGATGGCGACGGACCAGCGGTCGCCGGCCCGCCCGATGCAGGGACCGTAGGTGGGCGGAAGCGGCGCCGGGACGGCGTTCTCCGGGTCTGACGCATGCTGGCCGATCAGCTGCGCCGTCAGATCGTTTGAGCGACGGAAACTGGTTCGATCAGGAGCGAAGTTGACTCTGCGCCCCGTGCGGCTGTTGCCGCAACGGCGCATACGGGACTCGCGAGTTGGGCAGAGGTGCCACGGTGAGAGCCGAGACGATCCGCGTTCGGTCCGGGTCCCGGATTCGGGGAGGCTGGGCGCGATGTCCGGTGCGGACCCGATCGGGGCCGTCCTCGGCGTGCGCTCGTGCCGGGAGAGGTGTGAAGATCCCTTCCCGGGTGCCGTCGTCCGCCTGCCGCACCGCCGCCGACCGGTGCTCAACCGACAGGAATCCGCCGAAGAGGCCGCGAAAGCAGGCCAGTTGGCCGGGCCGGGGCGCTTCGGGTTTTCCGCCGGTACCGGTGGCCGGAGAACTCCCGTCTTCGCAGGTCACGCGGAACGTCGCCGGTCGCCGAGGTGCCCGTGGTCAGTCGCATGTCCGTTGACCCGTCTTCAAATAGCGAGCACAAATTCCACACAGCCCTCTCTTCAGACGGGCCCGGATGGTCTAGATTGACCGTGCTTCGCATGCTGGGACACGGGGCGACAAATGATGATCTATGGGTCAGGCGATACGTGCGGCCGGTGGCCGCGTGCGTGCCGCCGGACGCGGCGGTGATCAACTCCTGGGGCCCGGGAGGGACTTCGAGTGCGGGGAGCACTCGCGGTTCCGACGGCTTCCCATGCGCCTCGCAAGCCCGGCAGGGCAGGCAGGTCCGCCGCGGCACGGGCGGGTCGTACAAGCAGCGCTGAAGTAGCCGGGATGTCATACGCGGAGGGCGGGGGCCGTCCGTCGGAGGAACAGCGCGGCGCGGGGAGCCGGGGGGCCTCCCGGGGGCGGAAGCGTACGGGAGGCGGGGGCCTCCCGGGGGGAGGAACGGTGTCAGGGCACCATGTCGAACCACTGGGGACCGGGGGGTTTCTGTGCGGCAGGGGGGACTAGTCGGCCCGTTCCCGCCGGCGCGCAGGCGTCCGGCGGACGGGCCGGTCAACAGACCGGCGATCGAATGGGAACAGCGGTACCGACGTACCGTGATCATCAGCGATACCGTCGCCACGGCCATCGTGGTGGCGGGCATCGGAGAGTTCTTCGGGGGCCGGGACGCGGCCAACTGGCATGAGAAATGGGGGATTCTCGCCTTCGGCACCGAACTGCTGGTGCTGTCGGCTCTCGTGGTCGGCCGCTCGTGGGCACCGGCCGTGCTCGGCCAGGGCGCCGAGGAATTCCGCCGGCTCGGACGCTCGCTGTTCGCGGCGACCGTCGTCCTGGCGCTCGGCGGGATCGCCCTCACCTCACGCAACATCAAACTCTGGATCTTCGTCGCGATTCCCGCGATCGGGCTCGTCACGATGACCGCCCGGTACCTGCTCCGTCTCGATCTGCACAGACGGCGCAAGGACGGGCGGTGCCTGAGACCGGTGCTCGCCGCCGGCAGCCCGGCCACCGTGGGCGACCTGATCACCCGGACCCGCAAGTTCCCGCACATCGGCTGGCGGGTGCAGGCGGTGTGCACCACGGACGGCCGCGGACTCGACGGTGACGAACTGGACGGCGTGCCGGTGGTCGGCGGACTGGCGGACGTCGCCAAGCACGTCCGCCACGACGGCTACCGGGTCGTCGCGGTCACCCCGGACCCGTACTGGACTCCGGACCGGCTGCAGCGGCTGGCCTGGAACCTCGAAGGCAGCGACGCCGAAATGGTCGTGGCCCCGGTGCTGATGGAGGTGGCCGGCCCACGGCTGCACGTCGACGCGGTGCTCGGGATACCGCTGCTGCGGGTCAGCCTGCCGACCTTCACCGGAGGCCGCCGGGCCATCAAGGAAGTCGTCGACCGGGTGGGCGCGGCGGTCCTGCTGATGCTGTTCGCGCCGCTGATGGCGTCCGTCGCACTGCTCGTGCTGGCCGACAGCCGGGGCGGGGCCTTCTACCGCCAGCGCCGGGTCGGCAAGGACGGCCGCGAGTTCACGATTCTCAAGTTCCGCACCATGGTCGTCGGGGCGCACCGGGCCCGCGCCGAGTTGGCCGACCGCGACGAGGGCGCGGGGCTGCTGTTCAAGGTCCGCCGGGACCCGCGGGTGACCCGGGTCGGAGCCGTACTGCGCCGGTACTCGATCGACGAACTCCCGCAGCTCTTCAACGTGCTCACCGGAGCGATGTCGCTCGTCGGCCCGCGGCCCCCGCTGCCGGAGGAGTGTGCCGCGTACGACCCGGACATCCGGCGGCGGTTGCTGGTGAAGCCCGGACTCACCGGCCTGTGGCAGATCAGCGGACGCAGCGACCTGCCGTGGGAGGAGGCGGTCCGCCTCGACCTGCGCTACGTGGAGGACTGGTCGCTCGCCCTCGACACGGTGATCTTGTGGAAGACGATGCGGGCGGTGCTCCACGGGCAGGGGGCCTACTGATGCGCGGGGGGCGTCGGCAGGCCGACGCGCGGACCGCAGGCCACAAGGGCCTGCCTGGGGGGAGGGACCAGACATGAGAGTCAGCGTCTTCGGGCTCGGCTACGTGGGCTGCGTATCAGCCGCGTGCCTGGCCGGCATGGGCCACGAGGTCATCGGGGTGGACGTCAACCAGGTGAAGGTCGACCTGGTCAACGACGGCAAGGCTCCGGTGGTGGAGGAACGTATCGGCGAACTCCTCGCCGAGGCCGTGCGGACCGGGGCCCTGCGCGCCACCGGCGACGTCCGCGAGGCGATCATGAACAGCGATGTCTCGCTGGTGTGCGTGGGCACGCCGTCGGAGCCCAACGGCAGCCTGTGCACCACGTACCTGGAACGGGTCACCGAGCAGATCGGCGCCGCGCTGGCCGAGCGGGGCGGGTGGCAGACCGTCGTCTTCCGCAGCACCATGCTCCCGGGCACCTGCCTGAACCTGCTGGTGCCGATCCTGGAGAAGCACACCGGCGGCACGGCCGGGGTCGACTTCGGGGTCGCCGTCAACCCGGAGTTCCTGCGCGAGGGCACGAGCGTGCGGGACTTCTTCGACCCGCCCAAGACCGTCGTCGGCGAACTGGATCCGGCCAGCGGCGACGCGGTCCTTGAGCTGTACCAGGGCCTGCCCGGCGAGGTGTTCCGGGTGCCGGTGCCGACGGCCGAGGCGATCAAGTACGCGGACAACGCGTTCCACGGCCTCAAGATCGGCTTCGCCAACGAGCTGGGCGCGGTCTGCCAGGCGCTCGGGGTGGACTCGCACCAGGTGATGGACGTGTTCCTGGCCGACCGCAAGCTGAACATCAGCCCCGCCTACCTGCGCCCCGGCTTCGCCTTCGGTGGCTCCTGCCTGCCCAAGGACCTGCGCAGCCTGGTCCACGCGGCCCAGCGGGCCGACGTCTCGGTCCCCATCCTCGCCCACGTGCTGACCTCCAACTCCGACCACCTGCAGCGCGCGGTGGACCTGGTCGAACGCACCGGGAAACGCCGGGTGGGGATGTTCGGGCTGTCCTTCAAACCCGGCACCGACGACCTCCGTGAAAGCCCGCTCGTCGAGCTGGCGGAGCGGCTCTTCGGCAAGGGCTACGACATCAGGATCTACGACGCCAACGTGAGCCTGTCCCGGCTGATCGGCGCGAACCGCGAGTACATCGAGACCCGGCTGCCGCACCTCGCGCAGCTGCTCGCGGACTCCGTCGAGGAGGTGCTCGACCACGCCGAGGTCTGCCTGGTCGGGACCAGGGAGCCCGCCGTGACGGCGGCGCTGCCGCACGGCGAAGGACCCGTGATCGTCGACCTCGTCCGCCTTCCCGACGCCGAGACGCGCCGGACCGAACCGGGGTACGTGGGCCTTGCCTGGTAACGCAACCGGCGCCGCCGGCTCCGGCCGGCGCGCGCTGATCCTCGTGGAGAACCTGTCGGTGCCGTTCGACCGGCGGGTGTGGCAGGAGTGCACGACGCTGCGCGACGCGGGCTGGACGGTGCACGTCATCTGTCCGCAGGGCAGCAAGCGCGACACCGAACCGGAGGCGGTGATCGACGGGGTGCGGATCCACCGCTACCCGCTGCGCGCCGCCACCGGAGGCCCGGCCGGCTACCTGAAGGAGTACGGGTCGGCGCTCTGGCACACGGCCCGGCTGGCCCGCAGGGTCGGCCCGGTCGACGTGGTCCACGCCTGCAACCCGCCCGACCTGCTGTTCCTGCCGGCGCTGTGGCTGAAGCGGCGCGGCGCACGGTTCGTCTTCGACCAGCACGACCTGGTACCCGAGCTTTACCTGTCCCGGTTCGACCGCGGCAAGGACCTGCTCTACCGCGCCGTCTGCGCTCTGGAACGGCGGACCTACCAGGCCGCGGACATCGTCCTCGCCACCAACGAGAGCTACCGCGACGTCGCGGTACGCCGCGGTGGCCGGCGCCCCGAGGACGTCTTCGTGGTGCGCAGCGCACCCGCCGTCGAACGGTTCCGACCGGTGCCGCCCGAGCCGGAGTTGAAGCGAGGCAAGCCTCATCTGCTGTGCTACCTGGGCGTGATGGGACCCCAGGACGGCGTCGACTACGCCCTGCGGGCCCTCGCCAAGCTCCGCGACGACCTCGGCCGGACCGACTGGCACGCGGTGTTCGTCGGCTCCGGCGACGCCTTCGACGCGATGGTGGAGCTGTCCCGGCGGCTCGGGCTCGACGACCAGGTGCAGTTCACCGGCCGCATCCCGGACGCCGACCTGGTGCGCTACCTCTCCACCGCGGACGTCTGCCTCTCTCCCGACCCGTGCAACCCGCTCAACGACGTGTCGACCATGAACAAGGTCCTGGAGTACATGGCGATGGGCCGGCCGATCGTCTCGTTCGACCTGAAGGAGGCCCGCGTCTCCGCCGGGGAGGCCGCCGTCTACGCGGCCGCCGACGACGAGAGCGAGTTCGCCGTGCTCGTCGCGAAGCTCCTCGACGACCCGGACCAGCGGGCCCGGATGGGCAGGATCGGCCAGGAGCGGGTCAGCGGGCCGCTCTCCTGGCGCAACTCGCAGGCGTCGCTGCTTGCTGCCTACACCGCCGCCTGCCGTGACCACACCCCGGTGCCGGCGGCCGATCAGGTTCGAACAAGAAAGAAGAGGCAGCGCAGTTGAGCGAGGAATCGATACGTCTGGTCACCATCGGGCGGATATTCCGCCGGCGCTGGCGGTTTCTCGCCGTCCTCGCCGTCGTGGGCGCGCTCGTCGGCTACGGCGCCTCGGTGGTGTTCCCACCGCGGTACACGACGTCGGCATCGGTGCTGCTGCCGGGACAGTGGGAAGAGCGCGAGCTGCTGACCCAGGTGGACATCGCGACCAGTTCGACGGTGGTCGACCGCGCGGCCGCCGCACTGAACTGGCGGGACGTCAGCGCCGCCGAACTGCGGAACCGGGTGACCGCCTCGGCCGCCGACGGGAACATCATCAAGATCTCGGGCACGGCCGACACCCCGCAGCGCGCGCAGCAGCTCTCCGACCAGGTGGCCGCGCAGTTCGTCAAGTTCGCCGCACGGGTCGCGGGCGGCGGCACCGACTCCGCGGCGGCCACCGAGGCCGAGGCGCTGCGCAAGCAGGTCGAGGAGACCAACCGCCGTATCACCGAGCTGGCCGACGCGTCCGATCCGGGGCAGACCGTCGAGGGTGTGCAGGCCCGGACCGAGCTGGAGAAGCTGAGCACCTCGCTGGAGGAGGCCATGACCAAGCTCGACGAGGCCGACCCGGCGACCAACAAGGCCGGCATGGTCGTCATGGGCCCGGCGGCCCGGCCGACCGGCCAGGCGCCTCCGACGCGCGTGCAGTTCATCGGTGCGGGAGCGCTGCTGTTCTTCCTGTTCGCGGTCGTCGGCCACCTCGCCGCCGCCCGGACGAACCGCCGGCTGCGCACCGAACCGGAGCTCACCGCGGCGCTGGGCGCGGCACTCCTCGGCACCGTGGAGGTGCCCGACCCGGGGCGCGGCGCGCACCGCCCCGAAGACGGCGCCCGGCGCGGCTGGATCCGCCGCCTCCTCGGGACCGACACCCGGTGGGACCTGCCGACCCCGCCGAGGTCCGACGACGAGGCCGCCCGGCGGATCCGCTACCGCCGGGTCTGCGCCCGCCTCCGGGACCAACTGCCCTCCCCCCGGCGGCTGCTGGTGGTCGTACCGGACGGCGACGCGATCGCCCGCCGGGCCGCCGGACAGCTCGTCGCCGAGGCCAAGGCCGATCCGCAGCTGCGGATCGTGGAGGTCTCCGTGGACCGGCCGATCGTGCCGGACCGCGACACCGAGTCCGGCGCGCTCGTCGTCCTCAGCGCCGGCAGCTGGACCGCGGAGGAACTCGCCGGTGTCGCCGAGGCGTGCGCGGACGGCCGGCACGAGGTCCTCGGCATCGTCGTCGCCGACCCCGTCCGCGCCCGTGAGACGCGGCCCGCCGGCCTGCCTCCGGACGACGCCACTCTCGCCCTCGCGGTTCGCGGCCAGGCCACAGGAGGTTCAGCGTGACCACCAGCACGACCGCGGAGTCGTCGGCCGCCACTCCGCTTGTCGACCTGCAGGCCCTGGTGGTGGCGGTGCGCAGGCGCCGCCGCCTCTGGTACGCGACGGCGTTCCTCGGCCTGGTGGCGGGCTCCGGGCTGGCGGTCGCCATGCCCCCGGCGCCGACCGCCGTGACCGAAGTGCTGGTCGCGCACGAAGCGGACCAGCCGAACGACACCGGAACCCTGATCCGTACCGACGTCCAGCTGCTGCAGACCACGCAGATCGCCGACAAGGCCCTGCGATCCCTCAAGTCCACGGCGAAACCGGAGGACTTCCTGAAGGACTACCGGGGCACCGGCCTGACCAACAACCTGCTGCAGATCACCGTGACCGGCGACACCGACGCCCAGGCGGTGGCCCGCGCCAGGGCGCTGGCCGACGCGTTCGTCACGGACCACGTGCAGCGCATGCAGCGGACCGCGCAGGCCGAGGCCCAGGCCCTGCTCGACCAGCGGGACCGCATGCGGGACGAACTCGCCCAGGTCAACAAGGAGATCGGGGGCCAGTCGGCGGACAGCGACCCGAAGGCCTCGGCGACCCTCGAGTCGCTCTTCGCCCGCCGCGCCGAACTCAACTCGCGCATCTCCGACTTCGACGAGCGTGCGGCGGACGCGCGGACCGGCGCACCCCAGGTCGTCGCCGGCACGCAGATCGTGGACACCCCGCGCGCGCTGCGCCACTCGGTGCCCAAGGCCGTCGCCACCGACGGCGCGATCGGCCTCGTCCTCGGGCTCTTCCTCGGGCTCGCGGGGGCCGCGGTCGGCACGGTGGTGGCGGACCGCCCCGTGCTGCGCCGCGACATCGCGGCGAACCTGGGTGCTTCCGTCATCGCGGAGCTGCCGCGCCGGCCGGGCCGGCCCTGGCAGCGCCGCCGGACCCGGCTGGCCCGCGAACGGCTCGCCGCGTCCCTGGCCCGCACCCTGCGCGGCTCCACGGAACCGGTGTCGCTGCTGGAACTGGGCTGCGCGCGCGCCACGGGCGTGATCGCCCTGGACCTCGCCAGGAACCTGGCGGCGGAGGGGCCGGTGACCGTCGTCGACGCACTGCCCCGCCCGCAGCTGGCCGGCCGCCGCCAGAAGCCGGGCGACCCCACCGTGGTCGGCGCCGAGCACGCCGCGTCCGTGTCTCCCCAGGAGCGCGCTGTCGGCGTCGGCTCGGTGGCGCCGGGCACGGCGTGGACCGACCTCCAGTACCTCGGCACCCAGACCGTGCTCGTGGTCCGGGCCGGACACGGCAGCGCCGCCTGGCTGCACACCGTGGCCCGGCAGCTCGCGGACCAGCGCATCCCGGTGATCGGTGTGGTGCTGATCGACCCCGATCCGCGGGACCGGACCGACGGCACCCTGTGGGACGGACTGCAGACCGCACTGCGCGGCCGGAGCGAGCGCCCGGCTCCGCAGTCGGGTGCGGGTACCTCCCACGCCGTTCAGGCCGTGGGGGAGGGCCGGCGGCGGGCGGAGCGGCAGCCGGTGTGGGCCGTCCGGGGCCCGGACAACGACCAGGAGGCGCGGTAGCACATGTGCGGCATCGCAGGTACCTACCGCTGGCCGGACGGAAAGATCGTGACCGACCGGCTCACCGACACCCTCGCCCACCGCGGTCCGGACGGGTCGGGCCGCTACAGCCACCCCGTGGGCGACGGCGAGGTCCACCTCGGGCACCGCAGGCTGGCCATCATCGACCTGTCCGACACCGGCGCCCAGCCGATGGCCTCGGACGGCCTCGTCCTGACGTACAACGGCGAGCTGTACAACGCGCCCGAACTCCGGGCCGAGCTGGAAGCCGGCGGAGTGCGCTTCCGCGGCACCTCCGACACCGAGGTGCTCCTGGAGGCATGGCGGCGCTGGGGCACGGACTGCCTGCCCCGGCTGCGCGGCATGTTCGCCTTCGGGATCTTCGACGAACGCACCGGCGACCTGGTGCTCGCCCGCGACCAGCTCGGCATCAAGCCGCTGTTCCTGCTCCGGCGCGGCGGCGGCCTGGTGTTCGCCTCCGAGCTCAAGGCGCTCTCCGTCGCCACCGGCCGGTCGCTGCAGGTGGACGACGCGGCGCTGGTGGCCTCGCTGCTGTACTACTGGGTGCCGGACTCGCGGTGCGCGTTCCGCGAGGCCGAGAAGCTGCCGCCCGGGAGCTGGCTGCGCTGCCGGCCCGACGGGCGGGTGGAGCGCGGCCGGTTCTGGAACCTGAAGGACGTCGCCGCGGAGGGCCGGGAGCGGGCCCTGGCCGGTGAGCGGCCGGACCTGGCCGCGATCGTCGAGGAGTCGACGCGGCGCCACCTGCTCTCCGACGTACCCGTGGCGACCTTCCTCTCCGGCGGCCTCGACTCCAGCTACCTGACCGCGCTGGCGGCCCGTCACCAGCCGGGGATCTCCGCCTACACGATCGGGTTCCGCGCCGAGGACGCGAAGTTCGAGGCGATGCCGGACGACCTTCGCTACGCCCGGCAGGTGGCCGAGCGGTTCGGCGTCGACCTGCACGAGATCGAGATCGCGCCGAACGTCCTCGACCTGCTGCCGCAGATGACGTACCACCTGGACGAGCCGATCGGCGACCCCGCCGCGATCAACACCTACCTGATCTGCACGGCCGCACGCGAGGCCGGGGTGAAGGTGATGCTCTCCGGGATGGGCGCGGACGAACTGTTCGCCGGGTACCGCAAGCACCTGGCCAACCTGATCGCGCTGCGCTACCAGCGCGTCCCGCGGCCCCTGCGGCGCGGGGTGTCCGCGGCCGTGGACCGGCTGCCGGTCGCGACCAGCCGCCGCGGCTACCGGTCGGTGCGCTTCGCGAAGCGGTTCCTCTCCTTCGCCGACCTGCCGGAGGAGACCGCCTTCCGGCGCAGCTACACCATGTACGACCGGGACGAGCTGCTCGCGCTGCTCGATCCCGGCCTGGCCGGGACGGTCGAGGACGTGCTGACGGAGCACGCGGACGTCTACGCGGACAACGGCCTCGACGACTTCGTCAACCGCATGTGCCTCACCGACGCCCGGATGTTCCTGCCGGGCCTGAACCTCACGTACACCGACCGCTCCAGCATGGCCGCCTCCACCGAGGTGCGCGTGCCGTACGTGGACGTCGAGGTGGTCAAGGCGGCGTTCGCGGTGCCCGGCGACCGCAAGATCGTCGGGCGGCAGGGCAAGGCCGTCCTCAAGGAGGCGGCCACCTCGGTCCTGCCCCGGGAGATCGTGTACCGGCCCAAGGGCCTGTTCAGCGCCCCGCTGCGGGCCTGGATGAGCCGGGACCTGGCACCGCTGGTGCGCGAGGTGGTCGACGACGGCGAACTCGTCCGCTCCGGGTTCCTGCGCCGTGAGGCACTGCAGCGGCTCGTCGCCGAGGACGCCGCCGGGCAGCGGGACAACTCGAAACATCTGTGGCACGTACTGACCCTCGAGTACTGGTATCGCGACGCGACCTCCGGGTCCGGCCAGCGCACTCGGCTGACGGCTTAGGAATCAGGGGACTTCGGTGAAACAGGTCGTACAGAACTACAAGAGCGGCGAGCTGGCGGTGCTCGACGTTCCGGTGCCGGGGTGCAAGCCGGGCGGGGTGCTGGTCCGCAGCGCCTACTCGCTGATCTCCACCGGCACCGAGCTGATGAAGGTCTCCGAGGCCGGCATGTCGATGCTGGGCAAGGCCCGCTCCCGCCCCGACCAGGTGGCCAAGGTCATGCAGAGCGTGGCCACCAACGGGCTGCCCGCCACGTACCGCAAGGTGATGGGCAAACTGGACTCCTACACGCCGCTGGGCTACTCGCTGTGCGGGGTGGTCGAGCAGGTCGGCGCCGGCATCGACGACGTGAAGGCCGGGGACCTCGTGGCCTGCGCCGGCAACGAGCACGCGCTGCACGCCGAGTTGAACTGGGTGCCGAAGAACCTCTACACCCCGGTGCCGGACGGCCTCGCACCGGCCCACGCCGCCTTCGGGACCGTCGGGTCGATCGCGATGCAGGGCGTCCGCCAGGGCGAGCCGCAGCTCGGCGAGGTGGCCCTGGTCATCGGCCTCGGCCTGATCGGGCAGCTGGTGGCCCAGCTCCTCACGGCCTCCGGGGTCCGCGTCGTCGGCGCCGACCCCGACCCGGCGCGCTGCGAACTCGCCGAAAGCCTGGGCGCGGTGGCCTGCGGCGACCCCGCGTCGGCGGCCGTGGAGGCCGCCGTCGCCGAACTCACCGACGGGCACGGCGTGGACCAGGTGTACCTGGCCGCCGGCGGCGGCAGCAACCAGCCCGTCGAGCTGGCCGCCCGGCTCTGCCGGGACCGCGGCCGGGTCGTCGACATCGGCAAGTGCCGCCTGGACCTGCCGTGGAACGCGTACTACGAGAAGGAGCTCGACGTCCGGTTCTCGCGGTCCTACGGCCCCGGTCGCTACGACCCGGAGTACGAACTGGAGGGACGCGACTACCCGATCGGCTACGTGCGCTGGACCGAGCGCCGCAACCTCGCGTGCTTCCTCGACCTGGTCGCCCGCGGCCGGGTCGACGTGGAGCCCCTGGTCTCCCACGTCGCCGACTTCGCGGACGCGGTCGAGACGTACCGGCGCCTCAAGGACGGCGAGCTGAAGGCCGTGGCCGTGCTGTTCCGCTACCCCGACCAGCCGGACGAAGCCGAGGCGGGGGAGACGGGGGAGGCAGGAGAGGCGGTCCGGACGCTGTCGGTGGCCGTGCCCGCGGTGCGCCGCAGCGGGGACGCGTCCGCCCCGGCCCGGTCCGCCGCCGCACCGGTGCGCGTCGCGTTCGTCGGCGCGGGGAACTACGCGACGTCGATGCTGCTGCCGCACCTGGCCCGGCGCGACGGCGTCGAGCTGTCGACCGTCGTCACCACGACGGCGCTCTCCGCGGCCAACGCACAGCGCAAGTTCGGCTTCGCCGAGGCGACCACCGACCTGGACGCCGTGCTCGGCGACAAGTCGGTCGACGCGGTGTTCGTGGTCACCCGGCACAGCTCGCACGCCGAGCTGACCCGCAAGGCGCTGCTGGCCGGCAAGACGGTGTTCGTGGAGAAGCCCCTGGCCCTCACCGAGGACGAACTGGCAGGCGTCCTCGCGGCGGTGGAGGAGTCCGGCAACGACCGCCTCCAGGTGGGCTTCAACCGTCGGTTCGCACCGCTGCTGACCGAGGCCAAGCAGCGCTTCGGCGCCCGGACCGGACCGGCCAACCTGCGCTACCTGGTCAACGCGGGCCGGCTGCAGCACGGCAGCTGGTACCTCCGCCAGGGCACCGAGGGCTCGCGGTTCGAGGGCGAGGGCGGCCACTTCGTCGACACCGCGAGCTGGCTGCTCGACGCCGACCCGGTCTCGGTGTACGCGGTCGCCCCGTCCGGCAACGAGGACCTCCAGGTCGTACTCCGCTACCCGGACGGGTCCACGGCCACCATCAGCTACGTCACCACCGGCGCGCCGGGCTTCCCCAAGGAGACGCTGGACCTCCTCGCCGACGGCAAGGTGCTCAAGCTCGACGACTTCGTGCGCGCCTCGGTGTACGGCCGCAGCCGCTGGCTCAGTTCGCGGCTGCCGAAGGCCCGCGACAAGGGCCAGAACGCCGAACTGGCCGCGTTCGTCAAGGCCGTGCGGACCGGCGGGCCGATGCCGGTGCCGCTGGAGTCGCTGGTCGCGACGACGGCGGCCACCCTCGCGGTGCGCAGTGCCCTGGCCGCCGGTGCGCCCGTGACGCTGGAGCGGGCCCGATGACCATGAGCGCGGGCTGGTACCTGCGGCGCCTGTCCCGGATGGGGCCGCGGGAGATCGCGGGCCGGGCGGGCGACACGGTGCGCAGACGCCGGTGGCGGTCCGCCCGGCCGGACTGCCCGGAGGTCACCGGCGCCCGGTTCACCGCCGTCCTGCCCGCCGGGACGCTCGCCGCAGTGCCGCCGGACGCCGCGAAGCGTCTCGTCGCCGAGGCCGACCGGCTGATGTTCGGGCACGTCGAGTTCTTCGGGGTGGTCCGCGACGACCTCACCGACCCCGACTGGTGGTACGACCCGAAGACCGGGCGCCGGGCACCCTGGGGCTACGCCTTCGACGTGCCGTACCGCGACGAGGACGCGGCCGGGGACATCAAGCAGATCTGGGAGCTGTCCCGGCACCAGTACCTCACCGTGCTCGCCGCGGCCTACGCGGTCACCGGGAACGAGCGGTACGCCGAGCGCGTGGCCGAGCACCTGCGGTCCTGGTGGACGGCCAACCCGCCGCTGCGGGGCGTGCACTGGATCAGCGGCATCGAACTGGGCATCCGGCTGCTGTCCTGGGTGTGGATCCGCCGGCTGCTCGACGACTGGCCGGGCGCGGCCGGGCTGTTCGAGGAGAACCCGGTGGCGCTGAACCAGGTCTGGCACCACCAGCGCTGGCTGGCCGCCTTCCCCAGCCGGGGGTCGTCCGCGAACAACCACGTGATCGCCGAGGCCGCCGGGCAGTTCGCCGCGGCCTGCGCGTTCGGCTGGTTCCCCGCCTCGGCGCGCTGGCGGGCCGACGCGCTGCGGTCGCTGGAGCGGCACCTGCGGAGCAACACCTTCGCCTCCGGTGTCAACCGCGAGCTGGCCAGCGAGTACCACGGACTCGTGCTGGAGCTCGGCCTGGCCGCGCTCGCCGAAGCGGATGCCGCGGGCGTGCGGGTCCCCCCGTCCGTCCGGCTGGTGCTGCTGCGGATGACGGACGCGCTTGCGGCCGTCGTGGACAACCGGCTGCGGCCGCCGCGCCAGGGAGACGCGGACGACGGACACGGCCTGGTCGTGGACGGCGCGGGCACCGACCGCTGGGCCTCGCTCCTCGCCACCGGCGCCGCCGTGTTCGGCCGGCTCGACTGGTGGCCGGAGGTGACCGGCACCGACGTCCGCACCCCGCTGCTGGCCGCGCTCGTCAAGCCCACCGAACCGTCCGTGACCCGCCCGGCGGACCGGCCCGCGCACTTCGCCGACGCGGGCATGACGATCCTGCGCGGTCCGGGAGAGATCTGGTGCCGCTGCGACGGCGGTCCGCACGGCTTCCTGTCCATCGCCGCGCACGCCCACGCGGACGCGCTGTCCGTGGAGGTCCGGCACGACGGGGTCGACGTGCTCGCCGACCCGGGGACGTACTGCTACCACGGGCAGCCCGCGTGGCGGCAGTACTTCCGGTCGACCCTGGGTCACAACACGCTGCAGCTGGACGGCACCGACCAGTCCGTCTCCGGCGGCCCGTTCCTGTGGACCCGGCAGGCCCGCACCCGCGTCCTGGCCGTGGACACCTCCGACTCGGGGACGGCCGGCTGGAGTGCCGAGCACGACGGGTACCAGGGCTCCGTGCACCGCCGCCGGGTGGAGCTGACGGCCGCGAGCCAGGAGCTGAAGCTGGTCGACGAGGTGCGCGGCCCGCGCCGGACCGTACGGCTGGCGTTCCACCTCGGTCCGGAGATCGCCGCGGACCTGGTCGGGAACCGGGCGGTGCTCACCTGGATCCGGGACGGCGAGGGACGTTCCGCCGTACTGGACCTGCCCGAACAGCTCTCCTGGCGGGCGCATCGCGGCGCGACCGACCCGCCGCTGGGCTGGTACTCCGCGGGCTTCGGGCGCAAGGAACCCACGACGACGCTGATCGGCACCGGCACCAGCCCCGCCGACGGCGCGGGCGGGTTCACCACCGTGCTCAGGTTCGGCGGCTAGGGGGCACGTGGTGATCAAGAGGCGGCACTGGGCGCCGGCGGTGGCACCGCTGGCGCTGGCCCTGCTGCTGACGGCGACCGGCTGCGACAGCACGTCGCGCGCCGGGGCGGCGGAGCCGACCGCCGCGCCGTCCACGTCCACCTCCGCGGCCCGCGCCGTGGCCCGGGTGTGCGCCAACCCGGCGGCCGGTCCGGCGAAGGCGCCGGCGGGTGCGGTGACGGTCGACCCCGCGGTCGTCGGCGACCTGGCGGCGAAGACCAGGAGCAGCCCGCCGGACACCACGTTCTGGCTCCGGCCGGGCAGGCACCGGCTCGACCCGGACCGCTACGCCCAGGTGATCCCCAAGACCGGGGACCGCTACCTCGGTGCGCCGGGCGCGGTGCTCGACGGCGGGAAGAAGAACCAGTACGCGTTCGCGGGCACCGCGCGCGACGTCACCATCCGCTACCTGACCGTGCAGCACTTCGTCGCGCCGCAGAACGAGGGCGTGGTCAACCACGACTCGGCCGACGGGTGGGTGATCGAGCACGCGACGATCCAGGACAACTCCGGGGCGGGGCTGATGGCCGGTGCCCGCCAGCGGGTCCGCGCCAGCTGCCTGCGTGACAACGGGCAGTACGGAATGAACGCGTACAAGGGCGGCGGCGGGATCAGCGGCCTGGTGGTCGAGGACAACGAGATCGTGGGCAACAACACCGACGACTGGGAACGGCGGCAGCAGGGCTGCGGCTGCACCGGAGGCATCAAGTTCTGGGCCGTCGACGGCGCGGACATCCGCGGCAACTGGGTGCACGGCAACCACGGGGCCGGACTGTGGGCCGACACCGACAACAACGACTTCCTCATCGAGAACAACGTGCTCGACGCCAACGACGGGGCTGCCCTGATCTACGAGACCAGCTACAACGCGGTCATCCGGAACAACACGATCCGGCGGAACAACTGGCTCGACGGCCGCAGATACGCCGACCGCGGCGACAACTTCCCCTACGCGACGATCTACCTGTCCGAGTCCGGCGGCGAGCCACGGGTCCGGGCCCGCACCGACAAGATCGAGATCTACCGGAACGTGTTCGAGAACAACTGGTCCGGGATCACCCTGTGGGAGAACGCCGACCGGTTCTGCAACAGTCCGGCCAACACCTCGTCCGGTGACTGCACGCTGCTGGTGAAGAACGCCGACCGCTGCGCGAAGCCGGCGATCGACAAGGCACCGCTCTACGCCGACTGCCGGTGGAAGACCCAGCGGGTCGACATCCACGGCAACCGGTTCGTGCTCGACGAGTCCGTGGTCAAGTGCACCGAGATGTGCGACCGCATGGCGGTGCTGTCCAACTACGGCACCTATCCGGACTGGTCGCCGTACAAGGGCGAGAAGGTGGCCGAGGCGATCACCCACAAGCAGGACAACCGCTGGCACGACAACGTCTATCTCGGACCGTGGGAGTTCGTCGCCCACGACCCGAGCCGGGTGCTCGACTTCGACGAGTGGCAGGGCACGGACTACCGGCAGGACGCGGGCAGCACCCTCGACCCGGGGACCGGTGGTTGAGATGGAGACACAGTTCCGCGCCGGACCACCGAGCCCTGCCGGCACCCCGAGGATCGTCGGGGTCGTCTGGGGGCTGCTGGTCCTCAACACGCTCGGCTCCGCAGGGGCGAAGACCATCGTCCCGCTGCCCCGCTCCCTCATCCAGATGGTCACCATGGGCGCCCTGGTCGCCGCGTTCGCGCTGGCGCTCGCGGTCAACCTCCGGCTGCGCATCCGGCCCAGCGCCTACCTGCTCCTGCTCACCCTGCTGCTGGTGACGAGCGTGCTCTCCAGCGCCCACCTGGAGTCCGGGTTCGGCGCGCTGTTCCGCTGCTTCCGGCTGACTCTCTTCGTCGGCACCCTGTGGCTGCTCAGCCGCTGGTGGGACGGCAGCCTGACGTTCGTCCGCTACCACGTCCGGGCGTACTTCGCGGTGCTCGGCTCGGTCGCCGCCGGCCTCGTCGTCTCACCCGGCGCGGCCCTGCCCGACCTCTACGGCGGCCGCCTGGTCGGTGCGCTGTGGCCGCTCACCCCGCCGCAGATCGGGCAGTACGCGGCGGTGATCATCGGACTCACGGTGCTGCTCCTCATGGGCCACCGGACCGACCGCAGGAGCGCCGCGGTGGTCATCGTGCCGTCCTTCGTGCTGCTCGCGCTGACCCACACCCGTACGGCCACGCTCGGCCTGCTCCTCGGGCTGGCGCTGGCGATCGGCTCGCTCATCCTGACCAGCGCGGCCGCCCGCCGGTTCTTCAGCTGGGCGGTGCTGGTCGGTGCGGTGGCCGCGGTCGGGTTCGCCGGCGCCCTGCAGACGTGGTTCCTGCGCGGGCAGAGCAAGGAGAACTTCTCCAGCCTCACCGGCCGGGCCAAGGTCTGGGACGCCCTCCTCGCCGCACCCCGGACGACCTCGGAGAAGCTCCTCGGCGTCGGCCTGGGCGACAAGTCCTTCGGCGGGCTGCCGATCGACAACAGCTGGCTGGCCGTCTACAACGAGCAGGGCCTGATCGGCGTCGGCCTCGTCGCGGTGATCATCGTCGTGCTGGGCGGCGTCGCGCTGCTGCGGCCGCCGTCGCTGCAGCGGGCCTGCGCGATCTTCCTGATCAGCTACTGCGCCATCGCCTCGTACACCGAGGCCGGCCTCGGCGACGCCTCGCCGTACCTGCTCCATCTGGCCCTGGCCGCCTCGCTGCTGGCGACGCCTGCCGCGGCGGCACCCGCTTCGACGCCCGAGCTGCCCAGCCGATCGGAGGTGACCTGAGCATGCACGTCCTCGTGGTGCACAACCGCTACGGCTCCGCACAGCCGAGCGGCGAGAACAAGGTCGTCGACCAGGAGGTGGCGCTGCTGCGTGCGGCCGGCCACCGGGTCGAGGTGTTCGAGCGGCGCAGCGACGACATCGCCGCCCGGTCCCTCCTCGGCAAGGTCGCGGTGCCGCTCCTGGTGCCGTGGAACCCGGCGGTCCGCACCGAACTCGCCGCCCGGCTGCGCGCCGAGCGGCCGGACGTGGTGCACGTCCACAACGTCTTCCCGCTCCTGTCGCCCGCGGTCCTCGCCGCGTGCGCCGACGCCGGGGTGCCCGCCGTCGCCACGCTGCACAACTACACCCAGGTCTGCCCGCCCGGCACGCTCCAGCGGGCCGGCCGGCCGTGCACCGAGTGCGTCGGCTCCGCACCCCTGCCCGCCGTCCGGCACGGCTGCTACCGCGACTCCCGCCTCGCGACGGTGCCGCTCGCGGTCAGCCTGTCGGTCAACCGGCGCCGGTGGTGGTCCGGTGTGGAGCGCTTCCTCTGCATCTCCGCGGCCCAGCGCGACGTCCTGGTGCGGTCCGGCATGCCGGCCGAGCGCCTGACGGTGAAGCACAACTTCGTGCCCGACCCGGGCGGTTGCCGGGAAGGCGAGGGCGAGCAGGTGCTCTACCTCGGCCGGCTCGCGGAGGCCAAGGGAGTGCGGCTGCTGATGGCCGCGTGGGACGAGATCGCGGCCGGTGGCGGGCTGGGCGTACCGCTCGTGATCGCCGGCACGGGGCCGCTGGAGCGCGAGGTGACCGCCTGGGCGGCGGGCCGGGACGACGTCTGCTACGCCGGTCTGCTGGACACGGCGGAGTGCCGGAAGGCCATCGCGCGGTCGGTCGCCGTGGTGGCTCCCTCGACGTGGCTGGAGGCGTTCGGCCTGGTGGTCGTGGAGGCGATGGCGGCCGGGGTGCCGACCGTCGCCGCCGGCCACGGCGCCTTCGTCGAACTCGTCGAGGACGGTGTGACCGGGCTGTTGCACCAGCCCGGCGACGCGGGCTCGCTCGCGTCCGGCATACGCCGGATCGCGGCCGACCCGGACCGCAACCGGGAGCTGGGCCGGGCGGCCCGGCTCCGCTACGAGCAGGGCTTCAGCCCGGCCGTCGGCCTGGAGCGGCTGCTGGAGGAGTACCGCACCGCGATCGCGGGGCGGTCGGCACAGGCTCGCGACGGGGAGACCCGCGCGAGCAGGGGGGATGGGGACAGCACATGACACGATGCCGACTCTGCGGCTCGGAAGCGATGGCGAGCGTCGTCGACCTGGGGGCGACGCCGCCGTGCGAGAGCTTCCTCGCCGCGGACCGACTGGACGATCCGGAGCCCGCGTACCCGCTGCACCTGCGGGTCTGCACCGACTGCTGGCTCGCGCAGATCCCACCGCTGATCACACCCGAGGAGACGTTCAAGGAGTACGCCTACTTCTCCTCGTACTCGACGTCCTGGGTGGAGCACGCGCGCACCTTCGTCGCCGACACCGCGCAACGGCTGGCGCTCGGCCCCGACGCCTTCGTGGTCGAGGTGGCGAGCAACGACGGTTACCTGCTCAGGCACGTGGTGGACCGGGGGATCCGCTGCCTCGGCATCGAGCCGTCGGTGAACGTCGGCGCCGCGGCCCGGGAGGCGGGCGTGCCCACGCTCACCGAGTTCCTCTCCCCGGACACCGGCGCGGCCGTCCGCGCCGAGCACGGCCCGGCCGACCTGGTCGTCGCCAACAACGTGTACGCGCACATCCCCGACGTGGTCGGCTTCACCCAGGGGCTGCGCGCGCTGGTCGCCGACGACGGCTGGGTCTCCATCGAGGTGCAGCACCTGCTGACCCTGATCGAGGAGAACCAGTACGACACGATCTACCACGAGCACTTCCAGTACTACACGGTCGCCGCCGCGATCCGGGCCCTGGCGAGCGGCGGACTCGCGCTCGTGGACGTCGAGTTGCTGCCCACGCACGGCGGCTCCATCCGGCTGTGGGCCCGCCCGGCCGAGGCGGCCGGCGAGCCGACGCGGCGGGTGGCCGACGTCCTGGCCCGGGAGAAGGCCGCCGGGCTCCAGGAGCTGTCCGGGTACGCCGAGTTCTCCGCCCGGGTGGCCAAGGTCCGCCGGGACCTGCTGCGGTTCCTCATCGACGCGGCCGAGCGCGGCGAGACGGTCGTCGGCTACGGCGCCCCGGGCAAGGGCAACACCCTGCTCAACCACTGCGGCATCCGCCCCGACCTGCTCGCCTACACCGTCGACCGCAACCCCTACAAGCACGGCAGGTTCACCCCGGGCACCCGCATTCCGATCCTGGCGCCCGAGCGGATTGCCGCCGACAAGCCGGACTACGTCCTCGTCCTCCCGTGGAACCTGCGGGCCGAACTCGCCGAGCAGCTGTCCTTCGTCCACGAGTGGGGCGGCCGGCTCGTCTTTCCCATCCCGGAACTGAGCATCGTCGAGGCCGCGAAAGAGGTCACAGCATGAAGGTCGTCCTGTTCTGCGGCGGTTACGGGATGCGCATGCGCAACGGCACCTCCGACGACGTGCCCAAACCGATGGCGATGGTCGGCCCGAGACCGCTGATCTGGCACGTCATGCGCTACTACGCGTACTTCGGGCACACCGAGTTCATCCTGTGCCTCGGCTACGGGGCCCACCACATCAAGGACTTCTTCCTCAACTACGAGGAGACCACGTCCAACGACTTCGTCCTGCGGGGCGGGAAGACCGAGCTGCTCTCCACCGACATCGCCGACTGGACGATCACGTTCGCGCAGACCGGCATCGAGTCACCCATCGGGGAGCGGCTGCGCCGGGTCCGCCACCACCTGGACGGCGACGAGATGTTCCTCGCCAACTACGCCGACGTGCTCACCGACGCCCCGCTGCCCGAGATGATCGACAAGTTCGCCCAGCGCGACGCCGGGGCGTCGATGATGGTGGTCCCGCCGCAGTCGTCGTTCCACTGCGTGGAGCTCGGCGAGGACGGCCTGGTGGGCGGCATCACCGCGGTGAGCGAACTGCCGCTGTGGGAGAACGGCGGCTACTTCGTGCTCCGCCAGGAGGTCTTCGACCACATACCGGAGAACGGCGACCTGGTCGCCGACGGATGCGCCCAACTGGCCAAGCGGGGACGCCTGGTGGCACACCAGCACCGCGGCTTCTGGAAGCCGACCGACACCGTGAAGGAACGGGCCGCGCTCGACGAGGCCTACACCAGGGGCGACCGCCCGTGGGCCGTCTGGGAGCGGGACCGCGCCGGGGCCCGAGCGTGATCCGGCTCGGGGCCGGACCCCTGGACCGGATCGTCGCGGTGGGCGCGCACTGCGACGACATCGCCATCGGCGCCGGCGGCACACTGCTGACGCTCTGCCGGGCGCGGCCGGGCGTCCGGGTCGACGCGCTGGTGCTCACCGGCGGCGGCAGCGAGCGCGAGCAGGAGGAGCAGGCCGCGCTCGCCGCCTTCTGCCCGGACGCCGACCTGCGGCTGACCGTGCACAAACTGCCCGACGGCCGGTTCCCCGCCCACTGGGAGGAGGCCAAGTCCGCGGTCGAGGAACTGCGCGCGCAGACCGACCCGGACCTGGTCCTCGCGCCGCGCACCGACGACGCCCACCAGGACCACCGCGGCCTGGCGAAGCTGATGACGACCGCGTTCCGCGACCACCTCGTGCTCGGCTACGAGATCGTCAAGTGGGACGGCGACCTCGGCCGGCCGGCGGCCTACCAGCCGCTGGCACCGGAGACCGCCGAACAGAAGGTGCGGCTGCTGCAGGAGCACTACCCCTCGCAGCGGCACCGGCCCTGGTACGACCGGGAGGCCTTCCTGGGCCTCGCCCGGATCCGCGGCATCGAATGCCACGCGCGCTACGCCGAGGCGTTCGCCGTCACCAAACTCACGCTCAACCTGGGGGGTTGACCAACCTTGCGCGTACTACTGACCGGACACCAGGGTTATCTGGGCACCGTGATGGCCCCGGTCCTCAAGGCCGCCGGGCACGACGTCGTCGGCCTCGACTCCGGCCTGTTCGCCGGCTGCGTGCTCGGCCCGCAGCCCGAGGACCCGCCCGGACACCGGGTCGACCTGCGCGACGTCACGGCCGAGCACGTGGCCGGGGTGGACGCCGTGATCCACCTGGCCGCGCTCTCCAACGACCCGCTCGGCTCGCTGGCGCCGGAACTCACCTACGACATCAACCACCACGCGTCCGTCCGCCTCGCCCGGCTGGCCCGCGACGCCGGCGTACGGCGCTTCCTGTACGCGTCGACGTGCTCGGTCTACGGCGCCGCAGGCGGCGACGACCTGGTCGCCGAGGACGCCCCGCTGCGCCCGGTGACGCCGTACGCGGAGTCCAAGGTGCGGGTCGAGGACGACCTGCACGCGCTGGCCGACGACGACTTCACCCCGGTGTTCATGCGCAACGCCACCGCCTTCGGCTTCTCGCCCCGGCTGCGCGCCGACATCGTGCTCAACAACCTGGTCGGGCACGCCCTGTTGTCCGGTGAGGTACTGGTGCTCTCCGACGGCACCCCCTGGCGCCCGCTGGTGCACGCCGCCGACATCGCACGGGCCTTCACGGCCGCGCTCACCGCGCCGCGCGAGGCGGTGCACGACCGGGCGTTCAACATCGGCAGCGAGACCAACAACGTCACGGTCGCCGAGATCGCCGAACAGGTCGCCGAGGCGGTGACCGGCTCCAAGGTGGTGATCACCGGGGAGAACGGTGCCGACCCGCGGTCCTACCGGGTGGACTTCTCCCGGTTCCGGGCCGCGCTCCCCGGCTTCGACTGCGAGTGGACGGTCAAGCGGGGCGCACTCGAACTCGCCGACGCCTACCGGAAGTTCGACCTGACCCGGGAGGACTTCGAGCAGCGCTACACCCGGCTCGCCGTACTGCGCGCCGCCTCCGACGCCGGCACCGTCGACGACACCCTCAGGTGGCGCAGGTGACCGACGTGAGCGAGGAGATGTACGCCCTGGTGGAGCGGATGTACCCGCTCTGCCGGAGCATCACCGGCGACGGTGTGCGCGCCACCCTGGACATCGTCGGGGAGCACATCCCACTGCAGGTGCACGAGGTGCCGACCGGGACGCAGGTGCTCGACTGGACGGTGCCGCAGGAGTGGAACATCCGGGACGCCTACATCGCCGACAGCGCGGGCCGGCGGGTCGTCGACTTCGCCGCGTCCAGCCTGCACGTGCTCGGCTACAGCGTCCCGGTGTCGGCGACCATGCCCCTCACCGAGCTCCGGGGCCACCTGCACACCCTGCCCGACCACCCGTCCTGGGTGCCCTACCGCACCAGCTACTACAAGCCGGAGTGGGGGTTCTGCCTGGCCCAGGAGACCCTGGACGCCCTGCCCGACGGCGAGTACGAGGTCCGCATCGACTCCACCCTCGCCGACGGCCACCTCACCTACGCCGAGTACGTGGTCCCCGGACAGGTCGCCGACGAGGTCATCGTCTCCTGCCACGTCTGCCACCCGTCGCTGGCCAACGACAACCTGGCCGGCATCGCGGTGGCGACGTACCTGGCCCGTGCCCTCGCGGAGCAGCCGACCTACTACACCTACCGGTTCCTGTTCGCGCCCGGCACCATCGGGGCGATCACCTGGCTGGCCCGCAACGCGGAGCGGGTCGACAGGGTCAGGCACGGGCTGGTGCTCGCCTGTGCCGGGGACCCGGGCCAACTGACGTACAAGCAGAGCAGGCGCGGCGACGCGGAGATCGACCGGGTGCTGCAGCATGTGCTGACCGCGTCCGAACGTCCGCACCGCGTCACCGAGTTCACCCCGTACGGCTACGACGAGCGGCAGTTCTGCTCGCCCGGGTTCAACCTGGGCGTGGGCTCGCTCACCCGCACCCCGTACGCCGGCTACCCCGAGTACCACACCTCGGCGGACAACCTGGACTTCGTCTCCCCGGCGGCGATGGCGGACACCCTCGCCGTCTGCCGCGAGGCGTTCGCCGTCCTCGACCGCAACCGGCGGTACGTCAACCTCAGCCCCTACGGCGAACCGCAGCTGGGCCGGCGCGGGCTGTACGACGCGCTCGGCGGCCGCAGCGACACCAAGCAGGCCCAGATGGCCATGCTCTGGGTGCTCAACCTCTCCGACGGCGAGCACAGTCTGCTGGACGTCGCCGAGCGGTCCGGGCTGCCGTTCGACACCGTGGCCGCCGCGGCCGACGCCCTGCGCGGCGCCGACCTGGTCAAGGAATGACGCCCATGACCACCCAGGGGGAGAAGGAGAAGCCGACGGTACCGGCCGGGTCCGCCAGGCGGGCCCTGGTCGGCCGGCTGTCCTGGGGACTGGCCGACCAGGCGGCCTCCAGCATCAGCAACTTCGCGGTGGGCCTCTACGTGGCCCGCTCGCTCGGGGTCACCGCGTTCGGCGTGTTCAGCCTGGCCTGGGTGACCTACGGCGTGGTGCTCAACGTCTCCCGGGGCCTGGCCACCGACCCGCTCGTGGTCCGCTTCAGCGGCGTGCCGGAGGCCTCCTGGCGCGGCGCGGTGGCCCGCTCGACGGGCACCGCGCTCGGCGTCGGCGCGGCCCTCGGCGTGGTGTGCCTGGCGGCCGGACTCGGCCTCGGCGGCCGGGTGGGGCCCGCCTTCGCCGCCCTCGGTCTCATGCTGCCGGGGCTGCTGCTCCAGGACGCCTGGCGGTTCGCGTTCTTCGCCGCGGGCGCCGGGCGCAAGGCGTTCGTCAACGACGTCGTGTGGGGCATCGCGCTGGTCCCGGCCCTGGTGGTGGCGGCCCACGTGGACACCGTGGCCGCCTTCGTGCTCGCCTGGGGCGCGTCCGCCACGGTGGCCGCGGGCTACGGCTACCTCCAGTCCGGCATCCGGCCCCGGTTGGCCGAGGCCCGCGGCTGGCTGCGCGAACAGCGCGACCTCGGCTACCGGTACCTGGTCGAGAACGTCAGCCTCAGCGGCGCCAGCCAGGTGCGGGCGTACGGGCTCGGCGTGATCGTCGGGGTCGGCGCGGTGGGCGCGGTGCGCGGCGCCGAACTCCTGATGGGGCCGTTCCTCGCGGTGCTGATGGGGCTCTCGCTGGTCACCGTCCCGGAGGCGGCCCGGGTGCTGCGCCGGGCCCCGCACCAACTGGGCAGGTTCTGCCTCCTCCTGGGCGGGGGACAGGCCGCCGGCGCGCTGCTCTGGGGCTCCGCGCTGCTGCTGATGCCGGACCGGCTCGGCGACCTGGCGCTCGGCGACGTCTGGCACTCCTCCTCGCACCTCGTCGTGCAGATCACCCTCAGCGTCGCGGGGGCCGGCCTCGGCACCGGCGCGGCGGCCGGACTGCGCGCGCTCGGCGCGGCCCGGCGCAGCCTGCGCTGCCAGCTGTTCGCCTCCGCCTGCTACGTCGGCGGCGGCCTCGGCGGCGCGGCCCTCGCCGGTACGTCCGGCTCGGCCTGGGGCGTCGCCGCGGCGACCCTCAGCGGCTCGGCCGTCTGGTGGCTGCAACTGCGGTCCGCCCTGCGCGAGCGCCACCGCAATCCCATCCCCGAAGTGAGGACCGCATGACCGACCGACCCAGGCTGAGCATCGGCCTGCCCGTGTACAACGGCGAGGAGTACCTGGCCGAGTCGTTCGACGCCCTCCTCGGCCAGACCTACGAGGACTTCGAACTGGTCGTCTCCGACAACGCCTCCACCGACGGGACCGAGGACATCTGCCGCAAGTACGCCGCGCAGGACGCCCGCATCCGCTACCACCGGCTGCCCCGCAACATCGGCGCCACCCCGAACCACAACCACGTGTTCGCCGAGTCCCGCGGCGAACTGTTCAAGTGGGCCTCGCACGACGACCTCTACGGCCGCGACCTGCTCCGGCGCTGCGTGGAGGCGCTGGACGAACGTCCCGACGTGATCCTCGCCCACACCGACCAGGCGGTCATCGACGGCGACGGCCAGGTCACCGTCCCCTACGAGTACACCCTCGCCACCGGCTCGCCGCACGCCCCGGAGCGCTTCCGCAGCCTGCTGTTCGAGCCGGGCGGCGACGACTTCTACGGGGTGCTGCGGGCCGACGTGCTGCGCCGGGTGAAGCCGATGGACAGCTACCACCACGCGGACCGCACGTTCGTCGCCGAGATCACCCTGCACGGGCGTTTCCACCAGGTGCCGGAACTGCTGTACTTCCGCCGCGACCACCCCACCCGCGCCGAGCGGGCGAACCCGTCCAAGCGCTCCCGGTGCGTCAACCTGGACCCGCGCCGGGCCGGCCTGCTGCACCCGACGCCCCGGCTGCTCGCCGAGTACGTCTGGGGCTTCGCCTCGGCGATCCGGCGGGCGCCGCTGTCCGCGGCCGACCGGCGGGAGTGCTACCGCCACCTGGCCGCCTGGATGACCAGCCGGGTCCGGCCGAACGCCGGCGAACGCGTCGAGGACCGCGCCCCGGTCGACCCGGCCCAGCTCACGGTCTCCGTCGACGCCCTCGTCGCCGGCCGCGAGGGGAGGCGGCAGGCATGACGTCCGCAGACGGAACTCCGGTGCGCGTCGGGGTGTTCGGCCTGCTCGGCTCCGGCAACCTCGGCAACGACGGCTCGCTCGAAGCAGTCCTCGGCTACCTCCGCGCCGAGCACCCGGACGCGGTCGTGGACGCGTTCTGCGGCGGCCCCGAGGCGGTCACGGCCCGGTTCGGCATCCCCGCCACGCGCATGCACTGGAACCGCGCCGAATACCGGACCGCGTCCCGTCTCGGCGCGATCGCCTCGAAGGGGCTCGGCAAACTCGTCGACGTCTTCCGCACCGCGGCCTGGGTGCGCCGGCACGACGTGGTGATCGTGCCGGGCATGGGCGTCCTGGAGGCCACCCTGCCGCTGCGGCCCTGGGGCTTCCCGTACTCCCTGTTCCTGCTCTGCGCGAGCGGCCGGCTGCTGGGCACCCGGGTCGCACTGGTCAGCGTCGGCGCCGCCGAGATCCGCAACCGGCCCACCCGGGCCCTGGTCCGCCGGTCGGCGCGGCTCGCCGCGTACCGGTCGTACCGGGACGCCCAGTCCCGCGACGCCATGCGGGCGATGGGCGTGGACACCAGCCGCGACGAGGTCTACCCGGACCTCGCCTTCTCCCTGCCCACACCGGCGGTGAGCGCACCGGCGGAGACGCCCGGCCCGGTCTGCCTCGGCGTCATGGACTTCCACGGCGGCAACGACGACCGCGCCCGTGCCGACGAGATCCACCGGCGCTACCTCGACGGGACGATCCGGTTCGTCCGCACGCTGGTCGAGGAGGGCAGGCCCGTGCGGCTCCTCACCGGCGACCAGTGCGACCTGTCGGTGGTCGCCGCCATCCTCGACGCGGTCGAGTCACCGCTGGTCACCGCGGCCGAACCGGCCTCACTGGCCGACCTGATGAACGAGATGACGGCCGCCGACACCGTGGTGGCCGTCCGCTACCACAACCTGATCTGCGCGCTGAAGACCGGAACGCCCGTGCTCGCCCTCTGCTACGCGGCCAAGAGCGACGCGCTCATGGACGGCATGGGTCTGGGCGCCTACTGCCACCCGGCCCGCGAGGTCGACGCCGACCGGCTCCTCGAACAGTTCCGGGACCTGGAGAAGCACGCGGCGGAACTGCGGCGGACCCTCGCCGAGCGGAACCGGATCGCCGCAGAGCAACTCGGCCGGCAGTTCTCCGCCTTGACCGCGACCCTGTTCCCGGCGAACGACCACGACCACACCCACGACCACACCCACGACCACGCCCACGTCCCACGGAAGGCTTCATGAAAGCGACCGAAGTCCCGGAGATCGCAGGCGCGTTCCTGTTCGAGCCGACGCCCCATGCCGACGAACGCGGCTTCTTCTGCCGCACCTTCGACGCCGACGTGGTCCGCTCGGTGGGCCTCGACCCGGACGCCTTCGTCCAGGACAGCGTGTCCCGCTCGGTCCGGGGCGTGCTGCGCGGCCTGCACCTGCGCTCCGGCGCCGGCGAGGCCAAGCTGGTGCGCTGCTCGTACGGGCAGATCTTCGACGTCGTCGTGGACCTGCGGCCGGACTCGCCGACGTACCTGGGCCGGGCCTTCTTCGAACTGTCCGGCGAGACGCAGAAGACCGTGTACATCCCGGCGGGTTGCGCACATGGCTTCCAGACTCTTACCGAAATCTCAGACACCTCTTACCGTATTGACCGTCAGCACGATCCGTCCGAGGACGTGACGATCGCCTTCGACGACCCGGAACTCGCCATTCCCTGGCCCCTGCCGGTCACGTCGATGTCCCGCCGGGACCGGGAGGCGCCGAGCCTCGCCGAGGTCCTGAAGCACCAAGAAAGATGAGGTCGGCGTGCACACCCAAGACACCGAGGGGCTCCTCCTGTCCCGCTCGCGGCAGGCCAACGAGCGACTGCACTCCATGATCCCCGGGGGCGCGCACACCTACGCCAAGGGCGACGACCAGTACCCCGAGAACCTGGCCCCGGTCATCAGCCACGGCAGCGGTGCCCACGTGTGGGACGTCGACGGCAACCGCTACATCGAGTACGGCTCCGGCCTCAGGTCGGTCAGCCTCGGACACGCCCACCCCCGCGTGCTGGAGGCGGTACGGCGGGAACTCGGCCGCGGCAGCAACTTCGTCCGGCCGTCCATCGTCGAGGTCGAGGCCGCCGAACGCTTCCTGGCCACCGTGCCGACCGCCGACATGGTGAAGTTCGCGAAGAACGGCTCCGACGCCACCACCGCCGCGGTGCGCCTCGCCCGCGCCGTCACCGGGCGCCCGCGGGTGGCCCTCTGCGCGGACCACCCGTTCTTCTCCGTCGACGACTGGTTCATCGGCACCACGCCGATGAACGCCGGCATCCCGGCGGCGACCACCGAGCTCACCGTGTCCTTCCCCTACGGTGACCTGGCCGCCACGGAGGAACTGCTCACCCGGTACGAGGGCGAGGTGGCCTGCCTGATCCTGGAACCCGCCACCCACACCGAGCCGCCGCCCGGCTACCTGGCCGGCCTGCGCGAGCTGGCCCACCGGCACGGCTGCGTCCTGGTCTTCGACGAGATGATCACCGGCTTCCGCTGGTCCGAGGCGGGCGCCCAGGGCCTGTACGGCGTCGTCCCCGACCTCTCCACGTTCGGCAAGGCGCTCGGCAACGGGTTCGCCGTCTCGGCGCTGGCCGGGCGCCGCGACCTGATGGAGCGCGGCGGACTGCGCGACTCCGGCGACCGGGTGTTCCTGCTGTCCACCACGCACGGCGCGGAGACCCATTCGCTGGCCGCCGCGATGGCCGTGCAGGCCACCTACGTCGAGGAGGGCGTCACCGCGCGCCTGCACGCCCTCGGCCAGCGGCTGGCCGCCGGTGTCCGGGACGCCGCGGCCGCCATGGGCGTCGGCGACCACGTCGTCGTCCGGGGCCGGGCCAGCAACCTGGTCTTCGCCACCCTCGACGAGGACCTGCAGCCGTCACAGCAGTACCGCACCCTGTTCCTGCGCCGGCTCCTCGCCGGCGGGGTGCTCGCCCCGTCGTTCGTGGTGAGCAGCGCACTCGACGACGCGGACATCGACCGCACCGTCGATGTGGTGGCCGAGGCGTGTGCGGTGTACCGGAAGGCCCTGGACGCCACGGACGTCCGCCCCTGGCTGGCCGGGCGAGCCGTGAAGCCCGTCTTCCGGCGCCTGGCGTAACGCGGCGTCAGCCCCGCTCCCGCCGGCCGACGTCGGCCGGCCGGTCGTCGGCCCGTCCGTCTCCCTGGCCCGTCACCCGATCCGTCGCCCGGTCGCCCCGCTGCCCGGTCGACAGGCAGGCCGGCCGGTCTGCCGACCGGGCGGTCACCTGGCCGGTCATCCGGTCGGCCGTCCGGTCGACCAGCCACGCGGTCGCCGGTGTCACCACCAGTGCGGTGCACCAGCCGCCGAGGGCGTCGGTCGGATAGTGCGCGCCCAGGGAGACCTCCGCCCAGCCCATCATGGCGCCGGCGACCAGCGCGGCGGCCAGCACGAGTGCCGTGCCGGCCGCCCTGCCGAGGCCGAGCCGACCGGTCGCGAGCAGCGCCGCCATGAGGGCGAGCGCGGTGAAGAACGCGGTGTGCCCGCTCGGGTAGGAGAGGTTGCCGGGGCCGTGGATGGTCCGTCCCACCACGTGCTTGAGCAGCGTGGTCGTCCCCACGGCCAGGCCGGAGCCGGCGGCGACGAGCACTGCCCCGCGGAGCCGCCGCAGCAGCAGGCAGCCCGCCACCCCGGCCACGATCACCATCGCCGATCCCGCGGGTTCCCCCAGGAAGTCCAGGGCCAGGGCGACGTGCCGCCACGGCCCCCGCACACTGTCCGCCGTCGGCCGGACGAGCCACCGGTCCACCCGGCCCGGCTCGCTGTGCCCGGCGTACCGGACCCCGAGGACGGCGACCACCAGTGCGGCGAGCGCCGCGACCGGCCCGAGCCAGGCCCGCAGCGACCGGGGCAACAGCGCGTGCGCCGCGGATCTGGCCGGGCCGGTCTCCAGGCCCGCTCCTGCCAGCCGATCCAACGTGAGCCCCCCCGTCATGTCCGAACCGCCCCCTCAGCGACCATAGCCGCCCGACGCCGGACCGACGGCCGGACCGGTGGCCGGACCGGTCCGGTGGCACAGTTCAAGCCGGCTCGGGGCCGGTCCGGGGCCGGTCCGGGCCCGGCTCCGCGCCGGCCGGGACCGACTGCCCTATGCCCAGCAGCCGTTGACCGTGGCCGCCAGGCCGTCGAGGGCGTCCTTGGTGGCGGCCGGGTCGGCGGTGGAGTTGTTCTCGATGAAGGAGAAGATCTTCCAGCGTCCGTCCTCGGCCTTGGTCAGCCCGCTCAGTGCGATCGCACCGGTGAGCGTGCCCGTCTTCGCCTGGACCTTGCCGACGGCGCACTGCGAGTCCGCGGTGTCGAAGCGGCCCCATTCGGGCCCCAGGGTGGAACCGGCCTCTCCGGCGACGGGCAGGCCCTCGATGATGTACCCGAGGGTCTGGGCGTTGCGCGCGTCGTCGGCGACATCGAGGATGCCGGCGATGGTCTGTGCCGGAATGCGGTTGGCGCGGGACAGGCCGCTGCCGTCGTGGATCACGTAGTTGTCGAGCGAGATGCCGTACCCGCGGAGCACCTCGCGTACGACCGCCGCGCCGTCCTCGAAGGTCGGCTGTCGGCCGGCACCGATCGCGGTCATCCGCAGCAGGGTCTCGGCGATGTCGTTGTCACTCACCTTGAGCATGTGCTCCACGACGGCGGACAGGCGGTCGGACTGGTGCTGGGCGACCGGCACGTCGCCCGTACCGGCCGTGCCGTGCGTGACGCCGCCCGTGACGGTGACACCCTGCTGGGCGAGAAACCCGGCGAAGACCTGACCCGCGTCCAGCGACGTGTCCGTGACCTGGTGGCCGTCGACCACCAACGCCCGTACCGGTGCCACGGAGTCCGGGTAGTAGCCGTCGTTCCAGCCGGTCGCGAGCGTGGGCTCGGGGAAGAGGCTGTCGTCGACCCGGACCTTGACCGAGGTGAGACCCGCGCTCCTGAGTCCCGCGACGGCGGTCTTCGCCATCGCCTCCAGGTCGGCGCCGGTCAGGGTACGGTCGCCGCCGCCGACGAGGGTGAGCGTGCCGTTGCCGTAGACGGCCCTGGTGGTGAACCGGTGGTCGGGGCCGAGCACCGTCAACGCGGCGGTGGCGGTGCCGAGTTTGGTGTTGGACGCGGGCATCAGCGCGGTGGTCGCGGCGTGGCCCCAGACGGCCTTGTCGGACGCGGCGTCGATGACGACGCCGCTCAGCGTGGAGCCCAGACGGGTGTCCTGCACGCGGGCGTCGAGATTGTCCGCGATCTTCTGTTCGGCGGGGTCGAGTGCCGTGGCCGCGGAGACGGTCTCGCCGGCGGCGAAGGCGCTCGTGCCGAAGAGGAACGTCCCGGCGATGGGCGCCGCCACGGCGACGACGGCGACCCGGCGGAGCGCGGGGTGGAGGTTTCCCGCCGTGCGGTGACGAGCGGCCGTACGGACGGGGGATGGGGGGTTGGACATGCAGACCTCGTAGAAGTACTCGTGGAGACAAGGGAGTTGGCAGACAGAACGTGATCTCTTCAGAGAGAAAGCTACCGCTGCGCCCCTGCCCTTCCACCGCAACACGAGGGCACCGACCGCCTGCCTTCCGCGGCACCGGAGGCGACTGGTGCGCGAGGAGGCGAAGGCCGGTGCCGGCCACCTGGCCCAGGTCCGTGCGTACCTGCACCCCCCAGGTGGAGGAGATCACCGGCACCCTGCCCGCCGGCCTCGGCGCGGGGCTCCTGCGCTCGACGTCGTTCGGGCGGCCGGTGCACATGCCCGTCCACCGAGGCATCGTCCTCAACACGACGTCCTTCACCGGCTACACCACGTTCCGCCGTACTCGCCAGGCTCCGCCCGCGCTCACTGCGCTTCGTCCGCGAACAGGAGGTCATCGGCGCCTGGCTGGACCTCGCGCTATCCACGGCCGCGCGCCGAGGCCCTCGCGGACGAGGGCGGGACGCAACTCCGGCCCCGACTCGGCGCGTTGCCGACCCCGACCGGCTGACCCGCCCGGCCCGCCCGGCCGGCGTCCGCCGAAAGGCACGCGGTATGCGGAAGGACACGGACCCAGGTGCACGAAGCCGCGCTCCCGAGTAATGACGGCCACCGACGTCCGGCCCGGGGGCCGGCGGCGCGGCATGCACAGCGTCGGGCCGGCACGCCGCACGGTGGTCACGACGGCGAGGACCAGTACGCGGCCGCATGGGCCAGCGCCCGGCCCTCCAGGATCGTGACCATGCGTTCGAAGAGCTGGACGGCGGCCGGGCCGGACCAGTTCTCGGGGAGTACCTCGCGGGGCAGCCCGGGGTCGCGGAACGGGAGCTTGCGCCAGTGGTCGATCACGCCGAGATACGTGAGGTAGGCGTGCCGCCCGTCGATGACCGCGGCCTCGGTCAGGCGCTCCGCCTCGCCCTCGTACGCGCGGATGAACTCCCGGTAGCGCAGGTCGATCTCGTCGAGGTCCCAGCCGCCCCGGACCATGGCTGTCAGAGGCTGCCCGGCGACGTAGTCGCCGACGAAGACGGCGCACTGCTCGGTGAGGTCCAGTTCGGCGATGGCGCGCTGCGCGGCCGGGAGCATCCGGGCGGGCGCGATCCAGACCGCGGAGCCGATGTTGCCGAAGCCCAGCGAGGTCAGGTGGCCGGTCAACCGGTGGCGCAGCGCGCGGGCCGACTCGGGCACGGAGAAGTTCACGAAGCACCAGCCGTCGCCGAGTTCGGCCGGCTGCCGGGCGTGCCAGATGACCTCGTCACCGGCGGTGAGCGCCTCCAGCGCGGCCGGCGTCAGCGTGTAGCCGCGCATCCCCGCGCGGCTCTCCGACTCCAGCCAGCCGCGCTTCTTCAGCCGGAAGACCGCGGTCCGGACGCTCGCGGCGTCCAGTCCCGACGCGGTCAGCAGCTCGACCGTGCCGGCGATGGGCATCCAGTTGCCCATCTTGCGCACGATGGCGCCGAGGAAACTCACGAGCACGGTCCGGGACCGGCGCGCCGTTGTGGTGGGCCGGTCGCCCTTCGTCTCGCTCATTCCAGTGAGTATGCCGGACCGGGATCGCATGATCGGACCGCCCCGGTCGATCGAACGGGACTGGTCAGCGCCGCGATCCACTCCTGCGGCCAGGGCCTGCTCGCGGCACCGTCCGCATGGTCACGGCCGATGTGCGCGGTCACATACCGGCCGTGCGCGGCCCGGCCGGGCGGACGGCCCCGGAACTCCTCGCCCCAGACCTCGAAGGTGAAGGTCATCGAGCTGGTGCCGATGCCCACCAGCTCCACGACCGTGCGCACGTCCTGGCCGAAGAAGAGCGGTGACTCGAAGTCCACCTCGTAGCGGACGCGGGGCGCCGCCGGGAAGTAGTCGTGGAGGCCGAGCCCCGCCATGAGCGAGGCCTCCGCCGCCTCCACGAACCGTACGACCGTGCTGTTGTGGTAGATGCCCGCCGCGTCCGTGTCGATCCACTCGATGCGGGTCCGGTGCACGCCGACCGCGTGCGCTGCCGGGGGCACGGCGCTCACGCCGGTACCGTGCTCGCGGCCGGGGTCCAGCGCAGGTGCACAGCGCCGCCGACGCCGTCGCGCAGCAGCGACAGCCTGGGCGGGACCTTGTCGGTACGGGAGGTGGGCGGCTTGCGTCGGCCCGCTGCCCACTGCACCGGCCAGTCGGCACCGGCCCCGCGGTACTCCTGCTCCGCCGCGGCCTGCAGGGTCCACTGCGGGTTGTAGAGGTGGGTGCGGCCCAGGGCGCACAGGTCGGCCCGCCCGGCGAGCAGGATCGAGTTCACGTCGTCGTACGAGGAGATGGCCCCGACGGCGATCACCGGTACCCCTGCGGGTCCGGCCACCCGGTGGCGGATCCGGTCGGCGAACGGGGTCTGGTAGGAGCGGCCGAACGCCGGCTTCTCGTCCTTGGCGACCTGTCCTGAGGAGACGTCGATGGCGGCCGCGCCGTGCTCGATGAACGCGCGGGCGACGTCCACCGCGTCGTCCGCGGTGTTGCCGTCCGGCATCCAGTCGGTCGCCGAGATGCGGACGGTGACCGGGATGCCGAGCGGGACGACCTGGCGTACCGCGTCGAAGACCTCCAGCGGGAACCGGAGCCGGTTCTCCAGGCAGCCGCCGTACTCGTCGGTGCGCCGGTTGGCGACGGGGGAGAGGAAGGAGGAGAGGAGGTAGCCGTGGGCGGCGTGCACCTCGACCAGGTCGAAGCCGGCCGCCACTCCGCGTACGGCGGCGGCGGTGAAGTCGGCGACCACCTTGTCCAGGTCCTCGCGGGTCGCTTCCCGGGGGACGTGGCAGTCGGCGCCGTACGGGAGCGCCGAGGGGGCGATGACCTCCCAGTTGCCGTCGTCGAGGGGCTCGTCCATGCCGTCCCACATGAGCTTGGTCGAGCCCTTGCGGCCCGAGTGACCGAGCTGGAGGCCGATCTTCCCGGTCGTACGGTCGTGGACGAAGTCCGTGACCCGGCGCCAGGCGTCGCGCTGCTCGTCGGTCCACAGCCCCGGGCAGCCCGGCGTGATCCGGCCCTCGGGCGACACGCAGACCATCTCGCTCATGACCAGGCCGGCGCCGCCCAGCGCCTTGGAGCCCAGATGGACGAGGTGGAAGTCGCCGGGGACACCGCCGTCCGAGGAGTACATGTCCATCGGGGAGACGATGATCCGGTTCTTGAGTTCCAGCTCACCGATCCGCACCGGCTGGAACATCGCCGGGGCGACTTCGGGAGCCTGCTGGTGCCGGGCGAACTCGGACTCCATCAGCGCGGCGAACTCGGCGTCGCGCTCCTTGAGGTTCTCGAAGGTGATGCGCCGCGAGCGGGTGAGCAGGTTGAAGACGAACTGCGCCGGGTCCTGGCCCGCGTACATGCCGATGTTCTCGAACCACTCCAGCGATGCCTGCGCGGCCCGCTGGGTCGACTCGACGACGGGCTTGCGTTCGGTCTCGTAGGCGGCCAGCGCCTCGGTCACCGTCGGCTGCTCGTGCAGACAGGCGGCCAGCGCGAGGGCGTCCTCCATGGCGAGCTTGGTGCCCGAGCCGATCGAGAAGTGCGCGGTGTGGGCGGCGTCGCCGAGCAGCACCACGTTGCCGTCGGACCAGTGCTCGTTGCGCACGGTCGTGAAGTTCAGCCACTTCGAGTTGTTGGTGAGGACCCGGTGGCCCTTCAGCTCGTCGGCGAAGATCTCCGCGATCCGGGCCACGGCGTGGTCGTCGGAGACGCCCGGCGGGAACACCTGGTCCTCGGTCCGGTCGAAGCCGGCCCGCCGCCAGACGTCCTCGTGCATCTCGACGATGAAGGTCGAGCCGGTGTCGGAGTAGGGGTAGCCGTGGATCTGCATGGTGCCCCACTCCGTCTGCTTGACGAAGAACTGGAACGCCTCGAAGACCAGGTCGGTGCCGAGCCAGATGTACTTGTTGTGGCGCCGGTCCAGGGACGGCCCGAACACGTCGGCGTACTTGGTGCGGATGGCGGAGTTGAGGCCGTCGGCGGCCAGCACCAGGTCGTGGGTGGCCCGCAGTTCGTCCACGTCGGGGGCCTCGGTGCGGTAGTGGACGGTGACGCCGAGCTCGGCGGCCCGCCGCTGCAGGATCTGCAGCAGTTCTTTGCGGCTCATCGCCGCGAAGCCCTGACCGCCCACGGTGAACCGGTCGCCGTCGACCTCGATGTCGATGTCCGTCCAGCGGGCGAAGCGGTTCTCCATCGCGGCGTGGACCACGTCGTCGGCGTTGTCGATGCCGCCGAGGGTCTCGTCGGAGAAGACCACGCCGAACCCGAAGGTGTCGTCGGGCGCGTTGCGCTCCCAGACGGTGACCTCGTGCGCCGGGTCCAGCTGCTTCATCAGAGCGGCGAAGTACAGCCCTCCGGGGCCGCCGCCTGCGATAGCGATCCTCATGACTGGTCCTCCACGATCTGCTCCTCCACGATCTGCTCCGTCGCGATCTGCTCCGTTGCGATCTGTTCTGTCATGATCTGTTCTGTCGTGATCTGTTCCGTCACGATCTGACGGAGCTTGAAATGCTGAAGCTTGCCGCTGGGGTTGCGCGGCAGGGAGTCGGTGAAGCGCACGTCGCGCGGGTACTTGTACGGCGCGATCTGCTGTTTGACGTGGTCCTGGATGTCCCGGGCCGTCGCCGCGTCACCGGCCGCGCCCTCGCGCAGGACGACGAACGCGCAGACGATCGAACCGCGTTCGGCGTCCGGCTCCGCGATGACGGCCGCTTCCACGACGTCCGGGTGGGTGAGGACGGCGGCCTCCACCTCGGGACCGGCGATGTTGTACCCGGACGACACGATCAGGCCGTCGTTGCGCGCCCGGTACCAGAAGTAGCCCTCCTCGTCGCGGAGGAAGGTGTCACCCGTGACGTTCCAGCCGCCCAGGACGTACGCGGACTGCCGTTCGTCGTCGAGGTAGCGGCAGCCGACCGGGCCGATCACACCGAGCAGTCCCTCGGCACCGGGACCGAGCTCCTTGCCGTCCGGTGTCAGGATGGTGGCGCGGTAGCCGGGCACGGGCTTGCCGGTCGCCCCGGGGCGGATGTCGTCGCCGTCGGCCGAGATGAAGATGTGCAGCATCTCGGTGGCGCCTATCCCGTCGATGACCTTGAGGCCGAGCCGGTCGCGCAGTTCCTCCCACAGGCTCTGCGGGATGTGTTCGCCCGCGCTGACCGCGCGGCGCAGCCCGATGAGCCGGTCCGCCTTTCCGGACTTGAGGATCTGCTGGTACGCGGTCGGAGCGGTGGCCAGCACGGTCACCCCGTGCTCGGCGACGAGGTCGGCGAGCCCCGCCGGCGGCACCGACTCGGTGAGGAAGGCGCAGGCGCCCGCCCGCAGCGTGAAGACGACCAGCAGGCCGAGGCCGAAGGTGAAGGCGAGCGGGGCGGTGCACGCGACCAGGTCGTCGGGGAGCAGCCGGAGCGTGTGCTTGCCGAAGGTGTTGTCGATCGACAGGATGTCGCGGTGGAAGTGGGTGGTGATCTTCGGGACGCCCGTGGTGCCCGACGTCGGCCCGAACAGCGCGACGTCGTCCGCGGCGGTGTCGGCCGCGGTGAACCGCCCCGCCTTCGCCTCGACCCGGTTGCTCAGGTCGTCGGCGGTGTCGCCGCCGTACGGCACGACGACCAGGTCCGGCGCGACCGTGTCCCGTACCGCGAACACGTCGTCGAGGAAGCGGTGGTCGACCAGCGCGACGACCGGCCGCGTCTTCTCCACGACGGGTGCCAGCTCGCCGGCCCGCAGTACGGCCATGGTGGTGACGACGATCCCGCCGGCCTTCACCACACCCAGCCAGGCGGCGACGGTCCAGGGGTTGTTGGGGGAGCGCAGCAGCACCCGGTTGCCGGGCACCAGCCCGAGGTCCTCGGTGAGCACCTGGGCGATCTGGTCGGCCCGCCGCTGCAGCTCGCGGTACGTCCAGACGTCGCCGTCGGCGGTGCGCAGTGCGGGCCGGTCGGGGCCGAAGGCCGCCACCGCACCGTCGATCAGCTCGACGGCGGCGTTGAGGCGTTCCGGGTACCTGAGCGCCTCGGTGGTGAACTCCAGCACCGGCCACTGCCCGACCTGCGGGAGATGGTCGCGGGCGAAGGTGTCGGTGTGCCCGGAGGGCGACAGCGTCATCGGTGGCCTCCCTCGCCGGCGCGGATCATTCCTTCTTGGACGACGGTGGCCAGGTGGGTGCCGTCGGGGGTGAAGAACCGCCCGGCGGCGAGCCCTCTGCCGTCGTCGGCGGCGACCGCCTCCTGGGCGTAGAGCAGCCAGCCGTCCACCACACCCGCCCGCGGGGCGCGGTGGAACCACATCGCGTGGTCGAGGCTGGCGGTGACCAGCCCTTCCCTTGCCCAGGGCAGGTCGAGGACGCGGAGCACCGGCTCCAGGATCGTGTAGTCGCAGACGTAGGCGAGGGCGGCCGTGTCACGCTGCGCGTCGGTGAGCCCGTCGACCGGCCGCAGTGCGTCGAAGGGCCGTACCCAGACCGCCTGGTGGGGCTTCCGCTCGCCCTCGACGTCGAGGTAGACCGGGCCCGGCACATGGCGCATGTCGAAGCCCCGGCCGCCGCACCAGTAGTCCTTGGAGACCTCGGTCATCGTGCCGCCGGTCCGCCCGGCGAGGTACTCGGCCGAGCTGAGCAGCTTCTCGGGGCCGGGCAGGCCCGCGGCCGTCAGCCAGTCGGGCAGGCCCTCGCCGTAGCTGCCGCCCGGTTCGCCGGCGGCGAAGTTGGCCAGGCAGACGTAGAGCGGCCTGCCGTTCTGGTACCCGCGCACCTGCCGGGTCGCGTAGCCGCGGCCGTCGCGCAGCAGCTCCACCTCGTAGCGGACCTCGGCGCCGATGTCGGCGGGGCGCATGAAATAGGAGTGCATGGAGTGCAGTGTCTTGCCGTCGGTGACGGACTTCATCGCCGCCGCGGCGGCCTGGGCGACCAGGTCTCCGCCGTACGCCTTGGGCCACGGGCAGGGCTGGGTGACCGCCGTGAAGGCGAGGTCGAAGCGCTCGGCCTCGGTCGGGGTCAGCGTGACGGCGGCGGTGAAGACCTCGGAGGTGGTGTCGGTCATCAGGGGCGGTCCGTCCAGTCGCGCAGGTCCGTGTCGGCGACCTGGGGGAGGTTGACCACGATGTTCTCCGGAGTGCGGGTCGTCATCCAGGTCAGCGGGTTGTTGCGGTCGAGGTTGCACTCGACGTGCGGCAGGAACGGCGGGACGAAGACCCAGTCGCCCTCCGCCATGTCGATGTAGTCCTCGAACTTCGCACCGAAGTAGATCCGGGCCCGGCCGGAGAGCACATAGCCGCCGGTCTCGGCCTCGCCGTGGTGGTGGGGCACCGAGCGGTAGCCGCCGTCGTTGTGGACCTTGCCGAACCAGATCCTGGTGGCCGGGGTGTGCTGGATGCTCACGCCCGAGATCCGGGTGGCGCCGGCGGACTGCCCGGTGTCACCGGGTTCACTGCCGCCACGGGTGACGACCGGCACCACCAGGCCGCTCTCCGTGGCGTACATCGAGTTGTCGCCGTCGAGGACGTACTGACCGGGGACCTGCTGACCAGGGACGTACTGACTGGGATCGGGGTTCATGAGGACTCCTCGTCGGTGGCTGGGCGGATGTCAGCGGGGGATGCGTAGGTGGTGGGCGGGCGTCAGCCGGTGAAGCGCACGGTGTTGCGGAGCGTGCCGATGCCGGGGATCTCGGTCTCCACGACGTCGCCGTCGGCGAGGAAGCGCTGGGGCTCCCGGGCCACCCCGACGCCGCCGGGTGTGCCGGTCAGCACGAGGTCGCCGGGGCGCAGCACGGTGAAGGCCGAGATGTACGCGAGCAGGTCGGCGGCGTCGAACACCAGCGTCTTGGTGGTGTCCCGCTGGACCATCTCGCCGTTGACCCGGCAGATCACCTCCAGGCCCGCCGCCGGGTCGACCTCGTCCGGGGTCACGATCACGGGGCCGACCGGGGTGGAGGCGTCCCAGGCCTTCCCCTGGAACCACTCCAGGGTGCGGTACTGCCAGTCGCGCACCGAGATGTCGTTCGCCACGGTGTACCCGGCGATCCCGGCCAGCGCGGTCGCCCGGTCGGCGCGCCGCAGGGTGGCACCGACCACGACGGCCAGCTCCACCTCCCAGTCCACCTGGAGTCCGGCCGGCAGCACGATGTCGGCCTCGGGACCGGTCAGGGTGTCCGCGTACTTCGGGAAGAGCGTGGGGTACGACGGCAGCTCGCGCCCCGTCTCCCGGATGTGGTCGGCGTAGTTCAGCCCGCAGCAGACCACCTTGCCCGGAGCCGGCAGCGGCAGCACCGGAACGGCGTCGACCAGCGCGTCCCCGGCCAGGCCGGCCACCTGCTGGACCGGTACCGCCGTCAGCAGGGCCGACAGGTCGGCGGCCGGCAACGCCCGCCAGGTGTTCCCGTCGAGCACCGCGGCGCTGGTACCGGCGGCGTGGACGACGGTCGAAAGACGCATGGGTTCTTCCCTCTCTTCGGCGCTGCGGCCCCTTCTGGATATTTCATTATTTCCGCGAGCGTCATATCTCTGTCAATAGATGCTACGGTGTGGCGCCAGACAGAACAGTCCCGGCACAGACCCGGCAACGCCCCCGCAGGAGCTCTCCATGGCGACCAACTCGGCCCCGGTTCCGGTCAACCCCGCGTCCCTGCCCAAGCCCAGCGGCTACTCGCACGGGACGCTCAGCGGCAACACGCTCTACCTGGGCGGTCAGACTGCTCTAGACAAGGACATGAAGATCGTCAGCGGCGGGATCGTCGAGCAGTTCCGGCAGGCGTTCGGGAACGTCCTCGCCACGCTGAGGGAAGCCGGTGGCATCCCTCAGGACCTGGTGAGCATCACGCTCTACCTGACCGACATCCCCGACTACCAGGCGCACGGCAGGGAGATCGGGGCGGTGTGGCGCGAGCTCGCGGGGCCGGTCTATCCCGCGATGGCCGGCATCGGCACCACGGGCCTGTGGCAGCCCGAGGCCCTGATCGAGATCCTCGGCGTCGCGGTCATCCCCGACGAACGCCTCGCCCGGCCTGCCACTACCTGAGCCCCCCCCGCGCCCTCGTAGGGGGGGTACGACAGCCACCCCGGCCGTCACCCGGGAGAACGAGCATCTCTCCGGTGGCGGCCAGGGCGTCTTCCTGCGGCCGGCCGGCGGTGTCAGTGCCCGCGCGGGCGTCGGCCCCGGCGCAGCAGCTGCGGGGCGGCGAGATGGCCGGACCGGCATCGCGTGGGCGGGGTTCCCGTCCCCCCGCGGAACACGGCTCCGCACGGGTGCAGGCATGCGTTGTGAACGCCCGGAGCGCAACGAAGCCTCCGGGCAACCGACGTCGGGTTCTGGAAGAACCCGAGCTTCCGCGGACGGTACGAAACGAGAAGATTCTTCGTCTGCTGGTGGTACACGCCTGACCTCGCTCCTGACGCGCAAATAGATAGGTTCCAAGGTCACGAAGGCCCCACCGCCTTCGATTTGCCCGCCCCACGGCGGGCGGCGGAGCCGCCCTGGGTCGCTGACCTGCGACAAAGAGCGGGAACATCGAGTGCCGGGCTGAGTCGGTCCGCACCTGGTCCGGATCTTGATGAGTGGTACGTGGTGCTAGCGAGTGGGCCGCGGTGTCACATGGCAGAGGTAGTCGGAACCGTCTTCTGGCGTCCATGTGGTCCAAGTCGGGGGCGTTTGGCCTGTTCAGGGCCTTGTGGTTCCGGAGCGCCGACGCCCTTGGCGACACGCGCGCGGCAGGTGTGACCTATGTGGCGCTCGCCGCCCACGGCTTCCGGGACGGCCATATCCATGGCAGCGAGGTCGCGGGAAAGGTCACCGCGGTGGGAGGAGGCGTGGATGCCTCGTGGTTCGGGCGGCGGGTGTGGGCGTTCACCGGCTTGTCCGGTGGGTAGGCCGTGTAGGCCGTCGCCCTGATCGCTGACGTCGTTGTGCTGTCCGACGGCCCGACCGGCGCTGACGCGGTGACCCTCGGCGGCTCCGGCGTGGTCGCCCGCCTTGCCCTGGACCGGTCCAGCTCGCAGCCAGGGGTGGCGCGAACCCGGTGGCCGTCACCACCTCGTCGGTGGAGCGTGACGACCGCCCGCGGGACCTGGGCGTGACCCGTGTCCTTGACCGCTCCGGCGAGGGCCGCCCGGACGCACCGGCGGGCTTCGACGTGGTCATCGATGTCGTGGGGATTCCCCAACTTCTGCTTCTCCTAGCGAAGTTGACCTCCACCGGGCGGTACGTGGCTTCGTGTGGTCGGTGAGCAGCCGCCGGCGGACTTCGGTATGCGGCGATGGACGCCTTCCGTGAGTCGTTGTCTTTCGCATTCAGTTCTGACACTGTGCCCGGCCACGACCGGCAGGCCGTGCGGTCGTCCCACTTCGCCGATGCTGCGCACGGGGACCTGTGCACAGTTGTGCATGCGGTGTTGCCGCTGGGCCAGGCGGTGCTGGCCCACCGTGAGATGGACGCGGGGAAGATGTTCGGCAGAGTCGTGCTGGCGCCCTGAGCCGGGCCGGGACCGTGTTCGGATGCGAACCGACTGCCACCCCGCGAACTCGCAGTCTCTCCGAACGGGGACTGCGGGTTCTGCGAGCCGGATAGGGCGGGCCTCATGCGGGAATGAGGCCGTGGGGGTTGATGATGAACTTCTCGGGCACTCCCGTGTCGAAGGTCGCGTAGGCGTCCGGGGCGTCGTCGAGGCTGATCACTGTCGTATTGAGCATGGCGCTCAAGTAGGGCATGCGGTCCCACAGGATCGCCATCATCAGTTCGCGGTTGTAGTGCATGATCGGTGCCTGTCCGGCCGAAATCCGCGGCGACTTGATCCATGCCTTGCCGAAGTCGATCGGGTACGTTCCTTCTTGCTCGGCCTTCGATTTCGCGAGCGGGTCGGGGCCGTAGACGCCGATGACTCCGGTGGCTCCGCCCGCCCGGGTGGCGTCGACCACCTGGTTGATGGCGTAGGCCGGGTCCATGTCCCCGCCCTCGCGGCCGATGCCGTGTGCCTCGGTGCCGACGTAGTCGACCGCGCAGTCGACCATGGGTTCTCCCAGGATGGCCTCGATCTGGTCGGTGAGTGCCGCGTCCTGCCTCAGGTCGATCGTCTCGCAGCCGTTCTTCTCCACCAGATCCAGACGGTCCGTGCTGTAGTCGCCGACGATGATGCAGGACGCCCCGAGGAGGCGCGCCGCTGCTGCGCCGCAGCGGCCGACCGGGCCGGCGCCGGCGATGTACACGGTCGAGCCCGGCTTGGCACCGGCCTCCATGAGACCGTGGAACGCGGTGGGCAGGATGTCCGAGAGCAGCGCCAGGTCGCGGATCTTCGCCATGGCCTGGTCCCTGTCAGGGAAGCGCAGGAGCTGGAAGTCGGCGTACGGGACGAACAGGTACTCGGCCTGGCCGCCGGTCCAGTCGCCCAGGTTGAAGCCGTAAGCTCCGCAGGACACCTTGGGGTTCGTGGTCTCGCAGACGTCGGTGCGGCGTGCCCTGCAGTTGCGGCATCGGCCGCAGGCGACGTTGAACGGGACGGAGACGAGGTCGCCCTCGCTGAGGAATTCGACGTCGGGGCCCACCTCGATGACCTCCCCGGTCATCTCGTGCCCCATCACCATGCCCTGGGGCACGGGGAAGGATCCGCGGTAGATGTGCAGGTCACTCCCGCAGATGTTGGTGGCGACGATTCTGAGGATGACTCCGTGCGGAGCCTGCTTCCCGTTCGGCATCTGAAGCTTCGGGAAGTCGAGTGATTCGACGCGCATGTCTTTCGGGTTATGGAAGACGACGGCGCGATTGCTGCTTGCCATGACGATCTCCTCTGCTGATTCCACGGTGACTCCGCCGTGGCGGTGCCGGCGATCATTTGAGGTGGCTATGTGGCTTAGGCTTCCCGACGTTCGGCTGTCAGCTGCCGTCTGCACGTTGGGATCGGACCCCCTGTGCCCGTGTGCCATCGCCTGAACGCTGCGTGCGATTCTCCCGGCCAAGCATGTCCGTTTTCCTTCCTGACAGGTCCGCGGGGTCCGGCTTCGAGGGGCGACCGACGCGACGCGTTACGAACACCGCACGCACTCTCAGCCACGACCTGTGGAAGGGCCGCTCCGCGGAACTGCCCACGGCGACGCGCCGGTTCGGCGCCACGCCCGGAGACGACGGGCGGCGGAACCCGGGCCGGGGAGGGGCAGAAGCGACACAGCCACAGGCCGTCCAACGGGCCGGGACTCCCACGGCGCCATGCCGACTCCGCGATCCGTCCGCCATTCGTCATGCGAACCATGCGGACTCCTTGCGCCGTACGTGGGGGGAGACGTCCGAGTGGCCCGCTGCAGCGGACGAGCCCGTGGTGCCGGGCGCGGCCGAGTGCCCCAGGTGCCGGTGCACGAAGTGGATGGCCATGGCGCCCTCACCGGCCGCCGAGGCCACCCGTTTCACCGAGCCGCTGCGGACGTCCCCTACCGCGAAGACCCCGGGCAGGTTGGTCTCCAGGGTCATGCACGAGCGGCCGCGGCCGTGCCACACCTCGGGGTAGGCGCAGGTTTCCTGGGCCTCCGGGCCGGTGAGGACGAAGCCTCGGGAGTCGAGGGCGATGACGTCGGCGAGCCACTCGGTGTGGGGGTCGGCGCCGGTGAAGACGAACAGGCTCCGTACCGCGAGTCGGTGGTGCCCGCCCGTGCGGTTGTCGACCAGGTCGAGTTCCTCCAGCACCTCCTGGCCGATGACCTCGGTGACTTCCGTGTGCAGCATGACCTCCACCCGCGGATGTCGCTCGACCTGGTCGATCAGGTAGCGGGACATGCTGGCCTCGAGGCTGGGTCCTCGGACCAGCAGGTGCACCTTCGGCGCGTGCCCGGCGAGGAACAGCACCGCCTGGCCGGCCGAGTTTCCTCCGCCGACGACGGCCACCGGGTCGGTGCGGCACTGCTGGGCCTCGTAGACGGTCGCCGAGTAGTGGACGCTCGTTCCCTCCAGGCGTTCGATGCCGGGCACCTGGAGCCGGCGGTAGCGGGCACCCGTGGCCAGGACGACGGCGCGGGCGGCGATCTCGCTGCCGTCGGCGAACGCCACCACGTAGTGGTCCTCGTCCTTGGGAAGGAGACCGGTCGCCTCCACCGGAATGCTGATCCTGGCGCCGAACTTGTCGGCCTGGAGCACGGCGCGTTCGGTGAGTTCGGCGCCGGAGATGCCGGCGGGGAAGCCGAGCAGATTCTCGATGCGGGACGACGTGCCGGCCTGGCCGCCGGTGGCCATCGCCTCCACCACGGTGGTGCTCAGACCCTCGGAGGCGGCGTACACCGCGGCGGCGAGGCCGGCGGGTCCGGAGCCGACGATGAGGACGTCGCCGTGACGGTTTCCGGCGGGCAGTGACGGCAGGCCGATGAGCCGGGCCAGTTCCGCGTTGCTGGGGTTGCGCAACAGGGTGGTGTCCCGCCAGATGACGAGTGGAGTCTGCTCCGGGCCGACGCCGAAGCGGCGCAGCAGGTCCTCGGCTTCCTTGTCGGTCTCCAGGTCGATCCAACGGTGCGGCAGCCGGTTGCGGATGGCGAACTCGCGCAGCCGCCTGGTGTCGGGCGAGTAGCGCGAGCCGATGATGCGGAAGCCGGCGCCCTGTCCGACGAGCAGCGCACGACGGCCCAGACAGGCGCGCAGCACGACGTCCCCGATGGCGGAGTCCTGGGACACCAGGTGGCGCAACTCGTCCAGGGAGACCACGAGGACCTCGCCCGGCTCCCTGGCGACAGCGGTGTAGAAGGCCACCTGCCCCCACAGCAGCCCGAGTTCGCCGATGAAGCGACCGGGGCCGTGCACGCGCAGCACGTGCTCCTCGGGAGTGCCGTAGTCCTCGACGACGGCGACGGTACCGCCGAGGACGACGAAGAACGTCTCGCAGCGCTCCCCCTCCTGGATCAGCACGTCGTTCGGAGCCATGCTCCGGCGTTGCCCGTGCTCCGCCAGACGTGCGATCTGGTCCTCCGTGAGGCGCGGATACGCCCCGCAGGTGTCCGGGGTCTCCCGCAAGACGGCCTCGTCCGCCTCCTGCGGCACCGGAACTCCGCCCGGCATCGGCTGGTCGCCGGACATCAGACGAACGCCTCGTGAACGTAGCACCAGCGCCATTCCTCGCCGGGCTGGAACGACTGCACGATCGGATGGGCGTCGGCTGCCGCGTGCTTGCGCGCGTGCCTGTTCGGCGAGGAGTCACAGCAGCCGACGTGTCCGCAGGTCAGGCAGAGCCTCAGGTGGACCCACGGGGAGCCGAGCAGCAGACACTCCTGACACCCTTCTGGGGTCAGCGGCCGGACCGGCCGGACAAGCGCGAGGTGGGGGTCTGCGTGCAGGGTCATCCGGATCACCCTTCCCGGGCCGTGATCGACTGTTCCACCCACTGGCGCAGAGCGGGGGCGGGCGCCGCCCCCGTCTGCCGGGCGACCGTCTCGCCCCGGTCGAGGACGAGCAGTGTCGGTACGGCCTGGACCTCGAAACGCTGCGACAGTCGCGGGTTCTTGTCGATGTCGACCTTGACGAGTTTGATGCGGCCGGCGAGATCGGTGGCGACCTTCTCCAGCGCGGGGCTGACCAGGCGGCAGGGGCCGCACCAGGTGGCCCACAGGTCGACCACGACGGGGACGGCGGCCTGCTCGGCGATCTCGGTGAAGTCGTCGTCGCCCGCGTCCACCATCCACGGTAGGGGCTGCTTGCAGTGGCCGCACTTGGGGCGGCCCTCCGCGGCCACGGGCACCCGGTTGGTGCGCCCGCAGTGGGGACAACGGACGGTCGTCGCCTGGATCGTGCTCATGCCGCACGCGCTCCCTTCACGTCCTCGGACTGGTCGTAGGTGACCACCAGCTCTCCGTGTTCGGCGTCGACGCGGACCGTCGCGCCGTCCTGGACGTCGCCGCGCAGCAGGGCGCGTCCGACCATCGTCTCGACCTCGTGGGAGATGTAGCGGCGCAGCGGCCGGGCCCCGTACACCGGGTCGTAACCCTGGTGGGCGATCACCTCGCGTGCGGCATCGGTGAGTTCGACGGTGATGCGGCGTTCGGCGAGGCGGCGGCGCAGTTCGTCGAACTGCAGCTCCACGATCCGCTCGATCTGCCGCTCGCCGAGCGGCTTGAACAGCACGATGTCGTCGACGCGGTTGAGGAACTCCGGGCGGAAGTGCCCGCGCAGCTCGCCCATCACCAGGGCGCGGGCGTCCGGCTTGATCTCGCCCTCGGCGGTGGCGCCGTCGAGGAGGTGCTCGGAGCCGATGTTCGACGTCATGATGATCACGGTGTTGCGGAAGTCGACGGTGCGGCCCTGGGAGTCGGTGATGCGGCCGTCGTCGAGGACCTGCAGCAGGGTGTTGAAGACATCGCTGTGCGCCTTCTCGATCTCGTCGAACAGCACGACCGAGTACGGCTTGCGGCGCACGGCCTCGGTGAGCTGGCCGCCTTCCTCGTAGCCGACGTATCCGGGCGGTGCGCCCATGAGCCGGCTGACGGTGTGCCGCTCCTGGTACTCGCTCATGTCGAGGCGGACCATGTTCTCCTCGGAGTCGAACAGGGCCGCCGCGAGGGTCTTGGCCAGTTCGGTCTTCCCGACGCCGGTGGGGCCGAGGAAGATGAACGAGCCGATGGGGCGGCGCGGGTCGCGGATGCCGGAGCGGGCGCGGATGACGGCGTCGGCGACGAGTTTGACGGCCTCGTCCTGGCCGATGACGCGCTCGCGCAGGATCTCGTCGAGGCGCAGCAGCTTCTCGCGTTCGCCCTCCTGGAGGCGGGCGACGGGGATGCCGGTCCAGGCGGCGACGATCTCGGCGATCTCCTCCTCGGTGACGACCTCGCGCAGCAGCCGGTTCTGCCCCTGTTTGGCGGCCAGTTGCTCCTCCTCGGCGTTCAGCCGGCGCTCCAGGTCCTGGAGGCGGCCGTAGCGGAGTTCGGCGGCCCGGTTGAGGTCGTATGCGCGTTCGGCCTCCTCCGCGTCGTGGCGGACCTGCTCCAGTTCCTGGCGCAATTCCTGCACGCGGCGGATCGCCTGGCGTTCGGCCTCCCACTGGGCGTGTTTGGCGTCGGCCTCGCCGCGCAGGTCGGCCAGTTCCCTGCGCAGTTCCTCCAGGCGGGCTTTGCTGGCGGGGTCGGTCTCCTTGGACAGGGCGGCTTCCTCGATCTCCAAGCGGGTGACGCGGCGGGTGATCTCGTCGAGTTCGGCGGGCATCGAGTCGATCTCGGTACGCAGCCGGGCGCACGCCTCGTCGACCAGGTCGATGGCCTTGTCGGGCAGGAACCGGTCGGTGATGTAGCGGTGGCTGAGGGTGGCCGCGGAGACCAGCGCGGTGTCCTGGATCTTCACGCCGTGGAAGACCTCGAGACGTTCGCGCAGTCCGCGCAGGATGGAGATGGTGTCCTCCACGCTCGGCTCGTCGACCAGGACCTGCTGGAAGCGGCGTTCGAGGGCGGCGTCCTTCTCGATGTGCTTGCGGTACTCGTCGAGGGTGGTGGCGCCGATCATGTGGAGTTCGCCGCGGGCGAGCATCGGTTTGAGCATGTTGCCCGCGTCCATGGCCCCTTCGGCGGCGCCCGCTCCCACGACGGTGTGGAGTTCGTCGACGAAGAGCAGGATGCGTCCTTGGGCGGCCTTCACCTCGGACAGCACGGCCTTGAGGCGTTCCTCGAACTCGCCACGGTACTTGGCGCCGGCGACCAGGGAGCCCATGTCGAGGGCGAACACCGTCTTGTCGCGCAGCCCCTCGGGGACGTCGCCGCGCACGATGCGCTGGGCCAGGCCCTCGACGATGGCGGTCTTGCCGACGCCGGGGTCGCCGATGAGGACGGGGTTGTTCTTGGTCTTGCGGCTGAGGATCTGGGTGACGCGGCGGATCTCCGCGTCACGGCCGATGACCGGGTCCAGCCGTCCGGACCGGGCCTCCAGGACCAGGTCGCGGCCGTACTTCTCCAGCGCCTCGTAGGCCACTTCGGGGTTGGCGGAGGTGACGCGCTGGTTGCCGCGGACCTGGGTGAGCGCGCTCAGGAACGAGTCCCTGGTGATGCCGGCCTGTTTGAGCAGGCGTCCGGCGGCGGTCGAAGAGCTCTCCTCGGCCAGGGCGAGCAGGAGGTGCTCCACGGACACGTACTCGTCCTTGAGGCGCTTGGCCTCCCGTTCGGCGGCGTCGAGCAGGCGGGTGAGGCGCTGGGTGACGAAGACCTGGCCGGGTGCCGCGCCGGGGCCGGTGACCTTCGGGCGGCGGGAGAGTTCCTCGCCCACGGCCGCGCGCAGTTGCCTCGGGTCGGTGCCTGCCTGTTGCAGCAACCGCGGGATCAGACCGTCCTCCTGCTCGAGAAGTGCGAGCAGCAGGTGTTCCCCGTCGACCTCGGTGTGCCCCATGCCGACGGCCGCGGTCTGGGCCTCCTGGAGGGCTTCCTGGGACTTCTGGGTGAGACGGTTCATGTCCATGGGGGTGTTTCACTCCTCATGCCGCGGCCGCGCAGCGCGGCTTCGAGCAGGCTGATGCGGTCGAGCAGGTCGAGCACCAGGCCGATGGATGCGTAGTTGAGGCAGAGTCCGGTGCGCAGCCGCTGGATGCGGGCGAGAACCGCCGGGGCCGTGGGGTCGAACACCAGGTGTCCCGCGGCGTCGCGTTCGGCGTCGACAAGGCCGAGGGCGACGAACCGGCGGATCAGGTCGGGGTGGAGGCCCGAGCGACGGGCCACGGCGTCGAGGGAGAGTCTGGGGGCGGGCACGAGCGCGTACCGGACAGCCGTCGAGGCGGTGATGTCTGCGCCCGTGCGTACCGGACGGGCGCCCCCACCGGCCCAGCCGATGCCTGCCGCTCCCGCGGGTCGGTCGGTCATCACGTCCTCCTGGGGTCGAACGAGGAAGTGGCGGCGAGTTCCTCGAACAGTTCGCGCTCCCGGTCGCCAAGGGTGGGCGGCACCATGATGCGGAGTTCGGCGTACAGGTCGCCGTTCGTACCGCGCGGGTTCGGCATGCCCTCGCCACGCAGCCGCAGCCGCCGGCCGCTGGACGAACCCGCGGGCACCGTGACCTTGGCCGTGCCGCCGCCGGGCGTGGGCACCGGCACGGTCGCGCCCAGGGCCGCCTCCCAGGGGGCGACCGGGACCTGGACGTGCACGTCGCGGCCGTCCAGCCGGAACCGCGGGTGCGGCTGGATACGCACTCGCAGGTACAGGTCGCCCGCGGCGGCGTCACCAGTGCCCCGGCCGCCCTCGCCCGCCAGCCGGATGCGTTGCCCGTCGGTGACGCCAGGCGGCACGTCGACCTCGTACCGTCGCGGCTGCCCGGTGGGACCGGCGAGCGTGACGGTGCGTCGGCCGCCTCGGTAGGCCTCCTCGACGGTGAGCGGCAGCTCGGCCTCCTGGTCCGCTCCCGGAACGCGGCCTGCGGCGGCGCCGGCTCCGAACATGGAGCCGAACAGGTCCTCGATGTCGATGCCTTCCGCGCCGAGGTCGTCGCCGAAGCCGGTGGCGTACCGGACACGGGGCCCGCCCCCGCCCGCGGTCCTCCGACCGCGGAAGCCGCCGCCCGCTCCGGCCGCGACCCGTTCGTCGAAGTCCTCGGGGATCTTGCGGAAGTCCTCCCCGAAGCGGTCGTAGCGGGCCCGGGTCCTGGGGTCGGACAGGACGCTGTGTGCCTCGTTGAGGTCCTTGAAGCGCTCCTCCGCGCCGGGGTCCTTGTTGACGTCGGGGTGGTACCTGCGGGCGAGTTTGCGATACGCCTGCTGGATCTCGTCCTGGCTCGCGCTCCGCGGCACGCCCAGCACCTCGTAGTAGTCCCGTGCCATGACCCGTCACTCCCGTTTCGCGACGGTCACCGCGGCCGGCCTGAGCTGCCTCTCGCCGTCCCCGTAGCCGGGGCGCAGCACCTCGACGACCGTGCCCGGCGGGGCGTCGGGGTCCTGGACGACGCCGACCACCTCGTGCCGCGCCGGGTCGAAGGCGACGCCGGTCTCCGCGTGCCGCGGGTAGCCGAGCAGTTCGAAAACATTCACCGCCTGGTCGCGTACGGCCCGGATGCCCTCCACGATCGCGCCCGGATCGGCGCCCGCGTGGGTCAGGGCGAGTTCGAGGTTGTCGAGGACGGGTAGGAAGGCGGCCGCCGTGCGGGACCGCTCGGCCGCCCGTTCGCGCTCCAGTTCCCTGGCGTGGCGCTTGCGAAGGTTGTCGAGGTCGGCGAGTGCGCGCCGCCAGCGGTCCTCCAGTTCCTGGATCGCGGTCGTGTACTGGTCCTCGGCAGTCGCGGGGCCGGCGGCGTCGGGTCCCGGTTCGCCGCTCGCCGCTTCCGGCCGGGTCGGCGAGCCCGGTTGGGGCAAGTTCCCGCGCGGAGGGCGGACGGCGCCTTCCGGGACCGGTTCGACCGGATCCGACGCGGCCCGGCCGGGTTCCTGGGGGTAGGAGGGCATGGCGCGCCTCAGCCCTTGTCGAACTCGGCGTCGATGACATCATCGTCACCGCCACCGCCACTCGTGGGACCACCGGCGGCGGCATCCTGGCCGGGACCGCCATCCGCGGTGGCGGCGCCCTGGTGGGCCGTCAGCCCGGCGAGCACCTGCTGGAGTTCGGAGGTCAGGGGCCGCACACGCTCCACGCCCGCTTCTTCCTTGACCGCCGCGCGGGCGTCGGACACGAGCATCTCGGCGCGTGCCTTCTCGTGCGCCGGCGCCGCGTCGCCCAGTTCGGCGAGGCGCCTGTCGACCTGGTACGCGACGGCGTCGAGTTCGTTGCGGGCGTCGACGGCCTCGCGGAGTGCATGGTCCTGGCCCTGGTTGCGCTCGGCCTCCTGGACCATGCGTTCGACCTCACTGCGGTCCAGGTTGGAGCTCTCGCTGATGGTGATGCCCTGTTCCTTGCCGGTGTCCCGGTCGCTGGCCTTGACGTTGAGGATGCCGTTGGCGTCGACGTCGAAGGTGACCTCGATCTGTGGTTCGCCCCGCGGCGCCTGCCGGATGTCGGTGAGCTGGAACCGGCCCAGCACCCGGTTGTCGGCCGCGGACTCGCGCTCGCCCTGCAGCACCACCACGTCGACGGCCGGCTGGTTGTCCTCGGCGGTGGAGAAGGTCTCGGCGCGGCGCACCGGGATGGTGGTGTTCCGCTCGACGATCTTCGTCATCACTCCGCCCCGCGTCTCCACGCCCAGCGACAAAGGTGTGACGTCGAGCAGCAGGACGTCCTTGACCTCGCCCTTGAGCACCCCGGCCTGGATCGCGGCGCCCAGGGCCACGACCTCGTCGGGGTTGACGCTCATGTTGGGTTCCTTGCCGCCGGTCAGCCGGCGGACCAGGGCTTGGACGGCGGGGATGCGGGTGGAACCGCCGACCAGGATGACCTCGTCGATGTCGCTCTCGCCGACCTTGGCGTCGGCCATCGCCTGCTGGACCGGTCCCAGGCAGCGCTCCACCAGGTCGCTGGTGATCTGCTCGAACGTGGACCGCATGATCGAGTCGGTGAGGTGCTTGGGGCCAGAGGCATCGGCGGTGATGAACGGCAGGCTGACCTGTGTCTGCGTCACCGAACTCAGCTCGGTCTTGGCCTTCTCCGCTGCCTCGAACAGTCGTTGCAGCGCCTGCGGGTCCTTGCGCAGGTCGATGCCGTTCTCCTTCTGGAAGTCGTCCGCGAGGTGATCCACCAGACGCCGGTCGAAGTCGTCGCCGCCCAGGTGGCTGTCGCCTGCGGTCGAGCGCACCTCCACCACGCCGTCGCCGACGTCGAGGATGCTCACGTCGAAGGTGCCGCCGCCCAGGTCGAAGACGAGGACGGTCTCGTGCTCCTTCTTTTCCATGCCGTACGCGAGGGCGGCCGCCGTCGGCTCGTTGATGATCCGCAGCACCTCCAGTCCCGCGATCCGTCCGGCGTCCTTGGTGGCGGTGCGCTGAGCGTCGTTGAAGTAGGCGGGCACCGTGATGACCGCCTCCGTGACCCGCTCCCCGAGTTGCTTGGAGGCGTCGTCGGCGAGTTTGCGCAGCACCTGTGCGCTGATCTCCTCAGGCGCGTAGAGCTTGTCGCGCACCTTGAAGCGAGCCGCCCCGCCCTCGCCTTCGACGACGTCGTACGCGACCGCCCTGGCCTCCTCGGAGATCTCGTCGAAGTGCCGGCCGATGAACCGCTTGGCCGAGTAGATGGTGCCCTTGGGGTTGAGGATCGCCTGGCGCCGGGCCAGCTGGCCCACCAGACGTTCCCCGGTGTCGGTGAAGGCCACCACGGACGGTGTCGTGCGGTTGCCCTCGCTGTTGGGCACGACGGACGGCTCGCCGCCCTCCCACACGGCGATCACAGAGTTGGTGGTGCCCAGGTCGATGCCCACTGCCTTGGCCATGAGGAACTCCTCCCGGTACGGCGCCCGCGTCGACTCTCCGGATCACGTTCGCTCAGGTAGGGGTGGGACCTCCGCCGGTTTCCCACCGGTGCGCACGGAGGGTCTCGAGCACTCCCCAGGGTGACGAACCGGGTGGCTGCACGCCTGCGCCTGGCGAGTCAGGAACGCACGGTCCCGGTCGTCCTACGAGTACGAGAGAAAGAATCCGAACATCTTGGGTAAGTCGACTCAAAGGGGGTAGGGGAAGTACCTCTCACCTCCCTGATGACGCGGGGAGAACGGGGTGATCGCATGGCCGGCAGTCGGGCGTCCAGCCCGTACCACCGCTGCGCCGACCGGGCAGGCAGCGCCTGGCGGCACTCGGCCGCCGCTCGCAGGCAGCCCCGCCCGCCCGCTCGTACCCGGGCCGACCATGACCCCCGCGACCTGATGGTGCTCTCCGGCGCCCTGTTCGACACCCCGGACGAGGACGAGATTCTGCACCTGGCCATGGACCACGTAGCGGCCGCGGGGCCGTACCGGGTCGAGGCCGGATACCTCAAGAGGGACGGCGACCTGGTCCCCAGCCCGAGGAACGGGCAGACGCAGGCTCTGGCTCTGGGTCGCAGGGTGCGGGAGCTGGCCGGGCAGGACGGCCCTGTGACCGTACCCGGCAGGTCCTGGGGCAGGGCCCTGGGGCTACGCGGACCTGAGGGACTTTACGGCTACCTCGTGGTGTCGTCCTCCCGCTCCTGGCCGCCGGAGTCTGACCGATTCCTGCTCGCCACGATCGTCGAGCACACTGCTGCCGCACTGTCAGTGGCGTTCGCGCGCCGCATCCGACGCAGGGACGCGTGGGAGCTGCACCGGCTCAGGGACGAACGCGCAGCCCTCCAGCGACAGCTGATCTCCGTCGTGGCTGAGCTCGGGTACCAGCGGGCCGTTCTCGCGCTCACGGCCGACGTCGCTGCCTCGAGCGGAGGCGAGGAAGCCATCACCCGCGCACTGCACAGGCTCACTGGACTCCCCGCGCTGGTCGAGGACCGCTTCGGTCGGCTGAGGTCCTGGACCGGCCCCGGCCGCCCCGACCCCTATCCCGAACCGGACCCCGTGCGTCAGGACGAACTGCTGCACGCCGTCGCCCGGCAGACGGGGCCGGTGCGGACAAAGGGCCGGCTGATCACCCTGGTACGCCCGCACGGCGAGATCCTGGGCGTGCTGGCCCTGGTCGATCCCGGGGACGAGGCCGACGAGCACACCGTCCTGGCCCTGGAACAGGCAGCCGCGTCGCTCGGCCTGGAAATGACGCACCTGCGCAATCTGGCCGAAACGGAGCTGAGGCTGCACCGCGAGCTGGCCGCCGACCTCCTGGCAGGGACGGACGATCCGAGCGCCTACGCCCGGTCCGAGGCAGTCGGACACGACCTGCACCGCACCCACTACATCGTCGTGGTGCAGTGGCCGAACCGGACCGCCGACGATTCCTTCGCACAGACCGTGGGGCGGGCGGTCTCCGTCGTGGGCATGCGCGCGCTGCTGACCCGTCGCTCCGACCACATCGTCCTCATCGCCGACGAGAGGCCGCACGCCCGCGCGCTGTACGAGGCGCTCGCCCGGGAGACCGGAACACGGTCCGGGACGATCGGGGTGAGCGCCCCTTCCTGCTCCCCGAAGGACATCCCCCACCACTACCAGGAGGCGCAGCGCGCCCTGGACGTGCGCCGCCACTCCCGCGAGCGCTACGGCACGACGTTCTTCGACGAACTCGGCCTCTACCGCATCCTGGGACCTGGCAACGATTACCGGGAACTGGAGACGTTCGTCCACGAGTGGCTCGGTCAGCTCATCGACTACGACTCCCGGCATCACACGGCCATGGTGGAGACCCTGTCCCGGTATTTCGACTGCGGCGGCAACTACGACGAGACCGCCGAATCCCTCGCCATCCACCGCAGCACGCTGCGCTATCGGCTCCAGCGCATCCGCGACATCAGCGGCGACGACCTTGCGAACGTCGAGGACCGGCTGAACCTCCAGGTGGCGACCCGAGTGTGGAAGATCGTACTGGGCGCCCCCCGCTGATACCTCGCTGGAACTTCCGGCCCCGAGAAGGTGTCCGACACCGCCTGCTGGGCGACGGCGGCGTGAGCGTCGGCGGATGCCGCGGCGGATGCCGCGGCCGGAGCGAGCGCGGCGGGCCGGACACCACCGACGGCTGAGGCCAGGGCATCGCGGCCCGGACGTCACAGGGCGATGACGTGGAGGTCGACCAGGTCGAGCAGCGCCCCCAGGGCCGAGCTGGGCCGCCGGGTCGACGACGTGCCGAGATGCATGCTCCAGCGGAGCATGGTGTTGTCGACGTCCAGGACGTGCAGGCCGGGGGTGCGGGCAACGGCGAACGTGGGGAGGAAGGCGATGCCCAGACCGTGCCGGACCAGTGCCGCCCCCATGTCGATGTCGGGCACTTCCAGTGCCACCCGGCGTACGACGCCCGCCGCCGCGAATGCCCGGTCGACCACCTCGCGGTTGCCGTAACCGGGCGGGAAGTCCACGAAGGGCTCCTCCGCGAGATCCGCAAGTGCCACCTCCCCCCGCTGCGCGAGCGGATGGGCGGCGCCCACCACCAGGACGAGCGGCACGGTGGCCAGCTCCCGCGCGTCGATCCCGGCGGGCCTGTGCTCGGGCAGCGACAGGAAGGCCACGTCCAGGTCTCCGCTGAGCAACGCGTGCGCCAGTCCCGCCGAGCCGGTCGTCGCCAGCCGCAGCCGGACGTCGATCGCCGGATGCCGGGTGTGCAACTGCCCGAGGAGCGCAGGCAGGTCCACCACCTCGACCGAGGCCATGGCGCCCACGTTCACCGTGCCGCGCAGTGTGCCCTGTGCCTCGCGCACGGCGTCCTGGGCCGCCTGGGCGGCGTGCAGGGTGGCCCACGCCTCCGGCAGCAGCGCCGCGCCCGCCCCGGTGAGCCGGACCTGCTGCGACGTCCGCTCGAACAGCGCGCAGCCGAGCTCGCGCTCCAGGGAGCGGATCGCGGCTGACACCCCCGACTGCACCATGTGCAGCCGACGTGCGGCACGCGTGAAACTCAGCTCCTCGGCGACGGCGATGAAGTGCTCCAGCTGACGTAGCTCCACACGAGAAGTATCTCTCACATTGCTCGAGCCCAGCAGAAACATTCGTTGGCTTTGATCCAGGCTGGTGAGGAGGATGGAAAGCGCCATCCGATTCCGCCTGAGGAGGGGTACCCCTGCCTGCCGTTCCCAAGCCGCTGAGCCGTCCCACAGCCGACGCTCCCGGCGGCCCGACCCGCCGGATCCCTGCGTCCGTTCCCGCCGGCCTGCCGCCCCGCGCCCCCGCCCGGCGCCGTGCCTCGCACACGACCGGCTTCTGGTTCGTGGCGGTGGCCTTCATCGTGCTGATGGCCTTCGGCACCGCGCCGACCCCGCTGTGGCCGCTGTACGAGGCCCGGGACCACTTTGGCGCGACCACGGTCACGGTGGCGTACGCCTCGATGGTCGTGGGCGCGGCGGCCGCCTTCCTCGGACTGGGACACCTGTCGGACCGGCTCGGCCGGCGGCGCATCATCGTCCCGGCGCTGCTGGTCGGAATCGTCGCGTCGGTCGTACTGATCGCGTGGCGGGACCTGCCGGGGCTGATCGCGGGCAGGATCCTGAACGGTGTGGGACTGGGACTGATGGCCTCGACCGCGACGACGTACCTGCACGACCTCCACCACGAGGCCCGCCCGGAACGGACGGGTTCTCTGCTGCCCGGCATCGTGGCCACCGCCGCCAACCTCGGCGGCCTGGCCTCAGGCCCCCTCGTCGCCGGAGCCGCCGCCGAGTGGCTTCCCGCGCCGCTGATCACCACCCAGGCGATCTTCACGCTCGCCATGGCAGTGTGCCTGGCGCTGGTGCTGTCCACCCCGGAGACCGTGGACCTGGAGCTGCCCGCGGCCGAACCGCCCAGCAGGTTCGACCTGCGCCCCGGCGGCCGGCGGACGTTCGGCGCGGCCGGCGCACTGGGCGCCTTCGCCTTCGCGATCCTCGGCCTGATCTCCTCTCTCGGGGCGAGCGTGCTTCACGGCACCCTGCACACCGACTCACACCTCCTGGTCGGCCTGGCGGCCTTCCTGATGTTCGGTTCCGCGGCGGTCGCCCAGCTGGTGCTTGGGCGCCTTCCAATGCCCCGGGTCCTGACCGTGGGGGCAGTGGTCTTCCCGGTCGGCCTGGTCCTGTGCGCCGTCGCTCTCTACCACCCGGCGCTCTGGCTCTACCTGGTCGCCGTGTCCCTGTCGGGACCCGGCTCCGGGCTGCTGTTCAAGGGAGGCGTCGAACGTGCCGTCTCAGTGGCCGAGCCCGCCTCACGCGCGGGGGTCCTCGCCGTCTTCTTCGTCGTGGCGTACCTCGAAATGGGCGTGCCCTCCGTCCTGTTCAGCATCGCCTTGCGGCACTTCGCCGTGCAGACCGCGATGATCGGCTTCGCGGCGGTCCTCTCCTGCGGCGCCACGGTGTCGGTCGCCGTCGCGTTGCGCGATCGCGCACCCGGTCCCGGCACGGGCACGGTGCAGTCCGCCCGCCCTTTCTGACCTCCCTGCGGCGCATGTGGCACCGCTTGTCCGGGAGGCGCGGACCTGGGTACTCGGCCCAGGCGCGCGTGACACGGATCCACGGCGGACGGGAGGCCCGAGATGTCTGCGGAATCGGCCAGAACGATCACGCTCCCCTCCGGTGAGGAGATCGCGGCGCTCGGGCAGGGCACCTGGTACCTGGGCGAGGACCCGGCCCGGCGTGAACAGGAGGTCGCCGCGCTGCGGCTGGGTGTGGACCTGGGCATGAACGTCGTCGACACGGCGGAGATGTACGGCGACGGCGCAGCCGAGGAGCTCGTCGGGGAGGCCCTCCGGGGACGCCGGGAGGAGGTCTTCCTCGTCAGCAAGGTGCTGCCCGGCCACGCCGACCGGAAGGGCACCGTCGCCGCCTGCGAGGGCAGCCTGCGGCGGCTCTGAGGGGGCCCCGAACACTCCCGCTTCCACGAGCTGGTCCTCTCGTCCGGTCAGCAGTTCTCGTTCGAGGCGTTGCAACGCCGTGCAGCCATCCCGCGGACGGCCGAACCGCTGGCCAAGGGATGCCTGAGCACTTCATGCTGCCCTGCCAGGGGAAGAGGGGGTGGCCTTTTTCGGCCCGGGGTGCGGAGGCACTCAGCAGGGGGTCTGGGAATCTCGACCGGGTAACAACCCGATGGCGGCGCAGGCGCGAGGGAACGACGCCGTCCGTTCCCCGTGAGGAGGCGACAGGCATGACTGTGATGGGCGTGTCGAAGTTCGAGCGGTTCTTCCGCGCCGCCGCAAGCCTCGACGTGGACAGGAACGACCTCAAGCGGTACGGCGACTTTGTCGACGCCAAGCTCTACGACCTCCTGGTCGTGGGTCAGGCGTCGGCCCAGGCCAACGGAAGGGACACCGTCGAGCCGTGGGACCTACCGATCACCAAGGGCCTCCAGGAGAGCATCCACCGGTTCCGGCGGCTCGACGAGGAGGTCGAGCTGAAGCCGATCCTGGAACAGCTCGCCGCGCACCCTCCCCTCGACAGGGCACCCACCCAGGAGGCCGAAGACCGCTTCCCCGAGATCATCGGCGGTCTCAGCGTCGCTCTCGCCGAGACGTTCAGAATCATGTATCCGGATGTCAAGAACCCCCAGACCAGCCACTGGGAGGGCGCGACCGCGGTGTTCGACCGGCTGCTTTAGCAGTCGCGCCCCGGCGCATGTCGGCGAACTGAACCGGCGGGCGGAAGGTGGAGACCGGGAATCCTCGCCAAGGCTTGGGGCGCGCCGCACGTGCTCGGGGATTCGCGAGCGCGGTTCCAGTGGGGCTGGTCGCCCCGCCGGGAAAACCACACCCTTTTGCCTCCACGCAACGGCCCCTGACCCGGAAGGTCGTTTCGAGGGTGCCTCTCGTCCCGCGGTGCGCCGACCCGAGGGAAAGCCGGGCCGCCTCCGGCCGGGCCTGGCGGTCGCCGGCCCGGAAAAGGGATGCGGACAGCGACTCGTGAAGGGAGCCGAACCATGACACAGGAACTCCAGGGGATGCGGGTGGGGATTCTCGCCGCCGACGGCGTCGAGCGCGTGGAGCTCGACCAGCCGCGCGGTGCGCTGCAGGGCGCGGGGGCGAAGACCGAGATCGTCTCGCTCCATCCCGGCGAGATCCAGGCCCGCCAGTTCGACCTCAACGCGGCCGGAACCTTCCCTGTGGACCGCCTGGTCGCCGACGCCTCCGTCGACGACTACCATGCCCTGCTGCTGCCCGGCGGCACCATGAACCCCGACCAGCTGCGCATGGACCGCGACGCGGTGCAGTTCGTCAAGGACTTCATGGCCAGCGGGAAACCGGTCGCATCGATCTGCCACGGCCCGTGGACCCTGGTGGAAGCCGACGCCGTGCGCGGCCGCCGTCTGACGTCCTGGCCCAGCATCCGCACCGACCTGCGCAACGCCGGCGCGGAGGTCGTCGACCAGGAGGTGGTCGTTGACGGGCAGCTGGTCACCAGCCGCAGCCCGGCCGACCTGCCCGCCTTCTGCGCCGCCGTCGTGGAACAGTTCGCCCGATCCCACCACCCCATGCCCGGCTGACCCGGCGGAACGGGCCCGGAAACGGGACACTTCGCGATCGATGTCCGCCACACCCTGGAACGCAGCAGTGCGACGCGCGCGACCCCGTGCCCCGCACCCGGCTGACCGGTGCTCAGGCCCTCGTACCGTCCGTCAGGAGCGCGCGAGCCGGGCCGCGAGATAGGGCGCGGTGGCGCTGCGGCGGGCCTTCGCCACCTTGGCCGGCGGTCCCGTCGCGACCACCCGGCCGCCCGCGTCTCCGCCGCCAGGCCCGAGGTCGATGACCCAGTCGGCGGTGGCGATCGTGTCCAGGTCGTGCTCGACGAGGACGACCGTGTTGCCGGCGTCGACGAGCCGGTGCAACTGTCGCAGCAGCAACGCGATGTCCGACGGGTGCAGCCCCGCCGTCGGCTCGTCGAGCAGGTACAGCGCGTGCCCGCGTCGCGCTCGCTGCAGTTCGGTGGCCAGTTTGATGCGCTGCGCCTCGCCACCGCTGAGTTCCGTCGCGGGCTGGCCCAGCCGCAGGTATCCCAGTCCCACCTCGCGCAACGTCTCCAGGCTGCGGGAGGCGGCCGGGACGGCGGACAGGAACTCGGCGGCGGCGTTGACGGACAGCGCCAGTACGTCCGCGATGTTCTTGCCGCGATAGGTCACCTCCAGCGTCTCGGCGTTGTAACGGGCGCCGTCGCAGGTCGGGCACGGTGCGTATGTGCCGGGCAGGAACAACAGTTCCACGGCGACGAATCCTTCTCCCTGGCAGGTATCGCACCGCCCCTCGGGCACGTTGAAGGAGAAGCGTCCGGCCGAGTAGCCGCGCGCCCTGGCGTCGTCCGTCGCCGCGTACAGCTTGCGCACCGCGTCGAACATCCCCGTGTACGTGGCCAGGTTGGACCGGGGAGTCCGGCCGATGGGCCGCTGGTCGACCCGGACCAGCCGGTCGAACGACTCGACCCCCGAGGCGTCCTGGACGTCGACCTCCAGCTGCGCCTCGTCGGGCCCTTCGGGCGCGAGTCCGAGGTGGCTGCGGACGACCTCGGCGAGCACCTGCGTCACCAGCGTCGACTTTCCGGAACCGGACACGCCCGTGACCGCCGTCAGTACGCACAGCGGTACCTCGACGGACACATCGTGCAGGTTGTGGCGGGAGACGCCGCGCAGGTGCAGCCAGCCGTGTGGTGTGCGCGGGCGGTGATCGAGCGGCTGGGCACGCCCGAACAGGTAGCGGCTCGTGGCCGACTCCGCGACCCGCTCGAGACCGGCGACCGGGCCGCTGTACAGCACGCGTCCGCCGCCCTCACCCGCGCCGGGGCCGATGTCGACCACCCAGTTCGCCCGCCGTACGACGTCCATGTCGTGCTCCACGACGAAGAGCGAATTGCCCGCCGCCTTGAGGCGGTCCAGCACGTCCATCAGCGGTTCCGCGTCGGCCGGGTGCAGACCCGCGGAGGGCTCGTCGAGGACGTAGACGACGCCGAAGAGCCCTGAACGCAGCTGGGTGGCGATCCGCAGGCGCTGCGCCTCGCCCGGCGAGAGGGTCGTCGAGCGCCGGCCGAGGCTGAGGTATCCGAGGCCGAGGTCGAGCAGTACGTCGATCCGCGCGACCAGGTCGCCGCAGATCCGGACCGCGACCTCGGTGCTCTCGCCGGAGCGGGCGGTCGATGTGGCGGCCTCGGCATCGGAGCGTCCCGCGGTGGGCCGCAGCAGCTCCACGACTTCGGTGAGCGGCATTGCGTTGATCTCGGCGATGGAACGTCCGGTGAAGGTCACGGCGAGTGCCTCGGGCCGCAGTCCGCTTCCGTGGCAGGCGGGGCAGGGCACGCTCCTGACGAAGCGAAGCGCCCGTTCGCGCATCTTCTCGCTCTTGGAGTCGGCGAGGACGTGCATGACGTGTTTGCGGGCGCTCCAGAACGTGCCCTGGTATCCGTAGTCGACGCGGTCCGCCTCCGGCTCGATGTACACGGAGGGCTGCTCGTCCGTGTACAGCAGCCAGTCGCGGTCCTTCTTCCTGAGCCTGCGCCATGGCCGGTCGATGTCGATGCCCAGGCCGTTCACGACACTGCGCAGGTTGGCGCCCTGCCAGGCTCCCGGCCAGGCGGCGATCGCACCCTCGCGGATGCTCAGTGAGGGGTTCGGGACGAGCAGGTCCTCGGCGACGTCGTGCACGACGCCCAGCCCATGGCATTCGGGGCAGGCGCCGGCTGGGGTGTTGGGCGAGAACGACTCGGCCTCCAGCCGTGCCGCCCCGGGCGGATAGGTCCCGGCGCGGGAGTACAGCATGCGCAGCAGATTGGACAGCGTGGTGAGGGTGCCGAGCGTCGAGCGCGAACTGGGCGACCCGCGTCGCTGCTGCAGGGCCACGGCCGGTGGCAGGCCGGTGATTTCCTGCACGTGCGGTGCGCCGACCTGCTGCAACAGCCTTCGGGCGTACGGTGCCACGGACTCGAAGTAGCGCCGCTGGGCCTCCGCGTAGAGAGTGCCGAACGCGAGCGAAGACTTGCCCGAACCGGAGACGCCGGTGAAGGCGACCATCGCGTCACGTGGAACGTCGACATCGATGTTCCGCAGGTTGTTCTCATTGGCGCCACGGACATGCACAAAGGGGTCGATCGCGACCTTGTTCACCGTTCCTGATTACCTGATCGCGCCGGGAACCGCGCGACAGGCGCCGTCACCGGGTCCCGGGCCTCACCCTCTGCCTAGGAGGACGATTGTCCGGCCGAAGCCTCATGGAGCCCCCGCCGCGAGGCGACGGCCCTCGGCGCCCACTCCCGATCGGACCTGGCTATGGATCCACCGAACCCGTCGGGGCCTTGCAGGCCCTGCACGGGGAGGAAGAGATCTGACCGTACTGCCTGCACCCGGCGGCAGGGGTGAGCGTGTCACGCGGCGTCGGCGGTACCTCCGGGGCATCCTGTGGGCACGGGCGATCGCGGGGGCAGCCGACGAGAAGGAGTCATGCGGGTGTCGTCCCAGGACGTTACGGTCGTGGCTCTCCTGGCGGATCCCGACGCGCCCACGGAGATCGCTCAGCGCATGGCTCGAATCCTTCCCACTCGGCTCGCCGACGAGTCAGGCCATGGCGGACGGTTCGACGTCGAGGTGGTCAGTGAACCCTTCACCGCAGGCACTGAGGACCCGCCCACCTTGATGCGCCGGATCATGGACCGCGGAAGAGCGGAGAGGTGGGACATCGTCGTGGCCCTCACCGACCTTCCGTTGCACTCACACGGTCGCAAGGTCGTTGTGGATCTGAGTCACGAACACGGCTTGGCACTGCTGTCTCTTCCTCCGCTGGGGGGCTTGCGTCTGCAGACGAGGGCCCGGCGGGCCGTGGAAGAAGCGGTGCTCAGCTTGGCGGGTCGGCGAGCCGCCGGGGCTGAGGGGCCTCCGCAGGGTCAGCCGCATCTGGAGCCCTTCGTCAGTCGTCTCGCGCCTATTCACCCGGGCCCGGTCAGTGAGGAGGAGACCGCTGATCTTCGGTACGTCGTCAGCGGGCCGCGCGGTTACCTGAGGGTGCTCGTCGGCATGGTCCGTGCCAACCGGCCGTGGCGGTTGGTGCCGGGCCTGTCGAAAGCCCTGGCGGCCGCGCTCGCCACGGGAGCGGTCGCCACCGTGAACTCCACCATCTGGAACCTGGCCGAGCTCCTGAGCGTGCCACGCCTCGTGATCGCCACGGTCGGGTCCGTCGCGCTCATGATCGGCTGGCTGATCGTGGACGCGCAGCTGTGGCATCGATCAGCGGAGGTCTCGCGGGAGGCGAGGCAGAGGGCGGGGCTCTACAACGCCTCGACGGTCATGACGGTGGGTATCGGGGTGCTCGTCTGCTACGTGGGTTTGATCGTCATCAACTTGGTGTGGGCCCTGTTCATCCTCAACGGCCAAGTTTTCGACTCCACGACACGAACCCCGCTTCGCGCCGCGGAATACTGGACGTTGTCCTGGTTCGTCGCTTCGGTCGCCACGGTGGGGGGCGCGCTGGGAACGGGCCTGGAGAGCGACGAGGCGGTCCGGGCAGCGGCCTATTCCAAACGGGAACAGGAACGCCGCCACATGCTCCACGACGACGGTGACCAGCCGGCGACCTGAGCCAACGATTCGTCAGTGGTTGGTGATCGGTGATTTCGCTGATCGATCGGTGCGGGCTGTTACGCGTCGGGGCCGACGGGGACCCGGACGGTATGCCGCCTGAGCGCCGAAGCTCTGACGGGCAGGACCGTGGCGGCACCACCGTTCCACCTGAACCGGGTGGCCGGCCCCCCGAGGCGTGCCGGAGACATGCTGCGAGCGCCTCGGCTGCCAGGCGCAGGACCCCGAGGGACATGAGGACGCCAGCCTCACGCTCAACGGCCTGATCGACTCGGTAAGGTTCACCGGCGAAATCGGCGTGGTGGGCGTGTTCCTGCCCCGGGACCCGGCGGCGCGGAGGCCCAGGGCGAACTGGAGGCGCGGGACAAGGTCCCGATCGACTTCGGCATGATGTGGTTCGAGGGCCAGCACATGGGCGCCGGGCAGGCGCCGGTGATGAGGTGCAACCGGGCGTTGCGGGATCTGATCGCCAGCGGGATGGCGAAGCCGAGCTTCGTCGTCTCCCACGAACTCGGCCTGGACGAGGCCCCCAACGCCTACGAGCACTTCGACGCCCGTGACGGGGTTGGACCAAGGTGGTCCTGCATCCCAACGGACACGGGAACGGCCACAAGCGGCAGGCGACCCGGGCCGCCGTCCCGCCTTTTCCGGCCGGGGCCAGGGGCAATCGCCCGCGCTCCGGTCGGTCCCGACCCAGCGGCGATTGCCCGGGGCCCCGGTCCGGTAGGGCGGACGGCGGACGCCCAGGAGTGCCCGCAGTGGCTGCACCCCGTCCAGCGGCTGCGGCCTCCGGCATGTTCGCGGGGTGCGCAGGCTTCCTGCCCGAGGGCTGCCGTACCTCGATCTGGCCGACGCGACCCCGCAGAGTGTTCCGGCTAAGCTCACACCCGTGACGTGGCTGCGGGCCTTCGGGGAGGTCGTGCGATCCGGGCTCACGATCGAGGAGACGCGGCTGGAGCCCCTGCTCGCGCTGCGCACGGCCGCTGGGGTGGCGATCGTCGTCGGGCCGGCGCTGTGGCTCGTCTCCCCTGCGTACGCCGCGTCCGCCGCCCTCGGTGCCTACTCCGCGGGTGGGGCCACCTTCCAGCGCACCTGGCGTCCACGCAAGGTGATCGCGCTCGGCGCGGGCGCGGGTCTGGCGCTCAGCACCTTCGTGGGCTACCTGGCGGCGGGGCGACTCGTGACGTTCCTCCCCCTCCTGACCGTATGGGCCTTTGCCGCGGGGATGGCTTGGGCCGTCGGATCCACCGCCGGGATCGTCGCGGGGACGACGGTCGGCAGCATGCTGGTGACCGTCACTCTGCCCACGAGCGTCGGGCGGGCCCTGGAGCACGCCGGGGTCATCGCGCTCGGGGGCCTGGCCCAGGCCGTGCTGATCCTGCTGTTCCCGATCCGGCGTTGGGGGGCGCATCGTGACGCGCTCGCCGACGCCCTTGCCGCCGTGGCGGACTACGCCCGTCGGTTGCGGCACGACCCGACCGCCCCGTTCGACCCGGAGCCGCTGATGACGGCCCGGGACGCGGCCGCCGTGACACCGTCACAGGCTCGCTCCCGTCCCCCCGTCCTCCACGGCCCCCGGGGCCTCGCCGAGCGCATTCGGCCGGTCGTGGCCGCGCTCGCCGACCCGGACGTCGGCGCCCCGGTGGAGGGACCCGGGCGGGACCGCGCGCGGGAGCTGCTCGACGCGGCCGCCGACGTCCTGGACGCGGCCGCTCGTTCGATCCGCCGCGGCACTCCCGCCGAAGTGCGGCCCGGCAGCACGGACGTCCTGCGCGTCGACGAGGAGCACGAGGTGTTGGAGGGCCCCGCGCGAGAGGCCGCCGAGCGGCTCGTGGAACTGCTCGGCGAGGCGTTGGAGATCGCCGGGACCGGCTGCGCCCGCGGGAGGACGCCCACGCCGCGCGGCCCGGCGGACGCCCAGTTCCTGGCGCGCCCGACCATGTTCCGGCTGGTCCCGGTCGTCGTTGGGGCGGTCCGCCGTGAGCTCCGCCGGGACTCGCCGGTGTTACGGCACGCCGTCCGCCTGGCCGCGGTGGCCACGCTTGGCTACCTGATCGCCGCCCGGCTGCCTCTGGGCCACGGCTACTGGGCGCCCATCGCCTCGGTGATGGTGATGCGGCCGGACTTCCACAGGACGTACGCGCGTGCGGTGGCCCGTCTCGCCGGGACCCTGGCGGGGGTCGCACTCGCCACCGGGATGGTGCGGGCCCTGGGCCCGGACGCCCATGTGTTCGGCGTCCTGGTGGTGGTCTCGGCGGGCCTGTCGTACATGCTGAACCGTACCGGCTACGCCTACTCCCAGTGCTTCACCGCCGCGTACGTCGTCTTCCTGCTCGGCATGGGCGGCCAGGCATGGGAACAGACGGTCACGGAGCGGGTGGTGCTCACCCTGCTCGGCGGGGCCCTCGCCATGCTGGCGTACGTGATCTTCCCCGCGTGGGAGACGCCCCGACTGCCGGGCCGGCTCGCGGACTGGCTCGCCGCCAACGGTCGCTACGCGGCCGCGGTGCTCCGCAGCTACGCCGAACCGACCCGTGAGCATCACGCCGACATGCGCAGGGCACTGCTGGCGAGCAGGGAGGCACGTGCCGCCTGGCACGAGGCATACGACCGGGCGAGGCGGGAACCGGTGCGCCCCAGGGGGCTGACGTCGCGCGAGGCGGAGGAGGCGCAGGAGGCGCTCAAGGGTTTCGGCCGGGCGGCGATGCTCATGGAGAGCCACGTCCCGCAGGCTGACAGCCGTTTCGTCCCCGAGGCGGAGCGGCTCGCCGAGGCCCTGGAGGCGGACACCGCGCAGGCGGCAGCCGATGTGCGCGAGCACAGGAATCCGGACTGGGGGCGCGTGGAGGAGGCGCTCCACGCGTGGGAGGACGCCACCGCCGAGGACCGCAGCCAGGTCGCCCGGCTCGAGGCGGAATTGCAGAAGCGGGCCTTGGAAGACCTCGCGACGGCCGTGAGCCGCACCCCCCTGGAACGGGACGTCGGCTCTGCTCGCGAGGAGCAGCGGGTGCGGGCGGCCTTGGCGGCGGAGGGTGACGGATCAGGACCCGCGCACCGGGGCGGGTGACGGCCCCGGCGACGGCGAGCGCCGCGCCTGCTGGACCGGGAAGTAGTCTCCCGGCCGCGTCCCGCGCCGCCACACGTGGGCCGCCGTCGCCCTCACGAGGATCAGACCCGCCAGGATCAGCAGTTCGATGCCCTCCGCGTTCCCGTACGCAGGGTCTGTGATTCGCGGATCGTGTGGGTGGTGTCGTGGACCGGATGCGTTTCCTGTCAGGTTCAGCGTGTTGAAGGCCGACCTTCACCGAACTCGCCCTGCGGTGGGAGACGGATGGCCGTCTCGTACCGGGCCGGCCGGATGGGGAGATCGGTGCCCCGTCCTCCGCCGCTGTTCGGCTCCTGTCGTCCTTGGGTCAGCCGGAGATCTCACTGCGGCCGGATCCGCCGCCGACGGCGATCTTGCGGGGCTTGGCGCGCTCCGCGATCGGGGTCCGCAGGGTGAGCACGCGGGCGTAGTAGTCGGCCTCGATGTGCTTAGTGTCCAGCGTGTCGGCCAGCACGATCTGGCGGGAGAAGACACCCGGCGGCGCTCTGACAGTTCCATCCGAGTGTCGTCGGCCTTCGCCACGGGCCGACGCTCGGCCTTGACGATCAGCATGTTCCGCTCGACGTCGTGGGACGGGTAGGGGTGGATGAGCAGTTCGGGAAGTGGTACTTGCTCACCAACCATGCGCGCGTACTGGTGATCATCGCACGCGAAGCCGCACCCCTTCTCCGCGACATCGCCGAGGAGTGCGGTATTACGGAACGCACAGTCCAGAGCATCGTCACCGATCTGGAACAGGCCGGCTACCCGCGGCGCGAACGTGAGGGACGTTGCACGCGCTACAGCCTTCGCTTGGACAGCAGCCCTAAGCATCCGGCAGAGGCACACGTGTCCGTCCGGGAGCTGCCGGAACTCTTCGGACCACGCGACAGCCGCCGATGAAGCCCCCTGCCCACTCCCACGTCGGCATGCCGGGGCTGGGCCTGGAACTGACGCTGGCGGTCCGGCATCGCGTTCGCGTGGAGCCGACCGGACCCCCGTCGTGAAACGTCATCTGCTGCTGCGTTCACCTCCGCCTGGGGTATGTAGAGCTGCTCCGGCTGGGGGCGAACCAAATGACACGACCGGGCTCCGAGCGGGTCAGCGCGTTGCTCGTCAAGCGCGGTCGAGCCGGGTGACACCGGCCACCGTCTTCTGTCCGACCTCGACCGCGACCTCCACGCCCTCGGGCAGGTAGATGTCGACGCGCGAGCCGAAGCGGATCAGGCCGATGCGGTCGCCCTGCTCGACCTTCGTGCCCTGCGGGAGGTAGGGCACGATGCGACGGGCCACCGCGCCGGCGATCTGGATCATCTCGATGTCGCCGAGTTCGGTGTCGAAATGCCAGACTACGCGCTCGTTGTTCTCGCTCTCCTTGTCGAAGGCGGGAACGAAGCCACCGGGGATGTGCTCCACCGACGTCACGGTGCCGGACAGCGGCGCCCGGTTCACGTGGACGTTGAGCGGGCTCATGAAGATCGCGACGCGGGTCCGGCCGTCCTTCCACGGCATGATGCTCTGCACCACACCGTCGGCGGGGGAGATGACGCGGCCCTGGGCGATCTCACGCTCGGGGTCGCGGAAGAACCACAGCATGCCCGCCGCGAGCGTGGTGGCGGGCACGGCGACGGCCTTCGCGGCGCCGGAGCGACGGGCGCGCAGGAGGCTGACGGCTGCGGTGGCGACGGTCGGGAGAAGCCACGGCGATGCTCCGCGCGCGAGGCGGACCGGGCGGGGAGAGGGCGGGAAGGGCACAGAAACTCCTGATCAGCAGGTTCCGACGAAGACATCTCATCCTGGCCCCCGCGCCAAGCCCAGCAGGTCCGCTTGAAAGAGGGTGTGAGACCAGCACAGAGGCTGAGGCAGACCCGCAGCGATCATCCCGCAGCCGGGAAGGCGGCGTACTCCATCAGGCGTACATGCCGTCCCCGGTACGACGTGAGGCGGCCGCAAATGCCACTCCCCGAATGGCTCGCACCCGGCTGAGTGGCGGGGCGTCCCGCGCGTCAGGGGGGAGTGAGGGTGTCGAGTCGGTCGGCGAGGTCGGGGTGGGCGGCGGCCAGGTGGGGACGGGTGGCGGCCAGGGGGGCGAGGAGGGCGGCGGGGTCGTTGTGGGCGAGGGCGGCGTGGAGTTCGTGGAGCGGGCGGCGGGCGGCGGGGGGAAGGTCGGTGAGGGAGGTGATCTGGCCGGCGAGGCGGCGCAGGTCGGCCGCGTGGTCGCGGGCCCAGCCGGTGGTGTTGCGGTCGGCGGCCCGGGCCTGACGGGTGGCCGTCACGCGCTGTTCGCCGGTGGTTCCGGCCGGGCCGGGGCGGCCGCGCAGGTAGCGGCGTTCGGCGGCCTGACGGCTGGCGACGCCCAGGGGAGAGGCGAGGTCGGCCCAGCTGGCGCCTGCGTTGCGGGCGGTTTCGATCAGGCCGCTCTCCCATCCGGCGAGCCGCTCGCGTACCTGCCGCAGCAGCATCAGCGAGGCGAGGGCCTGCTCCGGGGCCGGCCCGGTGCCGAAGATCTCGGGGGTTTCGTGCTGGGCGTGGCGCAGAGCGCCGTCTATGGCTTCGAGGGCCGCCGCGGCGGCGAGGAACGATGCGGGGCTGTGGGCGTCGGCGTCGGTGGGGACCGGTTGGTCGGGTGCGGTCACGGGCACCTCCCTCGTGTCGTCATCGCATCGACGACATCGTGTTTGTCATCCATTGGATGACATGCTACAACGGTGTCAGTGCAGCGCATTGGCAGTAACTGCCTACAACCTGCTGGAGGTGTTTTCACGATGTTGATGCGCACTGACCCCTTCCGTGAGCTGGACCGGCTGGCGCAGCAGCTGATGGGCCCGGGCACCTGGTCGAAGCCGTCGGCGATGCCGATGGACGCCTACCGCGAGGGCGACGAGTACGTGGTGGCCCTCGACATCCCCGGCGTCACAGCCGACGCGATCGACATCGACGTCGAGCGGAACATGCTCACCGTCAGAGCGGAGCGGCGGCCGACGGCGAAGGCCGACGACGTGCAGATGGAGCTGTCCGAGCGGCCGCTGGGCGTCTTCTCCCGCCAGCTCGTGCTCGCCGACACCCTCGACACCGAGCACATCGAGGCCGACTACGACGCGGGTGTGCTGACCCTGCGCATCCCGATCGCCGAGCGCGCCAAGCCGCGGAAGATCTCCATCGGCGTCGGGGCCGGCCGCAAGGAGATCTCCGGCTGACGCCGGCCGGACAGGTGCGGAGAACGGGCACCCGATCTTCCCTTCACCCCGTTCTCCGCACCCCGTGGGCAGACCGAAGAAGCTGGAAGGGGCGGCAGCGAGATGACTCTGCGACGCGAAGCGTTCCTCGACCACGTGAGGGAGCGCGGCGAGTACGGCACCGCGGAGGAAGCCGAGCGCGCGGCCCGTGTCGTGCTCGCCCTGCTCGGCGCGCATCTGGTCGGCGAGGTCCGCGCCCAGCTCGCGGCACGTCTCCCGGAGGAATACGCCCTGATCCTGCTGAACCCACTGCACAGCGCCGAACCGCTGTCCCCGGCGCGGTTCGTGCGGGCGGCCTCGGCCTGGATCGAGGGCGCCACCGAGCAGACCGCGACCTGGGACGTCAGCGCCGTGCTGTCCACGGTCGCCGACGCCTCCGGCGAGGACCTCCTGGGCCAGATACTGCTCCAGCTCCCCGCCGGCTACGACCTCCTCTTCGGCCGCCCCCAGCCCACCTGACCCCGATCTCGGTGCCACACACCCCCACTCTTCTACGATACGAAAGGCATGCACCGCAGTGATGACCGACGTGCGCGTACCGGCTGACCACCGGCAGCCGTACTCGACGGCGTATGAACAGATGCTGGAAAAGGTCCGCTACGAGGGTGCCTACCCCACCCGCGAGCGAGCGGAGGAAGCGGTCCGGCTCGTCCTTGCCGGACTGGGACGCCAGCTGACCGGCGACGAACGCGTCGACCTCGCCGCCCGCCTGCCCCTGGAAGCGGCACGCGTGCTGACCCTGCAAATCCCCGACCCGCACCCCCTCACCGGGTGGGGCTTCGTCAAGGACCTCGCCGCCCGCACCGGTGGATCCCTGGCCACCACCCGATGGGACACAGGCTCGGTCTTCTCCGTCGTCGCCGCGCACGCCGGCCCCGACCTGATCACCCGCATCCTCGGCCAGCTGCCGGCCGGCTACGCCCTCCTGTTCGGAGCCGAACTCACCCAAGTCGCATAGACACACACCGACCCGGGCTGGGCGTGGAGACCGCCACGTTGCGCCCCCGATATGGTTCGGGATTGCGGACGACGAGCGGGCACTGAACCGCGTGCCGCCTACGGCGGAGAGGGGAGGTCGCCCACTCGCGGGCGGCGCTCGTCTGAGGTCGGGGGCGGGGTTCAGGCCGGAGGTTGCGCGGGTTGCACGCGCGTGCCCGCCCCGCCCTCGACGGTGAACCATCTACCCCCGCATCCCATGTGCACCCGCACGGGCACCTTGCATCACATCTCGCGTAACGCGGTGGGGGCTCGGCCAGCACGCTGGCCGAGCCCCCACCGCGTTGATCGTGGATAGGTCAGGTCACCATCGGTACCAGCGTCCGCGACCGCCGCTGGCGTTGGTGGAACGGGCGACGAAGCCGAGAAGCCACAGCACCAGCACCACGACGGCGACCCACCACAGGACCTTGACGGCGAAGCCGGCACCGAAAAGGATCAGCGCGAGAAGAAGAACAAGCAGCAGGGGAACCATAGTTATCTACCCCCTGCGCCACCGATTGCCCTCCACTGGCGAACTCATTCCTCGAATTCACCTTGTTTGTGAAGGTGAGCGAGGGGCACCCTGAGCTGTGCCGCGAGAGCGGCGAAAAGAACTACGAGGGGGCGCGATCCGTGCCTGCCGGCGAGGGGACCGGGGCGAAGACCGAGCAGGCCAAGAGCAAGGCCAAGGAGACCCTTGGAAACGCGGTCGGCAACGAGCACATGGCTGCCCAGGGCCAGATGGAGAAGAGCACCGGGGATGCCCGCGAGGCCAAGGAAAAGGCCAAGGACACGTTCAAGCACTGACACCTCACACCGCCCTGTGAGATCGAGAGGGGGCTGTTCCGGATCAAATCCGGAACAGCCCCCTCTGCTGTCGGAACGGCCCGCAGCGCGCCCAGCATGCTTCCGAGTGACCGCGTCCATCCCGCCTCGGAGAAGCCGCCTCCTGGAACCTGTCCTCCCGCGCGCATCAGGAGGACAGGTCAAACTGGCTTCCCTGCCGCAGGGCAGTACGGATGCGGCCGCGCCCATGCTTTCACCCAACTTTCCGAGGCCACAGGAGAGCGAGGTGCCTGCGGACTACGAAGCGCTGCTCACCGTCTTCCGCAGGTATTCCGGGGTGCTGAGTACCGGCCCCCGCCGAGCAGGTTGCGCTCGACGAGCGCCAGGCTGGCCCCCTGCCCCGGCGAGCCTGGCGGCTCCCGGAGCAGGCCCCACCCTGTTCAAGACTGTTACCGAAGGCCGGTCCAGGCGGCCTTTCGGCAGAGGACTGGAAAAAGGAGAGCAGATCACTACGCAGCGCCGCGCCGTGTGCGGTTATGCGGCGAGCAGCGCGGACAGGCTGCCCCTGCCTTGCGCGGGGCGGCGGCCTGCTCGTGACGGGCCTACTTGAACCCTCCCGGGCCAGCCTCGCCCGCGGGCTCCGCCAAGACTTCGACACTGTCACCGTCGGCCTCACGGTGGAGTGAAACTCCGGTCGGGTCGAGGGCAACGTCAATCGGGTGAAACGCGTTAAGAGGGACGGCTACGGGCGAGCTGGCTTCGGCCTACTCCGCTTGCAGATCCTCTATGCGGACTGAACGCCGTCAGGCTCAGCCACCGGCCACAGTAGTGGATCGGAACCGTTTGTCATGGCCGCCGTCATGGGGTGACGTCCTTGGTCCGCGACTGGTCCGGCGGGAACTCTCTCGGATGCCAGACGGTAACGCGAAGAACCCAATTGATTACAACGGGTACCTACCGGGTCGGGTTGCCTGGAGCCCAACGATGCCTCCAGGCAACCCGACTTCAGGGCTAGAAGAAGCCAAGCTTCTGTGGGCTGTAAGAACAAAGAATGTTCTTCGTCTGCTGGTAGTGCTCCAGCATCATCTTGTGTGTCTCGCGGCCGATACCCGACTGCTTGTAGCCGCCGAACGCGGCGTGTGCCGGGTAGGCGTGGTAGCAGTTGGTCCACACCCGGCCGGCCTGGATCGAACGGCCCGCGCGGTACGCGGTGTTGATGTCGCGGGTCCAGACGCCCGCGCCGAGGCCGTACAGGGTGTCGTTGGCCGTCTTGATCGCGTCGTCGAAGTCGTCGAAGGACGTCACCGAGACGACCGGGCCGAAGATCTCCTCCTGGAAGATCCGCATCCGGTTGTCGCCCTCGAAGATGGTCGGCTGGACGTAGTAGCCGCCCTTCAACTCGCCGTCGTAGTTGATGCGTTCGCCGCCGGTGAGGATCTTCGCGCCCTCCTGCCGGCCGATGTCCAGGTAGGAGAGGATCTTCTCCAGCTGGTCGTTGGAGGCCTGGGCGCCGATCATCGTGTCGGTGTCGAGCGGGTGGCCCGGCTTGATCAGACGGGTGCGGGCGACCGCCGCCTCCATGAACTCGGCGTAGTGGCCGCGCTGGACGATGGCCCGGGACGGGCAGGTGCAGACCTCGCCCTGGTTGAGGGCGAACATCGTGAACCCTTCGAGGGCCTTGTCACGGAAGTCGTCGTCGTGCGCCCAGACGTCGTCGAAGAAGATGTTCGGGGACTTGCCGCCGAGTTCGAGTGTGACCGGTTTGATGTTCTCCGAGGCGTACTGCATGATCAGCCGCCCCGTGGTGGTCTCGCCGGTGAAGGCGACCTTTGCCACCCGCGGGCTGGACGCCAGCGGCTTGCCCGCCTCCACGCCGAACCCGTTGACGATGTTCACCACGCCCGGCGGCAGCAGGTCCGCGATCAGGCTCATCCAGTAGTGGATGGAGGCCGGGGTCTGCTCGGCGGGCTTGATGACGACCGCGTTCCCCGCGGCGAGGGCCGGCGCGAGCTTCCAGGTCGCCATCAGGATCGGGAAGTTCCACGGGATGATCTGCGCGACGACGCCGAGCGGCTCGTGGAAGTGGTACGCCACCGTGTCGTCGTCGACCTCGCCCAGCGAACCCTCCTGCGCGCGGATCGCCCCCGCGAAGTACCGGAAGTGGTCGATCGCCAGGGGGATGTCGGCGGCCAGCGTCTCCCGCACCGGCTTCCCGTTCTCCCAGCTCTCGGCGACCGCGAGCGGTTCGAGGTGGGCCTCCATCCGGTCGGCGATCTTCAGGAGGATGTCGGAACGCTCCGTCACCGACGTACGGCCCCAGCCCGGCGCCGCCGCGTGCGCCGCGTCCAGCGCCCGCTCCACGTCCTCGGCGGTGCCCCGCGCCACCTCGGTGAACGGCTGCCCGTTCACGGGCGACGGGTTCTCGAAGTACTGACCGCGGGCCGGCGGCACGTACTCGCCGCCGATGAAGTGGTCGTAGCGCGCCTGGTAGGAGACGATCGCGCCCTCGGTGCCGGGCGCCGCGTAACGGGTCATGGTGGCCTGCCTCCTTGCAGATGCGCTGCCCGCCCTCGGGCAGCTCCCGGCGCGGAGGCTAGGGGAGCGGAGGTTGCGCCCACGTTGCGCGGCAGGTCAGCCGACCGGCGCCGTGAGCTCCGCCTCCAGGGCCGCAAGCCGGGACCGCACGGCCGCCGTCGGCCGCACCGCCGCCAGCGCCCGCCACACCTCGACGTCGTCCTCGCCCCACGGCGCGTGCGCCCACTCCGCCAGCAGGTCGGGGTCCTGACACCCGATCAGCGCGGCCCGCATCCCGCCCGCCAGCCGCTGCCTGAGCCGTACCACCGCGGGTGCCTGCGAGCCCGGCAGCAACGGTCCGGTGTACGCCCCTGCGGCCGCCGTCACCGCGCCCGCCTCCAGCCGCCGCTCCACCACGCCCGCGTCCGACTCGACCGGCGCGGCCAACCGGTACGGACGGGAGGCGAGCAGCCCCGGGCCCAGCAGCCGGCGCAGCCGGACCAGTTCCGCCCGCAGCGTCACCGGCGTCACCGACTCGTCCTCGTACAGCGCGCACAGCAGTTCGTCGCCGGTCAGCCCCTCCGGGTGGCGGGACAGCAGCACCAGCAGCTCGCTGTGCCGGCGGCCGAGCCGGATCCGGCGGCCGTCCAGCCGGAGCTCGGCCTCGTCCCGGCCGAGCACCGTCAGCGCGGGCGCCTCGTCGGCGGGCACCGGCGGGTCGAGCAGCGCCAGCTGTGACTCGGCGGCCCGCGCCACCGCCTGGACGAAACCCAGGCTGTGCGGATGCGCCAGCCGGTCGCCGCCGGTGATGTCGACGGCACCCAGCACCCGTCCGGTGCGCGGATCGTGCACCGGCGCCGCCGCGCACGTCCACGGCTGCACCCGGCGGATGAAGTGCTCAGCCGCGAACACCTGCACCGGCCGGTCCACCGCCACCGCCGTCCCCGGCGCGTTGGTCCCGACCGCGGTCTCCGACCAGCGCGCGCCCGGCACGAAGTTCATCCCGTCCGCCCGGCGCCGGGTCGCCGGATGCCCCTCCACCCACAGCAGCCTGCCGTCCGCGTCACACACCGCCAGCAGGTGCTCGCCGTCCGCCGCGAACGTGCCCATCAGCTCCCGGAACAGCGGCATCACCCGGGCCAGCGGATGCTCCGCCCGGTACGCCCCGAGGTCACCGTCCGTCAGCTCCACGCGCGCCGCGCCGTCCGGCCCCACCCCGGCCCGCGCGGAACGCCGCCACGACTCGGCCACCACGGACCGCACCGGACGCGGCACGGTACCGGCCGTGGTGAACGTTTCGTGCGCCCGGCGCAGCACCCGGGCGCGCTCGGCAGGGTCGGCCCCCGGTTCCAGGGCCACCCAGGGATCGGTCAACTCGGCCTCCCGACGGCGATGCGGCTGGGGACATCGTCGTGCGGGGTGTTCGCGCCGACAACCGTTTCGACCGGCCTCCCTCCGCGGACCGGTCCACGGGCCTCACTCCGCCTCTCCCACCAGCCTCATGTAGCGGACCCAGTCCCAGTGTTTGCCGGGATCGGTGTGGTCGGTCCCCGGCACCTCGACATGCCCGATGACGTGCTCGCGGTCCTTCGGGATGCCGTATCTTTCGCAGATCGACGCCGTCAGCCGCGCCGACTCCCGGTACAGGGCCTCGGTGAAGTACTCCGGCCTGTCCACCCAGCCCTCGTGCTCGATGCCGATGCTCCGCGTGTTGTAGTCCCAGTTCCCCGCGTGCCAGGCCACGTCGGTCTCCCGCACGCACTGCGCGACATGCCCGTCGGCCGAGCGCACCAGGTAGTGCGCGGACACCCGCTTCTTCGGGTTCTGGAAGATGGACAGCGTGCCGGCGTACGCCTGCTGCGTGACATGGATGATCACCCGGTCGATCGGGTACTCGTCGGGACGCAGGGCCGGTGTCCGGTTCTCGCTGCTCGCCGCCTGCCACTCGGCCGACGGATAGTCGACGACCCCGGTCTGCGCGCCCGCCCGGCCCGCGGGGAGCAGCGCGTACGGGACGACGGCGAGGGCCGCGCCCTTCAGGAGCCGCCGCCTGCTGGGGAGCGGTCGTACCCGGTCCATGGATGGGGTGCCTTTCGGAAGCGTGCTCGCGGCACGGGGGAGTCGAGGGCCGGTCAGCGACGCAGGGCCGCCGCCGTCTCACGCAGTCGCGCATGCAGTCCGCGGTAAGTCTCGCGCGCGGGCAGCCACTCCTTGCGGAGCTTGGCCACACACGTGTAGTTGGTGTCGCACACGTTGGCCAACGGCGATTCCACCGTCTGGGTCGCGTACTGGTAAGCGTCGAGTTCACCGAACCCGTAGTCGCGCACCAGCCACTGCACCAGGTCCAGCTGCGATATCCGGAAGGCGTCCTCCAGCGGACGCGCCGACCCCGTCGAGACGATGTGCGTGTCCGACTCCAGCCGGGGCCACGGCGTCGCGATCCCCTTCAGCAACTCCACGATCACGACGGTGTTCATCGCGCACTCCACGGCCACCCCGCAGGTCTCGCCCTCGCCCTGCCGCGCGTGCCCGTCGCCGAGGCTGAGCAGCGCGCCCTCGACGTTGACCCCGAGGTAACAGGTGACGCCGGCCCGCATCTCCGGCGTGTCCATGTTCCCGCCGTGCGCGTCCGGCACCAGGGCCGAGCGCACCTCCAGGTTCGCGGGGGCCACCCCGACGGTGCCGTGCATCGGGTCCAGCGGCAGCTCCAGCTCGATGCCGCCCTCGTGTGCCCGGAACAGGGCCGTGCGCCGGGTCCGGTCCAGCTGCCAGATCCAGACCGTCTCCGGCAGCGGCGGCTGGAGCGTGGCCGTGGTGTGTGTCGAGGTGAGCGCCCCGAACAGCGGGACCGTCGTGGACGCCGCCCAGTCCCGGGCCGGTTCGATCGACACGAAGTGCACGGCGACGGTGTCGCCCGGCTCCGCGCCCTCGACGTGGAAGGGCCCGGTCTGCGGGTTGAGGAACGGGAACTCGCAGACCTCGGAGACCAGGTCCTTCTCCGACCGCACCCGGCCGGCGAAGCAGTCCTCCGTGTACAGGTCGAGGACCGTGCCGGGCGCGATCCGCGCCACCGGCGGCGCCCCGCCGAACGTCCAGGCGTAGTCGTCCGGTCCGGGCCGGACGGCGAGGATTCGGGGGTCGCTCATCGCGGTCGTGCTCCGTTCTGTGCTGTGACGATGCCGGTGGTGTCGTCTTCGAGGTGGACCCGTGCGGTCTCGGCTATGCGCTCGGGGTGACGGCGGACCAGCACCAGGAGGACGACCACTCCGATCGCCATCCACACCCCGACCACCGGACCGGCGTACGACACCGGGGCGGTCAGCTTCGTCACGAAGTCGAAGACGGGCAGCCCGGCCGCGGTGAGCAGGGCGGGGACGAACGCCACGATGCCCAGCAGCGGGAGGAGCAGGTGCCGCACCGGCTTGAGGGACGGGCGGCCGCGGCGCAGGAAGTAGCCGGCACAGGCGAGGTTGACGACGATGTAGACGGCGGTCACGACCGTGACGATCACCGTGGCCAGCAGCAGGAACCCGGTCACCGGGTCGTAGCCGAAGCCCAGCCCCAGCACCGCGCCGACCGCCACGACCGTCTGGACCGCGATGCCGGCCACGGGGGAGCGGTACCGCGGGTGGAGCGTGGCGAGGACCCGCGGGAGGACCCGGATGCGGGCCAGTGCGAAGGCCGTCCGCGTGGACACGTTGGCGCAGGCGTTGGCGTTGGCGATCGTCGAGTTGACGACCGCGAGGAACACCAGCACCCAGAAGAGCCCGAAGGACGTCCGGGCGACGCCCTGCCAGGACGCCTCGCCCGCCGCCCCGAAGGAGGCGAACCGGTCGGGGCCGAAGAACACGGTCATCCCGTAGGTCGTGACCACGTAGAACAGGCCGATCCCCAGGGCCGCGCCGAGCACCGCGCGGTGCATGGTGCGGCGCGGGTCGCGGGTCTCCTCGGCGAGCGGCGCGGCCGCCTCGAAGCCGGCGAACGCCAGCACGGTGTAGACGGAACCGGCGAAGACCCCGCTGACCCCTTCGTAGCCGTTCGCCGTATGGGAAGTACCGAACACGGAGAGGGTGTTGTGGCCGCCGGCCCGGATGATCAGCCATCCGGCGAAGACGAGGAACACCGCGATCTCGAAGACCCCGAGGACGGTCCCGAAGCGTGCCGACGCGCGCACCCCCAGGTACCCGGTGACGGCGATGACGGCGGCGCCGGCCAGCGCCCACGGCCACCACAGGTCGGCCGGCCAGGAGGCCCACTCGTCGTGCAGGGTCCCCGCCGCGGTGAACCCGAGCTGGAGCAGCAGCAACGGCGGTACCAGCGCCTCCACGAACACGTAGCCCCAGCCGACCAGGAACCCCACGGCCGGATGCAGCCCCTGCGCCGCGTACGTGGCCACGGACCCGGCGGCGGGCAGCTCGCGCGCCAGCTCCGCCACGCACGACGCGGTGAACAGGCAGGCCACCAGGGCGATCAGCACGGCCAGCGGCAGGCTGCCGCCGGCGAACGCCGCCCCCGCGGGAATGGACGCGGCGACAGCGGCGGCAGGCGCCATCGCCGTGACGCTCTGGAAGAGCACCTCCCGCAACCCCACCGCGTCCCGCCGCAGTCCCGCGGCCGCCTCTCCCGACATACGTCCCCCCGACGTGCGTGTTCTGCTCGTTCCGGCAGATGCCTCGCGTGAATCACGGTACGGCGCTTGCGGGTTGGGCAGAAGAGCGCCCGGAGGTTCCGTGGACGGAGCGGCGACTGTGGACAACGGCCTCACCCGGACGGGTGACGGAAGTGCGCGCCTCACACGGGCTCTCCCTCCCGCAGACAGACGCAGGAGCCCGAACTTGCCGCCGAATGGAGCGCGACGAGGGCCGAGAACGGCGCGACGAGCGGCGTCACCGCCAGCTCCCGCAGGGAGATCAGGGCATGCCGGTCGTGCTCGTCGCTGAGCCGTACTGCCGTCCCCTCGGGGAGGATCCCGCCGTCGAAGTAGCAGTCCAGTACAGGGCCGGTGCCGTCCACGTCGGCCCGGTGGTCGATACCGAGCAGCCTGAGCGCCGGACCCAGAACGATGCCGGTCTCCTCCAGCATCTCCCGCCGGGCCGCGGTCAGGGGATCCTCGCCGTGGTCGAGCATCCCGCCCGGCAACCACCACTCGCCGGCCACCGGCTGGCCGGGGCCGTAGCGCAACAGCAGGACCCGATCACCTTCGTCCCGTATGAACACGCACGACGCGATGAGAGCCTGGGGCTGGGTCCTGATCCACTCCTCGCGGGGAACCCACTCGGCCACGCCAACCTCCCGGAGTCCGACGGAACTTCAGGGTGACTCCCCAGGGCACGGCCGTCCCGAACCCGCGGGCGTGAAGGCGGAGACTTCCGGGCGCCTCTCGGTCAGACCCGCTCAGCCACGGTCGCCGGATCGTCAAGGACGGCCCGGATCACCGAGTGGGCCGCGCCGAGGAGGGGGCCCTCGGAGCCCAGGCGGGAGACGGAGACCGGGCAGGCCGGGCCGGTTGTGCGGTCGGCCAGCTCGGCTTCCAGGGAGGGGAGGAGCCAGGGCGCGAGACCGGCCAGGGCCCCGCCCAGGACCACGGACTCGGGGTCGAGGAGGTTGACGGCGCCGGTCAGGGCGATGCCCAGGGCCGTACCGGCGTCCTCCAGGGCACGTCGCACGCCCTCGTGGTCCGCGCCCGCCCGTTGTGCGAGCAGTCCTACCGCGTCCTCGCGGGACTCGAGGCCGGCCGCGCGCAGCACCGCCTCCTCGCCGGCGTACTGCTCCAGGCAGCCGCGCCCGCCACAGGCGCAGCGCGGCCCGTCGGGGTGGACCGGCACATGGCCGAGTTCGCCCGCGAAGCCGCGTTTCCCGCGCAGCAGCTGTCCGTCCACCACGACGGCGGCGCCGATGCCGATCTCCGCCGACACGTGCAGGAAGTCCCGGGGCGTCGCGTCGCCGAGCCACAGCTCGGCCAGGGCGCCGAAGTTGGCCTCGTTGTCCACCGTCAGCGGGAGGCCGGCGGGCAGCAGCGCGGCGAGGTCGGTGTCGTGCCAGTCGAGGTTCGGGGCGTGCACGACCGTGTGCCCGTCGCGGGCCACCAGGCCGGGGACGGCGACCGCGAGACCGGCGGGCCACAGCCCGTGCCGTTCCGCGTCCGCCACGACCAGCCGGACCAGGCCGGTCAGCTCCGCCAGCACCGGGCGCGGATCCCGGCCCCGGTTCGCACCGTGCCGCACGGCACGCGCGCGTACCTCGCCGCGCAGGTCCACCGCGCACACGGCGAGGTGGTCGACCCCGACCTCCGCCCCGAGACCGGCCGGACCGTGCCCGCTCACCGCGAGCGCCGAGCCGGGCCGCCCGACGCGGTTGGGCCGCTCAGGTCCCAGTTCCTCCAGGAGTCCCCAGCGGATCAGCTCGTCGACGAGGGTCGACACGGCCGCTCTGGTGAGGCCGATGCGGGAGGCGACCGCGGCCCGCGACAGCGAGCCCTCCGCACTGACGGCGTGCATCACGCGCGCGAGGTTGCGCCGGCGCATGCCCTGCTGGGTGTCCGGCAGGGCACGGCCGGTCGCCGTCGGACGGGCCTCGTGCAGCGGTGCGGTCATGCCTCCATCAATCCTCTGGGATTCTCCGGGATCCTCTCGAATCCCCTCGAATCCTCTTGTAACCCTTTCGAACCCTCTCGGCAGTCCCCTGCCGGTCAGCGGTTCTCCGGCGCCCGCTCCAGCAGCGGGGCCGCGTCGGAGAGTACCCCGGAGATCCTGGACAGCGTCCCCGTGTCCCGCTCCACCGCGTCCAGCACGGGCCCCGCGGCCGTGTTCCAGCGGCGCGCCACCGCCGCCGGGTCCTCGCCGGTGAGCAGCCCGGCCGCCTGCGCGGCGGCGCCGAGGGCGACCAGTTCCTTCGCCTCGGGCACCTGCACCGGCCGCCCGGACAGCCGCCGTACCGTCTCCTGCCAGGCCCGGCCCCGGGCGCCACCGCCGATCAGCAGCAACGGGCTGGTGCGGTCGGCGTCCTCGTCGAGCACCAGGTCCAGGGCGCCCAGCAGGGCGTGCACGGCGCCGTCGTAGGCGGCCTGGAGGAGCTGGCCCGCGGTGGTGTCGTGGCGCAGACCGTGCACCAGGCCGGAGGCGCTCGGCAGGTTCGGGGTGCGCTCGCCGTCCAGGTACGGCAGCAGGGTCACCGAGGTGCCGGGCTCGACGGCCTCGCGGTCCAGGCCGAGCAGCGCCGCGACCCGGTCGACCGCCAGGGTGCAGTTCAGGGTGCAGGCGAGCGGCAGCCAGTCGCCGTGCGCGTCGGCGAAGCCCGCCACCGTGCCGGTCGGGTCCGCGGGGCGATGCCTGGAGACCGCGTACACCGTGCCAGAGGTGCCGAGGCTCAGCACGGGGGTGCCCGGACGCAGTCCGAGCCCGAGCGCGGCCGCCGCGTTGTCGCCGGTGCCGGGCGCCACCAGGGTGCCCTTGGAGAACGGCAGGTCGTGGCTGTCCCGGACGGTGCCGGCGACCTCGCCCGGCCGGACCACCCGGGGCAGGAACGCCGGGTCCAGGCCCACGTGGGCGAGGGTCTCCGCGTCGTACGCCTCGGTCGCCGACGCCCACCAGCCGGTGCCGGAGGCGTCACCGCGGTCGGTGGTGCCCAGCCCGGTCAGCCGCTCGGTGAGGTAGTCGTGGGGGAGCCGTACCGCCCTGGTCGCCCGGACCGCCTCCGGTTCGTTCTCGGCCAGCCAGGCCCACTTCGTGACAGTGAACGACGCGCCCGGCACACTCCCGGTGCGCTCCGCCCAGGCTTTCGGGCCGCCCAGCTCCTCGATCAGCCGCTGTGCCTGCGGTGCCGAGCGGACGTCGTTCCAGAGCAGCGCGGGCCGCACCGGCTCGCCGTGCTCGTCCAGGGTGACCAGGCCGTGCTGCTGCCCGCCGATCGACACGGCCGCCGCCTCGTGCGCGGCGTCCCCGCACTGGCGCAGCGCCTCGCACAGCGCGTCCCACCACTGGCGCGGATCGCTCTCCCGGCCCGCACCGGTGGTCACGGTGTGCGGTGCCTGGCCGCTCGCCACGACCTCGCCGGTGGACGCGTCGACGACCAGCGCCTTGGTGGACTGGGTGGACGTGTCCACGCCGACGACGAGCGGACCCTCGGCTGCTGACATCGGGCTCTCCCTTTTTCCGCGGCTCGCGGGTGATCTGACCTGCAGTTTTACCGGTTCGTCGGGGTGTCGCGACCCGGTTTTCGTCCTTCGGGGACAGGGTGACCCTTCCCAGGGACGCGTCGGCATACTAATTTGTAAACCGCGATGACGAAATAGTCGGCACGACAGTCATCCACCGGAGATCCACCGGTCATCCACCGCAGTCATCGAGCACAGCCCCCGAGCAAGGAGCCGCGGCAATGAGCTTCCAGCCCACCCCCGAAGACAGGTTCACCTTCGGCCTGTGGACCGTCGGCTGGCAGGGAAGGGACCCGTTCGGCGACGCCACCCGCCGTGCCCTCGACCCCGTCGAGACGGTCCAGCGCCTGTCCGAACTGGGCGCCCACGGTGTGACGTTCCACGACGACGACCTGATCCCCTTCGGGTCCTCCGACAGCGAGCGCGAGTCGCACATCAAGCGCTTCCGGCAGGCCCTCGACGCCACCGGCATGAAGGTGCCGATGGCCACCACCAACCTCTTCACGCACCCGGTCTTCAAGGACGGCGCGTTCACCGCGAACGACCGTGAGGTGCGCCGTTACGCGCTGCGCAAGACGATCCGCAACATCGACCTGGCCGTCGAACTGGGCGCCGAGACGTACGTCGCCTGGGGCGGCCGAGAGGGCGCCGAGTCCGGCGCCGCCAAGGACGTGCGGGTCGCCCTCGACCGCATGAAGGAGGCCTTCGACCTCCTCGGCGAGTACGTCACCTCCCAGGGCTACGACCTGCGCTTCGCCATCGAGCCCAAGCCCAACGAGCCGCGCGGCGACATCCTGCTCCCCACCGTCGGCCACGCCCTCGCCTTCATCGAGCGCCTGGAGCGCCCCGAGCTGTACGGCGTCAACCCCGAGGTGGGCCACGAGCAGATGGCCGGCCTGAACTTCCCGCACGGCATCGCACAGGCCCTGTGGGCGGGCAAGCTCTTCCACATCGACCTCAACGGCCAGTCCGGCATCAAGTACGACCAGGACCTGCGCTTCGGCGCCGGTGACCTGCGCGCCGCCTTCTGGCTGGTCGACCTCCTGGAGAGCGCCGGCTACGCGGGCCCGAAGCACTTCGACTTCAAGCCGCCGCGGACCGAGGACCTCGACGGCGTGTGGGCGTCGGCCGCCGGCTGCATGCGCAACTACCTGGTCCTCAAGGAGCGCGCGGCCGCCTTCCGTGCCGACCCGGAGGTCCAGGAGGCACTGCGCGCCTCCCGACTGGACGAGCTGGCCCAGCCGACCGCCGCGGACGGCCTCCAGGCCCTCCTCGCCGACCGCACGGCCTTCGAGGAGTTCGACGTGGAGGCGACCGCCGCGCGCGGCATGGCCTTCGAGCAGCTCGACCAGCTGGCGATGGACCACCTGCTGGGCGCCCGGGGCTGAACACGCACGCGCGCGTGAGGGCCGCTTTCGCAGCGGTGCCCTCACGCGCGCGTCGTCCTCGATGCCCGGATCCGGTGCCCGCACGACCGGTTCGCACCGGAAATGCTCCGGAATCGTGCGGTCCGTGGCATGAGTCCGTGTCAACTCCCGCGCCGGGCTCGCACGGAGACCGGAACGCGGTGACTCTTGGCGGTATGGCCATGCCGCCCGTACCGCCACGCCCGCCCGGCCCGCCGAACGGCACTCCGCCGCCCGGCGGAGGCTACGACCCGCCTCCGTACGGGGGATACGACCCGCCACCGCACGAAGGTTTCGGATCGCACCCGCAGGCCGGCTTCGGTGCTCCCCCCGGTGACCGGGAGCCGCCCACCGCCGTCGGGTGGATGCCACCGCGCCCACCGGGGCCGCCCCGTCGGCGCAGGGGCCCGTTGCTCGCCGTTCTGGCCCTGCTGGTTGCTGCGGTGGCCGTCGCCGTCGTCGTCCTGATGACGTCCGGCGGCGACGGCTCGACCGACAGGAAACCCGGTGCGAGCAGCCCGAGCCCTTCCGGCCCGGCCCGCCCTTCGCTCGGCCTTCCCGGCGGGCTGCCCAGCAGCCTGCCGTCGGGCCTGCCGAGCGAATTCCCGTCGCAATGGCCCTCGGAACTGCCGAGCGAGTGGCCGAGCGGTCTGCCGAGCGAACTGCCGAGCGGTCTGGATTCCGTGCTGCCCTCACTGCTCGGGTAGCCGCGGCCTCCGGTCTGCCTACCCCAGCGTGCGGAACCACCGCACCACGGCGGCGGTTCCCGCCTGCTGGGACCCGAGATGGCGGGAGCCGCCGTAGTCCGGGGTGCCGAGGTCGACCATCGGGGCGTCCACGCCATGCGCGCGCAGGGTGGCGTGGCAGTGGACCGTGTTCGTGTTGACGGCCTGCTCGTCCCCTTCGGCGTAGTAGAGCCTGACCGGAGCCCGCGGCACCCAGTCGGTGCACACGCTGTCCGTGGTCCGCAGGGCCGCCGCCAGCGGTCCGGTGGGGTGGGCCAGCATCGCCCGGCCGCGGGCGGTGAGCAGCGCGTCCAGGGAGTCCGGGGTGCCGGCCACGACCTCCTGACCGGTGTGTGTGCCGTCCAGCAGGTCCTCGACCGTGCGATCGTACGGTGCCCGGAACACCTGGGCCGGCGTGTCGTAGAGGTGGTACAGGCGGTTGAACGCGACCAGGGCCAGCGCCGTGTAGATCACGCTCGCCTTCGGGTCCGTCTGCCCGGCCAGCAGCGACGGAATCGCCACGTCCCGGAACGCGTAGGCGCCGCTGACGGGTGCCACCGCACGGAGCCGGAACCAGCCGTCGGCCCCCGCCTGCAGCGACCGGGCCAGCCCCAGCGCCGCCGACGCGCCCTGGGAGAAGCCGGTGGCCAGTACGTCCCGGCGCATCTCCCGGCCCTTCCGGGCCGCGACGGTGCGCGACGCCCGCAGCATGTCCAGCGCGGCCGTGGTCTCCGACGGCACGTCCATCCAGGGGTGGGGGCCGGGGCCCAGGCCCAGCCCGAGGTAGTCGGGGAGCACCGCGGCGAACCCGGCGGACGCGTAGGTCAGGGCAGGTGCCTGGTCCCACACCTCGGCCGAGACCGAGGCGACGTCGCCCTTGAACAGTTCGGTGCCGTGCGTGAACGACACCGCTCGCAGCCGTCGTTCACCGCTGCGCGGCAGGGCCAGCAGCCCGCTGGCGGTGGTCGGCCTGCCGTGCGGGTCCACCGTGCGGTACACGATCCTGAAGGTGTCCAGGCCGTAGCGCACGGCGCCGGTGTCCCAGGCGCCGCCCTCGTCGCCCGCCAACTCGGCAGCGGCCTGCCGGGCGGTCAGTGTCCGCAGGTGCTCGACGGACACCACGGTGCCCCGTGACGCGTGTGCCCCCGTCGGGGCGGAAGTGGCAGCCTCCGGTGCACCGGACCCCTGCGCGACCACAGCCGTCGCGCCGCTCGCGGTCAGGGCCACCGAAACTGCCGAAATCACCAGTAATCTGCTGATCCGCTTCATGTTGGTTCGCTTCATACCGTGACCGTACGAACCGCCGCAGCCACCGGCCATCCGGCCAACAGGCCTGTGCGGGTGGGGTTTTCCGCAGGGCCGAGCCGTTCCGGGCTGCTCCGGGCCGCTCCGGGACGTCCGGCGCGGCGGTCTACCGGGGGTGGTTACCCTGGGGCGGAGCTGCTTCACAACCTGTTCGAGTCGGTACTCGGGGACACGTAGGGGTGGCTCGTCAGGGATGTCTCAGGGGCGTGGTCCGGAACCGTGGGAAGCGCGGGCCCGTTCTCACATCAGAGAGCGGCAAGGGCCGCGAAGGAGGCGACGCTGATGTCGAAGAACGCGAAGATCGCCGCAGGAGGTGTGGCGGTCGGGCTCATCCTGCTGATATGGCTGCCCTGGTGGGTGACGTTCCTGATCGTCGTGGGCGTCCCGGTGGCCGCGTACCTGACCCTCGACCCCTCGCAGCGGCGCAGGCTGCGCCGGGTCACGCGCAGGGAGATCGGCCGCTGAGCCACCTGCCCGGGACCGCGCCCCGCCCCTGACCTGCGCCGGGCGGCGGGATGCGGCCCGGCAGGGTCACAGGGGCCGTACGGCCATCTTGTCGAGGGCTTCCAGAAGGCCGGGGAGTTCGGGGCCCCGGCCGACCGGCAGGACCTCGCCGGGTTCCTCGTCGAGGAGGACGAAGGCGATGTCGTCGGTCCGGGCCACCAGCGACCAGCCGGGCCCGTCGGCGCGCAGCGTGCGCGCGTCGCCCGGGGCGAACGAGGAGCGCACCCGGCCCAGCGGCGGAGGCGCGTCCACGTAGGCCCACGCCTCGGCCAGGACCCGTCGCACTCCGACGTGACCCTTCGGGGCCTCCGGGGCCGCCTCGTCGTCCTGCGGGGCCTTCTCGGGGGCTTTCGCGGCCTCGGCGGCCGCCGGGAAGTGGTCGTCGCTGATCTGCTCCCGCCAGATCGCCCACTGGAGGGCGATCTCGTCCGCGCCCAGCCGCCGCTGCGCCGGACCCCAGATGCTGGTGTCCGGCGGGGTCAGCGGGGCCTGGTCCGCCACCTCCGGACCGGGGTCGTGCGGCGCGGGCACGTTGGGAGCCGCCACGGCGACCGCCAGCGGCCAGCCGGGCAGGGCGGCGACCACCGTGCGCTCGTCCGGCGACAGGTCGTACTCCATGCCGCAGTCCCAGGACGCGATCGCGACGGCGACCAGCGAGACGTCGTCGATGACGACCGTCCAGCGCGCCCCTTCGCCGTCCTGGCCGAGCACCAGGCCGTACCCGTCGGCGCGCGGCGCCAGCTCCAGAGCCGCGCACGCCTCCGGATAGTCGTCGCCCAGCACACTCGGAAACTTCGCCGGCGTCAGCAGCACCGCCGTGAGCACGTACAGAGCCTCGTCCGCGGCGACGGCCTCCTCGTCGGTCCCGGCCATCCCTGCCTCCCCAGTGGTTCGTCCAACGGCGCGCACCCTAGTGCGACGGGAAGGCCCTTGTCACGACCGGCTTCCACACGCGAGCTGCAGGTTTCCACCGGGACGGGACGAAACGACCTCGCAGGCACGGAAGACCGTGACCTCAGCGATACCGAAGGGTCAGGCCACCGGCAGCCCGAGAAGGTCGCGCGCCACCGCCGCCGGTGACGCGTCGCGCTCCCGGGCCAGGGCGACCACGGCCCGGCACGCCAGCTCGCTCACCCCGAACGACAGCGCCTCCGGCGACACCCAGCCCGCCGCCTCCTCGATCCGGTCCTGGTCGTCCTCCGCACGGGCGGCGACATAGGCGGCCGCGGCCTCGAACAAGTTGTGCGCGCGCCGCTCACGGCTCGCTCGCGCTTCCGGCACCGCTCCGCCCTCGGCGCCCCGCCGTCTGCCTGCGTATCTGCGGATCCGGTCGAACACGCGGGTCTCCTTCCCCCTGTCGGCTGTCGGCAGCGAACATCTGCCTTCCTCCGTCGAACGTAGGGTTGAAGCCCCGGCAACAGAAGAGGGCGTGGCACAGTGGGATCGGCCCGGCGCCTTCGCCTCGGCGGTCGCCGGCTAGCGTCCGCGGACCGCGAGCGCCAGGAACCGGGCGTCCTCGTCCACGTACGACGTCATGCGCCAGCCCGAACCGGCAAGCAACGGACCCAGACTGCCCTCCGCGCGCAGATCGTCCGGCGTGATCTGCCGCCCCTGGCGCGCGGCCAGCGCGGCCCGGCCGATCGGGTGGAACAGTGCGAGGGTGCCGCCGGGGCGGACCACGCGCGCCAACTCCCGCAGGTTCTCGGCCGGACGGGGCAGATGGGCGATCAGGCCCGCGGCGAACACGGCGTCGAGGGACTCCGAACGTACCGGCAGCGCGGCGACGTCGGCGAGCAGCAACTGCCCGTCACGGTCCCGCCCGGCCTGCCGGGCGGCCTGGAGCATCGCGGGTGTGAGGTCCGTCCCGAGAACCGTGCCGGTGGGCCCCACGGCCCGGCGCAGCGGCGGCAGGGCGCGGCCGGTGCCGCACCCCGCGTCGAGGACCCGGTCGCCCGCACGCAGCCCCAGTTCGGCGACGGCGGCCGCGTACGCGGGACCGTCGTCGGGAAACCTGCTGTCCCAGTCGGCCGCCCGTGCGGTGAAGAACTCCCGGACGTGTGTGTGGTCATCGCTCATGGTCCGCATGATCCCTCACCGTCACGGAGGACGACTCTGCGCGCATGTTCGAGCGGGACGCGATCGTTCCGGCACATCTCTGAGTCATATTGCAACACCTTTCGAAATGCGCCCCCTTTGTGCGCCCGTGCCCCCTAGCGTCCCTGGGCCATGGGACATCTGCACCACGCCACCTTCGGCTGGCTGACCCCCGTGCTCTCGTACGCCATGGCCTGCATAGGCGCAGCCCTGGGGCTGCGCTGCACGGTCCGCGCGCTGGCCAGCACCGGCCGCTCGCGCCGCAACTGGCTGCTCACCGCGGCCTCCGCGCTCGGCACCGGCATCTGGACCATGCACTTCGTGGCCATGCTCGGCTTCAGCGTCAGCGGCACCGACATCCGCTACGACGTGCCGCTGACCGTCCTCAGCCTGCTCGTTGCCGTGGCCGTCGTCAGCGCCGGCGTCTTCGCCGTCGGCTACAGCCGCGACCGCAACCGCGCACTCCTGCTCGGCGGACTCACCACCGGGCTCGGCGTCGCCAGCATGCACTACCTCGGCATGGCGGCCGTCCGGCTGCACGGCGCCGTGCACTACGACCCGATGCTCGTCGGGCTCTCCGTCCTCATCGCCGTGGTCGCCGCGACCGCGGCCCTGTGGGCGGCGCTCAACATCAGTTCGCCCGTCGCCGTCACCGTCGCCTCCCTGGTCATGGGAGCGGCTGTCAGCAGCATGCACTACACCGGCATGTTCGCGGTCAGCGTGCACGTCACGCCCTCCGGCAGCCCCCTGTCCGGGGCCACGGCGATGCAGTTCATCTTCCCCCTCGCCGTCGGCCTCGGGTCCTATCTGTTCCTCACCTCGGCCTTCGTCGCGCTCTCGCCCACGGCCGGGGAACGCGAGGCGTCCGCCTCGGCCCAGCGGCCCGTCGCGGGCACCGCGCGCTGAACCGGCGCCCGGACCCGTCTTTCCCGAGCGAGGAGGCCATGCGTACACCCCGTAGGACCCCGACAGCAGGCCCGGAGACACCGTCATCGCGGCCGCCGCGCGGCCGCCGCGCGCACGCCGGACCACCCGCCGACGAACCGGTCGACGACGTCGTCGGCACCGCATCCGACAACGCGGCCACCCGGCCCGGCGGCTGGCGGATGCGCCCGCGGACCGTGCGGGCCAAGGTCGTCTGCCTGCTCATGGTGCCGGTCATGTCCCTGCTCGCCCTGTGGGCGTACGCCACGGTCACCACGGCCCAGGACGTCGCCCGGCTGCGCCAGTCCCAGCGCGTCGACGCCGCACTGCGCACCCCGGTCGCCACCGCCGTCGCCGCGCTCCAGGCCGAGCGGGCCGCCGCGGTCCGGTACGCGACCGACCCCGCCGCCGAACGGAGCGCGGACCTCAAGCGGCTGGGGACCGACACCGACCAGGCCGTGTCCGAACTACGCCTCGGCAAGGACAGCACCGTCGCCGACGGCGAGGAGCTGCCCTCGGGCGTCGCCCAGCGCCTGCAGGCCTTCGTCACCGGCGCCGAGCAGTTGCCCGCCCTGCGGCGAGAGGTACAGGACCGCGGTGCCGGCTGGGACGCTGCCTACGGGCAGTACACGCAGGTCATCGCCTCGGCCTTCGCCGTGGACGGCGCCCTCACCGGCATCCAGGCCGACGACATGGGCTCCGACGCGCGCGTGCTGCTCGAATTCTCCCGGGCGGGCGAGGCGCTGGCCCAGGAGGACGCGGTCCTCGGCGGCGCGCGTCCGGCCGGCGGCCTCGACGGCGAGCGGCTGCGGCTGTTCACCGGCGCCGTCGACACCCGCCGCGTCCTCACCGACGCGGCCGTCGCCGACCTGCCCGGTGCCCAGCGCACCGCCTGGCACCGCCTTGCCGACGGCGACGACTACGCCGCGCTGGGCGCCGCCGAGGACCGGATCCTGGCGAGCTCACCCGGCGCCAAGGCGGTCGGCGCGGCCTCGGAAGCCACCTGGAACACCGCGCACACGCGCGTGCAGGACGGCATGCGGAGCATCCAGGCCGGCACGGCCCACGCGGTGGCCGGCCAGGCCGACCCGTTCGAGCGCGGCCTGCTCTCCCCGGCCGGCGCCGCCGTCCTGTTCGGCCTGCTCGCCGTGGTCGCCTCGCTCGTCATCTCCGTGCGCATCGGGCGCGGCCTCGTCGTCGAGCTGGTCACCCTGCGCAACAGCGCCCTGGAGATCGCCCGCCGCAAACTCCCCGAGGCGATGCACAGGCTGCGGGCGGGCGAGGAGATCGACGTCCGTGCCGAGGCACCCCCGGGGCCGCCCGCGGAGGACGAGACCGGACAGGTCGCCGAGGCCCTCGGCACCGTGCACCGGGCCGCCCTGCGCGCCGCTGTGGAACGCGCCGAACTCGCCAGCGGCATCTCGGGCGTCTTCGTCAACCTCGCCCGCCGCAGCCAGATCCTGGTCCACCGCCAGCTGAGCCTGCTGGACAGCATGGAACGCCGCTCCGACGATCCCGGCGAACTGAGCGACCTCTTCCGCCTCGACCACCTCACCACCCGCATGCGCCGCCACGCGGAGAGTCTGATCATCCTCTCCGGCGCGGCCCCCGGCCGGGCCTGGCGGATGCCCGTGTCCCTGACCAACGTCGTACGGGCCGCCGTGTCCGAGGTCGAGGACTACGCGCGCGTGGAGGTACGGCAGCTTCCCGAGGCGGCCGTCGTCGGCGCCGCCGTCGCCGACCTCACGCACCTGCTCGCCGAGGTCGTCGAGAACGCCGCCCAGTTCTCACCGCCGCACACGCGCGTGCGCGTCACCGGAGAACCCGTCGGCAACGGATACGCCGTGGAGGTCGAGGACCGCGGGCTCGGCATGGGCCAGGAGACCCTCGCCGAGGCCAACCGGCGCATCGAGCAGTCCGAGGCCCTCGACCTGTTCGACAGCGACCGGCTCGGCCTCTTCGTGGTCAGCAGGCTCGCGGCCCGGCACGGCATCAAGGTGCACCTGCGCACCTCCCCGTACGGCGGCACCACCGCGGTGGTCCTGCTGCCGAAGGCCCTGCTGCACGGCGGCCCGGCGGAACATCCCGTCCCCCAGGCCGTCGACACCGGGCAGGCACCGGCACGCGCCCACGCGCGCGTGCCCGGTGCAGCCCTCCCCGAGCCGGCCTCCGCCGGCCGTCCCGCCCTAGCCGTCACCCACACCGCACCGCGACCCGCGCCCGAACCGCCGCCCCCCGGAGTCACCACCTTGAGGCCGCACCGCCCACCGCACGACTCCGAGCCCTCCGACGAAGAACTGCCACGCCGGGTGCGGCAGGCGAGCCTCGCCCCCCAGCTGCGCGATCCCCGTGCCGAGGAGCCCGCGCCCGCCCGCGGCCGGGACGAGCGCACCCCCGAAGTCGTCCGCGACCGCATGACCGCCTACCGCGACGGCTGGGCGCGCGGCGGCGGCAGACGGCCAGGCCGCGGAGCCGCCCCGGAACCCGAAGAGGGCACCGACCGCACCGAAGGAGACCGCCCATGATCCAGGACCCGAGCCCGAGGACGGACCGGCGCTCCGGCGAACTCGACTGGCTCCTCGACGACATGGTGCTGCGTGTCACCGAGGTACGGCACGCCGTCGTGCTCTCCAACGACGGCCTCGCCGTCGGCGCCTCGACCGGCCTCGAACGCGAGGACGCCGAGCACCTCGCCGCCGTCGCCTCCGGGTTCAACAGCCTCGCCAAGGGTGCCGGACGGCACTTCGGGGCGGGCGGGGTGCGCCAGACCATGGTCGAGATGGACGACGCCTTCCTCTTCGTGGCCGCCGCGGGCGACGGCTCCTGCCTCGCCCTGCTCACCGACGTGACCGCCGACATCGGCCTGGTCGCCTACGAGATGGCCCGCCTGGTCAAGCGTGTCGGCGAGCACCTCTACACCGCACCGCGCGTCGCCGCCCGGCCGCCCGCCGCCGGCTGAGCCGGAAGACCGCCACCGATGACCGACTACTTGACCGGCACACCGCACGAGCCGGGCAGCCAGTGGTACGACGGCGAGGCCGGGCCGCTGGTCCGCCCCTACGCCATGACCGGGGGCCGGACCGAACCCGGCCCCACCGGCGTCAAGTTCGACCTGATCGCCCTGGTCACACTCGACCCGGGCCGGTCCGGCACCGAGGACGACACCCCGCTCGGCCCCGAACACCGCGCGCTGGTCGACCTGTGCCGGCTGGAGACGCAGTCCGTCGCCGAACTCGCCGCCGGCGCCGACCTCCCTGTCGGTGTGGTCCGGGTGCTCCTGGGCGACCTGCTGGAAATGGGCCGCGTGACGGTGAGCCGCCCGGTGCCACCGGCCCAGCTGCCCGACGAACGGATTCTGCGCGAGGTCATCGCGGGATTGCGGGCACTGTAGATGAGCATCCGGAACCAACCGGGCCCGAGCCGGCCAGAACAGACGCCTTCCAGCAAGCCCTTCCGAGAGAAGTGATCATGGTCTCCGAGCACCCCGAGTCCACCACCGACGACACGTCGGCCATGGCGCTCAAGATTCTGGTCGCCGGCGGCTTCGGCGTCGGAAAGACGACCCTGGTCGGCGCCGTCAGCGAGATCCGGCCGTTGCGCACCGAGGAGATGCTCAGCGAGGCGGGCCAGCTGGTGGACGACACCGACGGCGTGGACCAGAAGGTCACCACCACCGTCGCCATGGACTTCGGACGGATCACCATCCGCTCCGGTCTCTCCCTGTACCTCTTCGGCACCCCGGGCCAGGACCGCTTCTGGTTCCTCTGGGACGAGCTGTCGCAGGGAGCCCTCGGCGCCGTCGTCCTGGCCGACACCCGCCGCCTGGAGGACTGTTTCCCGGCGGTCGACTACTTCGAGCACCGGCGGATCCCGTTCGTCGTCGCCGTCAACTGCTTCACGGGTGCCCGCTCCTACGGCGCCCAGGACGTGTGCCGCGCCCTCGACCTGGACCGGGGCACGCCCGTGGTCCTGTGCGACGCGCGGGACCGGGACTCCGGCAAGGAGGTGCTGATCCGGCTCGTCGAGTACGCCGGGCGGATGCACACCGCCCGGCTCCTCGACTCGGTGGGCTGAGCCTCAGCCCGTCAGGTCCTTCAACGCCACGACCTTGTCCACGGTGACCCGGACCAGCAGCTCGCCCGGGACGCCGTTGCGGGCGCCGAACTCCTCCGCGCGCTCCGCTCCCATGTACCGAGCCGCGATCCGGGTGGCCGAATCACGCAGTTCGCCCAGGTCCTCCGACAGCCGGGCGTGCCCGTTCAGCACCACGAAGTGGAAAGGGGGCCGGTCGTCGTCCACGCAGAGGGCGACACGCCCGTCACGGGCTAGATTGCGCCCTTTCACGGTGTCCTTGCCGGTGTTGAAGACCAGCTCGTCCCCGTCCAGCAGGAACCAGACGGGCGCCACATGAGGGCTGCCGTCTGCGTTGACGGTGGACAGTTTGCCGGTACGGGTGCCGTGCGAGACGAACGCCCGCCATTCCTCGTCGGTCATCTTCTCTGCCATGCCCCCATCCTCCTTGCCCGGACGCCGGTGGTGGGGAAGGCTGGCGGGGAGATCCTCCAGCCAGGGGGAGACGGTACACGGGGAGACGCTTACGACATGACGCAGAACCAGAAACTCGGCTGGCTGCTCGACGACCTGACCGAACGTGTGGAGCACGTACGGCACGCGCTGGTCCTGTCGAACGACGGGCTGGTCACGGGAGCCAGCACCGGCCTTCGCCGGGAGGACGCGGAGCATCTGGCCGCCGTCGCGTCCGGGCTGCACAGCCTCGCCAAGGGCTCCGGACGGCACTTCGGGGCGGGCCAGGTCCGGCAGACGATGATCGAGTACGACGAGGCGGTTCTGTTCGTCACCGCGGCCGGGTCCGGCAGCTGCCTGTGCGTGCTCAGCGGTGCGGAGGCCGACATCGGCCAGATCGCCTACGAGATGACCCTGCTGGTCAACCGCGTCGGCGAACACCTCGCAGTGGACGCCCGGCAGCCGGAGAGCTCTTCTGTGATAGACCTCTGACGCGTAAATAGGTGCAGGTCAGGGCGATCGTGGGCAGGGCTGGGTGCCGGGTGGCTGTGGGCCGCCGGGCGTCTGGTCTTCTGGTCTTC
>NZ_JBIVXP010000019.1:0-199987 GCF_044769305.1 Streptomyces sp. NPDC090499
TGCAGGGGCGGGGGGGGCGGTACTGCGGCCGCCGCGGGGGGAGCGGGGCGCCGGCGGGGGCCGGGGGGGCCGCGGGGGGGGGGGCGGCGGGGGGCGGGCGGGGGGGGGGCGCGCCCCGGGCCCTGGGCGGGGGGCGCGCCGCTGTCTGCAGGCGCTCCGGCAGCAGCGCCATCGCACCGCCGCCGGTCGCGCCGATCAGCCGCAGATCCGGGTACTTGTCCAGCCACCCCGCGAAGGCGATCATGGCCATGCCCATGGTGACGTCGCCGAACCGGCCGATCTGCTCGACGAAGCCGATCTCGTCGACCCGTTCCGTGCCGACCGGTTCGGCCGGGGCGTGTACCAGGACGGGTACGCCCGCCTCCGCGGCCAGCGCGAAGAAGGAGTCGGCGCGCGGGGAGCCGAGCAGCTCCCCGTGCACGCTGGACGTGGTGATGAGGCCGACGAAGGCGGGGTCCGCCAGGGTCTCCCGCACGCCTTCGAGGTGATCGTCGTCGCCGAACGGGTTGGCGTACACATAGCCGCGCAGCCGGTCGGGGAACCTGGCGATCAACCCCGACATCCAGGCGTGGAAGCTGCGCAGCCGGTCTCGTGGTTGCGCGTAGTTGTCCACGCCCGGTACCCGTGCCATCGCTCCGGCGCCGACGGGGCTGCCGATGATGGTGAGGTCGATGCCGGCCTCGGCGCGGGCGGCGAGCATGCCGTCGACGTCGGTCAGGCTCGGGGGCATGGGGAAGCGTTCGGCCGCCTCCGGCGGGGAGAGATGCCCGTGGATGTCGATGATCACGTGTCGCTGCCCGGTTTCGGTGTGAGTGCGCGGGTGACCGCGGCACAGTCCTGGTCGCCCAGTCCCTGCCCGGTGGCACGGACGTGGGTCTCGGCGGCGGCATTCGCCAGCGGCAGGTTCAGACCGGCCGCCGCCGCCTGTTTGGTAGCGAGCATGAGGTCTTTCGCCATCAGCCGCAGCCGGAAGTCCGGCTCGTCGAAGCGTCCGGAACCCAGGCGCCTCGACTTGAACGCCATGACCGGAGAGGCGAAACCGCTGCCCGCGATGGTCCTGAGGACCGCCTGCCGGTCGAGGCCGCAGGCGGTCGCGAGTTCGGTGACCTCGGCCAGGGCCTGCACCTCGATGCCCATCAGGAGGTTGAGGCACAGTTTCATCCGCATGCCGGAACCGAGTGCGCCCAGATGGACGACCTCCTTGCCCAGCGCCTCCAGCAGCGGGCGGCAGGCGTTGAACGCCTGCTCCTCGCCGCCGACGAAGAGCCGGAGCTCGCCGTCACGGGCATGGTCGCGGTTGCCGAGCATGCCCACGTCCACCACCGCGGGGATGTCCCCGGCGATCTGGATGACCTCTTCGGGGGAGACGGTGCTCGCGCAGACGAGGACACCGGGATAGGAGCCCCTGGACAGGACGCCGTCGGGTCCGCGCAGCACGGAGCCGAGGGCCTCGCCGTCGGCGACGACGCAGACGGCGGCGCTCGTGCCCGCGACGGCGTCGGCGGGGTGCGGGGCGACGAAGGCGCCTGCCTCGGCAAGCGGTGCGGTCCGCTCCGGGGTACGGTTCCAGACCCGGACCTGTGTTCCCCGGTCGAGGAGGCGGGCGGCCAGGCCGGAGCCCATCGTGCCGAGCCCGAGTACGGCTACGGTGCCGTCGGCGGTGCGTGTCACGACGTCACCCCCGTCGTCTCCTTCACGACTCGGAACCGCAGCGACTGCGTCGAGTCGACCCACTGGCGCAGCGGAGCCACCAGCGCGCGGTGCTCCGTGCTCTGCTGCCAGGCGAAGAAGTGCTCGGCCGTCTGCCACTCGCTGGTGATGACCCACTGCCGTGAGTCGTCCACGGGTGCTCCCAGCCGCTCGACGATGTGGCCGGGGGTCCGGGCGACGGATTTGCGGAGCTGGTCGTACACGTCCAGGAATCCCTGCTCGCCGCCCTCGATCACTCGGACGGTGAAGACGACGCTCAGCTTGTCGGCCGGCTGGCCGTTGTTCCTCGTGTCCATGTCTCCTCCTGAGGGTGAGATCCGGCAGGACACGACTCCCACGGCCTCATGTCCCCCGTGCGGACGCAACTCCGAACGGGGGACGGGCCAACGGGGACAAGGGGACCACGGACCGTGATTACTCTGTCCGGGTGAGTGACGAAGCGCTGCGTGCAGGGGGGATCTGTCAGCCGGTCGCGCTGCCCGAGACCCACTCGGTCCACGGCATGTTCCAGTCGCCGAGGCCGTTGTCCGGGGCCACTGTGGTCTTGTCCGCGGAGTTCTTGACGATCACGACGTCACCGGTCATCGAGTTGTCGAAGAACCATGCGGCGGGCTGCTTGCCGTCCCTGCCGCCCTTGACGTCCCTGAGACCCACGCAGCCGTGGCTGGTGTTGGTCTTGCCGAAGATCGAGTCGGCACCCCAGTAGTTGCCGTGGATGAACGTGCCCGAGGCGGTCAGGCGCATGGCGTGCGGCACGTCGTCGATGTCGTACGCCGGCTTGCCGTCCTTCAGGAGGCCGACGGTCGCACCGTTCATGCGGGTCTGCCCGAACTTCTCGGAGATGACCATCTGGCCGTTGTGCGTCGGGTGCTCGGGGCTGCCGGACGAGACCGGGATGGTCTTGATCGTCTTGCCGTCCCGTACGACGGTCATCTGCTTGGTCCTGGCGTCCACGGTGCTGATCTGGCTCCGGCCGATCTTGAACGTGACCGTCTTCCGGACGCCGTCGCGGGTGAGCTTGACGGTGACGGTGGAGCCGGGCTTCCAGTAGCCCTCGGGGCGGAAGTCCAGGCGGGCGTCGTTGAGCCAGTGACCGACGACCTGCTGCCCGCTGCTGGAGCTGACCTGGATCTCCGCGGCCACGGCGGCCTTGTCGGCGATCGCCCTGTTGAAGCTGACCGTCACCGGCATGCCCACGCCGACGGTCGAGCCGTCCTCGGGGGAGAGGTGCCCGACGAAGTCGTTGGCCGGGGAGACCGTGGTGATCGTGGCGTTCCCGGTGGCGGAGCGGCCCTTGGCGTCCGCGGCCTCCGCGGCGACCTGGTACCGGGTGGCGCGCTCCAGCGGGCCGTTCGGCTTCCAGGACGTGCCGTCCGCGGACAGGGTGCCCGGAACCTCCCTACCGGTGGCGACGTCTGTCATGGTCACCTTGGTGAGCTTCCCGTTGCCGACGGTGACTCCGACAGGACCGTTGATTCCGACGCCGTAGGCGGCCTGCCCGGGCGTGATCCTTATTCGGGCGTCGGAAGCGTCCTTGGCGTCCGTCCGATCTGCCTGCGCCTGCGATTTCGGGTGAGTCCCGTTGTCGCTGGTGGCAGCGCTGCTGGTGCCGCCGAGGGCCGTGAGCGCGAGGACGCCGCCCAGTACGCCGGCCGTGGCCATCAACCCGGTGGTTCGCTTACGTGCCGTGATCAAACGCTTCTCCCGTGACGCCGGTCGTTGAATCCCTGGAGCCGGTTACCGACGGAGCGCAACCAGCTGTAAAGGGCTATTTTTATGGATTCATCCGCCCTGAGGGTAGGAATTGTGGCGAATTCCACGCGTTGCAGGTGCGGTGTGCGACGGGCCGGCGTGAGCCGGGACGAGCGGTCTCTCCCTCGGCGTCCCCCGCCTTCGGCCGTGGCCGCCGCTCCGGGTACAAGGGCGAGTCCATGCTCACAGGGGGTGCGGAAAGATGATCACGCTGGAGGCTGCCACGGCGGCTGCGCAGGAATTCGGGTCCCGCGCGTTTCCCGAAGGAGAGGGGCTGCAGTGGGGATTGCTCTTTCGAGGAATCTCGAAGGCCCGTCTCTACCTGTTCCAGATCACCGTCAGCCCACCGGATCCGCAGGGAAGACCAAGGTTCGGCGGTGGTCCAGGAGTTGTCGTCGACGCCCGGAGTGGGGATTGCCGGTACGTACGAGGGCACGCGGAGTACGCGGACCTGCTGCGTGAGACGGCAGACGGCGCACCGTGACAACAGGCGCGCGGCGGCGCCGTCGTCGGCCCTGCCGTGGTCGGGTGGCCGTTCGTGTGGCTGGCCCATCCGGATGATTCACCGGCGCCGCAGGGTGAACGACGGCACGCTGGGCCCCGACTGGGCGGTCGGCGGCGGCTTGCGCCCCTACGTTGACCCGTGTGCCGCTGAGTTATGCCTTCGTGAACCTGAAGCCCGGGGTGGGAAAGACGACCAGCGCGGTCTGGCTGGCCCACGCACTGCACGAGTCGGGCGTCCCGCCGCTGCTGGTCGACAGCGACCCCGCCTCCTCCGCGCTGCGCTGGAGCGAACTGGCGGGCGGCTTCCCGTTCCCCGTGGTCGCCCTCCCGGTGGGCGACGTGCACCGGCGCGTGAACGACTTCCTGGGCGAGCGGCAGGCCGTCGTGTTCGACGCCCCGCAGATGGAGGACCACGCGCACATCGCCCGCAGCATCATGCGGTACGCGGGCGAATGGATCGTCCCGGTCACCCCGGCCCCCATCGAGCTGGACCGCATGGCGCCCATCGGCGGCGAGATGGGCGACGTACAGTCCCTGCGCGTCCGGCCGGCCCGCGCCGCCGTGCTCCTCAACCGGACCAATCGCGCCGACGCCACGCGTACGGGCCCCGACGCCGACGCCCGCGAAGCCCTCACCGAGCGGGGCTTCGACGTGCTGTCCACCCACATCCCGCGGCTCGACCTGTACGCGCAGTCGTTCGGAAGCCCGGTGGCGGCCAAGGGCTCGGCGTACATGGACCTCGCGGACGAACTCGTCAAACGACAGGACAGGCCATGAACCAGCGCAAGGACACCTACCGGGCCGCACTGCAGCGCGGACCGGAGGCGGCCGTACCGCGTCCCGTCAGGGTCAACCGGCTGCACACCCGCTATGTGCGGGTGACCATCGAGCTCGACACCGGACTGCCGCGTGACCTCGTGCAGTGGGCGAGGTCACCGGTGTCCGCGATGATGCGGGCAGGCGCCGCCGCCCTGCGGCCCCCGAGCGGCACCCGGTAGCTCCGGCGCCCTCCGCCGCAGCCCCGGCCGTGCGCCGTCGTGCCCGCGGTGAAAGCCGTTGCGCGTGCCGCCGGGCGGATGATGGGGTGGCACGGTGTCCTACGACGACGAGGCCGCGGCGGTCCGGCCGTCGGCACTGGCCTGGGTGGGCCGGCAGCTGGCGGCCGGTGAACAGGTCGTCGCGGTCGAGGCACTGCACGGCGGTATCACCGCCGAGATGCGGCGGCTGACCATCGGCACGCAGGACGGGGCCACCCGGCACCTGGTGCTGCGGACCTTCGCCGACCCGTACTTCGCGGAGCAGGCCGCGGATCTGCTGAACCGCGAGGCCGGCGTCCTCGCCCAGCTCGCGGGGACGGGCGTGCCGGCTCCCGGACCGGTCGCGGTCGATCCGGCCGCCGCGCACTGCGAGTACCCGTCCCTCCTGATGACGCATCTGCCGGGCCGGACGGTCCTCGAAGACCGGGGGCTGGCGGCACGCGTCCCCCTGCTGGCCCGTCAGCTCGTGGCGATCCACGCGGTGCGCCCCGCCGAGCGACCCCGGAAGTACACGGCGTGGACGACCGCCGACGCCGTCGTCCCGCCGGACGGCGCCGACACGGTGGCATGGGCCGCGGCGGCCGACGTGATCCGCAGGCCGGCGCCGCCCTACGAAGGGCGGTTCCTGCACCGGGACTTCCACCCCGGCAACGTGCTGTTCGACGTGGCGCCGCCGGGCCCGGCCGGTCCCCGGATCACCGGGGTCGTCGACTGGGTGGAGACCTCCTGGGGGCCGGCCGACCTCGATGTTGCGCACTGCTCCACCAACCTCGCGATGCTGCACGGACCGGAGTGGGGGCTGCGGTTCGCCGAGGCGTACGAGGAGGCCGGCGGGGTGCCGGCCACGTCCGCGGGCGACCGGCTGTACTGGCGGCTGCTGGACGCTCTGGCGTTCTCGACCGAGGTGCGGCCGGTGGCACGGCCGTGGCAGGAGGCGGGCCGGACGGAGCTGACGACGCGGACGGTGGAGGGGCGGCTGGACGCCTACGTCACCGCCCTGCTGGACACCCTGGGCTGAGCCACCGGGCACCCTCCCGAAAACCCGTTGGCGGGCCACGGCGACCGCTGCTACCTTTCCGGTGGCCGTGCCGGAGAAGAGGAGGTGGTACCCGTGAACGCAGTATCGACATGGGTGCTCCCCTCCGGGGTCGCGGTCGGGCGATAGGTCGTCCGGGAGCGCCGTTCAAGCGCGCTCCCGAAAGGCACGACCATGCACTTCACTTCCGAACAGCACCTCGACGACGGCGTCCGCGAACGCGAGTTCACCCTCGGCGAGATCCCCGGCACCCTGTGGACACCGGAGTCCGCCGCACCGGCTCCGCTGATCCTGATGGCCCACAACAACGGCCTGCCCAAGAGCGAGCCCCGGCTGGTGGCCCGGGCCCGGCGGACCGCGGCGTACGGCTACGCGGTGGCCTCCATCGACGCCGCCGGGTGCGGCGACCGGCCCCGTTCCGCCACCGCCGAGCAGGCCCGCGCCGACCTCCGCCGCGCGATGCAGGCCGGCGAGCCGGCCGACGAGATCTTCGAGTCGTTGGTCGGCCCGCTCGTCGAGGGCGCGGTCCCGGAATGGCGGACCGCTCTGGACGCCCTCCTCGCGCTGCCCGAGATCGCCGGCCCGGTCGGGTACTCCGGGTGGACCGCCGTCGGCATCCGTCTCGCGGCGGTCGAGCCGCGCATCGCCGCCGCCGGGTTCTTCGCCGGGGGATACGTGCCCCGCGCCCAGCGTGCGGAGGCCCGGGAGGTCACCGTGCCCCTGCTCCTTCTGCTCCAGTGGGACGACGAAGGCAACCCCCGGCAGCGGGCCCTCGACCTGTTCGACGCCTTCGGCAGCAAGGAGAAGACACTGCACGCCAATCTCGGCGGGCACACCGGCACCCCGTGGTTCGAGCTGGACGACGGGAACCGGTTCTTCGCCCGGCACCTGAGGTGAGGCCGGGCCGTCGGGCAGGCGGCAGAGGGTAGGCGGTAGGCGGTGTCGGCCAGGGTGCCGCTCGTCGAGGACAGGCCCCGGCCTCCTCGGCGAGCGGCACCCGGCCGCCCGTCCCCGCGCCTGCACCGTCAGGACGCCCTGCGCCCGCGCCGGATGGGTTCGCCTACCCGGTGCAGGTGGGTGAGGGCCTCGCGGTAGGACCGCAGCAGCCCGGTCTCGTGGTACGGCACACCGATCTCCGCGCAGTACGCGCGCACGATCACCTGGGCGCGGCGCAGATGGGGCGTGGGCATGCTCGGGAACAGGTGGTGTTCGATCTGGTAGTTGAGGCCGCCGAGCAGTACGTCCGTGACCCGGCCGCCCCGCACGTTGCGGGAGGTGAGCACCTGGCGCCGCAGGAAGTCGGGCCGCTCGTCGCCGGTGAAGGTGGGCATGCCCTTGTGGTTCGGGGCGAAGGTGCAGCCGAGGTAGACGCCGAAGAGGCACTGGTGCACGGCGAGGAACGCCACCGCTTTGCCGGGGGAGAGGACCAGGAACAGCGCGGACAGATAGGCGGCGAAGTGCAGGAGGAGCAGTACGCCCTCCGCCCCCCGGTTCTTCATGGCCGGCGAGCGCAGCGCCCGCACGCTCGACACGTGCAGGTTGAAACCCTCCAGCGTCAGCAGCGGGAAGAACAGGAACGCCTGGTGGCCGCCGACGAGCCGGGCCAGGCCACTGCTGCCGCGTGCCTGCCCGGTGGACCACACCAGGATGTCGGGCGCGACGTCGGGGTCGAGTTCCTCGTGGTTGGGGTTGGCGTGGTGACGGGTGTGCTTGTTCATCCACCACCCGTAGCTCATGCCGATGGCGAGGTTGCCGAAGAGGCGGCCCCAGGTCTCGCTCGGGCGGCGCCTGCGAAACACCTGACGGTGCGCCAGATCATGTGCCACGAGCGCCACTTGGCCGAAGACGAGGGCCATGGCGGCGGCGAGGGCCAGCTGCCACCAGGTGTCGCCGAGCGTGAGGAAGGCCGCCGTGCCGCCCAGCAGGGCCGCGATCACCAGGCCGAGCCGCAGGGTGTAGTAGCCAGGGCGCCGGTCCAGCAGGCCCGCCTCGGCGATGCGCCGGGAGAGCCTGGCGAAATCGCTGCCGGGACCGGAGGCCCGCGCCGGGTCGGTGGCCGTCGCGGCCGGGGCGGGAGCGTCGATGGAGAACGTCATGCCGCCGAGTCTGGGCACGGCCGGACCGCGCCGACAGCAGGGCAGCCACCGGATCCGCAGGGGGAGTTCCTCCGGAGTTCCGGGGGGTTACCACCCCTTCCTCTCCGCTGACCTGCGCTTTTGGTGCCCTTCCGGCCGTACCGGCGGCCGGGCGCCGCCCCGGGCGGACGGGACGGCCGCGGAGTGCGGTCCGCCGCCCGGGGAGACGGGCCGGTCAGCGCAGTCCGGCGAAGAGGTCGTTCTCGGGTACGGCCGCGCCGGTGGTGTCCTGGACCCGGACGAAGGTCTCCACGCCCATCAGCTCGGTGAACCGCTCCCGGCCCATCCTGAGGAAGAAGATGTTCTCGCCCTGGCTGGCGTGCGCGGCCAGCGCGTCGAACTTCTGGCCGCCGAACGCGGTGGTGTCCACCCAGGTGCTGATCTCCTCGTCGGGGAGCCCGATCTCCGCGATCACGGCCGCCTCCGCGGGATCCGGCTCCGGTACGTCCGCACCGAACTCGCGCATGGCCTCCCCGAACCGCTGCATCATCGAGCGCGGCGCCGTCGTCCAGTACACCTTCGGGGTCGGCTCGGTCATCTCCAGCGCCGCCATGGTGATGCGGTGGGCCTGGATGTGGTCGGGGTGGCCGTAGAAGCCGTTCTCGTCGTAGGTGACGACCACGTCGGGCCGGTAGCGCCGGATGAGTTCCGCGAGCCGGGCGGCGCCCTCCGCCACGGGCGTCCGCCAGAAGGAGCCGGGGGCGTCGTTGGCCGGCCAGCCCATCATCCCGGAGTCGGCGTAGTCCAGCGTCTCCAGGTCGCTGATCTTCAGGACGTCGCAGCTCGCCTCCAGCTCCTGGCGCCGCATCGCGGCGACGGCCGCCGGATCGTGCCCGGGTTCGCCCGGCTTGACACCCCCCGGTCCGTCACCGCAACCGCCGTCGGTACACGTCACGAGGACCGTGCGCATGCCCTCCGCCGCGTACCGCGCGAGGACGCCTCCGGTTCCGGTGGCCTCGTCGTCGGGGTGGGCGTGTACCGCCATGAGCGTCAAGGGCCGGTCGTTCATGAAAACAGTCCTCCTATGTGGCAAGGCCTCGGTCCGAGTCCGCGGCGCGTACCTGAGCGGGCGTCCCTGAATAGCAGATCACCGGGGGTGCCGCGGACTCGAGGGTGCCGGACCGCGCGCGGGCGGAGAACCTCTGGTCCGTGCCGTCCGCACCCGCGCGGTGCCGGGCCCTCGGCGGGTGCAACAGCGCCGGCCGGACAACCTGTTCCCACCGCACGAGGTGGCGTTCGCCGCAGTCGCGCCGCGGCGAGGCCGGGAGCCGGGAAATGAGAAATTTGCGCATTAGAGCAAGAAACTTGCAATCACTTGCGCTCTTCATTCTTTACTTCGTCGGAATCTAGCGGACTGCATGGCGGCTCTGTACGGTCGGGGCGCCGGATTCCCGCCTTCCCCGAAGGAGCCCCACATGCTGACGATCCCCAGACCCCGGCGACTGGCGGCGGCCGCCGTCGCCGCGGTCGGCGCGCTGTGCGTGTCCGTCTTACCGGCCGCCGCGGCACAGGAGGCGCCGCCGTCCAGGCCGGTCCACGCCGGCATGACGGCCCCCGCTCCCCGGCAGGCGCAGGCGGCGGCCGGGGCCACGACGCCGTTCTCGGTCTACGAGGCCGAGGCGGGAACACCGGGCGCCGGAGCGGTCGTCCGGTCGCTGACCGCGGCGCCGACGACCGAGTATTCGAGCGCCGCCCTGGAGGCGTCCGGCCACTCCTACGTCCACCTGGACGGCACGGGCCAGTCGGTGCAGTGGACGAACACCACCGGGCAGCCGATCTCCTTCCTCAACGTCCGCGCCGGCATCCCGGACTCGGCGTCCGGCGGCGGTGTCACCGCAACCCTGAACCTGTACGTCAACGGGGTGTTCCGGCAGTCGCTGAACCTCAACTCGCGGCAGAGCTGGGTGTACGAGGGCAACGGCAACTACAACACGAGCGACAACCAGAACCCGGCCGACGGCGACCCCAGGGTGTTCTGGGACGAGTCGCACACCTTCGTCACCGGGGCCCCGATCCCGGCGGGCGCCACGTTCTCGCTGCGCAAGGACGCCGGGAACAGCGCGTCCTTCTACGACGTGGACTCCGTCGACGTGGAGAACCCGCCGGCGCCGCAGACGCAGCCGGCGAACTCGCTCTCGATCACGAGCTGCGGCGCGGTGCCGGACGACACCCCCACCAACGGTGCGGCGGACAGCCAGGCGGTGGACAGCCGGGCCGCCATCCAGAACTGCATCGACCAGGCCGAGCAGCAGGGCAGGGCCCTGTGGATCCCGCAGGGCACCTTCTACGTGAAGGGCACCACGGGACTGCACGCACAGGGCATCACCATCGCGGGCGCCGGCCTCTGGTACAGCACGGTCTACCGGGACGTCCCGGTTCCCAACAGCACACCGCTGGCGGCCCTGTTCGACCTGACCTCCTGCACCGTGCGTGACTTCCACATCGACGCCAACGCCGTCAGCCGGAGCACCGTCGGCGGCGACGGCGGCGCGATGGACACCACCGGCACCGGCTGGCTGGCCGACGGCATCTGGACCCAGCACACCATGTCGGGCTTCTGGGCCTCCGGCACCGGCGGCACGGTGCGGAACAGCAGGCTGACGTCGGTCTGGGCGGACGGGATCAACGTCAACAACGTGTCGCTGGGCGCGGACACAGGGAACGGCCTGACGGTCACGAACAACTTCGTCCGCGGCACCGGGGACGACGCCATCGCCATCAACTCGGTGAACTACAACACCAACAGCGACGGCTCCAGGACGTACTACAACCCGATGACCGATGTCACCGTCAGTCACAACACCTCGATCGCGCCATGGGGCGGCAAGGGCGTCGGGATCTACGGGGGCAGCGGCCACCGGGTCGAGGACAACTACATCAGCGACACGGCCCGCTACATCGGTCTGGGGGCCGGGCGCTTCGGGGTCAACGGCAGCGACCTGCTGTCCGCGACCGTGACCGGCAACACCGTGGTCCGCTCCGGTGGCAACGCCTACAGCCAGGGCCAGCCCGCCCTGCACATCGGCAACGGCGGCGACGGACAGAACACCGGGACCGTCGACAAGGTCACGGTGACCGGCAACACCGTCAGCGACTCCCTGTACGACGGGATCGGCTTCTCCACCTCGACCGACACCCTGCTCCAGGACAACACGGTCAGCGACCCCGGCCGCAACGGCATCGCGGTCTCGCCGCCGTTCTACCCCGCGCCCACCGGTTCCGCGACGATCACCGGCAACACGGTCACCGGGCTCCCCTCCGGCGCCTCGGCCTTCGTCGACAACTCCACCGGGTTCGTCGCGACGCTGAGTGACAACCACTGGCCGCCGCCCGCTCCCGAGGGCCCCTACGGCGGCACCCCGGCAGCCGTGCCCGGCACGGTGCAGGCCGAGAACTACGACACCGGCGGCCAGGGCGTGGCCTACAACGTCACCTCGGTCAACGGCAACGCCAACTCCTACCGCGCCGACGGGGTGGACCTGGACAACACCGCGGACACCGGCGGCGGTTACAACCTGGGCTGGACCGGTGCCGGACAGTGGTTCCGCTACACCGTGGACGTCGCCGCCGCCGGCACCTACACCCTCGGCCTCCGGGTCGCGGCCCCGTCCGCGGTGGCACGCGCGCTGCACCTGTCGGACGCCTCCGGTACGAACCTCACCGGCGCCGTCGACCTGCCCGCCACCGGCGACTGGCAGACCTGGGCGACCGTGACCACGCACGTGACCCTGCCCGCGGGCCGGCAGGTCCTGACCCTGGACCAGGACAGCGGCGGCTGGAACATCAACCGCCTCGACTTCACCGCGGGCTCCGACCCCACCGGCACGAACCTCGCCGCGGGCAGGCCCACCGGCGAGTCCAGCCACACCGACGTGTACCCGTCGCCGAACGTGACGGACGGCAACCAGGACACCTACTGGGAGAGCGCCGACAACTCGTTCCCGCAGTGGGTCCAGGTCGACCTGGGCTCGGCCCGCAGCGCCTCCCGCGTGGTGCTGCAGCTGCCCGCCGGCTGGGGCGCCCGCACCCAGAATCTGACCCTCGGCGGCAGCACCGACGGCACCACCTTCACCACCCTGAAGGCATCGGCGCCCTGCACCTTCGACCCGGGCACGAAGAACACCGTCACGCTCACCTTCCCCGCCGCCACCCAGCGCTACTTCCGCGTCACCGTCACCGCCAACAACGGCTGGCCCGCGGGCCAGGTCTCCGAGTTCCAGGTCTGGAACACCTGACCGCCGCCCGTCCCACGGTGCCGCCGGACGTCGCGTCCGGCGGCACCGCTGTGTGCACAGCCCCGTGGCGGGTACGAGCCGCGACCTCGCATTAGATCTTGCATGCCAAATTTTTATTGTTGCAATGCTCTGTCTAGTTATTGCGCGCTGATGTCGACGACATTACGGTCCCCCGTGCGCCATCACCATCCTCCGTCTTCCCTCCCGCCCCGGGCGGTGTCAGCGGAACAGTTCGGGCATCACGTGATGAAAGGAGTGGTAAGTGATCCATTCCATCCGAGATCTGAGACGAGCGCTCGTCTGGGCGGTCAGCACCGCGATGCTGACGGTCGCCGGCGTCTTCGCGCTGGCCGTCCAGCCGGCCGCGGCGGCGGCCGCCGCCACCGGCGGCAGCGGCGCGAGCCTGCCCTACGTCGAGGTGCAGGCGGAGAACTCCGCCACCAACGGCACCACCGTCGGCCCGAGTTACACCCAGGGCCAGCTGGCCGACGAGGCGTCGTACCGCAAGGCGACGACCCTCCAGGGCACCGGCCAGTACGTCACGTTCACCACGCCGGTGGCGACCAACTCGATCAACTTCCGGTACAGCATCCCCGACACCTCGGGCGGCTCGGTCTACACCGCCGCGCTGTCCCTGTACATCAACGGCGTCAAGCAGCCCGACTTCACCCTGACCAACGCCTACAGCTGGTACTACGGCGGCTACCCCTTCACCAACACGCCGGGCAGCAACCCGCACCACTTCTACGACGAGGCCCACCGCCTGTTCTCCACCACCTATCCGGCGGGCACCACCTTCAAGCTGCAGGTCGACTCCGGTGACACCGCCTCCTCGTACACGATCGACTTCGCCGACTTCGAGCAGGTCGGCGCCGCCCTGACCGCACCCTCGGGTTCGGTGTCGGTGACCGGCAAGGGCGCCGACCCGACCGGCGCGACCGACGCGACCAGCGCGTTCAACGCCGCGATCAGCGCGGCAGGCCCCGGCGGCACCGTGTGGATCCCGCCGGGCACCTACAACATCCCCGGCCACATCAGCGTCAACAACGTCACGATCGCCGGCGCCGGCATGTGGTACTCGACCGTCACCGGCACGGCACCCGGCTTCTACGGCAACTCCGCGCCCACGCCCAGCACCGGCGTGCACCTGCAGAACTTCGCGATCTTCGGCAACGTGCAGGAGCGAAACGACAGCGCCCAGGTCAACGGCATCGGCGGCGCGATGAGCAACTCGACCGTGTCCAGCCTGTGGATCGACCACATGAAGGTCGGCGCCTGGATGGACGGGCCGATGGACGGGCTGGCGTTCAGCGGTATGCGCATCCGGGACACCACCGCCGACGGCATCAACTTCCACGGCGGCGTCACCAACTCGAAGGTCACCAACAGCGACATCCGCAACACCGGTGACGACGGCATCGCCACCTGGGCGGACTCCGGCATCGGCGCCGACGCCAACGACACCATCTCCAACAACACCGTCTCCCTGCAGATCCTCGCCAACGGCATCGCGATCTACGGCGGCCACGACAACACCGTCAGCGGCAACCGGGTGGTGGACTCCGGCATCACCCAGGGCGGCGGCATCCACGTGGGGCAGCGCTTCTCGTCGACGCCGGTCGGCACCACCACCATCTCCGACAACACCATGGTCCGGGACGGCAGCCTCGACCCGAACTGGCAGTTCGGCGTGGGCGCGTTGTGGTTCGACGGCAGCCAGGGCGCGATCACCGGCCCGATCAACGTGACCAACGCGCTGATCCAGCAGAGCCCGTACGAGGCGGTCCAGTGGGTCGAGGGCACCATCAGCGGTGTCAACCTCGACAACGTGACCATCGCCGGCACCGGAACCTTCGCCCTCCAGGAACAGACCGGCGGCGCCGCGAAGTTCACCAACGTCACGGCCACCGGCGTCGGCTACTCCTCGCCGGTGTACAGCTGCTCGACCGGAAGCTTCACGGTGACCGACGGCGGCGGCAACTCCGGCATCAGCGGCACGCCGTACTGCGGAGGGTGGCCGGCCCCGGTCTACCCGCCCTACCCGTCCGAAGGCGTGACGGCCACCCCGGGAGCGCTCAACTTCGGCTCGGTTGCCACCGGTTCGACGAGTGACGCGCAGACCGTGACCGTGTCCAATCCGACCGGCACCGCCGCGTCCGTCTCGTCGATCTCCACCAGCGGCGACTACTCCCAGACCAACACCTGCGGCTCGTCGATCGCGGCGAACGGCTCGTGCACCGTCAGCGTGAAGTTCGCGCCGACCGCCACCGGCAGCCGCGGCGGCACGCTGACCGTCAACGCCGGCGGGATCACCAACACCGTCACCCTCTCCGGCACCGGCACCGCGCCCGGCCCGGTGCTGAACACCGACCCGGCGAGCCTCGGCTTCGCCGCCACGGTGGTCGGCTCCTCGGCCGACACGCAGACGGTCAAGGTGACGAACTCCGGTACCGCCTCGGCGACCGTCTCGGGCGTCACGGCGACCGGTGACTTCAGCCAGACCAACACCTGCTCCACCCTCGCGGTCGGCGCCTCCTGCACGGTGACCGTCGGCTTCAAGCCCACCACGGGCGGCTCGCGGACCGGCAGCCTGACCATCACCAGCAACGCCAACAACAGCCCCACCGTCGTCACCCTCACGGGCAGCGGCATCGACAGCACCACCAACATCGCCGCCGGGCGCCCGGCGACGGCGAGTTCCAGCAACAGCCCGTACGTCGCCTCGAACCTCACCGACCCGGACGCGTCGACGTACTGGGAGGGCACGAACGGCTCGTTCCCGCAGTGGGCGCAGGTCGACCTCGGCCAGAACTACAGCGTCGGCAAGGTCGTACTGAAGCTTCCGCCGGCGACGGCGTGGTCGGCCCGCACGCAGACGCTGTCGGTGCAGGGATCCACGGACGGCTCCAGCTTCTCGACGATCAAGGCGTCGGCCGGGTACACCTTCGACCCGAACGCCAACGGCAACACGGCGACCATCACGTTCAGCGCCGCCACGGCGCGCTACGTCCGGGTGAACATCACCGCCAACACCGGGTGGAACGCGGCCCAGTTGTCGGACTTCGAGGTGTTCCCCAGCGGCGGCGGCTCCTCGCCGGCCACCCTGTCGGCCAGCCCGGCGTCGCTGACCTATCCCACCCAGGCGCTCAACACCGCCAGCAGCGCGCAGACGGTCACGGTGACCAACACCGGTACCGCGGTAGCGACCGTCTCCGGCGTCACGGTCACCGGTGACTTCTCGCAGACCAGCACCTGCGGGACGTCGATCGCGGCCGGCGCCTCCTGCACGGTGGCCGTCACCTTCACGCCCACCGCGTCCGGCACCCGCACCGGCGATCTCAGCATCGCCAGCAACGCGTCGAACGGCACGACCACGGTCGCGCTGACGGGCACCGGAGCCGGCACGGTCAGCAGGAACCTGGCGGCCGGCGCGGCCACCACCGAGTCCAGCCACACCGACGTGTACCCCTCGTCCAACGTGACCGACGGCAACCAGGGCACCTACTGGGAGAGCGCCAACAACGCCTTCCCGCAGTGGGTGCAGGTCGACCTCGGTTCCGCGCAGAGCGCGAGCCGCGTCGTCCTCCAGCTCCCCGCGACCTGGGGTGCCCGCAACCAGACGCTGTCCCTGTCGGGCAGCACCGACGGCTCCTCCTTCGCCACCGTCAAGTCGTCGGCCGCCTACACCTTCGACCCCACCACCAGCAACACGGTCACCATCACGTTCCCCGCGACCACCCAGCGGTACTTCCGGGTGAACATCACGGCGAACAACGGCTGGCCGGCCGGTCAGATCTCCGAGTTCCAGGTCTGGAACACCTGATCCGCCCTGCCGGTGCCGCCGGGCGCGCCCGCGCCCGGCGGCACCGGCCACCGAAGGCCACTCGACCAGAGGAGTCCAGATGGGTGTCACACGCAGAGTCTTCTTGAGGGCCGCGGTCGCGGCCGGTGCGGTGGGTACCGTGGGCGCCGCCGGGACCGTACTCGCCCCGGCCGCGTCGGCGGCCAGTGCGCCGGGCGACGTGGTCGGCAAGATCACCGTCGGCTACCAGGGCTGGTTCGCCTGCGTCGGCGACGGCGCGCCCATCAACGGCTGGTGGCACTGGAGCCAGAACTGGGGCCAGGCGCCGTCCCCCACCAACACCAACATCAAATGCTGGCCCGACCTGCGCGACTACACCAGCACGTACCAGACGTCGTACGCGGCCCTCGGCAACGGTCAGCCCGCCAGGCTGTTCTCCTCGTACGACCAGCAGACGGTCAACACCCACTTCCTGTGGATGCAGCAGAACGGCATCGACACCGCGGCCCTGCAGCGCTTCAACCCCACCGGCGGCGAGGGCCCGACGCGGGACGCCATGGCGACCAAGGTGCGCAGCGCCGCCGAGGCCTACAGCCGGAAGTTCTACATCATGTACGACGTCTCCAACTGGACGAACATGCAGTCCGAGATCAAGACGGACTGGACGAACAAGATGTCCGCCCACACCGCGAGTTCGGCGTACGCGAAGCAGAACGGCAAGCCCGTAGTGTGCATCTGGGGCTTCGGCTTCAACGACCCGAACCACCCCTTCACCGCCGACGCCTGCCTCGACGTCGTCAACTGGTTCAAGAACCAGGGCTGTTACGTCATCGGAGGCGTCCCGCGCGAATGGCGGACGGGGACCGGCGGCTCGCAGTCCGGCTTCCTGGGCGTCTACCACGCCTTCAACATGATCTCGCCGTGGATGGTCGGTGCCATCGGGAACATCACCGAGGCCGACAACGCGTACACCACGTACACCGTCCCCGACCAGGCCGACTGCAACGCCAACGGCATCGACTTCCAGCCCTGCGTGCTGCCCGGTGACGTCTCCGCCCGGCAGCGCGCGCACGGCGACTTCATGTGGCGGCAGTTCTACAACATGGTGCGGGCCGGGGTGCAGGGCATCTACATCTCGATGTTCGACGAGTACAACGAGGGCAACCAGATCGCCAAGACGGCCGAGACCCAGGCGTGGGTGCCGACCGACTCCGGATTCCTCGCCCTCGACGAGGACGGCACCGCCTGCTCCGCCGACTACTACCTGCGCCTGACCGGCGACGGCGGCCGCATGCTCAAGGGCCAGATCGCGCTGACCGCCACCCGCCCCACCCAGCCGGTCCTGCCCACCGGCGACACCGCACCGCCGTCCGCGCCCGGCTCCCTGACCGTCACCGGGCACACCGGCAACTCCGTCTCGCTGGCCTGGAACGCGTCGACCGACAACGTCGGCGTGACCGGCTACCGCATCCTCCAGGTGTCCGGCTCGACCACCACCCAGGTCGGCACCACCGGAGCCGCCTCGTTCACCGTCACCGGACTCGCCGCGTCCACCGCGTACACCTTCGACGTCGTCGCCCAGGACGCGGCCGGAAACGTGTCGCAGCCCTCCAACCAGGTCACCGTCACCACCGACCCCCCGTCCGGCACCACCAACCTCGCCCTGCACCGCCCCACCTCGGAGAGCAGCCACACCCAGGTCTACGGTTCGTCCAACGCGACCGACGGCGACACCGGCACCTACTGGGAGTCCGCCAACAACGCCTTCCCGCAGTGGGTCCAGGTCGACCTGGGCGCCGGTACCGGCGTCAAGCGGATCGTCCTCGACCTGCCGCCCGCGGCCGCCTGGGCCACCCGCACCCAGACCGTCTCCGTCCAGGGCAGCACGGACGGCGGCACCTTCACCCAGCTGCTCGCCTCGGCGGGCTACACCTTCGACCCGGCGACCGGGAACACCGCGACCCTCACCCTCCCCGCCACGGCCACCACCCGCTACGTCCGGCTCACCTTCACCGCCAACAACGGCTGGCCGGCCGGGCAGGTCTCGGAGTTCCAGGTCTTCGGCGCCTGATGCCCGGCCCACCCCGGCCTATAGTTCCTCGCATGAATCGCTGGGACGAACTGACCGGTGGCACGTCCGGGAAGGACTACGCCGCACGGTTCGCCGCCCTGGCCCGCGACGGCAGGGACGTGCACGGGGAGGCGCGGTTGTGCACGGCGCTGGCGCCCGCCGGAGCGCGCGTGCTGGACGCCGGGTGCGGCACCGGACGGGTCATGATCCGGCTCGCGGAGCTCGGCTACGACTGCGTCGGCGTGGATCTCGACGCGTCGATGCTGGCGGTGGCGCGGGAACAGGCGCCGGACCTGCCCTGGTTCCAGGCCGACCTGGCCGGGTTCGAGCCCCGCGGGCTCGGCATCGCGGCGGACTTCGACCTCGTGGTGGCCGCGGGCAACATCTTCCCGTTGCTCGCCGCCGGCACCGAGGCCGCCGTGACCGGGCACCTGGCCGCGGTCCTGCGCCCCGGCGGCCTGCTGGTCGCCGGGTTCGGCCTGGACGAGGCCCATCTGCCGGTGCCGCCCGGCCTCACCCTGCCCGAGTACGACGACCACTGTGCCGCGGCCGGTCTCACCCTCGTCGACCGCTTCGCCACCTGGGACGCCGACCCCTATGACGGCGGCGGGTACGCCGTCAGCGTCCACCGCCGCTGAACCCCCGGCGCGCGGCGGCCCCGGACCCGGTGGGGGAAGGCCGGATCCGGGGACCTGGTGCGGTGGTGGTCAGGCGATCTGCAGCAACCGCGGGACGATCACGTCGCGGACGTGGTCCTGGACGGTCTGCATGGGGACGCGCTGTGCTTCGAGGACGACGGTGCCGTGCGGGGCGGCGTGCTGACGCACGGGCGGCCGGGACTCCCGTTCGACGCCGCTGCCCACCAGGACGGCGATGAACCGGCCGGTGTCCAGCAGGGAGAGGGCCTCCGCGTCACGGGTCACGCCGACCGCGGTGAAGCCGTTGGCCTCGATGATGTCGGTGGAGGCGTCGACCAGGTGCCGCTCGCGGCCGAGGACCAGGACGTTCTTCTCGTTGCTCATGCCGTCACCTCGGTGGGTTCGGTGCTCACGGCGGCCGCGTCGGCGGGCCGCGAGTGCTTGGGCAGGGTCAGGAAGCCGGCGGCGGCGATCACCAGGATGCCGGCGTCCAGCAGCAGGACGGTCCGGAAGCCCGACGAGTAGCTGACCGAGTCGGCGCGGGCGATGGCCCGGCCGAACGCGGCGGCGGTCTTCGGGTCGCTCTTGACACAGTCGGCGGGCACCTTGCCCGGGTCGACCGAGTCGGCGCGCTGCTGCACACAGCCGCGGAAGTCGTCGAGGAGCCGGTCCTGGGAGGTGACGCCGGCACTGCTGAGGCCCGACTTCAGTACGGGGGTGGCCTCGTCGGCGGCGTGGCCGGCCGCGTTGCCGACCTGGGCGAAGAAGATCACACCTGTGAGGGCGACACCGAGGGCCATGCCGAGCTGCTGGACGGTGTTCAGCAGGCCGGAGGCGTTGCCCGCCTGCTCGCCGGGGACCTGGCCGAGCAGCAGATCCAGGGTCGGCGCGACGATCAGGCCGAAGCCGATGCCGGAGACGATGTGCACCGGGATGATCTGCCAGGACGCCAGGCTGTGGCCGTAGTGGGCGACCAGGACGGAGAAGGCGATGAAGCCGACCGCGTTGATGATGCCGCCGGCCACCAGCACGTTGCGGCCGAACTTGGGGACCAGCTTGTCGGGGGCGTTGCCGGCGCCGATGCCGACACCGATGGCGAACGTGGCGGCGGTCAGACCGGCGTGCATCGGCGTCCAGCCGAGGCCCTGCTGCAGGAAGAGCGTCCAGACGAAGAAGAATCCGCCCACCGCGGTCCAGAACAGGAACCACACCGCCATGCCGACCGAGAACGACCGGGAGCGGAACACGCCGAACTCGACCAGCGCGGAGCCGACCTTGGCGAAGCGGCGCCGCTCGTAGGCGAGGAAGACCGCGAGCAGCACCAGGGCACCGGCGAGCATGCCGAAGGTCCAGGCGGGCCAGCCCAGGCGGCGGCCCTCGGTGAGCGGGTAGACCAGCAGCACCACGGCGGCGAGCGCCAGCGGCATGCCGAGCAGGTCGAGCCTGGGGCGCTGCGGGGCGCGGGACTCGCGGATCACCAGGGCGCCGGCGACCAGCGCGGCGATCCCGACCGGGACGTTGACCAGGAAGATCGGGCGCCACTCCCAGCCGAAGAGGTCCCACTGCACGAGCAGGCCGCCGAGGGCGAGGCCGAAGACCGCGGAGGAACCGGTGACCGCGCCGAAGACGGCGACCGCCTTGCCGCGCTCGCCGGGCGGGAAGACCACGTGCAGGATCGCCAGGATCTGGGTGACCATCAGGCCGGCCGCGGCGCCCTGGACGAACCGGGAGACGATCAGCATCTCGGGGTTGACCGCGACGCCGCACAGCAGTGAGGCGACGGTGAAGCAGCCCATGCCGATCAGGAAGACGCGCTTGCGTCCGAAGATGTCGCCGAGCCGCCCGCTGAGGATCAGCAGCGCGGCGAAGGAGAGCACGTACGCCGCGATCACCCACTCGATCTGGGCGTAGTCGGCGTGCAGGTCGCGCTGGATGCTCGGGACGGTGACGTTGACGACCGTCGTGTCGACCAGGTCCATGAACCCTGCGATCAGGACGACCGCGAAGGCCAGCCGGCGCTTCGGGTCGGGTGCGGCGCCACCCGGGGATTCCTGCGGCGGGGCGCCTGGCGTGGTTGCGGAGATGTCTTGAGTCACGGAGCCAGTATGCACTTCTGGTGACTATCCCTCAAGGTGATAATTCATTGGGGGTATCATGACGTCGTGAGTACTCAACTGCTGTTCGACCACCCCGCCTGCGTGATGACCCACCTCAGCGCCCACGTGCAGGAGCAGCTCGTCGACGTGCTCGCACCGCTGGGCATCCACCCCCGCCAGTTCGGCCTGCTCAACCTCCTGATCGAGGAGGACGGCCGCAGTCAGCACCAGCTCGCCGGACCGCTGAACGTGCACCGCAACGTGATGGTCGGCCTGGTCGACGAGCTGGAGCGGCGCGGACTGGTGGAGCGCCGCCGCCATCCCACCGACCGCCGTGCCCACGCCGTCCACCTGCTCCCGGCCGGCCGCAGCCTGCACGCCGAGGCCGAGGCCCTGGTCAGCGGCTTCGAGGACCGGCTGCTCGGCGGGCTGGAGCCGGACGAGGCCCAGACCTTCGTCACCCTGCTCAAGCGGGTCTTCGTGCACGCCGGACTCGACCACGACCTGCACCCCGGACTGCTCGCGTCCGCTCCGGCCCTCACCGAGCGCCGCTGACGGCGGCGGTTCCCGGGCCCCGGTGGTGCCCGGCGGAACGCGAAGGGCCTGCCCGGCCGGTCGCCGGGCAGGCCCTCCTCCCCGGTCAGGCGCGGCCCGCCAGCCGTTCCGTGACCAGGTCGGCGGTACGCAGGGTGTAGGAGTTGATCAGGTTGAGGCTGGTGTGCGCCTCCCTGGGGTGCACCTCGAGCGTGTGCCGGCCCGACCATGCCTGGTCGAGGCGGTACAGCCCCTCGACCGGGAAGATGTCGTCCAGCGCGCCGGACACACTCAGCACCTCGGTGGCCGGCGCCGGGCCGGGCTCGATCGCCAGCTCGTCGAAGCGCGGCTGCAGGTCGGCGCCAGGACCGACGCCGAAGGCGAACCGGAAGTTGTCCTTCAGCCGCCGCGGCAGGCCCTCGAACTCGGCGATCGCGGGCCCGCCGCCGAAGTTGACGACGCACCGGAAGTGCTCGCCGAGTTCCCGGGCCACCCGCAGCGCCAGGTAGCCGCCGAAGCTGATACCGGCGAAGGCCAGCCGGTCGGCGGCGATCCCCGGTTCGGTGCGCAGCTTCTCCAGCAGTTCGGCGACCACCCGCTCCATCTCGACCAGCACCGGGGTACGGCCCAGCCGCACCCCCTGGCCGGGGCCCTCGAAGAGCACGGCGGCGATGCCGCGCTCCAGGTAGGCCTCGGCCAACGCCACCACCTCGACCTCGGTGGCCGAGTCCAGGCCGTTGGAGAGCACCACCGCGGGCAGTGGCTCGCCCGACGCACGCATCGCCCCGGTGCGCAGCACCCAGTAGCCCGCGCCGGTGCCGGGCAGCGACCCCTCGGTGACCTCGAGGTCGGTGCCCGCCAGACTGCCCAGGAAGCAGTCCCGGATGCGCTGCCGCAACCGCTGCTTGACGGCCCGGTCGTCGAAGTACTGGAACTCCGCCCAGTGGTAGGCCGCGGCGGCGCCACGCAGTGCGCGGCTGCGCCCGGCCGTCGTGCCGGACCCCTCGGCGAGGGCGGTGTAGTCCTCGGCCCGAGCGGTCCAGCGCTCCCGCCAGAGGTTCCAGAACCCGGCGGAGGCAAGGTCCAGGTCGTCGGCCGGGAAGCCGTCCAGGGCCGCCGCGATGTCGCCCCAGTGCACCTGCGGGGCGTAGCGCGCGTTCAGGAACATCAGCCGCGGGAAGAGGTAGCCGAGCGCCCGGTACACGTGCTCGGGCACCCGCAGCCGCTCCGTGGTCTCAGCCATCGGAACCGCCCCTCAGCAGCACGACCCGGGCCGGGTCGACGCCGGCGGCCACCTCGCCGCGCATGATCTTGCCGTTGGCGCTGCGCGCGAACGGCTCGGGGGTGGCCCAGATCCGGTCCGGCCACTTCTCCGGTGCCAGCGAGCCGCGCAGTTCGGCGGTGACGAGTGCGCGCAGCTCCTCGGCGCCGTGCAGGCCGATCGGACCGCACAGGCAGGCGACCGGCAGCTCGTGCGGGCCGTTCGGGTTCGGCAGGCCGGCCAGCACCACCTCGTCCGCTCCCGGGGTGCCGGCCAGCACCGCCTCGACCTCCTCGGGATAGATGCGGTGGCCGTTCTCGCTGAGCAGCACCCCGGCCAGCCTGCCCTTGAGCACCAGGTCGCCGTCGGGGCTCCACTCGGCGAGATCACCGGTGCGCAGCCACTCGCCGACCGGCTGGACCACACCGGAGGCGACGTCCACGTAGCCCTCCATCACCGAGTCGCCGCGGACCAGGATCTCGCCGACGCCGTCCGGGTGGCCGGCCACCGGCTCCAGGCGCACCTCCAGGGAGTCGTCGGGCCTGCCGATGCAGTAGACGTGCTTGAGGTGGTGCCCGTCGGCGTGCCCCTGCTCGTCCAGGAAGCAGAACGGACCGTAGGTCTCGGTCAGTCCGTAGCCCTGGATCCAGTCGCAGCGCACCAGCTCGCGGCCCTGTTCAAGCACCGTACGGGGAACGGCCGCCCCGCCGTAGGAGACCACCCGCAGGCAGGACAGGTCGTCCCCGCCCGTGCCCGCCGCCGACACGAACCGCTTGAGCGCCACCGGGCGCAGCGCCAGGTGCGTGGCCCGGTGGCGGGCCACCTGGGCCGGCCACTGGCCGGGGTCCGGGGTCTCCGGGAAGACCACGGTGCCGTCGTGCAGCAGCGCACCGAAGGAGTTGATGACACCGGTGGTGTTGTTCATCAGACCGGTCATGAAGATCCGGGCGGTCGGGCCGTAGCCCATGGTGCGGGTGACCCAGCCGATCCGGGCACAGATGTGCGCCTCGCCGATGCTGATCGCCTTCGGTTTGCCGGTGGTGCCACTGGTGAACAGCACCAGGAAGTGTTCCACCGGCTCGGGGTGGAGCACCGTCACCTCCGCCTCGGGCGCCTCGCCGGTGGGGAACGGCAGCTCCACCACGGTGGCGCAGCGTTCGCGCAGCACGTCCAGGCCTGCCCGGTCCCGCTTGAAGTGCACCACCGCGTCGGGCTCGGCGGCGTCCGCGATGGACAGCCACTCGGACAGCGCCGCCGCCTGCAGTCCGTAGGGCATCAGCAGGTGCAGACCGAGCGAGCTGGCCGCGGCGAGGAAGAACACCGCCTCCGGCCCGTGGTCGAGCAGCGCCAGCACCCGCCGGCCCGGGACCAGGCCGCGTTCGAGGAGTTCGGCCTGGGCCCGGGCCACCTCGTTGCGGACCTGGCGCCGGGTCAGCGAGCGTTCGCCCGCGACCATGCACACCCGGTCGGCGTCGGTGTCCGGCGAGAGGGCGAGGCCGGCCAGCTTCCGCGTGGGGTTCATGGGCGCCGCACCACCGATGCCGCGTAGGCGCACGCCGCCTCCATGGTGGCCCGGCTGTTGGCGCCCAGGGTGTCGCGGACGTGCGCGCACGCCTGCTCGAAGGTGGTGTCCGCGCCGAGCGTCCGCGCCACCGCGGCCGGGTCGACCGCCACGGTGTGGTGCGAGACGATCGCGGTGCCGCCGCCCGACCTCTCGAACTCCCACAGACCGCTGTGCCCGGACAGCAGGGCGGGCAGCACGGTCTGCTTGTAGGAGATCCGCTCGCCGGGCACGCACAGCCGGACCGAGGCGGTGGTGTGGCTGCGGCCGTCGGAGGTGAGGGTGTCCATCTCCATCACCTGCACGCCCGCCGGGTCCTCGGTGAGGCCGACCCGGCCGACGTGCGGCAGCCGCTCGGGCCACAGGTCGCAGCGGTGCACGAAGTCGTACACGTCGGCCGGGTCCGCGCCGGGCGCCACCACCCGGTCGTGGAACGAGAAGACCAACTGCTCCAGAGGATGCGGGCGTTCGGCGAAGCCGCCGAGTGCGGCCAGCTCCTCGACGCTGTTGCGGTCCACCGCCTGGGCGATCCACTCCAGTGCCCGGGGGTCGTCGTCCACGGCGGAGAACGCATGGGTCAGCACGATCCGGGTGCGGCCGTCGCCGGCCGGGCGGAAGGACCACTCGCCGGACATCGCGGCGACCGGTGCGGTGGACCGGTCCTGCCGGAAGGAGATCCGCAGGGCCTGCGGGTCCAGGGAGCGGCGGGAGGTCCAGGTCGCCATCGTGCCGTTGGTCCGCGCCCACAGCTCGATCCGCTCGTCGGCACCGTCCCGCTCGATCTGCCGGGCCTGCACGCACGGCCCCAGCAGCACCGGCCAGCGGCTGACGTCCGCGACCAGCGCGTACAGCCGGTCGGCGGGGGCGTGTACCTCCCTGCTGTGCTCCGTCTCTCGGGTGAGCGGGCTCATGCGGCCGTGGCCTCCTTCGCGGAGCGGACCAGTTCGGCCAGCTCACGAGGCGTGCGGGCCTCGAAGAGCAGCTCGTCCGGTATCAGCACGCCGAACTCGCTCTCGATCGCGGTGGCGGTCTCCATCAGGGCCAGCGACTCGTAGCCGAGCGCGTCGAAGGAGGTGTCGGCGAAGTCGGCGTCGGAGACCCCGGATTCGGAGGCGCCGGCGCTGGCGACGATGACACGGCGGATCTCGTCCACGGTGATGTTCACAACTGTCTCCTCAGGAAAGGTCGTTGGCGGTGTCGGCGTCCCAGGCACGGACGACGACGGCCGAGTTGAAGCCCCGCAGGCCGCGGGCGACCACGAGCACGGTGCGCACGGCCGCCTCCCGGGCCCGGTCGCGGACCAGGTCGATGCCGTACTCGGCGGGCACCTCGCGGGTGCCGGGGGTGGGCGGGATCACGCCGTCGCGGATCGCCAGCAGCGCGACGGCGGTGTCCAGCGCGCCGCCGCCCGCGTAGGTGCGGCCGGACCCGGCCTTCGGCGCGGTCACCGGCACCGCGCCGGGGCCGAACACCTCGTGCAGTGCGGCCGCCTCCGCCCGGTCCAGAGCGGGCACACCGACCGCGTCGGCGAGGACCAGGTCGACCTGGCCGGCCGTCACCCCGGCGTCGGCGAGCGCCGCCTCGACGGTGCGGCGCAGCGCCGGGGGACGGCCGGAGCCCGGCGCGGGGTCGAAACCGCTGGCGTAGCCGGCGATCTCGCCGAGGATGTCCGGAGCGCCGCGGCGCAGCGCCGCCTCGGCGTCCTCCAGCACCAGCAGCGCGCCGCCCTCGCCGGGGACGTAGCCGTCGGCGTCCCGGTCGAAGGGCAGGTAGGCGCGGCCCGGATCGGTGCTGGTGGAGAGCCGGTCGCCGGCGATCTGCGCAGCCCATCCCCAGGGGTCGAGCGCGGAGTCGACGCCGCCCGCGACCACCAGCGGGGTGCCGCGGCGCACGGTCCGCCGGGCGTGGCCGATCGCGTCCAGGCCGCCGGCCTGCTCGGTGACCAGGGCGCTGGAGGGGCCGCGCATGCCGTGCCGGATGGAGATCTGCCCGGTGTTCACCGCGTAGAACCAGGCGAACGACTCGTAGACGCTGACCGTCTGCGGGCCCCGAGTCCACAGTTTGTGGAACTCCCGGTGGGTGAACTCGAAGCCGCCGAGGGCGTTGGCGGTGACCACGCCCATGTCGTAGTCGACCAGGCTGGCCGGGTCGACCTTGGCGTCCTCCAGCGCCCAGCCGGCCGCGACCAGCGCGTACCGGGTGGAGACATCGGTCTGCGGGAGCAGCCGGTCCGGCAGGTGGTCGGTCACGTCGAACCCGCGGATCTCGCCGGCCAGCCTGGCCGGGTACTTCGTCACGTCGAACCGGGTGAGCTCGCCGAGGCCGTGCCGGCCCTCCCGGGTGGCGGCCCAGAAGTCCTGGGTGCCCAGCCCGTTGGCGGCGAGCGCGCCGATCCCGGTGACTACGGTCCTGGTCATTCCTTCTCCCCGGTCGGGCGCCGCAGCACCATCGCGGTCTGGAAGCCGCCGAAGCCGCTGCCGACCGTGAGCACGGTCCGCACGTCCAGTTCGCGCGCGGTCAGCGGCACATAGTCGAGGTCGCACTCGGGGTCGGCCTCGTGCAGGTTGGCGGTGGGCGGCACCACGCCGTTCTTGATGGCGAGCGCGCAGGCGGCGATCTCCACCGAGCCGATGGCGCCCAGCGAGTGGCCGACCATCGACTTGATCGAGCTGACCGGCGTGCGGTAGGCGTGGTCGCCGAGGGCGCGCTTGACCGCGGCGGTCTCGTGCCGGTCGTTCTGCTTGGTGCCGGAGCCGTGGGCGTTGATGTAGTCCACGTCGGTCGGGTTGACGCGGGCCTGGTCCAGGGCGACCCGGATCGCCTCGGCCATCTCCCGGCCGTCCGGCTTGAGCCCGGTCATGTGGTACGCGTTGCAGCGGGTGCCGTAGCCGCTGACCTCGGCGTAGACCGGGGCGCCACGGCGCTGCGCCGACTCCAGGGTCTCCAGGACGAACATCGCGGCGCCCTCGGCGAGCACGAAGCCGGTGCGGGACCGGTCGAACGGGCGGGAGGCGGTCTCCGGCTCGTCGTTACGGGCGGTGGTCGCCTTGATCGCGTCGAAGCAGGCCACCACGATCGGCGTGATCGGGGTGTCGGTGGCGCCCGCCACGATGACGTCGGCCGAGCCCTCCTGGATCAGCTGCAGGGCATGTCCGACCGCGTCGAGGCCGGAGGTGCAGCCGTTGGAGACCAGCGACACCGGACCCTCCGCGCCGACCTTCCACGCCACCTCGGCCGGCATCACGCTCGGCGCCAGGTAGTCGAACATGTGCGGCGACAGCCACTCCTCGCTGTCCACCAGCCAGTTGCGGCCGGAGTCGGACAGCACCAGGTACTCGCGCTCCAGGCTGGTCGCCGCGGCCACCGCGCTGCCCAGGGTGACCCCGATCCGCGCCGGGTCGACGCCCGCGAAGTCCAGGCCGCTGTCCCGCACGGCCTCCTGGGCGCAGACCACGGCGAACTGGGTGGCCCGGTCCATGCGGCGGATCTCCCGCTGGCTCAGCCCCTCCCACACCGGCTCGAAGTCCGCCTCGCCGGCGATCTGCGACCGGTACGACGACGGGTCGAAGAAACTGATCCGCCGGGTCGCGGTACGGCCCGCGGTGAGCAGGTCCCAGAACTCCTTGGTGCCCCGGCCGCCCGGGGCGCGCACGCCGATGCCGGTGATGACCACTCGTCGGCTCATCACAACCACCTCTCTCAGAAACCGTCGTGGTCGACGAGCCGCTCCTGGTTGTGCAACCGCCCGTCCTCGCGGACCAGGACGTCGCGCACCACGCAGCTGCGGACCAGCTCCGGACCGTCGCCCGGCCGGGTGGTCAGCACCAGCGCGTAGCAGGTGCTGCGGAGCCTGCCGTCGCCCAGTCGCTCGACGTCGACCATCGTGAACATGTGGCGCCGCTGCTGCGGATCGGCGGTGAACCGCTCGCGCACCTGGTAAAGGTCGGACAGGATGCCGGCCCGAGTGCGCGCCGGCTCACGGCCGGGCGTGTGGCCGAACACCGCGTCCTCGGTGAAGGTGGCGGCGTACTCCTCCACCTTGCCCGCGTCCAGCGCCTGCATCTGGCGCGCGTAGTACTGAAGAACCTCTGCGTACAACTCGGCGCTGATGCCGGTCGACTCCATCTCCTCGGACTCCTTCACGCGGCCGTTGATTGCGCTCAGTCTTCAGTCGCGTCCAAGAGCCCCGGTCGAGGCGGGCTCGACGCCCGTGCCGCGGGGCTTAAGCGGGGCTCGACCGGGGCGCGAGCCGCCGCGGCGACGGTGGTGTGCATGAACGCATCCCCTTCCACCGACAGCGGGCGCCCGGTCGCGCTGGTCACCGGCGCCACCAGCGGCATAGGCCACGAGATCGCCCGTACGCTGGCCCGCCAGGGCCACGCCGTCTACCTGTGCGCCCGTACCGCCAAAACCCTCGAGGACACCCTCACCGAGCTGCGCGCCGAGGGCCTGGACGTCGACGGCAGCACCTGCGACGTCACCTCGGCCGAGCAGGTGCGGGCGCTGGTCGACGCCACCGTCGCGCGCTACGGGCGGCTCGACGTGCTGGTCAACAACGCCGGCCGGCCGGGCGGCGGCGCCACCGCCGAGGTCCCCGACGACCTCTGGTTCGACGTGATCAACACCAACCTGAACAGCGTCTTCCTGGTCACCAAGGCGGCGCTCACCGGCGGTGGCATGCTGGAGCGCGGTACCGGCCGGATCGTCAACATCGCCTCCACCGGCGGCAAGCAGGGTGTGGTGCACGCCGCGCCCTACACCGCCTCCAAGCACGGCGTGGTCGGCTTCTCCAAGTCCCTGGGCCTGGAGCTGGCCAGGACCGGCATCACCGTCAACGCGGTCTGCCCGGGATTCGTGGAGACCCCGATGGCCGAGCGGGTGCGTGAGCACTACGCCGGGATCTGGGGTGTGGACGAGCAGGAGGCGCACAGCAGGATCACCACCCGGGTGCCGCTCGGCCGCTACGTGGAGCCGAGCGAGGTGGCCGCGATGGTCTCCTACCTGGTCTCCCCGGGCGCCGCGGCGGTCACCGCCCAGGCGCTGAACGTCTGCGGCGGCCTGGGCAACTACTGATCACAACTACTGATCGCGACTACTGTTCGCCACGACGTCAGGGCGCCGGGACCTCGACCGAGGTCCCGGCGCCCTGACGTCGTACGGGCGGCTCGGTTCAGGCCTTGAGCACCTGGTCGACCCAGCCGCGGGCGGCCGGTTCGAACTGCAGCGCCACGTGGGTGGAGATGGCGGTGACGTCCCGCCAGAGCCGCTGCATCGAACCGGAGACCGCCTGCCCGCGGGTGCCGGACTGGCGGAACAGCCGGTCGACCGCGGTCACCGACAGATCGACGGCCAGGGCGCAGTCCCGCAGGTTGCGGGTGGTGTCCAGCGGGTGGGTGGCGGCGCCCTCGTCGGCGAGCCGGGCGGCCCGCTCCAGCAGCAGGCGGGCCGCGTCCACCTCGCCGGCCGAGCGGGCCAGTGCCTGCTCGGCGGAGCCCCGCACGCCCTGCACGCCGGTGGTGCCGGGCAGTTGCGGGGCGTGGCCGGCCTTCTCGGCGAAGTACACCGAGAAGGTACGGACCATGCCGAGCGCGGCGCCGACCGCCGGCGCGGCGAACATCAGCCCGTTGACCGCCTGGAGCGGTGCGCGATGGCAGGCCGCCGCCACCCCGCCCCAGGCCTCGCCGGTGCGCCCGGCGAACAGGTCGGCCCGGTCGAAGGAGAGGTGCTCCGGCACGAACACCTCGTCGAGGACCAGGGTGTTGCTGCCGGTGGCGGCCATGCCGACGCTGTGCCAGGTGTCCTCGATCCGGTACGCGGAGCGCGGCACGGCGAACAGCCGCGCCTCGCTGCCCGTCCCGGACTCCACCAGGCCGCACATCAGCGCCCAGTCGGAGTGGGCGATGCCGCTGATGTACGGCCAGCGGCCGGCGACCAGCCAGCCCCCGGCGGCCGGCCGGGCGGTGCCGAACGGCGTCACGGACCCGACCAGCACCGTGTCCGGGCCGGCCGCCCAGATCCGCGCCTGGCCCTGCTCGGGCAGGAACGCCCCCGCCATCCGGGCGATCGAGGCGATCAGCGAGGCACACCAGGAACTGGCCGGACACTCCTCGGCGATCACCTGGACGGCCTCCACCAGTTCGGTGAAGGAACCGGCGGTGCCGCCGACCGCCGCGGGGGCGAAGTGCCGGGCGAAACCCGCCCGGACGATCTCCTCCAGCACGACGGGATCGAGTTCGCGAGCCCGTTCGGCGGCCTCGGCGCGGCGGCCGGCGGTCACGGCGATCGCGGCCGCGGCGGTGCACAGCCCGGCGGTGGGCATCTGTCTTCTCCTCACTACTCGGGTACTGCTCGGGTGCTGTCAGGAGGCGGCCGGCAGCCGGTGGAAGGCGTTGCGGAAGAAGGTCAGCGGCCCCTCCTCGCGCTGCACGGCCAGGTCGATCACCTCGCCTATGACGATCACGTGGTCCCCGCCGTCCACCTCGCGGTCGATCCGGCACTCCAGATAGGCCAGCGCGTCGGGGAGCACCGGCACGCCGGTGATCCCCGGCCGGGTGGCGGCCTTCGCGGTGTGCCGGGTGTGCCGGCTGGCGAAGGACCGGCACAGCTCCTCCTGGTCGGCGGCGAGGATGTTCACCGCGAAGGCGCCGGTCCGCCGCAGGACCGGCAGTTCGTTCGAGTCGTTGTGGATGCAGACCAGGATCAGGGCCGGGTCGAGCGAGACCGAGGTGAAGGAGTTCACCGTCAGGCCCGCGGTCCGCCCGGTGCTGCCGCTGGTGATCACGGTGACGCCGGTGGCCCAGTTGGCGCAGACGCTGCGCAGCGCCTGCGGGTCCACCAGGGCCGGGTCCGGCTGCAGCAGGCCCGCCGCGTGGCGCTCGCTCATGCCGCACCGTCGAGCAGCGGGTCGGCGAACAGACCCTGGCTGCCCTCGGAGATCTCCTCCGCCTGGGCCAGCGTCAGCAGGACCGGCCCGGTGTGCAGGCCGTCGCGCTGCCAGTCCTCGGGACGCAGGCTGATCGCGTACGGGTTGACGGGAACCTCCGGATCCGGGGTGACGCCCAGTCCGCGGGCGGCCCGGTGGAAGACGGCGACCGCCAGCGCCTCGGCGACCCTGACATCACGGGAGATCTCGGCGGCCAGTTCGTCGTCGGTGTAGTCGACCACGAGGGTGGCGTGGCTGTCCTTGATCGCCTTGGCCGGCACATAGGTGTTGGCCGGGCCGTCGGTGACCACCTTCTCCAGCTCGTTCCAGTCGCGGAAGACCTGCTGTACCCGGTCGTTGACCGCGTACAGCTTCTCGAGGTCGCCGTGCACCCGCCGCATGAAGGCGTAGTCCAGGAAGCGGTTCTTGACGAAGACCAGCACCACGCCGACGTGGTTGAGCATGGCGTCCCAGCACAGCTTCGGCACCATCACCGCCGGGTTCCCGAAGGCCGGGTAGTGGTCCTCGACCTTGGAGAGCACGAACCGGAAGGTACGCAGATGGAAGTCGTTGTAGAACTCCAGCCGCTCGGCGATCTCCTCGCCGGCGAAGTCCCGGACGACCAGGTCGGTGGTGACGCTGTTGCCGTAGCCGATCATGTCCGAGCCGGGTGAGTAGAAGGCGTCCACGAAGGCACCGGCCTCGCCGACCAGCATCCAGCGGTCCGGCGAGTACACCCGGTCGGTGCTGAAGGCGAAGTCCTTCAGGGTGATGAAGTCCGCGATGTCGCCGGTGCGGCCGTCGACCACCTCGGCGAGCTGCGGCTCGTTCGCGCGCAGCCACTCCTGGACCTTCTCGAAGGTCCGGATCTCGTCGTACGGGTGGATCCGCGGGTCGGCGCAGACGCCGACCGAGATGTGGTCCGAGCCCAGCGGGATCAGCCACACCCAGTAGCCCTCGCCCATCAGGTGGTTGGTGGAGAACTTGCGGATGCCGGGGCGGTTCATCCGCTCCATCCACCGCGGGTCGTCCTTGCCCCACTCCTCCAGGTCGATGCCGCCGGTGAGGCGGAACCAGGAGGCGTTGATGGTGTGGGACACCTCGCGGGACAGGCCCAGCTTGCGCTTGACGAAGTGGGCGCGGCCGGCCGCGTCGACGAGCCAGCGGGCGCTGATGGTGCGCGGTACGCCGCCCTGCGTGTAGGACACCGTGTGGTCCGCGTCGCCCTCGCGCAGTTCCACGTCGGTGATCGAGGCGCCCTGGCGCAGGTCCACGCCGGCGTCCAGTGCCATCCGGGTCAGCTCGTTCTCGAACCGGCCGCGGTCGATCTGGTAGTTGTTGTGCGCCGGGAACTCCCGGGGGCCGAGCTCGATCCGCCTGGTGAGGTCCTGGTTGCCGCCCGCGGGCTGGAAGAACCGCAGGCCGTTCTTCTTCAGGTGGAACTTCTCCAAGTGCTCCTTCATCGCGACGATCTCGGCGAAGTAGTGCGCGCCCGCCGGCACCGTCGACTCGCCGACCTTGAACGCCGCCTCCGGCGCCAGGCCCTCCCGCTTGTCGAGGATCACCACGTCCGTCTCCGGACGGGCGTTCTTGAGCTGGACCGCGAGCGTGAGACCCGCGAGCCCGCCGCCGAGGATCACCACATCGGTCGTAGCCTGATCCACCATCGCTCCTCCTGCTGGTTACAAGTCGTCAAGAAGTCTGTGGGGGCGCTCTCGCGGCCCGCTCAAGCCCGCGTGGAAGCCGGCCGGCCGAGGGTCAGCGCACCTCGGCGACCACCTCGAACAGGCCCGGATTGGCCGTGGCGTACGGCGGGTTGACGGCCTTGCGGGCCTGGAACTCCGGGTCGGCCTGCAACGCCTTCCACACCTCGACACTGGCGTAGTGCGCGACGTTCACCAGCGGCAGCGAGGCTCCGGCGACCGCCCGGTGCATACGGAAGTCGACGAAGCCCGGTGACTCACTGGCCCGCTGCGCCCGGGGCCGCCAGGCACCCAGGAACTCCTCGACCCGCTCGTTCGGCAGCTCGAAGAGGTTGACCATGGTCACGCCGGCGCCGTCCGGCCGCTCCCCGGACGCGGCTTCGGCGATCACCCGGTACACCCCGCGATGGACGGTCTTCGCGTACTTCTCCGCGCCCGGTCCCTCCTGCTCGCCGGCCGCCGCGGCGGCCAGGTCCGCGGCGGCCGCCCAGTCGGCGACCGCGACCAGCTGGAAGCGGTGCTCGGCGCGCAGCGCCCGGTGCAGGCGGGCGCCGCGGAAGCCGGGTGCGGTGCGCAGCCGTTCCAGGTGCGCGCGCCAGCCCTCGATGAACTCCCCGGTGTTCTCGACCGGTGCTTCGAGTACCGCGATCAGGGTGACCGGGCCGCTCTCGTGCTCCGTGCTCACGTGTCCGTCCTCTCCCCGCGGGGTGTCCCGTGGGAGTCGTTGTGTCTGTCGTCAGGCGTGGCAGGCGGGGAAGCCGCCGTGCAGCTCCGCCATGCCGCGGACCATCTCGTCGACGCCGGCGAAGTCCTCCGGGCGTCCGCCGCGCAGTTCGCCGTAGGCGCGGTACAGGTTGGGCACCAGCCGTTCGGAGTCCAGGAGAGCGGCGAACTCACCGAGGTCGGCGGCGCGGGCCACCGTCAGCGGGTCCAGGTCCTCGGCGAGGCCGGCCTCGGCGAGGTCCAGCAGCCGGGCCAGGTAGCGCTCGGTGGTGTCCAGCAGCTCCGGGCCGCCGACCGGGCCGTGCCCGGGTACCACGGTGACCGGTTCGAGCGCCCGCAGCCCGGCCACCGCGTCGCGCAGGCCGCCGACCGAGCCGGTCAGCACGAACGGGGTGACCGCGTTCATCACCAGGTCGCCGGCGAACAGCACCCGGCTGTCCGGCAGCCACACCACCGTGTCGCAGGAGCTGTGCGCCGGGCCGAAGGCGCGCAGCCGCGCCTCCTGTTCGCCGATGCGGAGCGTGAGTTCCTCGGCGAAGGTGATGTGGGGCGCGGCCGGTTCGACCGTGCCCCAGTCGACGTCGGGCCACAGGGTGGTCAGATGCAGTCCGGTGCGGACCGCCTCCTGCCGCGTCCGCTCGGCCGTCACCACGACCGCTTCGGGGAACAGGTGGTTGCCGAAGGTGTGGTCGCCGTGTGCGTGGGTGTTGACCAGGAGCCGCGGGAGCCGCGGCGCGGTGTCCGCGACCAGCTCGCGCAGCCGCCCGGCCCGCGCCTCGGTGGCGGCGGTGTCGATCAGCAGCGCGCTGCCGGAGTCGATCACCAGCCCCGCGTTGTTGAGGCACCATCCGCCGTCGGGCTGCAGGAAGGCGTGGACCCCGTCGGCGATCTCTTCGAGTCTCGGTGCACCGGTGAAAGCTGCCATACGGCCACTGTCGTCCGCGGCGCTCGACGGCCGCTCGAAGCGGCCCCGGCCACCGGGCAAGCGGCCCCCGGCACCGGGCGGGACGGCACCGGGGCCGGTCCGGCCCACCGCGCGGACGCGGGCGCCGCGCCGCGAACTCCCGCCCCGGTTCTCACGGCTGACGGGCCCCGGCCGTCTCCTGGGCCTGGGCGGGGACTCCGGCGTTGGACAGGCTGCCCTCGGAGGGCGCCGGGAGCCGGTCGAGCCGCAGCAGACGGAGCAGCGGATCGGTCGCCACGGTGGTCACGAGGGTCATCACCACGAGTACCGCGAACAGCCGGGAGTCGATCACTCCGAGGGAGAGGCCGACGTTCAGCACCACCAGTTCCGTCAGGCCCCGGCAGTTCATCATCACGCCGAGCCCCAGCGCCTCCCGGCGGCCCTCGCCGGCCAGCCGGGCCGCCGCGAAGGTCCCGCCGATCTTGCCGGCCACCGCCACCAGCAGCACGAGCGCGAGCACGCCGAGCGCGGACAGCGAGAAGACCGACTGCAGCCGGGTCTGCAGGCCCACCGCGGCGAAGAAGAACGGCAGCAGCAGCCACAGCGCCAGGCCCTCGGTCCGGTGCGCGAAGTCCCGCACCGTCCGGGAGGACCGTGGCATCACCACGCCCGCCAGGAAGGCGCCGAAGATCGCGTGCACGCCGAGCACGTTGGTGGTCACCGCGCAGACCAGCACGAAGAAGGTGATCAGCATGCCGATCGGCAGCACCCCGCCGCGTCGGCTCTCCAGCACCCGCAGCACGTGCGCCAGCGCCGGACGCACCGCGAACCACAGCACCGCGGTGAAGGCCACCACCTCGGCCACGGCGACCAGGACGCCCAGCGGCGAGCCGTTGCGCACCTCGGCGACCACCACGCCCAGCGCGCACCAGGCGGTGACGTCGCCGACCCCGGCCATCGCCAGGCCCATCGCGCCCAGCCGGGTGCCGATCAGCTCGCGGTCGGACAGGATCCGGGCCAGCACCGGGAACGCGGTGACGGACACCGACAGCGCCACGAAGAGCAGGAACGGCGCGGTGCGCACCCCGTCGGGCTGGTAGTCGCCGCGCAGCCGCAGGGCGATGAACATGCCCAGCAGGAACGGCACCGCGAGCGCCGCGTGCCCGGCGGAGAGCACCTTGCCGCCGAGCCTGCGCAGCATGGTCAGCGGCATCTCCAGCCCGATCAGGAACATGAAGAAGACGACACCGACCTGGGCCAGGGTGTTCATGACCGGCGTCACCGCCGCGGGGAACACCTCCTTGGAGACGCCGGGGGCCAGCGCCCCGAACACCGAAGGGCCGAGCAGCAGTCCGGCCAGGATCTCGCCGACCACCGGCGACTGGCCGACCGCGCGGGCCGCCAGGCCCAGCAGACCTGCCGCCGCGACCACCACGGCCCCGGCCACCAGCACCTGGCCGACCAGGTCGGCGGGCTCGGCCGGCTTCGGTGCTCCTGCGGTCTCGTGCACCGGGTGACCGACACCGAATCTCAGCATCAGAAGTGCCAGCGCCACCGGCACCAGGACCAGCAGGCCGTAGCCGAGCACGGTACGTGCCGGGCCGCGGAAGCGGGGCCGGCCGCCCTCCGGTTCTCCCGCGACGGACATGGACGGATCATGTGCCATTGCCAGGGTTCTCCTCGCAGGACGATGGTCCGGGACGGAGCGGTCGTTCCGTCCCGGATCTGTCGGGTGGGTGACGGCGGGTCAGCCGGTGCGGAGCAGGGCGGTCACCGAGCCGCCGTGCCCACCGTTGAGCACCTCGGCCTGCAGCCGCTGCACCTCCGGCGTAGGCTCCAGACCCAGCTCGGTCCTGAGCACCTTGCGCAGGTCCTGGTACGCCCGCAGCGCTTCGGCGCGGTAGCCCGCGGCCCGCAGCGAGTCGATCAGCTGGGCGTGCAGTCGCTCGTTGAGCCGGTGCTCGGCGACCAGCGACCGCAGTTCGGGGATCAGCTCCTGGTGTCGGCCGAGCCGTGCGTCCGCCTGGATGCGCAGTTCCAGCACGCGCAGCCGCAGCTCACACAGGTGGGCTTTGTGCATGGTCAGCTCCGGCCCGAGGCTGATGTCGGCCAGTGCCTCGCCGCGCCACAGACCGAGCGCCTGCCGCAGCCGTTCGGAGGCCTCCGCGACGTGGCCCTGGCGCCACAGGCAGCGCCCCTGTTCAGCCAGGGCGAGGAAGCGCTCGGCGTCGGTCCGTCCTGTGCGCAGTTCGTAGCCCGGCGCCTTGGTGACGATCTCGCAGCGCCGCTCACCGCGCGGCACGGAGTCCAGGATCCGGCGCAGTTGGTAGACGTAGGTCTGCAGGGTGGTGGCCGCACTGCGCGGCGGCCGGTCGTCCCACAGTTCGGCGAACAGCGTGTCGGTGCTGACCACCCGGTTCGCGTTGAGTGCCAGCAGTGCCAGCACCGCCTTCACCCGTGGTGCGGTCGGTGCGAGGTCGCGCGCGCCGGCGACGACCTCCAATTGACCGAGCACGTTGAATGCGATCACGATCTTTTCCCCCGTTCACAGCTTTCTCGTTCACCTCGATGCGGAATCGATTCACTTTCAACAACTTGCCCGTCGAGCCCGCGGAGACAACAATGCCCTTTTGGCGGGCGGCGCACCACAATCTCCCAAGGCCCGCTCGAGCCGTGCTTGAGGCCTGGGGAACACCGAAAGGAGCAGGGCGAATACTCCTTTGGATACCGCGGTCGCGGAACTCCGCCACGGGTGAGTAAAATCAGGTGCGCCAATTGTGAATTTCACATTACCCACTCGGACGCTTGCCGGGAAAGTCGGCACAAGTGGTCATTTGGGATGATGTGTCGATATTGTGTGGAGAGTTGGTGTGCAGGGGGGCTCCCGGTCCGCCGTCGGCGGGCGGTCGTGTCTCTTTGGGGGCAGTGTTCGGGCAGCTGTGCTTTGGTTGTGCTGCGGCTGTGCCGTGACTGTGGCGGCTGCGGCTCAGTGGCCGCGCCGCGCCGCCGGGGGCTGGATGACCAGGGCGTTGATCGCCTTGTTGACCGCGTCGATGCGTGAGGTGGCGCCCAGCTTGGTGAAGACGTTGCGCAGGTGGCGCTTGACCGTGGCCTCGGTGATGTCCATTCTGGCCGCGACCTGACGGTTGGTCAGCGCCTCGGCCACCAGGGTCAGCACCGCCAGTTCCCGCGCCGACAGCACGTCGGAAGAGGGCGTGTCCCGGGCCGGATCCGCGGTCGGCTGCGGCACCGCGGCCGCCGGCCGCGCGGCGCCCGACGGCACGGTGATGGCGACCGTCTGCTGCTTGCTGCCCGCGATGTCCCGCACGGTCGACACCAGCAGGTCCTGGCTGACGTTCTTGTGCAGGTAGGCGCGCACGCCCAGGCCCAGCAGCCGTTGCATCAGCGGCAGGTCGCTCTGCGTGTGCAGCACGACGATGCCCACCGGGTCACCGCAGCCCAGCAGTTCGCGCACCGTCGACGCCGGGTCCGGGCCGGGCGTCCCGATGTCCAGCAGTACGACGTCCACCCGGCGCTCGGCGACCGCCCGCACCGCGGACGGGCCGGAGTCGACGCCGTGCGCCTCCATATCGGGCTGGGAGTCCAGGACATGACAGAGGGCTTCGCGCGGCAGGCGATGGTCGTCGACGACGACTATGCGCAGAGGTTCCGGAGTCACCTAGCCTCCGAAGACGACCCAGGTGAACCGGTGAGCCCCCGAAACCCGCACCGGTCCGGACGCCCGGAAAAACGGAAAGGTGAATTCCACCTAGTCCGGCGATTGCCCGTCATGTCAGTGACTTTCACGTCTCCCCCTGGATCCCCGTAATCCGGGTTCCCAAGTCTACTGCAGTGGCAAATAAGGGAGCTTGCAGGCGCGAGCGGGAGAACTGGTGATCCGCGTAGTGGGGGGCGGCCGGCCGACGAGCGGCACGAACGGATTCCGGCTCCCGTGGCAGAACAGCGGGACCGGCCCGCCCGGAGCCGGCGGACCGGTGACGGCCCGGTCCGTGGCAGCGTTGCCCCCGTGTGCCGTGTGCCGTGTGCCGTGTGCCGTGTGCCGTGTGCCGCGTCTGGCCGACGGCGGGTCTGATCGTGCGCGGGTACAGCGGAGGGACCGCCTGCCGCTCAGCGGTCGGACCGCCTGCCGCCCAGCCGTCGGACCGCCTGCCGCTCAGCGGTCGGTCGCCTTACGCGCTGCCAGTGGTGTCGAAGCGCAGAGCGGTGTGACTCGCCGCGCAGTGCACGTCACGCCAGATGCGCTGGAGCGGGGCGTCCTGCGCCTGCGCGCCGCAGCCGGCCGCACGGAACAGCCGTTCCACCGCGTCGACCAGCTGGTCCGCGGCCAGTGCGCAGTCCCGCCGCGCACTGGCCGGTTCGCCCTCGCCGCCTCGCCGGCCGTCGCCGGCCAGCGCCACGCGGCGCAGCAGCAGGGCCGCGCTCTCGATCTCACCCTCGGCCCGTGCCAGCACGCTCCGCGCCGGCGGGTCGTCCGCGGGCGCGAGCGGCCCCCCGGCGTTCCGACCGGCCGACCGCGCCGACCATGCCCGTACGGCCGCACGCGCCGCTCCGAGCGCGGGGGCGGCGAACAGCGTGCCGCTGATCGTGCGCAGCCTGGCGGTGTGGCACGGGGCGTCGGAGCCGACGGCCCGGCCCTGCCGGACGGCCCCGCGCGCGACGGACCGGTGCCCGGGGACGAAGGCCCCGTCCACGACCAGGGTGTTGCTGGCCGTGGCCCGCAGGCCGACGTTGAACCACGTGTCCACGACCCGGTAGTCCCGGCACGGCAGGGCGAAGAACCTGGCCACTGTCCGCTCCCCTCGGGGCACCAGCGCGCACACCAGCGTCCAGTCGGCGAAGTCCACACCGCTGACCAGCGGCCACTCCCCGGTGAGCCGCCAGCCACCGGCCTCGGGGGTGGCGTGTCCGCCCGGACCGAGCGCGCCCGCGATCACGGTCTCGGCGCCGGTGGACCACAGCTCGCGCTGCCCTTCCTCCGGGAGGTACACGCCCATCCGGGCGGCGCCGGCGACGACCGCGGCGATCCAGGCGGCGGAGGTACAGCCCTCGCCCACCGTGGAAACGGCGTCCAGGAGTTCCCCGAAGCCGCCCGCCCGTCCGCCCCAGCGGACCGGCACGAAGTGCCGGGAGAAGCCGGCCGTGACCAGCGCGGCCACGACCTCGCCGGGCAGCCTCCGCGCGCGGTCCGCGGACACGGCGTGCCGGGCGGCCAGTTCGGCGGCCGCCCGCACCTCGTCGGCCGTGTCGGTGGGGGTGGGTACGAAGCCGGACATGGGCGGTGCCTCCTTGCCGCTGGGCGTTGGCGTACCACCCCAACCTCGCCGGACGCGCTGGAGGACGCTTGGGGAACCCCTGGAGCGACCCGGTCGCGGTGGGTCAGGCCGGGGCACGCGGAGTTCGCCGCCGCTGCCGCGGACCCGGCAGCGCACCTGCGGCGCCCGCCGACAAGGCCGCGCCCGGCGCCTGTCGCCCGCTCACACGGGCCCCCGGCCGGACAGCTGACGACGGGTGAGAACGAAGATGCTCCCCAGGAGGTCGGCCAGGGTGTGTTCGCCCAGGTCCAGCCCGGGAGCGGCCTGCGCCTGCTCCTGCTCCTGCTCCGGCGCCCGGCCCGGGACGGTCTCGCCGCCGCCGTACCCGCCCCGGCGGCCATCGCCATCACCAGGGAAGGGCACCCCGGCCCCGGCCCCGGCACCCCGCGGCCCCCCTCCGGGAGCCTCACGCCGGATCGGCACCGCACGGGTCCGAGGCCGGGCGGACCGGTCCCCGAAAGCCGCGTCGGCACGAACGCGCCTCTCACCGGCACGGTGGCGTTCCCGGGACGGCTGCCGGCCGGCCCCGCCCGACCCGTCCGCCGTACCCGCGGCGCCCTGCCCACCCGGTTTCACGCGCGCACCGCCGAATCGACGGCGCCCTGCGAGGCGTCACACACGTCCCGCGGGTGGAGCAGTGCCCACCGGGCCGGTTCGGGCCGGCCGGGGCCCGGTCGGCCGAAGCCCAGCGGTTCCCCGCCCCCGCCGGTCGCCGTCACCGCCGTCGCGGCTGTCACCGCCGTCACGCCGGTCGATACCGGTCCGAGGAACACCTTGACCGCCGTCACGTCCATCGGCTTGCACCTCCGCAGCACCGCGTCCGATTCCCGGGCCACCCCCGGCGGCCTCAGATACTCGTCCGGGCTGCTGGAGGGCGGCTCGATCCGAGGTCGACCCCGCTCCGCGGTACCAGCGGCACCACCTGCCGTGTCCCGTTCCCGCCGTCCCCGGAGCCGCTCCCGGAGCCGTCGGAAGGGCCCCGTGGAAAGGCCCCGTGGAAACTCTGTGGAATTGCTGTCGGTGGTGGCGCTTATGCTGCACCCGGTGATCACGCGGATCTTGGGGAGGGCGCGGCATGTTCGGCAAGCTGTTCGGCAGAGGCGGGGAGAGAACGGCGGCGGATCCGCACGCCCTTCCCGTGCCGCGCAGGCAGAACGGGGTGTACAAACTGCAGTCCCTGGGGGACACCCGGGTCATGGCGCTGCTGGTGGCCGCGGAGTCGGGTGACTGGGACGCGGTCAGGATGGCGTCGGCCCACTTCGATCTCGGCCGCGACCACCAGGTGCTGGGTGAACTGTCCGACGTGGACGGTCTGCAGGACTGGATCGGCCGGGCCGCCGAGGAGGACGAGGAGCACCGGGCGACGGCCCTGCTGATATCCGGGGCGCGGCACATCAGCTGGGGCTGGGAGGCGCGCACCTCCGCGCGTGCCACGAACGTCTCGCGGGAGCAGTGGCAGGTCTTCTACGAGCGGTTGCAGATCGCCGAGGAGCACCTGCTCGAAGCCGCCGAGCTGCGGCCGGAGTGGATCACGCCGTGGCGGCGTCTGCTCACCTCGGGCCGCGGCATGTCGGTCGGCACCGCCGTCAACGAGGCCCGGCTCGACGCCGCCCTGCGCCGCGACCCGCTGGACCTGGCGACCCACATCGAGTGGGTGTCGCACCTCCAGCCCCGGTGGCACGGGGAACCGGGCCAGGCCCTGGAGTTCGCGCGCGCCGCGGCCGCCGAGGCTCCCGACGGTCATGGCCTCGGCTGCGTCGTCGCCATGGCCCATATCGAGGACTGGGTGGAGTCGGACGACAAGGACTGCCTCGACACCCCCGAGATCCAGCACGAGTTGAGGGAAGCGGCCCGGCGCAGCATCCTCCACCCCGGCTACGAGCGCCGTCCGGGCTGGCAGGAGGACTTCAACATCTTCGCCATGGCCCTGTCGCTGTCGGCCGAGACCGTCGTGGCCCCGCGCGTCTACCACGAGCTGGACGGCGCCTGGACCCGCTGGCCATGGGTCTACATGGCGCAGCCGGACAAGACGTACGCCCGCTTCCGGCGCCGCGCCTGAACCGGCCGCCGTCACCCGGCGCCTCCCGCGCCGCGCCTGAACCGGCCGCCGTCACCCGGCGCCTCCCGCGCCGCCCGGCGCACCTTCCGCCCGCCACCCTCGAACACCCCACCCCGGACTCTGTGATGACTCTGCCCCACACCCCCGCGAGCCCGGCCGGCGCCGACCGCACCTTCCAGGTGGACCTGCGCGGCCTCGTCGACCTCCTCTCCCACCACCTCTACTCCAGCCCCCGCGTCTACCTGCGCGAACTCCTGCAGAACGCGGTGGACGCGCTGACCGCCCGGCACGGCCTCGAACCGGGCGCCGCCGCAGGCGCGTTCGGCATCCGCCTGTACGCCGACGGTTCGGTGGTCCGGGTGGAGGACGACGGGGTCGGTCTCACCGAGGCCGACGTGCACACCTTCCTCGCCACCATCGGCCGCAGCAGCAAGCGCGCCGACCAGGTCGCCGAGCAACGCGCCGACTTCATCGGCCAGTTCGGCATCGGCCTGCTCTCCTGCTTCCTGGTCGCCGACGAGATCCACGTCGTCAGCCGGTCCGCCCGCACCCCCGACGCCCCCGCCGTTGAGTGGCGGGGCCGCGGCGACGGCAGTTACACCGTCCGCGCCCTGCCCGCCGCCGCCCGCCCCCGGCCCGGCACCACCGTCACCCTCACGCCCCGCGCGGACGCGGCAGAGTGGACCAGACCGGTCGAGGTGCAGGCGCTCGCCCGGCACTTCGGCTCCCTGCTGCGCCACCCCGTGACCTTCGACGACGGCACCGGCGGCCCGGCCGCACCCGTCAACCCCGAGCCGGCACCCTGGGCGCGTACGTACCCCACGCCCGGCGCCCGCTCCCGAGCGCTGGCCGCGTACGGCGAGGAGGTCTTCGGCTTCACGCCGCTGGACACCATCGACCTCGACCTGCCGGCCGTGGGCCTGAAGGGCATCGCGTGCGTGCTCCCCGAGGCGGTGCCGGCCGGGCGCCGCCACGGCCACCGCGTGCACGTCAAGGGCATGCTGCTGTCCGAGCAGGCCGAGGGGATCCTGCCCGAGTGGGCGTTCTTCGTCCGCTGCGTCCTCGACGCCGAGAGCCTGCGCCCGACCGCGTCCCGCGAGTCCCTGTACGAGGACGACACCCTCGCCGCGGTCCGTGACGCCCTCGCCGAACGGCTGCGCGCCTGGATCGCCCGGACCGCCGCCAGCGACCCCGAACTGCTCGGCCGCTTCCTCCAGACCCACCACCTCGCCGTCAAGTCGCTGGCCGTGCACGACGACGAGATCCTGCGGATGCTGCTGCCGTGGCTGCCGTTCGAGACCACCGACGGACACGCCACCCTCGACGAGTTCGCACGCGCCCACCGCACCGTGCTCGTGACCTCCAGCGTGGAGGAGTTCCGGCAGGTCGCGGCGATCGCCGGGGCCGCCGGGCTCGGCGTCGTCAACGGCGGCTACACCTACGACCGCGAACTGGTCCACCGGCTCCCGGAGATCAGGCCCGAGGTCGCCGTCGCCGACCTCGACCCGGGCACCCTCACCGCCCACCTCGACCCCGTCGACCGGGAGACGGAACTCGCCGCCGCGGCCTACCTCGCGCAGGCCCGCGACGCCCTCGCCGTCTTCGACTGCGACGTCGCCCTGCGCACCTTCCAGCCCGCCTCCGCCCCCGCCCTCCTCCTCGACAGCCGCGAGGCCCGGCACGAGCGCACCCGCTCCCAGCTCGCCCGCGAGCAGCAGGGCGGCGTGTGGGGCGACATCCTCGGCCACCTGCGCCAGGAGGCCCCGCGCGCCCAGCTGATCCTCAACCAGCTCAACCCGCTGGTCCGCACCGCGGTCACCATCGACGAGCCCGAACTGGCCCGCACCAGCGCCGAAGCCCTCTACGGACAGGCCGCGATGCTGTCCCGGCGCCCGCTCAGGCCCGCCGAGTCGAGCCTCATCAACCGCTCCTTCCTCGACCTCCTCGCCCACGCCCTCCGCAAGGACAGCTGACGATGCCGACCGCACCCCATCCCCAGAACACGGACGAGCTGTACCAGGCGCTGCAGGAGAACGACCGGCGCCCGTACGGCCGTACCCGCACCGTCACCGCCGAGGAACTGGCCGAGGCCGCCGAGCAGTTCGCGGAACCCCGCGCGCTCGTCCACGCCCTCCTCGAACTGCAGGAGGCCTACACCTACGGCTCCGAACCGCGTAAGTCGCCCGTCGTCTTCGCCCGCCTGCTCACCCTCTTCGACGAACAGCCCGACGTCTTCGACGAACGGCTGCGGCACACGCTGTTCTGGCGGTTCAAGTGGGTGGCCAACGCCCTGGTCGCACTGCCCGAGATACCCCTGGCGAGTCTGCGGCAGTGGCTGACCGAGATGCGCGACCGCTACGAGAAGGCCGGTCTCGAACTCCAGCCCTGCTACGCACAGGCCTACCGGCTCGCCGCCCACGTAGGCGAGGACACCGACCTCGCCTACGAACTGTGGGCCGGGCGCACCCGCACCCGGCTCAGCGACTGCGAGGCCTGCGAGATCTGCGACCGCGCCCTGTACCACCTCGACGCGGACGACGACGAGCGGGCGCTGCGCACCTGGGAGCCCGTCCTGGACGGCAAGGAGTCCTGCCAGGAGGAGCCCGCCCGGTCCGTCTCCTACGCGCTGCTTCCCCTGCTGCGCACCGGCGCCGCCGACCGGGCCCGCGCCCTGCACCTCTCCGGCTACCGCGCCTGCCGCCGCAACCCCTCGATGTCCGGCGAGGTCGGCCGCCACCTGGAGTTCTGCGCGCTCACCGGCAACGAGGCCCGCGGCCTGGAACTCCTCGCGGAGAACCGGAACCTGTTCGACGAGGTCGACTCGCCGCTGGACCAGCTCGGCTTCCTCACCGGCGTCGAGGTCCTCCTCCAGCGCGTCGAACTCCTCGGCCACGGCGGGCTGCCCGCCGCGGGCTACGCCGGCCGCACCTGGACGGTGACCGGCCTGCGCGCCGAGGTGCGCGGCCGCGCCGACGACCTCGCCGCCCGCTTCGACGCCCGCAACGGCTCCACGGCCCACACCGACCGGCGCCGGGCCCGCCTCGACCGCGCCCCCCTCCTGGACGCGCTCGAACTGACCCTGCGCGTCCGCGGCCTCGACGACGTGGCCCCGGCGGCCGTACCCGCGCCCGCTCCCGCTCCTGCCACCGTCCCCGAGTCGCTGCCCGAACTCATCACCCGGGCACGGGAGCTGGACGACCAGGGGCATCCGGACGCGGTGGCCTGCTGGGCCCGGCTGCGCACCCTCGTCGCCGACCCCGGCTACGTCCACCCCGACGACCCGGCCGTGGGACCGCTGGTACGGCTGCGCGCGGACCTGCTGGAGGACGAGGCGGGCAGGGCGGGCGACAAGGAGGAGTTCGACCAGGCGGCCGCCCGGTACGAGGAGGCCGCGGGCCTGTACGACGAGGCCGGGGCGCCCGGCCACGCGGCGCTCGCCCGCGCCTGCGCGCTGCTGCCCGCGGGCGGCCTTCCGGGGGAGCACGGCGACGGCGCCGAGGCACAGGCCGCCGCGCAGACCGCCGCCCACGCGGCCCTCGTCCGGCTGCACGAGGAGGCGACCGGCCTCGCCCCCTACCAGGAGGCGCGGCTGCTGCGGCTGCGGGCGACCGCCCTCGGCATGCGGCTGCAGGCGTCGAGGAACGAGGAGCACGTCGCGCCGGTCCTCGCCGAGGTGGACCTGCTGCTCGACTTCGCCACCCGGCACGACATCACCGGACAGGTCTCCGGCGCCCACCTGCTGCGGGCCAGCACGTACGCCGTCTCCGGCGACCTGCCCACCGCCGTCACGGAGATCGACGCCCTCCTCGACCGGCTGAAGACGGACGGCCCCGCCTGGTACCTGCCCCGCACGTTCGCCCTGCGCGGCCGGATCCAGCTCGGCCTCAAGGACCCCGAGGCCGCGCACGCGGACCTGACCGAGGGCCTGCGGCTGGCGGCCGACTGGCCGTCCCAGGCGGGCGGCGCCGCCCGCCTCCACAGTGATCTGGCCGAGGCGTCCATGCGGCTGGGCCGCCCCGACGAGGCGCTGCGGCACCTGACCCGCTCCGCGGAGCTGGAACTGCGCCGCGGCAGCCGCTTCGACGCGTTCTGCACCTACAGCAACGCGGCCCAGCTCACCCTCGACCTGGGCCGCGTCGAGGACTGCATCGCGCTGCTCGACTCCGTCCTGGCCGAACCGGACGTCGCCGCCGGGGAGGTGGACGACCGGCTCGTCGCCCAGCTGCGCCTGGCCCGCGCCCGCGCGCTGCACGCGGGGGAGGACCTCAAGGCCGCCACCGCGGAGTACGCCGCCCTCGCGGCCGAGTCGGCCGGCTGGGACGACGACCCCGGCAGCCACGCCATGATCGCCGCGGAGACCGCCATGATCCTCGCCGAGTCCGGGGAGTTCGGCCCGGCCCGCGAGGCCGCCGACCAGGCCCTCGCCGCACACGCCAAGGACCCGCGCTACGAGCAGCTCAGCAGCTGCCTGCGCGAACTCGCCCGCCTCCAGGCCCAGCAGCAGGGCGCCGAGGGCCTGGCCGACGCGCTCGCCCTGCTCGCCGACGCCGGCCGGGTCGCCGACGAGGCCCGCGCCGCGGGGCACGAGGCGCGGGGCCGCGACCTGGACAGCGCCCTCGCCTACGAGCACGGGCGGGTCAACGCCTACGCCAAGGAGTACGAGACCTCCCTGACCGCCCTGGACAAGGCGCTCGCCCTCCTCGGCGAACCCGGACCCGAGTCCCACGACCGGGACCACGTCGGCGAGTGGGCCGAGTGCGTCCGGCTCGCGGCCGTCGTGCAGGGCCTCTACCTGGAACGCCCCGAGCCCGCCCTCGCCCGCCTGGACGGGGCGGTCTCCCGGCTCACCGCCCTGGGCCACACCGAGGAGACCGAGCCGCTGACCACTCTGGCGGCCCGGCTGCGCGACGAGGGCTGACCCGGCGGACGCGGCGCGGCGCGGCCCGGCCGTGGGGTCCGGCCGCGCCGCGCCCCGGCCGGCGGGGTGACTTCACCAGGTCACGGGCAGCTCGCTGACCCCGCCGGTGAGGGTGGTGCGCATCGTGAGCTCGTCGACGTCCTTGGCGAGCCGCAGACCGGGCAGGCGCTCGGCGAGGGTGGCGAAGACGACGCGGAGTTCCGTGCGGGCCAGGCTCGCCCCGATGCAGAAGTGCGGGCCGTGGCCGAATCCGAGGTGGTTGCGTTCCGGACGGTCGGGGTCGAAGGTCTCGGCGTCGGTGTAGACGGACGCGTCGCGGTTGGCCGAGTTGACGGAGAGGATCACGGCGTCGCCGCTGCGGATCGTGACCCCGGCGACGTCGACGTCGGTGTGGGCGTAGCGCAGCAGACCGAGGTCGCCGGGTGCGCCGAGGCGCATGATCTCCTCGACGGTGGCGTTGACCCGGCCGGCCGGGTCGGCGGTCAGCGCCCGCCACTGGTCGGGGCGGGTCAGCAGGAAGAGCGTGCCCAGCCCGATGCGGTTGACGGTGGTCTCGTGGCCGGCGAACAGCAGCCCGACGCAGAGCCTGATCATCTCCGAGTAGTCGAAGTCCGCGTCGGCGCTCTGGGCGCGTACCAGGTCGGAGATGACGTCCTCGTCCGGCCGGGAGCGTTTGGCCTCGGCGAGCGTCGTCATGTACTCGTTGAACTCCTCGCGGGCCCGTTCGGCTTCGCCGCCGATGGCGTAGTTCGCCATCCGCTCCGACAGCGAGGCGAAGTGCTCGCGGTCGCTCTCGGGTACGCCGAGCAGCCGGCAGATCACCGCGACGGGCACCGGGAAGGCCAGCCCGGCGTGCAGGTCGACCACGCCGTCGGGCGCGGCGGCCCGCTCGGCGAGCAGCCGGTCGATGCAGTCGTCCACCAGGTGCCGTACGTGATCGGAGAGCATCACCATGCGCCGGGCGGAGAAGGCCGGAGTCAGCAGCCGGCGCATCCGGGTGTGGTCGGCCTCCTCGGTGGCGTAGTCGCCCGAGGGGCCCTCCTGGACCGCGGCGCTCGTGATGCGGGACGCCCGTTCCGGCTCGGGATGGGAGCGGCCGAGCCGCTTGTCGCCGAGGAGGTCGCGGACCTCCTCGAAGCGGGTGACCAGCCAGGCCGGATCCCCGGCCGGGGTGGTGACCGGCGTGATCGGCGCCTCCCGGCGCAGCACCGCGTAGAGGGGTGCGAGATCGAGCACGTTCGGCCGTGCGAAGGGTAGTCGGGAACGCTCGGCGGCACCGTTCATGGTCCTCCTCCTGGACCTCGGAACGCGATCTTCCGGCACTTCGACCGTAACACTTTATTGTCAGTCACTGCCAATAATGTTTTCGGCCAGTCGTCCCGCGGCCCCGGCGTGGTTGGATCGCCCGATGGAGGACGTGACGGTGGACAGCGGCCCGATATCGCCCCGCCGGGGACGGCCCCCGGTGAGCGACCGGCAGCGGCAGCGGCAGCGCCTGGACATCTCCCGGCACGCGGTACGGCTGTTCGCCGCACAAGGAGTGGCCGCCACCTCCGGCGAGCAGATCGCACGGGCGGCCGGCGTCTCGGAACGCACCCTGTGGCGCTACTTCCCCGGCAAGGAGAGCTGTGTCGAGCCGCTGCTCACCGAGTCGGTCGCGGCCTTCCGCGCGGTCCTGCGCGCCTGGCCGCCCGGCGTCGACCTCACCGAGCACCTGCGCGCCGCCTACCGGCCCGCACTCGACTCGTCGTCCGGCGGGGACGCCGAGGCGGTCCTCACGGTGATCCGGCTGACCCACGGCGAACCCGCGCTGCGCGCCGTCTACCTGGTGCTCAGGGAGCGTGCGGAGGACACGTTCGCCGAAGTGCTGGCCGAACGCGCGGGCGGGAAGGCCGACCCGCTCGACGTCCGGATGCGGGCCGCCGCCATGAGCGCCGTCCTCAAGGTGGCCACCGACGACCTCGCCCGCGCCGTGGCCGGGGAGGGCGTCACCCCCGAGGTGCTGCGCCGGCACCGCGAACAGCTCGCCGACGCGCTCAGCCCGGTCACCCGGGGGCTGTAGGGGCGTTGCCGGGGTGTCGTCACTCCCGCAAGCGATCCCGGCATCGAGCCCGGCGCACACCCGTTGGTGAACTTCGCGCCCAGAAAGTCCTGTTGGCCTCGTTGACATCCCGCAAGCACAGGCGTTTCACTCAACTCTCGTGCATGGCAACGTTGTCAGGCCGCCGTGGGGGCGACCGGGTGCGTTGCCTGTCGCCGGCATTCCGGTGTTTCTCGGCGCGCCGACACCTGATGTGCGAAGCACGAACTGCTGCGGAGGCAACCGATGGTGAGACCCCGACGTTCAGCCGCACCACCCTCCACCCGTGCGAGATTCCGCAGGCGCCTCGCCGTGGCCTGCGTCCTGGGCATGACGGCCCTGCCGCTCTCGGCGACGGGCAGCGCCCTGGCCGCGAGCGCCGGGACGCCCGCCCTCGTGACGGACCCCGCGTCCCTCGTCAACCCCCTCATCGGCACCTCCGGTGCGGTGGACACCTTCCCCGGCCCCGACATGCCGGCCGGCATGGTGCAGTGGGGTCCCGACACGACGCCGAACCGTCCCGACGGCGGCGGCTACGAGTACGCCGACAAGAAGATCTCCGGCTTCAGCCTCACCCACGTCTCGGGACCGGGCTGCCCGGTCGCGGGCGACCTGCCCGTGCTGCCGGTGACCGGCTCTCTCTCGGGCGACCTCGGCAGCACGTCGGTCGGTTTCAGCCACGCCGACGAGCAGGCCGCCGTCGGGTCGTACAAGGTCACCGACGCGGGCGGCGTGAAGACCGAGCTGACCGACACCACCCGCGCCGGGCTCGGCACCTTCACCTTCCCGGCGGGACAGCAGGCCAACCTGCTGTTCAAGCTGAGCGGGGGCGCCACCCAGGTCGACGGGACCCGCGTGCAGGTGGTGAACAGCAAGGAGATCAGCGGCGCGATCGACAGCGGCCACTTCTGCGGCGCGAGCAACCGCTACACGCTGCACTTCGACGTCAAGTTCGACCGGCCGTTCGCGGCGAGCGGCACCTGGGTCGGCTCCACCATCACCCCCGACGCGAAGTCGCTGAAGGCGGGCAAGGTCGGCGCGGCCCCGCAGAAGTCCACGTCCAAGCCGCTGAAGGAGAAGCACTTCACCGTCCCCGCGAAGCCCGCCCCGACGGTCCACCGCAGCACGGCCAAGGCCTCCGGCACGGCCTCCGCGGCACCGAGCGCCGGTACGGCGTCCCGGCTGTCGAAGGCCGCCGACGCCGCCCAGCCGCCCACGACCGGCGCCAACGGCATGTACCTGACCTTCGACACCTCCGCGACCACCACGGTCACCGCGAAGGTCGGCATCTCGTACACCAGCGACGCCAACGCGGCGGGCAACCTCGCCACCGAGATCAAGAACTGGAACGTCGGCGCCGTCGAGAAGGCCAACCACGACGCCTGGAACGCGGTGCTGAAGAAGATCGAGGTGGGCGGCGGGTCCGCCGACCAGCAGACGCAGTTCTACACCGCGCTCTACCACGCCCTGCTGCACCCGAACGTCTTCTCCGACGCCAACGGCCAGTACATGGGCATGGACAACCAGGTGCACAAGCTGGCCAAGGGCCAGCAGGCCCAGTACGCCAACTACTCGGGCTGGGACACCTACCGCTCCCAGACCCAGCTGATGGCGCTGGCCGAGCCCAAGGTCGCCAGTGACGTCGTCACCTCGATGCTCAACGGCTACGACCAGACGGGCCTGCTGCCCAAGTGGGCCTCGAACAACGGCGAGAGCTACGTCATGGTCGGCGACCCGGCGGCCGGCATCATCGCCGACGCGTACGCCTTCGGCGCGACGGACTTCGACACCGGCAAGGCCCTCGCCGCCCTCCAGCACGAGGCCACCGTCCCGAACAACGACCGCCCCGGCGAGTCCGTGCGGGACGCCAAGGGCTACCTCCCGCTGGACGAGAACGACTACAACTGCTGCAACTTCTACGGCCCCGTCTCCACCCAACTGGAGTACGACAGCGCCGACTACGCCCTCGCCGCCTTCGCGAAGTCGCTCGGAAAGACGGACGTCTACACGAAGTTCGCCACCCGCGCCCAGGACTGGATGAACGTCTTCAACCCGCAGACCGGCTACATGCAGGCGAAGAACAAGGACGGCCAGTTCGCGGGCGGCTTCACGCCGGGCACCTCCAACGGCTTCGTGGAGGGCACCTCCGCCCAGTACACCCCCATGGTCCCCTTCAACCTGCAGCAGCTCATCCAGGCCCGCGGCGGCACCAAGGCGTACTCGTCCTACCTGGACAGCCTCCTCGACGACATCACCAGCCCCGGCGGCACCGACGCGGACCTGAGCAACGAGCCCAGCGTCGAGATCCCCTGGGAGTACAACTACACGGGCCAGCCCTGGAAGACCCAGGCGGCCGTCCGCGCGGCCCAGCAGGGCCTCTACTTCAACGCCCCGGTCGGCTCGTTCGGCAACGACGACCTCGGCGCCATGAGCTCCTGGTACGTCTGGTCCGAGCTCGGCATGTACCCGGAGACCCCGGGCACGGACACCCTGGTCCTCGGCAGCCCGGCGTTCCCGACCGCCCAGGTGACCCTCGGCAACGGCAAGACGGTGCGGATCAACGCCCCGCAGGCCGCGCCCGACGCGCCCTACGTGCAGTCGCTCAACGTCAAGGGCAAGGCGTGGAACGCGTCCTGGCTGACGTTCCAGCAGTTCAAGGGCGCGGGCACGCTCGACTACACGCTCGGCACCCAGCCCAACACCTCCTGGGCGTCCGGCCCGTCGGCGGTGCCGCCGTCGGACACCACGGGCGGCGGCCGGGTGCTGGCGGCGACCGGTCCCAGCAACGGCCTGGTCCTCCAGCCGGGCACGGGCGACGACGCCACCCTGAACCTGACCAACCTCGGCAGCAAGTCCGTCACGGTCGACTGGACGGCGACCGCGCCCTCCGGCGTCACCCCGGACCCGGCCTCCGGCTCGCTGACCGTGCCCGCCTCGGGCAGCGCCGAGGCCAAGGTGCACGTCACGGCGGGCGCGACCGAGGGGACGTACCCGGTCACCTTCGCCCTGACCGACCACGACACCGGTACGGCGCTGTCCGGGGCGAGCCTCCGCGTGGCCGTCGCCAAGGCCGGTGCGCTGTGGCCGTACAACACCAACGAGGGCATCTACCCCGACGGCACCACCTACTCCGGCGGGTTCGACGGCGGCGGCTGGGCCTACTCGCAGAACGCGCTGTCGGCGGCAGGCGTCACCAGCGGCTCCACCCTCACGGTGGACGGAATCTCCTACACCTGGCCGACGGCGACGTCCGGTCAGCTCGACAACCTGGAGATGGCCGGCCAGACGATCCCCATGCCGGCCGGCACCTCGGGGGCGTCGCTGGGCCTGCTGGGCGCCGCGGTCAACGCCCCCACCGACGGCAGCGGGGTCTCGGGCACCCTGACCGTCACCTACACCGACGGCACCACCTCCCAGGCGACGGTCGGCTTCTCGGACTGGACGCTCAACGGCGGCCCGAGCAAGCCGCTGCCGGGTGACACGACGGCCGTCACCACCGCCTACCGGAACACCGGGAGCGGCGGCCGCGACGGTGTGAAGACCTACGTCTTCGCGACGAAGGTCGCGCTGGACCCGGCCAAGCAGGTGGCGTCGGTGACGCTGCCGGTGACCGGCCAGACCGGCACCGACCACCTGTTCGCCTACGGCTTCGGCCAGTAGGACGTACGGCGGCACGGACGAGGGGGCCGGTTCCCCGGGCACGCGCCCGGGGAACCGGCCCCCTCGCCGTCGTGCGGGTGCTCAGCTCAGGGTGAAGTCGTCCGCGTCGACGGCGGACTGGCCGTACCAGCCGTGCACGAAGACGGTGACCGCGCCGCTGCTGCCGGTGGTGAAGCTGACCGTGAGCTGGTTCCAGCTGCCGCTGTTGGACCAGGTGCTCGCGGAGGCGCCGCCGCTGACCCCGAGGTAGGCGTACGGGCCCTGCACCCAGGCGGTGAGGGTGTAGGTGTGGTTGGCGGACAGGGTCACGCTCTGGTCGCACTCGCCGGTGCTGCTGGAGCTCGGCGTGACCTGGAGGCCGTGGCTGCCGCTGTGGACCGGGCTGGAGACCACCGCGCTGCCGCCGGTGCAGGTCCAGGGGCTCAGACTGCCGGTCTCGAAGCCCGCGTTGGTCAGCGGGCCCCCGCCGCCCCCGCCGCCGGAGGAGGAGGTGACCGTCAGCGAGTAGGTCGCGCTGTGGCTGCCGCTCGCGGCCGTGCCGGTGACGGTGATCGGGTAGGTGCCCGCCGCCACGGACGAGCCGACCGTCGCGGTCAGCGTCGAACTGCCGCCGGACGTCACGGAGCCGGGGGAGAAGGAGACGCCGACACCGGAGGGCGCACCGGACGCGGAGAGGCTGACCGACTCGGCGCTGCCGGAGGTGACGGCCGTACCGACGGTCGTGGTCGCGGAACCGCCCTGGGCGACCGAGGCCGAACCCGGTGACAGGGACAGCGAGAAGTCGGTGGTCGTGCCGCCGCCACCGCCCGTGCTGCCCTCGTAGGGCACGAAGGCGTCGGTGAACGCGAGGGTGTTCTGGCTGATCTCACTGCACGTGGACAGCGAGTTGGCGTTGCCGCTGCACGGCTGGTCCCGGTTGGCCGACCAGAACGACAGCCGCCCGACGCCGTTCTGCGCGGCGAAGGACTCCACCGTCTGGGCGTCCGCGAGCGTGAAGGTGGACCCGTCGTCGTTCTTGCCGATCATCGGCGTGATGCCGAGGTTGGCGTAGGTGTAGCCGGAGTCCACGGACTGCATCTGTGCCAGCGTGGCCCTGGCCGCGGAGACCGCGCCCTGGCCCATCTCGGTGCCGGTGCCCGCGTAGTAGTCCATGGCCATGATGTTGACCACGTCGATCTTGATGCCCGCGGTCTTGGCGGCCTTGAGGATGTTGACGCCGTCGCTCGTCAGCCCGCTCGTCAGCACCGGCAGGGTCATGGAGAACTGCAGGTTCGGGTTGGACGCCTTCAGGTCCTTCATCGCCTGCATCTGGCGGGCCGCGGCGGCGGTGTCCGCGATGGCGGCGCCCTCGACGTCGAAGTCGAGCCGGGTGACGCCGTAGTCGTTGATGATGGCCTGGTAGCCGGCGTCGATGCTGCTCTGGGTCGAGCAGGTCCACGCGAGCGGCTCACCGCTCGCCCCGCCGGAGGAGATGATGACGGAGGCGCCCTCGGACTTCGCCCTGGCGATCTCGGGGTCGGTGTACGAGTCGTTGCCGATGGGGAGGGTGTCGCCCCAGATCTGGGTGCAGCCCTCGCCGAGGACGAAGGCCGCCGTGTAGGCCTTGAGCCCGTGTCCTGTGATGGCGGTGTCGAGCAGTCCTTCCTGACCGTTCGACATGTCGACGTAGGGAGCCACGGAGTAGACGCTGCTCCCCGCGGCGCTGCCGGCCGGGGCCAGCGTGACGGTGACGCCGGTGGCCGCGAGTGCGAGCGCACAGGCGGAGGCCGCAAATCTTGCCAGGTGCATGACAGTGGCCCTTTCGGGATGCCCATCGAGGGCGGGGTGGTGGGGGGTGGGCCGAGATTTGGTACATACCAAACCGCCGCCGGGGCCCGTCAGTCAAGAGGACTAGACCAACTCCATACCATTCGGGAACGGTATGGCCCCGCACCGCCTCCGTGCCCGGGGGAGTCTCCCGTCTCCGGCGAACGGGCCGGAGACGGGAGACCTCGGCTCACCGCGCCGTCAGGAACTCGTCCGCGGCCAGCGGGCGGTTCACGATCCGGATGTCCCCGACGCTGCCGTGGAACACCATGTCGACGGCGCCCGCGTACTCGTGGCCGCCCACCAGCCACGGCAGCCCGAGCGAGGTGAGGCCGGCCGACAGCCGGTTCGGGTTGTCGACGACCGGGGCGCCCTCGACGTACAGCCGCGTGCGGCGGCCGTCGTTGACCACCGCCAGGTGCCACCACCTGAGCTCCACCAGGCCGTGCCCCCAGTTGGTGGTCGGGTAGGTGTCGTTCAGCGGGTAGTGGTTGAACTGCGGCTCGCGGCCGTTGTTCGAGATGGAGAGCTGGAGCACCGGTTCGCCCGGGTCGGTGTTCTTGCCGTGCTTCCCGGCGTCCCCGGCCGAGCCGCGGCGGCTGAGCACCGACGCCCAGCCGTTGTTCCCGGCGTCCCAGTCCAGCGGCAGCATCACGAACGTCTCGATGGTGTACCCGGACTCGAACGTCTCGCCGTTCAGCGGGGCCCGCGCCCCCGTGGTCAGGTACGAGCCGTGCAGCGGGTTGCGGCCGCCGCCGAACTTCAGGCTGGCGTGCGCGGGCTGGTCGGGGTGGTGGTCGGCGGACCAGGTGAGCGCGTCGGCCGCGGCGCCCGGCAGGGTCACCACCGTCAGGTCGTTGCCCTTGCCGGACAGGTCGCGGACGGTGTCGCCCGCGGTGAGCGCGGTGCCGGGCGCGCCCTGTCCGTCGAAGCGCCAGTAAGCCAGCGTGCCCTTCACCAGCTCCCGGGCGGCCGGCCGGGCGGGGCGGGCCGGGACCGGGGCGAAGCCGGAGAAGCGCCGCTCGAAGTCGATCGGCACCGAGAAGGAGTCCACCGGACCGGTGATCCGGGCGTGCTCGGCCGCCAGTCCGGAACGGGACTCCGGCTCCTGGGCCAGGATCCACGGGTTGACCGTCTCCACGTCGATCGTGTTGCGGGCCAGGTCGAAGTGGTACAGCCGGATCATGCCGCCACCGCCGAAGTAGCGGTTCTGGTAGTTCGTGATGTGCAGGTGCACATCGTTGCCGGCGGCGTTCTTCGCGGTCGTCCGCGCGGGCGGCCAGTAGTGGCCGTTGAGGGTGAGGAAGATCTGGTCGTTGCCGTCGATCAGCCGGTCCCAGACCGTCCGGCCGTAGTCCGAGAGCACGGCGTTGTCCTCGGGGTCGCCGGACTCGTACGGGAAAACGTTGTCATCGTAGTCGGAGTAGACGAGGTCGTGCGTCGTCAGGATCACCGGCAGCTTCGGGTGGGCCTTGACGACGCTCTCGGCCCACGCGAAACCCTGCTCGCTGGTCCGCCAGTCCAGGGCGAGCAGCAGCCAGGAGCGGCCGGCGGCCCGGAAGACGTGCGCGGTGTTGTAGCCGGTCGGGTCGGCCCCGGCGAACGTCTTCGCGTGCGCGAACCGCTGCGGGCCCAGGGTTCGCAGGTACGGCGTGTCGCCGCGGCCGTCGTCGCCGCTCACGTCGTGGTTGCCGGCCAGCACGCTGTACGCGGCACCGTGCCGGTCCAGCAGCGCGAACGCCTTGTCGACCTGCTGGAACGAGGACGGATCCGCGTCCTGGGTCAGGTCGCCGAGGTGCGCCATGAAGACGATGTTGTCGCCGTTCGCGTCCCCGCTGTTCTCGACGACGTAGCGGAACGACGCCTCCTGCGGGGTCCGGTTGACGCTGTCCTGGCTGCCCCAGTACAGGAACTGGGTGTCCGGCATGACCGCGAGGGTGAACCGGAGTGCTTCCGTGTCCGGTCTCCAGGTGCCGGTCCGGGCGCTGCCGGTGGCCCCCGTGGCCTCCGCGCCCTCCGCGGCGGACGCGGGCGTCGCGCCGAGCACGGCCGCGCCGGCCCCTCCGGCCGCCGCCCCCGCTCCGGCCAGCGCGGTGCTGCGGAGAAAACCACGCCGGCTCTGTCCGGCGCTCTGCCCGTAGCTCTGCTCCGTGCTCTGCCCTGCGCTCTCCTGTGCCGGGGTGTCGTCTCGATGGGACATGGGGCCGCCTTTCCCGTGCCGATGGCTCAAACGCGACGACGCTACCCAGCGGCGCTCCCGGTCGGGCGGCCAAGAGGTGACGGTCGAAGAGCAGGCGGCTGTCCGGGACTTGAAGGATCGAGACGGTCGATCGAAAACCGGGTGCGTGCCCCAGAGCCCCTGCCTACACTCGTCCACTGTCACGCACCGTAGCCGCGCCCGGCGGCCGCGGTGCTGAGCCGTGACGAGTTCGGACGAACGAGGGGAGAGGGCCATGCGGGACCGCACCGCTGTCGTCCCCTCCCTTTCCCGCTCCCTGTCCCGCTTTGACGTGATCCTCGTGTCCCCGTCCCTCCGGTGCCCGCCGCGCGGCCGGCACCGGACTCCGTGACGCGCGACCAGATACGTCAACCATCGGTACCTGTTATTGATCTGACGTCTCGTCAGGCATGACCGACGGTCTGCGCCGCACGGGAAATCGCGCCGCCCCTTCCGGGAGCGATTCCGGGAACCGTCATCCGAAAGGCACCGGGCCATGCGCACCGAACTCCACCCGAACTCCGCTAACCCCCTTGCCGTCGTTCGCAACCTGGGCATCCTCGCCCACGTCGATGCCGGACCGCGCTGCGCGACCTCACCCTGTCCGGTGACTGCGTCGTCGTCCTGTGCGGCTCCGCCTACCGCAACAGGGGTGTCGAACCGCTCCTCGACGCGGCGGTGGCCTATCTGCCCTCGCCGCTCGACGTCCCCGCCGTACGCGGCATCCACCAGGACGTCGAGGAGCGGCGGACCGCCGACCCCGAAGGGCCGTTCGCGTTCGCGGCGCTCGCGTTCAAGTTGACTGTTCCCCTCCCTGAAGGGAAGGGGATTCCTTCCTTCAGGGCTGAGCGGGGATTCCTGGCTCAGGCTGCCTCTGGGAGCAGCGCTCCCGGCGGTCTTACGCCCTCGAAGCCAGCCGGGTTCAGACCTGCCCGGACGAGCATCACGCGGGCGGAGTTCTTGTCTCTGGGCGAGACCGCTCCGCACGCGGTGCAGGTGTAGGTGCGCTCGGACAGCGGCAGTGCGTGCTTGGTTCTCGCTCCGCACGATGCGCAGTCCATGGTGGTGTGCGCGGGATGCACAAGACGGATGTCGCGTCCGTGCTTGCGGCCCATCTCGGTCAGGGCCCTCTTCGTCGCGCCGATCGCGGCGTCCGCCGCCTTACGCGCCATCGAGGACCTGGCGAGGAACTTCGGGCGGAAGTCCTCGACCGCGATGGCGTCGTGGTCGGTGACGGCCTTCTTCGCCCACTTGCGTGCGGTGTCCTGCCGCTGCCGGGCGATCTTCGCGTAGGCCTTCGCCCGCCACTTCTTCGCCTCGCGGTAGCCCTTCGAGGCGGCTTGCCCCTTCTTCGGCCGACGGCGGGCCATCATCCGGTCGTACCGGGTCAGCCTGGTCTGGGCCTTGCGGCCGTGCTGGGGGTGTGGGAGGTCGTGGGCGTCGGAGGTGGTGGTCGCGGTCTCCTTAACGCCCCAGTCCACGCCGAGCACCCGGCCGGTTCGGGGCAGCGGTCGTACCTCGGCGGTGATCACGAACGAGCAGTACCAGTGACCGACGCTGTCCCGGTACACGCGCACCGAGGAGGGTTCGGCCGACAGACCGCGCGACCACACCACGCTCAGCACGATCCCGCCCGCCAGATGCAGGCGGCCGTCCTTCAGCCGGAACCCGCGCCGGGTGTAGTTCAGCGTCGGCAAGGCGTCGCGTTTCTTCTTCCACCCCGGCATACCGGCCCGCTGCCGCTGAGGCAGGCGTTCTTGGATGTCCTTGTGCGCCTTGGCGCGGGACTTGCCGAAGTCCCGGATCAGCTGCTGCTGCGGCACCGAGCTGCCCTCGCGCAGCCACGGCGTACGCGCCCGCGCCTCGGTCAGTATCTTGTCGAGCTGCGCCGGGCCGCAGGTCCGCTTCTCCCCCTTCTCCTGCGTGGTCTTGTTGTGCACGTGGGTGGCCTTCGACTTGGCGACACACTCGTTCCAGATCCACCGGCACCGGTCCCATTCCGCCTCCAGCGCGGTACGGGCGGTCGATGACACACGCAGACGGTAGGTGTACCGGGCGCACCCAGCCCCGTCGGTCTCCATCAGCGTCGTCATGATGTCACCGTAGCGTCATGATTCGTTTCTCACTCCGGATCCCGGCCGACCTACACGAACGGGTGACCGCCCAAGCCGCCGCGGACCGGCGGTCCCTCAACTCCGAGATCTTCCACCTCCTGGAGGCCGCCCTCGCCGCTCCCCGGGCGGCCGCGGGATCGCCCGGCGGCGATCCGGCTTCTCCTGCCCCGCTCCGCGGGAAACCGGACTCCTCCCCGGCGTGAACGCCGGGGCATCCTCCGGGCATCCCGGTGACGGCCCGCTTGCCGCCGTGGGTGGCGGCCCCATGCCGCCGTTGGCGAGCGGGAGCGTGCCGCCGCCCCCTCCACCGCCGTAAGCGGCGCCCCGTCCCCAACGCCCCGTCGAAACACAACCGTTGTGGAACGGCATCGGCCTCCTCTCCGCGCAGGTCACCCCGCTTCGGCCCAGGTCACGCCGTCGGGGTGGGCGTACCACCGCCGCGGAACCGGCTGTTCCCCGGCCCGCCTGCACGGATACCCGTGCCGGATCCCTTGACGAGCTAGTCTTCGGGGGATTAACTCACGTCCTAAATTAAGCCATGAGGGGCTTCGGAAGCCGAACGTCGGTCCAAACGTCCGCACTCGCGGGCGCCGGCCTTCGCGAAGCCCTCTCGGGGTTCTCGACTCCCGGAAAGGCACAGCTGGAGCCATGCGCAGCATCCGAGCCGCGGCCGTAGGCGCCGTCACCATGTCTCTCGCCCTCGCGGCCACGGCCTGCGGTGGCGGTTCGTCCACCGGCGGCGGGTCCAACGACTCCCCGAAGACGCTCACCTACTGGGCCTCCAACCAGGGTGCGAGCATCGAGGTCGACAAGCAGGTCCTCCAGCCGGAACTCGACAAGTTCCAGAAGCAGACCGGCATCAAGGTCAAGCTGGAGGTCGTGCCCTGGTCGGACCTGCTCAACCGGATCCTGACCGCGACCACCTCGGGCCAGGGCCCCGACGTGCTGAACATCGGCAACACCTGGAGCGCCTCGCTGCAGGCGACCGGCGCGCTGCTGCCCTGGGACGCCAAGAACTTCGACAAGATCGGCGGCAAGGACCGCTTCGTCGACTCCGCGCTCGGCTCCACGGGCGCCGAGGGCAAGGACCCGGCGGCCGTCCCGCTGTACTCGATGGCGTACGCGCTCTACTACAACAAGAAGATCTTCGCCGACGCCGGCATCGCCCAGCCCCCGGCCACCTGGGACGAGCTGATCGCCGACGGCAAGAAGATATCGGCCAAGGGCAAGTCGGTGCTGGGCGCCGAGGGCGGCAACGTCTCGGAGAACATCCACCACGTCTTCGTCTTCGCCAAGCAGCACGGCGCCGACTTCTTCACCGCCGACGGCAAGCCCGACTTCACCGACGACAACGTCGTCGCCGCGGTCAAGCAGTACGTCGACCTGATGGCCAAGGACAAGGTCATCCCGACCGGTGACGCCGAGTACGCGCAGAACCAGTCGGTCAGCGACTTCGCCAAGGGCAAGCTGGCCATGCTGCTGTGGCAGTCGGCCTCCTCCAACCTCAAGTCGCAGGGTATGAGCGACAGCGACTACGGCATCGCCCCGGTGCCCGTGCAGTCCGGCACCCCCGGCACCGGCACCCAGGTCAACTCGATGGTCGCCGGCATCAACCTGGCGGTCTTCAAGAACACCAAGAACCTCGACGGCGCCACCAAGTTCGTGAAGTTCATGACCAGCGACGCCGAGCAGAAGACCCTCAACACCGCCTACAGCACCATCCCGCCGGTCAAGACCGCCCAGGAGGACGCGGCCTTCGGCACGCCGGCCAACTCCGTCCTGAAGACCACCCTCGCCACCAGCGCCGCGGCGCTGCCCCAGGTGGCGGCGGAGTCGCAGTTCGAGACCACGGTCGGTACGGCGGTGAAGAACCTGTTCGCCGACGCCGCCGCCGGCCGCGCCATCACCACCGACACCGTCAAGGCCGAGCTGGAGAAGGCCCAGCAGCAGATGCCGGCGGCCTGAGCACCATGACGACCACCACCACCGCTGTGCAAGAACCGGCGCGGGTGAACTCCCCCGGGGCGGCGGGCGGCTCGGGCCGCCGCCCCGGGCGGATCCGCCGCATCGGACTGCCCTACCTGCTGCTCCTGCCCGCCCTGCTGCTCGAACTCCTCGTCCACCTCATCCCGATGGTCATCGGCGTCGTGATGAGCTTCAAGGAGCTCACCCAGTTCTACATCCGCGACTGGACCACCGCCCCGTGGGCCGGGTTCGACAACTACAAACTGTCGGTCGAGTTCAACGCCCCCGTCGGCAAAGCCCTGTTGCACTCGTTCTTCGTCACCGTCGGCTTCACCCTGCTCTCCGTCGGCCTGTGCTGGCTGATCGGCACCGCGGCTGCGGTGTTCATGCAGGACACCTTCAAGGGGCGCGGCCTGCTGCGCGCCCTGTTCCTGGTGCCGTACGCGCTGCCCGTCTACGCGGCCGTCATCACCTGGGTGTTCATGTTCCAGCACGACAACGGCCTGGTGAACCACGTCCTGCACGACCAGCTGCACCTCACCGACAAGCCGTCCTTCTGGCTGATCGGCGACAACAGCTTCTACGCCCTGCTCACCGTGTCGGTGTGGAAGGGCTGGCCGTTCGCCTTCCTGATCGTGATGGCCGGCCTCCAGAACATCCCGCGGGAGCTGTACGAGGCGGCCGCCCTGGACGGCGCCGGCATGTGGCAGCAGATCCGCCGGATCACCCTGCCGTCGCTGCGCCCGGTCAACCAGGTGCTGATCCTGGTCCTGTTCCTGTGGACGTTCAACGACTTCAACACGCCGTTCGTGCTGTTCGGCAGGTCCGCCCCGGAGGCCGCCGACCTCATCTCGGTCCACATCTACCAGGCCTCCTTCGTCACCTGGAACTTCGGCACCGGCTCGGCCATGTCCGTGCTCCTGCTGCTCTTCCTGCTGGTGGTGACCGGCGTGTACCTGGTGTTCACCTCGCGCGGACGGAGGACCTCGGATGTCTAGCTCGCCCATGGCCCCGCCACGGTCCTTCCTCTGGTCCCGGCGGATCTTCCTCACGCTGCTCACCGGGTTCGTGCTGGTCCCCGTGTACGTGATGATCTCCAGCTCGCTCAAGCCCCTCGCGGACGTCACCGGCAAGTTCCGCTGGCTGCCGAGCGGGCTGACGATCCGCCCGTACATCGACATCTGGTCGACGATCCCGCTCGCCCGGTACTTCGTGAACTCGCTGATCGTGTCGGTCGCGGCGACGGTCTGCTCGGTCGTCGTCGCGGTGTTCGCCGCCTACGCGGTGAGCCGCTACGAGTTCCGCGGCAAGCGCGTCTTCACGGTCACCGTGCTGTCCACGCAGATGTTCCCGGGCATCCTCTTCCTGCTCCCGCTGTTCCTCCTGTACGTCAACATCGGCAACGCCACCGGCATCGCCCTGTTCGGCTCCCGCGGCGGCCTGATCCTCACCTACCTGACGTTCTCGCTGCCGTTCTCGATCTGGATGCTGATCGGGTACTTCGACTCGGTGCCGCGGGACCTGGACGAGGCGGCGCTGGTGGACGGCTGCGGGCCGCTCGGCGCGCTGCTGCGGATCGTCGTACCCGCCGCGATCCCCGGCATCGTCGCGGTCGCCGTCTACGCCTTCATGACCGCGTGGGGCGAGGTGCTGTTCGCGTCGGTGATGACCAACGACACCACCCGCACCCTGGCCGTCGGCCTCCAGGGCTACTCCACGCTCAACAACGTGTACTGGAACCAGATCATGGCCGCCTCGCTCGTGGTCAGCGTTCCCGTCGTGGCCGGCTTCCTGCTCCTCCAGCGCTACCTCGTCGCCGGGCTGACCGCCGGCGCCGTCAAGTGAACTCCGCAGTTCCGAAGGGAATTTCGTGACCATCGATCTCGCCGCCCTCCCGCACGACTTCCTGTGGGGCACGGCAACCGCGGCGTACCAGATCGAGGGAGCCGTCGCCGAGGACGGCCGTGCACCCTCCATCTGGGACACCTTCTCGCACACCCCGGGGAAGATCGACAACGACGACAACGGCGACGTCGCGTGCGACCACTACCACCGCTGGCGCGAGGACGTCGACCTGATGCGGCAACTGGGCGCCAACGCCTACCGGCTGTCCGTCGCCTGGCCGCGCGTGCGGCCCGCCGGGGACGGCCCGGTCAACGCCAAGGGCCTCGACTTCTACGACGAGTTGATCGACGCCCTGCTGGCGGCCGGCATCACCCCGTCGGTCACCCTCTACCACTGGGACCTGCCGCAGGCCCTCCAGGACCGGGGCGGCTGGCCCGAGCGGGCGACCGCGGAGCACTTCGCCGCGTACGCCTCCGTGGTCGCCGAACGCCTCGGTGACCGGGTCAAGCACTGGACCACCCTCAACGAGCCTTCCTGCTCCGCCTGGATCGGCCACCTGGAGGGCAAGATGGCCCCCGGCTGGACCGACCTCACGGCCGCCGTCCGGGCCTCCTACCACCTGCTCCTCGGCCACGGCCTGGCCGCCCAGGCGATCCGCGCCGCCGCGCCCGGCGCCGAGGTCGGCATCGTGAACAACCTCTCCACGGTGTTCGCCGCCTCGGACCGCCCCGAGGACGAGGCCGCCGTCCGCCGCCACGACGGGCACGTCAACCGCTGGTGGCTGGACCCGGTGCACGGCCGCGGCTTCCCGGCCGACATGGTCGAGACCTACGGCGTCGAACTCCCCGAGCGCCCCGGCGACCTGGAGACCATCGCCACCCCGCTCGACTGGCTGGGCCTGAACTACTACTTCCCGGCCTATGTCGAGAACGACCCGGACGGCCCCGCGCCCCACGCCCGTTCCGTCTACCGCCCCGGCGTCCCGCGCACCGGCATGGACTGGGAGATCGACGCGAGCGGCATCGAGACGCTGCTGCTGCGCCTCACCGAGGAGTACGGCGCCCGCAAGATCTACGTCACCGAGAACGGCTCCGCCTACCCGGACGTGGTCCGTCCCGACGGCACCGTCGACGACCCCGAGCGCCAGGCGTACCTGGTCGGCCACCTCGCGGCCTGCGCCTCGGCGGCCCGCAAGGGGGCCCCGCTGGCCGGCTACTTCGCCTGGTCGCTGCTGGACAACTTCGAGTGGGCGTACGGCTACGACAAGCGGTTCGGGCTGGTCCACGTCGACTACCGCACCCAGGTCCGCACGATCAAGGGCAGCGGCCACCGGTACGCGGACATCATCCGCGACCACCGGGGACAGGCCCGCCGGGCGGCCTGACACACACCGCGGTGGGCGCGGACCAGGGGAGTACCGCGCCCACCGCACGTTCGACCGGCATACGCGTGAGCGACGACGACGCACCCTTCCAGGTGCGTGATGCGTACGCTGCGTCGGCGTACGAGGGCAATACGTGGACCGTACGTGGATCTTGCCGTCACTCTGGGTGAGTTGAGCGTGGGGAGCGGAGCGCGCACGTGCCTGGAGGTGGCCGCGTATGACGAACGGTGTGGACGAGAGTGACGGCGACGACCTGACGGGCTGTGAGGTGGAGCGGGAGCCCGATCCCTCCGACAGCCTGCGGACCTTCGGGGCCGTCGTCCATGCCCTGCGGGAGCACGCCGGGTACAGCAGGTCCGAGTTCGCCGAACTGGTGCGGTACTCCAAGCACACGGTCGCGTCCGTGGAGCTGGGAAGGCGGATGCCGGACCGGGCGTTGGTGGAGCGGGCCGAGGAAGTGCTGGGCAACACCGGGGCGTTACGGAAGGCGGCCCAGTTCCTGACGCGGGGCGACAAGGGGTTGGCGGTCTGGTTCCGGCAGTGGGCCCGGCTGGAGCGGATCGCGGTCAGCCTCTGCACGTACGAGTGCCGGCTGGTGCCGGGGCTGCTGCAGTCGGACGGATACGCGCGGGCCGTGTTCGACGGCACCATTCCGGTGGTCACCGACGAGGGGCTGGAGAACCTGCTCGACGTGCGGATGAAGCGGCAGCGCATGCTGTTCGGGCGGCCGACGGTGCCGTTCAGCTTCATCGTCGAGGAGCACGTCTTCCTGCGGCGGTTCGGGGGCGCGGAGCTGATGCGCGAGATGTACGACCATGTGCTGGAGCGGGCCGCTCTGCGCAACGTGACGCTGCAGATCGTGCCGTTGGCGGCGGGGTTGCACGCGTGTCTGGACGGACCGGTTCGACTTCTTGAGACGCCGGAGGGGCGGCGCTTCGCGTATTCGGAAGGGCAGCAGAACGGGCGGCTGATCGGTGACGTGAAAGAGGTGAGCCTCCTCCAGCAGCGCTATGACACACTGCGCTCGCAGGCCCTCAACCCCAAAGAATCGCAGGGCTTGTTGGAGCGACTGCGAGGAGAACTATGAGCACGACGGAACTCGCCTGGTTCAAGTCCAGCCACAGCGGTAGCCAGGGAGACGACTGCATCGAGGTCGCTGTCACCGAGCGGGCCGTCTGCGTACGGGACTCCAAGGACGTGTCCCGACCGCACTTCGCCGTGTGCCGTGACGGTTGGACGGAGTTCGTGGCGTTCGCGGCCGAGGCCTGATCCTCGCGGTGCCCGTCAGAGCGTTCACGCGTTCGAGCGATGCATTCGCTGCGTCGGGGCGAAGATCGCGGACCGCGCTCACAGCAGACCACGGCCCACGCACGGGAAACACCCAGCCATGAGTGAACGGGGCGTCCGTGCCTCCCGTATCCACCCATCGTGGGAGGATCGCTCACCATGAGTGCGTCACCGGCGGTACGGAGCCTGCGTGCCGCGGTGTTCGCCGCGGTGTGCGTGCTGCTGGCTGCCGCCGGGCACGGGCTCGCCATGGGCGACATGCCGCCGCTGTGGGCCGACGCGGCCGGGTTCGTGGCCGTGTTCGTCCTGGGGCGGGCCCTCGCGGGGCGCGAGCGCGGGCTGCCGGAGATCGGCATCGGCATGCTGCTCACCCAGGCCGGTCTGCACTTCGGCTTCGGCGCGGCCCGCGCGCTCACTCCGGCCGCTTCCGCGCCCGCCGTGCCCATGGCCCACATGCGCATGCACGGTCAGGTTATGACCGGTATGGCGCATATGCCGGGGATGCGCGGTGTGGCGCAGCAGCACCCCCACATCCACGTCCTGACCGCGCACGCCACCCTCGCCCATGTCGTCGCCGCGCTCGTCGCCTCCTGGTGGCTGCGGCGCGGTGAGGCCGCGCTGTGGTCGCTGCTGAGGCGGACCGCCGCGCTCGTCCCCGGTCTGGCCGCCTGGTGGCACGACGCCCCGCTGCCCGCCCCGGCCGGCGGCCCCCGCCTGGCCCCGGCCGCCCCGATACGGCCCCGTCCGCTGCTCGCGCTGCGGCACGCGGTGAGCCGGCGCGGCCCACCGAACCCGATCCCGTACCCGGTCTAACACCCGCAAGAACCTCTAACAGACTTCACTCGTACGGAGATCGACTCACTCATGTCCGCCATGTCTGCAACCCGCCGCACCCTGCGCCGCGCCGCCACCGTCACCGCGCTGGCCTCCGCGTCGGTCCTGGCCGCCGCCGGTATCGCCGCCGCGCACGTCACCGTCCACCCCGAGAGCTACGCCAAGGGCGCCACCGACGGCGTGCTGACCTTCCGCGTGCCCAACGAGGAGGACACCGCCTCCACCACCAAGGTCCAGGTCTACCTGCCCACCGACCACCCGGTCCTGGGCGTCCTCGTCACCCCGCACGACGGCTGGACCGCGAAGGTGACCACCACCAAGCTCAAGACGCCCGTGAAGACCGACGACGGCACCATCACCGAGGCCGCCTCTGAGATCACCTGGACCGGCGGCAAGATCGGCGCCGACCAGTTCGAGGACTTCGACGTCGCCTTCGGCCAGCTGCCCGAGGACACCGACCAGCTGACCTTCAAGACCCTGCAGACCTACTCCGACGGCAAGGTCGTCCGCTGGATCGAGGAGGCGCAGAGCGGCGACGACGAGCCGGAGAACCCGGCGCCGACGCTCAAGCTGACCGCCGCGGGCGACGACTCCGCCGCGTCGGCCGCACCGGCCACGAAGAGCAGCGGCAAGGCGACCACCACGGCTGCCGACTCCAGCGACTCCACCGCCCGCGGCCTCGGCATCGCGGGCCTCATCGTCGGAGTGCTGGGCCTGGCGGCGGCCGCGTTCGCCGTCGTACGGACGCGGGGCGCGCGGTCGTAGGCCAACACCGGTGGGCCAACACCGGTGGGCCAACACTGGTGGGCCAACACTGGTGGGCCAACGCCTGTAGGTCAACACTCGCAGGCCTACGGGCGTTGGCAATCGCCCGTAGGTCAACGCCCGCAGGCCTACGGGTGTTGACCAGCGAGTGTTGGCCAACACCCGTAGGCCAACGGCCGTAGGCAAAACGAGGGGCCCGGACCATCCCCCGGTCCGGGCCCCTCGTGCTGCGTTGTCCCCGACTTACCGCACCGCGGCCAGCTCCCGTGCCCCGGATCCGGCCCCGGCTCCAGCGCCGACCTCGATCTCGATCTCGGCTCCGATCCCGGCCTCCAGCTCGGCTTCGAGGTCGGCCTCCGTCCCGGTCCCCGCCATCGTCGCCACGGTCCCGGCCGCCGCGGCCGGCCGCGCGTTGCGCCACAGCCACACCACGTCCCGGCCGAAGGACCACACCAGGGAGCCGAGCGCCAGCAGCACCACGCCCAGGTTGGCCAGGTACGGCAGCAGGTCCGCGCCGGCCAGCAACAGGCAGATGCCCTGCATCGCGGCGACCGTCTTGCGGGCCATGGAGTGCGGCAGCGGGGCGTTGAGCCAGGGCGCGAACTTCGCGGCCGCGACGAACGCGTAGCGCATCCCGCCGATCAGCAGGACCCAGGGCCCGAGCTGCGTGGACACGTACACGCTCAGCACCAGGATCAGGAACGCGTCGACCTCCATGTCGAAGCGGGCGCCCAGCGCGGTCGACGTACCGGTCTTGCGGGCCACCTTGCCGTCGACGCCGTCGAGGATCAGGGCCACGGCCGTCAGGCCGACCAGCAGGGTGACCGGCGGGGAGCTCTCGAAGGAGTCGGCGACCAGGGCGGTCACGCCGCCGACCAGGATCGCCCGGCCGAGGGTCACCCGGTTGGCGGGACCGAAGGAGCGCGGCCGGGTGCGGTGCAGGGCCCGGGAGAGCACCGCCCAGGTGGCTATCGCGAACGCGAGACCCGTCAGCCAGCCGGCCGGCCCCATGCCGATCGCCGTCCCGAGCAGGGCCAGCAACAGGACCTGTACGCCCGCTCCCACAGCGGTCTCCTGCTGGACCAGCCTGGCTTCGTAAGTGTTGTTCAGGGCCACCGCACGTCCTCCGGCCGAGTGACAGAGTCGATCAACGCCGCGTACTGTGCGCGGCCTGTGCACTTCTCGCTGTGCACAACTCCGTACGTGAACCACTTCCCGATCGTTCAGGAGGATTCCGATGAACTCCTCGGCCCGCGCGTTCTGGCTCCGCTCCCCGGGCCACGGAGAGCTGCGTGACGTCACCCTCGCGGAGCCCGGCGAGGGCGAGGTCCTCGTGCGTGCGCTGTACTCGGGGGTCAGCCGGGGCACGGAGACACTGGTGTTCCGGGGCGGGGTGCCGGAGAGCCAGCACGCCGTGATGCGGGCGCCGTTCCAGGAGGGCGACTTCCCCGGTCCGGTCAAGTACGGCTACCTCAGCGTCGGCGTGGTCGAGCAGGGCCCCGACGGGCTGCTCGGGCGTACGGTCTTCTGTCTGTATCCGCATCAGACGCACTACGTCGTCCCGGTGAGCGCGGTGACGGTGGTACCGGAGCGGGTACCCCCGGCACGTGCGGTACTCGCGGGCACGGTCGAGACCGCCGTGAACGCCCTCTGGGACGCGGCGCCGCTGCTCGGCGACCGGATCGCGGTCATCGGCGGCGGCATGGTCGGCTGCTCGGTCGCCGCCCTGCTCGCCCGCTTCCCCGGCGTACGGCTCCAGCTCGTGGACGCCGACCCGGCCCGTGCCAAGACCGCCGAGGCCCTCGGCGTGGACTTCGCGGCCCCCGAGGACGCCCTGGGAGAGTGCGACCTGGTCGTGCACGCCAGCGCCACCGAACAGGGCCTCGGCCGCGCGCTGGAACTCCTCGCGCCGGAGGGCACGGTCCTCGACCTGAGCTGGTACGGCGACCGGCGCATCGCCCTCCCGCTCGGCGAGGCCTTCCACTCCCGCCGGCTCACCGTGCGCAGCAGCCAGGTCGGCACCGTCTCCCCGGCCGCCCGCGCCGGCCGCACCTACGCCGACCGGCTCGCCCTGGCCCTGGACCTGCTGGCCGACCCGGCGCTGGACGCCCTCATCACCGGGGAGAGCGCGTTCGAGGAGCTGCCCGAGGTGCTCCCGAGGCTCGCCTCCGGGGAGCTTCCGGCCCTCTGCCACCGGGTCCGCTACGGCGACAACGGCTGACGGAACGTCCAATAACGTCCACTGCGGGCCCCCAAGAGGTCCTGACCTGAGAAAAGAGTGAGAGTGGACTGAACGCGGGGAAGCCAAGAGCCGTATTAAGGGCATCCCCCGGCAGGGATCCGCCGGGGGACCAGACGCGCCGCACCTGGAGGGTCGTCCGTTGTTCAGCATCACCGTCCGCGATCACATCATGATCGCCCACAGCTTCCGCGGCGAGGTGTTCGGGCCCGCGCAGCGACTGCACGGCGCCACGTTCCTGGTGGACGCCACCTTCCGCCGTGAGCAGCTGGACGACGACAACATCGTCGTCGACATCGGTCTTGCCACCCAGGAACTCGGCGCCGTGGTCAGCGAGCTGAACTACAGAAACCTGGACAACGAGCCCGACTTCGCCGGGATCAACACCTCCACGGAGTTCCTCGCGAAGGTCATCGCCGACCGGCTCGCCGAGCGCATCGAGAAAGGCGCGCTCGGCGAGGGCGCCCGGGGCCTCGGCGGGCTGACCGTCACCCTCCACGAGTCGCACGTCGCCTGGGCGAGTTACGAGCGTGCCCTGTGACCGACATGGCCATCGGCCGCCCGTCGGCCCTCACCTACGTGCCCGCGCAGCGCGCGGCCACCACCGACAGCAAGGCTACGGCGAGCATCGGGATCCTCCCCATGTCCCTGCGCAACGTGCACTTCGTCATGCCGGGCGGCGTCGACGACCCGGCCAGCCCCAGCGGCGGCAACGCCTACGACCGGCGGGTCTGCCTGGACCTGCCCGGCTTCGGCTGGCAGGTCACCAGGCACGCTGCGCCCGGCTCCTGGCCGCGCCCCGACACCGCCGCCCGCGACGCCCTCGCCCGCACCCTGCGGGAGCTGCCCGACGGCACCGTCGTCCTCCTCGACGGCCTGGTGGCCTGCGGGGTCCCGGAGATCGTCGTACCGGAGACCGAGCGGCTGCGGCTCGCCGTCCTCGTACACCTCCCGCTCGGCGCCGAGACCGGCCTCGACCCGGCCGTCGCCGCCGACCTGGACGCCCGCGAGCGGACGGTGCTGCGCGCCGTACCGGCCGTGATCGCGACCAGCGACTGGGCGGTACGACGGCTGGTCTCGCACCACGGCCTGGCACCCGAACGGGTGCACGTGGCCGCGCCGGGCGCCGACATCGCCCCGCTGGCCGGCGGCACCGACGGCGTCTCGCACCTGCTGTGCGTCGCCGCCGTCACCCCGCGCAAGGGCCAGCACCGGCTCGTCGAGGCGCTCGCGACCGTCCGGGACCTGCCCTGGACCTGCACCTGCGTCGGCGGTCTCGACACGGCTCCCGAGTACGTCGCCCACCTGCGGTCGCTGATCGCGGAGCATGGGCTGACGGACCGCCTGCACCTCGCGGGCCCGCGCGCCGGCGCCGACCTGGACGCCAGTTACGCGGCCGCCGACCTGATGGTCCTCACCTCGTACGCCGAGACCTACGGCATGGCCGTCACCGAGGCCCTCGCCCGCGGCATCCCGGTGCTCGCCACCGACGTCGGCGGCCTGCCGGAAGCGGTCGGCCGCGCCCCCGACGGCGGGGTGCCCGGCATCCTCGTGCCGCCGGAGGACCCCGCCGCGCTCGCCGTCGAACTGCGCGGCTGGTTCGGCGAGGCGGACGTACGCCGCCGCCTCAAGGCCGCCGCGCGCGGCCGGCGGGCGGCGCTCGACGGCTGGGCGGCCACCGCCCGCAGCCTCGCCGGAGTCCTGCTGCGGCTCCCTGACGAACCCCGGAGGGCGGCATGACCAGCGAGACCACGACCACTGCTCCGGTCGGCGCGATACCCGCGCAGCCGGGACCGACGGATGTTACGGATGCGGGTGTGGGACGAGAACGCGAACAGACGCCCTCCGAGGTGATACCCGGGGCCGGTCCCGTCGTCCGTCCGGGCGAACGGGCCACCGTACGGCTGCGCGAGACCGGGCCCGAGGAGCCGCCGCGATACGCCCCCGAGTGGCTGGAGCTGCGGGAGAGCGCGGACGCCGCCGCCCGCGCGCACGACCTGCTGGACCCGCTGCGGATCCGGCTGGCCAACATGCCGGGCAAGGCGGGGACCGTCGTGCACGACCTGGGCTGCGGCACCGGATCGATGGGCCGCTGGCTCGCGCCCCGCCTCGACGGCCCCCAGCACTGGATCCTGCACGACCGCGACCCCTACCTGCTGCACTTCGCCGCCGTCGCCTCGCCCCGCGCCGCCGCCGACGGCAGCCGGGTCACCGTCGAGACCAGGCGCGGCGACGTCGCCCGGCTCACCCCCGACGCGCTGATCGGCGCCTCCCTGGTGACCGCGTCCGCGCTCCTGGACGTCCTCACCCGGGAGGAGGTCGACATCCTCGCCGAGGCCTGCACCGGGGCCGGCTGCCCCGCGCTGCTCACCCTCTCGGTCGCCGGACGGGTCGAACTGAGCCCCGCCCACCCGCTGGACGCGGAACTCACCGAGGCGTTCAACGCGCACCAGCGGCGCGGCGGCCTGCTCGGCCCGGACTCCGTCACCGCCGCCTGCGAGGCGTTCTCCGACCGGGGCGCCACCGTGAAGGTGCACCCCAGCGCGTGGCGGCTCGGCCCCGACGAGAAGGCGCTCACCGAGCAGTGGCTGCGCGGCTGGGTCGGCGCGGCCGTCGAGGAGCGCCCCGAACTGGCCGAACGGGCCGACGCCTACCTGGCCGAGCGGCTCGCCGCCAACGCGGCCGGTGAACTGCGGGTCGTCGTGCACCACAGTGACCTGCTCGCGCTCGCCCGGCCGACCGGAGGCACCTCATGAGCACTCCCACCCTGGTCCGGGAGACCGCGCCCGTCGCTCCGCTCGCCGTGCCCCGGCGCCTCAACCTCCGCGCCCTCCGCACCCACCTGGGCACCGTCGCCGGAGCCGCCATCATCGCCGTGCTGCTGTGGCGGCTCGGCACCGGCGTCTTCCTCGACGGGCTGCGCCGCATCGACACCCCGACGCTGGTCGCGGGTCTGGTGATCGGCGCGGTCACGACCGTACTGAGCGCCTGGCGCTGGCAGCTGGTGGCCCGCAGCCTCGGCCTCCGGCTGCCGCTCGGGCCCGCCGTCGGCGACTACTACCGGGCGCTGTTCCTGAACGCGGCCCTGCCCGGCGGAGTCCTCGGCGACGTGCACCGCGCGGTCCGGCACGGGCAGAGCGAGGGCGACATCGGACGCGGGGTCCGCGCCGTCGTCCTCGAACGCACCGCGGGACAGATCGCGTTGACGGTGTTCGGCGCGGGCGCACTGCTGATCCTGCCCTCGCCGGTCCGCGCCGAGGTGCGCAGCTTCGCCCCGCTGGCGGCGGCCGGGCTGGCCGGCGCGTGCGCCATCGTGGTCGCCCTGCGCATGAACAAGGCCCCGGGCAAGCGCGCCGGCGCCCTGCGCGCCACCCTCGGCGAGGCCCGCCGCGCGCTGCTGTCGCGGCGCAACGCACCGGGCGTCGCCCTCTCCTCGGCGGTCATCCTCGCCGGGCACGTCGGGATGTTCGTGGTGGCCGCCCGGGTCGCCGGCTCGGCCGCCTCCGTGGCGGTGCTCGTCCCGATCTCCGTCCTCGCCCTGGTCGCCATGGGCCTGCCGCTGAACGTCGGCGGCTGGGGCCCCCGGGAGGGCGTCACCGCCTGGGCGTTCGCCGCGGCCGGCCTCGGCGCGGACAGCGGGCTCGCCACCGCCGTCGTCTACGGCGTCCTCAGCTTCGTGGCGGCCCTGCCGGGCCTGGTGGTCCTGGTCGTCCGCTGGTACGCCGGGCTGCGCTACTCCCGCCCGGCGGCGAGCAGTTCGAAAACCGCGCCGAAGGAATCCGCGAGGCTCGACAGGAGTTCCTTCCCCTTTTCCGCCGACCCCAGGGAGGGGCGGCCGACGACGCCCGACTCGGTATAGGCGGACATTCCCAGGGTGAGGAGATGACGACGGTCGTCAGCGGTGAAATCGGCAGACTCGTATCCAGGGCGGACCAATTCGGGATGAGCGTGCAGCAGAATGGAGGTCTCGATTTCTCCGGCATGCATGTCGGAGAGCGCCGAGGTCTCCACCCCGGCCCGCTCCAGGGCCGCCTCCCAGTCCTCCGCGGCCGGGTACAGCGCCAGCCGCTCGCCCCGCGCGGACGCCTCCTGCACGACGTTGCCGAGCACGTAGTTGCCGCCGTGGCCGTTGACCACGACCAGTGCCTCGACGCCCGAGCGGCGCAGCGAGTCCGCGATGTCGTTCACCACCGCGTGCAGCGTCACCGCGGAGATGCTGACGGTCCCCGGCCAAGCGGCGTGCTCGTGCGAGCAGGAGACCGTCACCGGAGGGAGGAGGTGCACCGGGTATGCGGCGGCGATCTCCCGCGCGACGGCACAGGCGACGAGGGTGTCCGTCGCGAGCGGGAGGTAGGGGCCGTGCTGTTCGAAGCTCCCCACGGGAAGGACGGCGACCTGTGTTGAAACGCCCGCCCCCCTGGTCCGTACCTCTTCCGTAGTGTCCGCCGGCAACAACCCGTATGCCGCCGTACGCGCGCCCGAACCATTCGTCATTTCACGGCCTTTCGTCTCCTCTTAGGAATCAGATCATGACAGAGAACATCGGCGTACTCGGCAAGAAGTCCCCACGGCGTTCGGGCGTGGAACGCGTCGTGAATGCACCGCTGCCCACCGTGTACGGGAAATTCCAGGCGATCGGCTACCTGGACCACGACCGCGGCGACGAGCAAGTCGCCCTGGTCTACGGGGACATCGACAGCGACCGGGTGCTGACCCGGCTGCACTCAGAGTGCCTGACCGGCGACGCGTTCGGCTCCCAGCACTGCGAGTGCGGTGACCAGCTGGCCGCCGCGCTGCGCGCGGTCGTCACCGAAGGCAGCGGCATCGTCGTCTACCTGCGCGGACATGAGGGCCGCGGCATCGGCCTGCTCGGCAAGCTGCGCGCGATGGCGCTGCAGGCGGAGGGCCTGGACACGGTCGAGGCCAACCTCGCGCTCGGACTGCCCGTCGACGCCCGCGACTACGGGGTCGCCGCCGGCATCCTGAGCGACCTCGGGGTGCGTTCGGTACGCCTGATGTCCAACAACCCGCGCAAGCGCGAGTCGTTGGAACAGCACGGCATCGACGTTGCTGAAACGGTCCCGCTGCTGATCGAGCCGTGCGAGAACAACATCACCTACCTCCGGACGAAGCGCGAGCGTCTCGACCACGTGCTGCCCCACCTGGACGCGGTGGCGCACTGGTCCTGAGGTACCGGGCGGTCCCCCGGGGAAGGATCGGGGGAGACCGACAGGAGGTACACGCGTGAATCTTCGGGCCCAGGTCGTGATCATCGGCGGCGGGGTGATGGGGACCAGCATCGCCTGCCATCTCGCGAGGGCGGGCGTCCGCGACGTCGTCCTCGTCGAACGCGACGAACTCGCCGCCGGATCCACCTCGAAGGCAGCGGGCGGAGTGCGCGCCCAGTTCTCCGACGAGCTCAACATCCAGCTGGGCGCGCGCAGCCTGGAGGCCTTCGCCCGCTTCGGCGAGGAGACCGGGTACGACATCGGGCTGCACCGCGTCGGCTACCTGTTCCTCCTCTCCACCCCCGAGGAGGTCGCCTCCTTCGAGGCGGGCGTCCGGCTGCAGAACCACCTCGGCGTGCCCAGCCGGATGCTCACCCCGAAAGAGGCGGCCCGGCTCTCCCCGCTGATCACCACCGACGGACTGCTGGCCGCCGCCTACTCCCCGGACGACGGCCACTGCACCCCCGAGTCCGTCGTGCACGGCTACGCGGCCGCCGCCCGCGCCCACGGCGCCCGCGTCCTGCGCCACACCGAGGTCACCGGCATCGAACGGGACGGCGGGTACCTCACCGCCGTGCACACCACCCTCGGCCGGATCGCCACCGACACGGTGATCTGCGCGGCCGGCGCCTGGTCGCGGGCGGTCGGCGCGATGGCGGGCGTCGACTTACCGGTGCAGCCGCTGCGCCGCCAGATCGCGGTCACCGAGCCGGTCCCGGGACTGCCGCCGACGCTCCCCATGACCATCGACTTCACCACCAGCCTGTACTTCCACGCCGAGGGCCCGGGACTGCTGCTCGGCATGTCCGACCCCGACGAACGGCCGGGCTTCGCCACCGACACCCACGACCGCTGGATCCCGCGCCTGTACGCGGCGATGGAACGCCGGGCCCCGGCCCTGCTCGACCTGCGCCGCACCGGCGGCTGGGCGGGCCTGTACGAGAACACCCCCGACCACAACGCCCTGATCGGCGAGGCGCCCTCGGTCTCCCGGTTCCTGTACGCCACCGGGTTCTCCGGCCACGGCTTCCTGCAGGCACCCGCCGTCGGCGAGGTGGTCCGCGACCTCTACCTGGGCCGCGCGCCCTTCCTGGACGTCGGCCCGCTCGGCGCCGGCCGGTTCGCGGCCGACGCTCCGCGCCCGGAGGCCAACCTGGTCTGATGCCTGGGTCCGCGAGGCCCGACGGCGCTCAGTCCTGGATCGCCTCGTGGACCAGCCGGCGCAGGTCCGGGAAGATCTTCAGGCTCTTCGGCCGGACCTGCGTGTGGAACTGGACGGTCAGGTCGTGGGCGGGGTCGACCCAGAACGCGGTGGTGGCCGCGCCGGTCCAGCCGTAGGCGCCGCGGCTGCTCGGGGAGAGGGTGCGGTCCGGGTCGATCACCACGGAGACGCCGAGACCGAAGCCGAGCCCGTCGTTGCCCGGTTCCTGGTGGACCGGGGCGCCGTGGGCCCGCAGATCGGCCCCGCCGGGCAGGTGGTTGGCGGCGAGCAGCCCGACCGAGGCGGGGGACAGCAGCCGGACGCCGTCCAGTTCGCCGCCCCGGCGCAGCATCTCCATGAACCGGTGGTAGTCGTACGCCGTCGCCGCGAGGCCGCCGCTGCCGGACAGGAAGCGGGGGCGGCCGCGCAACGGCAGGCCCGGGATCGCCTCGATGCCGCCGCCCTCGGTCTCGCCGTACAACTCCGAGAGCCGGTCGGCCTGTTCGGGCACGATGTGCAGGCCCGCGTCCGGCATGCCGAGCGGACGGAAGATCCGTTCCGCGAAGAACTCGTCGAGCCGCTGTCCGGAGGCCACCTCGACGACCCGGCTGAGCACGTTGAAGCCGACGGAGTAGTTCCACTGGGTGCCCGGCTCGAACTGGAGCGGCATCCGGGCGTACACCGCCATCGCCTCGGCGAGGTCCGCGCCCGACGGCACCGAGAACTCCAGGCCCGCCTCGCGGTAGCAGGCGTCCACGGGGTGCGTGTGGTAGAAGGCGAAGGTCAACCCGGCGGTGTGGGTGAGCAGATGACGGATCCGGATCGGCCCGTCGGCCGGCCGGGTCACCATGTCGTCGCCCGCACCCGAGACATGCACCCGCGGGGCGGCGAACTCCGGCACGAAACGGTCGACCGGGTCGTCCAGCGACAGCAGCCCGTCCTCCGCCAGCAGCAGCACGGCGACCGCGGTGACCGGCTTGGTCATGGAGTAGATCCGCCAGATGGTGTCCGGTTCGACCGGCAGTCCGGCCGCGAGGTCGCGGTGGCCCTGGGCGGTGAGGTGGGCGACCCGGCCGCCGCGCGCCACGGCCACCAGGTAACCGGGCAGCCGCCCTTCGTCGACGTAGTGGGCGAAGTGCTGGTCGAGGCGGTCCAGCGCCTTCACGTCCAGCCCCACCTCACCGGGGTCGACTTCCTGTCGCAGCTGTGCCATCGCTCTCCTCGGGTCGTGTCGTCCGCGGTGCGGTCCGACCTCGGACCTCATCGTCGCGCAGGAACAGGGGAACGGTCCCGCTCATCCGCGTGTGGTGTGACGGACGCTATAGAAGAGGCACCGGGAAGCGGACGCGCCACCGCCACCGTTTCCGAGCCGAAACCTGCGCCTGCCGGCCCGAACCCGGCGTACGGCGCGGCCACGGCCGGGGGCCCGCGCCGAACGGCAGGTCATGATGGTTCATCAGTTCCTACCTGCCCGCGATGTCCCGCCCCGACTCCGGGCACGACCGGGGCGGCGCGGCGACTTGTGCGCCCGGCGCGCCGTATCGTGGCCCGGCGGCCTCGGCGAGGCCCCGGCGTGCGACGGCCGGGACACGTTCGGGAACGGCGCGCAGGCGGTGACGGGAATGCACGACGGACGCGGAGAGGTTCCCCCGACATGACCCAGGACGCTCTTCTGAAGCTGCTCGCCGAAGGACACGACGGGGTGCTGATCACCCTCAAGAGCGACGGACGCCCCCAGCTGTCCAACGTCAACCACGCCTACTACCCCGACGAGCGGACCGTGCGCGTGTCGGTCACCGACGGCCGGGCCAAGACCCGCAACCTGCGCCGCGACCCCCGTGCCTCGTACCACGTCACCAGCCCGGACCGGTGGGCCTACACCGTCGCCGAGGGCACCGCGGAGCTGTCGCCGGTGGCCGAGGACCCCTACGACGCGACCGTCGAGGAGCTGATCCGCCTCTACCGAGACGTCCGCGGCGAGCACCCCGACTGGGACGACTACCGCGCCGCGATGGTCCGCGACAGGCGGCTGGTGCTGCGGCTGCGGGTGGCGCGGGCGTACGGCGTGCCGCGCGCCTGACGGGCCTAGGACCTGTGACGCAGGGCGATCGGCCGATGGCCGCGCGAGCGGCGGACACCTAGGCTGCCGAAGAGGGAACGGCAGCTCAGGAAGAGGTCACGATGCCCGTCAACGGCCGTAGTCACATCCGGATCGCCCGGCCCTCCCGGGACCTGGCGGCAGCCGAGCGGTTCTGGGTGCGGGGGCTCGGGCTCGGTGTGGTGTGGCGGGCCGAGGGCGGTCCCGAACCCGGCGAGCACGACCTCCTGATGATGGGCTGGCCGGACGCGGACTGGCATCTGGAACTGGTGCACGAGCCCGCCGGGCCGGTGGCGCCCCGGCCTACCGAGGAGGACCTGCTGGTGATCTACGTCGACGGGCCGGTGCCGGAGGACCTGGTGGCCCGGCTGGAGGAGCACGGCGGCAAGCGGGTGCCCTCGCCGAACCCGTACTGGGAGCGGTGGGGGGTCACCGTAGAGGACCCGGACGGATACCGGCTGGTGCTCTGCGAGCGGGGCTGGTCCAACACGTAGCGCGTGGCGGGGGCGGCTGGTCCGACGCGTGGCGGCGGGTCCTTGCCGCCCGGCCCTCCCGGGGCTAGCCTCCGCGCGTGATCAATGGGGCGCATGTGGTGATCTACACGCGGGACGCCGAGGCGGACCGGGCCTTCCTGCGGGACGTGCTGGAGTGGCCGCACGTCGACGTCGGGCACGGCTGGCTGGTCTTCCGGCTGCCGCCGGCCGAGGTGGCCTGCCATCCGGCCGACGGCGAACCGTCGCACGAACTGATGCTGATGTGCGACGACCTGGACGAGACGGTCGCGGAACTCACCGCCAAGGGCGTCGAGTTCAGCCGACCCGTCCAGGTCGCGGCCTGGGGCCGGGTGACGGGCCTCCGGTTGCCGGGCGGAGGCGAGGTCGCCTTGTACGAGCCGCGTCACCCGCGCGCCTAGGACCGCTCTCCTCCCGCACCCAGGCCTCCAGCCACTGCGTGAACTCGGCCGCCTTGTCCGGCCAGTTGAAGTGGGTGAGGGCCGCCTCGCGGCCACGCTGGGCCGCGGTGTGACGCAGGACCGCGTCGGCGCTCAGCCTGCGGATCGCCTCCGCCGCCGCCCGCGGATCCTCGTACGGGACGACGATCCCGCAGCCGTGCCGCTCCACCATGTCCGCGGCCAGCGGGGTGGGCGTGGTGATGACGGGCACCCCGTGGGCCATGTACTCGACGACCTTGGTGGGCCGGGAATGGCGGTAGTTGGGCTGGTCGTGCAGGAGCGAAAGGCCGGCCAGGGCGCCCGGGAACAGGGCGAGCGCGCGGTCGTTGGGCAGGAAGCCGTGCCAGCGCAGGACGCCGTCCCGGTCGGCGGCCGTGAGCGCGTCCCGGACGTCGGGGTCGGCCGCGCCGGCCACCTCGACGCGCGGGCCGGGGCCCAGCAGCCGGGCCGTCGCTATCAGGTCCAGTGCGCCGCGCGCCCGTGACAGGTGGCCGACGTAGACGACCCGTTCGGTGCCCGGCGGCTCCGGTGCCTCGACCGGGGCGGTGGTGAAGTTCGGCACCACCGGGTGGGTGCGGCGGAACCGTTCCTGGTAGGCGTCCTCGGCGAGCAGCAGCCGCAGATGGCGCTCCGCCAGCCGTTCGGCCGCGCGGACGCCGAGCCGCAGCGGTGGCCGCAGCGGTCCGGGCACCCAGCGCTTCATGGCGAGCGCGGCGGCGGTGTCCTCGTGGACGTCCCAGACGACCACCGGACCGGTCCCGGACCGCCGCCAGCGGCGCAGGGTGCCGGGGAGGGCCAGCAGCAGCTCCGGGTCGTGGAGCAGGATCAGGTCCGCCTCGTGGCCGCGCCGGGCCAGCAGGTTCCGGGCCGCGCCGACGGCCGCGCGGCGGCTGCGGCCCGCGGCCCGGGGCAGGTCGATGCCTTCGAGGTCCGGGCGGGGCCGTACCTCGCGGGCCGAGAACGGCGCCGCGTAGACGACATGGTGTCCGCGGTCCCGCAACGCAGTGATCTGCCGGTGCAGGATGCGCGCGTCCTCGGGGTGGTGGACGACGGTGACGACGAGTATCCGCATCTGAGCGCCTTTCGACTCCGCGGCCCGGAGTCCTTCGACTCCGAGCCACGGAAGGGGAGTTGCTCCACAGGTCGGCTACAGCACCTCGACACCGGGCCGGAAGATCCGCCCCCGGGTGTCGAAGAGCAGGCGGGCCTCGTCGCCGAGGGCCGGGAGGTCGTACGCGGAGTGGTCCTGGAGCAGGATCGTCAGGTCGTGCGAGCGCACCGCGGCCATGACGTCGGTGACCCGCGGCACGGCCTCCCCGTCCACGAACCAGGCCGGTACGAACGGGTCGTGGAAGGCGATCTCGGCCTCCCGCTCCCGCAGCAGCCGGGCCACCGGCACCGCCGGCGCCTCGCGCTGGTCGGCGACGTCCGGCTTGTAGGTGACGCCGAGGAGCAGCACCCGGGAGCCGTGCAGCGCGAGGCCCTCGTGGTTGAGCAGGTCCTGGGCGCGCCGGACGACGTACTCCGGCATGTGCGCGTTGATCTCCCGGGCGAGTTCCACGAACCGGAACTCGTAGCCGATCGAACGCACCTTGTAGGACAGGTAGTTGGGGTCGATCGGGATGCAGTGCCCGCCCACCCCGGCGCTCGGCCGGAAGGGCTGGAAACCGAACGGCTTGGTGCCCGCGCAGCGGATCGCGTCCCACACGTCGACGTGCAACTCACGGCAGAGGATGGCCAGTTCGTTGACCAGCGCGATGTTGACGTGCCGGTAGGTGTTCTCCAGGAGCTTGGCCATCTCGGCCTCGCGGGTGCCCTTCGCCTGCACCACCGTGTCGACGAGCTTGCCGTAGAAGGCGGCGGCCTTCGCCGCGCACGCCGGGGTGCAGCCGCCGACCACCTTGGGTGTCTGGCGCAGCCCGTGGGTGGTGTTGCCGGGGTCGATGCGCTCCGGGGAGAAGGCCAGCGCGAAGTCGTCGCCGGCCCGCAGCCCGGACTCCTCCAGGAGCGGTCTGACGATCTCCTCGGTGGTGCCCGGATAGGTGGTCGACTCCAGGACGACCAGCCGTCCGCGGCGCAGCCGGCCCGCCACCGCCCGCGCGGCGGAGGTCACCGCGCTCAGATCGGGGCCGCCGTCCTCGCTGAGCGGGGTCGGCACGCAGATCACCACGGTCTGCGCCCGGGCCAGGCACTTGTCGTCGGTGTACGCGGTGAACCCGGCCGCCCGCATCCGGGCGACGTCCTCGTCGGAGACGTCGTCCACATGGGAGTGCCCGGCGTTGAGGCCCTCCACGACCCGTGGGTCGAGGTCGAGCCCGGCCACTCTCAGGCCGACCAGCGACGCCTCCCGCGCGAGCGGGAGCCCGACGTAGCCGAGCCCGATGACGGCCAGTTCGAAACTGTCGGTCTGTTCCTCGTCCCCGAGCGATGCGCTCGATTCCCCGAGCGGTACGGCCTTTTCGACCTGCATAGGGATTCACTCCGCCCTCGACGGCAGCATCGGCAGACGCCGGATGGAGACGCCGTATGGATCCGAAGGGCCCGGACGGTGAGTGGTGCCGGGCGCGGGGTCTCAGACACATCCAAGAGCGCGGTACGCCTCTCGGGTCGTGGCAGCGACCCTTTTCCAGGTGCGTTCACGCGCCACCAGCGCGTGGGCGGATGCTCCCCATTCATGCCGCCTTTTTCGACTGTAGAGCAATACTTCGAGAGCTTCTGCCCAAGCCTGCGGAGATTCAGGAGGGATTAGCCGTCCGTTCACTTCGTCTTTCACCAGTTCTCGTAGGGCTGTGAGATCACTGGCCGCCACGGGGATACCGCTCGCCATCGCTTCGACCGGCTTGAGTGGGGTGACCAGATGGCAGACCCGTTCGTCGGTGCGCGGCACCGCGAAGACGTCCAGAACCGCGTGGTAGGCGCGCACTTGGCGGTGCGGCACGCGGCCGGTGAACAGGGCGGCACCGTCGCCGAGACCGAGCCGTCCGGCGAGCGCCTCGAGCCTGCCGCGCTCGGGCCCGTCGCCGACGATCAGCAGCCGCAGCGGGACCCCCCGGCGGCGCAGTTCGGCACCCGCATGGAGCAATGTGCCGATTCCCTCGTGTGGAGTAAGGCTGCTCACGGTGCCCACCACGAAGTCGTCCGCCGCGATGCCGAGCCGGGCGCGCAGTCCCGCCCCGTCCGGCGGCGGGGCGAGGAAGGCGTCGTCCACCGCGTTGGGCACGATCAGGACCCGCTCCCCGGGCACCCCGCGGGCCACGATCTCGGCCTTCATCGCCGCGCCCAGCGTCAGCACCAGATCGGCCCCGCGCATGCAGTACGTCTCCAGGGCGCGCCGGGCCCGGTACGACGGGTCGTCCGCACTGCGGCCGGGCGCCTGGGTCAGCCAGGTCTCCTCCAGGAAACCCCGCACCTCGTACACCACCGGCAGCCCGTAGGTCTCGCGCAGGGCCAGCGCCACCCGCCCGTTGCCGTGGTCGGTGGCCGCGTGCAGCACGGCGGGCCGCAGCCGCTCCACCAGACGTCCGGCCAGCTCGGCGTTGCGGGCCAGCACCGCCCCCTGGCCGTACGGCAGCCCGTACGGCAGCAGCCGGTGCTGCGGCACCCCGTTCACGATCTGCAGCGGACGGGCGTCCAGGACGCCCTGCGCCACCGGGAACCCGATCCGGGTCACCACGTGCGGATCGAGCCCGGCGGCCCGCTGGGCCTCGGCGAGCGCCTGGGTGCGCACGGTGTAGCCGGCGTGCCTGAACGGCAGCCCGTTGGTGACCAGATGCAGCACCCGGCCCGGCTCGGGCCGCACCGCCCGCCCGGCGGGCGCCGCGACCCGGGCGGCGGACGGGACGGCGGTGGGCCCGGCCGAACGGGCCCGGCCGGCCAGCCGCCGCTCGACGGGTCCCAGCCCGCGCCGCACCCGCCCCGGCAGCAGCCGTACCGAGAGCAGCGCGGCCCGGACGGGGTCGTGCCGCAACTCGCCCCAGGCGACGGATGCGGCCAAGCTGAGTGCACGGGGGATACGACGCGGCTGGTGCCGGGACGGACGTCGGGCCATGTCGCCAAGGTAGGCCGACAGAGCGGAGAACGTACGACATGAACGGCCGCGTACTCCATGTCGTCGGGACCAGGCCGAACTTCGTGAAGGCCGCGCCCGTGGTCGCCGCCCTGCGCGCGGCCGGGCACGACCAGGTCCTGGTGCACACCGGTCAGCACTACGACGAACGGATGTCGCACGTCTTCTTCCGGGAGCTGGGCCTGCCCGCCCCGGACACCGACCTCGGCGTCGGCTCCGGCAGCCACGCCCGGCAGACCGCCGACCTGCTGGTGGCCCTGGAGGGCGAGCTGCTGGCCCGCGCCCCGGCCCTGGTCGTCGTCTACGGCGACGTGAACTCCACCCTGGCCGCGGCCCTGGTCGCCGCCAAGCTGGGCATCCCGGTCGCCCATGTCGAGGCGGGCCTGCGCAGCTTCGACATGGCGATGCCGGAGGAGGTCAACCGGCGCCTGGTCGACCAGCTCGCCGAGCTGCTCTTCGTGACCAGCCCGGAAGCCGTCGGCCACCTCGCCCGCGAGGGCGTCGACCCGGGCCGGGTGCACTTCGTCGGCAACCCGATGATCGACACCCTGCTCACCCATCTGGAGCATTTCGACCCGGCCGCCGCCCGCGCCGCCCACGCCCTGCCCGAGCGGTACGGCGTGGTCACCCTGCACCGCCCGGCCAACGTCGACGACCCCGAGGCCGCCGCGGCCGCCGCCCGCGCCCTCACCGAGGCCGCCGGCCACCTCGACCTCGCCGTGCCCCTGCACCCGCGCGGCCGGGCGGCGCTGCGCAAGGCGGGCCTCGCCGACGCGCCCGGCATCCACCTCCTCGAACCGCTCGGCTACGTCGAGTTCATGGGCCTGGTCCGCGGCGCCGCCGTCGTGATCACCGACTCGGGCGGCGTCCAGGAGGAGACCACCGTGCTCGGCGTGCCCTGCCTGACACTGCGCACCACGACCGAACGCCCGGTCACCGTCACCCATGGCACCAACCGCCTGGTCCGGCACGGCGAACTGGTGCCCGCCCTGCGCAAGGTCCTCGACGGGCAGCCGGCGGCCGACCCCGAGGGACCGCCGCTGTGGGACGGCAAGGCCGGCCCCCGGATCGCCCGCGTGCTCACCGAGTGGCTGGAACGCCATGACCACCGAGTGGCTGGAGCGCCATGACCGACGCCACCCGCACCTACCCCGAAGCCCCCCTCACCTACTGGGACACCCGGCACCGCGAACGCGACGACCTCGCCTCCGGCGGCCACATCGGCCTGGACCGGCCCGGCAACGAGATCTTCTACGCGATCCGGCTCGGCCAGCTCCTCACCCTGATCGGCGACCTGTCCAGCCCCGCCTCCCCGCTCTTCGTCCTCGACGCGGGCTGCGGCAAGGGGCACTTCGCCCGCGCGCTGGCCCGCTGCGGCCACCACGTCGACGCCTTCGACGCCAGCGAGGCGGCCGTCGCCCACGCCAGGACCGAGGGCGGCGGCCCCCGCTACGCCGTCGCCGGCCTCGACGAGTGGCGCAGCCCCTGGCTCTACGACGTGGTGATGTGCGTGGACGTCCTCTTCCACGTCCTGGACGACGCGCAGTGGGCGGCGGGCCTGCGCAACCTCGCCTCGCTCGTCCGGATCACCGGCCGGCTGATCGTCACCGACGAGAACAACCACGAGTCCGTCCCGCGCGGCGACTACATCCTGCACCGCCCGCTCGCCGCCTACCGCGAGGAACTCGGTCCCCTGGGCCTGAGCCACACCCTCTTCCGGCGCTACGGCTTCCGCGAGAACCGGGTCGGCTTCCATGTCTTCACAAGGACCCGCTGATGCGCCTGACCGATCTGCTCCACCCGCACCTGGACGACGTGACCTCGGTCGTGGACGCGACGAGCGGCGGCCTGCGTCTCGACCCCTATCTGCACCTGCCGCCCGGCGTCGAGCTGCGGCGGCACCAGGAACCCGTCGGCGAGGGGGAGCTGATGCTCCTCTGCTACGGCCCCGACCCCGCCCTGCACGGCGCCGAGGGGGACTGCCTCGCCGCACTGGAACGGATGCGCCCCGGCGGCCGCGGCCTGATCGTCTTCGGCCACCCCGGCACCGACCTGCCCTACCACCGGCTCCTCGACTCCCTGGTGGCGCACCGCTGCCAGGTGCTGCACGCGGCCTCGCTCGGCTACACCCACCTGCACTCCGGTGCGGTGTTCGCGTGCACCGAGGAACTCCTGCCGCCGCACGACTGGTTCGGCCACCCGCTGCCGGCCGACGGCTTCGCCACCGCCCTCAGGATCGCCGACGAGTACGTCCTCGCCGACTTCGTCTCCCGCTCCCAGCGGGCCCGCCTGATCGACCTGGAGCGGGCCGCCGAGGAGACCGCGCGCGCCCTGGCGACCGCCCGCGAGGACGGCCTCGCCGAACGGCTCGCCGCCGCCGTCCGGGACAAGGACCAGCTCTCCGCCGCGCTGCGCCGGGCCCGCGAGCGGACCGGCGTGCTGGAGGCGCGGGTGGCCATGCTGGAGGGCTCCACCTCGCTGCGGGTAGGCAAGGCCCTGGTGTCGGCGGCCCGGTCGCCGAAGCGCCGCGCGGCCCGGCTGCCGGGCGAGCTGTACGGGCTGTGGCGGCAGCGGAAGGCCAAGGGCGACAGCCCCGCCGGCCCCCGGACCGCGGCCGCCGCCCCCGCGCCGGAGCCGCAGGCCGACGACCGCTTCCACCTCGCCCACCGAGCCCTGTCCGTGGCACCCCGCGACCGGCTGGTGATCACCGGTGTGCTCACCGACGGCACCGCCCGGGACTTCGCGGCGGACGCCGTGGTCAGCCGGGTGCTGCCGCACGACGGACGGCTGCTGGTCGAGCGCACCGACCCCGACGTCTTCCTCGTCCAGCTGAGCGCGTGCGCGGCCCAGGCAGGCCCCTGGTCGCTCACCGGCACCGGACTCGCCCCCGACCTGGACCGGCGCCTCGCCGAACTGGTCGGCCAGGCAAGGGGGCTGGGCCGCGCCGCGGTGCTGTGGCGGGACGGCCCGGCGTCGTCCGCCCCCGGCCTGTCCCTGCTGCCCTGGGACACCGTCCTCGACGGCGACACCGGCACGGCGCTCTTCCGCCTCGACCCGGTCACCGACGGCCGGGACCGGCTCCGGGACGTCTTCCTCCAGGACAGCACCCGCATCCGGCTGGCCCGGCTCGCCGCCCTCACCGGCGGCCCCGACCCCCTTGCGGAACGCCGCATCGCCGTCCTCGCCGCGCCCCGGGACACCACCGACGTGGCCCGGCTCGTCGCCCAGGCCCTCGGCCAGCTGCACCGGCCGGCCGAGGTGGTCGTCGCCGACCCGGCGGGCCTCGCCCTCGACGAACTCACCGCCGCCTCGGTCGCCGTGCACGCCGGACCGCCCACCGCGCCCTGGGTCGCCGACTGGACGGACCTGACCGAGGACCGCCCGGACACCCTCCTCCTCGACCTGCTCTGCGCCCAGGAGTTCTCGGGCGCCGACGCGGTGGGCCACACCCCCGCCGCCGACGACTACGCCTTCGTACCGGCCCTGAAACCGCTGCTCGTGCGCCGGTCCCTCCTCGACACCGGCACCCCGCCGGACACCTGGTCGCGGGCCGGGCACCGCCTGTTCGCCGTGCGTGGAAAGGAACCGTCATGACCCGCACCCTCAGGGCGCTCGTCTACGGCGACGTGGACCTCAACCTCATCGACGGCTCCGCCGTCTGGGCCCAGTCGACGGTCCAGGCACTGTCCCGCGCGGGCTGCCGGACCCGCCTCGTCCTCAAGGCCCCGGTCGAGGCGGGCCGGTTGACCGACCCACTGGCCGGCCTGCCCGGGGTCACCGTGGTCCGGCCGTACGAGGAACACCTCGTCCCCGGGCAGGGCGCGCACCCGCTCTCGCCCTTCCAGGCCTCGCAGCTGCTCGCCCGGCTGGACGCGGAGGAGCCCTGCGACCTGCTGGTGCTGCGCGGCCGCCGGCTGGTCAAACAGATCGTCGGCGACGGCGCCTTCGACGGCCGGATCTGGGCCTACCTCACCGACATCCCGCAGTCCCCGGCCGACATGACCGAGGAGGCCCGCGCCGACCTCGCCCGCATCGCCGCCGCCTCCCGCCAACTCCTGTGCCAGACAGAGGAGTTGCGCTGCTTCCTGGAGGCCTGGGTGCCGGAGGCCTGCGGCCGGTCCGTGCTCTGCCCGCCCGCGGTGCCCGAGCCCGCCTTCCCGGTCCCGGCCCGGGGCGGCCTGCACGATCCCGTACGCCTCGTCTACACCGGCAAGTTCGCGCCCCGCTGGAACACCCTGCCCATGACGCGGCTGCCCGCGATGCTCGCCGAACGCGGGATCAAGACCGAACTGCACGCCGTCGGCGACAAGATCCACAAGGATGCGGGCCATCCCGGCTTCGACACCGCGATGGCCGAGGCGCTGCGCACCACCCCCGAGGTCGTCCACCACGGCGGTGTGCCGCGCGAGGAGGCCATGCGCCTGGCCGCCGACTGCGACCTCGGCCTCGGCTGGCGCGACGCCTCCCTCGACGCCAGCCTCGAACTCTCCACCAAGGTGCTGGAGTTCGGCTCCCTCGGCCTGCCCGTGGTACTCAACCGCACCCCCGCCCACGAGGCCCTGCTCGGCGCCGACTACCCCCTGTTCGTACCGGGCACCGCCACCCTCGCGGACGCTGCGGACGCCGTCGGCCTCGCCGTACGCGACACCGCGGCCCGGCACCTCGCCGCCGACCGGTGCGCCGCGGCCGCCCGGGAGTACACCATGGAGGCCGCGGCGGCCCGCTGGCGCGGCCACCTCGACCGCGCCTTCCCCGCCGCACCCGCCGCCGTCGCCACCCGGACCCGCCCGCTGCGGGTCGGCGTCGCAGGGCACGACCTGAAGTTCCTCACCCGCCTCCTCGACCACCTCCGCGCGCTGCCCGGCCTCGACGTCCGGATCGACGCCTGGCCCGCACTCGCCCGGCACGACGCGGCCGCCAGCCGCGAACTCGCCGCCTGGGCCGACGTGGTGGTCGTCGAGTGGTGCGGCCCGGCGGCCGTCTGGTACAGCCGCCACAAGCGGCGCGGCAGCCGGCTCGTCGTGCGCCTGCACCGCTTCGAACTCGACGCCGGATACCCGCGCCAGGTCGACATCGACGCCGTCGACCGGGTGGTGTGCGTCAGCCCCTACTATGCGCGCGCGACCCGGGACCGCACCGGCTGGCCCGCCGCGAAGATCACCACGATCGGCAACTGGGTCGACGTCGACCAGCTCGACCGGCCCAAGGCGCCCGGCGCCCGCCACCGCCTCGGCATGATCGGCATCGCTCCCAGCCGCAAACGCCTCGACCTCGGCCTCGACGTCCTCGAAGCACTCCGCGCCCGCGACCGGCGCTGGCACCTCTCGGTCAAGTCCAAGCCGCCGTGGGAGTACTGGTGGATCTGGAACAAGCCCGAGGAACGTGCGCACTACGACGCGATCCTGCGTCGCATGCAGACCTCACCGCTCCTCGAAGGGGCCGTCGTCTTCGACCAGTTCGGCCCGGACGTCCCCAACTGGCTGCGCCGCATCGGCCACGTCCTGTCCACCAGCGACGACGAGAGCTTCCACCTCTCCCCGGCCGAGGGCATGGCCTCCGGCGCCGTACCCGCGCTGCTGCCGTGGCCGGGCGCCGACGAGATCTACGACCGGCGCTGGATCCACGACACCCCGCAGGCGATGGCCGACGCCATCGCCGGGCTCGCCGAGCAGGAGGACTGGCGGTCCGCCGGGGCGGCGGCCCGCGAACAGGTGCGGGAGGGGTTCTCGCTGGAGCGGGTGGCGGAGGACTGGACGGAGCTGCTGGTGTCCGGCTGAGTCCGCGTAAGTCCGGTGAGCCACGCGGTGCGTGAGGACCCCGTGCCCGGCGCTCTCGCCGGGCACGGGGTCCTCGTCGTCCTTCGCGCGGGTGACGCGCCGTCAGCGGCGGGTGACGCGCTGTCCGGGAAGCCGTCAGGCCGCCGACTCCTGGCGGCCGGCCGGCTCGGGCAGCAGGCGGGTGCTGAGCCGGTCCGGGCTCGGCCAGCGGACGTCGTGGGCCCAGCCCAGCTTCTCGAAGATCCGGATCAGACGGGCCGACGGGTCGATCTGGCCCGGCAGCACTCCGTGGCGCGCGCCCGTGGGGTCGGCGTGATGCGAGTTGTGCCAGCTCTCGCCGAAGGACAGCAGGGCCAGCGGCCAGAAGTTGGTGGCCTTGTCCCGGCTGGCGAACGGGCGCCTGCCCGCGACGTGGCAGACCGAGTTCACCGACCAGGTGACGTGGTGCAGCAGGGCCATCCGCATCACGCCGGCCCAGAAGAACCCGGTCAGCGCACCGGCCCAGGTGCCGGTGACGAGCCCGCCGACCAGCGCGGGGGCGAGGAGCGAGACGACGGTCAGCGGGCCGAAGAGCCGGCCGACGATCCGCAGGTCGCGGTCGGCGTCGATGTCCGGCGCGAACCTCGCCCGGTTGCTCAGCTCGCGCTTGAGCATCCAGCCGATGTGGGCGTGCAGCAGCCCCTTGAGGAGCGCGCGCGTGTCGGTGCCGAAGCGCCAGGGCGAGTGCGGGTCGCCCTCGCGGTCGGCGAAGGCATGGTGGCGGCGGTGGTTGGCCACCCACTGCACCGGCGAGCCCTCCACCCCCAGCGAACCCGCGACGGCCAGCGCGATCCGCAGGCCCCGCTTCGCCTTGAACGAGCGGTGCGTGAAGAGGCGGTGGTAGCCGACCGTGAGGCCGAAGCCGGACACGAGGTAGGCGATCACGGCCATGGTGACGTCCAGTGCCGACAGGCCCCGCCCCCACAGCAGCGGTACCGCGACGACCAGGCCGATCAGCGGGCCGACCACGAAGATCCACATCGCGACGCCCGCCGCGGCGTTCTGTGGGGCGTCCAGGAGCGGTTTGACTCCGGCCGCGGTGTCGGCGTCGCTTTCGGCGACGGTCTGCTCGGGACGGTCAGCTGTGCTCGGGCTCATCGGTTCCCCGCCGTTGTTCAAGGATGTCGGACACGGTGCCGCCTACGCCCCACGGTCGCACTCAAGGGCATCCCCGCAGGTCATCGCTCATGTCCAGGGTATGAACGGCGTGGGACCAAATCTCCTTCCAGCAGGACGGCGACGGTCCGCCCGGGTGTCGGCCCGGACGGACGTGTGCCGGAATCGCACATCGGACGAGGGCTCAGGCCGTCACGGTCTCCGGACGGGACGCCTCGCGGGGGGTGCGGGACCCGAGGTCCTCCGTGGGCACCGTGTGGGTCTCGCGGGCGGACAGCGCGGCGATCACCGGCGGCACGCACAGCGCGGCCGTGAACAGCGCCACCGCCGACCAGTCGTCGCCGCCCGGACCCGCGATCTGCGCCGCGAAGGTCACCGCGAACCCGGCCACCGCGAACCCGATCTGGGTGCCGATCGCCATGCCCGACAGCCGCACCCGGGTCGAGAACATCTCGCCGTAGAAGGACGGCCAGACACCGTTCGCCGCGCTGTAGACGACACCGAAGGCGACGACCCCGAGGAGCATGATCAGCGGGTACGAGCCGGTGGAGATCGCCCACAGGTAGCCGAACATCGCCACCGCGCTGCCCACCGCACCGATCAGGTACACGGGCCGGCGGCCGATCCGGTCCGACAGCGTCGCCCACGCCGGGATCGCGCCCAGCGCCACCAGGTTCGCCAGCGCACCCACCCAGAGCATCGACGTCTTGGACATGCCGACCGAGTCGCTGGTCGCGTAGGCCAGCGCCCACACCGTGAAGATCGTGCTCACCGAGGCGATCAGCGCGCCGCAGATCACCCGCAGCACATCCGCCCAGTGGTGCCGCAGCAGCGTCGCCAGCGGCAGCCGTACCACGCCCTCGCTCGCCGCCTGCTGGGCGAAGGCCGGGGTCTCCTGGAGTTTGCGCCGGATGAACCAGCCGGCCACGGCGACCGCGATGCTCAGCCAGAACGGCACCCGCCAGCCCCAGGACATCAGCTGGTCCTCGGGCAGCTGGGAGACCGCGATGAAGACGAGGGTGGCGATCAGCTGACCGCCCTGGGTGCCGCCGAGGGTGAAGCTGGTGAAGAAGCCGCGCCGGTTCGGCGGTGAGTGTTCGAGGCTCATGGAACTGGCGCTGGCCTGCTCGCCGGCGGCCGAGATGCCCTGCAGCACCCGGCACAGCACCAGCAGGACCGGGGCGAGGCCGCCCACCTGGGCGCGGGTCGGCAGACAGCCGATCAGGAACGTCGACAGGCCCATCAGCAGCAGCGTGAAGACCATGATCTTCTTGCGGCCGACCCGGTCCCCGAAGTGCCCGAGGAACAGCGCGCCGACCGGCCGGGCCGCGTAGGCGACACCGAACGTGGCCAGGGAGAGCAGGGTCGCGGTGGCCGGGTCCGAATCGTCGAAGAAGACCTTCGGGAAGATCAGCGCGGCGGCGCTGCCGTAGATGAAGAAGTCGTAGTACTCCAGGGCGCTGCCGATCCAGGCGGCCAGGGCGGCCTTCCTCGGCTGGCCACCGGGTGGTACGGCGGTGGCGGCGGGCTGGGCGGGGACGGACACGGCGGTGCTCCTTCGGGGAACTCCAACGTAGGCGGAGTGAGCGGCTGGGGAGAAGGCCGGTTCCCAGGGATGACGGGGTCGGCGGACCAGGGGCCGGGTGCTAATTAACCCACTGGGTAGTTAGTCGCGATGGGTACGGATGTTGCGCTCGCGTTTCCCCGGTGTCAAGAGGTCGTGCCGGACACTCCGGTACGAGGTCAGTCCGCCGTCCGCTCCGCGGTGAGGTAGGCGATCACCATGTCGCCGAGCATCGCCCGGTAGTGCGCACGCCGCGCCGGGTCCACCAGGTCGCGGCCGAAGAGGGCGCCGAAGGTCGCCCGGTTCGCCACCCGGAAGAAGCAGAACGAGCTGATCATCGCGTGCAGGTCGACGGCGTCCACGTCCGCCGTGAACAGGCCGGACTCCTGCCCGGCGGCCAGGATCCGGCGGATCACCTCCAGGGCCGGCGAGCCGATCCTGCCGAGCTTCTCGGAGGCCGCGATGTGCTCGGCGCCGTGGATGTTCTCGATGCTGACCAGCCGGATGAAGTCCGGGTGCAGCTCGTGGTGGTCGAAGGTCAGCTCGGCCAGCCGGCGGATCGCCGCGACCGGGTCCAGGTGCTCGACGTCCAGCTGCTGCTCGGCCTCGCGGATCACGCCGTACGCGCGCTCCAGGACCGCCGTGAACAGCTGCTCCTTGCCGCCGAAGTAGTAGTAGATCATCCGCTTCGTGGTGCGGGTGCGGGCCGCGATCTCGTCGACGCGGGCCCCGTCGTACCCGGCACGGGCGAACTCCTGGGTGGCCACGTCGAGGATCTCGGCCTGGGTGCGGGCGGCGTCACGGAGCCGTCCGTTGGTCTGTGCCGGTTCGTCGACGCTGGTCATCGGGTTCCTATCCGGTTCCTGTCGGGTTCCTTCACGGGGGAGGCCGGTGCGGAGATTCTAGAAGCCCGGACGGGAGGTGTTGTCGGCGAGGTCTTCCGCTGCCGTCGGCTTCGGTGTATAGCTAACGTACTAGTTCGTACATTAGTGTTTGTGATGCCGCTCTGGAGGGCCACGTGGCCAAGGACTCGTATCTCGTCGGACTGATCGGTGCCGGTATCGGCCCGTCGCTCAGCCCCGCCCTGCACGAGCGCGAGGCCGGCCGGCAGGGGCTGCGGTACCTGTACCGGCTGATCGACATCGACGCGGTCGGCGTTCCGCCGGAGGCCGTGGGGGAGCTGGTGCGGGCGGCACGTGATCTCGGCTTCGACGGGCTGAACATCACGCACCCCTGCAAGCAGCTGGTCATCGAGCACCTGGACGCCCTCTCCCCGCAGGCCGAGGCGCTCGGCGCCGTCAACACGGTGGTCTTCGAGACCGGCGGGAGGGCCGTCGGCCACAACACGGACGTGACCGGGTTCGCGGCGTCGTTCGCGCGAGGGCTGCGGGACGCTCCGCTGGAGAGCGTCGTGCAGCTCGGTGCCGGGGGCGCCGGAGCCGCCGTCGCGCACGCGACGCTCACGCTGGGGGCCGAGCGGGTCACGGTCGTGGACGCGCTCGCCGACCGGGCCGTCGATCTCGCGGGCTCGCTGAACCGGCACTTCGGCGAGGGGCGGGCGGTCGCCGCGACGCCGGACCGGTTGCCGGAGCTGCTCGCGGGCGCCGACGGGCTCGTGCACGCGACGCCCACCGGGATGGCCGCGCATCCGGGGCTGCCGGTGCCTGCGGAGTTGCTGCATCCCGGGCTGTGGGTGGCCGAGGTGGTGTACCGGCCGTTGGAGACGGAGCTGGTGCGGACCGCTCGGGCGTTGGGGTGTGCGGTGCTGGACGGGGGCGGGATGGCCGTGTTCCAGGCTGCGGATGCGTTTCGGTTGTTCACGGGGAGGGAGCCGGACGTTGCTCGGATGCTGGCCGATATCGAGGAGCTGGCCGAGAGCTCGGCGGGGCAGGTTGTGTGACGGGTCGGGCCGGCTGTGGCTGGTCGCGCAGTTCCTCCCCCAGCCTTCGGCCGGGGGTACCCCCAGCGCCCCTGACGGAGCGCTGTAGTGCAGGTGAGGAAAAAGGTCATGCGTACTTCCATTGCCACCGTCTCGCTCAGTGGGTCACTGACCGAGAAGCTCACCGCCGCCTCGCGGGCCGGATTCGACGGTGTGGAGATCTTCGAGAACGATCTGCTGGCCAGCCCGCTCTCGCCCCGTGAGATACGGGCTCGGTGCACCGATCTGGGGCTCACCGTCGACCTCTATCAGCCCATGCGGGACATCGAAGCCGTCCCCGACGACGAGTTCGCGCGCAATCTGCGGCGCGCCCGGCACAAGTTCGAGCTCATGCGGGAACTGGGCGCCGACACCGTCCTCGTCTGCTCCTCCGTCTCCCCGCTCGCGATCGACGACGACGATCTCGCCGCCGGACAGTTGGCTCAACTCGCGGACCTGGCGGCGGACTTCGACATCCGCGTCGCCTACGAGGCACTCGCCTGGGGGCGGCACGTCAGTACCTACGACCACGCCTGGCGGATCGTCGAGGCGGCCGGGCGCCCCGCCCTCGGCACCTGCCTCGACAGCTTCCACATCCTCTCCCGCGGGTCCGATCCCAAGGCCATCGAGGACATCCCCGGAGCGAAGATCTTCTTCCTCCAGCTGGCCGACGCCCCGATGCTCGCCATGGACGTGCTCCAGTGGAGCCGGCACTACCGGTGTTTCCCCGGACAGGGCGGGTTCGACGTCGCAGGGCTCGTGCGGCACGTGCTGCGCACCGGGTACGACGGACCGCTCTCCCTGGAGGTCTTCAACGACGTCTTCCGGCAGGCCGAGGCCGGGCCGACCGCTGTCGACGCGCACCGTTCGCTCCTGGTGCTGCAAGAGGCCGTCGGGGTCGGGGAGCTGCCCGCTCCGGTCGTACCGACGGGAGTCGCCTTCGCCGAACTCGTCACGCCGGACGCCGAACCGGTCTCGGCGCTGCTCGGAGCTCTCGGCTTTGCGCGGACCGCGCGTCATCGGAGCAAGCCGGTCGATCTGTGGGAGCACGGCGAGGCCCGGATCCTGGTCAACACCGGTCCCGCCGCCCGCCGCGACGGCACCGGGCTCGCCGCGATCGGGCTGGAGTCACCGGACCCGCGGGCCGCCGCCCGCCGTGCCGAGGCCCTGCTCGCCCCCGTGCTGCCCCGCCGCCGCGCCCCCGAGGACGCCCCGCTCGACGCGGTCGCCGCCCCCGACGGCACCGAACTGTTCTTCTGCGCCACCGGCCACGCCCCCGAACTCCCGGACTGGCGGGCCGACTTCATCGAGGTGCCGCACGAGCCGGTGCCCGGCCCGGCGCGCCTCGACCACCTCGCGCTCACCCAGCCCTGGCACCAGTACGACGAGGCGACCCTCTTCCACCGCAGCGTCCTCGGCCTGCACCCCCAGGAGAGCGTCGACGTCGCCGACCCCTACGGGCTGCTGCGCTCCCGCGCCGTCACCAACGCCGACGGCAGCGTCCGGATCGTCCTCGGCGTCGGCGCGGCCCCGGCCGACGACACCCTGCACGCCCAGCACATCGCCCTCGCCGTCCCGGACGTGGTCGCCGCCGCCCGCGCCTTCCGGGCGGCCGGCGGCGGTCTGCTGCCCATCCCCGCCAACTACCACGACGACCTCGCCGCCCGGTACGAGTTCGCCGACGGCGAGCTGGACACCTACCGCGACCTCGGCATCCTCTACGACCGGGACGCGGGCGGTGTCTTCCGGCACTGCTACACGCGGACGGTCGACCGGGTGTTCCTCGAACTGGTCGAGCGGGATCCCGGATACCGCGGATACGGCGCCCAGAACGCCCCGGTGCGCCTCGCCGCCCAGCACGCCGGTCGGCCCGCCCGCTGAACCGGCGCCGGGTGAGCGTGCAGTGAGAGGCCGGTGAGACACCGGCAGGGTTCAGGATCCTTACGGCTTCCACGACCGATACTCACGAACATCCCGAATGTTCCTTGGCATTCCGGATGTGACGTTCGTCGAGATCCAGTCGTCCTAGAGGCCGTAGAAATCCAGGGCGTTCTGGAAGTCCTGGATACCGGGAGTCCTGGAGGCCGTCCGCGATGCCGAGCCCTGTCAGCGCCGAGCCGATCGACCGTGTCGAGGAGCCGCCACCCCCGCCGTCCCCGGCGTGGAGCCGTACCCGGCGCTACGAACGCCCGATCCTCGCCGGCATCGCCACCGTCGCCGCGCTGCTCGACTTCTGGGGCATCTGGCACAGCGCGTACCACACCTTCTACGCGAGCGCCGTCCGCAGCATGACCGACAACCCGGTCGCCTTCCTCTACGGCTCCTTCGACCCGGGCAACTCCATCACCCTGGACAAGCTGCCCGGCTTCCTGTGGCCGCAGGCCCTGTCGGCGCTGGTCCTCGGTTTCCACCCGTGGTCCCTGGTCGTCCCGCAGGCCCTGGAGGGCGTGGCCTCGGTGGTCCTGCTGCACGTGGTGGTACGGCGCTGGGCCGGCGTAGCGGCCGGACTGCTGGCCGCCGCCTTCCTCACGCTCACCCCGGTGACCGTGGGCCTCGGCCGTTCGGTCACCGAGGACGCGCCGTTCGTCCTGCTGTTGCTGCTGGCCGCCGAGGCCACCCAGCGGGCCACCGCCCGCGCCCGGCTGCGCACCCTCGTCCTGGCGGGCGTCTGGGTCGGGGTGGCCTTCCAGTGCAAGATGCTGGAGGCCTGGGCGGTGCTGCCCGCCCTGGCCGTGACCTATCTGGTGGCCGCTCCGACCACGCTGCGCCGCCGTGTCCGGGATCTCGCCGTGTCCGGGGCGGTCATGCTGACGGTGTCCCTGTCCTGGATGCTGGCCGCCGGCCTCACCCCGGCCGTCGCCCGCCCCTACCTCGACGGCACCACCGACAACTCGCCGGTCGCCCTGGTCGTCGGCTACAACTTCCTGACCCGCTTCCAGGCACTGGGCGTCGACGCGGCCGGCACCGGCAGCATCGTCGCCGGCCGGACGCACGGCAGGGCCCCGGCCGGGATGGGGGAGAGCGTCTGGAAGATGTTCAGCCCCGGACTGGCCAGCCAGACGGGCTGGCTGTACCCGCTGGCGGCGCTGGGCCTTGCCGCCGGCCTGTACGGCCTGTGGCGCCGGCGCCCGCGGCGCACCGATCCCTTCCTGGCCGGATACCTGCTGTGGGGCGTCTGGCTGGTGACGTTCTTCCTGGTCTTCAGCTTCGGCAGCGTGACCGGACACACCTACTACATGGGCGTGGTGGCGGTCGGCCTGTCGGCCCTGGCCGCCGTGGCCGTGACCCGGGTGCGGCACCGGAGCGTGCTGTGCGCGGTCCTCGCCGTCAACGTCGGCTGGTGCGCGGCCCTCACCCTGTACTACCCGCGCTTCTTCACCTGGTCGGTCGGTGTCGCCGCGGTCCTCGCCCTGCCGGCCCTGGTGCTCTTCGCCGTCGGCGGGTCACGCCCGCGCCGGACCGCCCTGGCCGTCGCCCTCGCCGCGGTCCTGGTCGTCCCCACGGTCTGGTCCGTGTCCGCGACCTCGCTGCGCTACAACCAGCCCGGCGGGTTCGGCCGGATCGGTCCGGGCAGCATCGCCACCAGCAACGGCGCCGCCGCCCTGGACCCGGCCCAACGGCGCGTCCTCGCCTACCTCACCGCCCACCGCGACGGCGCCCGCTACCTGGCCGCGGTGCCCCGCTGGCAGATGGCGGCGCCGTACATCCTCTCGGACAACGCCGCCATCCTCCCGCTCGGCGGCTTCACCGCCCGTGTGCCCTACCCCGCGCCCGGCACCTTCCACCACCTGATCGACACCGGTCGGCTCCGCTACGTCCTGCTCTCCGCGGCCGACCTCACCCACCGCGCCCGGGGCGCGAGGACCCCCGGCCGGACCCTGGTCCGCTGGGCCATGGACCACTGCGCGCCGGTCCATGTCGCCCGCTACACCCTGTACCGCTGCGGGGCTGCCGGCCACCGGCGCTGAGCGGACGGAGGCCCCGGACCGCGCGCGGTCCGGGGCCCCCGGGGAGCGGTGCGGGTCAGCCGACGTCCGTGAACACGAAGGTGAACTCGGATGGCTCCGCGTGCAGTTGGTACGGCGGCAGGACGCCGGGACCGCAGGACTGCGAACCGATGCCGTGCTGGCCGTGGTCCAGGTTGACCCACACGGTGTCTCCGGCGACCAGGTCGGTGCGGTGGGCCGCCGCGTCCAGCTGCTCGGTGGTCCAGCGGCGGGCCGTGAACCAGAACTCCGGGTCGCCCTCGATCCGCAGCCCGCCGATCTCCGCCCAACGGACGTCCGCGCGGGCGCCGTTCTCCTGCGGGCGGACGTACGGGGTCTGGAGGCCGTCCACCGTCGACTCCCAACGGCCGACCAACGCGGCCGACCTGGTGTCCGGGTACGCCTCCTCGGGTCCGCCGCCGAACCAGCGCACCCGGTCGGCCGCCGGGATGCCGAACCGGATGCCGAGCCGGGGCAGCGGCACCGTCCAGTCGCCGTCCGGGGTCACGGAGACCGTGAGCCCCAGCCGGTCGCCGTCCGAGGTCCATCGGTAGACCGTGGCCAGGCCGAACTCCCAGGCGGCCGGCGCCACCCGGGTGCGCACGGTGAGCGCGTCGCCGTCCGTCTCCACCGCGTCCAGGCGGTGCCGCATGCGGTGCAGACCGAACTTCCGCCACAGCGCGGCGTAGCGGATGTCGCTCTGCCAGGCGGCGCCGTCGTCGTTGTCCGTGGTCGCCCGCCACACGTCCAGCCGCAGGGCGGTCACGTCCACCGAACCGATGCTCAGCAGCGCGCCGCTGCGGGCGTCGAAGGCCGCCGGGCCGAGAGTGATCCGACCCGCGCCGGACACCGGGGCGGCACTCGCGGCGACGGACGGCGACTGCCGTGCCGAGACTGGGATCTGGCCCCAGGCGACGACATGCCCTGCGGGCCCCCACGCGGTCCCGGCCGCCAGCAGCGCCCGTACCGTCCACCGCGCCTCGCCGCCGCCCGGGACGGCAGGCGGCTCCGGCAGCTTCACCTCCGCCGACTCGCCGGCCGCCAGGGCCGGCACGGCCAGCGTGCCGGCCTCGACCGTCTCGCCGTCGACCTGGTACGACCACTCGAAGGCCAGCGCGGACAGGTCGGCGAAGTCCTGCTTGTTGGTGATCCGGACGGTGGTGCCGTCACCTTCGACGCCGACCGGCTCGATCACCTTCTTGTACTCGACGAGACCGGGGGAGGGCCGCCGGTCGGGGAAGACCAGGCCGTCGCAGACGAAGTTCCCGTCGTGCAGTTCCTCGCCGAAGTCGCCGCCGTAGGCGTACTCGTAGCGGTCGTCCTTGATGCCGTGGTCGATCCACTCCCAGATGAAGCCGCCCTGCAGCCGGTCGTACGACTCGAAGATCCGCTGGTAGTCGGCGAGCCCGCCGGGGCCGTTGCCCATGGCGTGGCCGTACTCGCAGAGGATGAAGGGGAGTCGACGGCGCTTGTGCGTGCCGCCGTCCAGCTCGCGGCCGATCCGCTCGACCTCGGCGTGGTCCGCGTACATCCGTGAATAGACGTCCGTGTCACGGCAGTCGATGTCACCCTCGTAGTGCACGAGCCGCGACGCGTCCCGGCCGTGGATCCACTCGGCCATCGCGGTCAGGCCCCGCCCGGTGCCGGCTTCGTTGCCCAGCGACCAGATCACCACCGACGGGTGGTTCTTGTCCCGCTCGACCATCCGGGCCGCCCGGTCCAGCAGCGCCGGGGTCCAGCGGTCGTCGTCGACCGGGTTGTCCCGCCAGGCCTGCTCGGTGAAGCCGTGGGTCTCCAGGTCGCACTCGTCGATCACCCACAGGCCGTACTCGTCGCACAGGTCGAGGAAGGCCGGGTGCGGCGGGTAGTGGGAGGTGCGGACCGCGTTGATGTTGTGCCGCTTCATCAGCAGCACGTCCGCGAGCATGGTCTCCTGGTCGAGCGCCCGGCCCCGCTCAGGGTGCCACTCGTGCCGGTTGACGCCCTTGAAGAGGACCGCCTTCCCGTTGACCTTGATCAGGCCGTCGGCCAGCTCCACGGTCCGGAAGCCGATCCGCAGCGGCACCCGCTCGCCCTCGGTGGCCAGCACCGCGTCGTACAGCCTCGGGGTCTCGGCCGTCCACGCCTCGACCGGGACGGTCACCGCCTCGCCGGTGGCGACATCGATGTCCAGGGCGGGCACGGACACCCGCCCGTCGACATCGGAGTCGACGCGCAGGGTGCCCTGGCCGGTGGTGTGGTCGTAGGAGGCGTGCACGAAGAAGTCGAGGGCCGCGCCCGGCGGGCGGTGCAGCAGGGTGACGTCACGGAAGATGCCGGGCAGCCACCACTGGTCCTGGTCCTCCAGGTAGGAACCGGCGGACCACTGGTGGACCCGGACGGCCAGCACGTTGCCGGCCGGCTTCAACAGCTGGCCGACCGCGAACTCGTGCGGCAGCCGGGAGCCCTTGAACTCGCCGATGTCCGTGCCGTTCAGCCACACCCGGGCGCAGGACTCGACCCCGTCGAAGCGGAGGACCGCCCCGCCGGCCGTGCCGTCCCAGCCCGCCGGCAGGTCGAAGAACCGCAGGTGGTCACCGGTGGGGTTCTCGGTCGGCACCCGGGGCGGGTCGACCGGGAACGGGTAGAGGTGGTTCGTGTAGGCGGGTGCGCCGTGGCCCTGGAGCACCCAGTGCCCCGGGACCGATACCTCCGCCCAGCCGCCGGCGTCGTACCCCGGCTCGGCGAACGCGTCGTCCTCGGCATCCGCCGTCGGCGACAGCCGGAAGCGCCAACTGCCGTTCAGCGACAGTGCCGTGGCGTCCGACGCTGGATACCAGGCGCGGGGCGGCAGGGCGCCCGAGCCCGGGGAGACGTCCTCGACGTAGTCGGTGGCCGTGGAGTTGCGGAAAGACATCGGTCTCCAGGTCGTGAGAGTGCGGCGTCAGCCCTTGATACCGGTCTGCGCGATCCCCTGCACCAGCCAGCGCTGGAGGAAGAGGAACACGAACACCAGGGGCAGGATGGAGATGGCGGTGGCCATGAAGATCAGGTGGAAGTTGACGGTCTGGTTGGTCATGAAGGAGGAGAGCGCGATCTGGACGGTCCAGGAGCTCGGGTCCTGGCCGATGACGAGCGGCCACAGGAAGGAGTTCCAGGCGCTGATGAACGTGATCGTGGCGATCGCCGCGAAGAAGTTCAGTGAGTTGGGTACGACGATCCGCCAGTACGCGCCCCAGTAGCCGAGCCCGTCCACGCGTGCCGCCTCCTCCAGCTCCTTCGGGAATCCGAGGAAGTACTGCCGGAAAAGGAAGCAGGTGAAACCACTGAACAGGCCGGGGATGATGAGTCCGCGGTAGGTGTCCACCCAGCCGAGGGACGAGACCAGCACGAAGCTGGGCACGAAGGTGACGGCGGTGGGGACCATCAGGGTCGCCAGGACCGCGTAGAAGACCTTGTTGGCGTGCCGGTAGGGGATGCGGGCCAGGCCGTAGCCGGCCAGGGAGCACACGAGGAGCGTGCCGCTCGTGGTCAGGACGGCGACGACCAGCGAGTTCACCATGGACGTGCCGAAGTCGACCGTGGGATCGCTGAACAGCTCGCTGATGTTGCCCCACTGGAAGGAGGGCAGCACCTTCCAGTTCTCGCCGGTGATCTCCAGGTCCGTGGAGAGGGCGTTGCGGAGGATCAGGTAGAAGGGGATCAGGAAGAGCAGGGCGGCGATGCCGACGGCGACGTACAGCCCCGTGTTGCCGAGGACGCCCCCGCCCTTCCTGCGTCGCTTGCCGACCTGGGGCGTGGTGGTGGTCACTTGGACTCCTCCCCCCTTCCGAATCCCATGAACTTGCCCTGGACCAGGGTGACCAGGCAGATGAGCAGCGACAGGATGACCGCGCCGGCGCTGCCCGCGCCGTAGTCCTGGCTGGTGCCGAGGGCCGTCTTGTAGAGCTCCATGAGCGGTGTCTGCGCCCAGGTCGCCTTCTGCCCCACGATGTTGAAGAACTCGTCGAACGCCTGGTAGGCGGCGATGAGCAGGAGCAGGATCACCGCGGTGGACGTGGCCCGCAGCTGGGGCAGCGTGATGTACCGGAAGGTCTGCCAGCCCCGCTTGGCGCCGTCGATGGCGGCGGCCTCGTACAGCTCGCCGGGGATGTTCTGGAGCGCTGCCAGGAACAGGATCATGTAGAAGCCGGACTGGATCCACAGCCGCAGGGTCACGATGACCAGCCAGTACCAGGGCGGAGTGGGGTCGGACATCCAGGCGACGGTGTCGGCGCCGAACCAGCCGATGACCGTGTTCGCGAGTCCGAAGCGGACACCGCTGAAGATGGACATCTTCCAGATCAGGGCGGCCGCCACGTAGGAGACGGCGGTCGGCAGGAAGAACACCGACCGGAAGAACGCCCGCATGAACCGCAGCTGGTTCACGAGCAGCGCGAGCCCGAGCGACAGCGCCCAGGTGGTCGGCACGATGAACGCGGCGAACACGGTGAACGTCACCAGCGAGTCGGGGAACTCACTGTTGGTCAGGATCTGCTTGTAGTTGTCGAAGCCGATGAAATGGCTCGGCGTGACGGTGTAGCGGGCGTCGAAGAAGCTGAGCCAGACGCTCCAGCCGATCGGCACGAAGACGAAGATCGCCAGGCCGATGAGGAAGGGCCCGGTGAAGAGCCAGAAGTTCACGGTCGGGTTGCCCCGCAGGCCCCGCCGCGGCCGGGCCGGGGAGGCCTTGGCCGGGGCGGGCCGGGCGACCCCGCGTGTGGTGGTGGTCGACATGTCGTGGTCTTCCCGGGGGCCTATCCGAACAGCTTCTTGAGCTCGACGTTGACCTTCTTGTCGCAGGTGTCGAGCGCGGCCTCGGGGTTGCCGTTCTTTCGGACGGAGGAGGCGATCACCTCGGCGAACGCGGTCTGCATGGTCTGGTCGTAGGCGATGTTGTCGAAGTGGCCGTAGTCGGTGAAGAGCTTCACGCCCTCGGCGGCCAGGCCGGACTTGAGCTTGGTAGCCCCGCTGGCGATCGAGGTGCGCGGCGGGATGTGGAAGCCGTACGAGGTCGCCCAGTCCTCCTGGTACTGCTTCTGGTCGATCCACAGCCACTTGACGTACTCCTTGGCCGCGTCGACGTTGTTGCCCTTGGCGTTCACGAAGATCGACCAGCCGCCGTTGTAGACGGACAGCTTGCCGGCGCTGCCGATCTTCGGGAACGGGAAGATACCGAGGTCGTCGCCGAGGGCCTTCTGCATGGCCGGCATGGACCACATGCCGCCCCACTGGATGGCACACAGGCCCTGGTTGAGCGAGGACGGGTCCCAGAAGTCGGTCGGGGCGTCGAGCAGTACGTTGCCGCTGGTGAACAGCTTCCGGAGGGTCTTCAGCCCCTCGACGACGCCGTCCGTGTGGTAGGCGATCTGGTTCTTGTCGTCGATGGTGTCGGCGCCGGCGGACCAGATGATGGGGTTCTGGATCGCGCTGAAGTCGTTGCCGAGGAAGGCGCCCTTGACCTTGCTGGTGGTCAGCTTGGCGGCGGCCTCGACCAGCTCGTCGAGGGTGGTGGGCACCTCGACCTTGGCCTTCTCCAGCATCGACTTGCGGTAGTAGAAGAACTGCGGGTCGTCGATCATCCGGATCCCGTAGATCTTCCCGTCGACCGTGTGGGACTTGATGTCGTTCGGGTTGAAGTCGTCCTTGACCGGGTCGATGATGTCGCTCAGGTCCGCCACCTGGCCGCTCTTGACGAGCTGCAGCTGCGGGTGGAACTCGAAGACGTCGGGCGCCTTCTTGGTGAGCAGGGCCGCGAAGAGCGCGGACTCGAAGTTGTTGCCGGTGATCCAGTTGGTGCTGACGTCGGCCTTCTTGTACGCCGCCGCGTAGCGCTTGAGGGCCTGCTCGGTGCCCGCCTCGCCGTAGGCGTGGAAGTACTGGGTGAGCTGCGTCCCCGACCCGCTCCCGCCGCCTCTGCCGTTGTTGCTGCCGCACGCGGCCAGCGTGCCGGCGGCGGCCATGCCCGCGGCCGCCCGGAAGAGAGACCGGCGGGACCAGTTGTTGTTGCTGAGTGCCGACATGCTGACGTCCTTGTCTGTCGAGTGCGGCGGTGCCTCTACGGCCCGTGGGACCTCGGAAACCAGATGGCTGAAAATGCGTCGCGGAGCGGGACGTTAACCTTCGGCTAATGCTTCGGCAAGAGGTTGGACGAAGTCTGCGTGAAACGTTGCACCCGGTTCGGGATGACGAACAGTGCAGCGGGCAGGGCGAGTTGAGGGCCGCCGGGTCAGGGGGGTGGCCGGCGGCCCTCGGTCTGCGCCGAGGCGGGCGGTTACTGCCTGGTCCAGGCCTCGTTGGCGCCGCCGTTGCAGCTGTAGAGGATCACCTTGCTGCCGTCGGCGGTGGCCTGCCCGCTGACGTCGAGGCACTTGCCGGACGCCTCGCTGAGGATCTGCCCGTTGGCGTTCAGCAGCCAGCGCCCGCTCGCGTCACCGGCCGGGCCCGCGGTGGCCGTCAGGCCGGAACCGGCGGCCGTCAGATAGCCGTTCGGGCCCTTCAGGGTGCCGTCGGCCCGGTATGACCAGGACTGGTCCGCGGCGCCCGTGCAGGTGGCGATCGCGGCCCCGGAGGCGTCCGCCGTCAGGCACTTGCCGGACTGCCTGCCGGCCAGCGCGCCGGTGACGGCCGACGTGCCGTGGCCCTTCTGGTCGAAGACGTACGTCGTGATGGAGCGGGCGGCGAGGGTGGCGGACACCGTCCCCGCGGTCACCGACGGTTTCGCGACGTCGGCCCAGTCCTCGGTGGCCGACGTGCGTACCGCCTGCCTGGCCTTCGCCGGTGCCGCGTTGTTGAAGTGCAGACTCAGCGGGGTGTCCGTGGTGTTGTGGTTGTTGACCACGACCACCCACTTGCCGCCGCTGTCGTAGGCCGACACCTCGACCCCGTCCGGCGCCCCGGTCACGTTGTGCGCGACCGAGCCCGGTTTCACGAACTTGCTGTACTGGCCGAGCGCGTAGTACCGCTTGGTGAAGTACAGCGTCTGGTTGCCGTTCGTCGCGAAGTCGGGGTCGTAGTAGACCAGGCCGTCGTTCCAGCCGACGTCGTTCTTCGCGTACGGGTCGGTGCCGTAGCCGCTGGCCAGCGCCACCCACCACTGGAAGGCCGAGTCGTGGGCGCTCGCGAAGTCCTTGTAGATGATCCGGGACATCAGCAGGGCGTTGTCGATGGACGGGTCGTACTCCTGGTTCCAGCCCGTGGAGCCCTTGCCGAAGCAGCAGATCTCGCTGGCCCAGGACTTCTGGCCGACCGTCCGCGAGGTCTCGTAGACGTTGCCGAGCTGGCCGTCGTCGGGGTTGTTGTACGTGTGGTGGGCCAGCGCGGACACGTACTGCGCGGTGTCCGGCTGCGAGATCCACTGCGGGAGTTCGGAGACGAACTGCGTGGTCTGGCTGGACTCGTCGGCGATGACCGAGGTCCTCTGGTGCCGGGCCCGCTGCTCGGCGCCCAACGCCCGCACGATGTCGTCGCGTTGGTCGACGGTGACCTGCATGCCCTCCTGGCCGCACGAACCGAAGTCGTTGTCCGGCTCGTTGAAGGGGCTGATGTGGTCCAGTTCCACGCCCTGGCGGGCGAAATGGTCGGTGACGTCGGCGATGTAGTTCGCGTAGGCGCTCTCGTCCTCCGGCTTCAACTGCCCGCCGCAGCTCTGCCCGTTGGTGGTCCACTGGGCGGGCGCGCTGTTGACGAAGCCGATCAGGTCCTCGACGCCGTACTTCGCCGCGTAGGTGAGGAACGTCCGGCCGCCCTTGTCCCTGCTCCAGTCGTACGAGCCGTCGGAGGCCAGGAAGTCCTCGGCGGCCCGTGCCGGGGTGGTGACCGCGGCCCCGCCCCCGCCGATGTTGTAGCGGTACGAGCTGAGGTCCAGGCCCTGCTTGGAGAAGAGCAGTTTCGCCACCCGGGCCTGGACCTTGGGGGAGAAGTGCTGGAGGTCGTTGACCCACCAGGCGCCCGAGGCGCCGATGTCGTCGATGGTCTGGGCGGCGTGCGGGGAGACCTCGGCGGCGGCGGCAGCGGTGGCGGCCGAGGCGGGCGGGGCGGATATCAGGGGTCCGGCGACGGCCAGTGCGGCTGCGGCCGTCAGGAGGACCGATCTCTTGCGGTGCGGGTGTGACACGTGCATCCCTTCCGTCGTCATGAAGGTGGTGCGGTACGGCTCCTTGCGGGCCCGGTGGTGCGTCTCGGGGGCCGCTGCCCCACTGCCTGCAGGGCGCCCTCCAGGGCGAACGTGGCCGCGCCCAGGCAGACCGGGTCGGTGGGGACGGGGGAGAGGACGATCTCGGCGGCGGCGAACGGCCGCCGCAGCGCGTGCCGCCGGACGGCCTCGCGCACCTCGTCGAGCAGCGGTGCGCCCAGCCTCCTGGCGACCCAGCTGCTGAGCACGACCACTTCGGGGTTGTACAGGTTCACCAGGTCCGCGATGCCCGCGCCCAGGTAACGGGCGGTGTCGCGGACCACCTTGGCGGCCACCGGATCGCCCGCGGCCACCCCGTCGGCCAGCGCGTCGATCGTCGCCGTCTGGTCCTCGGGGTGCAACAGCGTGGAGCGGGGGCTGAGTTCGCGCAGGTTGAGCATGATGCCGGGGGCGCCGACGTACGTCTCGACGCAGCCGTGGTTGCCGCAGTGGCACAGCCGCCCGTCCAGCACGAGCGTCGTGTGCCCCCACTCCCCGGCGCTGTTGCTCACGCCCCGGTACAGCCCGCCGCCCAGGACCAGTCCGGCGCCGACCCCGGTCCCGAGGTTCACCACCACGGCGTCCTCACGCCCGCGCGCGGCCCCGAACCACAGCTCGGCCACCGCGCTCGCCCGCAACGGGTTGTCCAGGTGCAGGGGGTAGGCGATGTGTTCGGAGAGCAGGCCGAGCAACGGCACGTCGTGCCAGTCCCAGTTGGGCGCGTACTCGGCGATGCCGGTGGCCCGGTCCACCTGGCCCGGCACGCTCACCCCGACGCCCAGTACCCGGGCGCCCTCGACGCCGGCCTGGGCGACCACCGAGCCGACGGCCGTGGCCACCTGACCCACCACCTGCTCGGGCCGGCTCTCCCCGGGGCGCATGTCCTCCACCGCGCGGGCCAGCACGTTCAGCCCCAGGTCGAACAGCTCCACCCGGACGTACGTCTCCGCCATGTCGACACCGATCAGCGCGCCGCCCGCGGAGTTGACGGCCACCAGTCCGCGGGGGCGACCGCCGGCCGAGTCCTCGAAGCCGACCTCGGTGATCATCCGGAGGTCGAGCAGCTCGCCGACGAGGGTCGCGACCGTGGCGAGGCTCAGTCCGGTGGCGGCGGCCAGCGTCTGCCGGGAGGTGGGGGAGCGGGCGATGATCTGGCGCAGCACCTCGTAGCGGTTCGCGGTGCGGATGTCACGCGATGTGCGCTTCACGCGGCTGCCCCTCCCATCCCGTCACGGCCGGGCCGGGGCGTACGACGGCACCGGCGCGGCGTCAGGCTATGGGCTTCGCGGGACTTTCGACAAGGGGTTAGGAAATGGGCCGTAGAAACTTGCGTGACGGGTACCGGTGGCCAATACGCCGAAACGGCCCGTCAGTTGTCACTGACGGGCCGTCGCGAGGCCTCTTACGGCTGCTTGTTCCACTCGGCGATCACGGGCCACCCGTGCTCGGTGGAGAGCCGGCTGACCGTCCCGGTCGCCAGCTGGAACAGCCGGCCCTCGGCGGGCGGCAGCCCCAGGCGGCGGGCGGTCAGCACGCGCAGGAAATGGGCGTGGGCCACCAGGACCACGTCACCCGTGCCGCTGTTGAGCGCAGTCTCGATCTTCCTGAGCACCCGGTCGGCCCGCTCGCCGATCTGCTCCGGCGACTCCCCGGGATGGCCTTCCGGGCCCGGCGGGACGCCGTCGGTCCACAGGTACCAGTCGGGGCGGGAGCGGTGGATCTCCACCGTGGTGACGCCCTCGTAGCCGCCGTAGTCCCATTCGTGCAGGTCGGGGTCTGGTACCACCCCGGTCAGACCGGCCAGTTCGGCGGTGCGTATCGCGCGGTCCAGCGGGCTGGCCAGTGCCAGTGCGTAGGTCCGGTCGGTGAGGAGCGGGGCGAGGGACTTGGCCTGTTCCTCGCCGTGCTGGGTGAGGGGCAGGTCGGTCCAGCTGGTGTGCTGGCCCGACCTGCTCCACTCCGTCTCACCGTGGCGGACCAGGAGGAGGTCCCCCACGGCACACCTACTTCGACTCGACGGCGTGGCCGCCGAACTGGTTGCGCAGCGCCGCGATCATCTTCATCTGCGGGGAGTCGTCCTGGCGGGACGCGAACCGGGCGAAGAGGGACGCCGTGATCGCCGGCAGCGGCACCGCGTTGTCGATGGCCGCCTCGACCGTCCAGCGGCCTTCGCCGGAGTCCTGCGCGAAGCCCTTCAGCTTGTCCAGGTGCTCGTCGTCGTCCAGGGCGTTGACCGCGAGGTCGAGCAGCCAGGAGCGGATGACGGTGCCGTCCTGCCAGGAGCGGAAGACCTCGCGGACGTTGTCCACGGACTTGACCTTCTCCAGGAGCTCCCAGCCCTCGGCGTACGCCTGCATCATGGCGTACTCGATGCCGTTGTGGACCATCTTGGAGAAGTGCCCGGCGCCGACCTTGCCGGCGTGGACATAGCCGTAGGGGCCCTCCGGCTTGAGCGCCTCGAAGATCGGGTGCAGCCGCTCGACGTGCTGCTTGTCGCCGCCGACCATCAGGGCGTAGCCGTTCTGCAGGCCCCACACGCCGCCGGAGACACCGGCGTCGACGAAGCCGATGCCCTTGATGCCGAGTTCGGCGGCGTGCTTCTCGTCGTCCGTCCAGCGGGAGTTGCCGCCGTCGACCACGGTGTCGCCCTCGGACAGCAGGTCCTTGAGTTCGTCGACGACGGACTGGGTGGCGTGGCCTGCCGGGACCATCACCCACACCACGCGCGGGGCGTCGAGCTTCTCGACCAGTTCTTCCAGGTTCTTGACGTCGGAGACGTCGGGGTTGCGGTCGTAGCCGATGACGGTGTGGCCGGCGCGGCGGATCCGCTCGCGCATGTTGCCGCCCATCTTGCCGAGGCCGATCAGTCCGAGCTGCATGTCAGTTCACTTCCTTGAGCGTGCGGTACGTCGAGACGAGGGCGGTGGTGGACGGGTCGAGGCCGGGCACGTCGGCGCCCTCGGTCAGGGCGGGCTCGATGCGCTTGGCGAGCACCTTGCCGAGCTCGACGCCCCACTGGTCGAAGGAGTCGATGTTCCAGATCGCGCCTTGCACGAAGACCTTGTGCTCGTAGAGGGCGACGAGCTGGCCGAGGACCGACGGGGTCAGCTCGCGGGCCAGGACGGTGGTCGTGGGGTGGTTGCCCTTGAAGGTGCGGTGTGCCACCTGCTCCTCGGCGACGCCCTCCGCGCGGACCTCCTGAGCCGTCTTGCCGAAGGCCAGTGCCTGGGTCTGGGCGAAGAAGTTCGCCATCAGCAGGTCGTGCTGCGCCTTGAGTTCACCGCTCAGCTCGGCGACCGGCACGGCGAAGCCGATGAAGTCCGCCGGGATCAGCTTGGTGCCCTGGTGGATCAACTGGTAGTACGCGTGCTGGCCGTTGGTGCCGGGCGTGCCCCACACCACCGGGCCGGTCTGCCACTGCACCGGCCGGCCTTCGCGGTCCACCGACTTGCCGTTGGACTCCATGTCCAGCTGCTGGAGGTAGGCGGTGAACTTGGAGAGGTAGTGGCTGTACGGCAGCACCGCGTGCGACTGGGCGTCGAAGAAGTTGCCGTACCAGACACCCAGCAGGCCCAGCAGCAGCGGCGCGTTGGCCTCGGCGGGGGCGGTGCGGAAGTGCTCGTCGACCAGGTGGAAGCCGTCCAGCATCTCGCGGAAGCGGTCCGGGCCGACGGCGATCATCAGCGAGAGGCCGATCGCGGAGTCGTAGGAGTAGCGGCCGCCGACCCAGTCCCAGAACTCGAACATGTTGTCCGGGTCGATACCGAACTCCGTCACCTTCCCGGCGTTCGTGGACAGGGCGACGAAGTGCTTGGCCACCGCCTTCTCGTCGCCCCCGAGACCGTCGAGGAGCCAGGTGCGGGCCGAGGTCGCGTTGGTGATCGTCTCGATCGTGGTGAACGTCTTGGACGCGACGATGAACAGCGTCTCCGCCGGGTCCAGGCCGCGGGTCGCCTCGTGCAGGTCGGCGCCGTCCACGTTGGACACGAACCGGAAGGTCAACTCCCGTGCGGTGAACGCCCGCAGGGCCTCGTAGGCCATCGCAGGGCCCAGGTCCGAGCCGCCGATGCCGATGTTGACGACGTTCCTGATCCGCCTGCCGGTGTGGCCGGTCCACTCGCCCGAGCGGACCCGGTCGGCGAAGGCGCCCATCTTGTCGAGCACGGCGTGCACGGCCGGGACGACGTTCACCCCGTCGACCTCGACCACCGCGTCGCGCGGGGCGCGCAGCGCGGTGTGCAGCACCGCACGCTTCTCGGTGATGTTGATCTTCTCGCCCCGGAACATGGCGTCCCGCAGCCCGAACACGTCGGTGGCGGTGGCCAGTTCCTGGAGCAGGGCGAGGGTCTCGTCCGTGATCAGGTGCTTGCTGTAGTCGATGTGCAGGTCGCCGACCCGTACGACGTACCGCTCGGCGCGCGCCGGGTCGGCCGCGAACAGCTCACGCAGGACGGGCTGTCCCTCGGCCCGGTGGTCCTCCAGGGCGGCCCACTCGGGCCGCCGGGTGAGCTCGGGGGTGTCAGGCATGGGAGACGGTCTCCTTGGTGCCCTCGCCCCGCAGGGCGACGGCGTACATCTCGTCGGCGTCGAGGCGGCGGAGCTCCTCGGCGATGAGTTCGGAGGTGGGGCGGACCTTCAGGGCGAGGGTGCGCGGCGGCTGGCCCGGCAGGGTCAGGCTCGCGAGGGGGCCCTCGGGGCGGTCGATGCGGATCTCGCCGTTGGCGGTGCCGAGCCGTACGGCCGTGACCACCGGGCCGGGCGAGACCACGCGGTCCACCTTGACCTTCAGCCGCGCCTCCAGCCAGCGGGCGAGGAGTTCGGCGCTGGGGTTGTCCGCCTCGGCCTCGACGGCCGCCGAGGTCACGTCGACCCGGGCCTGGTCGAGGGCGGCGGCCAGCATGGACCGCCACAGGGTGAGCCGGGTCCAGGCCAGGTCGGTGTCGCCGGGCGCGTAGGTGCGGGCGCGGGACTCCAGGACCTGCATCGGCCGCTCGACCGCGTACAGGTCGGTGATCCGGCGCTGGGCGAGCGCGCCGAGGGGGTCCTTGGACGGTGTCTCCGGGGCCTCCACCGGCCACCACACGACCACCGGGGCGTCCGGCAGCAGCAGCGGCAGCACCACCGAGTCGGCGTGGTCGGAGACCTCGCCGTACGTCCGCAGCACGACCGTCTCGCCGGTGCCGGCCTCGGAGCCGACCCGGACCTCCGCGTCGAGGCGGGAGGTGGTGCGGTCGCGCAGGGTGCGGGCGTGCCGCTTGATGACGACCAGGGTGCGCGAGGGGTGCTCGTGCGAGGCCTCCTCGGCCGCCTTGATCGAGTCGTAGGCGTTCTCCTCGTCCGTGACGATCACCATCGTCAGGACCATGCCCACGGCGGGTGTGCCGATGGCGCGGCGCCCCTGCACCAGCGCCTTGTTGATCTTGCTTGCCGTGGTGTCGGTCAGGTCGATCTTCATGGCCTGCGCCAGCTCCGTCCGTCTCGTGCGAGCATCTCGTCGGCTTCCTGCGGTCCCCAGCTGCCGGACTCGTACTGTGCGGGCTTACCATGCTTTGCCCAGTACGTCTCGATCGGGTCGAGGATCTTCCAGGACTCTTCCACTTCCTGGTGACGAGGGAACAAATTGGCGTCGCCGAGCAGCACGTCCAGGATGAGCCGCTCGTACGCCTCCGGGCTGGACTCCGTGAACGACTCGCCGTACGCGAAGTCCATCGTCACGTCCCGGATCTCCATCGAGGTGCCCGGCACCTTGGAGCCGAACCGGACCGTCATGCCCTCGTCGGGCTGGACGCGGATGACGATCGCGTTCGCGCCGAGCTCCTCGGTGGCCGTGGAGTCGAAGGGGGAGTGCGGGGCCCGCTTGAAGACCACCGCGATCTCGGTGACCCGGCGGCCCAGCCGCTTGCCGGTGCGCAGGTAGAAGGGGACGCCCGCCCAGCGGCGGTTGTCGATGCCCAGCTTGACGGCCGCGAAGGTGTCGGTCTTCGACTTCGGGTCGATGCCGTCCTCTTCGAGGTAGCCGATCACCTTCTCGCCGCCCTGCCAGCCCTCGGCGTACTGCCCGCGCACGGTGTGCCGGCCCAGGTCCTCCGGCAGCCGCACCGACTTCAGGACCTTCAGCTTCTCGGTGAGCAGCGCGTCCGCGTCGAACGCGATCGGCTCCTCCATCGCGGTGAGGGCCATGAGCTGCAGCAGGTGGTTCTGGATGACGTCACGGGCCGAGCCGATGCCGTCGTAGTACCCCGCCCGGCCGCCGATGCCGATGTCCTCGGCCATGGTGATCTGCACGTGGTCGACGTAGGACCGGTTCCAGATCGGCTCGTACATCTGGTTGGCGAAGCGCAGCGCCAGGATGTTCTGGACGGTCTCCTTGCCCAGGTAGTGGTCGATGCGGAACACCTGGTCCGGATCGAACACGTCGTGCACGACCGCGTTCAGGTCCTGCGCCGACTTGAGGTCGTGGCCGAACGGCTTCTCGATGACCGCCCGCCGCCAGGCCCCGGGCGGCGGGGTGGCCAGGCCGACCTTCTTCAGCTGCCGTACGACCTTCGGGAAGAACTTCGGCGGCACCGAGAGGTAGAACGCGAAGTTGCCGCCGGTGCCCCGGGAGCCGTCCAGCTCGTCGACGGCCGCCTTCAGCTGCTTGAACGCCGTGTCGTCGTCGAAGTCGCCGGGGATGAACCGCATGCCCTCGGCCAGCTGCTGCCAGACCTCCTCCTGGAACGGGGTCCGGGCGTGCTCGCGCACCGCGTCGTGGACGACCTGCGCGAAGTCCTGGTCCTCCCAGTCCCGGCGGGCGAAGCCGACGAGCGAGAAGCCCGGTGGCAGCAGACCGCGGTTGGCCAGGTCGTAGATCGCCGGCATCAGCTTCTTGCGCGACAGGTCACCGGTCACCCCGAAGATGACCAGGCCCGACGGGCCCGCGACCCTGGGCAGTCGCCGGTCGCGCTCGTCGCGCAGCGGGTTGTCCCAGTCGGCGGCGGGCACCACCGGCACCCGCACCTCCTTGGCGGTCTCGCTCATTACGCCTCAACTCCCTTGCTGTCCAGGGACTTCGCGACGGCGTCCAGCAGCTCCTGCCAGGCCACCTCGAACTTGGCGACGCCCTCGTCCTCCAGCCTGCCCACCACCTCGTCGTAGGAGATGCCGAGCTTCTCGACGGCCGCCAGGTCCGCGCGGGCCTGGGCGTAGCCGCCGGTCACCGTGTCGCCGTGGATGTCACCGTGGTCGGCGGTCGCGTTCAGCGTCGCCTCCGGCATCGTGTTGACGGTCCCAGGGGCCACCAGCTCGTCGACGTAGAGAGTGTCCTTGTACGCCGGGTCCTTCACACCGGTGGACGCCCACAGGGGGCGCTGCCTGTGGGCACCGGCCGCGGACAGGGCCGCCCAGCGCTCGCCGGCGAAGACCTGCTCGTACGCCTCGTAGGCGAGCCGCGCGTTGGCCAGCGCCGCCCGGCCCTTCAGCGCGAGCGCCTCGTCCGTGTCGATGGCGGTCAGCCGCTTGTCGATCTCGCTGTCGACGCGGGAGACGAAGAAGGAGGCCACGGAGTGGATCGTGGCGAGGTCCAGGCCCTTGGCGGCGGCCTGCTCCAGACCGGCCAGGTAGGCGGCCATGACCTCGCGGTAGCGCTCCAGGGAGAAGATCAGCGTGACGTTGACGCTGATGCCCTCGGCGACGACCGCGGTGATCGCCGGGAGGCCGGCCTTCGTCGCCGGGATCTTGATCATCACGTTGGGGCGGTCGACCAGCCAGAAGAGCTGCTTGGCCTCGGCGACGGTGGCGGCGGTGCGGTGGGCGAGGCGGGGGTCGACCTCGATGGAGACCCGGCCGTCTGTGCCATGTGACACATCGTATACAGAATGCAGGATATCGGCCGCGGCCCGCACGTCCTGCGTCGTCATCATCCGCACGGCCTCCTCGACCGTGACCCCCCGCACGGCCAGGTCGGCCAGCTGCTCCTCGTACCCCTCGCCGGAGCCGATGGCGGCCTCGAAGATCGACGGGTTCGTGGTCACGCCCACGACGTTCTTCTCTGCGACGAGCTCGGCGAGGTTGCCGGTGCTGATCCGCTTGCGCGACAGGTCGTCCAGCCAGATCGAGACGCCCTCGTCGGAGAGGCGCTTCAGTGCTCCCGCGGTGGCGGTTGCTTCGGTCACAGTGATCATCTTCCTCTACTGAACTGTTTCTGGCTGGCGAATCAGGCGGTACGGGCGGCCGTGCGGGACTCGCGGGCCGCCGCGGCCACGTGCTCGGCGGTGAAGCCGAACTCGGCGAACAGGGTCTTCGCGTCGGCGGAGGCGCCGAAGTGCTCCAGGGAGACGATCCGGCCGGCGTCGCCCACGAAGCGGTACCAGGTCAGGCCGATCCCGGCCTCCACGGCGACCCGCGCCCTGACGGCCGGCGGCAGGACGCTCTCGCGGTACTCGCGGGGCTGCTCCTCGAACCACTCCACGGACGGCATCGACACCACCCGGGTGCCGATCCCCTCGGCCTCCAGGAGGTCGCGCGCCTCGACGGCGAGGTGCACCTCGGAACCGGTGGCGATCAGGACCACCTCCGGGGTCTCGGTCGACGACTCGCGCAGCACATAGCCGCCCTTGGCCGCGTCCGGGTTCGGCGCGTACGTCGGCACGCCCTGGCGGGTCAGCGCGAGCCCGTGCGGGGCCGGGTGGGTGGCGTGCCTCTTCAGGATCTCGGCCCAGGCCGCCGCGGTCTCGTTGGCGTCGGCCGGGCGGACGACGTTCAGGCCCGGGATGGCGCGCAGCGCGGCCAGGTGCTCGACCGGCTGGTGGGTCGGGCCGTCCTCGCCGAGGCCGATCGAGTCGTGCGTCCAGACGTACGTCACCGGGAGCTGCATGAGCGCCGACATGCGGACGGCGTTGCGCATGTAGTCGGAGAAGACCAGGAAGGTGCCGCCGTAGATCCGGGTGTTGCCGTGCAGGGCGATGCCGTTCATCTCGGCTGCCATCGAGAACTCGCGGATGCCGAAGTGGACGGTACGGCCGTACGGGTCGGCCTCGGGCAGCGGGTTGCCCTTCGGCAGGAAGGAGGAGGTCTTGTCGATGGTGGTGTTGTTGGAGCCCGCGAGGTCGGCGGAGCCGCCCCACAGCTCGGGCAGCACCGGGCCGAGCGCCTGGAGGACCTTGCCGGAGGCGGCGCGGGTGGCGACCGCCTTGCCCTCCTCGAAGACCGGGATCTCGGACTCCCAGCCCTCGGGGAGCTGGCCGGCCACGACCCGGTCGAAGAGCCGCGCGTGCTCCGCGTTCCCGGTCCGCCACTCGGCGATGCGCTTGTCCCAGGCCGCGTGCGCCTCGGCGCCCCGGTCCAGGGCCCGGTGGGTGTGCGCCAGCACGTCGGCGTCGACCTGGAAACTCCGCTCCGGGTCGAAGCCGAGGACGCGCTTGGTGGCGGCGACCTCGTCGGCGCCGAGCGCGGAGCCGTGGGAGGCCTCGGTGTTCCGGGCGTTCGGGGCCGGCCAGGCGATGATCGTGCGCATGGCGATGATGGACGGCCGCTCGGTCTCCGCCTGGGCCGCCTTCAGGGCCGCGTGCAGGGCGTGCACGTCGACGTCGCCCTCGGCGGTCGGCTCGATGCGCTGGGTGTGCCAGCCGTAGGCCTCGTACCGCTTGAGGACGTCCTCGGAGAAGGCGGTCGCGGTGTCGCCCTCGATGGAGATGTGGTTGTCGTCGTAGACGAAGACCAGGTTGCCGAGCTTCTGGTGGCCGGCCATCGAGGAGGCCTCGGCCGAGACGCCCTCCTCCAGGTCGCCGTCGGAGACGATCGCCCAGATGGTGTGGTCGAAGGGGGAGGCGCCCTCGGCGGCCTCGGGGTCGAAGAGACCGCGCTCGTAGCGGGCGGCCATGGCCATCCCGACGGCGTTGGCGACGCCCTGGCCGAGCGGCCCGGTGGTGGTCTCGACGCCGGCCGTGTGCCCGTACTCCGGGTGGCCCGGCGTCTTCGACCCGTGCGTCCGGAAGGCCTTGAGGTCCTCCAGCTCCAGCTCGTACCCGGCGAGGAACAGCTGGGTGTAGAGGGTGAGCGAGGTGTGCCCGGGGGAGAGGACGAAACGGTCCCGGCCCGTCCACTCGGGGTCGGCCGGGTCGTGGCGCATCACCTTCTGAAAGATCGTGTACGCGGCCGGGGCCAGGCTCATCGCGGTGCCGGGGTGCCCGTTGCCGACCTGCTGTACCGCGTCGGCCGCGAGAAGGCGCGCCGTGTCCACGGCCCGCCGGTCGAGGTCGGTCCACTCGAAGCCGTCGTCGACGCCTACCGATGTCTGCGTGCTCATCTTCAAGAAGTCCTCGTTCGAAGCGTTCTGGCTGACCTGACGCGTTCAAAAGTAAAAGTCTGACTTTTGGGAGGGAAGGTCGGGGTGTGTCAGCCTGTGGTGAAAGTGGGACACGGATCTTCGACAGGGACGGCACGAGAAGGACATGGCGGACAGAACGCCCGACGGGGCGGCCGACGGTGACGGAATCAGGACCTTCCCCTTCCCGGTGGATCTGAGCGTCGGCGGCGTCGGCATCCAGGTCGGCCCGATGGGGACGGAACGCCTGTGGCACGCCGACGCCCCCCTTGAGCGCGTCCACCGCATCGACTTCCACGTGGTCATGCTCTTCACCGGGGGCCCCGTCCGCCACATGATCGACTTCGCCGAGTACGAGGCACACGCCGGCGACCTGCTGTGGATCCGCCCCGGCCAGGTGCACCGCTTCTCGCGGACCTGCGAGTACCGCGGAACCGTCCTGACCATGCAGCCCGGATTCCTGCCGCGCGCCACCGTCGAGGCGACCGGCCTCTACCGCTACGACCTGCCGCCCCTGCTGCGCCCCGACGCCCCGCAACTCGCCGCGCTCCAGGCCTCGCTCGCCCATCTGCAACGCGAGTACGAGGACACCCAAACCCTCCCCCTGAGCCTGCACACCTCGGTGCTGCGGCACTCCCTGACGGCGTCTCTCCTGCGCCTCGCCCATCTCGCGGCCACCTCGGCGGAGGCGGCCCGCCGCCAGGCCGACACGACCTTCACCCTGTTCCGGGACGCGGTGGAGAAGGACTTCGCCGCAAATCACAGCGTCAGCGCCTACGCCGACAGCCTCGGTTACTCCCGCCGCACCCTGGTCCGCGCGGTCCGCGCCGCCACGGGGGAGACCCCCAAGGGCTTCATCGACAAGCGGGTCGTCCTGGAGGCCAAGCGCCTCCTCGCCCACACCGACCTGCCGATCGGCCGGGTCGGCGCGGCGGTCGGCTTCCCGGACGCGGCGAACTTCTCCAAGTTCTTCCACCTGCACACCGGGCAGACACCGGTGGCGTTCCGGGCGGAGCTGCGCTGACACGGCGACGGCGCCGGAGGGAGACCCCTCCGGCGCCGCGTGGACCCCTCGGCCGTCAGTGGCCGAAGTCGAACCAGTTCACGTTCACGAAGTCCGCCGACTGGCCGCTGCTGAAGGTCAGGTAGACGTCGTGGGTGCCCGTCACCGAGCTGATGTTGGCCGGGACGGTCGTCCAGGTCTGCCAGCCGCCGGTGTTGGCGACCGAGAAGCTGCCGACGGGGGAGTTGGAGGGGCTGTCGAGGCGGACCTGGACCTGGCCGCTCACCCCGGCGGCCGCGCCGCTCGCCACCCGGGCGTAGAACTGGGTGGCGGCCGTGGAGCCGAAATCGACGCCCTTGTAGAGCGCCCAGTCGCCGTTGGCCACGTACCCGATGTCCTGGCCGCCGCCGGTGTCGGTGGTGGTCTCGGCGGTGACACCGGACTGGCTGTCGTAGGACTCCGCCTGGATGGCGCTGTACGCGTCACGGTTGCCGGTCGGCGGGGTGGTGGTACCGCTCCCACTGGCCGACAGCACCTGGACGTAGTCCACGACCATCGGGTGGCCGGACTCGGTGGCGCTGGTCGGACCGCCGCCGAAGGCGTCCGGGAAGCCGCCGCCCATCGCCACGTTCAGGATCACGAAGAAGCCGTGGTTGGTGGCGTTCGCCCAGGTGGTGGCGTCGACCTGACTGGACGTCACCGTCTGGTAGTTGACGCCGTCGACGTAGAAGCGGATCGCCTCGGGGCTCACCGAGCGGTCCCACTCCATGGTGTAGGTGTGGAAGCCGGACTGGCAGGTGGTGTTGGGGCAGGCCGTCGAATTGCCCAGGCCCGTCGTCTCGTTGCAGGGGCCGCCGGGGTTGGTGCCGCAGTGCATGGTCGCCCAGACCTTGTTCAGGCCCTGCACGTTCTCCATGATGTCCAGCTCGCCGACGCTCGGCCAGTTCTGGTAGTTGCCCCGGTAGGGCGCGCCCAGCATCCAGAACGCGGGCCAGTAGCCGTAGGCGGCGGTGCCGGTGACGTTCGGCATCTGGATGCGGGCCTCGACCCGCAGCTTGCCGCCGGCCGGGGGCTGGAAGTCGGTGCGGGTGGTCTCGATCCGGCCCGACGTCCAGTTGCCGGCCGCGTCCCGCACCGGCGTGATCTTCAGGTTGCCGCTGCCGTCCAGGGCGACGTTGGTGGTGGACGACGTCATCGTCTCGACCTCGCCGGTGCCCCAGTTGGCGGCGCCTCCGGGATAGGAAGTCCCGGTGTCGTACTGCCAGTTGGAGGTGCTGACGCCGGTGCCGGCCGAGCCGTTGAAGTCGTCGAGGAAGACCTGGCTCCAGCCGGACGGGACGGAGGGGGCCGAGGCGTTGGCGGGGAGCGCGGCGGTCGTGGCGGCCGCCACCGCCAGGCCCATGGTGGCGAGCGCGGCGAGCAGGGCACGGCGCAGCGGGCGCCGCCGTCTGTGGTCCGCAGGGGATATACCGGAGGTTTCACTCATGGGGGTGCCTCTCGGGTACGGAGGGGGTGCGCGGGTGGGTCTCCGGGAGCGCCCGGAGCGGCCGGGCCGGTTGAGAGCGCTCTCAAAGTGGGCCCAATGTGCTCTCCGTGCCTGCGGCCGTCAAGAGTTAAAGCAAGGAATCTCCTTGTTTCTCAACCGAGTTCAGGTGGTGAAGTCGCTCGCCGGGCGACCGGGCAGGCCGACGACCAGCGCGTCACCACGGTGCCGTCGAACTGCCGGGGTCAGTAGGCGCGTGCCACGACAGCGACGTTCCCCGGCTGGTCGTCGCGCTCGGGAACGGAACCGTCCGCGGCGACCAGACACCGCACGGTCACTCCCTGTGCGGCGAGCCTCGCCTCGCCCTCCAGACCCAGCGTCTCCCAGGCGATGCGCGCCCAGCCGGTGCTCGCCGCCTCCGCGGCCTCCTCGACCGTGGTCACCTCGACGGTGCGGTCCTCGCGCCGCGCACGGGACTGCGCCAGCAGAAGCGCCTGGTCGTCCTCCAGGACCTTGGGCAGGAGCTCGGACAGTGCCCCGGTCGGCGTCGGCTCCCTGCTTCCCGCCACGCGGCGGACCAGTACGGCCGTACCGCTCCGCACGTCGCGCGGTCCGACCTCGATGCGTACCGGGACCCCCTTGAGCTCCCAGTCGACCGCGCGGCGGCCGAAGGGTGTGTCGACGCGGTCGTCGACGTGTACCCGGATGCCGGCCGTCCTCAGCCGGTCCCCGATCTCACGGACCGTCGCCAGGACCGCGTCGTCGCCCTTGACGGCCACGACGACCACCTGGACCGGGGCCAGACGCGGCGGGACGCGGAGGCCGTCGTCGTCGCCGTGCATCATCACCAGTGCGCCGACCATCCGGGTCGTGGAACCCCAGGACGTCTGCCAGACGTACTCTTCGCGGCCGTCCTTCGACAGGTACCGCGTCGCGAACGCCTTGGCGAAGTTCTGGCCCAGTTCGTGACTGGTCGTCATCTGGAGGGCCTTGCCGTCACCCATCATGCCCTCCAGGGTGAGCGTGTTGATCGCGCCGGCGAACCGCTCCCTGACCGTCTTGCGGCCCGGTACGACGTCCATGGCGAGGACGTTCTCCAGGAAGTCGGCGTACACCTCCCGGTGGATGCGCGCGGCGTAGTCCCGGGCGTCCTCGTAGGTGGCGTGTGCCGTATGGCCTTCCTGCCACAGGAACTCCGTCGTACGAAGGAACACGCGCGGCCGGAGTTCCCAGCGGACCACGTTCGCCCACTGGTTGATCAGCAGGGGCAGGTCGCGGTAGCTCTGCACCCACTTGGAGAAGTAGTCGTTGACGATCGTCTCGGAGGTGGGGCGGACGACGACGGGCTCTTCCAGCTCCTTGCCGCCACCGTGGGTGACGACGGCCAGCTCGGGCGCGAAGCCCTCGACGTGCTCGGCTTCCTTGGTCAGGTACGACTGCGGGATGAACAGGGGGAAGTACGCGTTCTGGGCGCCGGCCGCCTTGATCCGGGCGTCGAGTTCCTGCTGCATCCGCTCCCACAGGCCGTAGCCGTACGGTCGGATGACCATGGTGCCGCGCACCGGCCCGTTGTCAGCCAGTTCGGCCTTGCCGACCAGGTCCTGGTACCAGCGGGGGAAGTCGTCCGCCCGGGGGGTGAGAACGGGTGCCTTTGCCATGGCGCGCAGCGTAGAACGCGGCTGCAACGGGGCGCGAACCGATTACTTCCCGAAGGTAATGCCAGCCGCCTGTCCTTCGGAAGCTCCGCGAGCCGTTGCACCGACGGATCGTCCACGAGCAGGACCTGGTACCCCCGCAGGAACCGGACGTCCCCGATCACCGCGAGCCCTGCCTCCAGCTTGCGGAGCACGGCGGGAGCCGAGCGCGCTCGCCCCGTACCGGGAGGTCCCCGACGGAACGGACCGGCGGCCTCGTGGTCACTGCCAGCCGGCTGCCTGGAGCACGGATGCAGCGACGGCGGGGACGGAGCCGGTGGTGGTGTCCACGGTGAAATCGTGGACCATGGACCGACTGAGGATGCTGTCCAGTTCAGCGGACCGGTCAAGGTGCCATCGCAGTGCTTCGGGCTCGCTGTCGTGGCGGTGGGCCAGACGCTCGTGAATGACCGGCAGTTCGGCCCTCAGCCGGCACACCGTGAGATCGACGCCCACGGCATCGGCCAGCTGCTTGCGCTCGTCGTGTTCCTCGACCACGCCGGCGAGTACCAGGCGTGTGGCTCCCGCATCAAGGTAGTTGGCGGCGGTGCTGCGCAGGTTCCGCAGCAGCATCCCGAAGTTGAATCGGTCACCTGGAGGAGGCGGCCACGACTGGCTCAGCCAGTCAAGGTCGAGCACAGCATGGGGGACTCCGGCCTCGGCGAGAAGGCCACCCACCGCTGCGGCGACGGTTGTCTTGCCCACACCGACGGTGCCGTTGATCAGGAGGGCGCGAGCACGCCGTGGGCTGTCTCCGTGCATCCCGGCATCGTATGCCGAGGCACGCCGACCCCTGACAGGCACGCCTGTCGGTGGCCGCCGACAGACGGAGGCAGGCCCGAACGAGACGAGCTCCTACTGCCATCGCAGCCGACGGCGAGGTACAGGATTTCGACGGGTCGGCGCCCTGTCGGACGGTCCCCGGCATCACCACGTCTGCCCGACCGCAGCCACTGCCGCCTGCCTGAATACCATCTTCGAGCGGGGGCGTCCCAACTGCGGCCAGGCGTTGCGGGGCAAGCCTCAGACCGCGCTGCCCGCCTTCCAGTCCGCCCAGGACAGGTTCCAGCCGTTGAGGCCGTTGGAGGCCTCGACGGTCTTCTCGCCGGAGTTCTTGACGATCACCACGTCGCCGAGGATCGAGCTGTCGTAGAACTTGTAGCCGGCCACCGAGGAGTCGCTCGCGCCCTTGGCGTCGTGCAGGCCCACGCAGCCGTGGCTGGTGTTCTCGTGGCCGAAGACCGAGGTGGACGCCCAGTAGTTGCCGTGCACGAAGGTGCCGGAGGTGGTCAGGCGCTGGGCGTGCGGGACGTCGGAGATGTCGTACTCGTCGCCGAGACCGACCGTGGAGGACTCCATCCGGGTCTGCTTGAACCGCTCGCTGATCACCATGATCCCGGACCAGGTGGTGTGCTGGGCGTTGCCGCCCGAGACGGGGTAGGTGGCCAGGGTGGCGCCGTCCCGCTTGACCACCATCTCCTTGGTGGACAGGTCGACGGTGCTGATCTGCTCGCGGCCGATGTGGAAGGTGACGTCCTTCGACTGGACGCCGTAGACGCCGTCCGAGCCCTCCACGTCCTTCAGTTCGAGGCTCAGCGTGATCTTGGTGCCCTTCGCCCAGTACGTCTCCGGGCGGAAGTCGAGCCGGGTGTCGCTGAACCAGTGCCCGACGATCTCGACCTCCGGCTCGGCGGTCACCGTGATCGCTTTCTGCACCGCCGCCCGGTCCGCGACCGCATGCGTGAAGTTGATCGACACCGGCATGCCGACGCCGGACGTGGAGTCCGCCTCCGGCGTGAAGTAGCCGATGAACGTCTCGCCGGGGGACTTCGTGGTGAAGGTGGCCACGGTCTCGTCGGCCGCGCCCTGCGCCTTCGCCGTCACGGTGTACTTCGTGCCGGAGAAGGGGTTCTTCGCCGACGTCCACTTCGTCTTCGCGTCGTTGAAGGTCCCCGCGAGGGCCGACCCGTCGTTGCCCGCGACGGTCACCGAGGCCAGCGTGCCGTCGGCCACCGTGACCTCGACCGGGGTGGTGAAGTCGGCCTTCGTGGTGCCGGAGACGGGCGTGACCGTGATCGTCGCCTTCTTGGTCGCGGACTTCACGGAGGCCGTGGCACCCTTGCCGCCGGTGCCGGCCGAGGCGTCCGCGGAGGAACTGCATCCGGCCAGCGCCGCCCCCGCGGGCACCGCGCCGAGAACCGCGAGGATCCCGCGCCGGGACCACTTCCCCGGCTGCCGTCCGGACCCGTTCGATATGTGCTGGACGCCCACGACACGCCTTCCTGACTTGTCCACCTGTGTCAGGGCATCCTGCGTCGGTTGTATGGGTGGTTCCTTTGAATCACGGGGGTGCCCGCTGAGATTCCGATGAGGAGCCCGCAGACCACCCTGCGCGGTCACGGGCAATCCGCTGCGGACCGGGGCGAGTCGGCCGGAACCCGGGTTGTCCCGCCCGCCGATCGTGAACAGAGTATGAACGCCCGACCGGCGGCCTGAGTTTCCCGTGAGATCACCTGCCCGGCCTGGCTTCCCCACCTGTCCGATCGGAATAGTTCGGAACAGTTCGGAACAGTGCAGAAGCAGTAAGCCGACCCGCCGGAGGTATTCCGTGACTGACGTCCGCAAGCGGCACACCGTGGCCATCGTGGGAGCAGGCGCGGCGGGCACCCTCACCGCCGTCCAGCTCTGCGAGACGGCGCACCGCCGCCGGACTCCGCTCGACCTCGTCCTGATCGACCCGGCCCCGGAGGCGGGCCGCGGCACCGCCTACGCCACCCGCGACCCCCGGCACCGGCTCAACGTGCCCGCGGGAAACATGAGCGCCTACCCCGACGACCCCGGGCACTTCGTCCGCTGGCTCTGCCGGCACGGTGAACCCGCCGTCACCGGCGCCGACTTCGCCACCCGTTACCGCTTCGGCGCCTACCTCGCCGACACCCTCGGCCAGGCCGTCGTCCGCGCCCACGGCACGGTCGCCGTGCGCCGGCTGCGCACCCTCGCGGAGAGCTGTACCGGCACCCCCGACGGCCGGGTGGAACTCCACCTCGCCGACGGGGGACCCCTGGCGGTGGACAGCGCGGTCCTCGCCACCGGCCCCGCCGGGGCGAGCGCCGGCTGGGCCCCGCCCGCCCTGCGCTCCTCGCCCCGCTTCGTCGGCAACCCGTGGGCGCCGGAGGCCCTGGACCGGGTACGGGACAGCCCCGACGACGTGCTCCTGGTGGGCACCGGCCTGACCGCCGTCGACCTCGCCCTCACCCTCGACCGCCCCGGCCGCACCGTGCACGCGCTCTCCCGCAGCGGGCTGCTGCCCCAGCCGCACGCCCTCGGCCCGGCGGGCGCGATGCCCGCCCCCGACGGCCTGGACGACACCTCGCTCGGCCGGCTCCGGCGCGCGGTCTACCGCCATGTGAGCCGTTCGGTGCGCACCCACGGCGACTGGCGCCCCGGCCTGGACAGCCTCCGCCCGCACACCGCCCGGCTCTGGCGCAGCCTCACCCCCGAGGAGCGCGAGGAGTTCCTGGCCCGCGAGGGCGCGCTGTGGAACACCCACCGCCACCGCATGGCCCCCGCCACCGCCGAACACGTCTCCCGTGCCCGCACCGCGCGGCGCCTGCACGTCCACACCGGCACGGTGCTGCGCGCCACGGAGACCGAAGCCGGCCCGCTGGCCGTCGAGTTGTCCGACGGGCAGGTGCTGCAAGCCGGTTGGGTGGTGGACTGCACCGGCCCGGGGCGCCGCCTCGACGCCCCCCTGTGGCGGGCCCTGTTCGCCGCCGGTCTGGCCGCCCCCGGCCCGCTGGGCATGGGCGTGGCCACCCACGACGGACAGCTCGCCGACACCCGGGACGGCATCGCCGGCCCCCTGTACACCCTCGGTGCCCCGCGCCGGGGCGAGTTGTGGGAGACCACGGCGATCCCCGAGATCCGCGTCCAGGCGGCCGAGCTGGCCCAGCGGCTGCTGCCGCTCCCGGCGCGCCGGCGGGGCTCGCGGCGGCCGGTGGACGGTCAGGGGCTGCCGCTGTCCACGCACGCCGAGGCGGCCACCGCCTACCGCAGCGGCCTGGACCGGGTCCTCAAGGTGCGCTCCGGTGCCGAGGACGCCTTCGCCCGCGCGGTCGCCCTGGACCCCGGCTTCGCCCTCGGCCACGCGGCCCTCGCCCTGCTCGGCCACGAGTGCGCCGCCGCCGTCGACGTGCCCCGCGCCCTCGCCGACGCCCAGCGCAGCGCCCGCGAACGCGCGGACGAACGCGAGCGATCCTTCGTGGACGTGATCACCCGCCGGGTGACCGGTGACGACGGCGACGAGGCACTCGTACGGCACCTGCGCGCGCACCGGGGCGACGCGCTGGCGCTCGCGGCGGCCGTGCCGACCATCGCCTTCTCCGGGGTCAGCGACCTGCAGGACGACGACGCCCTCAGGCTGCTCGACCTGACCTCGCCCGCGTACGACGGGCACTGGTTCCACACCTCGCTGCTGGCCTTCCTGCGCCAGGAGCAGGGTCGGCTGCACGAGGCGGGCGAACTGGCCCACCGCGCGCTGGCCGCCGAACCGGCCTCCGGGCACGCGGTGCACGCCCTGGCGCACGTCCACTACGAGTCCGGGGCGCACGAGGCGGGCCGGGACTGGCTCGACGGCTGGGTGTCCGGACGCGGCCGGGGGGCGGTGCACCGAGCCCACTTCTCCTGGCACATCGCCCTGCACGAACTCGCCCTCGACGACCCGGATGCCGTCCGCAGGCGGTGGTTCGCACAGCTCGCGCCGGGCCGGGTGGTGAGCGGGGTACGGGCCCTGGTCGACTCCGGGTCGCTGCTGTGGCGGGCCCGGGTGAGCGGCAGCTGGCAGGGCGACTTCCCGGTCGCCGGGGTGCTGGAGGCGGTGCAGCGCGACGTGCTGGAGCGGCCGCAGACCGCGTTCACCGCCCTGCACGCGGCCGTCGCCCTCACCGCCGCCGGGGACCTGGCCGCGCTGCGCCGGCTGCGCGATCACGCCGCCGGCGCCGACGACGTGCAGCGCGAGGTGATCGCCCCGCTGTGCGAGGCGTTCGCGGCGCTCGTCGAGGAGCGTTTCCAGGAGGCTGCCCGGGGGCTCGACGCGCTGCTGCCGGTGCTGCGCCGGGTCGGTGGCAGCGCGGCCCAGCGGGAGGTGGTGGAGGAGACCCTGCTGTACACCCTGGTGGCGGACGGGCGTTGCGAGGCGGCACGGCGGCTCCTCGACGCCCGCCTCGACCGCACCCATGCCCCGCGCGACCGGCGGCTGCGGGCGGGGCTGGCCTCCTGAGCGGCCGGAGGCCCGGGGCGGCGGCCGCGCGGCCGCGGGCCGTCGCCGCTCGTCGGCGGCGACGGCCCGGAACCTGCCCGGCGCCCCGTCAGCGCTCCGCGCCCTGCGTCTCCTGCAGCCGGGCGTCGGTCGTGCGGGTGTCCTGAACGGTGTCGAGGGGCTCCGGGGTGTCCTGCGGCCGGTCGGCGAGCTTGAGCCACACCACCCCGACGATGATGACGCCCAGCCACAGGGCCTGGACCGGGGTGAGCGACTCGTCGAAGAAGACGGGGCTCAGCAGTGCCGCGCCGGCCGACCCGATCCCGGCCCAGACGGCGTAGCCGATACCGACGTCGATGGTGCGCAGGGAGACGCTCAGCGCCCAGAGCGTCAGCAGGAAGAACACGACGGCGACCAGCGACCACGTCAGGCGGGTGAAGCCGTGGCTGCCGCCGACGGAGAGCGCGTAGCCGACCTCGAACCCTCCGGCGAGGAGAAGTACGAGCCAGGCGTTGGCTGAGGAGCGGCCGGTGTTGGGCATGGGAGTGCGTCCTTTCACGGAAACGGGGGGGCGGGCGGCGGCGGGGTTCCTCAGGCGGCACCGCTGAGCTGCAGGCCGACGACCCCGGTGATGATCACGGCGATGCCGAGGGCCTTGCGCCAGTCCAGGCGCTGGCCGAAGACGGCTGCGCCGAGCAGGGTGATGCCCACGCCGGCGACGGACGTCCAGATGGCGTAGCCGACACCGACGTTGAAGGTCAGCAGGGCCTTGCTGAGGAAGTAGGTCCCGATCGCACCGCTGAGCAGGGTCACGACGGTCCACTTGCGGTTCTTGAAGCCTTCGGCCTTGCCGGCCGCGATGGCCACGGTGATCTCGAAGATGTCCGCGATGGCGAGGTAGAGCCACTGCATGGGCTTTCCTTTCGTTCGATGGGCGCGACCGAGCGGTGGTCCGCCGGGACGTGAGGTGGTGGTGCGGCCGGCTGCCGGGAACCCGCTGCCGGGCCGGACGGCGGTCCGTCTGCAGCCGTCGGTTCAGCAGTCGTCGGTTCAGCAGCCGTCGATGCCGCAGGCGGCACCGCGGGCGACGGCCTGTTCGGCCTGGGTGTCGAGCACGGCCTTGCGGACCTGGGCCGCGGTGGGCACGCCCTCGATGCGGTGGCTCTCGCCGATGACGAGCGTGGGCACGACGGAGACGCGGTACGCCGCGGCGGTCCGCAGCGCCGCCCGGTGGGACTCGGTGTAGGTCCCGTCCGTCAGCGCCGCCGTGAAAGCGGCTTCGTCCAGGCCCAGTTCGGAGGCGACGGCGGCGAGCACGTCCAGCCTGCCGATGTCCCGGTTCTCCTGGAAGAAGGCCCGCAGCACCCGCGGGGTGTACTCCGCGCCCCTGCCGTGCTCGGCCGCGTACCGGTAGCCCTCGAACGCCAGCCGGGTGTACGGCTGCGGTGAAACCGTGGGCAGGGTGATGTCCACGTTCATCCGGCGGGCCATCGGATAGACCGAGCGGGCCCAGATCGCGGGCAGGTACTCGTCCTCCGGCCGCAGCGTCGGGGTGGGGTGGGGCCGCAGTTCGAACGGCATCCACTCGATCTCGACGTCGAGGTCGTGGGTCGCCTCGTGCAGCGGGCCCTCGGCCAGCATGCAGAACGGACAGACGTAGTCCGACCAGACCTTGATGCCGACCCTGCTGGTTTCCGTGCCGGTCACAGCCGCCTCCGGTTGCGGGCGAGGAATTCTTCGAACGGCTGCGTCCCTTCCGGGAGCCGCAGCGAGGTGACCTTGATCTGCCAGTCCGCCGGGTCCTCGGCGAAGACCGAGTACGACCCGGAGTAGTCGAAGCCGTACCGGGCGGCCGTCCTGCGGTCGGCCACGTGGACGATGTGGCCGACCCGGAAGTACAGCGACGCCATGTAGCACAGGGCGCACGGTTCGCCGGAGGCGATCAGTGTGGCCCCGGCGGTGGCGTGCAGCCCGTGTTTGGCGGCGGCGGCGCGCAGCGCGACCACCTCCGCGTGGGCGGTGGGGTCGCTGTCCTCGTGCACCCGGTTGAAGCCGGTGCCGAGGACCTGGCCGTCGTTGACCACCACACCGGAGAACGGGATACCGCCCTCGGCGACGTGTTCGCGGCTGATCCGTACCGCCTCACGGGCGTACTCGGCCAGCTCGCTCTCCGGGATCTCGGTGGGTGACATCGTCGCTCCTCGACTCGGATGGACATGTGGAGCCGGAGCACAACGGACGGGCTGAGCCCTTGGACGCGTTGGTGCCGGGCATGAGACCCTCGATAGTTGTTTGTACGTGCATGTTTTTCGCCTGCGCAAGATCCACTGGACGGATCGAGCGAACGGCTAAAGCTTGCATGAACATGTATCTTGTTGTCAACGCGCCGCCTGAGAGGGAGCTGCCCATGACGACCACGATCACCTATGCGTCGGCCGCCTCGTCCGACCAGGCCATGTGGGGGAGGGTCCTCGCCCTGCACGCGCACGTGGAGCGCCAGCTCACCCAGGCCCTGCAGCGCCGGCACGGCATAGGCCTGTCCGAGTTCCGGGCCCTGGAGTGTCTCGTGCAGGCCAAGGACGGCGAGCTGCGCATGCAGGAACTCGCCGACAAGGTCGGGCTCGGGCAGAGCTCGGTGACGCGCCTGGTGGGCCGGCTCTTCGCGGCCGGCTTCGCGCTGCGGGACCTGTGTCCCGACGACAAGCGCGGCGTCTACGCCGTCATCACCGACGACGGCAGGCGGCGCTACACCGACGCCCGCGGTACCTACTCCGAGGTCCTCAGTGCGGCGCTGAACACCGCCGGCGGCACCGCTGAGCTGGCCGGTACCGTCCAGGCGCTGCGCAGCGCCCTCTGAGCCCCGTCGCCGCACCGTCCGGCCCCGCCCGGACGGAACCCGCCGGGAACCGCCTGCCGAAAGCCGTCCTCCGGGACGGCTTTCGGCGTTCGCGCTTCCGGCGGCCGGTGCGCGGGTGAACTCCCGGCTGCGTGCGGCGCACCTTTCCTTAAGCGTTGCGACACCTCGGCGAAAGCCGTTTCAACGGTCTGAAACACATAGTTCATCAAGCAAACTTGACGCTCTCATATGCGCGATGACCGGTGATGTGCATCACTGATGCCGGGCCCATTTACATGCTTGACTCTGCATGCATCGCATGTACGGTTAGTCGCGGATCGATCACGGGGGAGTGATGCGGAGCCGGCCGAGCTGATGGCTGCCGGGCTCCGCGGGTTCTTGGGCGCGACTCTGGCGCCGTCACCCCCCTGGGCATGTCGCTGTCACATGGACAGGTGCACGAAGTGGGGGAAACTATGCCATCACCACGCCTTTTCGACGCGCTCGAAGCGCACGCCCGGCGCCGGCCCGACCAGGTGGCCCTGGTCCGCGGCGGGCGCCGGGTGACCTACCGCGAGCTGGTCGGCCTCGCCGAGGACCTGGCCGCCGCCCTGGAGGGACTCGGCCTCGACCGGCGGCAGCCGCTGTGCGTGCCCGCACACAAGACGCCGGAGACGATCGCCCTGGTCATCGGCGCCTTCAGGGCCGGCCACGCGGTCCTGGCGCCCTCGCCCGAGCTGGGCCCCGCCGCCCGTGCGGAGCTCGCCGCGCAGGCCCGGTGCTCCCGGACACTGACCGTCGACGAGCAGGGGGTGCTCGACACCGCCCCGGTCACGCCCGACGAGCAGGCCGCCCGGGACTTCGACGCCGTGGACCCCGCGGCCGCACCCCTGCTGCTCACCACCTCCGGCTCCACCGGTACGCCGAAGATCGTGCCCGTCCCCGGCGACGGCTTCGACCGGTTCGCCGACTGGGCGACCGGCCGGTTCGGCCTCACCGAGCAGGACACGCTGCTCAGTTACGCACCGCTGAACTTCGACCTCTCCCTGCTCGACGTGTGGACCGCCCTGCGGCTGGGCGCCCGGACCGTCCTCGTCGAGCAGGAGTCCAGCGCGGACGCCCGCCACCTGCAGGACCTGCTCGCCCGGCACGAGGTCACCTTCGTCCAGGGCGTGCCGATGCTGCACCGGCTGCTCGTCCAGGACGGTGCCGTGCATCCGGCGGTCCGCACGGTGATCTTCACCGGCGACGCGCTGCCGCAGACACTGCTGCGGCAGCTCGGCACGGCCTTCCCCGGCGCCGGCTTCCACAACGTCTTCGGGTGCACCGAGACGAACGACAGCTTCGGCCACGAAGCCGACCCGGCGACCGCCGGCGAGCGCACCCCCATCGGCCGGCCGCTGCCCGGGGTGCGGGCCCTGCTGCTGGACGGCGAGGGCCGGGTCCTCGACGGCCCCGGCACCGGTGAACTCCTCGTGACCACACCGTTCCAGACCGCCGGCTACCTGCAACGCTCCCGCAACGAAGGGGTGTTCGTGCCCGCCCCCGACGGCGGCGACGAGGTCTTCTACCGCACCGGCGACCTCGTCACCCGGGACGCCGACGGCCTGCACTGGCTGCAGGGGCGCACCGACTTCCAGGTCAAGGTCCGCGGGGTGCGGACCAACGTGCAGGAGGTCGAGAACGTCCTGGCGGCGCACCCCGAGGTCGCCGAGGCCGCCGTGGTGGCGATCCCCGACCCGGAGGCCGGCTACCGGCTGCACGCCCAGGTGACGCGGCGGCCCGGCACCACGCTCACCTCGCTGCGGCTGCGCTCGCACAGCGCCGAGCGCCTGCCCCGCCACGCCATCCCGTCCTCGGTGCACGTGGGCGACGCCCCGCTGCCGCGCACGTCCACCGGGAAACCCGACCGCAACCTCATCAAGGCAGCACGACAGAAGGGAAATCCCGCATGACCACCCTGGCGGACGAAATTCGCGGCTATGTCGTCGCCGAGTTCCTCGACGGAGAGGACACGGAAGACCTGACCGCCGAGTTCGACCTCATCGACAACGGAGTGGTCGACAGCCTGGGCGTGGTCCGGATCGTTTCGCACCTCTCCCGGACCTATTCGATCCCGATCGACGACATTCCGCTGACCCCGGACAACTTCCGCAGCATCGGCGCCATTTCGGCATTCGTCGAGACCGCGACGAAGACCGCCGCCTGAACCCGGTTCCGGATTTCCGCGGAAAACCCGGAATCCCCCCGGAGCGCCGTCAAAAGATCCTCCGGAAGCACCCCTCACACCCAAGGAGACAGCAATGATCGTCCGCAGCACCAGCGAGCTCGCCGCCGTCGAGTGGGGCAACGGCACCAGCCACCGCCTGCTCACCGAGGCCGACGGCATGGGCTTCACCGTGTGCGAGACGCTGGTCCGCAAGGGCACCACGAGCGCCCTGCAGTACCGCCGCCACCTGGAGGCCTGCTACTGCACGGGCGGTTCCGGCGAGGTCGTCACCGCGTCCGGCGAACGCTACAAGATCGCCGAAGGCACCATCTACGCCCTCGACGAGAACGACGCGCACTATCTCGTGGCCTCCGACTACGAGGACCTGAGACTCATATCCGTGTTCAGTCCGGCCCTGCGCGGCGACGAGAAGCACACGCTGTCTCCCGACGGCTTCTCCCAGTACTGAGTTCCGCGACCCGGGGCCCGTCCCGCCGGCGGCGGCGCGGGCCCCGGCCCCGACCAGCGACGTACCGGAAGGCAGCACAACGCATGACACCCGCACCGTCCGCACCGCGGACCACCGGCACCGACACCGGACCGGACCCGTACACCCTCGTCGCCCCCTGGGCGGACGAACTCAACCACGACGTCGAGGAGTGGGACGCCCGGGCGGAGTTCCCCTGGGAGAAGTGGAAGACGATCCGGCGCTCCGGACTGCTCACCGTCCCGTTCGAGACGCGGTACGGCGGCCGCGGCGGCACCCTGGCCGACACGATGCGCGCCCTGGAGGGCCTCGGGCACACCTGCCGCGACGCGGGCCTCGGTTTCTCCGCCTCCACACAGATCGTCAGCGTCGGCGTCCCGCTGCAGGCGTTCGGCTCCGAGGAGCTCAAGGACCGCTTCCTGCCCCGGATCGTCACGGGCGAGCTGATCACCGCGCACGCCATCACGGAGCCGGGCAACGGCTCCGACGCCCTGAACATCTCCACCACCGCGACCCGGGACGGCGACGACTACGTCATCGACGGCGGCAAGACGTTGATCACCAACGCCCCGATCGCCGACCTGTTCCTGCTGTACGTACGCACCGGCAGGCCCGGCCCGTTCGGCCTGAGCGTCTTCCTGGTCGAGCGGGACACCCCCGGCCTCCGGGTCGGCGAGCCGCTCGGCAAGATGGGGCTGCGCACCTCCCCGCTGAGCGAGGTGACCTTCGAGGGGCTGCGGGTGCCCGCCACCCGGCGCATCGGCCAGGAGGGCGCCGGCTTCCTGGTCCTCGACCACGTGATGAAGCGGGAGATCCTCTTCTCGTTCTCCCTCACGCTCGGCGAGATGGAACACCGGCTGGAGCGCGTCGTCAGGTACGCGAAGTCCCGCCGCCAGTTCGGCGAGCCGATCGGCGCCTTCCAGGGCGTCTCGCACAAGGTCGCGGACATGAAGATCGCGGTGGAGACGGCCCGCAAGTGGCTCACCGACACCGGCGCCAAGGTGGCGGCGGGCCAGGACGCCGCGATCGACGTCGCCGCCACCAAGACCGTGGTCAGCGAGGCCAACAAGCGCACCGCGCTCGACGCCGTCCAGATCTTCGGCGGCCAGGGCTACCTCACCGCCACCGGCATCGAACGGGACGTGCGCAACGCGGTCGGCGGCACCGTCTACTCCGGCACCAGCGAGATCCAGCGCAACCGCATCGCCTCCCTCCTGGGCCTGTGAGCCGGGAGCTGACGAAAGGGTCCACCATGGACGTACTCACCCCGGACGACCTGCGCCGGCTCACCGCGCCCACCGACTTCCTCGACCACGAGAGCGAGGCCGTCCAGACCTTCGTCGACGAGGCGGTCTCCGACCGCGGCGCGGACAAGCGCCGGCTGGCCGTCGAGCTCTACCACGCGGTCCGCGACGACGTCTTCTACGAGGTGTACGGCGCCGACCTGTCCGAGCAGGGCCTGCGCGCCAGCCACACCGCGGCCACCCGCAAGGGCTTCTGCCTGCACAAGTCGGCGCTGTACGCGGGGGCCTGCCGGGCCGTGGGCATTCCCGCCCGCGTCCACTACGGCGACGTGCGCAACCACCTCGCCTCCGACCGGCTGCGCGCCCACATCGGCGGGGACGTCTTCTTCCACGGCCTCAACTCGGTCCACCTGGACGGCAGGTGGGTCAAGGCCACGCCGGTCTTCAACAAGATCCTGTGCCGGCTGTACGGGATGAAGCCGCTGGAGTTCGACGGCACCGCCGACAGCCTGCACCACCCCTTCGACGACCAGGGCCGGCAGAGCATGGAGTTCCTGACCGACCACGGCGGCTTCGACGACGTTCCCTACGCGTTCGTGATGGCGAACATGCGCCGCAAGCACCCCGGCTTCCTGAACGCCGACGGCACCGGCACGGTCCGCGGCGGCTCGCTGGCCGCCGAGGCCTCCGCCTGATGCGGCCCGACCACCCCCGCCCCCCGGACCACGAGGAGACACGGAGATGAGCACCATCCGAGCGCAGCAGGACGGCTGGGAGGCGCGGGCGCGCATCGGCCTGGTCGTACCGCACGCGGACGTCGGCCCGGAGTCGGAGTTCCAGGCGATCGCGCCCGAGGACGTGTTCGTGCACGGCTCGCGCGTCCACTTCGGCGCGATGCGGGCCGGCGGCGAGATGGACCCGAAGATCCCGCACGACCCGGTGCGGGCCTTCGTGGAGCCGCCGCACATCGACGACGCGGTGGAACTGCTGGCCGCCGCCCCGCTGGACGCGATCGCGCTGGGCTTCACCAGCTCCGCCTACGTCCTCGGCGCGGCCGGCGAGAAGGACCTGTTCGCCCGGCTCGCCAGGGTCACCCGCGGGCTGCCGCTGACCGGCACCACGACGGCGGCCGTGGCCGGCTTCACCGCGCTCGCCACCCGCCGGATCGCCCTCGTCAACCCGCCGTGGTTCGACGACCGGCTCTCCGGGCTCGGCGCCGACTACTTCACCGAACAGGGATTCGACGTCGTCCACCACGGCCCGTGCGGGCTGCCCAGCAACCAGAAGCTGATCACCCCCGGGGCGCTCTCCGAGTGGATCCGCACCACGGTCGCCGGGCACCGGCCCGACGCCGTCCTCGTGGCCGGCAACGGCATCCGCGCGGTGGGCGTCGTCGACGCCCTGGAACAGGAGCTGGGCTTCGCGGTCCTGACCGCCAACCAGGTCCTGTTCTGGCACGCCCTGCACCTGGCCGGAGCGGCCGGCACGGCCCACGGGATCACCGGGTACGGCCGGCTGTTCGCCGCCGAGCCGCCGGGCGGCACGGCATGAGCCTGCTCGCGGCCGACGGGCACGTGGCCCTGTTCGTCACCGACGAGGGGGACGCCCGCCGGATCCCCCTGGTCTGCCGGCGCGACGACGGCACCTCGGCGCACGGCATGGTCCTCTACCGGGGCGCCCTGCGCCGGGCCGAGCACGTCCCCGGCTTCCGCCGGTACGCCCACCCCCTGGAGGACGACACGCCCGTGCCCCGCACGGGGGCACCCGAACCGGCACCCAGGTGACCGCGGTCCCCGCCCGTCTGTGATCATTCTGACGTCGCGGAGCGGGAACCTCCGACCCCGGAATTCCCTCTCACGAGTCGAAACAGAGCGTTCACAGCGTGTGCATGGTCCTGGACGGACGACTGCGATCACCATCGGTCCAGGACCATGTGCCGCCGTCACACCGGGGGACCGTATGCCCAGTCGCCGCCGCTTCCTCACCGGGGCCGCCGCCGCGCCCGTCGCGCTCGCGGCGGTCACCGGGTGCGAGGACGGGGACGCGGCACAGCCGGCCGCCGCGCAGCCCCGGCACACCGTCAAACCCGCCGTGGCGGCACCGGCCGCGCAGCACCCGTCCGACCGGCTCAACTTCGTCGTGATCCTCGCCGACGACCTGGGCTACGGCGAGGTCGGCGCCTACGGCCAGCAGCTGATGCACACCCCGCGCATGGACACCCTCGCCGCCGAGGGCCTGCGCTTCACCCAGGCCTACGCCCCCGCCCCGGTGTGCGCGCCCTCCCGCTGCTCGCTGCTCACCGGCCTGCACGGCGGACACGCGACCATCCGCACCAACCCCTGGGGACCCGGCGGCCAGGGCGCCCTCACCGAGAAGGACTTCACGTTCGCCGAGGCGCTCAGGGCGCTCGGCTACCGCACCGGCCTGATCGGCAAGTGGGGCTTCGGCCCCAACGCCCCGGACCAGCCGAGCCACCCCAACGCCCGTGGTTTCGAGGAGTTCTACGGCTACCTCACCCACCACCACGCCCACGACTACTTCCCCGAGTACCTGTGGCACAACGGCACCCGCGACGAGATCCCGGCCAACCAGGCCGGCGCCCAGAAGGTCTACGCCCCCGACCTCATCTCCGAACGCGCCCTGGGCTTCCTCCAGACCCACCGCGACGAGCCGTTCCTGCTCTACCTCGCCCCGACCGTGCCGCACGCCCCCAGCAAGGACCCGCACGTCGGCGCGTACGCCGACCGCCCCTGGACCGGGCCGAACAAGCGGCACGCGGCGCAGGTCACCACCTTCGACACCCTCGTCGGCGACGTCACCGACAAGCTCACCGCGCTCGGCCTCGCCGACACCACCGTGGTCCTGATCACCAGCGACAACGGCCCGCACGAGGAGGCGGGCACCGACCCCGACCTCTTCGACGGCAACGGCCCGCTGCGCGGCTACAAGCGGAACCTGTACGAGGGCGGCATCCGCGTCCCGTTCATCGCCTGGTCCCCGCGGCACGTCAAGGCCGGCACCACCGACCGGCCCACCCCGCTCACCGACCTGCTGCCCACCCTCGCCGAGCTCGCGGGCGCGCCCGCCCCCGCGGACGTCGACGGCCTCTCCATCGCCCCGCTCCTGCGCGGCTCCGCCGATCCCGCCCGCCACGACAGCCTCTACTTCTACCGCAACCACGACGGCGTCACCGCCCGCCAGAACGCCGCGGACCACGGCCGCGGCGACCGGCTCTCCGAGGCCCTGCGGCAGGGCGACCTCAAGGCGATCCGGTTCGCACCCGGCCAGAACCGCCGCGCCCCGGACGACCAGTGGGACGTGGAGCTGTACGACCTGGCCCGGGACCCCGGCGAGGAGCACGACCTGGCCGCCGCCCGGCCGGCCCGTGCGGACGCCCTGGTGAAGCTGATGCACGCGTCATGGGCACCGGCCTACCCCCGCAAGCCGTTCGGCGTGACCCTCGAAGTCGGCGGCGGGGGAACGGAGTTCACGGTGACCGCCACGCTCGCCAACGGCTCCGCCCGCCCCTGGAACGCCGCCCGGCTCGCCCTCGACACCCCGAGCGGCTGGACCGCCCACGCCCGGGACGCCGCCACCGCGCCCCGCCTGGACCCCGGCGAACGCCTCACGGTCCACTGGCGTGTCACCCGCCCCCGGGTCTCCACCACCACGACGCTCACCTGCCGCGGCACCGCCCACCACGGGGACGACGAGGTGACCTACACGGCGACGGCGGCGGTCAGCTGACCGGGGCCGGCCCCTCGCCGCGCACCCGCGCCGGGACCGCCCACCACTGGTCCGGGCGGTCCACGACCGGGGCGTCCGGGCCGCTGTCGAGGTAGCGGGCGAGGCGCAGCAGGTAGGCCGCGACACCCGCCGCACCCTGCATCCACGACGTGCCCGGCGGCAGCAGCGGGGACTCGATGCGGTACTCCACGAAGCGCCAGCGGGCGCCCGCCGCGTCCCTGACCGCCCGTTCCACGAGCGCGTCGCCCATCCGTACCGCGGCACGCACCAGCGGGTCCGCCCCCGGGGTGCCCGCGAGGTCCTGTGCCGCGTCGAGGAGGACGTCCCCGACGCCTGCCGTCCCGCAGCAGCGGCCGTCGTTGTCCCAGAACCCGGGGCGCAGCCGCTCCGGGAGCCCCGAGGCGAGGATCGAGGTCAGGCAGCGCTGCCGCAGCTCCCCGACGGCATGCCCCGCCACCTCGGGGACGCCCGCGTGGGCGAGCGCCGTGAACAGGTGCGAGGTGCCCGCCGGACCGTGGCACCAGGTGTACGTCACCGGTTCCACCTCCCGCTTCGACGGCGGGATCGTGTGCGGGACGACGAACCCGCCGTCCGCGAGCGAGCCCACGGACAGGACGTGGCGGGCCGCGTCCACGGCGGCCGCGACGAAGTCCTCGCGGTGCGTCGCCGCGCCCGCCACCGCCAGGGCGGCGCCCACCCCGGCCGCGCCGTGCGAGTAGTTCGGGCACCGCGACTCGCTGCCCGGCGAGATCCCCCAGTCCAGGCCCGCCGCCGTGCGGTCGGCCATCGCCAGCAGGGCCTCGCCGCCGGTCGTCGCGAGCTGCTCCGCGTACTCGCCGCCCGCCCAGACCGCCGTCATGACCACGCCCGCGACGCCCATGATGATGTCGCTCAGGGGCGCGTCGGAGTCCGGCACGAACGCGGTCGTGGTCCGCCAGCCCTCGGGGGTCGCGAGCTCGGCCAGCCGCCGCAGCGCGGCCGCCTCGCTGCCCGGCGCGAGGAGCCGCAGCGCGGTGGCGTGGCCCGCCAGGCCGAGGTAGAGCGAGGGCTCGGTCACGACGGGGGCCTGCGCCGACAGGCGGTTCACGATCCCGGCGGCCAGTGTCTGCTCGGGCCCGCTCAGCGGCCGGTACCGCGCGATCTCCGCCAGCACCGGGGCGAGTCCGGCGATCCCCGAGTACAGCGAGTCCCGGTCCTCGTCGGGCGCCGGCTCCCCGGTGTCCTCCACCGGCACCGTCTCCGGCAGCCAGGGACCCTCGTCCTCCCGCACCTGTCCCAGCACCCACGTCCAGGCGGCCTCGCCCAGTTCCCGGTACACCTCGCTCGTCGTCACCGGGACACGCTACACGGGCCGCCCCGCCGTCCGGTCCGGCTGCCAGCCCAGCGCCCGGGAGATCCCGCGGGCCGCCAGCCGCACCGCCGGGACCAGCACCGGCACCTGGGCGTCGGCCTCGGGCACCACCACCGAGACCGCCGCGACCACCTGTCCCGTCGCCCCGCGCACCGGAGCCGCCACCGACAGCGCGTCGTCGGTGACCTGCCGGCTGCTCACCGCGGCACCGGTACGCCGGACCTCGGCCAGCGAGCGGCGCAACCGGTCCGGATCCGTGACGGTGTACGGCGTGAAGGACGTCAACCGGCCCGCGCAGTAGTCCTGCTGGAAGCCGGGCGTCTCGTGCGCGAGCAGGGCGAGCCCCACCCCGGTCGCGTGGAGCGGCCAGCGGGCGCCCACCCGGATGTGCACGCCCACCGCCGAACGCCCCGACAGCCACTCGATGTAGACGACGTCCGACCCGTCCCGCACCGCCAGCTGCACGTTCTCGTGCGTCGCCTCGTACAGGTCCTCCAGGTAGGGCAGCGCGACCTGGCGCAGGGCGAGACCGCGCGGCGCCAGCGCGGCCAGTTCCCACAGCCGCAGTCCCACGTGGTAGAAGCCGTCCGTGTCCCGTTCCAGCGCGCCCCACGCGGTGAGCGCGCCGACCAGGCGGTGCGCGGTGGTGAGGGTGAGCCCGGCCCGGCGGCTGATGTCCGTGAGGCTGAGCGCCGGATGCCCGTGGTCGAAGGCGGCCAGCACCGCGAGCAGCCGGTCGGGCGCGGAGCGGGCGGCCGTGGTCACGGCCGGTCGGCGACGCGCAGCAGCAGGGCGTGGAGCGTCGCCCGCTCGGCGGGGTCCAGCGGGCTCAGCAGTTCGTTCGTCACCCGCTGGCCGGCCTCGTCGGTGTCCCGCAAAAACGCCCGGCCGGCCCCGGTGAGCACCACGATCCGGCTGCGGCGGTCGTCGGGGGAGGGGCGCCGCTCGGCGAAGCCCAGCTTCTCCAGGTCGTCGACCAGGCCGACGATCGCGCTCGGGTCGTAGCCGAGCCGGGCGCTCAGCTCCCGCTGGAGCGAGCCCTCGGAGCCGGCGAGGAAACGCAGCACCGCGTAGTGGCGCAGCCGCAGCCCCGACTCCTGCAGGAACGTGTTGAACAACTGCCCCGAGCGCAGCCCCAGGCGGTACAGCAGGTAGCCCGTGTCCGCGTGCAGCCCGCGCATCCACGGCTCGTCCGCGTCGATCGAGGTCGGGTTCTCGGTGTGCTGGCGGGTGATGGCGGGCTCCCTGGTCCGGGCCCCGGCGACGGGGCGGTCTGTCGCACAGATTCCAGCATGAGGCACCCGTAGGATGACAACAACTATTGACGACAACAATTATTGCTCTTAGCTTCGATCTCGAAAGCCGCAGGTGGCCCAGGGCCACCGTCGTCGTCTGCGAAGGGACCGACCGTGCCCACCATCGATCTCACCGGCAAGGCCGCCGTCGTCACCGGCAGCGGCCGGGGCCTCGGCCTCGCCTATGCCCACGCCCTCGCCGCCCACGGCGCCTCGGTGGTCGTCAACGACGTGGACGAGACCGTCGCCGAACAGGCCGTGAAGTCCATCGCCGAGGCCGGCGGCACCGCCGTCGCCGAGGTGGTCCCGGTCGGCACCGCCGAGGCCGCGGACCGGCTCGTGAACCGGGCCGTCGAGGAGTTCGGCCGCCTCGACGTCCTGGTCACCAACGCGGGCATCCTGCGCGACAAGGTGCTGTGGAAGATGACCGACGACGACTTCGACGCCGTCGTCACCACCCACCTCAAGGGCACCTTCACCTGCGCCCGCGCCGCCGCCGTCCGGATGCGCGAGCAGGGCGAGGGCGGCACCCTGATCCTGGTCGGCTCCCCGGCCGGGCAGCGCGGCAACTTCGGCCAGACCAACTACGCCGCCGCCAAGGCCGGCATCGCCGCCATGGCCCGCACCTGGTCGATGGAGCTGGGCCGGGCGGGCATCACCGTCAACGCGATCGTCCCGGTGGCCGCCACCGCCATGACCGAGACCATCCCCGCCTTCGCGCCGTACATCGAGGCCATGAAGAACGGCGAACCGCTCCCCGGCTTCCTGCGCAAGGGCGAGGGCTTCGGCACCCCCGAGGACTGCGCGGCCCTCGTCCCCTTCCTGGCCTCCGAGGCCGCCCGCTCGATCACCGGCCAGGCCATCGGCATCGGCGGCGACAAGGTGGCACTCTGGTCGCACCCCCAGGAGATCCGGGCGGCCTACGCCGACGGCGGCTGGACCCCCGACACCCTGGCCGACGCCTTCCCCACCTCGGTCGGCGCCGAACTCCAGACGGTCGGCATCCCGGCGCCCAAGCTCCCGGAGGCGTGATGGACATCGAGGCCCTCACCGCGATCGACGTCCACACGCACGCCGAGGTCTCCTCCCGCGGGCACTCCTCCCTCGACGACGACCTGCACGACGCCTCCGCCGCCTACTTCAAGGTCGAGGGGAAGCGGAAGCCGACCATCGAGGAGACGGCCGCCTACTACCGGGAGCGGGACATGGCCGCCGTGATCTTCACGGTGGACGCCGAGTCCGCCACCGGCACCGTGCCGGTACCGAACGAGGAGGTCGCGGAGGCCGCCGCGGCCAACGCGGACGTGCTGATCCCCTTCGCCTCGATCGACCCCTTCCGGGGGAAGGCGGGGGTACGGCAGGCCCGCCGCCTGGTCGAGGAGTACGGGGTGAAGGGCTTCAAGTTCCACCCCAGCATCCAGGGGTTCTTCCCGAACGACCGCGCGGTGGCCTACGGCCTCTACGAGGTGATCGAGGAGACCGGCGCCATCGCCCTCTTCCACACCGGCCAGACCGGCATCGGCGCCGGCGTCCCGGGCGGCGGCGGGATCCGGCTGAAGTACAGCAACCCGCTGCACGTGGACGACGTGGCGGCCGACTTCCCGCACCTGAAGATCATCCTGGCGCACCCGTCGTTCCCCTGGCAGGACGAGGCCCTCGCCGTCGCCACCCACAAGCCGGGCGTGCACATCGACCTGTCCGGCTGGTCCCCGAAGTACTTCCCGCCGCAGCTGGTGCAGTACGCCAACACGCTGCTCAAGGACAAGGTCCTGTTCGGCTCCGACTTCCCCGTCCTCACCCCCGACCGGTGGCTCGCCGACTTCGCGAAGCTGCCGATCAAGGACGAGGTCCGGCCGAAGATCCTCAAGGAGAACGCCGCCCGACTGCTCGGGCTGACCAAGCCATAAGGGGCCGCAGATGCGCAACGAGGGACTGGGGTCATGGCCCGCACGCCGGGCCCGCAAGACCCCGCACCGCACGGCACTGATCTCCGGCGGGCAGTCGACCGACTACGGCGCCCTGCACGCCCGCACCACCCGGCTGGCCCACGCCCTGCGCGCCCTGGGCATCCGCCGCGGCGACCGCGTCGCCTACCTCGGCCCCAACCACCCCGCCTACCTGGAGACCCTGTTCGCGGCCGGCGTCCTCGGCGCGGTCTTCGTCCCCCTCAACACCCGCCTGGCCGGCCCCGAGATCGCCTACCAGCTCGGCGACTCCGGCGCCAGGGCCCTCCTCTACGGACCCTCGCACGCCGGCCTCGTCGCCGGCCTGCCCGGCACCACCGACGTCCGGACGTACGTCGAGGTCGGCCCGAGTTACGAGGAGCTGCTGTCGGCCGCGTCCGACGACCCGATCGACGAACCGGTCGCCCCCGACGACACCTGCATCATCATGTACACCTCGGGGACGACCGGCCGCCCCAAGGGCGCCATGCTCACCCACGCCAACCTGACCTGGAACGCCGTCAACGTCCTGGTCGACACCGACCTGATCGCCGACGAACGCGCGCTCGTCTCGGCCCCGCTGTTCCACACCGCCGGCCTGAACATGCTGACGCTGCCGGTCCTCCTGAAGGGCGGCACCTGCGTCCTGGTCGAGGCCTTCGACCCGGAGGCGACCCTCGACCTGATCGAACGACACCGGATCACCTTCATGTTCGGCGTCCCGACGATGTTCGAGCAGGTGGCCCGGCACCCGCGCTGGGCCGACGCGGACCTGTCCTCCCTCCGCATCCTGACCTGCGGCGGCTCCCCGGTCCCGACGCCCCTGATCGCCGCGTACCAGGAGCGCGGCCTGACCTTCCTCCAGGGCTACGGCATGACGGAGGCGTCCCCCGGCACGCTGTTCCTCGACGCCGAGCACGCGATCAGCAAGGCGGGCTCGGCCGGCGTGCCGCACTTCTTCAGCGACGTACGGGTCGTCCGGCCCGACCTGACCCCGGTCCAGGTCGGCGAGCCCGGCGAGATCACGGTCCGCGGACCCCATGTCATGCCCGGCTACTGGGGCCTGCCGGAGGAGACCGCGGCCTCCTTCGCGGACGGCTGGTTCCGCAGCGGGGACGCGGCCACGGTCGACGAGGACGGCTACGTCTTCGTCGTCGACCGCATCAAGGACATGATCATCTCCGGGGGCGAGAACGTCTATCCCGCCGAGATCGAGGACCTGCTCCTCGCCCACCCCGGCATCGCGGAGTGCGCGGTGATCGGCGTACCGGACGACAAGTGGGGCGAGGTGCCGCGCGCGGTGGTCGTGCCCCGCGAGGGCACCGCCCTCGACCCCGACGAGGTGCTCGCCTCGCTGGCCGGGCGGCTCGCCAAGTACAAGCTCCCCAAATCGGTGGTGCTCGCCGACGAACTCCCGCGCACCGCCTCCGGAAAGCTCCTCAAGTCCCGGGTGCGCAAGCGCTACGGCAACCAGTAAGGAACGGAACCCCATGGGCATCACCGTCAACGGCCTCGACGAACTGAAGAAGCTCGCGGGCAGCGACCTGGGCAGCAGCGACTGGATCGAGGTCACCCAGGACCGCATCGACACCTTCGCCGACGCGACCGGCGACCACCAGTGGATCCACGTCGACCCGGAGCGCGCGGCCGACGGCCCGTTCGGCGCCCCGATCGCGCACGGCTACCTCACCCTGTCCCTGTTCATCCCCCTGTTCACCGGACTCCTCGACGTCCAGGGCGTCACCACGAAGGTCAACTACGGCCTGAACAAGGTGCGTTTCCCGTCCCCGGTGAAGGTCGGCTCCCGCATCCGGCTGGCCGCCCGGCTCGCGGAGGTCGAGGACGTGCCGGGCGGCGTACAGATCGCCGTCGACGGGACGATCGAGATCGAGGGCGGGACCAAGCCCGCGGCTGTGCTGCAGAGCCTGTCGCGGTTCTATGCGTAGTGGGGAACTGCGGACCGGTGGGGGCCGGTCGCGCAGTTCCCCGCGCCCCTGAGGGGGCGCTTCACTCAGCTCAGTTCACCACGTCCACGAAGACCGGGTTCGAGTAGAACCAGGTGTCCGCCCACGGGTCGCCGTTGCCCGGCTCGTGCGGGATCGGGCCGTGCGGGTCGATCGACGCGCCCAGGTAGCCCGTGCCGTTGCGCTTGCCGTCGCTGCCGCGCAGCCGGACGTAGAACGACTCGTCGCCCGCGGTGACCGGGAAGCGGAGCGTGTACGTGCCCTTGCGGCCGGAGACGTCCTGCGTCCGGACGACCCTGGTGTCGGGCGCCTGCCAGGCGTCGCGGTCGGCGACCGGGCCGCGCACCGCGCCCCGGATGACGTCGACGTGCGCCAACTGGGGCAGGACGCCGTGGGTGTTGGCCCTCGACGCGCTCGTCACCGTCACCTCGAGGGTGAGGCGCTCGCCCTTGCGGACCCGCAGCCGTCCGCCGAGGGTGACGCCCCGGCCGTGGTCGCAGTCCCGCTTCAGCCGGACGTCGAGGCCGTCCAGCAGGTGGCCGTGGTCCAGCCAGACCCGGCCCGCGCGCAGGCCCGCCATCACCGCGCGGTAGCCGTACCCGGTCACGCCGACGTGGGTGCGGCTGAACTCGCCGGGCCAGAAGTCGGAACCGGGCTGCGTGGTGTCGGTGTTGACCGGGTCGGGCAGCTTGCCGGTGTTGTCGAAGTTCTGCCCGGCCGGCCAGTCGCCGTTCTTCCAGGTGTCGAAGACCGTGCGGTGGTTGTCGGAGTTGGTGGTGATCGTGAAGAGCCTGCCCTCCGACAGCATCGCGTCCCACAGGCCGCCGACCGTTGCGGTCGCCCAGTCGAAACCGCCGTACGTGACGTAGGCGCCCGCGGGGAAGCCCGCCCAGGACTGGGCCGACCGGCTGTTCTGGTACTCGCCGCGGATCGCGGTCGCGCTGCCCCAGCCGGGGATCGCGGCACCCTGGGCGCCGGGCGCGCCCTCCATGCCGATCATGATCTCGGCGGCCTCCTCGTTCCCGCCACCCCACCCTGCGTCCCGCCAGTTGCGTATCTCGTGCGGGGAGTCGATGCCGAGCCGCAGCGGGTGGTTGGCGAGGACGAGGACGTCGTCGACGTAGCCGGTGCGGCGCTGCTCGGCCAGCCACTGGATGGCCTTGACGGCGTGCGCCTCGTTGCGGGCGGTGTCCGTGGCGCCGGCCGAGCCCTCGGTGTAGCCGAGGAGCTTGCCGTCGTAGGCCAGCTCGAACTGCGTGAGCAGGTCGGTCTCGTGCGGTCCCGGCGCGGCGAACACCGTGCAGTGCTCGGCGGCCGGGATGTACCACTCCAGGCCCTGGAAGATCAGCTGGCGCGGGTTCTCGGCACGCGCCTTGAGGATCTCCGCGTGCTCCATCTTCGCGCCGTAGTAGGCGTGCCCGAAGTTGGAGTGCTCGTTGAACACCATCCAGTCCAGGCCGTACTTGGCGGCGGCCCGGGCCTGCTGGGAGAACGTGTACTTGGCGTCGTGGCTGTACACGGAGTGCACGTGGTGGTCGCCGACCAGGTAGGCGAGGCGCGGGTCCTCGCCGCCCAGGCCGCGCCCGGACGCGGCGAGGGCCGGGGTCGCCGCCGACCCGAGCGCGAACGCGGCGCCGAACAGGCCCGCGCGGCGCAGGAGTCCGCGCCTCGACACGCCCTGGGCGTCCAGGTCGGCGGGGGAGACGGCAGGGTCGGCCCAGGTGGGGAGCTGTTGCTCGGTCATGAAGATGATCCTCGTAACGGGGCTCAGTGGGTCATGAAGGAGGAGACGGGCAGGGCCCGGGAGACGATCCGGACGTCGCCGAGGCGGCCGTACAGGATCTGGTCGATCTTGTCGGCGTACTCGTAGCCGCCGAGCAGCCAGGGCTTGCCGGACGAGGCGATGCCGACCGCGGCGGCGTGCGGGTTGCGGGCCACCGGGCAGCCCTGCACGTACATCGTGGTGTGCTTGCCGTCATTGACGACGGCGACGTGCCACCAGATCTCCGGGTCGGTCTCGTCGCCCCAGTTGGTGGCCAGCTGCTGCTGGTTGAGCGGGTGGACGGCCCACTGCGGGCCCGGCCCGTCGGAGAGGGAGAGCGTGGCGAGCGGCTCGTCCGGGTCGTCGGTGACGGTGCCGACCGAGCCGTTGCGGCCGGTGCGGCTGACCAGTCCGGACCAGGCGTTGTGCGAGGAGTTCCAGTCGGCGGGCAGCCGGTAGAACGCCTCGATGGTGTAACCGTCCTTGAAGGTCGCCGAGTTGAGCGGCGCGCCGTCGACGGTCCGCAGGTAGGCGCCCTTGAGCGGCGACTTGTAGCCGGTGAACTCCAGGCTGCCGTGGCCCGGCTGGTCCGGGTGGTGGTCCGCCGACCAGCCGAGGGTGCCGCCGCCCACCGAGACCACGGTGAGGTCGTTGCCGTTGCCGGACAGGTCGCGGACCGTGCCGGAGACCGCCGAGTCGAACCGCCAGTAGGCGGCCGTGCCCCGGACCAGCAGCTGCGCGGCGGGCCGCGCCGGGCGGACCGGCACCGGGGCGAAGCCCTCGAAGCGGGCCGCGAAGTCGATGTCGACGGAGAAGCGGTCCCCGTCGCCGCTCAGCTCCATCTCCTGCCGCTCCAGCTCGTTCAGGCCCTTCTTGGCCCGGCCGAGGATCCACGGCGAGACCGTCTCCACGTCGATGACGTCGCGGTCCAGGTCGAAGTGGTAGAGGCGGATCATCGCCGCGCCGCCGAAGTACCGGTTCTGGTAGTTCGTCAGGTGCAGGTGCACGTCGTTGCCGGCCGCGTTCTTGCGGGTCGCGCGGCGGGCCGGCCAGTAGTGGCCGTTGAGGGTGAGGAAGATCTGGTCGTGCTCGTCGACCAGCTGGTCCCACAGCTGCTGCCCGTACGACGACAGTTCGTCGTCGTCCACGACCAGTTCGTGGGTGGTGAGGATGACCGGCGCCTTCGGGTGCGCGGCGATGACGTCCTTCGCCCAGGCGTACCCCTTGGCCGACAGCCGCCAGTCCAGCGCCAGCACGAGCCACTCGCGTCCGGCAGCCTTGAACAAGTGGTAGGTGTTGTAGCCGTCCGCGGAGGCCCCGCCGAACGTCGGCTTGTCCTTGAAGCGCTGCGGGCCGAAGACGTCCAGGTACGGCGTGGCGCCGCGCTGGTCGTCCGTGGAGGACCTGATGTCGTGGTTGCCGGCCAGCACGCTGTAGCCGACCCCGCGCCGGTCGAGGATCTCGAACGCCTTGCCGATCGCGGCGAACTCCTCCGCCGCCCCGTTCTGGGTGAGGTCGCCGAGGTGGGACAGGAAGACGATGTTGTCGTCGGACTCGCCGCCGTGCTCCAGCAGGTAGCGCAGCGAGGCCTCGATGGGCGCCGGGTTGATGCTCGGCCCGTCGAAGAGGTACTGGGTGTCGGGCATCACCGCGAGGGTGAAGCGCCGGCTGTCCGGGTCGGGCCGCCGGCCGGAGCCGGAGGACGCCTCGGCGACGGCGGGCAGCGCGACCCCGGCGGTGGCGGCGGCGCCGAGCAGTGCGGTCGCGCGCAGGAAACTGCGGCGTCCGGCTCCGGCCTGCGCGGCCTCGCCCTGAGGGTGGTCATGCGAAGTACACACGTGTGCTCCGTGGGTAAGCGGAAGTGACGGCGAAGGGCGTGGGGGGATCTCGGCAGACGGATCTCGGCAGTACGGATCTCAGAGGACGCGCAGGGTCCAGCTCCAGCGGTGGAGGCCCGGTGCGACGAGGTAGGAGGGGAAGGTGTCGGGGCCGCACGACGCCGTACCGAGGCCCCGGTGCGCGGCGTCGATGTGGACCACGCAGCCGGCCCGCGGCACGAGCTCGTCGTGGTGCGCGACGGCGGTGAGGTCCTCGGCGCGGTAGCGGCTGACGGATACCTGGCGGGGTTCGTCCAGCTCGACCGCGAGTCCGGTGGCGTCCGGCGCCGACAGCGTGAACCGCCGTACACCGTGCCGGCCGCCGCTCTCCTGGGGCCGCAGATACGGGGTGAACAGCGCGTCCACCGGGAGGGAGTGGTGGCCGACCGGGGCTCCGGCGGCGCGGTCGGGGTACGACTCCCAGGGACCCTGACCGAACCACTCCAGCAGATCGAGCCCGGCCACCGTCTCGAAGACCGAGCCGACCCGGGCCACGTCCGCGAACTCCTCGGGCAGCTCGGCCGACTCGTCGACCCGGACCCCGCCCTCGACCGGCGTGAACTCCTGCCGGTGCCGTACCACCCCGACCGTGCCGGCGTACTCCGCGAGCACGGTCACCCGGGCGCCGGCCCGGCGCACCGAGACCACCTTGCGCACCAGCCGGTCCAGGCCCCAGGCGCGCCAGCGCGGCGCCGTCCCGCCCAGCTCGTCGTTGTCGGTGGGCGCCCGCCACAGCGACAGCGCCGGTGCCGCGGTCAGCAGCGGGTGCCGCAGCAGCCCCTCGCCGTCCACCTCGACGGCCGGGCCCGACGGCACCGGCGGCCCGAGCGGGTCCGCCGCCCGGAGCCGGATCTGCGGCGCGCAGATCTCGGTACCGGCCGGTGCCCACGCCTGGTCCTCGGCGACCGTCACCCGCAGCGTCAGCCACGCCTCACCGCCGTCCGCCGGCACCTCGAACGGCAGCGGTACGGCCGCCGTCTCACCGGGGCACAGCTCGGGCAGCTCGGCCGGGCCGGTCAGGGTACGGCCGTCGGCCAGCGCCAGCTCCCAGGTGCCGGTCAGCCAGTCGAAGCCCCGGAAGTGCTGGTGGTTGGCGAGCACGATGCCCTCGTGCCGGAAGCACCGGATGCGGACCGGCGCCGCGATCTCCCGGTGCTCGTACATGGCGGGCTTGGGGGTGCGGTCGGGGAAGACGATGCCGTCCGCGACGAACGCCCCGTCGTGCAGGGCCTCGCCGAAGTCGCCGCCGTACGCCCAGCGGTGGCCGGGCGCGGCGACACCGTTGTCGTACAGTCCGGCGCCCGTGCGCCCGACCGGTCTTCCGTCGCTCACCCGCTGGAGAATTCCGTGGTCCCAGAACTCCCAGATGAACCCGCCCTGAAGCCCCGGAGTGGACTCGATGGCGGCCCAGTGGTCGGCCAGCGTGCCGTTGCTGTTGCCCATCGCGTGGGAGTACTCGCACTGGATCAGCGGCTTGGTCTGCTCCCCGGACAGGGCGTGGGCGACACAGTCCTCCAGTGGCGCGTACATCGGGCAGGCGATGTCGGAGGCCACGTCCGGGTCGGCCCAGCCGCGCTTGGCCGCCCCCTCGTACTGGATCGGCCGGGTCGGGTCGTGCCGCCGCACCCAGCCGGCCGCCGCGTCGTGGTTGGCGCCGTAGTCGGACTCGTTGCCCAGCGACCAGATGATGACCGAGGGGTGGTTCTTGTCGCGCAGCACCATGCGTGAGACGCGGTCCACGAAGGCGTTCAGGTAGCGCGGGTCGTCGGCGATCTCGTGGGCGTGGTCGTGGGACTCGATGTCCGCCTCGTCGACGACGTAGAAGCCCAGTTCGTCGGCGAGGTCGTACAGGGCCGGGTCGTTCGGGTAGTGCGAGGTGCGGATCGCGTTGAACCCGAACCGCTTCAGCACCACCAGGTCGGCGCGCATGTCGTCGTACGACACCGTCCGCCCGGTCAGCGGGTGGAAGTCGTGCCGGTTCACGCCCCGGACGAACACCCGCTCGCCGTTGACGAGCAGGTCCCGGCCGGTGATCTCGACGTCCCGGAAGCCGACGCGGTGGTACGAGGTGTCGGCGACCGTGCCGTCGGCGCGGTGCAGCCGGACGGTCAGCCCGTACAGCTCGGGCTGCTCCGCGTTCCAGGTGCGCACCTCGGGCACGACGGCGCGGATGCGGGCCTCGCCGAGGAAGTCGGAGACCCGGTCGTCCTCGGTGTTGAGCCGGTCGAACTCGGCGTCCTGCGCGAGCGGTTCGCCGTCCAGGTCCGCGGTGACGTACCACCCGCCGGGCAGCGCCCCGTCGCCCGCGGTGTTGCGCACCTGGCAGTCCACGCGCAGCTCGCCGTCCCGCCGGGCCCGGACGGTCACGTCCGCGAGCCGGAACGGGTCGGTCGCGTACAGCAGCACGGAACGGGTGATCCCGCCGTGCCACCAGTGGTCCTGGTCCTCGATGTGCGTGGCGTCGGACCACTTGACGACGGTGAGCCTGAGGACCGACCGCGCGCCGGGGCGGACGGCGTCGGTCAGGTCGAACTCGGCCGCCAGGTGCGAGTCCTTGGAGACGCCCACCGGCCGCCCGTCTACGTGCACGAGGAGCACGCTCTCGGCGGCGCCGACCTGCAGCACGATCCGGCGCCCGGCCCACTCGGCGGGCACGTCCAGGTCGCGCTCGTAGACCCCGGTCGGGTTGCCGGCGGGGGAGTGCGGCGGGAACTCGCGGAACGGCATGGTGACGTTCGTGTACTGGGGCAGGTCGCCGGTGTCCTGCACGGTCCAGGCGCCCGGGACGTGCGCCGTGGACCAGGAGCCGCCGACCGGCGCGTCCGGAGTGGGCAGCAGCCGGAAGCGCCAGTCGCCGTCCAGGGGGAGTGCTCCGGTGCGCCGGTCGACGGCGTTCATGGGGAGGCGCCCCCAGGAGGTCACCTCGGGGGCCTCCCAGGGGCGGAGGGCGATCAGGGGATCGGCGGACCGGGGCCCGGGGATCGACGGACCGTTCATCGGCGGATGGCTCACTTCTCTGCTGACGTGGGTGGCGTGGCGGGTCCGGGCAGGACGCGTCCTGCCCAGCCCCAGGCGGGGTCGACGGGGATGCCGACCCGGTCCAGGACGGTGGGGGCGATGTCGACGAGGCGGGGGGTGTCGAGGAGGGCGCCGCCCGGCGCGCCGGGCTCGGCGAGGATGACGAACACCTCGCGCTCCGCGTCCGTGTCGCCGCCGTGGCCGCCGGTGTCGAGGTGCCCGTGGTCGGTGGTGACGAGTACGGTCCACCGCTCGCCGGAGCGGCGGGCTTCGATCGCCGCCAGCAGCTGCCCGAGGTGGGTGTCCTGGGCGAGCAGGGCGGCGTCGTAGGCGGGGGAGAGCGGGCCGGTGGCGTGGCCGGCCTCGTCGGTGGCGCCGAAGTACACGAACACCAGGTGCGGGTCGTGCTCGGTGAGCCAGCGGGCGGCGGTGCGGGCGACCAGGTCGTCCGCGGTCGCGTAGCCGTCGGTCTCGCCGTCGAAATGGACCCGGCGGCCGATGGCGGGGCCGAGGGTGCCGCGGTGGACCAGCTCCGGCCAGGACACCGCGGCGGCGGTGCGCAGGCCGGGGCGGGCGGTGGCCGCGCGGCTGAGGAAGTCGGGGTGGCGGGTGTAGTCGGCGCCGGCGAAGTCGTTGCCGGTCACGCCGTGCCGGTCGGGCCACACCCCGGTCAGCACGCTCGACCAGCCGGGGCCGGAGTCGGTGTAGGCCATGCTCGTCGACGGCCCGGCGCCGGCCTGGCCGTCCGCCTCACCGTACGGCAGCAGGCTGGTGCCGTGGGCGCCCGCCGCCATGAGGCCGTGCAGGACGGGCGCGCGGGCATCGGGCCGGGTCAGCCGGTCGTGGCGCAGCCCGTCCATGCCCACCACGAGCACCCTGCCGTCCCGGCCGATGTCCCGCACCGGAGCCCTCCTCTGTCTCGCGCGTGCCGCGCGGGCCGGACCGGCCCGCGCGGGTCAGGTGCCCTGGACCGCGCCCTCGGTGGCGCCCGCGATGAAGCCGCGGGCGAAGATGGCGAAGACCAGCACCAGCGGCAGGGAGGCCATCAGCACCCCGGCCATGACCATGCTGTAGTCGGTGGTGTGGCCGACGTTGAGCTGGGCGAGCTCCACCTGGAGGGTCACGTGGTCGGGGTTGGTGAGCACGATGAGCGGCCAGACGTAGTCGTTCCAGGCGCCGACGAAGGCGTAGATGGCGAGGAAGGACAGTGCGGGCCTGATCATCGGCAGCGCGATGTTCCAGTACTGGCGGAAGAACCCGGCGCCGTCGATCCGCGCGGCGTCGAGGAGTTCGTCGGGCACGCCGTTCTCGATGTACTGGCGCAGCCAGAAGATGCCGAAGGCGTTGGCCAGGGCGGGCGGGACCAGTGCCTTGAGCATGCCGACCCAGCCGATGTTCGACATGAGGATGAACTGCGGCAGGATCGCCAGTTGCAGCGGCAGCATCATGAACAGCAGCAGCGTGCCGAAGAGCACCTTGCGGCCGGGGAAGTCGAACTTGGCGAAGGTGAACGCCGCCAGTGAGTCGATGAACAGCACCAGGACGGTGGTGACGGTCGCGACGATGACCGTGTTGAGCATCGACCCGAAGAAATCGATGGTGTTCAGCACGTGCCGGATGTTCTCCAGCAGGTGGGAGCCGAAGGTGAACTTCGGCGGGCTCTTGTAGATGTCCTGGGTGGTGTTGGTCGCCATGACGATCGTCCACGCGAACGGGAAGACCGAGAGCAGGACGGCCACCATGAGGACGATGTGCGCGGTCAGGCCCCTGGGGCGGCGCAGCCGCCGCGCGCGCGGGGCCGGCCGCGTCGGGTCGGCCGGCGGGACGGCCGTGGTGTCGGCTGTGGTCACGGCTTCCTCCCTCGTTGGGTGATGCGCCAGTTGACGGCGACGAGGACGATGATCAGCAGGAAGAAGGCCCACACGATGGCCGCGCCATAGCCGTAGTCGTTGTTGAGGAAGGCCGACTGGTAGAAGTACAGCAGCGTGGTCAGACCGGCCTGTCCGGGGCCGCCGAGGTTCGCGTTGGCGGCGTTGCTGGCGAACAGCACCTGGGGTTCGCTGAAGCTCTGCAGGCCGTTGATGGTCGAGATGATGACGGTGAACAGGATGATCGGCCGCATGATCGGGATGGTGATCTGGAAGAACGTGCGGACCGGGCCGGCGCCGTCGACCTTCGCCGCCTCGTAGATCGAGGCCGGTATCGCCTGCAGACCGGCCAGGTAGATGATCATGTTGTAGCCGGTCCACATCCAGGTCATCAGCAGCGAGATGACCACCTTGATCAGCCACGGGTTGCTCAGCCACGGCACCGGTGAGATGCCGACCGTGCCCAGGATCGCGTTGACCAGGCCGAAGTTGTTGCTGAACACCGCGCCGAAGAAGATCGCCACCGCGACGATCGAGGTGACGTTCGGCAGGTAGAGGGCGATCCGGTAGAAGCCCTTGAAGCGGCGCACCGAGTGCAGCAGCGTCGCCAGCACCAGGGCGCCCAGCAGGGTGGGCACGGTGGACAGCACCCAGATCACCAGGGTGTTGCGGATCGACAGCCAGAAGACCGGGTCCGACCACAGGAAGCGGAACTGCTGCAGACCCACGAACTGCATGTCGCCGAGCCCGTCCCAGCGCTGGAAGGCCAGGTACAGCGAATAGAAGACCGGGAAGAAGGAGAACGCGGCGAAGACCAGGTAGAACGGCGAGATCGCGAGGTACTGCCGCCAGTACGACAGCGGCCCGCGCCGCCTGGGCCGGACGGTGGTGCCGGCGGGCGTGGCGCGCCGCGGGCGGAACCGGGCCGGGCCCGGCCGGCCGCGGTGCTCGGGCACCGCGGCCGGACCGGTGACCGGAGGTGACGTCACCTCAGTTCACCCCCTGGCGCCGGGCGATCTGCTTGGCCTGGCTGACCGCGTCGTTCCAGGCGTCGTCGGGCTTCTTGCCCTTGGCCTCGATGTTGGTCAGCTCCGTCAGGTACGGGGCCATGACGGCGGCGTCGGCCGGCGCCTCGTAGCTGTCCGGGATGGCCTTGGCGGCCGGGCCGAAGACGTCGATGATCTTCTGGCCGCCGAAGAAGGCGTCCGGGCCGGTCATGGCCGGCATGGCGTACGCGGCCGGGGCGGCCGGGAAGATCGCGGCGTCGGTGAAGCCGCGGGCGTCGTTGGTGGGGCTGAGGATCCAGCTGATGATCTTGAAGGCTTCCTCGGGGTTGCGGCACTGCCTGGGCAGCGCCAGGTAGGAGCCGCCCTGGTTGGCCGGTCCCACCGGGTTCGCGCAGACCCGCCACTTGCCCTTGGTCTGCGGCGCGGCCTGCTCGATGTCCAGCGCGTGCCAGGCCGCACCGAGCTCGGTGAGGAGGTTCTTGCCGACGGCGGCGTTCCAGCTGTTGTCGTTGATCTTGGCGTCGATGCCCAGGGTGTAGGGCCGGACGGCCGTGGTCCACGCGCTGCGGATGTGGTCCTGGTCGCCGATGAAGTGGTTGTTCTTGTCGATGAACCGCTGGGTGCCCTGGCCGACCGCGATGTTGAAGACGGAGCTGATGTTGTTGACCAGGTAGCTTCCGGGGTTCTTCTTCTGCAGCTCGGTGCCGAGCGTGAAGTAGTCGTCCCAGGTCGTGACCAGGGCGGCGACCTTGTCGGGGTCGGTGGCCACGCCGGCCTTGGCGAACAGGTCCTCGCGGTAGAAGAGCGCGGTCGGGCCGATGTCGATCGGGAAGCCGATCTGCTTGCCGTCGCTGGTCTGGGCGAGCTTGGTCTTCCAGCCCAGGTACTGCGAGGAGATCTTCTTGAAGCCCAGGTCGTTCAGGTCGAGGAAGCGGGAGGCGTTGGGCAGGAAGGACGCCATGTCCTCGCCCTTGATGCCGGTGATGTCGGGCACGGAGGAGCCGCCCGCGGCGAGGGTGGTGGTGAGCTTCTGCTTGAAGTCGCCGCCGATGGACGAGGCGGTCAGCTTGACCGCGCCGGCGAAGTGGGTCTTCGCCTCCGCGACCACCTTGTCGCTGAGCGCACCGCCCCAGTACCACAGGGTGAGGTTCTTGCCGTTCTTGGTACCGCCCGATCCGGAGCCGCCGCATGCGACGGTCAGGCCGGACGCGGCCGCGGTGAGCGCGGCGGCCTGGAGGAAGCCTCTACGTGAAAGGTCCACGGGTCACTCCTGTTGTTCCTGTTCGTGGTACTGAGGGGCGTTGGTGCTGTGGATCGTGGGGGCTGTGGGGCGTCGGGCCGCGGGGTGCCGGGCGGTGGATCGGGTGCGGGTGCGGGTCAGAGTGGATCGGGTGCGGGTGCGGGTCAGAGGTGGCGGGCGGGCGGGGTGACCGGGGCGTGGTGCACCGGGGGGCCCGTGTCCGCCGGCAGCCGGTCGGCGAGGAAGCCGTAGGTCTTCTTCAGTTCGGGGTCGGTCAGCGAGCGCCACCAGCGGTCGACGCCGTACCAGCCGGGGGCCGCGAGGGCGCCGCCGTGGTGCTGTACGGAGAGACCGGCCGCCAGGACGGCGAACCGCAGCCGCTCGGCCAGCGGCCAGCCGCCGAGGGAGGCGGTGACGAAGCTCGCCCCGAACACGTCCCCGGCGCCCGTGGCGTCCAGGACGTCGACGGCGAGGGCCGGGACCTCGGCGTACTCGCCGGTGGTCTGGTCGACGGCGACCGCACCGTCCCCGCCCCGGGTGACGACCGCCACCGGCACCAGCTCCGCGAGCGTGCCGAGGGCCGCGACGGCACTGTCGGTGCGGGTGTAGGCCATCGCCTCGGTCTCGTTGGGGAGGAAGGCGTGGCACAGGGCGAGCTGGTCGAGGAGGTCGCGGGACCACTCCTGGGTGGGGTCCCAGCCGACGTCGGCGTAGACGTGGGTGCCGCCCGCGGCCGCCTTGGCGATCCACTCGCGCGGCTCGGCCTCGATGTGCACGAGCGCGGTGCGCGCCTCGGGCGGGTCGCCCATCAGCGCGTCCTGTGAGTACGGGGGTTCCTGGCCGTGGGTGACGAGGGCCCGGTCGTGGCCGGCGGCGAGCGAGACGGTGACGGGGGTGGGCCAGCCGTCCGCGGTGCGGGAGAGCGAGAGGTCGATGTCCTCCTGGTCGCACAGGACGTCCCGGCAGTACTCGCCGTAGAAGTCGTCCCCGAAGACCGTGGCCAGCGAGGTGCGCAGGCCGAAACGGGCCGCGGCCACCGCGAGGTTGGCGATGCCGCCGGGGCCGCAGCCCATGCCGGCCGTCCAGATCTCCTCGCCGGGTGTCGGCGGTTTGCCCAGCCCCGTGAGGACGAGGTCGTAGAAGAGCAGTCCGGTCAGCAGCACATCGGGCCTGTCGTCGTCCACGTGCGCAGCCTCTCGTCAAAACTCGTCATTTTCGATGACGGGAATCGTGCGCCGCTCGGAGAGATTGGTCAATACCCGAGCAGAACTGAGCATGGATTTGATTGAAGATGACGAGTAGTGTTCGCCGCGTGCTGGCAGAACGACGACACCAACTCATCCTGCGGGCCCTGCGCGCCGGTGGCCCCGCTTCTGTGACCGACCTCTCCGAGCAGCTGAGCGTGAGTCCGGCCACCATCCGGCGCGACCTGGTCAAGCTGGAGGAGGACGGGCTGCTCACACGTGTCCACGGCGGCGCCGTCGCCGACGAGGGCGATCAGCCCTTCGCCGAGGTCGCCGAGGTGCGCGTGGCCGAGAAGGACGCGATAGCCGCACGTGCGGCGGCACTGGTCGAGGACGGCCAGTCGGTGCTGCTCGACATCGGCACCACCGCCTTCCGGCTCGCCCGCCAACTGCACGGCCGCCGCCTCACCGTCATCACCAGCAACCTCGTCGTCTACGAGGAACTGGCCGACGACGAGGGCATCGAGCTGGTGCTGCTCGGCGGCATGCTGCGCCGCGAGTACCGCTCGCTGGTCGGGTTCCTCACCGAGGACAACCTGCGCCAGCTGCACGCCGACTGGCTGTTCCTCGGCACCAGCGGGGTGCGGCCGGGCGGGCAGGTGATGGACACGACGGTCGTGGAGGTGCCGGTCAAGCGCGCCATGATCGGGGCGAGCGACAAGGTCGTGCTGCTCGCCGATGCCGCCAAGTTCCCGGGCACGGGCATGGCGAAGGTCTGCGGTCCCGGGGACCTGGACATGGTGGTGACCAACGCGCCGGTGGATCCGGCGACCCGAGCCGCCCTTGAGGAGGCCGGTGTCGAGGTGGTCCTGGCAGGAAAGGCTGAAGCGTGAAACTGACGATTCTGGGCGGCGGCGGGTTCCGCGTGCCGCTGGTGTACGGCGCACTGCTGACGGACCGGGCCGAGGGGCGGGTCACCGAGGTCGTGCTGCACGATCTCGACGCCGGCCGGCTGTCCGCGGTCGCCCGGGTCCTGGCCGAACAGGCGGCGGGCGTCCCGGACGCCCCCGCCGTGACCGCCACGACCGACCTGGACGAGGCCCTCACCGGCGCCGACTTCGTCTTCTCGGCGATCCGGGTCGGCGGCCTGGAGGGCAGGGCGAACGACGAGCGGGTGGCCCTCGCCGAGGGCGTCCTCGGCCAGGAGACGGTCGGCGCCGGCGGTATCGCCTACGGCCTGCGGACCGTGCCGGTCGCCGTCGACATCGCCCGGCGGGTCGCGCGGCTCGCCCCCGACGCCTGGGTCATCAACTTCACCAACCCCGCGGGCCTGGTCACCGAGGCCATGTCCCGCCACCTCGGCGACCGCGTCATCGGCATCTGCGACTCCCCGGTGGGGCTCGGCCGCCGGATCGCCCGGGTGCTCGGCGGGAACCCGAAGGAGGCCTGGATCGACTACGTCGGCCTCAACCACCTCGGCTGGGTCCGCGGCCTGCACATCGAGGGCCGCGACGAGCTCCCGCGCCTGCTCGCCGACCCCGACCTGCTCGGCTCCTTCGAGGAGGGCAAGCTCTTCGGCGTCGACTGGCTCCAGTCCCTCGGCGCCATCCCCAACGAGTACCTGCACTACTACTACTTCAACCGCGAGGCCGTCCGCGCCTACCAGCAGGCCGAGAAGACCCGCGGCGCCTTCCTGCGCGACCAGCAGGCGCACTTCTACGAGGCGGTCACCGACCCGGGTGCCAGGGCCCTGGAGACCTGGGGCCGCACCCGCGCCGAGCGCGAGGCCACCTACATGTCCGAGAACCGCGAGACGGCCGGCGCCGGCGAACGCGACGCCGACGACCTCTCCGGCGGCTACGAGAAGGTCGCCCTCGCCCTGATGCGGGCCATCGCCCGCGACGAGCGCACCACCCTGATCCTCAACGTCCGCAACCGCTCCACCCTCTCGGTCCTCGACGGCGAGGCCGTCATCGAGGTGCCCTGCCTGGTCGACGCCAACGGCGCCCACCCGGTCGCCGTCGCCCCGCTGCCCGACCACGCCACCGGCCTCGTCTGCGCGGTCAAGGCGGTCGAGCGCGAGGTGCTCGCCGCCGCGGAGTCCGGCTCCCGTACGACGGCCGTGAAGGCGTTCGCGCTGCACCCGCTGGTCGACTCGGTCAACGTGGCCCGCCGGCTGGTGGAGGGGTACACCGAGGTCCACCCGGGCCTCGCGTATCTTAAGTAGCCAGCCGCCCGGAAAGCGCTTTCCATCCTTCTTCTGGAGACTTCCATGCACGACGAACGCCGCCGGATCGAGGAGCGCGTAGAGCGCCTCCAGAACCAGCGCATCAGGCCTGCGGTCTACGCGGCCACCGTCCCCTTCGAGGTGTCCGCCTGGCAGGCCCCCGGGGAGCCGGTGCCCTTCGAGGAGGCCGCGGCCGCCGCGTACGAGCCGTTCGCGATGGACACTCCGTGGGGCCCGCCCTGGGGCACCACCTGGTTCCGGATGCACGGCCGGGTGCCCGAGGAGTTCGCGGGCCGCCGTGTCGAGGCCGTCATCGACCTCGGCTTCGTCGGCGACTGGCCCGGCAACCAGGCCGAGGCCCTGGTCCACCTGACCGACGGCACCCCGCTGAAGGCGGTCAACCCGCTCAACCAGTACGTACGGATCGCGAACCCGGCCACCGGCGGCGAGGTGATCGACTACCTGGTCGAGGCCGCCTCCAACCCCGACATCCTCGCCAACGACTTCCGCGAGCCCACGCCCCTCGGCGACGTGCTGACCGCGGGCGACCAGCCGCTCTACACGTTCAAGCGCGCCGACATCGCCGTCCTCGACGAGGACGTCTGGCACCTCGACCTGGACATCCAGGTGCTGCGCGAGCTGATGCTGGAGCTGGGCGAGCACGACCCCCGCCGCCACGAGATCGCGCACGCCCTCGACCACGCGATGGACCTGCTCGACCTGGACGACATCTCCGGGTCGGCCGCCGCCGTCCGCGAGGCCCTGAAGCCGGCCCTCGCCAAGCCCGCGCACGCCAGCGCCCACCGCATCTCCGGGGTCGGCCACGCGCACATCGACTCGGCCTGGCTCTGGCCGATCCGCGAGACCAAGCGCAAGACGTCCCGGACCTTCTCCAACGTCACCTCGCTCGCCGAGGAGTACGACGAGTTCGTCTTCGCCTGCTCGCAGGCCCAGCAGTACGAGTGGGTGCGCGACAACTACCCGCAGGTCTGGGCCCGGATCCAGGAGTCGGTCAAGAAGGGCCAGTGGGCGCCGGTCGGCGGCATGTGGGTGGAGTCGGACGGCAACCTGCCGGGCGGCGAGGCGGTCGCCCGCCAGTTCGTGCACGGCAAGCGGTTCTTCATGGACCACTTCGGGGTCGAGACCAAGGGCGTGTGGCTGCCGGACTCCTTCGGCTACAACGCGGCCTACCCGCAGATCGCCAAGCTCGCCGGCAACGACTGGTTCCTCACCCAGAAGATCTCCTGGAACCAGACCAACAAGTTCCCCCACCACACCTTCTGGTGGGAGGGCATCGACGGCACCCGCATCTTCACGCACTTCCCGCCCGTCGACACCTACAACGCCCGCTTCAGCGGCGAGGAGATGTCCCGCGCGGTCCGCAACTACGCCGAGAAGGGCGGCGCCACCCGCTCGCTGGCCCCGTTCGGCTGGGGCGACGGCGGTGGCGGCCCCACCCGCGAGATCATGGAGCGGGCCCGCCGCCTGAAGGACCTGGAGGGCTCCGCGAAGGTCGAGGTCGAGCATCCGGACGCCTTCTTCGCCAAGGCCCGCGCCGAGTACGAGGACGCCCCGGTCTGGGTCGGCGAGCTCTACCTGGAGCTGCACCGCGCCACCTACACCTCGCAGGCCCGCACCAAGCAGGGCAACCGGCGCAGCGAGCACAGGCTGCGCGAGGCCGAGCTGTGGGCGACCACGGCCGCCCTGCACGCGCCCGGCTACAGCTACCCGCACGAGAAGCTCGACCGGCTCTGGAAGACGGTCCTGCTGCACCAGTTCCACGACATCCTGCCCGGCTCCTCGATCGCCTGGGTGCACCGCGAGGCCGAGGCCGAGTACGCCCGCGTCGCCGGGGAGCTGGAGGCGCTCACCACCGAGGCGGTCACCGCCTTGGGCGGCGGCGCGGCCCGTGTCTTCAACACCAGCCCCTACGGCCGTGCGGAGGTCGTCCGGGACGCCGCGGGCACTCCGGTGTACGTCGAGGTCCCCGCGGGCGGCAGCGCGCCGCTGACGGCCGCCGCCGAGGCCCCGCAGCCGGTGACGGTCGAGGGCCGCGTCCTCGACAACGGGCTCGTCCGGGTGGAGATCGCCGAAGACGGCACCCTGTCGTCGGTGTACGACCTCCGCGCGAACCGCGAGGTCCTCGCCGGGCAGGGCAACCTGCTCCGCCTGCACACCGACCTCCCGAACTACTGGGACGCCTGGGACGTCGACAAGCACTACAGGAACCGCTACACCGACCTCCTGGACCCCTCGGAGATCACGGTCGCCGACGCGGACCCGCTGCTCGGCTCGATCCGGATCACGCGCCCGTTCGGCAACGGCTCGACGATCACCCAGACGGTCACCGTGCGCGCCGGCAGCCCCCGGATCGACTTCGAGACGGACATCGACTGGCACGAGGCCGAGAAGTTCCTCAAGGCCGGCTTCCCGGTGGACGTCCGCGCCGCGCACTCCTCCGCCGAGATCCAGTTCGGCCACGTCCAGCGGCCCACGCACACCAACACCAGCTGGGAGGCGGCCCGCTTCGAGGTCTCCGGCCACCGCTGGGTGCACGTCGGGGAGCCCGGCTACGGCGTCGCCGTCCTCAACGACTCCACGTACGGTCACGACGTCTCCCGCACGGTCCGCGAGGACGGCGGCACGACCACCACGGTCCGGCTCTCCCTGGTGCGCGCCCCGCGCATCCCGGACCCGGGCGCCGACCAGGGCCGCCACCGCATCACGTACTCGCTGCTGCCCGGCGCCACCATCGGGGACGCCGTCGCCGAGGGCTACGCGCTCAACCTCCCGCTGCGGGTGGCCGACGCGGCGGGCGAGCCGCGGCCGGTCGTCGCCGTGGACGGCGAGGGCGTGACCGTCGAGGCCCTCAAGCTCGCGGACGACGGCTCCGGCGATGTCGTGGTCCGCCTCTACGAGTCCCGGGGCGGCCGTGCCCAGGGCGTCCTGCGCACCGGCTTCCCGCTGGCCGGCGCCCAGGTCACCGACCTCCTGGAGCGCCCCCTGGAGGACGCCGACGCCGACGTGGACGGCGACACCGTCTCCGTGGCGCTGCGCCCCTTCCAGATCCTCACCCTGCGGCTGCAGAGGAGCTGACCGGATGGCCATGCAACCCTGGTTCACCGACGCCAAGCTGGGGATCTTCGTGCACTGGGGCATCTACGCCGTGGACGGGGTCCAGGAGTCCTGGTCCTTCTACGACGACATCGTGCCGCACGACCAGTACATGTCCCAGCTGGGCCGCTTCACCGGCGCCAAGTACGACCCGAAGGCGTGGGCGGACCTGTTCGCCCGCGCCGGCGCCCGGTACGCCGTGCTCACCAGCCGTCACCACGACGGTGTGGCCCTCTGGGACACGGAGTACGGCGACCTCAACCTCGGCAAGGACTACCTCGGCCCCTACGCCGAGGCCCTGCGCGAGAAGGGTCTCAAGGTCGGCCTCTACTACTCGCACTCCGACTGGAACCACCCCGACTACGCCTCCACCCGCAAGCCGGGCCGGCCGCCGGAGCTGGAGGACAACCGCTACTCCGAGGTGGCCGCCGAGCACGAGGACCTGGCCGCCTGGGAACGCTTCATCGCCTACCGGGACGGCCAGATGACGGAGCTGGCCTCCCGCTTCCGGCCGGACCTGATGTGGTTCGACGGGGAGTGGGACCGCAGCGAGGAGCAGTGGCGGATCCCCGAACTCGCCGCGCTGATCCGCTCCTACGTCCCGCACGTCGTCTTCAACGCGCGGATGCTCGGCGAAGGGGACTACGCGACCCCGGAGCAGGGTGCCCCCGTCGTGCCGCCGGACGGTCCGTGGGAGCTGTGCCTCACGATCAACGACTCGTGGGGATACCAGCACCACGACCACAACCACAAGTCCCTCACCCAGCTGATCCGCTACTTCACCGAGACCATCGGGGGCGGCGGCAACCTGCTCCTCGACGTCGGTCCCATGGAGGACGGCACCATCCCGCAGCCGCAGGTGGAGCGCCTGGAGGGGCTGGGGGAGTGGATCTGCAGGCACGCGGAGGCGGTCTACGGGACCGGGCGCGGCCTGCCGGCCGGGCACCACTACGGCCCGAGCACCCTCTCCGCCGACCGGCGCACCCTCTACCTCACCCTGTTCGACGTCCCGCGCGCCGAGATCGGCGTCCGGGGCCTGGCGAGCGGGGTGAACAGGGTCACCGTCCTCGGCACCGGCACCGAGCTCGGCCACCGGGTGACCGGCGGGCTGCACGAGGCGGTCGGCGTGCTGTGGATCGACCCGCCGGCCGCGGCCGACCTCGACCCGTACGCCACCGTGCTCGCCGTCGAACTGGACGGGGAGCTGGCGCTGTACCGCGGATCCGGGCGGTTCTGACCCGTTTCGGGCTATAAGTCTGGATTTCTTATATGAAGAATTAAGAGAAGGGTAAGTAGGCTGGTCACGGCGGCTTTTCGGGTCGCCGTGAACCTGCCGGTTTCCCTCCTGGACACCTTGAGTTCGCCTGACACCCCTGGGATGCGGGACGGCAGGGACGACAGAAAGGCATCACCGTGCGAGACCCGCGAATGTCAGCGATCGCCAAGGGGCTGAAGCGCCGGGGCCGGCTCATGGCGCAGGCGGTGAGCCCGCCGCGCAAGACCCTGGACGCCATCCCCACCCAGCCCGCGGTCAAGCCGGTCACCGAGGCCTACGTGGCCCCACGTGCCCCGCGCCTGGTGGAGAAGCCCGTCTTCGTGCTGTCCTCGGTGCGCTCCGGCTCCACGCTGCTGCGGGTCCTGCTCAACAGCCACAGCCGTATCCGCGCCCCGCACGAGATGCACCTGCGCACGGTCCACGTCCGCATGTCGCGGGACTTCACGGCCGACGCCATGGCGGAACTCGCCCTGGACAAGGACGAGCTGGAGCACGTCCTGTGGGACCGGGTGCTGCACCTCGAACTCAGCCGCAGCGGCAAGGACGTCATCGTCGACAAGACCCCGCCGAACACCCTCATCTGGCCACGGCTGCACCGATGTTGGCCCGACGCCCGGTTCGTCCTGCTGCTGCGCCACCCCGGCGCGGTCATCCAGTCCCTGATCAGCCGCCGCGCCGAACCGGATCTCAGCCAGATCCACGGCGAGGTCCTCGGCTACGCCGAGAAGCTGGAGGAGGCCCGGCAGCAGCTCCCCGACGCCCATGTGATCACGTACGAGGACCTGACCTCCGAGCCGGAGCAGGTCACCCGCGGCCTGTGCGCGTACCTCGGCGTCCCCTGGGAGAGCGGGATGCTCGACTACGGCACCCAGGACCACGGCACCTTCCGGCCCAAGCTCGGCGACTGGAGCAACGAGATCAAGTCCGGTCGCATCCAGGCCGCCCGCCAGGCCGACCCCACCGCCGAGCTCCCGCCCCGCCTCGCGGAGATAGCGAAGGCGTGGGGGTACCCGGTCGGATAGCCCCCACGCCGCTGATCCCGGTCGCTCAGCCGGTGAAGCCGGCCGTGATCGAGGTGAACTGCCAGTCGCTCTGGCTGATCCCGGAGCAGTTGCTCACCACGCCGCCGCCCGCGCAGCCGCGGTCCCGGTTCGCCGCCCAGAAGGCGAGCCGGGCGATGTGGTGCGAGTTCCCCCAGTCGCGGATCTGCGTCCAGATCGCCGGAGTGGTGTTCTCCTGCTGGTCGGACAGTCCGTTCATGCCGGAGATCCCGATGTGCGCGTACGCCGTCGCGTCGTCCCAGCCGAACGTGGACTTCAGCTTGGTCTTCAGCCCCTCGGCCGCGGCCACGGTGTTGCCGTACATGTCGGAGCCGCCGCCGAAGTCGAACGGCATGATCGTGAAGACGTCGATGTCGGCGCCGATCGACTGGGCCTGCTCGATGAGCCGGTTGCCGTAGTACGTCGGACCGGTGGTGGACGTCCCGAAGGTGACGATCGTCTTCAGGCCGGCGTTGTTGGCCTTGACCGTCTTCAGGGCGGTCAGGATTTTTGCCTGCACGGCCTCGTTCTCGAACTCGTCCGTGTTCTCGATGTCCATGTCCACGGACTTGAGACCGTAGGCGTCGATCACCTTCTGGATCGCCCCGGCCAGCGCGCTCGCCGAGGAGCAGTTGGCGCCGAGCTTGCTGCCCTGCCAGCCGCCGAACGACGGGGTGACGTCACCGCCGGCCGCCCGGATCTGGTTGACCGCGGTCTGGTCGGCGCCGCCGGTCAGCGCCCGGCTGCCGTCCCAGGCCGGGGTGCAGCCGCCCGAGTCGAGGACGAAGGCCATGGTGAAGTTCTTGATGCCGGTCGCGTTCATCACGGTCGTCGGGTTCGGCGGGTCGCCCCAGCCCTCGTAGAGGTAGGGCGCGGCCTGCTTGAAGCCGGTCCCGCCGCCGCTGCCGGCGCTCGTCGTCACCGACACGGAGTTGGAGGCCGCCGACACGTTCCCGGCCGCGTCCCGCGCCTTCACCGTGAACGTGTACGCCGTACTGGCCGACAGTCCGCTCACCGTGGCGGAGGTCCCCGAGACGCTCGTCGCCAGGGTCGATCCGCGGTAGACGTCGTACGCCGCCACCCCGACGTTGTCGGTCGCGGCCGACCACGACAGGGACACGCTCGACGAGGTCTTCCCGGTGGAGGTCAGGTTCGTCGGCGCGGTGGGCGCCTGGGTGTCCGAGCTGCCGCCGGGCCCGTCGAGGCTGATGTCGTCGGCGTAGTACGTCCCCTGGGCGTACCACCCGTGGACGTAGATCTGGGCGCTGGTCTGCGAGGCCCCGGTGGTGAAGGAGACCGTCAGCTGGCTGTACTGGGACGCCGAGGTGGTCCAGGTCGACGCCCCGCCGGTCACCCCGAGGTAGACGTACGAGCCGCGGACCCAGCCGCTGAGCGAGTACGTCGTGTTGGGCTGCACGGCGACGGTCTGCGTGCACTGCGCGTTGTCACTGGCGCTCGCGGCACCCGCGAGTGCCTTCGAGCCGCCGTGCACGGGCGAGGACACGACGGAGCCGAGGTTCCCGGAGCAGGACCACGGCGACAGACTCCCCGACTCGAAGCCGGGGTTGGACAGGACGTTGGCCGCCTGCGCGGTGCCGGGCAGCGCGATGGCCCCGGCGAGCGCGAGAGCGGCGGACCCGAGCAGGGCGAGTATCCGACGTCTGGAACGTCTGAGCGAGTTGCGCACGCGATCTCCCTGAAGGAATGGGGGTGTTCGGGAGTTGCACGAAGGTGCAGGGGGGTGCGCAACCAAGTTGGTATGGACCAATCCACGTGTCAAGGAGACGGACGTGAATTGGTCCATACCGGTGAGGTGAATTACGTAGGGGCGCGGGGACTGCGCGAGCAACCACGAAGGCGCCGCACCCGGCCGACAACCTAGAGCGGCAACACCGCAGCCGCAGCGTCAACCGACTCCACTTCCACGGGCAACGCCGGCGCCAGCACCACGTCGGCGTCCTCCCGCTGCACGGGAACCGACGGCAGTACAGGCTTCGGCCCGGACACCACCGCGTAGTCCTGCCCCAGGAACGGCGGCTCGATCACCCCGGGGTCCTCGCCCAGCGCCAACTGCACGGCCGCCCACGGCGCGTTGATCCCGCAGAGCGACAGCTGGTGCAGCCCGCCCGCCGGCCGCGTGTTGACGTCGAGCAGCACCGGCTGGTCGCCGTACATCCGGAACTGGATGTTGGACAGGTAGTGCAGCCCGAAGCCCTCGGCGATGATCCGCGCCGGCTTCAGCCACTGGTCGTCGAGGGTGAACCCGCGCCGGCGGCCCTTCTTGGTGCGGCCCACGGCCAGCCGGACCTGGTTGTCGGGCCCGGTGAGGCAATCGACGGACACCTCCGGCTCCTCCAGACGCGGCATCACCAGCCAGTCCACCGGCTGGTCCGCGCGGCGCAGCGCGTCCACGACCAGGTCGAACTGGACGTACGGCCCGGGGAACCCGTTGAGGTGAAAGAGCGAGAAGGGGGCGCGCGTGATCACGCGGAAACCCACGCCACCCGCACCAGCGGCCGGCTTGAAGCAGGCCTTGTGCCCACCGGCCTCCAACTCCTCGACGGCGGCGACCAGTTCGTCCGCCGTGCGGACCCGCGACCACGGCGGCACCGGGACGCCCACCGAGCTCACCGCCTCGTACGCGGTCGCCTTGTCCTCGAAGACGGCGGTCGCCTCCGGCGTCGGCGCCAGCAGGGCCGTACCGATCGCCTCGAAGTCGCTCCGGTGGGCCACGATGGCCGACTGGTGCAGCCGGGGCACGAAGACATCGATGCCACGGCGCTGGCACTGGTCGAGGGCGTACTCGACGTAGCCGGCCGGGGACAGGCCCGCAGGCTCCAGGTCGGCGGTGTCGGCGGCGGCCAGCACGGGGGAGTCGGCGTCACCGTGCGTCGCATGGATCTCGACCGCCCGGTCGCTGGGATTTCTCCGCAGCTGATCCATGAAGAACACGTTCTCCGCGTACGTGCGGTTGAGCCAGACGCGTACGCGAGAGCGCATTAATGCCGCCTTTCGGGGTTTTCGGGCAGGGCTCAGCGGGCCCGTGCCCGGGCAGGGTGGTTGGAGGGACACCAAACCGCCCTGGGCGAAGGGAAGTTCGTGGCGGTGGTGTTGGGGGGATCATACGGCTTTCAAGGGGCCCCGCGTGCAACGCGAGTGTTACGGATTTCCCCGTGCTGTCCACGCGCGTTTTCCTGCACCGTCCGCGCCGGTTTCCTTGACGGCCCGAAACCCGGCGCCGCGCCCGGCCGGGCGCTCTTGTTCCCGGCACCCGAAATGTGTTGTGGTGGGTGCCGACGACATGATCGGAAGGGGTACGGGGTGGAGTCCACGGCCGGTGCCGGGCAGCTGCTGGCCATCAGCGACCTGCACATCTCGTACCCGGAGAACCGCGAGCTCGTCGAGAAGATGCGTCCGGAGTCGGACGAGGACTGGCTGATCGTGGCCGGTGACGTCGCGGAGACCGTCGCGGACATCCGCTGGGTGCTGGAGACCTTCGCCGGCCGCTTCCGCAAGGTGCTGTGGGCGCCCGGCAACCACGACCTGTGGACCCACCCCAAGGACCCGGTCACGCTGCGCGGAGTCGCCCGCTACGAGCACCTCGTCGGCCTCTGCCGGGAGCTGGGCGTGGTCACCCCCGAGGACCCGTACCCGGTCTGGGAGGGCCCCGGCGGCCCGGTCGCCGTGGCACCGCTCTTCCTGCTGTACGACTACTCCTTCCTGCCGGCCGGCTGCGCCACCAAGGAGGAGGGCCTCGCCTACGCGCACGGCACCGGCATCGTCTGCAACGACGAGTACCTGCTGCACCCCGACCCCTATCCGACCCGCGAGGACTGGTGCCGGGCCCGGGTCGAGGAGACCGAACGTCGGCTCGCCGAACTGCCGGAGGAGCTGCCGACCGTGCTGGCCGGGCACTACCCGCTGGACCGGCACCCCACCGACGTGCTCTGGTACCCGGAGTTCGCCATGTGGTGCGGCACCACCCGCACCGCCGACTGGCACCGCCGGTTCCGTGTCACCACCATGGTCTACGGTCATCTGCACATCCCCCGGACCACCTGGCTCGACGGGGTCCGCTTCGAAGAGGTCTCCGTGGGATATCCCCGCGAGTGGCGCAAGCGTTCCGGAGACCCGGGCCGGCTGCGCCGCATTCTGCCGATGGAGGTCGGAACCGGTGATCGAGGAGCTGCTCCCGGAGTCGGTGGTGGCCGTGGAGATGCTCGGTGACGAAGCGATCCGCGAGGCCCCGCTCTACCCCGAGGAGGCGGCGCTGGTCGCCCGGGCCGTGCCCAAGCGCCGCCGCGAGTTCGCCGCCGTGCGCGCCTGCGCCCGCGATGCCATGGAGAAGCTGGGAGTCCCGCCGCAGCCCGTGGTGAGCGGCGAGCGGGGCGCCCCGCGCTGGCCGGACGGGCTGGTCGGCAGCATGACCCACTGCGAGGGGTACTGCGCCGCCGCGCTGGTCCGCGCCACCGACCTGGCCGCCCTCGGCATCGACGCCGAACCGCACGCCGCGCTCCCCGAGGGGGTCGGCGAGGCCGTGCTGCTGCCCGCGGAGCGGCAGCGGCTCGCCGTGCTCGCGGCCGACCGGCCCGGCGTGCACTGGGACCGGCTGCTGTTCAGCGCCAAGGAATCCGTCTACAAGGCGTGGTTCCCCCTCACCGGGAAGTGGCTGGACTTCACGGAGGCCGACATAGAGCTCGTCCCGGAGCCCGGTGAACGGCCGCACGGCATCCTGCGCGCCCGCCTCCTGGTCCCCGGTCCGGAGGTCGGCGGGCGGCGGCTGCAGGTCTTCGAGGGCCGCTGGAGCGTGGGGCACGGCATGCTGACCTCGGCCGTGGTCGTGCCGCACCCCTGACGCGCCGCGCCCGGCTCAGGTGGGTGGGCACCAGTCGTGCAGCAGCCGGAAGAACGCCTCCTCGTTGCCGGCCAGTCCGGCTCCGGTCAGTGCCTGCTCGGCCTCGGCGAGCACGGCCGGCGGCACCACGAACGGGCGCGGGGCGTCGGGCGGGCCGTCGAAGGCCGCGCGCACGGTGTGCAGCAGCCGCAGATAGGCCTGGACGGCGGCGCGTTCACGGTCGGTCAGTACGGCGGTGTGCATCGGTCGGCTCTCCCCGTCGGTCGTCGTGGTCACGCGCCCGGACGGCGCGGGCTCACCGGGTGTGCGGTGCGCACCCCCCAGCTTGCCGGTCACCACTGACAACGCCGTCCGGCCACACCCCGGTTCGCCCACTCAGCGGACGTGCGGCCGGGCCGGACTCACTTCCCCAGGTAGCCCAGCGACGCCTCGATGCGGCCCGCCACGTCGTGCCGCCGTACCGGCCCGCGCAGCGCCGAACCCGCGAGCCAGGTGCGGCACTTGCTGGCCAGCAGCAGCCCGAAGGTCTCCGCGTCCCGTTCCTCGGCGCGGTCGAAGCGGGTACGGGCGGCCACCCGCTGGACGGCGGCCTGGAGCGCGGCCTGGTCCGCCTCGGTGCCCGCGTCGGTGCCGGTGCCGGTGGCAGTGCCGAGGAGCCGCGCGGCCACCCCGACCCCGTCCACGTCATGGCCGCAGTGCTCGGCGTGCATGTGCCACAGCTCGTGACCGAGGATCACCAACTGGTGGTCGGGAACGGTGCGTTCCTCGACGACGACCAGGTCGCGGTCGGCCAGGTCCAGCCACAGCCCGCTGGCCGTGCCGGGCGGGAAGACGGCCGTACGGAACTGGACGGGGCGGCCGCGGCGGCGGCCCAGCGCGTCGCACAGCGCCCGGTACAGTTCCTGCGGCGGCGCGGGCGTGGGCAGGGTGAGTCCCCCGACCAGCTCACCGCTCAGCCGGCGCATGTCCCTGCCGATGCCCACTTTCCTCCCTCGGGTCACGACTCTCGGCTCACGACTCGGGCCGCTTGACGCTTTCCAGGAGCATGTCCAGCCACTCCGCGACCTTGTCCCGGTGCTGGTCGGTGGGAAGCTGGGCGGCCCGCCAGGCGATGCCGCGCACCCCGTGGTCCTGCAGCAGCCGCTCCAGCGGGTCCTCGGCGGCCTCTGCCGCGGCCCGCTCCCGGTCGGCCAGCTTCTGCAGCAGCTCCTGCTCCACCCGCTGCAGGGCGCCGGCGAGGGCCTCGGGATCCTCGGCCGTGAGGAATCCCGCGTGCACGCGGAAGTAGCGCTGCAGGGCGTCGCAGTGCTCCATGGTCGGCCGCCGGTCACCGTTGATGAGGGCGCCCGCCTGCTGCCGGGACATGCCGGCGCCGTCGGCGATCTCCTGCTGGGTGTGCTTGCGGCCGTTCGGCTTGAGCCGGGTGCGGCGCAGCAGGTCCAGGCGTTGCAGGAAGCGGGCCTGGACGTCGGGCTCGCCCGCCGGGCGGCCGGTCAGCAGGGCCCGGACCACGGGCTCAGGAACACCGCAGGCGTGCGATAGCCGTCCGACGTGGAGGACCTCGGCGTGCGGGACGCCGAGCCGGTCGGCGAGTGCGGAGACGCGGGCGACGGCGGCCGGCAGCTGGGCGGTCGCCGTGGCGCCCGGATCCTCGTAGCCATCCGTCACCGACAGAACTCCTACGTCTCTCAGGGGAATCAGGGGCTTCTCACAAGCTGCGCCGTGAACGTCCCGGCACCCGCACGACCCCCCGGAGATTAGCGGGTCGTTCGAACTCACATCCAGGTCTCGCCACAACTGTGGCCAATTTCGGACGTCAACAGGCATGAAATGCCACGATAGTTGACATGACTCAGGGTGGGGCAGCAGGATCACATCGCCGCGAGAAGGCCGCATAGGCAAGAGGGGTGACCTCCCGATGGCATATCAGGCAGGTGGGCGGCGGCCGGCGCCGCGCCCCGTCCCCGAAGGCCTTGAGGCCCAGGCGTACCTCCAGGACTACGCGCTCCTGCTGGACTCCGTCCCCTTCCCGTCGCTGGTGGTGGACCACCGCTGGGACGTGGTGCTGGCCAACGGCGCGTTCGAGACACTTTTCCGGGCGGTCGCCCCGCATCCCACCGCGATGCCCGGGGACAACTTCCTGCGTTTCGTCCTGTTCCACCCGGATGCCGGAACGGTTCTCGGCGCCCACGAGGCGGGCTGGTGCCTGCCGCTGCTGGCGCAGTTCAAAACCGCCCTGGAGCGGTACGGCCACGACCACGAACTCCAGGCGGTCCGCCGGGAGATCGCCCAGGACCCCATCATGGAGGCCGCCTTCCGGCAGGGCCTGCCGCACTGGCTGCGCGCGGTCGGCGAGGACGGCGCGCAGCTCGACGGAGCCGTCCGGCCGCTGCTGCACCCGGACCCGCTGCTGGGCGCCACCGAGTGCCGGGTCGTCGGCGAAACCCCCAAGACCCTCCAGGACATGGGCTACGCGCGTTACACCCTGGTGCTGCGCGCCGTCCCCCGCCCCCCCGCCCCGCGCCGCTCCCGGCGGCCCGGCGGGCTGGGCGCCCATCTCGCCGTCGTCCCGGCCCCCGAAGGCTGACCCGGCACCGTCGGCGTTCAGGTCGCCGACGGCGCCGGGCCGGACGCCGGCGAGGTCCCGCCCCGGCCCCGTCGTCTCAGCCCGTCTCAGCCGCCCGCCACCACCAGCACCAGCGGCACGCCCCGGCACGGCACCAGCCGCAGCCCGCCGGACGTTCCCGGCCGCCCGCTCTCCAGGACCGCCGCGAAGTCCGGCCCCCTGTCCAGCGAACCGGCCAGCCGGGCCGGGTCCGCCGAGGCCGCCACCCGGCCGCGGGCGTTGACCAGCCGCGCGGGTCCCGACAGCTCGCGCAGCAGCGGCAGCGCGGCGGTCTCGAAGTGCCGCAGGTACACGTCCGCCGCGGCCACGCCCAGGAACCGGCCGCCGACCTCCACCGGCGCGGACAGCGTGAGGCTGTACTCGTCCGAGCAGAGGTAGTCGACGTACGGCCCGGCCACCGCCCGCCGCCCGGTCTCCCGGGGCAGCGCGAACCAGTCCCAGTGCGTGTAGTCGGAGTACGCCGAGGTGCGCGGGTCCAGGTCGAGGAGGAGCGGCCGTACGTCCCCGTAGGCGTCGCTCTGCCACCACTCCAGCCACGCCGGGACGTCGGCCAGCACGCCGGGCGCGGCCACGAACCCGACACCGGAGACCAGCTCCTGCCGGGCCAGCCGCAGATGGAGTCCGGGGCGGAGCGCGGCCAGGTCAGCGGTCACCGGCCGGCGGCCCTCGGCGGCCACCCGGGCCAGCAGCGCGGCCGTGTCGGCGCGGGTCGCCGCGACGGCGTCGAACACCGCCTCCAGGGCGTGACCGACCCGTGCGGCCACGTACTCCTCGGCGGCGTCGAGCGTGGCCGCCGCCGGACCGGAGGGGACGGTGCCGCGGCTCATGGTGCCCTCCGGCGGACGGGGGAGCGGGCGCGGCGCGGCTACAGGGCCAGCCGCAGGGCGATGAGCCGTGCCGTCGAGTCCCGTACGCACCGCTCGGCCAGCTCCCTGGCCGATGTGTGCGCCCCATCCTGCACGGCCGAGATTACGGACCGGTGACGGTCCGCCACCTCTTCACGATATTCGTCGTCGCCCAGCACAAGGCAGAGCAGCGCCCCGATCTCCGTCTGCAGCGCCACCTGTTCGCGGGTGAGCCGGGCCGACTGGGCGGCGGCGGCCAGCTCCACGTGGAAGCGGCCGTACACCCGGCTGCGCGCCGCCGCGTCCGGCGCCCCGCGCAGTTCCTCGGTGGTCCGGCGGAGCTGGTCGAGGTCGTGGTCCTCGGTGCGCTGCGCGGCGAGGTCGGCGGCGGTGCCGGACAGAGCGGCCCAGTGGTCGCCGAGGTCGCGCAGCTCCTCGGGGCTCCAGCCGCGCAGCCGCGCCAGGAGCCGCTCCCGGTCGGGCACTTCGGGGGAGGAGACGAAGCTGCCGCCGCCCCGGCCCCGGCGGGTGACCACCAACCCCTGCTGGCGCAGCGCCATCAGCGCCTCCCGCAGGGTCACCGTGGACACCCCGAGCTGTCCGGCCAGTTCGGTCTCGCCCGGCAGCTGCTCGCCGTCCGAGAGCAGGCCGAGCTCGATGGCGTCGCCGATCCGGCGGACCACGGCGTCGACCCGGGCCCCGCCGTCCACGGGGGCGAAGACGGCCTTTCGGGCGCCGCCCGCCGTCTGGTGCTGTCTCACGGCCCACCACCCTATGCGTTGACCCAACCTTTACCTCGGAAGGGTCTTGAGCTGTGAACTATGACTTCATATCTTTCCGGTCACCAGGTGCAACGCACGAGAACGGCAGAGAGGTTCCCGCCCATGGAGGCCAGCGCGATCCGGTTGCGGGATCTGCGGAAGTCGTTCGGCGACACGAGCGCCGTGTCCGGCGTCGACCTGGAGATCCACGACGGCGAGTTCTTCTCCATGCTCGGCCCGTCCGGCTCCGGCAAGACCACCGTGCTCCGCCTGATCGCCGGCTTCGAGACCCCCACCTCGGGCACGATCGAACTCGCCGGGCAGGACGTCACCCGCCGCGCCCCCTTCGAACGCGACGTGCACACCGTCTTCCAGGACTACGCCCTGTTCCCGCACATGAGCGTCGAACAGAACGTCGCCTACTCCCTCAAGGTCCGCGGCGTCCCCAAGGCCGAACGCCTGGTCCGCGCCCGCAAGGCCCTCACCGAGGTCCGCCTCGACGGCTACGGCACCCGCCGCCCCTCCCAGCTCTCCGGCGGCCAGCGCCAGCGCGTCGCCCTCGCCCGCGCCCTCGTCGGACGCCCCCGCGTCCTGCTCCTCGACGAACCCCTCGGCGCCCTCGACCTCAAACTGCGCGAGCAGATGCAGATCGAACTCAAGGCCCTGCAACGCGAGGTCGGCATCACCTTCGTCTTCGTCACCCACGACCAGGAGGAGGCCCTGACCATGAGCGACCGCGTCGCCGTCTTCCACCAGGGCCGCATCGAACAGGTCGGCACCCCCGCCGAGATCTACGAACGCCCCGAGACCCGGTTCGTCGCCTCCTTCGTCGGCACCTCCAACCTGCTCACCGGCGAGACCGCCCTGCGCGTGCTCGGCGAGAGCGGCACCCACAGCGTCCGCCCGGAGAAGATCCGGGTCCTCGACGACGGCGCCGAGACCGCCGACCCGGATGCGGAAGGGCACGTCAGCGCCCTCGGCACCGTCGCCGAGGTGGTCTACCTCGGCGACGCCACCCGCTTCCTCGTCGACCTGGACGGCGGCGGCCGGCTCACCGCGCTCCAGCAGAACCTCGACACCTCCGCCGAGGACGTCACCGCCTACCGCGGCACCCGCGTCCGGCTGCGCTGGCAGCGCCGGCACACCGTCCACGTCCCCGACTGACCCGCCGCCCCTCACCGCGACCGCCCCGCCGTCCCCACGTCCGGATCCGCCGTTCCTCACGTATGGAGTACGCCGTGCGCCTCACCCGACCTCTCACCGCGACCGCGGTCGCCGCGCTGCTGCTGGCCGCCACCGCCTGCGGCTCCTCCGGCTCCGGCACCTCGACCGGCCTCAACCCGCCCGACCTCAAACCCCTCGCCAAGCTGGGCAAGTCCGAGGGCGAGGTCAACCTGATCGCCTGGGCCGGCTACGTCGAGGACGGCTCCGACGACCCCAAGGTCGACTGGGTCACCGACTTCGAGAAGCAGACCGGCTGCCAGGTCAACTCCAAGGTCGCCGCCAGCTCCGACGAGATGGTCAAACTGATGAAGACCGGCCAGTACGACGCCGTCTCCGCCTCCGGCGACGCCTCCCTGCGCCTGATCGCCTCCGGCGACGCGGCCCCCGTCAACACCAAGCTCGTACCGAACTACAAGGACGTCTTCAGCGGCCTGAAGAACGGCGCCTGGAACTCCGTGAAGGGCCAGATGTACGGCATCCCGCACGGCCGCGGCGCCAACCTGCTGATGTACAACACCCAGAAGGTCAGCCCCGCGCCCACCTCCTGGTCGGCCGTCTTCGACGACGCCGGCAAGTACAAGGGCCACGTCACCGCCTACGACTCGCCGATCTACATCGCCGACGCGGCCCTCTACCTCAAGGCCACCAAGCCCGAGCTGAAGATCAAGGACCCCTACGCGCTCGACCAGAAGCAGTTCGACGCGGCCGTCGCCCTGCTCAAGCAGCAGAACGCGGACATCGGCGAGTACTGGAGCGACTACCTCAAGGAGATCTCCGCCTTCAAGAGCGGCGACTCCGTCATCGGCACCAGCTGGCAGGTCATCGCCAACCTGGCCGCCGGCGAGGGCGCCAAGGTGAAGGCCTTCGTGCCCAAGGAGGGTTCCACCGGCTGGTCCGACACCTGGATGGTCTCCGCCAAGGCCAAACACCCCGACTGCGCCTACCAGTGGCTGAACTGGATCGTCTCCCCGAAGGTCAACGCCGAGGTCGCCGAGTACTTCGGCGAGGCCCCCGCCAATGCCAAGGCCTGCGCCCTGACCAGCGACAAGAGCTTCTGCACCACCTACCACGCGGCCGACGAGAGCTACTGGAAGAACATCGCCTTCTGGAACACGCCCATCGAGCAGTGCCTGGACGGCCGCACCGACGTCAAGTGCGTGCCGTACGCCAAGTGGGTGCAGGCCTGGACCGAGATCAAGGGCTGACCCATGGCCCTGCTCACCCGGACCGCGGGGGCGCTGCACCGGCGCCCCCGGCTCCGCCTCGCCCTGCTGCTGACCGCCCCGCTGCTCTGGCTGGCCGTGCTCTACCTCGGCTCGCTGGCCGTGCTGTTCGTCTCCGCCTTCTGGACGACGGACTCCTTCACCTCCGAGGTCGTCAAGGTCTGGTCGGCCGACAACTTCCACGAGCTGTTCACGACCCCGGTGTTCCGGCAGGTGATCCTGCGCAGCGTCGGCGTCGCCCTCGCAGTGACCGTCCTGTGCGCGGTGCTCGCCTTCCCGGTCGCCTTCTACACCGCCCGGCTCGCCAAGCCGAGCCGGCGCCCGCTGCTCGTCGTCGCCATCCTCACGCCGCTGTGGGCGAGTTACCTGGTCAAGGTGTACGCCTGGCGGCTGATCCTGTCCGAGGGCGGCCTCGCCGACTGGCTGCTCAAACCCTTCGGGCTCAGCGGGCCCGGCTTCGGACTGCCGGCCACCGTGCTCACCCTGACCTACCTGTGGCTGCCGTACATGATCCTGCCCATCCACACGGCGCTGGAGCAGCTGCCCGACAACCTCCTCGACGCGTCGGCCGACCTGGGCGCCCGCGCCGGGCGGACCTTCCGCTCGGTGGTGCTCCCGATGGTGCTGCCGTCGGTCGCCGCCGGATCCGTCTTCACCTTCTCGCTCAGCCTCGGCGACTACATCACCGTGCAGATCGTCGGCGGCAAGACCCAGCTCATCGGCAACCTCGTCTACGCCAACATCGAACTCAACCTGCCCATGGCCGCCGCGCTCGCCACCGTCCCGGTCGTCGTCATCGTGCTGTATCTGCTGGCGATGCGGCGGACGGGGGCGTTGAGCAGCCTCTGACACCCAGGGTGCTATGTCACATGTCACACATGACACTCTCCCGGCCCGCCCGGATCGCTCTCCGCGCCGCCGCCGCCCTCGGCTTCGCCGTCATCTACGTCCCTCTCCTCCTCGTCCTCGTCAACTCCCTGAACCCGGACCGCAGTGCGAGCTGGCCGCCGCCCGGCCTGACCACCCGCTGGTGGTCGGCCGCCTGGCGCAGCTCCGGTGCCCGCGAGGCCCTGTGGACCTCGGTGAAGGCCGGGCTCGGCGCCACCGCGATCGCCCTGGTGCTCGGCACGCTGATCGCCTTCGCGGTCGCCCGGTACCGCTTCTTCGGCCGGGACGCGCTCTCCTTCGTGGTCGTGCTGCCGATCGCGCTGCCCGGCATCGTCACCGGCATCGCCCTCAACTCGGCGTTCAGCACGGTCCTGGAGCCGCTCGGCGTCGGACTCGGCCTGTTCACCGTGGTGGTCGGTCACGCCACCTTCTGCGTGGTGATCGTCTTCAACAACGTCGTCGCCCGGCTGCGCCGTACCTCCGGCAGCTACGAGGAAGCCGCCGCCGACCTGGGCGCCGACACCTTCCGCGCGTTCGCCGACGTCACCTTCCCGCTGGTGCGTTCGGCGCTGCTCGCGGGCGGGCTGCTCGCCTTCGCGCTCTCCTTCGACGAGATCGTGGTCACCACCTTCACCGCCGGGCCGGGCGTCCAGACCCTGCCCCTGTGGATCTTCGACAACATGACCCGCCCGCAGCAGGCTCCGGTGGTGAACGTGGTGGCGGCGGTGCTGGTCCTGCTGTCCGTCGTCCCGATCTACGTCGCGCAACGGCTCTCGGCGGACACGGCGACCGGCAGCCGCGTTTGAGGGGGCAACGAGCGAGTCTCCTACCGTTCCGTCTCAGCCAGTCTCGGTGCGCGGATGAACGTCGCGTAATTCTCTGACCTCAGCGAGCGCGTTCCTGGCTGAGCGGCAGACACCCTCGACCAGAGATCTTCAACCGTGCGGGTTACTTCGGGCCGTGACGGGATGGTGCACAGCCGGGTGGTGGTGCCTCGTGGCCGACTGTCGGTGATCCGCGGCTCCGCTCGAGTGTCGCGGGTCAGGGCTGGGCGCCCACGAGAGCGATGGCGCGTGTCTCGGGGACTCCCAGCATCAGCAGGCTCGTGATCGTCGCTGCTCGGGCGCCGATGGTCCCGTTCGACAGGTCGCTGTCCGCGATGGCGAACACGACGCCGTAGGCGACCTGGCTCAGAATGTCCGCCGGCAGGTGTTGTGCGAACACGTCGCCGTCCTGGCCCCGTTTCACCAGGTCGGCGAGGAGGTCGTCGACCGGACCCAGCAGGCCGTGGATCGTCTCGCCGTACTCGCCACGGCGCAGCGCCAGCAGCACCCGGTACCGGTGCGCCACCGGCCAGAGACGGGCGATGAATTCGACCCACGTCGCGTCCGCTTCCGCGCCGGAGGCGTTGACTTCGGTGAGCACGGCTGTCATCTCGGTGACGGCCCGTTCCGTCAGTGTCCGGACCAGGTCGAGGCGCGAGGGGAAGTGGTCATAGACCGTGCGACGGACGACGCCGGCAGCGGAGGCGATGTCGCCCATTCCGGCGTCGGGGTTCTCTCCCAGCACCTGGAGGGCGACGTCGAGGATGCGATCGCGTGTCTCCATCATCGAGCGCACGCGGGAGGACTCGGTGGGCACGGCCCCAGTATTGCACACGGGTGTACAGTGAGATTGACTGTACAACAGTGTGCAGCGAAGAGCTGCGCTTCGAAGCTCGGGAGAAGTGAAGAACGCGATGACCGCACCGACGCCGCCGACCTCGGCCCTCGTTCGCCCGTTCACCGTCTCGATCCCGGAATCGGAGATCGACGACGTCAAGCAGCGACTGGCCAGAACTCGGTGGCCGGATCCGGAAACGGTGGGCGACTGGTCGCAGGGGGTTCGCGTGGAGAACGCCAGGTCTCTGGTCGAATACTGGGAGCGCGGCTACGACTGGCGGCGCTTCGAGTCCGAGCTCAATCGCTTCCCGCAGTTCCTGACCGAGATTGACGGGCTGGACATCCACTTCATCCACGTCAGGTCCAGGAATCCCCACGCGATGCCGCTGATACTCACGCATGGATGGCCGGGCTCGATCGTCGAGTTCCTGAAGCTGATCGGCCCGCTGACCGATCCGGTCGCGTTCGGAGGGGATGCCGCCGACTCGTTCGACGTCGTCGTCCCGTCGCTCCCCGGGTTCGGGTTCTCGCAGAAGCCTACGGAGACCGGGTGGACCGTCTCGCGCATCGCGAGCGCGTGGGCGGAGCTGATGAAGCGTCTCGGCTACACGAAATGGGCCGCACAGGGCGGCGATTGGGGTGCCGTCGTCACCACCGCCCTCGGCGCCATGCGACCTGAGGGGCTTGTCGGAATTCATCTGAACACCCAGTACGCCTTTCCCGCACAGATACCCGACACCTTGTCGCCCGAGCAGCGCTACGCCGTGGAGACCCTCGCCCTCTACACCGGCGATCTCGGTGGGTCGAACCACCTTCAGGGCACGAAACCGGAGACCGTCGGATTCGCCCTGGCGGACTCTCCCGCCGGCCAGGCAGCCTGGATCTACGAGAAGTTCCAGTCCAAGACCGACAACCACGGGCTCGCCGAGGACGCTCTCGGCATCGACGACATGCTCGACGCGATATCCCTCTACTGGTTCACCAACAGCGCGGCGTCGTCCGGCCGCATCTATTGGGAGAACAAATCGCTCACTTTCGCTGGCCCGAAGGTGACGCTTCCGGTCGCGGTGACCGTCTTCCCGAGGGACATCCCACGCGTGCCACGTAGCTGGATCGAAGACACCTACAGCAATCTGATCCACTACGGCGAGGCCGACAAGGGCGGGCACTTCGCGGCCCTGGAACAGCCCGACATCCTGGTCAGCGAAATCCGCACCGGCCTGCGCACCCTTCGTTCCTGACACCGACGCGCGAGCGCAGCGGGTGCCAAACTGAGTCTTCCCACGTGTTGCCCGTCGGGCTGGATCAGGGTCGCGGTCAGGGCACCTAGAGTTGCGAAGCCCCTCCGTCGACGGGGAACTCCGTTCCCGTAGAGAAGGTCGCGCCGAACGCCAAGTAGGCCACCGCTGCGGCCACTTCCTCGGACCTTCCCAGCCGCTGCATGGGGATGGTGCTCCGGTAGGTGTCCTTCATGGTCTCGGCGACGTCGGCGGGCAGGGAGCGGTCCAGGATGCCGGAGTCGATCGGGCCGGGGCTCACGGCGTTGACGCGCACCTTGCGCGGCAGCAACTCGCGGGCCAGGGTGCGCGTCATCGACCGCAGGGCCGCCTTGCTCGCCGAGTAGACACTGAGCGCGTCGAGGCCCAGGACGTTCACCACCGACGTGGTGAGGACCACGCCGCTTCCCTCGCGCAAGAGCGGCGCCAGCGCCTGGACCGTGAAGTACGGGCCCTTGGTGTTGATGCCGAACACCGCGTCGTACATCTCCTCCGTCGTCGCGTCGAACGGCGCGGAGGCAGTGACGGCGGCGTTGACGAACAGCGCGTCCACGGCGCCGAAGTGCTCCCTGACCGTGTCGGCCAGTGCCTCGATGTCCTTCAGGTCGGCGGCGTCGCTGGGCACGGCGACCGCCTTGTCCCCCAGCTGCTCCAGCGCGGCGTCGAGGGTGGACCGGGTGCGGCCGGTGATCAGTACGTGCGCCCCGCCGTCCGCGAACAACCGGGCCGTCGTCAGGCCGATACCGCTGCTTCCACCCGTGATCACGATCTTCTTGCCGTCATAAGTGCTCATGCCCTCAAGCCAAATATCCACCCGTACTCCCTGTCCAAGACCTGTTCCGTATGCCGCCATGCCCCAGGCGTATGACGACACGCGACGTACGCTGGGCCAATGGACGTCGATCTGCGGCTCGTGCGCTATTTCACGGTCGTGGCGGAGTACGGCAACTTCGGCCGGGCCGCCACCAGGCTGCACTTGGCGCAGCCGTCGCTGAGCCGTCAGATCCAGCGGCTGGAGGCTCAGCTCGGTGTCCGGCTGTTCGACCGTTCGCCGCAGGGCAGCAGCCTCACGGACGCCGGTCGGGCGTTCCTGCCCAGGGCCCGGACACTGCTCCAGGAGGCCGAGCAAGCCGCTCGCACGGCCAGAGCGGCCGCCCAGCCCCGAGCCGTCACCATCGGCTATGCCGAAGGGCTGGTCATCACCGCCTGTGTGCAGGAACTGCGCCGCCGGTACCCTGACGGCCGGGTCCGTACCCGGCACCTCGACTGGCGGGACATGAGCGCCCTCGCCGAGGGGCGGGTCGACGCACTCGTCGCGTACCGGCCGCTGCCGTTTCCGACGGACGGCTTCCGGGTGGCCAAGCTCCACGAGGAGTCGCGGGTTCTCGTCATGTCGGCCAGGCACCGTCTGGCGAAGGAGAAGGCTGTCAGCCTGCGGACTCTGTCGGCCGAGGAACTGGTGGCCTGCGTGAGCGCACCGGTTCTCTGGGGCACGCCCAGGCCGGTCGGTGACCGCCCGCCCCCGCCCCCGCCCGCGACCGACGACAGCTACGAGGACAAGCTGGAACTCGTCGCCACCGGCCACTGTGTCGCGATCTTCCCCGCCGGCGACCGACGCGCCGCCGTGCGTGAGGACATCGTCCTGGTGCCGGTCATCGACATCGATCCGTGCGAGGTCGTACTCGTCACGCGCGCCGACGACCCCAACCCGCTGCTCGGACCGCTGGAAGACGTCGCACGTGCACTGCTCGGCACCACTTCCCGTCGGGAGGGCAGCGAACTGCCGGTCCGTTGACCCGCATTGCCTCTGCGAGGTGCGTGGCACCGCACCTCCAACACCTTACGCAAACAGCTTGCGTAACTTGCGCTACCCTTGCGTGCATGACGCGACGACTTGCGGAAGTAGCCAAGAAGGTCGGGGTCAGCGAGGCCACGGTCAGCCGGGTGCTCAACGGCAAGCCGGGGGTCTCCGAGGCGACCCGGCAGGCGGTGCTCTCGGCCCTCGACGTGCTCGGCTACGAGCGCCCCACCCAACTGCGCGGTGAACGCGCCCGGCTCGTCGGTCTGGTCCTGCCCGAGCTGCAGAACCCCATCTTCCCGGCGTTCGCCGAAGTGATCGGCGGCGCCCTGGCGCAGCTCGGCCTCACGCCGGTGCTGTGCACCCAGACCAAGGGCGGGGTCTCCGAGGCGGACTACGTGGAGCTGCTGCTGCAGCAGCAGGTCTCCGGCGTGGTGTTCGCCGGCGGGCTCTACGCCCAGGCCGAGGCGCCGCACGACCACTACCGGCTGCTCGCCGACCGCAACATCCCGGTGGTGCTGGTCAACGCGGCCATCGAGCACCTCGGCTTCCCGAGCGTGTCCTGCGACGACGCGGTGGCGGTGGAGCAGGCCTGGCGGCACCTGGCCTCCCTGGGGCACGAGCGCATCGGCCTGGTCCTCGGCCCCGGCGACCACGTCCCCTCGGCCCGGAAGCTGACCGCCGCGCGCGCGATCGGCGACGTGCCGGACGAGTTCGTGGCCCGCGCGATCTTCTCCATCGAGGGCGGGCACGCGGCCGCGTCCCGGCTCATCGACCGGGGTGTCACCGGCATCATCTGCGCCAGCGACCCGCTCGCCCTGGGCGCCGTCCGCGCCGCCCGCCGCAAGGGGTACGAGGTGCCCTCCCGGGTCTCGGTGGTCGGCTACGACGACTCGGCGTTCATGAACTGCACCGAGCCCCCGCTCACCACCGTCCGGCAGCCCATCGAGGCCATGGGCAGGGCCGCAGTCGAACTCCTGAACGCGCAGATCGGCGGAACGGTGGTACCGGCGGAGGAACTGCTGTTCGAGCCCGAGCTGGTCGTCAGGGGATCGACCGCGCAAGCGCCGAAAGCCTGAGGCTCAAGAGATCCCATCTGCTGTCGAATAATTTCAGATCCTGCGTGACATCTTGCGCGGCGGTGCTGCCGGTGCTTGAGTGTGCGGCGCCCACCGATCCCGGTGCGGCGCCCAACTGCTCCTGTTCTGGGGGGTCCACCGATGTCCAGCACCGGGTTCCGCCGTGCTCTCGTCGCGATCGGCGTCTGTTCCTCACTCGCGCTCTCCGCCACGGCCTGCGGGTCGAGCGACGACGACGCGGGCAGCGGCAAGACACGCATCACCGTCAACTGCGAGCCGCCGAAGAGCGCCAAGGTCGACCGGTCCTTCTTCGAGCAGGACATAGCCGACTTCAAGAAGAAGAACCCGGACATCGACGTCGTCGCGCACGACGCGTTCCCCTGCCAGGATCCGAAGACCTTCGACGCCAAGCTCGCCGGCGGCCAGATGGAGGACGTGTTCTACACGTACTTCACCGACGCCAAGCACGTCGTCGACATCAACCAGGCGGCCGACCTCACGCCGTACCTCAAGGAACTGAAGAGCTACGACACCATCCAGAAGCAGCTGCGGGACATCTACACCGTCGACGGCAAGGTCTACGGCATCCCGCGCACCGGCTACTCGATGGGCCTGATCTACAACCGCAAGCTCTTCCAGCAGGCCGGCCTCGACCCCGACCAGCCGCCGACGACCTGGGAAGAGGTCCGCGCGGACGCCAAGAAGATCGCCGCGCTCGGCAACGGCACCGTCGGGTACGCCGACTACAGCGCGCAGAACCAGGGCGGCTGGCACTTCACGGCGGAGACGTACTCGCAGGGCGGCGACGTGGTGTCGGCCGACGGCAAGTCGGCGAGCGTCGACACCCCCCAGGGGCACGCGGTCCTGCAGAACCTGCACGACATGCGCTGGACCGACAACTCGATGGGCAGCAAGCAGCTCCTCATCATCAACGACGTGCAGCAGATGATGGGTTCGGGCAAGCTCGGCATGTACCTCTCGGCGCCGGACAACATCCCGATCCTGGTGAAGGAGAAGGGCGGCAACTACAAGGACCTCGCCCTCGGCCCGATGCCCGGCGGCCAGGGCACGCTCATCGGTGGCGACGGCTACATGTTCAACAAGAAGGACACCCCCGCCCAGATCCGGGCCGGCCTCAAGTGGCTCGACTCCATGTTCCTCACCCCCGGGGACGGCTTCCTCGGCGACTACGCCCGCGCCAAGCAGAACAACGCGCCGGTCGGCCTGCCCGAGCCGCGCCTGTTCACCGGCGCCGCCGACGCCAAGGACCAGGCGGTCAAGAAGGCCAACGCCAACGTGCCGGTGGAGAACTACCAGGCGTTCCTGGACGGCAACCAGTCCCTGCAGATGAAGATCGAGCCGCCGGACGCCCAGCAGATCTACTCCGTCCTCGACGGCACCGTCTCCGCGGTCCTGACCAAGAAGGACGCCGACATCGACCAGCTCCTCAAGGACGCCAACGACAAGATCAACGGCATCCTGGCGCGAGGCTGACCGCGATGACCAAGACGGCCGAGCGCCGACCCGCCTCCGCGGCGGTCGGCGCCCGACAGGCCCCGGCGCCGCCCCCGGCAGGGGACCGGAGGCGGCGCCGGATCACCGACCAGGTCCGCGCCTACGGCTTCCTGCTCGGCGGACTGGTCTGCTTCGCCCTGTTCTCCTGGTACCCGGCGATCCGCGCCGTCGTGATCTCCTTCCAGAAGTACACGCCGGGCTCGTCCGCCGAGTGGGTCGGCACCGCCAACTTCACCCGGGTCCTGCACGACCCGGAGTTCTCGGCGGCCTGGCGCAACACCCTCACCTTCACGCTGCTGGCCCTGCTGATCGGCTTCGCGATCCCGTTCGTCCTCGCCCTGGTCCTCAACGAACTGCGGCACGCCAAGGCGTTCTTCCGGGTCGTGGTCTACCTGCCGGTGATGATCCCGCCGGTGGTCAGCGCCCTGCTGTGGAAGTGGTTCTACGACCCCGGGGCCGGCCTCGCCAACGAGACGCTGCGCTTCCTGCACCTGCCCACCTCGAACTGGACCAACGGCACCGGCACCGCGCTGATCTCCCTGGTGATCGTGGCCACCTGGGCCAACATGGGCGGCACCGTCCTGATCTACCTTGCCGCCCTCCAGTCCATCCCCGGCGAGCTGTACGAGGCCGCCGAACTGGACGGCGCGAACCTGCTGCAGCGCATCCGACACGTGACGATCCCGCAGACCCGGTTCGTCATCCTCATGCTGATGCTGCTTCAGATCATCGCCACCATGCAGGTGTTCACCGAGCCGTTCGTCATCACGGGCGGCGGCCCGGAGAACGCCACGGTCACCGTGCTCTACCTGATCTACAAGTACGCCTTCCTCTACAACGACTTCGGCGGCGCCTGCGCGCTCAGCGTGATGCTCCTGGTGCTGCTCGGCATCTTCTCCGCCGTGTACCTGCGGCTGACCCGGTCCGGGGAGGACGGATGAGCAGCGCCACCCGCACCCTGATCTCCCCGGCGACCCTGGCCCGTCCGCGCGGGAGAGCGGCCTACTGGACGGTCTTCACGGGGGTCGTCGTCCTCTTCGCGCTCGCCTTCCTGTTCCCCGTGTACTGGATGGTGACCGGGGCGATGAAGTCGCCGGACGAGATCGCCCAGACCCCGCCCACGGTCATCCCCAAGCACTGGCACCTGTCCGGCTACACCGACGCCTGGGACCTGATGCAGCTCCCGGAGCACCTGTGGAACACGGTGGTGCAGGCCGCCGGCGCCTGGGCCTTCCAGCTGGTGTTCTGCACGGCCGCCGCCTACGCCCTGTCGAAGCTGAAGCCGGCCTTCGGCAAGGTGATCCTCGGCGGCATCCTGGCCACCCTGATGGTGCCGGCCCAGGCCCTGGTCGTGCCCAAGTACCTGACCGTCGCCGACCTGCCGTTCCTCCACACCAGCCTGCTCAACGACCCGCTCGGCATCTGGCTGCCGGCCGTCGCCAACGCCTTCAACCTCTATCTCCTCAAGCGGTTCTTCGACCAGCTGCCCCGGGACGTGCTGGAGGCCGCCGAGATCGACGGCGCCGGAAAGCTGCGCATCCTCTGGTCCGTGGTCCTGCCCATGTCCCGTCCGGTCCTCGGGGTCGTCTCGATCTTCGCCCTGGTGGCGGTCTGGCAGGACTTCCTGTGGCCGCTGATGGTCTTCTCCGACACGGACAAACAGCCCATCAGCGTGGCCCTGGTCCAGCTGTCGCAGAACATCCAGCTCACCGTGCTCATCGCCGCGATGGTGATCGCCAGCATCCCGATGGTCGCGCTGTTCCTCGTCTTCCAGCGGCACATCATCGCCGGGATCAGCGCGGGCAGCACCAAGGGCTGACGGCCCTTCCTCCGACAGAAAGGTTCGCCCAGTGGGACAGCCCAGCCATGCCCCGAAGGACCAGGACTGGTGGCGTTCGGCCGTCATCTACCAGGTGTACGTCCGCAGCTTCGCCGACAGCGACGGCGACGGCACCGGCGACCTCGCGGGCGTCCGCGCGAAGCTGCCGTACCTCGCCGAACTCGGCGTGGACGCACTGTGGTTCAGCCCCTGGTACCCGTCCCCCATGAAGGACGGCGGCTACGACGTCGCCGACTACCGGGCCATCGACCCGGCGTTCGGCACCCTCGCCGAGGCCGAGAAGCTCATTTCGGAAGCGCGGGAGCTGGGCATCCGGACGATCGTCGACATCGTCCCCAACCACGTCTCCGACCAGCACCCGTGGTTCCAGGCGGCGCTGGCCGCCGGTCCCGGCAGCCCGGAGCGCGAGCTGTTCCACTTCCGGCCCGGCCGCGGCCCGAACGGCGACCTGCCGCCCAACGACTGGCCGTCGCAGTTCGTCGGCTCCACCGAACCGGTCTGGACCCGGCTGCCCGACGGCGAGTGGTACCTCCACCTCTTCACCCCGGAACAGCCCGACCTCAACTGGGCGCACCCGGCGGTCCACCAGGAGCACGAGGACATCCTGCGCTTCTGGTTCGAGCGGGGCGTCGCGGGCGTCCGCATCGACTCGGCCGCTCTGCTCGCCAAGGACCCGGACCTGCCCGACCTGGCCTCGCACCCGCATCCGCACCCCTTCGTGGACCGCGACGAACTCCACGGCATCTACCGTGCCTGGCGCGCGGTCGCCGACGCCTACGACGGCGTCTTCGTCGGCGAGGTCTGGCTCCCCGACGCCGAACGCTTCGCCCGCTACCTGCGCCCCGACGAACTCCACACCGCCTTCAACTTCTCCTTCCTGTCCTGCCCCTGGGACGCGGCGCGGCTGCGGACCTCGATCGACACCACGCTCGCCGAGCACGCCCCGGTCGGTGCCCCCGCCACCTGGGTGCTGTGCAACCACGACGTGACCCGTACCGCCACCCGGTACGGCCGCGAGGACACCGCCTTCGACTTCGCGGCCAAGGCCTTCGGCGTCCCGACCGACCTGGAGCTGGGGGCGCGCAGGGCCCGTGCGGCCGCGCTGCTCTCGCTGGCCCTGCCCGGCGCGGTCTACGTCTACCAGGGCGAGGAGCTGGGGCTGCCCGAGGCCGACATTCCCGTCGACCGCATCCAGGACCCGATGTACTTCCGGTCCGGCGGCACCGACCCGGGCCGGGACGGCTGCCGGGTGCCGCTGCCCTGGGCGGCCGGGGCGCCGCACGCGGGCTTCGGCCCGGGGGCGGAGCCGTGGCTGCCGCAGCCGGCCGGCTGGGCGTCGTACGCGGTCGACCGGCAGCAGGACGACCCCGGCTCCATGCTCGCCCTGTACCGGCGCGCCGTCGCCCTGCGCCCGCGCTTCGGTTCGGGTCCGCTGACCTGGCTGTCCACGCCCGAGGGCGTCCTCGCCTTCAGCCGCGCCGACGGTGCGACGTGCGTGGTCAACCTGGGCGCCGCCCCCGCCGAACTCCCCGCCCACTCCGAACTCCTGCTCAGCAGCGGCCCGTTGGACGACGAAGGCCGGCTGCCGCAGGACACGGCGGCCTGGCTGGTGAACTGAACCGACCGGGCCGCCGGTACCGCTCGCGCTATTCCCCTCCCCCCACCCCGAAGGGATCAGCACATGCAGCGCAGCACCGCCCTCTCTGTCAGGAGCATGCCAGCCATGGCGGCCGCCGTGGCGCTCGCCGCGGGCATGCTCGTCGCCCTCGCGCCCGCCGCCCACGCGGCCGCGGGCGCGAGCCTCCCCTCCACCTCGGTGGAGGCGGAGGCGGCGACCACCACGGGTACGAAGATCGGCCCCGACTACACCCAGGGGACTCTCGCCTCCGAGGCCTCGGGACGCCAGGCCGTACGCCTCACCTCAGGACAGCGGGTCGAGTTCACCGCCCCCCAGGCGTCCAACGCCGTGAACCTCTCCTACAGCGTCCCCGACGGCCAGACCGGTACCCTGAACGTGTACGTCAACGGGGTCAGGCTGGCGAGGACCCTGGCCGTCACGTCGAAGTACTCCTACGTCGACACGGGCTGGATCGCCGGCGCCAAGCAGCACCACTTCTTCGACAACGCCCGGCTGTTGCTCGGCCAGAACATCCAGGCCGGCGACAAGGTCGCATTCGAATCCACCGGTACTCAAGTCACCGTGGACGTCGCCGACTTCGAACAGGTCGCCGCGGCCGCGGCGCAGCCCGCCGGGTCGGTCTCCGTCGTCTCCAAGGGCGCCGACCCGAGCGGCAACGGCGACTCCACCCAGGCCTTCCGGGACGCCGTCTCCGCCGCCCAGGGCGGCACGGTGTGGATCCCGCCGGGCGACTACCGGCTGACGTCCTCCCTCGGCGGCGTGCAGAACGTGACCCTGCTCGGCGCCGGCAGCTGGTACTCGGTCGTGCACACCTCCCGGTTCATCGACCAGAGCAGCTCCTCCGGGAACGTCCACATCAGCAACTTCGCGGTCATCGGCGAGGTCACCGAACGCGTCGACTCCAACCCGGACAACTTCGTCAACGGCTCGCTCGGGCCGAACAGTTCGGTCTCCGGCATGTGGATCCAGCACCTGAAGTGCGGGTTCTGGCTGACGGGCAACAACGACAACCTCGTCGTCGAGAACAACCGCGTCCTCGACACCACCGCCGACGGCCTCAACCTCAACGGCAACGCCCACGGCGTCCAGGTCCGCAACAACTTCCTGCGCAACCAGGGCGACGACTCCCTCGCCATGTGGTCGCTGAACTCGCCCGACACCAACTCCGGCTTCAGCAACAACACCGTCTCCCAGCCGAACCTGGCCAACGGCATCGCGATCTACGGCGGCACCGACCTCTCGGTGAAGAACAACCTGATCTCCGACACCAACGCCCTCGGCAGCGGTATCGCCGTCTCCAACCAGAAGTTCCTCGACCCGTTCTCCCCGCTGTCCGGCACCATCACGGTCGACGGCAACACGCTCGTGCGCACCGGCGCGATCAACCCCAACTGGAACCACCCGATGGGCGCGCTGCGCGTCGACTCCTACGACAGCGCCATCAACGCCACCGTGAACATCACCAACACCACGATCAGCAACAGCCCATACAGCGCCTTCGAGTTCGTCTCCGGCGGCGGGCAGGGGTACCCGGTCCGCAACGTCAACGTGACCGGCGCGACCGTGCAGAACACCGGCACGGTGGTGGTCCAGGCCGAGGCGCAGGGCGCGGCCACCTTCCGCAACGTCACCGCGACCGGCGTCGGCGCGGCCGGCATCTACAACTGCCCCTACCCGGCGAACTCCGGCTCCTTCGCGCTCACCGACGGCGGCGGCAACTCCGGCTGGTCCAGCACCTGGTCGGACTGCTCCAGCTGGCCGGCCCCCGGGCAGGGCAACCCCGACCCGGACCCGAACCGCAACCTCGCCCAGGGCCACCCGGCGACCGCCACCGGCTCGGTGGACGTCTACACGCCCGGCAAGGCGGTCGACGGCGACGCGAACAGCTACTGGGAGTCCACCAACAACGCGTTCCCGCAGTCGCTCACCGTCGACCTCGGCTCCTCCTACGCGGCCCGGCGGCTGGTGCTGAAGCTGCCCCCGTCCTCGGCCTGGAGCGCGCGGACCCAGACGGTCACCGTCCTCGGCAGCACCGACGGGTCGACCTACTCGACCGTGGTGGGCGCCACGGGCTACCGCTTCGACCCGGCCACCGGCAACACCGTCACCGTGCCGCTGCCCGGCTCCACCAACCTGCGCTACCTGCGGCTCACCGTGACCGCCAACAACGGCTGGCCGGCGGGCCAGTTCAGTGAGGTGGAGGCGTATCTGACCTCGTGACCGGGTCCTCCCCCCGGGGAACCCCGCGCTTCGCCGCCTGGATCTGCTCGTACACGTGGGTCCGCAGCTCGGCGAAGCGCGGGGCGATCCGCGTGTGCAACTGGTCGCGCTCGTCCGGCAGATCGACCTTCAGCTGCTCCTGGACGACGGTCGGGGAGGTGGAGAGCACGATCACCCGCTGGCCCAGGTAGACCGCCTCGTCGATGTCGTGGGTGACGAACAGGATCGTGATCCCGCGCTCCCGCCACAGCCCCCGGACCAGGTCCTCCAGATCGGCCCTGGTCTGCGCGTCCACGGCCGCGAACGGCTCGTCCATCAGCAGCACCCGGGGCTCGTAGGCGAGGGCGCGCGCGATCGCCACCCGCTGCTGCATGCCGCCGGACAGCTGCCACGGGTAGGCACCGGCGGCGTCCGCGAGACCGACCGAGCCGAGCGCGTCGGCGACCAGCTCCTTGCGCCGCTCGCGCGGCAGGTGCTTCTGCTTCAGCGGGAGTTCGACGTTCTCGGCGACCCGCATCCAGGGGAACAGGCTGCGGCCGTACTCCTGGAAGACGAACGCCATTCCGGGCGGCGGCCCGGCCACCCTGCGCCCCTCCAGGAGGACTTCACCGCCGGTCGGGGTGAGCAGGCCGCCCATGCACTTCAGCAGCGTGGTCTTGCCGCAGCCCGACGGGCCGACCAGGCAGACGAGTTCGCCCGCCGCCACGGTGAAGGTGAGGTCCCGCACCGCCTCGACGCGGCGGCCGGATCCGTCGTAGACCTTCTTCAGGCCGCGTACGTCGAGCATGGACCGCCCCTTCGCGAGGTTCATTCAGGACCGCCGGGTTGACGTGCGCAGCCCGTGGTACCAGCCGAGCACCCGCCGCTCGACCACCTGGAAGACCACCGACAGCGCGAAGCCGAGCAGGCCCAGCAGCAGGATCCCGGTCCACATGTCGGGGATCGCGAACTCGCGCTGGAACTGCACGATGGTGAAACCGAGCCCGTTGCTGGCCGCGAACATCTCGCTGATGACCATCAGGATGATCCCGATGGACAGCGCCTGCCGCAGGCCCGCGAAGATCTGCGGGCTCGCCGAACGCAGGACCAGCGTACGCAGCCGTGCCGTGCCCGTGATGCCGTAGGAACGGGCCGTCTCCGCCATCACCGGGTCCACCGCCCGTACGCCCTCGACGGTGTTGAGCAGGATCGGCCAGACGCAGCCGCTGGCGATCACCACGATCTTCATCGAGTCGCCGATGCCCGCGAACAGCATGATGACCGGGACCAGGACCGGCGGCGGCACCGCCCGCAGGAACTCCAGGACCGGTTCGCACACCGCCCGCACCCGCCGGTACGAGCCGATGACCGTGCCCAGTGCCACACCCGCGACGGCCGCCGACGCGTACCCGGCGAGCAGCCGCAGCACACTGCGCAGCAGGTCGTCACGGAGCCGCTGACCGGTCCACACGTCCGGGAAGGTCTTCAGGATCGTGCGCAGCGGCGGCCAGTAGACGTTCGTGCTGCCGGCCGAGGCCGCCCACCACAGTGCGAGGAGCAGCGCGGGCAGCGCCAGGAGGTACACCACTCTCAGCAGCAGCCGCCTCACACCGCCACCTCCCCGCGCACCGACTGGTGCCAGGCCAGCGCCCGCCGCTCCACCGACCGGGCGCCCACGTTGATGAGAAGTCCCAGCAGCCCGGTCACCACGATCAGGGCGTACATGTCCGGCACCGCCTGCGAGGCCTGCGCGACCGCGATCTGCTGCCCCAACCCCGGTGCCCCGATGACCAGCTCGGCGGTGATGGTGAGGATCAGCGCGACCGCGGCGGCCAGCCGGACGCCGGTCATCACGTACGGCAGCGCGGTCGGCCACAGCACGTGCCGGACCCGGGCCCAGGTGCCCAGGCCGTACGACCGCGCCGTCTCCTCGGCGACCGGGTCGACGTCCTGGACGCCGTACATCACCTGGATCAGGACCTGCCAGAAGGAGGCGTAGACGACGAGGAGGAGGACCGAGCGGAGTTCGGTGCCGTAGAGGAGGATCGCGAGGGGGATCAGGGCGACCGAGGGGATCGGGCGGAGGAACTCGATCGTGGAGGCGGTGGCCGCGCGCAGGTGCGGGACGACGCAGAGGACGACACCGGCCGCGATGCCGGCGCCGACCGCGACGGCCAGGCCCACCGCCCAGCCGGTGAGGGTGTCGCCGAGCGCCGACCAGAAGGCCCCGTCGGCGAGTTCGGTGCCCAGCGCACGGGCGATCCGGCTGGTCGGCGGGAAGTAGTCCGCCTTGACCAGGCCGAGCCGCGGCACCGCCTCGCCGAGGACGAGGAAGGCCGCGATCCCGGCCGCACCCAACAGGGTGTTCAGCCCCTTCACGGGACCCTTCACGGGTTCGGTCACGGCAGCAGCTTGTCCAGGTCGGGGGCCGTCTTGAAGAGACCGTCCTGCTCGCTGAGCTTCTCCAGCGTCTCGATCGACGAACGGTTCGCCTCGGCGGGCCACTTGGGCAGCGTCACCTTGGCCAGCACGTTGGCCGGGGTCTTGGTGTAGGTGGTGACGATCTGCCGGACCTCGTCCGGGTGCGCGTCGGCGTAGGACAGGGACTCCGCGACGGCCTCCTGGAACTTCTTCACGACGGCCGGGTTCTTCTGCGCGTACGACGTGGAGGTGAAGTACATGGCGACGGTGAGGTTCTGCGCCACGTCGACGAGCGGCGAGGCGATCTCGGTGGCGCCCTGGAGCTTCATGGTGGCGAGGGCCGGTTCGACGGCCATCGCCGCGTCGATCTGGCCCTTGTCGAGTGCGGCCGGCATCTGGTCGAAGGCGAGCTCGACGAAGTTCACCTTGTCCGGGTCGCCGCCCGCCTTGCGCACGGACTCCCGGACCGCGGTCTCGTTGATGTTCTTCAGCGTGTTGACGGCGACCTTCTTGCCCTCCAGCTGCTTGGGCGACGTGATGCTGCTGCCCTTCTTCACGACCAGCCCGCCGAAGTCCTTGCCGGCCACGCCGGTCGAGGCCACGCCGTTGGCGATCGCCTGCACCGGCACGCCGTTGGACTGGGCGATCATCAGCGAGGTCATGTTGCTGAAGCCGAACTGGAACTGACCGCTCGTCACCCCGGGCACGATGGCCGCGCCGCCCTGCGCGAGGGTCGTCGACAGCTTCAGGCCGCGCTTGCCGAAGAAGCCCTCCTTCTCGCCCAGATAGAGGGGGGCCACGTCGACGATGGGGATGATCCCCACCTTGACCGTGGTGGTGCCGCCCGACGAGGTGGCGGTGGACGACGAGCCCCCGGAGGAGCCGCAGGCCGCCGTGGCGAGCAGGAAGGTGCCGGTCGCGAGACCGGCGAGCAGACGACGCATGGCTCCTCCTGTGCAGACAACGGTGTTCCGACAGGCTGTGCGCACTGCGCACAGTGGTGCTCGATCGGGGGGTGCTGAGCGGGACGGTAGAACCGGCCGGAGGAGCGGGTCAATGGGCTTGGCTGACAAAATTGTTGACAGTTACCGAACTGCGCTCTCACCGTGTTCCCGGTATCGGCCATGTCGGACCGGGGAGGCGATGATGCCCGTGAACGCCCGTGCACCGCACTTCGTGAGGTCCTTCGAGCGCGGCCTGGCCGTCATCCGCGCCTTCGACGCCGAGCATCCGGCGCGCACCCTCAGCGAGGTGGCCCGCGCCTGCGACCTGACCCGCGCCGCCGCCCGCCGCCTGCTGCTGACCCTCGCCGACCTCGGATACGTCCACTCGGACGGCCGCCTGTTCCGCCTCACCCCGCGCGTCCTGGAACTCGGCTACGCCTACCTCGCCGGCCTCGACCTGCCGCACCTCGCCACCCCGCACCTGGAGCAACTCACCTCGCTGGTGGGGGAGTCGGCGGCACTGTGCGTCCTGGACGGGGAGGCGGTCGTGTGCGTCGCCCGGGTTCCGGCCCGGCGGATGATGGCGGCGGCCGTCGCGGTGGGGGCGCGCTTCCCGGCGCGCGGTACGGCGGTGGGCCGCGCGATGCTGGCCGAACCGCCGGGAGCCGGACGGGCGCAGGAGTACGTGCTGCTCGACGGCGACCCGGAGGACGGCGTGACGTCGCTGGCCGCCCCGGTCCGCGACCGGAGCGGCCGGGCGGCGGCCGGGGTGAGCCTCGCGGTGCACTCCGGGCGGATGTCCGCGACGACGGTCCGCCGCGACCTGCTGCCGCGGCTTCGGGCGGCCGTGGCGGCGATCGAGGCGGACCTGCGGATCACAGATCCAGCACCAGGCGCGCCCCTCGGCATCGCGACACGCAGATGAGCATGGTCTCCCCGGCCGCCCGCTCCGCCTCGGTGAGCACCGAGTCCCGGTGGTCCGGGTCGCCTTCGAGGACGTCCGTCTCACACGTCCCGCAGGTGCCCTCGGTGCACGAGTAGAGCACCTCGACCCCGGCCGCCCGGACCGAGTCCAGCACTGAGACACCGGGCGCGACGGTGAGGGTACGACCGCTCTGCGCGAGGACGACCTCGAACTCCCGCTCGTCGCCCGCCGCCTGCTCCTTCGGCCGGAACCGCTCGACCCGCAGCACGCCGGCCGGACAGCGCCCCTCCACCGCGTCCAGCAACGGCCCCGGACCGCAGCAGTACACGAGGGTGCCGTCCGGGACGTCGTCGAGTACCGCGGCCAGGTCCGGCAGCCCGGACTCGTCCTGCGGGACGACGGTGACCCGCTGGTCCCCGTACCGCGCCAGCTCGCCGAGGAACGCCATGGAGCTCCGGGTCCGGCCGCCGTACAGCAGCGTCCACTCGGCGCCCGCGGCCTCGGCGGCGGCGAGCATCGGCAGGATCGGCGTGATGCCGATGCCGCCCGCGACGAACCGGTACCGGGGCGCGGGTTCGAGCCGGAAGTGGTTCCGCGGCCCGCGCACCCGCACCGTGCCGCCGACGCCCAACTGCTCGTGCACGTGCGCGGATCCGCCCCGCCCGGCCGGCTCCCTGAGTACCGCGATCCGCCAGCCGGACCGGTCCCCGGGATCCCCGCAGAGCGAGTACTGCCGCTCCAGCTCCGGCCCGAGCACGACATCGACATGCGCTCCGGGATCCCAGCCGGGCAGTTCGTCGCCCAGCGGATGCCGCAGGGTCAGGGCGACGACTCCCTCGGCCGCCGGCACGCGTTCCGTCACGACGAGTTCGGCTTCGTACAGGCTCATGAGGTGCGCTCCGGAGGCTGGTGGCCCTCGGGGTGGCCGAGCATCCACTCCCACATCTCGACCGGGTCCTTGGCGGTGTGCTCGGCGCCGCAGTGACAGGTGCCGTGCAGGACGTCGGTGCCCGGCAGCCAGTCGATGCGGTAGATCTCACCGGTGCGACCGGTGGGTGCGCTCACAGGACCTGCTCCACGGGCTTGCCGCCCTCCTCGACCAGCCGGGCGAGGATACGGCGGGCGGCCAGGCCGCCGGTGTCGATGTTGATGCTCAGCTCCTGGTAGCCGGCCCGCTCCGAACCCAGCGTCCGCTGCAGGAGGTTGAGGGCGTCCACGTCCTGCATGACCACCGTGTGGTTGTTGCTCCGCAGGAACTCGGTGACCTCGGCGTCGTCGGTCGCCCAGTCCCGGGAGACCATCCAGAAGTCGTACACCTTGCCGTCCGAGGACGGGGTGATCGCGTAGGTGATCTCGGTGTGGAAGCCGTTCGGGTCGCTGCCGTCCGCCTCCGGCACCACCCCGGCCGGCGCGATCCGGCTGTGCAGCAGATACAGGCACGGCGCGTGGTACTCGATGTCCTGCCAGCGCGTGATCCGGCCCTCGATCCCGGTCGAACGGGCGTAGAACGGCGGGCACTCGGCGTCGTCCATGTGCCGGCTGACCCGCACGATCCCGGCGCCCTCGTCGACCTCGGTGGTGATGGGCGTCTCGGCGACCTCGGGGGTGCCTATGTAGCCGCCGTGCAGATAGGTCTCGTGGGAGAGGTCGAGGAGGTTGTCGACGAGGAGACCGTGGTCGGCGTCGATGGGCTCCATGCCGCGTACCGTCAGCCAGCCGGGGGAGTCGAGGTGCCGGGCGCGCGGGACGGCACCCGCGTCGGCGAGCGCGGGGTCGCCGACCCACACCCACACCAGCGAGTCCTGCTCGACCACCGGGTAGGAGGCCACCCGTGCGGTGCGCGGAATGCGTTTCTGCCCCGGCACGTACACGCACGCTCCGGTCCGGTCGTACGTGAACCCGTGGTACCCGCACACGATCCGGTCGCCGTCGAGCCCGCTCTCCGACAGCGGGTAACGGCGGTGCACGCAGCGGTCGGCGAGGGCGACGGGCGTGCCGTCCTCCTCCGCCCGGTAGAACACGAGAGGCTCCCCGAGGATCGTCCGCCCGAGCAACTCGCGCCCGACCTCGTGACTGTAGGCGGCGACGTACCACTGGTTCCTGGCGAAAGCGGTGATGTGCGGCATGAGAGGGGTCCCGTCATCCTCGACGTCGTGTCGGGAACACCATGACGATGACGCCTCCACCCCGGCAATAGGACTTCCGTCGAACGGAAAGTACCTGGTCAGCCGCTTGCTGCCTGCCGCGTGGTATTCAGTTCGCTTCACCGCTCCGGCCGAGACCGGGACAGGTGCACTCCCCGCTCCTTGCACTCGCGGGGTCGAATCGGGGGCGAATCGAGCACTTAGACCGTCCACGGGTCGCTGCGCCCTCTTGCCGCGATGGTCAGCCTCGCCGCGTCGTCGAGTCTTTCACGTCAAAGCCACCACGAGACGCCTCCTGGCCGAGCACGGAGTCCGCTCGGCGCTGTCCTGCCTCGCCGAAAGCCCCGACCAAGCGGTGAAGACCGCCGACCGGCTGGGCTACCGCGTCGTCGTCAAGCCCCGGGGCCACGCAGGAAGCGCCGGCGTCCTGCGCGCCGACACCGACGACGACGTCCGCGCCGCCGTCGACCGGGCACTGACGGACAGCGTGCTCGGCCTCGAAGACCGGTCCGTGCCCGGAGCCCTGGTCGAGCAGTACACACCCGGTCCCGAAATCAGCGTCGAGGCCGTCGTCCTCGACAACCCAGAACACGTCCGCATCGCCGCTGGCACCCTCAAGTCCCTGGGCCCCGAACCAGTTCCAGGAAGTAGCACACGGCGTCGACGCGGCCGACCCGCTGCTCACCGACCCTGTCCTCGCCTACGGCGTCACCGCCGCAGTACGCGCCCTGGGCATCACCCGGGCAGTCCTGCGCATCGAGCCTCGGCTCAGCCCCGACGGACCCCGGGTCACCGAGGTCAACGGCCGCCCCGCGGGCGACCTCATCCCCCTCCTCGTCGAGGAAGCCACCGGCATCAACCTCCCCAACGCCCTCGCCACGGGCGGCACACCCGATCTGACCCCCAGCCGTTCCGGGGCCGCTTCAGTCGTTCGAGCCTTCAGGCTGGCCGCGGACCGGGTCCCCCCAGGTGATGCGTACAGGCGGCCGTGGCACGACACGGTGCAGACCGTGCTCCTGATGCCGAGGCATCGTCACGTCCTCACGGCCCGCGTCGTCACCGGCAAGCTCGGCTCCGGCAAGTCCGGCCCTGCTGAGACGCCTGCTGACACGCTGCTATCCCACACACACTCGACCGGCCACAGCCACGCGGCCCATGCCGCACAGTCCATCACCGGCGCAACCCGTCCAGTAGTTGGTGGCGACCGGAAGCTCGATCCAGCAGGATCCGACGACCACTGGTGACGGGGTTTGGTGACAGGCAGGGTCCGTTCTTCACGGCGCAAAAAAGCCCTGACGACGAGCCCGACCTACGAACGGCTCTCCACCGGCCGGCAGTCGACCGCCGGGCAGACCTCGTCAGACCACGTCCTGGACACACTCCTGGCGTACCCGCGGCCGGGCGACACGGTGTCCGTCTCCGAGATGTTCCGCCTCGTGCCCGGCGCCGGGCGCACCCCTGACGCGGTAGGCCGGCTCCGGTGCGGCGGCGGTGGGTACCGGTTTCACGTGACGGGGGCGGGTTCGCCACCTGGACCAGTCGCGATCCGTCGGCCCGCGGGAGTGCCGGGCGGCGGCGTCCGTTCTGAGCGGCGCAGCACCGGCGAGCCGCCGGCAGGGCTGTGCCGAGGAGCCGGGGGAGCACCGGCCGGTCCACTTTCCGGTGACTGGCCCTGTCCCGGCCGTGCGGGGCCCGCTGGGATGGACCCGCTGCCGCCGACGGGCGGACGGACAGGGATCCGCTTCCGCCGCTACCGAAAGGACTCCGATGACCGAGCCGCGTACCCGCCCGTTCGTGCAGGTCGACGTGTTCTCCACCGTCCCCTACAGAGGCAATCCGGTCGCGGTGGTCCTGGACGGGACGGACCTGGCCGACGAGGACATGCAACGCCTGGCGAGCTGGACGAACCTGTCGGAGACCACGTTCGTCCTGCCCCCGTCGACGCCGGAGGCGGACTACCGGCTGCGGATCTTCACGCCCCAGGGGGAGCTGCCGTTCGCCGGGCACCCCACCCTCGGTTCCGCGCGCGCCTGGCTGGACGGCGGCGGCACGCCGCGGCACCCCGACCGCATCGTGCAGGAGTGCGCCGCCGGCCTGGTCACCGTGCGCCGCGGCGAGGGCACGCTGTCCTTCGCCGCTCCGCCACGGGTCCGCGACGGCGCCCTCGACGAGGAACACCTGAGCCGGATCGTGGCCGCGTTCGGCATCCCGCGTGAGCGGGTCCTGGCCCACCAGTGGGTGGACAACGGGCCCGGCTGGGCCGTGGTCCAGCTGGCCACCGCCGAGGAGGTCCTCGCGCTCGAACCCGACCTGTCGCTCGTCCCGACCGGGATGTTCGGTGCGATCGGGGCCCACCCCGAGGGATCCGAGCACCACTTCGAGATGCGCACCTTCGCCCCCGGCGCCGGTGTGCCCGAAGACCCCGCGTGCGGCAGCATGAACGCCGGCGTCGGGCAGTGGCTCACCGCCACCGGCGCCGCACCCTCCGCCTACCGGGTCTCCCAGGGCACCAGGCTGGGACGAGCCGCCAGCATCGAGATCACCGCCGATCCGGACGGCACCGTCTGGGTCAGCGGCGCCGCCACCGTCTGCGTCCGCGGCACCGTCACCCTGTGACCGTCCCGCCGCCCGCGCTCCGGCAGCGGTTGCCGGAGCGCGGACAGCCGCACGGCCTCCACGCGCCGGAGCACCGGTGCCGGGACCAGGCCGTCACGTGACGCCGGGGGAGAGGGTCTTCATGGTGACGTAGCTGGACACCGTGGCCACGCCGGGCAGGGCGGCAAGCTGGTTGGCGTGGAAGTCCTCGTAGGCGGGCAGATCGGCGACCTCGACCTGGAGCAGGTAGTCGAAGTTGCCGGTGATGTGGTGGCAGGCGATCACCTCGGTCAGCTGGGTGACACCGCGCTCGAACGCGATGACGTCCGCGCGGGTGTGCCGCATCAGCCGTACCCCGGCGAACACCCGCAGTCCACGGCCGACCGCGGCGGGATCGATCAGCGCCCGGTAGCCGCGGATGACGCCGGCTTCCTCCAGCTGGCGCACGCGTCGCAGGCAGGGTGAGGGCGACAGTCCGACCCGGGCGGCGAGCTCGTTGTTGTTGATCCGACCGTTGTTCTCCAGCACGGCCAGAATCGACCGGTCCACCTCGTCCATGGGTGGCAGTTTATTGCGCCTGATTGCCTAGTACCACAATCGTGCGCCCGGCGTGAGCGCAATTTGCTGCCAAAATTGCCGCGATCGGTCCGGTTCCGGGCGTCGGCCACCGACGCTTGACGGCATCACCCCCAACGGTCCACGGAGGGCAGGCCATGCCGGGCAGGAGCACCATCACCGTCCACGCCGATCGCGAGATCCACCCCAGCCGTGCCGTGGCACCGCCCATCTACCAGACGGCGGCGTTCTGGGCCGAGGACGGCGAGACGTTCGCGCAGGGCGCCGTCGAACCGCGGGGTACGGACTTCTACACCCGCTTCGGCAACCCCAACCACGCACAGGTGGCGGCCGTGGTCGCCGAGCTGGAGGGCACCGAGGCGGCCATGGTCACCGCGTCCGGGATGGCCGCACTCACCACCGCGGTGCTGGCCCTGGTGTCCGCCGGTGACCATGTCATCGGGCAGAAGTCCACCTACGGCGGCACCAGCTCGGTGCTGCAGAACCTGCTGCCGCGCCTCGGCGTGTCCACCACCCAGGTCGACCAGACCGACCCGGAGGCGTTCGCGAAGGCGCTGACCCCCCGGACCCGCCTGATCCTGGTGGAGACGCCGAGCAATCCGCTGCTGCGGATCACCGACCTGCGCGCCGTCGCGGGCCTCGCCCGTGCGCACGACGTGCTGACCCTCGCGGACAACACCTTCGCCACCCCGCTGAACCAGCGGCCGGCCGACCTCGGCATCGACCTGGTCTGGCACAGCGCGACCAAGTACCTCAACGGCCACTCCGACGTCTCCGCCGGAGTGATCGCCGGACCCACCGAACTCCTGAACCGGATCTGGGACGTCGGCCTGCTCACCGGCGCCACCCTCGGCCCCGTCGACGCCTGGCTGCTGCTGCGCGGCATACGCACCCTGCCCCTGCGCGTGCCACGGCACAACGCCAACGGCCGGGCCCTCGCCGGGGCCCTGAACGAACATCCCGCCGTGACCCGGGTGCACTATCCCGGCCTGGCGACCCACCCGCAGCACAAGCTCGCCGCCGAGCAGATGAGCGGCTTCGGCGGGGTGCTCGGCATCGAGTTCACCGGCGGCTTCGAGATGGCCGACGCCTTCCTCGGCAAGCTGCGCTACTTCCTCCGTTCGGCCAGCCTCGGCGGTGTGGAATCGCTGGCCGTGCATCCGGCGTCCATGTGGCGCGGGATGCTCAGCGAGGACCAGATCGCCGAGTCGGTTCCGCCGGGCCTGGTCCGGCTGGCCGCGGGCACCGAGGACACCGCCGACCTGGTCGCCGACGCACTCGCCGCGGGCGACGCCGTGCACGCCACGGCGGCGGGTGCCTGAACCACTCGGCCGGCGCCGCCGTGCTCGTGGTGCGGGCCTTCCCGGCCCCGACCTGGCCGGCTTCGGCGGGGGCCGGCTGCACTTCACCGGCGGCCTCGCCCCGGCGCTCTCCCTCGTCGGCTGCCCGCGGCAGAAAGCTCTGACCGCCCGCGCCCGACCCGCGTCCACCTGAGCGGAGCCGCGGCGGCCGCCACAACATGATCTCGAACCATCCGAAAACGTCCGTGAAGGAGTTCACCCGATGAAAACCCTGCTCACCGGCGGCACCGTGGTCAGCATGGACCCCGCTGCCGGCGATCTCGCCCGCGGTGACGTGCTCGTCGAGGACGGCGTGATCGTCGAGGTCGCCGAGCGGATCGACGCACCGGACGCCGAGCGGATCGACGCGACCGACCGGATCGTCATGCCCGGCTTCGTCGACAATCACCGCCACACCTGGCAGACGGCGTTCCGGGGCGTCGGCGCGGACTGGACGTTCCCCGAGTGGGCGCTGGCCATGCACGGCACGGTCAAACCCCACTACCGGCCCGAGGACGTCTACGCGGGCACCCTGCTCGGCCGCCTGGAAGCCCTCCACTCCGGTGTGACCACGATGCTCGACTGGTACCACGTCGCGCAGACCCCGGAGCACGAGGACGCCGCGGTCGCGGCGCTGCGGGACGCGCCGGGACGGTCGATCTTCTGCCTCGGCGCCGGATGGGGCACGCCCGACCCCGTCGACGCCGCCATCCGCCGCGTCCGCGCCGACCTGGCCGCCGACGGCCTGGTCACCATGGCGTGGGGGCTGCGCGGCCCCGAGGCCACCGGCATGGACACCGTCGCTCGGGAGCTGAAGCTGGCGGCCGAGCTCGACCTGCGCACCAGCCTGCACGTGGACATCGTGAGCGGGGCGATCGCCGATCTGAGCGAGCACGGTCTGCTGCGGGACACCACCACGTTCGTGCACGGCAACGGGCTCAGTGACGAGGAGCTGCGGATGCTCGCCGACGCGGGGAGCTCGCTGTCGATCAGTCCGGACGTCGAGTTGAAGATGGGCTTCGGATTCCCGATGACCGGCCGGGCACTGGCCGCAGGCCTGCGCCCGACGCTCTCCGTCGACGACGTCCCCTCGGCCGGCGGCGACATGTTCTCCACGATGCGGACCGCCTTCGCCGTGCAGCGCGGTCTGGACGGCGGCCTGCGCTCCCGCGACCTGCTCGCCTCCGCCACCGTCGACGCCGCCCGGTCATGCGGGCTCGACGCCAGAACGGGCAGCATCACGCCAGGCAAGGACGCCGACATCGTCCTGCTGCGCGCCGACGACCTGACCGTCTTCCCGGTCACCGACCCGGTCGCCACCATCGTCAGCGCCGGCCACCCCGGGCTGGTGGACACCGTCCTCGTCGCCGGCCGCGTGGTCAAACGCGACGGCGTCCTGGTGAACGTGGACCTGACGGCGCTGCGGGCCCGCCTGGGCGCGTCCCGCGACCGGATCGCGGCAGCTGCCGGCATTCCGCTCGACGGCACCTGGCGTCCTCGGTAGGTGACGCAGCAGGGGCGCTTGGAGATGGGCGCTCAGGGGGCATGGCCGGTAGGCGGATCCTGGACCACGCACGGCTCCGCCCCGTCGAGCAGACGACCTGGAGGGCGGTTCTCCGAAGCGGCCGGGTCCTGACACCGGCGTTGAACCGCTCGATCGAGGTCCTCGGCCAGAGCACGGAAGCACCGGTGGCTTGGCAACCGTGCCCTGGTACGGGGTGGGGTGAGATCCGGTGCAGTACGTAGTTCGTGCACGTGGGGTACGTGGGGAGCCGTCGGCGCGTAGTCGTGCGCGGCGGTGGGGGGGCCCCCCCCCCCGGGGGCCCCCCCCCCCCCCCCGCGGGGGGGCGGCCCCCCGGGGGGACCCGCGCCGCCACGCGCGGGCGGGGACGGCCGCCCCCCCACCCCGCGCCCCG
>NZ_JBIVXP010000020.1:0-131231 GCF_044769305.1 Streptomyces sp. NPDC090499
GAGGCCCTGTTCTCATGCCCGCGGCCAGCTGCGATCACCCGATCGAGACTCCCGTTCGACGCACACCCCTCAAGATCGGAACGACAACAGCGTCTCAGACGCATCGTTGCCGGCGCTCCCCTGCTCTGTGGAGCGTTGCTCGGCGCGCGGGAACTCCAGCGGCAGGCTTCCAATGGCAGCGGGAAGAAGAGCCTGATGGGGCTTGCGTTCGCTCTGTGCGCTGTCGGCGTGCTGATCAGCCAGACATAGAGGCACTCCTCGTTGGCACGGCTCGGTATCCCGCGGCGGGTCAAGAGGAGCAGGTGTTCACGGACGGGGGCAGACAGTGACGGCCCCCTGCGACTATGGTCACTGGCCGGTGACCCTGGTCACCTGCGGAACCTTCACTGTTATGAGAATGGGATGATGTCGTTTATGAAGGGACGAGTCCTTGTCGTCGACGACGACACCGCACTGGCCGAGATGCTCGGCATCGTGCTGCGTGGTGAAGGTTTTGAGCCGTCTTTCGTAGCCGACGGCGACAAGGCGCTGGCCGCTTTCCGTGAGACCAAGCCCGACCTGGTGCTCCTGGACCTGATGCTGCCCGGTCGGGACGGTATCGAGGTGTGCCGTCTGATCAGGGCGGAGTCCGGGGTGCCGATCGTGATGCTCACGGCGAAGAGCGACACCGTCGACGTGGTCGTGGGCCTGGAGTCGGGCGCGGACGACTACATCGTGAAGCCGTTCAAGCCGAAGGAGCTGGTCGCCCGGATCCGGGCCCGGCTGCGGAGGTCGGAGGAGCCGGCGCCGGAGCAGCTCGCCATAGGTGACCTGGTCATCGACGTGGCCGGGCACTCGGTGAAGCGGGACGGGCAGTCGATCGCGCTGACCCCGCTGGAGTTCGACCTGCTGGTCGCGCTCGCCCGCAAGCCGTGGCAGGTGTTCACGCGTGAGGTGCTCCTGGAGCAGGTCTGGGGCTACCGGCACGCGGCGGACACCCGCCTCGTCAATGTTCACGTCCAGCGGCTGCGCTCCAAGGTCGAGAAGGACCCGGAGCGGCCGGAGATCGTGGTGACCGTCCGTGGTGTCGGATACAAGGCGGGACCGAGCTGACATGTCCGGTGACAGTGCCGCTTCGGCCCCCGGCCGGTCCGGGGACCGTCCGGAGCGGCCTGTCGGCGGGAAGCGGTTCGGTGCGCGCTGGCGGCTGCTCTTCGAGGGCGGACTGCTCCAGGGCGGGGTTCAGGGCAGTCCGGTGCTGCGCCTGTTCATGCGCTGGGTACGGCGGCCGCTGCTGCCGGTCATGCGGCTGTGGCGGCGCAACATCCAGCTCAAGGTCGTCGTCACGACCCTGCTGATGTCGCTGGGCGTCGTCCTGCTGCTCGGCTTCGTCGTCATCGGGCAGGTCCGCAACGGCCTGCTGGACGCCAAGGTGAAGGCCTCGCAGAGCCAGGCCACCGGTGGGTTCGCGGTGGCCAAGCAGAAGGCCGACGAGGCCGCGACCGGCACCGGTGACACGGCGCAGTCGGCGGACGGGCGGCAGTCGCAGAACGTCACCTCGTGGATGAGTGACCTCGTCGAGTCCCTCTCCAGCGGCGGCCAGGGCGCCTTCGACGTGGTCACGCTGCCTGCGGGCGACAACAACAGCGGCGGCGGGCGCACCCGCGCCTCCGGGCAGGTCGACCCGACGGCCAGCGTGCCCGACGACCTGCGCACGCGGATCAACGGCAATACGACGGCCGCGCAGAGCTATACCCGGATCATCTACACGGACGACAAGGAGTCGCAGCCCGCGCTGGTCATCGGCAAGCAGGTGAGCGATCCGAACAACGACCCGTACGAGCTGTACTACCTCTTCCCGCTCACCCAGGAGGAGAAGTCCCTCAGCCTGGTCAAGGGCACGCTGGCGACCGCCGGGCTGTTCGTCGTCGTTCTCCTCGGGGCCATCGCCTGGCTCGTCGTACGGCAGGTCGTGACGCCGGTGCGGATGGCGGCCGGGATCGCCGAGCGGCTGTCGGCCGGGCGGCTCCAGGAGCGCATGAAGGTCACCGGCGAGGACGACATCGCGCGGCTCGGCGAGGCCTTCAACAAGATGGCGCAGAACCTCCAGCTGAAGATCCAGCAGCTGGAGGACCTGTCGCGGATGCAGCGGCGGTTCGTTTCGGACGTCTCGCACGAGCTGCGCACGCCGTTGACGACCGTCCGGATGGCGGCCGACGTCATCCACGAGGCCCGTGAGGACTTCGATCCGGTGACCGCTCGGTCCGCGGAGCTGCTCGCCGACCAGTTGGACCGGTTCGAGTCGCTCCTCGCCGACCTGCTGGAGATCAGCCGTTTCGACGCGGGCGCGGCGGCGCTGGAGGCCGAGCCGATAGACCTCAGGGAGGTCGTACGGCGGGTGGTCAGCGGGGCCGCGCCGCTCGCGGAGCGCAAGGGCACGCACATACGCGTGCTGGGCGACCTGCAGCCCGTGGTGGCCGAGGCGGACGCCCGGCGCGTGGAGCGGGTGCTGCGCAACCTGGTCGTCAACGCCGTCGAGCACGGCGAGGGCAAGGACGTCGTCGTCAAACTGGCCTCGGCCGGCGGGGCGGTCGCGATCGCGGTGCGCGACTACGGTGTCGGGCTCAAGCCCGGCGAGGCGACCCGGGTCTTCAGCCGCTTCTGGCGGGCCGACCCGGCACGCGCGCGTACCACCGGCGGTACGGGCCTGGGGCTGTCGATCGCCCTGGAGGACGCGCGGCTGCACGGCGGCTGGCTGCAGGCGTGGGGGGAACCGGGTGGCGGCTCGCAGTTCCGGCTGACACTGCCCCGGACGGCGGACGAGCCGTTGCGGGGCTCGCCGATACCCCTGGAGCCCAAGGACTCCCGGCGCAACCGGGGGCTCGGCGAGACCGGTCTGCCGGGCACCGGCGAGGACAAGCGGGCCACCGTGCCGGTGCAGCCCGGTGGCGGCCACGCGTCGTCGCTCGCCCCGATGACGCAGCGGATGGCGGCCGTGGCCCCCACCGCCGACCCGACCGCGCTGCCCGGCAACGGCGCGCGCGTGGTGCCCCGGCCGGCCCAGGGTGTTCAGGGTGTTCGGCGTCAGGAGGGCCCGCCCGCGGCGGGGCAGGGCGACGGGGCGGACGAGTCGAACAAGCCAGGGGAGGCATTTCGTGGGCGCTGACCGCGAGGGGAGCGCCCGGCGCAGGCCGGCGCGTGCGGTGGCGTACGCCGCCTGTGGGGCCGTGGTTCTGGCGGGGTGTGCCTCCATGCCGGACAGCGGCGACCTGCGGGACGTCGAGTCGACGCCGCGACAGGACACGCAGGTGCGGGTCTTCGCCATGCCGCCGCAGCAGGACGCCTCGTCCACGGAGATCGTGCAGGGTTTTCTGGAGGCTCTGACCAGTGACGATCCGAACTACGACACGGCACGCAAGTACCTGACCAAGGCCGCCGCGAAGACCTGGCAGCCGGAGTCGCAGGCCATGGTGCTGGCGAACGGGCCGAGCATCCAGACGGACCCGCGGCCGGTCGGCCGCGAGGGCACCAGCAGCATCACCTACACGCTCCAGGGCAGCCGGGTGGCCAGCGTCGACGCGCAGCAGGCGTACACGCCCGCGGACGGGTCGTACCGCAGGAGCGTGCATCTGACGAGGGACGCCAAGAGCGGGCAGTGGCGCATCGACTCGCTGCCGCAGGGTGTCGTGATGGGCAGGTCCGACTTCCAGCGCAACTACACGTCGGTCGACAAGTACTACTTCGCCTCGGACACGTCGGCCGGGGAGACCGGCCAGCCGGTGGCTGTCGCCGATCCCGTCTTCGTGCGCAGCCGGGTGGATCCGACGACCCAGCTGGTGCGTTCACTGCTCAGCGGCCCCACCACCTGGCTCGGCCCGGTGGTCCGGTCGAGTTTCCCGACCGGTACGGCGCTGAAGAAGGGCGTGTCCGGGCTGACACCGGACGACCAGAACCGGCTCACGGTGCCGCTCAACGTCAAGGCGTCCCGGATCGGCTCCGCCAAGTGCGGCGAGATGGCGACCCAGTTGCTGTTCACGCTGCGCAACCTGACGCCCACCGTGGACTCGGTCGCGCTGCGGTCCGTCAACGGCGCCCACATGTGCGACGCCACCGAGGAGCAGGCCGAGGCGACCGCCTGGCGTGCCTCCACCAAGCGCCCCGACTACCTGTACTTCCTCGACGGCAAGCACCGGCTGGTGCGGATGGCGACCGGCGGCACCGGTACCGGCACCGGCGCGGTCGCGGTGCCGGGCCCGTTCGGCGCGGGCACCAAGCCGCTGCGGTCGGTTGCGGTCGCCCGTGACGAGCGGACGGCGGCCGGGGTCACCGGCGACGGCAGGGCGCTGTACGTCACCTCGCTCGCGTCGGACGGTTCGCTGGGTGACGCCGTGCTGACCAGCCACGGTGCCACCGAGGACGACCGGCTGACGGCGCCGAGCTGGGACGCCCGCGGTGACCTGTGGGTGGCCGACCGCGACCCTGCCAAGCCGCAGCTGTACATGCTGGCGCAGGGCGTGGGCCAGCCGGTGGCCGTGCAGATGCCCGAACTGGACGGCCGCATCGAGGACGTGCGGGTCGCCGCGGACGGGGTGCGGATCGCGCTCGTCGTCGAGAAGGACGGCAAGCAGTCGCTGCTCGTCGGGCGCGTCGAGCGCACCAAGTCCGACGACCAGCAGGAGGTCTCGGTCCTCGAACTGCGCTCCGCGACCCCCGGATCCGAGGAGGTCACCGCGATGTCCTGGGCCGGGGACAGCAGGCTCGTGGTGGTCGGGCGTGAGCAGGGCGGCGTGCAGCAGACGCGGTACGTCCAGGTCGACGGCTCGACGCCGGACGGGCCCTCGCCCGCGGCGCTCACGGGTGTCCTGGCGATCGCCGCGTCCGAGGACGACCGGGTGCCGCTGGTGGCCGACTCGCAGGACGACGGGATCGTCCGGCTGCCGTCCGGGGACCAGTGGCAGAAGGTCGTCAAGGACGGGTCGGCGCCGGTCTATCCGGGCTGAGCCCGCGCGGTCGGTGAGCGGCCGTCCCGGTCCGGCGTGGAGCCGGCGGGGCGGCCGTTTCCGTGGGCGCCGGACGAGAGCCGTCGGGTTGCCCCGGTCAACCGTTCTCCGGCGCGACAACGGTCCTTCTCACCCGTGTGGGTGACGGGCCGTGCTTCTCTCATGGAGTTGTCCACAGGCAGTCGTCCACAGGGTGGCCGGGCGGGCCGCCCGTTGGCACAGTGGGCACATGCGGGGGTGGTGGCAGGACCTCACCGACCTGGTGCTACCGGCCGAGTGCGGAGGCTGTGGGACGCCTCGCACGGTGCTCTGCGACGGGTGCCGTGCCGCCCTGAGCGGGGCCGTACCGCGCCGGGTGCGACCGGTGCCGGAGCCGTCCGGGCTGCCGGCGGTGTACGCGGCGGCGCCTTACGCGGACGAGGTACGGGCGGCTCTCCTCGCCCACAAGGAGCGCGGTGCGCTGGCGCTCGCCGGGGCGCTGGGCGCGGCGCTGGCGGGAGCCGTGCGGGCCGGGCTCCGGGACGGGCCGGGGGACGCGCTCCAGGACGGTCCGGCCGGGCTTCGGGACGGTCGGACGGTCCGGATCGTCACCTCGTGGAGCAGCGGTACGGCGGGTGGCGCCGGCGCGTCCGGGCCCGTGCTGCTCGTCCCCGTGCCGTCCGCGCCGTGGGCCGTGCGGGCACGTGGACATGATCCGGTGCGGCGGATCGCCCTCGCCGCGGCCGCGGAGCTGCGGCGGGCCGGGACCTCGGCCCGGGTGGTTCCGGCGCTGCGGCAGCGGCGGGCCGTCGCCGACCAGTCGGGGCTCAACGCCCGGCAGCGGTACGCGAATCTCGCGGGCGCGCTGGCGGTGACCGCGGGTGGTGCCCGGCTGCTGGCCGAGGGCCGGGTCGTCCTCGTCGACGACCTCGTCACCACGGGCGCCACCCTCGTGGAGGCGGCGCGTGCGATCCGGGGGATGGCAGGGGCCGAAGGGGCAGGAGAGAGGGCAATGGCTGTGTATCGGCGCGCGCCCTGGGAAGGAAGGGAGGAACGGAAGACCGGACCGGCGGAAGAGCGGGCGAAGTGGGCACGGAACGCATCGGGAATGGCCGAGGTGAACGGCCTGGCAGGGCCGGTCCGTGCCGCTGTGGTCGCGGCCGCATCGGATTCTTTCGAAATGAACCGGAACTGACCGTGGACGTACATCGTTGCAGGTAGTGACGGGGTCAATTCACCTGAATGGAGGTACGCATCAGTAGAGGGTGACGACATCCGTCCGGGCGAGATATGTTCGGTTGTGAGGGAGAAAGCCGCAGGCCATGTCTCCCCTATCCGAATGCCGTGCCGCGGGTTTTCCGCAATCATCGCGGTGCTGGGGTGCAGATCTTGCCCATGGGGGAGGAGGAGGTGAAGTCGCCGAGTCCGAGGCTCCGGGGTTCACCGGAGCTGGGTGCAAAAGGGAGATGCTCCGCAGTGCAGCGGAGTGATCCGGGAACGGAGTTCTGCGTGGACATCGTCGTCAAGGGCCGCAAGACCGAGGTGCCCGAGCGGTTCCGCAAGCACGTGGCCGAGAAGCTGAAGCTGGAGAAGATCCAGAAGCTCGACGGCAAGGTGATCAGCCTCGACGTCGAGGTGTCCAAGGAGCCCAACCCCCGACAGGCCGACCGCTGCGACCGGGTGGAGATCACGCTCCGCTCCCGCGGTCCGGTGATCCGGGCGGAGGCAGCGGCCAGTGACCCGTACGCGGCGCTCGACCTGGCGGCGGAGAAGCTGGACGCGCGGCTGCGCAAGCAGCACGACAAGCGGTTCTCCCGCCGCGGTGCGCGGCGGATCTCGGCGGCCGAGGTCCCCGACCACGTCCCGGGCGCGGCGACGCTCAACGGGAACGGCAGCCCCGTCCACCCCGAGGACGCGGACGGAGTGCCCACCAAGAAGATGGGCTCCCTCGAGGTGCAGGGCGAAGGCCCCCTCATCGTCCGCGAGAAGACGCATGTCGCCGCCCCGATGACCCTCGACCAGGCTCTCTACGAGATGGAACTGGTCGGACACGACTTCTACCTGTTCGTCGACTCCGAGACCAAGGAGCCGAGTGTCGTCTACCGGCGGCACGCGTACGACTACGGTGTCATCCATCTCAACACGGACCCGATGGTCGCCCAGGCGCAACCGCCCGCGGCCGGAGGCACGTTGGGCGGCTGACCGGCCCGGCCGGCAGGTGAGCCCGTGCCCCTGGAAGCGCTCGTGCGCCCCCAGGGGCACCGGTGTGCGACCACTTCGCGCCCCGCTCGGTCACCCCGTTGTCGCCCGGACATGGAATCATGGCCAGGGCGGCCCAACCGGTGGGCTGCTGCCTTGGGTTGGCGGATGGCACAGCACCACAGGCCACAGCCTTCAGGGGGAGGAACGATGGCGGACAGCTTCGGACCGATGCGGGACGGTGATGCCGACGGCGGCGTCGTCGGCATGGGCCCGGACGCGGGCGGTGCTCCACGCAAGGAACCGATCAGGGTCCTTGTCGTCGACGACCATGCCCTCTTCCGCCGCGGACTGGAGATCGTGCTCGCCGCCGAGGAGGACATCCAGGTCGTCGGGGAGGCGGGCGACGGCGCGGAGGCCGTCGACAAGGCAGCCGACCTGCTGCCCGACATCGTGCTGATGGACGTCCGGATGCCCAAGCGCGGCGGTATCGAGGCCTGTACCTCCATCAAGGAGGTCGCGCCCAGTGCGAAGATCATCATGCTGACGATCAGCGACGAAGAGGCCGATCTCTACGACGCGATCAAGGCGGGCGCGACCGGATACCTCCTCAAGGAGATCTCCACCGACGAGGTGGCCACCGCCATTCGCGCGGTGGCCGACGGGCAGTCGCAGATCAGCCCGTCCATGGCGTCGAAACTCCTCACCGAGTTCAAGTCGATGATCCAGCGCACCGACGAGCGCCGGCTGGTGCCTGCGCCGCGGCTGACCGACCGTGAACTCGAAGTGCTCAAGCTGGTCGCCACGGGGATGAACAACCGCGATATCGCGAAGGAGCTGTTCATCTCCGAGAACACCGTGAAGAACCATGTGCGCAACATCCTGGAGAAGCTGCAGCTGCACTCCAGGATGGAGGCGGTGGTCTACGCGATGCGGGAGAAGATCCTCGAAATTCGCTGAATCCACCGGGTGTCGGCAGAGGTCAGCGCAGCGCGGCGATCAGAGCGCGGGTCACTTCCTTGAGGAGCGGTTCGCGCAGCTCGGGGGAGTCCACGCGTTCCACGCGCACGGTCGTGCAGTCCACCCAGCTCGCCGCCTCGACCAGCGCCTCCGCCACCGCCGGGACCGCCTTCGGGCCGTCCAGCGTGACCTGGCGGGCCACCAGGACGCCGCCCGCCTCGCGCGCCGGGTCCACCCGGCCCACGAGCCGGCCGCCGGCCAGTACCGGCATCGCGTAGTAGCCGTGCACCCGCTTCGGCTTCGGGACGTAGGCCTCCAGGCGGTGGGCGAAGCCGAAGATCCGCTCCGTGCGCGCCCGGTCCCAGATCAGGGAGTCGAACGGCGAGAGCAGCGTCGTACGGTGCCGGCCGCGCGGAGGTGCGGCCAGGGCCGCCGGGTCCGCCCAGGCGGGCTTCCCCCAGCCCTCCACCTCCACCGGGACCAGACCCGAGTCGGCGATCACCGCGTCGACCTGCTCGCCCTTGAGCCGGTGGTAGTCGGCGATGTCCGCGCGGGTGCCGACGCCCAGCGACTGCCCGGCCAGCCGGACCAGGCGGCGCAGGCACTCGGCGTCGTCCAGCTCGTCGTGGAGCAGCGCGCCCGGGACCGCGCGCTCGGCCAGGTCGTACACCCGCTTCCAGCCGCGCCGCTCGACGCACACCACCTCGCCGTACATCAGCGCGCGCTCCACGGCGACCTTGGTGCCCGACCAGTCCCACCACTCGCTCGTCTTCTTCGCGCCGCCCAGCTCCGTCGCGGTCAGCGGGCCTTCGCCGCGCAGCTGCTTGATCACCTGGTCGTAGACGCCGTCGGGGAGGTCGTGGCTCCAGTGCGGGCGGTCGCGGTAGGCGCGGCGGCGGAAGGCGAAGTGCGGCCACTCCTCGATGGGGAGGATGCAGGCGGCGTGCGACCAGTACTCGAAGGCGTGCGTGTCCGTCCAGTAGGCGGCCTCGACCGCTCTGCGGCCGACGCGGCCGAGGCGGGCGTACGGGATCAGCTCGTGGGAGCGGGCGAGGACCGAGATGGTGTCGAGCTGGACCGCGCCGAGGTGGCGGAGCACGCCCCGGACGCCGGAGCGGCGGTCGGGGGCGCCGAGGAAGCCCTGTGCCTTCAGCGCGATACGGCGGGCTTCGTCCGCCGAGAGAGCGGCGGCGGGGCGCGGGAGGGTCGTCATGGGTCGGACGATAGAGGGTGGCACTGACAGCCCGGCACGAGCCGGGGTCTCAGCCCTGCGAGGGGGCCGGCAGGTAGGGCGCCGCGGACGGCAGGTCCAGGTCCGAGGGGAGCAGGGAGCCGACCCAGCAGTCGCGTCGTACGCCCTTGTTGTTGAGGGAGGAGCGGAGGGTGCCCTCGACGGTGAAGCCGGCGCGTTCCGCGACCGCGCGGGAGGCGTGGTTGCCGACCTCGGCGCGCCATTCGACCCGGTCGATCGCCATCCGCGTGAACGCCCAGCGGGCGGCCGCGAGGGTGGCCTCGGCGGTGTAGCCGTGGCCGCGGTGCTCCTTGGCGGTCCAGAAACCCACCTCGGCCGTCCCCAGGGAGCGCATGGTCAGGGCGAGCATCCCGGCCAGCCCGCCCGTCGGCAGGAAGACGCCGAAGGTGAACATCGAGCCCTCGGACCAGCCGTCGGGGACCATCTGCTCCGTGAAGCTGCGGGCGTGCTCGGCGAGGTAGGGCGAGGGAATCGTCGTCCAGCGCTGGATGTCGGGATCCTGGACGGCCGCGTACACCGCGTCGGTGTCCTGCGGGCCGACCGCGCGCAGCAGCAGACGAGGGGTGGTGAGCGTGACGGGTTCCATCGGCTGATTCTGCTCGCCAGGCCGCCCGGTACGCCATCGATTTCGCTCTCCGTGAGCAAGTGATCACATTTCGCGCAATTCCTCGCTCCGGCGCGGCACTATCCGTGTGCCCCGGCCGTTGTCCCGGGTGAAGCGTGAAACGGGCTCGCGGGGCCCGCAGGAAGGCGGCGGACGGTCGTCGGGCCGACAGGCCTCCCGACACGGCCGGGTCCTCGCATACGATGGCCGTTGCTCAGTACGTCAAATGGAAACCGACCCTCCCAGGCCCGACCGGCAAGGAGACTAACCCCCGTGTCCGTCCTCTCGAAGATCATGCGTGCAGGCGAAGGCAAGATCCTGCGCAAGCTGCACCGCATCGCGGACCAGGTCAACTCCATCGAAGAGGACTTCGTCGACCTCTCCGACGCCGAGCTGCGGGCCCTCACCGATGAGTACAAGCAGCGCTATGCCGACGGTGAGAGCCTCGACGACCTGCTCCCCGAGGCGTTCGCCACCGTCCGCGAGGCCGCCAAGCGCGCCCTCGGCCAGCGCCACTACGACGTGCAGATCATGGGCGGTGCGGCCCTCCACCTCGGCTACGTGGCCGAGATGAAGACCGGTGAGGGCAAGACCCTCGTCGGCACCCTGCCCGCGTACCTCAACGCGCTGGCGGGCAAGGGCGTCCACCTCATCACGGTCAACGACTACCTGGCCGAGCGCGACTCCGAGATGATGGGCCGCGTCCACAAGTTCCTGGGCCTGTCCGTCGGCTGCATCCTCGCCAACATGACGCCGGCCCAGCGCCGCGACCAGTACGCGTGCGACATCACCTACGGCACGAACAACGAGTTCGGCTTCGACTACCTGCGCGACAACATGGCGTGGGCCCAGGACGAGCTCGTCCAGCGCGGCCACAACTTCGCCATCGTCGACGAGGTCGACTCCATCCTGGTCGACGAGGCCCGTACGCCGCTGATCATCTCCGGCCCGGCCGACCAGGCCACCAAGTGGTACGGCGACTTCGCCAAGCTGGTCCTTCGCCTGAAGAAGGGCGAGGCCGGCAACCCGCTCAAGGGCCAGGAGGAGACCGGCGACTACGACGTCGACGAGAAGAAGCGCACCGTCGCCATCCACGAGTCCGGCGTCTCCAAGGTCGAGGACTGGCTGGGCATCGACAACCTCTACGAGTCGGTGAACACGCCTCTGGTGGGCTACCTGAACAACGCCATCAAGGCGAAGGAGCTCTTCAAGAAGGACAAGGACTACGTCGTCATGGACGGCGAAGTCATGATCGTCGACGAGCACACCGGCCGTATCCTCGCCGGCCGCCGGTACAACGAGGGCATGCACCAGGCGATCGAGGCGAAGGAAGGGGTGGACATCAAGGACGAGAACCAGACCCTCGCCACGATCACCCTGCAGAACTTCTTCCGCCTCTACAAGCGTCACGACCACAACGACAAGGAACAGCCCGGCCTGTCCGGCATGACCGGTACGGCCATGACCGAGGCCGCCGAGTTCCACCAGATCTACAAGCTCGGCGTGGTCCCGATCCCGACGAACCGGCCGATGGTCCGCAAGGACCAGTCGGACCTCATCTACCGCACCGAGGTCGCCAAGTTCGAGGCGGTCGTCGACGACATCGCGGAGAAGCACGAGAAGGGCCAGCCGATCCTGGTCGGCACGACCTCCGTCGAGAAGTCGGAGTACCTCTCGCAGCAGCTCTCCAAGCGCGGCATCCAGCACGAGGTGCTCAACGCCAAGCACCATGAGCGCGAGGCCTCGATCGTCGCCCAGGCCGGCCGCAAGGGCGCTGTCACGGTGGCCACCAACATGGCCGGCCGTGGTACCGACATCAAGCTCGGCGGCAACCCCGAGGACCTCGCCGAGGCGGAGCTGCGTCAGCGCGGCCTCGACCCCGAGGAGCACATCGAGGAGTGGGCGCAGGCGCTGCCCGCCGCCCTGGAGAAGGCCGAGCAGGCGGTCAAGGCCGAGTTCGAGGAGGTCAAGGACCTCGGCGGGCTCTACGTCCTCGGTACCGAGCGGCACGAGTCGCGCCGGATCGACAACCAGCTGCGCGGCCGTTCCGGCCGTCAGGGCGACCCCGGCGAGTCCCGCTTCTACCTCTCCCTCGGCGACGACCTGATGCGCCTGTTCAAGGCCCAGATGGTCGAGCGCGTGATGTCCATGGCAAACGTGCCGGACGACGTGCCGATCGAGAACAAGATGGTCACCCGCGCGATCGCGTCCGCGCAGTCGCAGGTCGAGCAGCAGAACTTCGAGACGCGTAAGAACGTCCTGAAGTACGACGAGGTGCTCAACCGCCAGCGCGAGGTCATCTACGGCGAGCGCCGCCGCGTCCTGGAGGGCGAGGACCTGCAGGAGCAGATCCAGCACTTCATGGACGACACGATCGACGCATACGTCGGCGCGGAGACCGCCGAGGGCTTCCCGGAGGACTGGGACCTCGACCGCCTGTGGGGCGCCTTCAAGCAGCTCTACCCGGTCAAGGTCACCGTCGACGAGCTGGAGGAGGCGGCCGGCGACCGCGCGGGCCTGACCGCCGAGTACATCTCCGAGTCCATCAAGGACGACATCCACGAGCAGTACGAGTCGCGTGAGACGCAGCTCGGCTCCGAGATCATGCGTGAGCTGGAGCGCCGGGTCGTGCTGTCGGTCCTGGACCGCAAGTGGCGCGAGCACCTCTACGAGATGGACTACCTCCAGGAGGGCATCGGCCTGCGCGCGATGGCCCAGAAGGACCCGCTGGTCGAGTACCAGCGCGAGGGCTTCGACATGTTCACCGCCATGATGGACGGCATCAAAGAGGAGTCCGTCGGCTACCTGTTCAACCTGGAGGTCCAGGTCGAGCAGCAGGTCGAGGAGGTCCCGGTCGAGGACACCGAGGCGGCGGAGGGCGTCCAGGACGCGGTGCCGGCCCAGGCGGGCTCCCGTCCCGAGATCCGTGCGAAGGGTCTTGAGGCGCCGCAGCGCCGGGGCATGCACTTCTCGGCGGCCACGGTGGACGGCGAGGGCGGCCTCGTCGAGGGCGACTTCGACTACGACGACGAGCCGGCCCGTTCCGAGGCCGACGGCCTGACGCGCGCCGAGCGTCGCAAGCAGGCGAAGAGCCGCCGCGGTCGCAGGAAGTAGTCCGGCGCCGACGAGCGCTCGCGAGGGCCGGTCACCCTGGAGAGGGGTGGCCGGCCCTTCGGCATGGGGTGTGGTCACGGCGGGCGGCCCGGCCGGGAACCGGCCGTCAGGGGCCGTGCGACGGGCGTGGGCCGCCCATCTCCACCGCCGTGCAGCGCCAGCGCAGGTCCGTGTCCTGTTCCAGGCGGAAGGCCAGCGCGCGCAGCCGGTCGCCCGCGGCGATGCGGGCGAAGACCTCCAGGGCGCCGGAGCGGGGCACGTAGTAGCCGATGTCGCGGACGACGGGGTCGGTGCCGCGGGCGCGCAGGGGGCCGCGTTCGGCGAGGCGGGCCAGGTCGTCGTAGGCCTGTCCCGCGGTGTGCCGGAGCATCCAGTGGACGGGGCGGCGGCCGCTCAGGACGGCCAGCAGACGCTCCGCGAAGAGGTCGGTGGGACGGGGGCCCGGCGGGGCCGCCGGAGGCGTGAGCGGCCGGCGGGAGGAGGGGGCGCCGGGACGGCGGGAGTCGCGGCGGCCGGGGGGCCGGGTGGCCGGGCGGAGCTGGGCGGTCCTGGTCATGACCTTGTTCATGGGGGTCCCCGTTCGGCGGGCCCGGCGGGTACCGGGCGGTAACTTTCGGTTACGGATCTTGTACGGGGGCCGGGACGGCGACAGCAAGGCGGTGGCGGTCCGTGCCGGGGGTCCGGGAATGTTCACCTATCCGAGTGGCCGGGGGTGCCGGAAACCCGCCGGGCGGGCGGCCGTACCGGGTGAATCCCGGGGCGTCGGGTGGACGCCTCCGACGTCACGGGCCGGGACTCGAAAGGGGACGCCCGCACGTATCCTGAAGGCCCTCCGGAAGGCGCCAGGCCTTCTCCGGAGGTCATGCCGAAGCAGAGTGAAGAGCCCGGAAGAGAGCGGCCCAGCCATGCGCGTCTACGTTCCCCTGACCCTCCCCGGGCTTGCCGAGGCGCACAGGACGGGCGAGCTGGGGACCGGTCCTTTCGTCGCCTACGCCGTCACGCCCGCGCTGCGCGAGTGGTACCTCTCCGACGACATGGAGGAACTGGAGTACGCCGCGCTCAGCCGGGCCGCGCTGGCTTCGGTGCGGCTGCTGGCCGCCGAGCCGGACGCGGTACGGCGCCGGGTCGTGGTCGCCGTCGACGTGCCCGACGGCGCGGCCGCGGCCGACCCGGACCGCGGGCTCGACCCGGCGGCGCTGGGCGAGGTCCGGGTGACCGGGACGGTGGCGCTGGCCAGGGCGGCCTCGGTGCACGTCGACTCCGACGACGCCGAGGAGGACGTGACGGCGGCCGCCGGGGCGCTGGCGGCGGCGGACGGCGGCGACGACGACGCGCAGTTCGTCGTGGACGGGGCCGAGGACCACGAACTGCTCTGGTACGCGACGCAGGAGATCCCGAACCTGGTGGGGTTCGGCGGCTGAGGCGAGGCCGACGAGGCCCGACGAGACAGCTGTGACCTGCGGTGATGCGCAGGCGGCCTTGATTGTCAGTGGGGGCGGGTAGCGTTTTTGGCATGGGGAAGCACGAAAGCGCACACATTGTCTGGGACTGGAACGGGACGCTGTTCCACGACAACGACGCGATCATCGGCGCGACGAACGCGGCCTCGGCCGAGCTGGGCCTGGCGCCGATCACGCTGGAGCAGTACCGGGCGCTGTACTGCGTGCCGGTGCCGAAGTTCTACGAGCGGCTGATGGGGCGGCTGCCGACGGAGGCCGAGTGGGAGGTCATGGACGTGATCTTCCACCGGTACTACGCCGAGCACCGCGCCAGGTGCGGGCTGACCGAGGGGGCGGCCGAGCTGCTGGCCGGGTGGCGTTCGGCGGGGCGCAGCCAGTCGCTGCTGAGCATGTACGTGCATGACGAACTGGTCCCGCTGGTCCGGGGGTTCGGGATCGAGCCGCACTTCACACGGGTGGAGGGGCGGGTCGGGCCGTCGGGGGGCAGCAAGGCCGAGCACATGGTGCGGCACCTGCGGCACCTGGCGGATGTGCGGCCGGGACGGACCGTGGTGATCGGGGACGCGGCGGACGACGCGGTGGCGGCACGGGCGGCGGGGGCGCAGGCGGTGCTGTACACCGGGGGGTCGCACGGCAGGGCGAGCCTGGAGGAGGCCGGGGTGCCGGTCGTGGACTCGCTGGCGGAGGCGGTGGAGGAAGCGGAGCGGTTGGTGGCGTGAGCCGGTGCCGATGGGCTGGGGCCGGTGGGTGGGGACGCTCACCGGCGCCGGCCGGGTGCCTGCCCGCAGCTGAGGAGGGCCCCGTAAGGGGCGCGGGGAACTGCGCGACCATCCCCCACGCACCCGCACCGTCACCACCTGTTTTCGGCCACCCCACCCCCTGTGTCAGCCAGGGCCGCGCAGCGCCCTGTGCAGAACGTCAAAGTTCCACCCCCTGTTTTGTACACATACGGCTCATGACGACCCCCCGGTCGGGAGCGATAGCCTTGGTGGCGTGATCAGCGCGATAGTTCGCGGGGGCATCGGTGCCCCTGCCCTGCGCCCGGTGAGCACGGAACACCTCCGTGACCGGGCGGCGGTCGCTGGTCTTCCCGGGCGGAGGGCGCCGAAGGCGGCCCAGGCAGGAGCGCTGCCGAGAGCAGCATCACACCTGCGGAGCAGCTCAAATATGGCTCAATACCCCCCGCTCGTCTCACCTTGCGGCATAGCGTCGGAGCAGACCGGAGAACCCGGCCGTGGCGTCGAGCCGCAGGGGGAAGAGCCCGTACTTCCTTCTACGTCACGCAATGGCGCGCGACAGGAGCCAGAGGACAATGCAGACCAAGCTGGACGAAGCCAAGGCCGAGCTGCTCGATCGGGCCGCCCGGGTAGCTGAGAACAGCCCGGCCGGGGGGCACCTACCGACTGGGACGACGGGAGAGGCGGACCAGGAGTCCGTCTTCGCGTTCCTCCAGCGCTACTACCTGCACACCGCACCGGAGGACCTGGCCGACCGCGACCCGGTCGACGTCTTCGGCGCGGCCGTCTCGCACTACCGCCTCGCCGAGACCCGCCCCCAGGGCACCGCGAACGTCCGGGTGCACACCCCGACCGTCGAGGAGAACGGGTGGACCTGCACCCACACCGTGGTGGAGGTCGTCACCGACGACATGCCCTTCCTCGTGGACTCGGTCACCAATGAGCTGACCCGGCAGGGGCGCGGGATCCACGTCGTCATCCACCCCCAGATCGCGGTCCGCCGCGACCTCACCGGCAACATGATCGAGGTGCTGCCCACCCCGGCCGTCGGCGAGGAACTGCCGCACGACGCGTACATCGAGTCCTGGATCCACGTCGAGACCGACCGCGAGACCGATCGCTCCGACCTCAAGCAGATCACCGCCGACCTGCTGCGCGTGCTCTCCGACGTCCGGGAGGCCGTCGAGGACTGGGAGAAGATGCGGGAGGCGGCCGTCCGCGTCGCCGAGGACCTCGGCGCGGAGCCGGTCCCCGCCGACCTGCCGCGCCCCGAGGTCGAGGAGGCCCGCGAGCTGCTGCGCTGGCTGGCCGACGACCACTTCACCTTCCTCGGCTTCCGCGAGTACCAGCTGCGCGACGACGACTCGCTGGCCGCCGTACCCGGCACCGGCCTCGGCATCCTGCGCTCCGACCCGCAGCACTCCGGCGAGGAGGGCCACCCGGTCAGCCCCTCCTTCGAGCGGCTCCCGGCCGACGCGCGCGCCAAGGCCCGTGAGCACAAGCTCCTCGTCCTGACCAAGGCGAACAGCCGGGCGACCGTGCACCGGCCGTCGTACCTGGACTACGTCGGCGTCAAGAAGTTCGACGCGGACGGCAACGTGGTGGGTGAGCGGCGCTTCCTGGGCCTGTTCTCGTCGGCCGCCTACACCGAGTCGGTGCGCCGGGTGCCGGTGATCCGCCGCAAGGTCGACGCCGTGCTGGAGCGGGCGGGCTTCTCGCCCAACAGCCACGACGGCCGTGACCTGATGCAGATCATGGAGACCTACCCGCGCGACGACATGTTCCAGACCCCGGTCCCGGAGCTGGAGTCGATCGTCACGAGCGTGCTCTACCTCCAGGAGCGCCGCCGGCTGCGGCTGTACCTGCGCCAGGACGAGTACGGCCGCTACTACTCGGCCCTCGTCTACCTCCCGCGCGACCGCTACACCACCGGCGTCCGGCTGCGGATCATCGACATCCTGAAGGAGGAGCTCGGCGGCATCAGCGTCGACTTCACCGCCTGGAACACCGAGTCGATCCTCTCCCGGCTGCACTTCGTCGTGCGCGTCCCGCAGGGCACCGAGCTGCCCGAGCTGTCCGACACCGACAAGGACCGCATCGAGGCCCGCCTGGTCGAGGCGGCCCGCTCCTGGGCCGACGCGTTCGCCGAGGCGCTCAACGCCGAGTGCGGCGAGGAGCGCGCGGCCGAGCTGCAGCGCCGCTACACCAACTCCTTCCCCGAGGGCTACAAGGCCGACCACACCCCGCGCGCGGCGGTCGCCGACCTGGTCCACCTGGAGCGGCTCACCGAGGAACCGGGCAACGACTTCGCGCTCAGCCTCTACGAGCCGGTGGGCGCCGCTCCCGGCGAGCGCCGCTTCAAGATCTACCGCAAGGGCGCGGCGATCTCCCTGTCGGCCGTGCTGCCGGTGCTGAACCGGCTGGGCGTCGAGGTGATCGACGAGCGGCCGTACGAGCTGCGCTGCGCGGACCGGACGACCGCGTGGATCTACGACTTCGGGCTGCGCATGCCGAAGGTGTCCGGCGGCGGCAACGGCGACTACCTCGGCGACGACGGCCGGGAGCGTTTCCAGGACGCGTTCGCGGCGACCTGGACCGGCCTCGCGGAGAACGACGGCTTCAACGCGCTGGTGCTGAGCGCAGGGCTGACCTGGCGGCAGGCGATGGTGCTGCGGGCGTACGCGAAGTACCTGCGGCAGGCCGGTTCCACGTTCTCCCAGGACTACATGGAGACGACGCTCCGCAACAACGTCCACACCACCCGGCTGCTCGTCTCCCTGTTCGAGGCGCGGATGTCGCCGGACCGGCAGAAGGCCGGCCTGGAGATCACCGACGCCCTCCTGGAGGAGCTGGACGCGGCCCTCGACCAGGTGGCGAGTCTCGACGAGGACCGCATCCTGCGTTCCTTCCTGACCGTCATCAAGGCGACGCTGCGCACCAACTTCTTCCAGGAGACGGCCGAGGGCAAGCCGCACTCCTACGTCTCCATGAAGTTCGACCCGCAGGCCATCCCGGACCTCCCGGCGCCCCGCCCGGCGTTCGAGATCTGGGTGTACTCGCCGCGGGTCGAGGGCGTGCACCTGCGCTTCGGCAAGGTCGCGCGCGGCGGTCTGCGCTGGTCCGACCGGCGTGAGGACTTCCGTACCGAGATCCTCGGCCTGGTCAAGGCGCAGATGGTGAAGAACACCGTCATCGTGCCGGTCGGCGCCAAGGGCGGCTTCGTCGCCAAGCAGCTGCCCGACCCGGGCGTGGACCGGGACGCGTGGCTCGCCGAGGGCATCGCCAGCTACAAGACGTTCATCTCGGCGCTGCTCGACATCACCGACAACATGGTGGCCGGCGAGGTCGTGCCCCCGCAGGACGTGGTCCGGCACGACGAGGACGACACCTACCTGGTGGTCGCGGCCGACAAGGGCACGGCGACGTTCTCCGACATCGCCAACGAGGTCGCCGGCAGCTACAACTTCTGGCTCGGCGACGCCTTCGCCTCCGGCGGCTCCGCCGGCTACGACCACAAGGGCATGGGCATCACCGCCCGCGGCGCCTGGGAGTCCGTGAAGCGGCACTTCCGGGAGCTGGGCGTCGACACCCAGACCGAGGACTTCACGGTCGTCGGCATCGGCGACATGTCCGGTGACGTGTTCGGCAACGGCATGCTGCTCAGCGAGCACATCCGGCTGGTCGCCGCCTTCGACCACCGGCACATCTTCATCGACCCGAACCCGGACGCGGCCACCTCCTACGCCGAGCGCCGCCGCCTGTTCGACCTGCCCCGCTCCAGCTGGGGCGACTACAACACCGACCTGCTCTCGGCGGGCGGCGGGATCTTCCCGCGCAGCGCCAAGGCCATCCCGGTCAACAGCCACATCCGCGAGGTCCTCGGCATCGAGGAGAAGGTCGCCAAGCTGACCCCGGCCGACCTGATGAAGGCGATCCTCGGGGCACCGGTCGACCTGCTGTGGAACGGCGGCATCGGCACCTACGTCAAGGCGTCGACCGAGTCCAACGCGGACGTCGGCGACAAGGCCAACGACGCCATCCGCGTCGACGGCGCCGGCCTGCGCGTCAAGGTCGTCGGTGAGGGCGGCAACCTGGGCCTGACCCAGCTGGGCCGGATCGAGTTCGCCCGCCAGGGCGGCAAGATCAACACCGACGCCATCGACAACAGCGCCGGCGTGGACACCTCCGACCACGAGGTGAACATCAAGATCCTGCTCAACGGCGTGGTCGCGGACGGCGACATGACGGTCAAGCAGCGCAACAAGCTGCTCGCCGAGATGACCGACGAGGTCGGCGCCCTGGTGCTGCGCAACAACTACGCGCAGAACGTGGCGATCGCCAACGCGCTGGCCCAGTCCGGGGACATGCTCCACGCCCAGCAGCGCTTCCTGCGCCACCTGGTCAGGGAGGGTCACCTCGACCGGGCGCTGGAGTTCCTGCCCACCGACCGCCAGATCCGCGAGCGCATCGGCACCGGCCAGGGCCTGACCGGCCCGGAGACGGCCGTCCTGCTGGCGTACACGAAGATCACGGTCGCCGACGAGCTGCTGGCCACCACGCTGCCGGACGACCCGTACCTGAGCAGCCTGCTGCACGCGTACTTCCCGACGGCCCTGCGCGACCGGTTCGCCGCCGCGCTCGCCACCCACCCGCTGCGCCGCGAGATCACCACCACGGTGCTGGTCAACGACACGGTCAACACCGGTGGCACGACCTACCTGCACCGGCTGCGCGAGGAGACCGGGGCCTCCCTGGAGGAGATCGTCCGGGCGCAGACCGCGGCCCGCGCGATCTTCCGCTCGGCCCCGGTGTGGGACGCGGTCGAGGAGCTGGACAACAAGGTCGACGCGGCCGTCCAGACCCGGATCCGGCTGCACTCGCGTCGCCTGGTGGAGCGCGGCACCCGCTGGCTGCTGAACAACCGGCCGCAGCCGCTCCAGCTCCTGGAGACCGTCGACTTCTTCTCCGAGCGGGTCGAGCAGGTCTGGCAGCAGCTGCCGAAGCTGCTGCGCGGCGCGGACCTGGAGTGGTACCAGCACGTGTACGACGAGCTGTCCGCGGCCGGCGTGCCCGCCGAGGTCGCCACCCGCGTGGCCGGCTTCTCCTCCGCCTTCCCGGCGCTGGACATCGTCTCGGTGGCCGACCGCACCGGCAAGGAGCCGCTGGACGTCGCCGAGGTCTACTACGACCTCGCCGACCGGCTCGGCGTCACCCAGCTGATGGACCGCATCATCGAGCTCCCGCGGGCCGACCGCTGGCAGTCGATGGCCCGCGCCTCCATCCGCGAGGACCTGTACGCGGCCCACGCCATGCTCACCGCCGACGTGCTCGCCGCGGGCAACGGCACGTCGACGCCCGAGCAGCGCTACCAGGCCTGGGAGCAGAAGAACGCCGCGATCCTGGGTCGGGCCCGCACCACCCTGGAGGAGATCCGCAGCTCGGACTCCTTCGACCTGGCCAACCTGTCGGTGGCCATGCGGACGATGCGGACGCTGCTGCGCACGCACTCGTAGCCGCGCAGCCGTAGTCGCAGCCGCACGACACGAAAGCGCCCCGGGCCGGTGAGGCTCGGGGCGCTTTCTTTCCTGCTCGTGCTTGTTCCTGCCGATGTTCAGGAGGGCTGGGCGGCCTTCGGCTGCGGCTTGGGCTTCGCCTTCGTCTTGTCGGACCTGTCGCCGGTGAAGGCCTCGTACTCGGTGAGGACTTCCTCGGTCGGCCCGTCCATGCGCAGCACACCCCGCTCCAGCCACAGCACCCGCTCGCAGGTGTCGCGGATGGACTTGTTGTTGTGGCTGACCAGGAAGACCGTGCCCGCGTGCTGGCGCAGCTCGCGGATCCGCTCCTCGGACCGCATGCGGAAGGACGCGTCACCGGTGGCCAGGGCCTCGTCGATGAGGAGGACGTCGTGGTCCTTGGCGGCGGCGATGGAGAAGCGGAGCCGGGCGCCCATGCCGGAGGAGTAGGTGCGCATCGGCAGGGTGATGAAGTCGCCCTTCTCGTTGATGCCGGAGAAGTCGACGATGTCCTGGTAGCGCTCCTTGATCTCCTCGCGGGACATGCCCATGGCGAGGCCGCCGAGGTAGACGTTCTTCTCGCCGGTCAGGTCGCCCATCAGGGCCGCGTTGACGCCGAGGAGGGAGGGCTGGCCGTCGGTGTAGATGGCGCCGTTCTCCACCGGGAGCAGGCCGGCGACCGCCTTGAGCAGGGTCGACTTGCCGGAGCCGTTGGTGCCGATCAGGCCGATCGCCTCGCCCTTGTAGGCGACGAAGGAGACGTTCTTGACCGCGTGCACCTTGCGGACGCCGGCCGCCTGCTCCGCGTGCTTGCGGCGCAGCATGCGGTTGAGGGCGGCGGTGGCGGAGCCGCGTCCGGCGCCGGTGCCGTTGACCCGGTAGACGATGTCGACGCTGTCGCAGACGACGGTGGGGACGTCGCTCACGCTGCGGGCCTCGCCCACGGTGGGGGTGTCGCTCATGCTGGGGGTGTCGCTCACGTTCTCAGCCACGGCCGTACGTCTCCTCAGCCTTCCAGAAGTAGATGAACCCGCCGACGCCGACGACCAGGGCCCAGACGGTCGCGACGATCCACACGTGCGGCGGCAGCTGGCTGCCGTGGAAGCTGTCGATCAGGGCGAAGCGCATGAGGTCGATGTAGACGGCGGCCGGGTTGTCCTTGAGTACCGGGTTCACCCAGCTCGGCAGACCGTGGTGGTTCTTGGTCAGCTTGTCGATGTTCCACATGACGCCGGAGATGTACATCCAGGTGCGCAGGATGAACGGCATCAGCTGGGCGATGTCCGGGGTCTTGGCGCCCCACCGGGCCATGATCATCGCGAAGCCGGCGTTGAAGGTGAACTGCAGGATCAGCGCGGGGATCGCCAGCAGCCAGGAGGCGGCCACCGGAACGCCGAAGCAGAGCAGGATGACGACCAGGGCGGCCATCGAGAACAGCAACTGCTGCAGCTGCTGGAGGCAGAAGGAGATCGGCAGTGCGGCGCGCGGGAAGTGCAGGGCGCGGACGAGGCCCAGGTTGCCGGAGATCGCGCGGGTGCCGACCATGATCGAGCTCTGCGTGAACGTCCAGATGAACACGCCCGTGACCAGGAACGGGATGTAGTCCGGCACGCCGCGCTTGGTGCCGAGCAGGACACCGAAGATGAAGTAGTACACCGCCGCGTTCAGCAGCGGGGTCATGACCTGCCAGACCTGGCCGAGCTTCGCCTGTGCGTACTGGGCGGTCAGCTTGGCGGTGGCGAAGGCGATGATGAAGTGCCGTCGCTCCCACAGCTGGCGGATGTACTGGGGCAGGGAGGGACGGGCGCCGCTGACCGAGAGACCGTGCCGGGCGGCGAGCGCCGCGAGGTCGTCCTCGGCCGTGACCGGGGCCGGGGGCGGTGTGTGGAGAACCTGGGTCACATCCGCTGCTTTCACTCGGAGGGTGGGGGTGCGGCGCCCGGCTGGGCGCCGGGCCCGTCATCCGGCGTTTCCTTACGCTTCTCTTTACGTTTTCTCACGTCGGAACGGGACCGTATCGTCGCAACGGGAGCGTAGGCCGAGTTGGCGTCGGAACGCAACCGTTTCGTCGTCACGGACGGATGTGTGCCGTAACACTTTCGAGGTCGGGGCGCGACCGATTCGTTGTGGTGTGCTGTGGGCGCCTGTTCGGTACGGCGGTGAGCTGGGAGGTGTTCAACCGGACCGCGTTGCGGGTGCGTTGCGGCGTTCGGGTGGCGGCTCGGTGTCGGTGCGTCGTCGGAACGCAACCGTTTCGTCGTTACGCCCCTATGCTGGGAGGCATGACGACGAACGCCGAGGAGTCCCAGACGCGTCCGCGCCGACGAGCCCCCGCCGGGGCGGCCGTCCTCCGTGAGGACGTGACCGAGGCCATCCGGGCCGCCGTCTTCGAGGAACTCGCGGCGGTCGGGTATGCCCGGATGTCCATCGAGGGCATCGCGCGCCGCGCCGGCGTCGGCAAGACCGCCGTCTACCGCCGCTGGCGCTCCAAGCTGCACCTGGTCCTCGACGTCGTCTCCGCCCTCGCCGTGCTGGGCCTGCCGGTGCCCGACACCGGCTCCCTGGAGGGCGACCTGCGGCTGCTGTACGAGGTCACGTCCCGTGCGCTGCGCCATCCGGTCGCCTCGCAGATCATCCCGGACCTGCAGGCCGAGGCGGCCCGCAACCCCGACATCGCCGAGGCCATGCAGAAGACGCTGCGCGAGGGCCAGGAGGGCGTCGCCAGCAAGATCATCGAGGCGGCGCAGCGGCGCGGCGAACTCGCCGAGGGCCTCGACGACGACCTGGCGATGGACCTGATCTCCGGCCCGCTGTACTGGCGCTCGGTGGTGATCCGCACCCCGAAGCTGCCCAAGGGGTACCTGGCGGCGCTGGCCCGCGGGACCACGGAGGCGCTCAAGGCGCTGTGACCACTCGGGCCGGGGATGTCACAGGCCGCGCGGCCGTCTCGTCGTAGAGGGCACAGGCATCCTCGAACAGGGAGTGGACGATGAACCTCGCGCTGTGGATCACCGCCGGGCTGCTCGCCGCGGTGGCACTGGCCGGCGGGATCAGCAAGACGTTCGTACCGAGGGAGAAGCTGGCCGCGGCGCACGGCGGCGGCTGGACCGGTGACGCCGGCGACGGTCTCGTGCGGACGCTCGGCGTCCTCGAACTCCTGGCCGCGGCGGGCCTGGTCCTGCCCGCCGTCACCGGCATCGCGCCGGTGCTGGTGCCGGTGACCGCCACCGCCTGGGTCCTGCTGATGATCGGCGCGATGATCACCCACGGGCGGCGCGGAGAGCGGGCGTTCGTGGCACTGAACCTCTGCTATCTGGCCCTCGCGCTGGTCGTCGCGGCGGGCCGGTTCGGCCCGGCCTCCTTCTGAACCTCCGACACTTCTGGCACTTCTGGCACTTCTGACACTGGACGGGGACACGGGGACATGGGGCACGGGGGAGTGGACATGAAGAACAGGACCGAGGAGTTCCAGGAGCTGCGGCCGCTGCTGTTCTCGATCGCGTACCGGCTGCTGGGCAGCGTCGCCGAGGCCGAGGACGCCGTACAGGAGGCCTGGCTGCGTTTCGCCGGGTCACCGACGGACGTCAGGTCGCCGAAGGCCTTCCTGTCGGCCGCCGTGACCCGGATCTCGATCGACGTACTGCGCTCGGCCCGGGTCCGGCGCGAGGAGTACGTCGGCCCGTGGTTCCCCGAGCCGCTGCTCGCCGACCCCTACGAGGATCCGGTCCGGTCGGCCGAGCTGGCCGACTCGGTGTCGATGGCGGCCCTGCTGCTCCTGGAACGGCTCAGCCCCCTGGAACGCGCTGTCTTCGTCCTGCGCGAGGTGTTCGACTTCGGCTTCCCCGAGGTCGCGTCGGCGGTGGGCCGCTCGGAGGCGGCCTGCCGCCAGCTGGCGGTCCGGGCCCGGCGCCACATGGCCGAGGGCCGCCCCCGCTTCGAGGCGGACCGCAGGGAACGCGAGGAACTGGCCGCGCGCTTCTTCGAGGCCCTGCAGGAGGGCGATGTCGCCGCCCTCCAGGACCTGCTCGCCGGCGACGCGTCGCTGGTCGGCGACGGCGGCGGCAAGGCCCCGCAGCTCGCCCGCGCGGTCCTGGGCGCCCAGCACGTGGCCCGCCTCCTCGCCGCCGTCTTCCCGGTGCTGGCCCGCATCGAGGTGACCACCGAGCGGCACGAGGTCAACGGCCAGCCCGGCGCGGTCCTCCACGACCGCGACGGCAAGGTCCTCCAGACCTTCTCCCTCGACATCCTCGACGGCCGCATCCAGACCATCCGCCTCGTCCTCAACCCCGACAAGCTCGCCCACATGGGCCCGGTGGCCGACGCCTGGGCCGTCTCCGAGGAACTCAAACAGGCCCGCAGGACCGCGGAGTGACGGGGCCTCAGGCCCCGAGGCGCCGGGCCAGCGCCGACAGGTCCGCCGCCCGCAGCACCCGGTCGCCGAACCCGGGCAACGGCACGTGCAGGACGTCCGTCCACCGTTCCGGCACGGCCCCGACGCCGTGCACGGCACCGGCCAGGGCGCCGGTGACCGCCGCGACGGTGTCCGTGTCGCCGCCCAGGTCGACGGCTGCCCGGACGGCTTCCTCGTAGGAGGAGGTGGTCCGCAACGCCCAGACCGCGGAGCCCAGGCAGGGCCACACGGCGCCGTTGTACTCGGTCGCGAGGTCGGGGTGCCAGCGGGGGGCGAGGACGGTGGCGTACCGGTCGCGGTGGCCGGGGTGGACCGCCGCCAGCGCTTCCGGAACGGCGGTCAGCGGGTCGGCTCCGGACAGGGCGACCCGCAGCAGCTCGTGCAGGATCGCGGTGCCCTCCCAGGCGGCCCGGTCCCCGTGGGTGAGCGCGGCCAGCCGGCGGCCGGCGTCCATCGTGCCGTCCCGGCCCAGGGGCGCGAAATACACCCCGGACGTCGCGGCACGCATCAACGCCCCGTTGCCCGCGGCGCGCTGACTGATCTGGAAGTGCAGGGCGGCGGCGAGATCCCACGGGTCTCCGCTGCCCAGCACGGCCTCGGTCTGCAGGCCGATGTCCTTCGGCTCGGCCGCCGCCCACCGCTGGAACCGCCCGAAGACGTCCGGGAGTTCCAGCCCGCCCCGTTCCACCAGGGACTCCCCGACCAGCACGGCCATCTGCGTGTCGTCGGTCGCCTCGCCCGGCTCCCAGCCGCCGCCTCCGCACATCTCACCCCCGTGACCCGCCCTCGGGAACCGCGCGGAGAAGGCCCCCTCGGGGCCGAACTCGAAGGGTGCGCCCAGGGCGTCACCGACGGCGGAACCGATGACGGCGCCCAGGACACGGTCGAGGCGGGACAGGCGAGGCATCTCCGCAGGGTACGGGGTCAGTCGCGGCCTGCCTCCGGGTGCAGGCGTACCCAGCCGGACCAGGCCGAGGTGATCATGTCGTGGACGTCGTGTTTGGCCTTCCAGCCGAGTTCGGTGGTGATGCGGTCGGCGGAGGCGACGACGCGGGCCGGGTCGCCGGGGCGGCGGGCGGTGACGGCCGGGGGGAGGTCGTAGCCGGTGACGGTGCTGATGCGGTCGATCATCTCGCGGACCGAGACGCCCTCGCCGCGCCCGATGTTGAGGGTGAGCGCGCGGCCCGGCTCGGCCTGGAGGGCGCGGGCCGCGGCCACGTGGGCCTCGGCGAGGTCCACCACGTGGATGTAGTCGCGGACGCAGGTGCCGTCCGGGGTCGCGTAGTCGTCGCCGAAGATGCGCGGCGGGGCGTTCTCCGTGAGCTTCTCGAACACCATCGGGACCAGGTTGTAGACGCCGACGTCGGCGAGTTCGGGGCGGGCCGCGCCGGCCACGTTGAAGTAGCGGAGCGAGGCCGTGGCGAGTCCGGTGGCCCGGCCCGTGGCGCGGACCAGCCACTCGCCCGCCAGCTTCGTCTCGCCGTACGGCGACATCGGCAGGCACGGCGTCTCCTCCGTCACCAGCTCGACGTCCGGCATGCCGTAGACCGCCGCGGAGGAGGAGAACACGAAGGACGGGACCCGGGCCTCCGTCACGGCCTGCAGCAGGACGCGCAGGCCTTCGACGTTCTCGTGGTAGTAGTGCAGCGGGCGGTCCACCGACTCGCCGACCTGCTTCTTCGCCGCCAGGTGCACGACCCCGGTCACCTCGTGCTCGGCCAGGACCCGGGCGACCTTCTCACCGTCGAGCGTGGAGCCGACCACCAGCGGCACGTCCTCCGGCAGGCGCTCCGCGATGCCGGTGGACAGGTCGTCGTACACCACCGTCCGCTCGCCCGCCTCCGCCATCGCGCGTACGACATGCGCCCCGATGTAACCGGCGCCGCCGGTGATCAGCCAGGTCATGTGTGGCCGTCCCCTCCGTGAGTTGGCCCGTGGTGTTCGTCAGCCGCGGGTCGTCAGCCGCGGTCACTCCTCAGTGAACCAGGTGCCGCCGACATCCGCGGACGGGCGAGCTGACGCACCGCGGTCATGCGGACACCGGCCGTGTCCTCGCGGCGGCGGGTGGCGCGCCACAGCCGGGTCAGGGAGAGCACGGCGGCGGTGGCCAGCAGGCCGTTGCGGGCGAGCATCAGCAGGCAGCCGGTCCAGGTGCAGTGGACGACCTCGGCGTAGAACGCGGGATAGGCGACGGCACTGAGCGCGGTCGCCGCCAGGACGAGCGCGGCGACCGGCCGCTGGGTGGTGTGCCGCGAGGTCAGGCAGACGGCGGCCAGGCCCAGCAGCCAGATCATGTACTGCGGGCTGATCACCCGGCTGGTGACGGTGAACAGGAGCACCGCGCTCAGTGCCGCGTCGTACGGGGTGGCCGGGGTCCAGTGCCGGGCCCGTACCCGCCACACGAGCAGCAGTGCGAAGGCGGCCGCGGTGAGCGCGAGGGACGCGGTCGCGACCGCGTGCACGTGCGGGCCGACCAGTTCGATGGCGCCGTACCGGTACCGGGTGGTGCCCCGCCAGCCGGCGTGCCGCGCGAGGCTCAGCGCGGTCCCGCCGAGCGACTCGACCTGCACGCCCCGGCCGCCCTGCTGGCGGAGGAACGCGAGCGGGTTGCGGAAGGACACCACGAAGACGGCCAGGGTCACGGTCCCTGTCAGGGCCGCGGTCAGCCACGCCCTGCGGGTCGGACGCCCGCGCTCCAGGCCCAGCAGCACCAGCGCCGGCCACACCTTCACCAGCGCGCCGAGCGCCGCGAGCGCACCGCACGCGCGCGTGGAGCGCTCCAGCGCCAGCAGGGAGAGCACGGCGAAGGCGGTGACCGCCACGTCGTAGCGGGCCAGCGGGAGGTGCAGCAGGAGCGGCAGGCCGCCGGTCCACAGGGCGGCGCCGAGCAGGGTGCGGCCGGGGCGCCGGCCGGCGCGGGCGAGTGCCGCCGTGACCAGGGCGTCGGTGGCCAGGGTGAGCGCCACGAACGCCTGGAAGTAGCTCAGTTCCGGCACCAGCCCCGGCGCCAGCAGCACCGCGCCGGCGCCCGGCGGGTACTGCCACAGCGTGTCGTGCGCCGGGAACGCGCCGTGCGACAGCACCCCGTACCAGTGGAAGTACAGCCGCCACACCTCGCGCGCGACCGATCCGTGTCCCAGCAGCCGCTCGTTGTTGTGGGCGAGGAGCCACAGCATCAGCGCGCGCGTGGCGGCCCAGGCGACGGCGAGGCGGAGCAGCGGTGGGAAGCGGCGCGCGGGGAGGCGCGGGGGGAGACGCGAGCCGCCGGACGGGCGGCGCAGCCGCGGGAGTCGAACAGCCGGGGCGAACGGGAGACGCGGAAGCGGAGTGCACGGGTGGCGATTCATCGACCGCGAGCGTAAGCCGCGCGGATGGTGTATCCATGCCGATACGCCGTCATTACCCGGCAAAGGTTGGCTAATCGCAAAAGATCGGGCCGTGGTGAGTATCGGGCCTCTCGTAAAAGCACATCCGCGAACGACGCGAACAGAAGACGACAGCCGGCCGGCTCCACGGAGTCGGCCGCGCCCGTTGGGCGGCCCGCCCCGGTGGCCGCGGGCCGCCCGGTTCCTCGCCGTGGCCGTCCCGGCCGCGGTGATGCTCGCCCTCGGGTTCTGGAGGCTGCGCCGCGGCGGCATGTGGCGCGACGAGGCCGTCACCTACCAGGTCGCCCGGCGCACGGTGCCGCAGATCTGGCGGCTGCTGCACGAGGTCGACGCGGTCCACGGCCTGTACTACCTGCTGATGCACTTCGTCCTCGGCGCCGACCCCGGCCACCCCGGCGAGGTCGTCCTCCGGCTGCCCTCGGTGTGCGCGGCGGCCAGCACCGCGGGCCTGGTCGCCGCCCTCGGCATGCGCCTGGCCCGGCCGCGCGTCGGCCTGTGGGCCGGGCTGCTGTACGCGGTCACCCCGCTGGTCGGCCACTACGCGCAGGAGGGCCGCTCGTACGCCCTGGTCGCCGCGGGCGCCACCGGCGCGACGCTGCTCCTCGTCCGGGCGGTGCGGGAGGAGGGGCGCCGGGTCTGGTGGTGGTACGGCGCCGTCCTCGGACTCACCTGCTGGCTGCACGAGTTCGCCGTCCTGCTGCTGCTCGCGCACGCGGGAACCCTGGCGCTGGCCCGTTCGTCGGGAAGGGTGTGGCGGAGGTGGGGCTGCGCGGCCGGGGGCGTGGTGCTGTCGCTGCTGCCGATGGTCGTGGTCTCGCACGGGCAGTCGGCCCAGGTGGCGTGGTTGCGGGAGCCGGACGTGGAGACCGCGCAGGAGTTGCTGCGCCAGTACCTCGGTCCGACCGACGGGGTGTACTGGGCGTGCCTGGCGCTCGGACTGCTGGGGCTGACGCGGCTGGTGGGCCGGCGCGGCGAGGTGACCCTCGCGGCGGTCGCGCTGCCGCTCGCGGTGCTGCCTCCGGTGGCGCTGATGCTGGCCTCGCAGTTCACACCGCTGTACGTCGACCGGTACGTGCTGTACGCGCTGGCCGGGGCGCCGTTGCTGGTGGCGCTCGGCGCGGACCAGGTCGCCCGGGTGCTCGGCCGGCTCTGGTCCCACGGCACGCAGACGGCGCCCCGGTCGCCCGCGCTCACCCTGGCCGGGGTGCTGGCGGTCCTCCTCGCCTTCACCCACCAGGTGCCGCTGCTGCGGGCGGACCGGGTGCCGGGCACCCGTCCCGACGACCTCGGGGCGGTCGCGGCGGCGGTGGCCCGGGTGCTGCGGCCCGGCGACCCGGTGCTGTTCCTGCCGGCCCACGCGCGCGGGGCGGAGCTCGCGTATCCCGCCGACTTCAAGGGCACGCGGGACGTCGCACTGGCCGAACCGGGGGCGGAGTCAGGGACGTTGTACGGGCGCGAGGCGGGGGCGGGGGTGCTGCGGCGGCGGTTGGCGGGGACCGACGAGGTGTGGGCCGTGATGGAGAAGTACGCGCTGGTGAGCGGGTATCGGCCGCGGCTGGGGACGGAGCGGGCCAAGTTCGCCGTGCTGAACCAGCAGTTCGTGCTGCGGGAGGAGATGGTGATCGACCGGATTGCGCTTCGGTTGTACGTGCGGCCGATCCGGGTGGGGGCTGCCGAGTCCGGGCTGCGAGCGGGTGGGGGCTGGTCGCGCCCAGGCGGCGGCAGCCGCACGTCGACAACAGCCCCGCGCCCCTAAAGGAATCGACGACAGCCCCCGCCCCTAAAGGAATCGACGACAGCCCCGCGCCCCTGGAAGAAGGGGCGCGTCAGCACGAGCCTTCTTCCAGAGCCGCCGCATCCAGCGTCCCCGTCAGTTGGTCGAGCCGCGTCTTCAGGTCCCGGATCTCCTCCACGTCGAAGCCCGTCGCCGCCACGATCCTGCGCGGTACCTCCAGCGCCCGCTCGCGCAGCGCGGTGCCCTCCTCCGTGAGCCGTACCTCCACCGAGCGTTCGTCGCGCGTGCTGCGTTCGCGGCGCACCAGGCCCGCCGCCTCCAGGCGCTTGAGCAGCGGGGAGAGGGTGCCGGAGTCCAGGCGGAGGTGTTCGCCGAGCTTCTTGACCGGGAGGTCGCCCTGTTCCCACAGCACGAGCATCACCAGGTACTGCGGATAGGTGAGCCCGAGGTCCTTGAGGATCACGCGGTAGACGCCGTTGAAGGCGCGGGACGCCGCGTGCAGGGAGAAGCAGATCTGGCGGTCCAGGCGGAGCCACTCCGCCTCGGGGGCGGGGCCCGGCGCGGGGCTGGGGGTCGGGGTCGTCACGGTCATGGCTCAAGCGTAGCGCTTGCGGGTCATTTAGTTGTGTGCAATTGAATTGTGTGCTCTACTTGTGGTCGTGAGGGCGGCGGGAACGGGAGCCGCCGGACACCGATACTTCGAGTACTTCGAGAGGGATGGTCTTCCATGGACGCCATCTACACCGCAGCCGCCACCGCCACCGGCCGGGAAGGACGGGCGGTCAGCTCGGACGGCCAGCTGGACCTCACGCTGGCGTTCCCGCCCGCGCTGGGCGGCAACGGCCAGGGCACCAACCCCGAGCAGCTCTTCGCCGCCGGCTACGCCGCCTGTTTCGCCAGCGCCCTCGGCGCCATCGGCCGCCAGGCCAAGGTCGACACCGGCGAGATCTCCGTCACCGCCGAGGTCGGCATCGGCAAGGACGAGTCCGACGGCGGCTTCGCGCTCAAGGTCACCCTGCGCGTCGAGCTTCCCGAGACGCTCGCCAACGAGACCGGCGAGAAGCTGGTCCACCAGGCCCACGCCTACTGCCCCTACTCCAAGGCCACCAAGGGCAACATCCCGGTCGAGCTCGTCATCGAGTAACCGATCGGGTGACCGGCGGTACCGGGGACGCATCCCCCGTCCGGGTGAGCCGCGCGAGCACCTCCCCCGTTCGCCGGCTCCAGTCCACGACCACCGCCCCCGCGGGCAGCCGCTCCTGCCGCGTCAGCAGCAGCCAGCGCACCCGGGGGCGGTGGTCGTGGCCGTCGGCCAGGGCGATGCCGTACCCGGGGAGCAGCCGCACGGCGTAGTAGCCGTCCGTGGCCACCGGTTCCCCCGGGCCGATGTGCCGGGCCGCCCAGTCGTACGACGGCCAGCGCGGCGGCTGGACGAAGCCGACCGGGTCCACCGAGCGCGGTACGACCGCCCCGGCCTGCGCGGCCAGGAAGCCCACGCAGACCCCGCCGGCCGCGGCCCAGCCCAGCACCCGCCGCCACCCGCACCAGGGCCGCTCCGCCGCCAGTTCCACGGCGAGCGCGCACTGCGGTGCCAGCAGCACGAGCCCGAGCAGCCCGGCGAGCCGCCCGCACGCCAGCACCAGGCACTCCATCGCGAACAGCAGCACCAGCGGATCACGCCAGGCCCCGGGCCCCACCGCCCCTCGCACCGGCGCCCCGCCCGCGCGCCGTGCCCGCAGCCACAGTGCCGGGAGCCCGAGCAGAGCCAGCCAGCACTGACCGGCCCACTCACCCGGCCCGGCGTACCACCCGTGAGCCTCCGGCGGCAGTACGCGCGCGTGCGTTCCGAACGCGAGCGCGGCCGCCGTCACCGTGCACAGCAGCGCCCACCGCCCCCATACCGCGGCCCGCCAGCCCCGCTGCCAGCCCGCCGCGAACGCCACCGCCCCGGCCGCCGCGCCCACCCCGGTCACCGGGTCGACCAGCGCCACCGTCCCGTAGAGCAGCCCGAGCGCCGCATACCCGGACAGGCTGCGCAGGCCGCTCGGGCCGACATAGCGCACCCGGCGCAGATCACGGGCGCGGGCGCCGGTCAGGGCCCAGGCCCAGAAGGTCAGGCCGAGGGCGAACGCGGACGGATAGCCGAGGCTGCCGGTCAGCGGCAGCAGGGCCAGCGAGCCCCCGCCCCACGCCGGCCGTGTGCCCCACAGCACGGACAGGAAGCCCAGCGCCAGCACCGGCGCCCACGCGCGCGGGGTGAGGACGCGGACCAGCCGGCCGAGGCCCGTCAGCAGCACCAGCAGGTTCAGCGGGCCGCTCACCCGCAGCAGCAGCCACCCCGTCAGCCCGGTCAGCCGGGCGAGCGCACCCTGGGCGAGTACGTAGGGGGAGACGGCGGTGTCCGTCAGGCCGGCCCGCAGCCGTGCCACCGCCGCCGCGTGCAGTCCGGCCTCGCAGCACGGCGGTACCCGCCAGTAGGCCAGGGTCATCAGCAGCCAGAACAGCAGGCCGAAGACCTGGTACGGGGTGAGTCTGCGGACGCGGCCGCCGCGCAGGGCGGTGGCGCCGGCCGTGGCGCGCCGGAGCAGGGCGCCGGTGCTCACCGGAGGAAACGGACGGGACGGACCATTTGCCAAGTGTTCCCGTCCGCCCCGACCGCGCTGCCGTCCGTCACCTCATCGAGTGACGCCGACCACCCTGGCCGTCCCCTGCACGGGAACCGGGACCGGGCGGCGCACCAGCGGTTCGAGGAGCAGCGGCACGCCCACCACCGGCAGCAGCCACGCCAGGACGATCAGCCGGTCGCCGTAGACGGTGATGTCGGGGTGCCCGGCCTGGGTGAGGATCCCGGTTCCGGCGGCCGCCAGCAGGAAGACGCCGAAGGCGGGCCGCCGCCGCGCTCCGCACGCCCCGGCCGCCAGCGCGGCCGGGAACAGCGGCTCTGTCAGCTGCCGCCGCAGCCACTCCACCCAGAAGTCGAATTCCAGATGGAGGAACTCCCGCCACGGGTGGGCCCGGTCCGGGTGGGTGTAGTGGCCGGTCAGCAGGTCCTGCACGCTCTCCGCTTCGGAGGGGTAGCGCAGCAGCCGGGCCAGGAGCAGGGTGCCCGCCACCGCCCCGCACCCCACCACCGCGATCGCGGCCACCCCGCGTCCGGGGCTCTGCCCGCGTCCGGGGCGCTGCCCGCGTCCGGGACTCCGCCCGTCACCGGGACTCCGCCCGTCACCGGGACTCCGCCCGTCACCGGGACTCCGCCCGTGCCGGCGGCGCCGCCACAGTGCGACCACCGCCGCGGCCCCGGCCAGGCACGCACCGAGAAAGAGCGTCTGCGAGTGCTTCACGGCGAACAGCGTGAGCAACGCGCCCGCCACCGAAGCCGCCCCCGCCCCCGCCCGTCCGGTGAGGACCAGCGCGCACCCCCACAGCGCCGTCAGGGTCAGGGCCAGCATCAGGCCCTCCGTCATCGGCCGCATCGCGGTCGTGCCGACCGGCAGGACGTAGTACAGGGCCTGCCCGGTCAGCGCGAGCGGCACCGGTACCGACACCGTCCGCAGCACCAGGAAGACCAGCACTCCGCCCGCGCCCGCGACCAGCACACTCGCCAGCCACACCCCCCACGTCACCCCGAACACGCCGACGAACGGCGCCAGGAACACCGGGTACCCCGGCCGCACCTCGAAGATCCCGCGCAGCCGCGGGGCCACGAACGGCACGACGTACCCGTCCGTCTGCGCGCCCCCGGCCCGCAACCGCCGCTCCACCCGCCGCAGTTCGCCGTCCCGGCACTCCGCGAACACCCGGCCCGCCGGACTGGGCGCATGGAAGCGCAGTACGTCCACGCGCTGCGCGCGCTCCGCCGCCGACGCCTTGCCGGCGCACACCCAGTCCACCGTCTCGGCCGCCGCCTCCCGCTTGCCCGCCCCGGCCAGGGTCAGCGCGTACGACACGTAGTTCTTGGAGTCCGGCGTGTCCCGGCCGGTGACAGCGGCGAGTTGCAGCACCGCGAAGACGGCGGCCAGCACCAGCACCCAGGTGCGCGGTCTCACGTCGACGCCAGCAGGTCACGCGCGCCGGCCGGACCGGGGACCCGGCCCGGCGGCTCCGGCATCGGCTCGCCGAGCAGCAGCGTCCGTACGACCCGTTCGGCGGCCCTGCCGTCGTCGAACTCGCAGAACCGGGACCGGAAGTCGGCACGCAGCCGCGCCGACTCCGCGTCCCGCCAGCCGCCCGAGCCGAACAGCCACGCCAACTCCCGGTAGGAGTGCGAGACATGGCCCGGCGCCTCGGCGGTGATGTCGAGGTAGGCGCCCCGGCTCGCGGTGTACGCGGCCCAGTCGTCGGCGTGCACGACGATCGGCCGGTCCAGGTTGGCGTAGTCGAACATGAGGGAGGAGTAGTCGGTGACCAGAGCGTCCGAGGCCAGCATCACCTCCTCGGCGTGCGGTTCGCCGGTCGCGTCGACCACGATGCCGCGCCGGTGCAGCTCGGCCAGGCCCAGCCCGCGCGCCGGACCGGTCGCGAGGGCCGGATGCAGGCGGACCACCAGGGTGTGCCCCTCGCCGAGGTCGGCGGCGAACCGGGCCAGGTCGATCCGGTCGACGTGCCCGCCCCGGACGTAGTCGCGGCGGGTAGGTGCGTAGAGCACCACGGTGTGGTCGGCCGGAATGCCGTGCCGGGCCCGGAAGTCCGTCGGGCCGCCGGTGACCAGGACGTCGTTGCGCGGGCTGCCGGTGCGGGCCGACGCGAAGTGGCAGGGGTAGGCCCGCTCCCACACCAGTTCCGAGTGGCGGTTGGCGACCAGGCTGTGGTCCCAGCGGTCGGCCCGGCGCAGCATCTGCGGCACGTCGAAGCCGAGCCGGGCGCCGGGCTTGCCCAGCAGGTCGGCGCCCAGGTACTTGAGCGGGGTGCCCCGGTGGGTGTGGACGTGCACGCTGCCGGGCCGTTTCACCAGCGTGCCGGGCCAGTTGACGTCGTTGACGAAGAACTTCGCGCGGGCGGTCAGCCGCAGGTACTCCGGGGAGTCCAGCAGTACGTGGTCGACGCCGGCCGGCAGTTCCGCGGCGACCTCCGCGTCCCGCACCACCCAGACGCCGCGCAGCTGCGGGGCGAGCTCCCGGGCCGCCCGGTACACGGCGGCCGGATCGCCGCGCAGCCCCTGGTGCGAGGCCGCCGAGTACAGGACCAGGTTCTCGTCCGGCGACCGCAGGCCGCGGAGCCCGGTCAGCGCCCGCCGGGCCCGGCCCTGCGCCGCTTGCCGCACCCGTTGCGCCTGCCGCCCGCCCGCCCGTGCGGCCCGCCCGGCCTGCTCCCGCAGCCGGTACGACGCGTACGACCCGCCGAGCACACCGAGGTCGGCCCCCGCGGCCCCGACAGTCCCGACGGCGTCCGTGGTCTCCGCGGTCGCCGTGGCCTCCGTGGTCTTCTCCGGCCGGAACGCCCGGTACAGCTCCGCCGTCCGACGGAAGAACTCGGCCCTGGCGGCGGGCGGCAGCCGGTCCGGTTTGGCGAGGATGTCCAGGCAGTGCTCGCCCATCTTCCGGTGCAGGCAGGGCCGCCAGCCGGCCAGCTCCGGGCGGCCGTCGAGGAAGGCGAAGACCCGCTTGTACTGCTCGTGGACGTCGAAGTGCTTGCGGCTGGTGGTGGAGAGGATGCTGCCCTGCCGGCGCTGGCGGTAGCTGACGCAGATCCGGTCGAGGGTGGCGATCCGGGCCGCGCTGAGCAGGACCGGGAAGGTCCAGGGGGTGTCCTCGTAGTAGCCCGGCGGGAACCGGAAGCCGTTCTCCTCGACGAAGTCACGCCGGTAGGCCTTGTTCCACACCACCATCAGCAGGTCGAGGATCTCCGGGCGTTCGGCTGCCGTGAAGACGCCGTCGGTGGCGCTCAGCACCTCCGCGAGGGCGTTGCGCCGGGTCCCGCCCCACCAGTAGGTGCGGGCGTAGTCGAAGACCAGCACGTCCGGGTCGCCGGTCTCCGCGAGCCGGTCGGCGACCGCGCGCAGCGCGCCCGGCGTGAGGCTGTCGTCACTGTCGAGGAAGAGGAGGAAGTCGCCGGTGGCGTACGGGAGTCCGGCGTTGCGGGCGCGGCCGAGGCCGACGTTCTCCGGCAGGTGCAGGACCTTCACGCGCGGGTCGCGGGCCGCGTACTCGTCGAGGATCGCGCCGCTGCCGTCCGGGGAGCGGTCGTCGACGGCGATCACCTCGATGTCGTGGAAGGACTGCTCCAGGACCGAGTCGAGGCACTCGCGGAGGAAGCCCTGCACCTTGAAACAGGGGACGATCACACTGAGTCGGGGCACGGTCAGCTCCTGACGAGGGTCGCGGCCGGGGCGGGCAGGCGTTCGGCGAGCGGGATCACCGTCGGGATCTCCTCCGGCGGCCGGCCGAGGAAGACCCGCCGCACGACCCGCTCGGCGGCCAGGCCGTCGTCGAACTGGCAGTACCGGGCGCGGAACTCGGCCCGCAGCCGCCGGGACTCCGGTCCCCGGTAGGAGCCGTCGCGGAAGATCCGGGCCAGCTCCTCGGGGGTGTGGGCGACCGGGCCCGGCGGCTCGGCCATCAGGTCGAAGCAGACGCCCCGGGTCTGTCGGTAGACCTCCCAGTCGTCGGCGTAGACCACGATCGGCCGGTCCAGGTTGGCGTAGTCGAACATGATGGAGGAGTAGTCGGTGATCAGTGCGTCCGCGGCCAGGCAGACGTCCTCGGCGGAGCGGTGCGCGGTGACGTCGATGACCCGGCCGGTGCCCGCCGCACGGCCCCGGTCGTAGAAGTAGTGCGCGCGCAGCAGCACCACGACGTCCTCGCCGGCCGCCTCGCAGAAGGCCTCCAGGTCGAGGCCGGACTCGAAGCCGGTGTGGTGGTCGCGGTGGGTGGGGGCGTAGAGCACGGCCGTCCTGCCGTCGGGGATGCCCAGCCTGCGGCGGGCCCGGACCACGTCGTGGGCGGACGCCGTGTAGTAGACGTCGTTGCGCGGATAGCCGTACTCCAGGGTCAGGTAGGAGCCGGGGAAGGCGCGTTCCCAGGTCTGGGTGGAGTGGCGGTTGGAGGAGAGGTTGAAGTCCCAGCGGTCGACGCGGCCCAGCAGCTTGGTGAAGCTGCCGGTCCGCGCGGCGACCACCGGGTACGTCGACTGGTCGACGCCCATCTTCTTCAGCGGGGTGCCGTGCTGTGTCTGGAGGTGGACGCTGCCGGGCCGCTTGACGACGCCCTCGGCGAAGTTGGCGTTGTTGACCAGGTACTTGGCGCGGGCCAGCACCTCCCAGTACCGGCGGCTGCCGATCACCACGGACTCGACGTCGGCCGGCACGCTGTCCTCCTGGCCGGCCTCGACCAGGAACACCGAGCGGAGGTGCGGGGCGAGTTCGCGGGCCACCGCGTGGATCGCGGCCGGGTTGCAGACGTACCCGCGCCCCCAGTACGCGCAGTACACGGCGAGGTTCGCATCCAGCGGGCGGCGCAGGTCGAGGGCGTACCGGAGCCGGGTGAGCGGCATGCGCGGGCGGGGCAGCCGCCCGGTGGCGCCGGACGCGATCCGGTTGGCGCCGCGCAGCATGCGGAACGCCGTGTACGCGCCCGCCGCGAGCAGCCGGTGCTGGACACCCACGCTCCCGCCCGGCATCCGGAACCCCTCCGGCCGGTGCGCGCGGTGCAGCCGGGCCGCCCGCCGGAAGAACGCCCGGTGCCCCGACGGCATCCGTTCCGGCCGCGCGGCCGTCCGCAGCACCACCGCGAAGACCTGCTCGAACAGCGCCCGCGCCCGGTCGCCCGGCAGTGCGGCGGCCCGTTCGAGGACCAGCTCCGCCTGGTCGAGGAGTTCGTGCTGGTGCGGTCCCGGCAGGTTCAGCCGGCTGCCCTGCCGGCGCAGCCGGTGCCGTACGACCACCGAGCGCAGCACCGCGATCCGCTCGGCGGCGACGGTGGTCAGGCCGCCCCAGCCGAGGTCCGTGAAGTGCCCGTCCGGAAAGCGCAGCCGGCGCTCGGTGAGGAAGGACCGGCGGTAGACCGCGCTCCAGGCCGGCAGGGCCACGCCCGTCAGCCGCGGCGCCCGGTCCGGGGCGAACGCGCCGCTCGGGGCGCCCGCCAGCACGGGGGCCGCCGGGTTGGTCGGCTCGCCCTCCCACCAGGGGGTCCGCTCGTGCTCGGCGTACAGGACGTCCACGTCACCGGTCTCGGCGAGCCGGGCGTCGAGCAGCGCCAGTGCGCCCGGGACCAGCACGTCGTCGCCGTCGAGGAAGAGCAGGTACGTGCCGTGCGCCGCCCGCATCCCGGTGTTCCGGGCTCCGCCGAGCCCGGCGGACGGCGGTGAGTGCACCGGCGCCACCCGGGAGTCCCGCTCGGCGTAGGCGGCGGCGACCTGGGCGGCCGGGGCGTCGGGCGCGTCGCAGACCGGGATCAGCTCCAGGTCGCCGAAGGACTGGGCGAGGACCGAGTCCAGCGCCTGGGACAGCCGGCCGGCGACCCCGTGGGACGGGACGATGATGCTGAAGCGGGGCATGCTGCTCTTTCTCAGGTGTGCATGCGGCCCGGCCTTCCCGTCGGCCGCCAGGTGGACGGCCGGGACGGAGTGGGCCGCGAGGTGTTGGGGGGCATGAGGGAACTCCCTGCAAGGCAAACGGCGATCAACGGCTCTCGGTGACGGGCAGATGTCCGGAAGGTTGCGGAACGGTGGCCAGCGGGGGGTGGGTGAGCCCGGCGGCCGCCGAGGGCACGGGGTGCCGTTCCGCCGGCGGAATGAACTCCGGCAGCCCGGCCGTCTCCCCGAGCACCACGTGCCGTACGACCCGCTCGGCGGCGCGTCCGTCGTCGTACCGGCAGAACCGGTCGCGGAACGCGGCGCGCAGCTGGGCGGAGCGGGAGCCGCGCCAGTGGCCGCTGGCGAAGATGTCGATCAGCTCGTCCTCGGTGCGGGCGACCGCGCCCGGCGGACTGGAGCGCAGGTCGAAGTAGGTACCGCGAGCCGCGCTGTAGGCCTCCCAGTCCCCGGTGTGCACGACGATCGGCCGGTCCAGGTTGGCGTAGTCGAACATCAGCGAGGAGTAGTCGGTGACCAGCGCGTCCGCGGCCAGGCAGAGCGACTCCACGCTGGGGTGGTCGCTGACGTCGATCACCCGGGCGCCGGAGGCGAGCGGGCCGCCGTGCCAGTAGTGGGCACGGGCCAGGATCACGAAGCGCGGGCCGAGGCGGCGCACGATCCGGTCCAGGTCGAGGGCGGGCCGCTGGGTGCGCCGGTAGTCGCGGTGGGTGGGGGCGTACAGCAGGGCGACCGCGCCCTCGGGGACGCCGAGCGACTCCCGGATCCGGGTGACGTCGGCCGAGGTGGCCTGCTGGAAGACGTCGTTGCGCGGGTAGCCGTACTCCAGCGTGCGGTAGCCGCCGGGGTAGACCCGCTCCCAGGTCAGGGTGGTGTGGCGGTTGGCGGACAGGACGTAGTCCCACTTGTCGACGCCCCGCAGCAGCTCCTCGAAGTCCATGCCGGCGGCAGCGGCGGGATGCTCCTGGAGGTCCAGGCCCATGTGCTTGAGCGGGGTGCCGTGCTGGGTCTGCACGAACACCTGGCCGGGACGCTTCTTCAGCCGCCGGTCGAAGTTGACGTTGTTGACCAGGTACTTGGAGCGGGCCAGCGCCGTCCAGTAGCCGAAGGTGCCCGGCCGCAGCCGGCGCGGGCCCGGCGGGATCGTGTGGTGGTGTTCCGGGCGGGCGATCCAGGCGGTGCGGACGTGCGGGGCGTGGGTGCGGAACGCCGCCTCCAGCGCGCCCGGGTTGCAGCCGTGCCCGCGGTTCCAGTAGGCGGCGAAGACCGCGCGGTCGGCGCGCAGCGGGAGCCGCAGCTGGATCCGGTAGTGCAGCTGGAGCAGGGCCGAGCGCAGGCCGCGGACGGTCTTCGCGCCGGCCTTGACCGTGCGGCGGCGGGCGGACATCGCCCACTGCAGGGCGCGGTAGGTGCGGTGCAGGCCGTAGCGGACGAGGCCGTGGCGGAGCCGGGTGCGACGGGGATACCCCCGCTCGAACGGAACCGAGAGTGCGGGAGGGGTCTTCGCGCCGTCCGTGTGGTAACGCCGGTAGTGGGCACGGGCCGTGCGCAGGAACTCCCCGCGGCTGCCCTTCGGAAGCCGGCCCGGACTGGTGAACACCGTCGTGAAGTGGTCGATCATGCGGCGGAACAACACCGGGCGCCAGCACGCCAGTTCGGGCCGCTCGTCGAGGAACGCGAAGACCCGGTCGTACTGGTCGAAGAGGTCGAAGTGCCTGCGGCTGGTGGTGGAGAGGATGCTGCCCTGCCGCCGCTGCCGGTAGTGCACGCAGACCCGGTCGAGGGTCGCGATCGACCCTGCGGTCATCAGGGCCGGGTAGGTCCACGGCGTGTCCTCGTAGAAGCCGGGCGGGAAGACGAGGCCGTTCTCCTCGACGAACTCCCGCCGGTACGCCTTGTTCCAGGCCACCATGAGCACCCGGAGCAGACCGGGCCGGTCCGCCAGCCGGAAGGGCGCCGGACCCTCTTCGGTCAGCTGCGGCGCGACCTTGTTGCGCTCCGCCCGGCCCGTCCAGAACGTCCGCGCGTAGTCGTACACGAGCACGTCCGGATCGCCCGTCTCCTTGATCCGGTCGGCGATCGCCCGCAGCGTGTCCGGCGTCAGCGTGTCGTCGCTGTCCAGGAAGATCAGGTAGTCGCCGCGCGCCTGGGCCGTCCCCGCGTTGCGGGCACCGCCCAGGCCCTGGTTCTCCGGCAGGTGCAGGGCCCTCACCCGTGCGTCCCGGGCCGCGTACTCGTCGATGATCGTGCCGCAGGCGTCCGGCGAGCAGTCGTCCACGGCGATCAGTTCCAGATCGGGGTACGACTGCGAGAGCACCGAGTCCAGGCACTCGGGCAGATACGCCTGGACCTGGTACGCGGGGACAATGACACTGAACCTGGGCAAGGGACATCCATGGGTCGGTCGGCGCGGGCGTTCTGCCCGGGAACGGCCAATGGAATGATTTGGTTACGGTTCGTTACGTCATGTGGGTTACGTTCCGTGAACGGGCGCGGGGGCGAGCCGGTGGCCGACCCGCCCCTCCCGGCGGCCCGTTGTGCGGTTACTTGACCGCGCCCGCCATCACCCCGGACACGAACTGCCGCTGGAACGCGAAGAACACGGCCAGCGGGATCACCATCGAGATGAAGGCGCCGGGCGCGAGGACGTCGACGTTGTTGCCGAACTGGCGTACCTGGGTCTGCAGCGCGACCGTGATCGGCTGGGTGCCGGACTTCGTGAACACCAGCGCGACCAGCATGTCGTTCCACACCCACAGGAACTGGAAGATGCCCAGGCTCGCGATCGCCGGCCCGCCGAGCGGCATCACCACCCGGGTGAACAGCCGCAGTTCACCGGCGCCGTCGAGACGGGCCGCCTCCAGCAGCTCGCGCGGGATCTCCGCGAAGAAGTTCCGCAGCAGGAACACCGCGAACGGCAGCCCGAAGCCGACGTGGAACAGGATCACCCCGAAGATCGTCCCGAACAGGCCGATCTTCCCGAAGAGTTCGGCGATCGGGATCAGCGCCACCTGGACCGGCACGACCAGCAGACTGACCACGACCAGGAACCACCAGTCCCGGCCCGGGAACTCCATCCACGCGAACGCGTAACCGGCCAGCGCCCCGATGATCACGACCAGGACCGTCGCAGGGACGGTGATCAGGACCGTGTTCCACAGGGAGTGGGTGATGTCGCCGTTCTCCAGGAGCTTCTGGTAGCTGTCGAACGTCAGCTGGGACGGCTTGCTGAAGACGTGCCACCAGCCGTTCGCGCTCATGTCCTCCGGGGAGCGGAGGGAGGACGCGAGCAGGCCGATCGTCGGCACCAGCCAGAACAGGGCGACGACGATGAGGAAGACCCGGACCAGACCGCTGTTGAGCTTCTCCAGCACCCAGCTCATCGCCGCTCCTCCCGCCGCAGCCTGCGCACGTTGAACCACATCACCGGGATGACGAGCAGCAGCAGGAACACCGCGATCGCGCTCGCGATGCCCGGCTGGCCCTCCGAGAAGCCCTTGCGGTACAGCTCCAGGGCCAGCACGTTCGCGTCGTCCTGCGAGGAGCCCGGCGCGATGATGTACACGAGGTCGAAGACCTTCAGCACGTTGATCATCAGGGTGACGGTGACCACCGCCAGGACCGGGGCGAGCAGCGGCACGGTGACCTTGCGGAACACCTGCCACTCCGTCGCCCCGTCGACCCGCGCCGCCTCCAGGAGCTCCCGGGGCACCCCGGCCAGCCCGGCGGCGATCAGCACCATCGCGAAGCCGGCCCACATCCACACGTACGACCCGATGATGGCCGGGGTGACGAGGGACGGGCCGAGCCAGTCGACGCCGTTGTAGGGCTGCTTGAAGTTGCTCGCGGGGAGGCGCAGTTGCGCGCCGTCCGCGGCGGCGGGCAGGGTGAAGGTGCCGTCGGCCGCGGCCTTGGCGGACGCCACCACCTCGCCGTTCTTCACCGCCTCGATCCGCATCCCGTCGTAGCCGAGTTCGGACGGGTCGGGGGCGCCGAGGGTGCCGACGCCCTTGCCGCGGGTGAAGTCCTGCCAGGCGGTGCCGGTGATCTTCCCCGGGTCGGCCTTCGCCGCCACCGCCTTCCTCGCGCCGTCGGGCATCTGGTCGGGGGCGACGCCGACCAGCGGGAGGGCGACGGTCTGCCCGGTGTGGACGGTCGCCGTCGTGATGAAGCCGCCCTGGTCCGGTTTCAGGGGCGACTCGCGGCCCGGGTGGGCGTTCGGGAACGCGGAGGACTGCGCGAAGGTGTCGTGGATGCCGACCCAGACCGCGTTGGCGACGCCCTTGTCCGGGTCCTGGTCGTAGACGAGGCGGAAGATGATCCCGGCGGCCAGCATCGAGATCGCCATCGGCATGAAGACGACCAGCTTGAACGCCGTGCCCCAGCGGACCCGTTCGGTCAGCACCGCGAAGATCAGGCCGAGGGCCGTGGAGACGGTCGGCGCGAACACCACCCAGATCACGTTGTTCTTCAGGGCGGTGCGGATGCCGTCGTCCGTGAAGATCGCCTTGTAGTTGTCGAAGCCGGCGAACCCGTCCCCGTTCGCGGTGTAGAAGCTGCGGATCAGCGAGTACCCGATCGGGTAGACCACGAGCGCGCCGAGCAGCACCAGGGCGGGCAGGAGGAAGAGCACCGCCACGCTCCTGCGGGTGCCGGTCACGCTTCTGCGGCGGCCCGGTGGAGCGGGGGCCGTGGTCGAGGGTGCGGCCATCGCCGGGTCAGCTTCCGCTGCCGTAGGCGGCCGCCGCGTCCTTCTCCAGTTTCGCCTGGGTGCCCGCGACGTCCGTGGGGTTCTGCAGGAAGTCCTGGAGGTCCTTCCACTCGCCCTTGCCGGGGGTGCCGCCGAACGCCTGCGGGGCCTGGTCGGACATGTCGAAGCGGAAGTCGTCACCGGACGCGATCAGCGACTTGGCGATCGTGCGCTGCACCTCGTTCGGGTAGGCCGAGTTCGGCACGCTCTTGTTCGGCGAGAGGTAGCCGCCGAGCTTCGCCTGGATCGTCGCCGCGTCCGGGGAGGCCAGGAACTTCGCCAGCGCCTGGGCGCCCTTGGAGTCCTTGAAGATCACCGCCGCGTCGCCGCCGGAGACCACGGGGGCCGTGGAGCCGACCGCCGGGAACGGGAACACCTTGGCGTCCGTGCCCACCTTCGCCTTGGTCTCGCCGATGTTGACCTGCACGAAGTCGCCCTCGTACACCATGGCCGCCTTCGGCTGGTCGCCGCCGGTGAAGGTCTGGGTCACCGAGGCCGGGAACTCCGTCTGCAGCGCGCCGGACGCGTTGCCCGCGACGTACCCCTTCTTGCCCCAGACCTGGGCCAGCGTGGTCAGGGCCTGTTTCACCGACGGGTCGGTCCACTTGATCTTGTGCTGGGCGAGCTGGTCGTACTTCTCCGGGCCGGCCTGGGAGAGGTAGACGTTCTCGAACCAGTCGGTCAGCGTCCAGCCGTCGGCGCCGCCGACCGAGAACGGGGTGACGCCCGAGTCGTACACCGCCTGCGCCGTCGTCAGCAGCTCCGGCCAGGTCTTGGGCTCCTTGGCGCCCGCGTTCTCGAAGACCTTCGCATTGTACCAGACCAGCGACTTGTTGGCGGCCTTGTAGTAGACGCCGTACTGCTTCCCGCCGACCTTGCCGATGTCCTGCCAGCCCTGCGAGTAGTTCTTCTGCACTTCCGTGATCGTGTCGGCGCTCAGCGGTTTCGCCCAGCCCTTCTGGACGGCCTGCTTGATCGCGCCGGGCTGCGGCAGCAGCGCGATGTCCGGCGGCTGGCCGCCCGCGATCTTCGATCCCAGGAAGTTGATGATCGGGTCCTGGGCGGGCACGAAGGTGACCTTCGCACCGGTGCGCTTCTCGAACTCCGCGAGCACCTGCTTGAAGTTCTTCTGCTCCTGCCCGGTCCAGACGGCGGCCACCTCGAGGGTGGTGCCGTCGAGCTTCGGGAGGCTGAGGGTGCTGGTCCCGGTGGCACCGGTGCTGGTGTCGCCGCCGGACTTCTTGTCGTTGCTTCCGCACGCGGCGAGCGCGAGGGATCCCGCCAGCAGGGCGGCGAGTGTGGCGAGGGCCCTGTGTGTCCGGATGGTGCTGCTGTTACCGCGCATCACTTCCCCGTTCGTCGTTCCTCGTTGAACGTCAGAACTCTGTCCCGTGCGCTCCGGTGTACGCGGGGGCCGCGTACGCGGCAAGTGGGCCGACAGGTCAGCGCGGGGGATCGTGATCGCGTTGTGATCAGCGACCAGGGGGACGCGGGACGGGCCGAAGGAGGTTTCCCCGCTCACAGAAGCGAAGGAACCTCCGCTGCAGAAACCTCCTTCGCCGCCCGCTCCACCGCGCTCGCCAGCAGGGCCAGGTCGGTCGGGCCGTTGCCGAGTTCGCGGATCGGGCGGCGGGTCGGGGGGTCGCCCATGCGGTGCCAGTCGAGGGGGACCACGGTGGGGCGCTGGGTCGCCGTGCGCGGGATGCGGCCGGTGACCCGGCCGGTCTGGAACGCCGTGGTGCGGCCGTCCGGGGTGGTCAGACGGCCGCGGCCCGGCGCCGGTTCGTCGGGGCCGTCGGCCGGGGTGTCCAGGGTGATGCGCAGGGTGGCCTGCCGGGCCGGTTCCGTCTCCGCGGTACGGCCGCCGGTGCCGGCCGCCGCGGCCAGATGGACGCCGAGCCGCTCGCCCTCCTTCGCCACCGCCTCCAGCGCCCGCATCACGGAACCGGCGGCCGGACGGCCCGGTGAACCGAGCGCGGGGGCGACCAGGGCGTCCAGGTCGTCGACCACCACCACGAGCCGGGGGAGCGGGGGCGGCGGCGCCTCCGTACGGCCACGGGCCGCGGCACCGGACGACGGGCGCAGCCGGAGCGTCGAACTCGGCGGGGCGTCTATGTCGGCGGCGCCCGAGGCGGCGGGGCGGGAACGCTGCGGGACGATACGGCCGGAGACCTCCCGCCGGGCGTGCCAGTCGGTGAAGTCGGAACGGCCCAGCAGCTCGGCCCGCCGCTTCAGCTCGGCGCTCAGGGACTGCGCCAGCTCCCGCATCCGCACCGGGTCGTTGGCGGTCAGGTGGGTCGTGACATGCGGTATGTCCGTGCAGACCCGCAGGCCCTCGCCGTGCCCGGCGCCGGTGCCGACGCCGTCACGGCCGTCGATGAGGACGATCCCGAGCCGGTCGGGGCGCTCGGCGGCGGCCAGCGAGGCGACCACCGCCCGCAGCAGCTCCGTACGGCCGCTGCCGGGCGGGCCCTCGATCAGCAGATGCGGTCCCTCGGCCACCAGGTCGGCGGTGAGCGGGCCGCGCGGTCCGGCGCCGAGTACCGCCCGGGCCCGGCCGCCCAGCGACTCGGTGTCGTCGGCCGCGTCCGCCCAACGGGCCATCAGCGAGGCCGGGGTGGCCCTCGCCAGCCCCAACTCGTCCAGCAGCCGGGCGGACTGGGGGAGGGGGGCGGCCATGCGCGTGTGCCGGTCGGCGCCGGGGCCGTCGGGGCGCAGCGGGGCCAGCGCCCGCGCGAACCGCTCGGCCCAGGCGGGGGAGACGGCGTCCACCGCGGCCAGGGTGCCGGGACCGACCGGGCCGACCGGATCGGCCTGGCCGGGGCGGCCGCCGGCGGAGACCCGCATGAGGTGCAGCGCCGTCGCCACGTCGCCGCTCAGCAGGGCCACCGCCCCGCACTCCCGGAACGTCGGCGTCACCGCGCACGCCTCCTCGTAGGTCCGGTCGACCGGGGAGGTGGGCGAGGTGGGGGCCGTCTCCGCCAGACAGACGACGTGCACTCCGGCACGCGGTCCGGCCACGGTCAGCCGCGCCACCGCCTCGCGCAGTGCGGAGCCGCCGGGATCGCCGTCCACGACGACGACCGTGTACGGGCCCGGGAAACCGCCCTTGCCGTCGTCGTCGGCGCCCAGGTCGTGGCGGGCCCAGGAGGGGCCCCTGGCGGCTTCGGGGGACGCGGCGTCCGCTGCCGTACGTGCCGGGGCGGGGACCGGCGCGGATGCGGTGCGGTCGGACGGGGCGGCCGGTCTGCGGGGGGCGGACGGCTCCTCCGTCCGCCGCAGCAGCTCCTCGACGCGGGCCGCCGCCTGTTCACGGTCGTAGGCCAGCAGCAGGCGGCAGTCCTGGCCGTGCCCCGGGCGGACGTGCGGGAGCCAGCCGAGCCAGGACCATTCGGCCGTGCGCTCCTCCAGGGGGCGGGCCCGGTCCGCGCTGATCAGGACGATCTCCAGCAGGTCGGGCGAGTGCAGTGCGGCGAGCTGGGCCAGGACCGCGCGGGCCAGGCCGGCCAGGCGGGTGCGCGGACCGGCCAGGCCGAGGGCACCGGCCTCGCGCAGATCGGCGGTGACCGGGACGGCGGGCAGCACGCCCGAACCGTCGGACGTCGGGCGGTCCGCCGTGCCGAGCCGGACGGTGAGCGCCTCCGGATGGCCGGGGCCGCGCTCCCAGAGGCGGGGACCGGGGCCGAGCGCGGTCAGCAGCAGGGCGGCGGGGTCGGGCCAGGTCTCCGGCTGCGCGGGCACACCGGCGGACGCGGCGCCGCCGTCCTGCGCCGCCGTCACGTCGTCGGCGGCCGACGGGGGCTCACCGCGCCCGCCGGCCAGCCGCCGGGCCCAGGCCCCGAGCCCGCCGCGCCTGCGGGCGCCGGGCAGGGCGGGGGCTTCGGTTCCGCGGAGGGGGGTGCCTTTGCGCCTGCCGGAGGGGGCGGGGGCGTCGGCGGGGTCGGGAACGAAAACGGTGCCGTCGGCGGGGTCGGGGGCCGTGGGGCGGGGGGCGGTGCTTCCCGCGCCCGTGGCGCCTCGGCTGCTTGCGCTGTCTCCGGCACTGCCGGAGCGGCCCGGGTGACCGCCCAGCGCTCCGGACCGGCCGGCGTGCGTGTCGCCCGAGCCGTGCCTGACGGCGGAGCCGGGGGCGGTGCCGGGGCCCTGCGCCGCGTCGGGGCCGTATGCGGCGCCTGTTGCGTGCGGCGCACCGGCGTCGTACGCGGCCCCGGACGCGTGCGCGGCGCCCGAGTCGTACGTGGCGCCCGAGTCGTACGCGGCGGCGGCGTCGCGCGGACCCGGCAGGGTGCCGCGATTCGCGGTCGACGGGTATCCGTGCCGGTCACCGTCGTGCCCGCGGTCGGCCGACGGCGGCTCGGTCCGCTGCCCTGCCGACGACGGGAACCCGCCCGCGTGTCCGCCGGCCCCGGCGCCCCGGTCGTGCTGTACGCCGGGACGCAGCGGCTGCCCGCCCCGGCTCTCGATCCTCGGCGCGTCCCCCTGAGCCGGTACGACCGGTGGTTCCGCCAGGCCGTGCTCCTGGCTCCCGGCCGCCCCGCCCGCGGCTCCCCAGCCCGCCGTGCCGTAGGCGTGGTGGGTACGGCCGGCCGGCGCGGCCGTACCGCTCCCGACAGCGCCGGAACCCTCGTCGTAGGTCTCCGTGCCGCCCGTCAGCACCCGCACGCACCCGTCTCCGTCGGGTGCCGTGCCCACCCGGGCCCCCGGTCCCCCGGACGGCGTAAGCCGCAGGGCCGATTCCCCGATGCGCAGGAGCGAGCCCGGGGTGAGGCGGACCGGGCGGTCGGTGACGCGGGTGCCGTCCAGGGCGGTGCCGTTGGTGGAGTGCAGGTCGGCGACCGAGACCCGGCCGTCGGCGGCGACCGTGACCGCGCAGTGCAGCCGGGAGACGTCCGGGTCGTCGAGCGGGACGTCGGCGTCGGCGGAGCGGCCGACGGTGATCTGGCCGCCGTGCAGCAGGTGGACCCCGCCCGCGTCCGGTCCGGCGATCACGTGCAGCTGGGTCGGGGCGTCGTCCAGCTCGGGATGCGGCTCGGGGGCCGCGGGGGCGCCCAGGGACAGCACGGCGCCGTCGACCAGCGGGGGCTCGCCCAGGATGCGGCGGCGGGCGTCCAGCCGCTCCGTCCCCGCGTACAGCACGACCGGGGCGCCGCTCGGCTCCCGGCCGCCCAGGCTGCCGTCCCCGGTGACCGCCGAGGCCAGCCCCGACGCCACCGCGGCCAGGTCCGTGCCCGAGGGCGCCGTCACCAGCACGTCCCGGCTCGCGGCCCGGCCCCGCTGCGCGGCAGGGCCCAGCGGGTCTACGACGGTCAGCCGGATCTGCATCGCCGTCAGCGGTCCCTTCTGCGCGGGCGCGGAATTCCCCCCACCGCCACGAGCACGTCGGCCAGTTCTGCTGTCAAGCGCATCCTCGCACCTGCCACTGACAACGCGCCCACGCCCCGATGGTAAGTGATCTTGATTGGTCAGCTCTGCCCCCAAAAGTGCCTGACCAATACCGTGCGGGCGATCACTTGAGATCGGTCACGTCCGAGCCCGGCAACCAGCGGACCGAAGCGAGCGTCTTTCCATCGAACGCAAGCCGGAACGCCAACGTATGGGGATACGTCGGGACGCTTATCGGCGCCCTACCGGGGAGGGGAAAGCACAGCCGGACGACAGGCCGGTCCCAGGCACCACAGCACTAGAGTGGGTCGGACACACGGGTCGGAGACACTCCGCAAGCAGCCGTTCAGCAAGCAGCAGGGAGCGAATGACGTGCGGCCGGTAGGCAGCAAGTACCTCCTGGAGGAGCCGCTGGGACGCGGCGCCACCGGTACCGTCTGGCGTGCCCGCCAGCGGGAGACCGCGGGCGCCGAGGCGGCGGTTCCCGGCCAGCCCGGCGAGACCGTCGCGATCAAGGTCCTCAAGGAAGAGCTCGCGAGCGACGCCGACATCGTGATGCGCTTCCTCAGGGAGCGCTCCGTCCTGCTCCGGCTCACCCACCCGAACATCGTCCGGGTCCGTGACCTCGTTGTGGAGGGCGATCTCCTCGCGCTCGTCATGGACCTCGTCGACGGTCCCGACCTGCACCGCTACCTGCGCGAGAACGGCCCCTTCACACCCGTCGCCGCCGCCCTGCTCACCGCCCAGGTCGCCGACGCGCTCGCCGCCAGCCACGCCGACGGCGTGGTGCACCGCGACCTGAAGCCCGCCAACGTGCTGCTCGCCCAGTACAACGGCCAGATGCACCCGATGCTGACCGACTTCGGCATCGCCCGCCTCGCCGACTCCCCGGGCCTGACCCGCACCCACGAGTTCGTGGGCACCCCCGCCTACATCGCCCCGGAGTCCGCCGAGGGCCGCCCGCAGACCGGCGCCGTCGACATCTACGGCGCGGGCATCCTGCTGTACGAGCTGGTCACCGGCCGCCCGCCGTTCTCCGGTGGCAGCGCCCTGGAGGTACTCCACCAGCACCTCAGCGCCGAGCCCCGCCGCCCCTCGACCGTCCCCGACCCGCTGTGGACGGTCATAGAACGCTGCCTGCGCAAGAACCCCGCCGAACGCCCCAGCGCCGAGAACCTCGCGCGCGGCCTGCGCGTCGTCGCCGAGGGTGTCGGCGTGCACGCGAACTCCGCGCAGATCGCGGCGGCCGAGGGCGTCGGCGCGCTGCTGGCCCCCGACCCGGCATCGCCGGCCGTACCGGGCGCGGCCGACCCGACCCAGGTGCTGCCGAACACGGGCACGCCGATGGGCGCGTACGACCCGAACGCCGCGACCAGCGTCCTGCCGCACACCGGCCAGCCGGGCCCGTTCGGCGCCGCCGACCCGACCGCCGTGCTGCCGAACACCGGTGCCGCCGACCCGACGGCCGTCATGCCGCCGATGCCCCAGGGGCAGCCCGGCCAGCCGGGGCAGTCCGGCCAGCAGCAGCCCGAGCAGCCGCACCCCTGGCAGACCCAGCTCCGCGCGGCCCGCGACCGCAACGAGCAGACCCAGGTCCAGTACCTCGACCCCGGTGAGGACCCCCTCCGGCGCCGCCCGCAGCGCCAGGTGGCCCGGCCGCAGCAGCAGCCGCCGCGCCAGGCCCCGCAGCAGCAGCCGGTACGCCGGCCGCAGCCGCGCGGGCAGGGCGGGCCGCAGGGCGGCCAGGGCGGGTACGGCCAGCAGCCCGCCGGGTACGGCCAGCAGCAGCCGGCCGGGTACGGCGGCGGCCGGCCGCAGCAGCAGTACGCCCCGCCGCCGCAGCAGCCCCAGCAGCGGTACGCGCCCCCCGCCGAGCCGCAGCAGCGGGCCCCGCGCGAGCCGCGGCAGCGCAGCGCCAACCCGATGCGGATTCCCGGGCTCGGCTGCCTCAAGGGCTGCCTGTTCCTGGTCGTCATCCTGTTCGTCGCGGGCTGGCTGATCTGGGACCTGACCCCGGTGCACACGTGGGTGGGGCAGGGCGAGGGCTACTGGAGCCAGCTGAAGGACTGGACGAAGTCGATCGGCAGCTTCATCAGCGACCTGGGCAACGGCTCCGGCAACTGACGGCGGGAACCGACCGCGAGTTTGGGGATTTGTCGACACCTGGCGGGTGATTTCCGCCTCGGTGGTGAAGGTTGGCTCGTCGGACGCGTACTTTTGTCGGCAACACGCGTCTGTAGGAGCAGTCTTGGCACGGAAGATCGGCAGCCGGTACACCGCCAACCAGATCCTGGGGCGGGGCAGCGCCGGCACGGTGTGGCTGGGCGAGGGGCCGGAAGGGCCCGTCGCCATCAAGCTGCTGCGCGAGGATCTCGCGTCCGACGAGGAGCTGGTGGGCCGTTTCGTGCAGGAGCGCACGGCGCTGCTGGGCCTCGACCACCCGCACGTGGTGTCCGTCCGTGACCTCGTCGTCGACGGCAACGACCTCGCCCTCGTCATGGACCTGGTCCGCGGCACGGACCTGCGCACCCGCCTGGACCGGGAGCGGCGGCTCGCGCCCGAGGCGGCCGTCGCGATCGTCGCGGACGTCGCGGACGGGCTGGCGGCGGCGCACGCGGCGGGGGTCGTCCACCGGGACGTGAAGCCGGAGAACGTCCTCCTCGACATGCAGGGCCCGCTGGGCCCCGGCGGCTCCCACCCCGCCCTGCTCACCGACTTCGGCGTCGCCAAGCTCATCGACTCCCCGAAGCGGACCCGCGCCACGAAGATCATCGGCACCCCGGACTACCTGGCCCCGGAGATCGTCGAGGGCCTGCCGCCCCGCGCGTCGGTGGACATCTACGCGCTCGCGACGGTCCTGTACGAGCTCCTCGCGGGCTTCACCCCGTTCGGCGGCGGCCACCCCGGCGCGGTGCTCCGGCGGCACGTCACCGAGACCGTCGTCCCCCTTCCCGGCATCCCCGAGGAGCTCTGGCAGCTGCTCGTCCAGTGCCTGGCGAAGGCGCCGGCGTCCCGCCTGCGGGCCTCCGAGCTGGCCGCGCGGCTGCGGGAGCAGCTGCCGACGCTGACCGGGATGCCGCCGCTGGACGTCGACGAGCCGGAGACGGAGGCGCCGGAGGAGACCGAGGAGCCGTCGGCCGCCGCCGCGCCGGCCGCGGAGGAGCAGCGGGCACGGCGCCGGGGAGCCGTCTCCCTGGTGCCGGGCGCGAAACCGGACTCCAACCGGGACACGCACACGTCGATGCGGGTGCCTGGCCCCGACGAGCTGGCGGGCGGCGCCCGGGGGACGGCGCGGGCGCCCAGGGCGTCGGGGGCACCGCGGCCGGGGTCGGCGCGGCACCGGGTCGCGGCACGGCGACGGAGGGTGACGTTCGCGGTGGCGGGGGTCGCAGTGGCGGTGGCGGTGGGCGTCGGGGCTTGGCTGGCGTCGTCGGGGGACGACTCGGCTCCGCCGCAGGAGACGCACAGCTCGTCAGCGCCGTGACCTGCCGGTGGCTCCGCCGATTTCTTTTCCCACCCACCCACCCACCCGACTCGGTAGGCGACAACGTGACCGCCACGGGGCTCCGCCCCGGACCCCGCACCAGGAGGGAGGCGGACGCCCGGCCACCCGGCTCGGCAGGTGACGACCGCCACGGGACTGCGCCCCGGACCCCGGGGGGAGGCGGACGCCGGGGGAGGGTGGGCGCCGGCGGAGGGCGGGCCCCCGCCGGGACCCGAGCGGGTGGCGATGCCCGTCGGCCATCCTCGGTTGGCGGAGCCGTTACGCTGGAGGCGTGGCAGTCGTCGATGTATCCGAAGAGCTCAAGTCCCTCTCCTCGACCATGGAGTCGATCGAGGCCGTTCTGGACCTCGACAAGCTGAGGGCAGACATCGCCGTGCTCGAGGAGCAGGCGGCCGCGCCGTCCCTGTGGGACAACCCGGACGAGGCGCAGAAGATCACCAGCAAGCTGAGCCACCTCCAGGCCGAGGTCAGGAAGGCGGAGGTGCTGCGCGGACGGATCGACGATCTCGCGGTGCTCTTCGAGATGGCCGACGAGGAGGACGACCCGGACACCCGTGCCGAGGCCGAGTCCGAGCTCGGCGCCGTCAAGAAGGCGCTGGACGAGATGGAGGTCCGCACCCTGCTCAGCGGGGAGTACGACTCCCGGGAAGCGCTCGTGAACATCCGCGCCGAGGCCGGTGGCGTCGACGCGGCCGACTTCGCCGAGAAGCTGCAGCGCATGTACCTGCGGTGGGCGGAGCAGAAGGGCTACAAGACCGAGCTCATCGAGACGTCGTACGCCGAAGAGGCCGGCATCAAGTCGACCACCTTCGCCGTCCAGGTGCCGTACGCCTACGGGACCCTCTCCGTGGAGCAGGGCACGCACCGGCTCGTCCGCATCTCGCCCTACGACAACCAGGGCCGCCGGCAGACTTCCTTCGCCGGGGTCGAGGTGCTCCCCGTGGTCGAGCAGACCGACCACATCGAGATCGACGAGTCCGAGCTGCGGGTCGACGTGTACCGCTCCTCCGGGCCCGGCGGCCAGGGCGTCAACACCACCGACTCCGCGGTGCGCCTCACCCACCTCCCCACCGGCATCGTCGTCTCCTGCCAGAACGAGCGCTCGCAGATCCAGAACAAGGCGACCGCGATGAACGTCCTCCAGGCCAAGCTCCTGGAGCGGCGCCGCCAGGAGGAGCAGGCCAGGATGGACGCCCTCAAGGGCGACGGCGGCAACTCCTGGGGCAACCAGATGCGGTCGTACGTGCTGCACCCGTACCAGATGGTCAAGGACCTGCGGACCGAGTACGAAGTCGGCAACCCCGAGGCCGTGTTCAATGGCGAGATCGACGGCTTCCTGGAGGCCGGAATTCGCTGGCGCAAGCAGCAGGAGAAGTAACTTTGTCGACTTGCCCACGGTGAGTCGACCGACCCGGAACTGCCGCCCCAGTGGCGGCAGTTCTCGTATGTCTGGGTTTTACGTCACACTCACACGCTTCAACTCCCGGCATTGGGTGCGCAACTGGACATCGCGCGCGCAACGGCCTTGACGTGCCCCTGGAAAATCGGAAGGGTGAAGTGTGGCATGCGTATCTCTGGGGCGCATGTGAACCGGGGGCCTTGAACATTCGTAGCTGTCTCCGTCGAGCACCGGCCCCGAGCGCCGCCGCACAGACGATCAGCTACTGGGGGTAGCAACCATATGACGAAGAAGACGCGTCTCCGCGTCGCGCGGATAGCCGCCGGCGCAGTGATCGCAGCCGGCGCCTCTCTCACGGCTGCCGGTGCCGCTTCCGCCCTGGACATCGGCGTGAGCGTGACCGACAGCGGTGTCAGCGCGACCGTCGACACCGGCGATGACGACGGCGGCACTGGCGCGCCGTGCGACATCGTCGTCGACCCGACCTGCGACGACGGTGGTACCACCGGCACCGGTGGTACGGACACGGGTGGCACCGACACCGGTGGCACCGACACCGGCGGTACGGACACCGGCGGTACGGACACCGGTGGCACTGACACCGGCGGTACCGACACGGGTGGTACGGACACGGGCGGTACGGACACCGGTGGCACCGACACCGGCGGTACCGACACCGGCGGTACCGACACCGGTGGTACGGACACGGGTGGCACCGACACCGGTGGCACCGACACGGGCGGCTCGACCACCGGCGGTTCGACCACGGGCGGCGACACCGGCGGCTCGACCTCGGGTGGCTCGTCCACCGGTGGTTCGACCTCGGGCGGCTCGACCTCCGGCGGCTCGACCTCCGGTGGTTCGACCTCGGGCGGCTCGTCCACCGGCGGCTCGACCTCCGGCGGAACCGGCACCGACGGCAACTCCGGCACCTCCGCGCAGGAGGCCGGTACCTCGGCGCTCACCGACACCGGGTCCTCGAACACCGAGGCCCAGGGCGGTGGCAAGCAGCTCGCCGAGACCGGTGCCGGGCAGACGGCCTTCCTCCTCGTCGGTGCCGCCACGATGATCGCCGGCGGTATCGGCTTCCGCATCCTGCCGCGCCTCGTGGGCGGCCGCGGCGGCGCTGCCGTCTGACGGTAGCCGTCCGCTCGCGGAGCGTATGCGCATCGCAACGGACGAAGGGCCCTGAGCAGCGGCTCAGGGCCCTTCGGTCGCTCTTCGGTGAGCTTCGCGTGTGAGCTTCGTTACGCGGTCTGGTGTGCCGCCAGGAGCGCCACCGCGGCGATCAGTACCGCCAGCAGCCCGATGAGTGCCATCGGGTTCAGACCGCCGAGGAAACTCTCCTGCTGAAGACGCTCGCGATTGGCGCGGCACACGGGGCACCGGCCCTCGCTCACGGGCGCCGCGCAGTTCGCGCACACCAACCGGTCGTACGTCATGCGCTCGCCCTCCTTGCACCGGCCATCAACCACACAACGTTCCGCGGAACGAGAACGTTCCCCTCCCACTGTGCCAGGTTCCCCCGGAAAGAGCGCGGCCGTCCGCAGACCTCGCCCCGGCACTCCCGGGCGCTCCGGAAAGACTGCCCCGGAACAAAACCGCACAAGCCTCACCCAACCGTGACCGGCGCCTGCGCTTCCTCACCCGACTCGCGTATGGTCACGCTCATCTACCCCCGGCGACCCGTGGTGCATCCGTGATCCGATTCGACAATGTCTCCAAGGTCTACCCCAAGCAGACCCACCCCGCACTCAGGGATGTGTCCCTGGAAGTGGAGAAGGGCGAGTTCGTCTTCCTGGTGGGGTCCTCCGGCTCCGGAAAGTCCACCTTCCTGCGGCTGATCCTCCGCGAGGAGCGGTGCAGCCACGGCCAGGTGCACGTCCTCGGCAAGGACCTCGCCCGGCTGTCCAACTGGAAGGTGCCGCAGATGCGCCGCCAGCTCGGGACGGTCTTCCAGGACTTCCGCCTGCTGCCCAACAAGACGGTCGCCGAGAACGTGGCCTTCGCCCAGGAGGTCATCGGCAAGTCGAAGGGCGAGATCCGCAAGTCCGTGCCCCAGGTGCTCGACCTCGTCGGGCTCGGCGGCAAGGAGGACCGCAGGCCCGGCGAGCTGTCCGGCGGTGAGCAGCAGCGGGTGGCCATCGCGCGTGCCTTCGTGAACCGGCCCAAGCTGCTGATCGCGGACGAGCCGACGGGCAACCTCGACCCGCAGACCTCGGTCGGCATCATGAAGCTGCTGGACCGCATCAACCGGACCGGCACCACCGTGATCATGGCCACCCACGACCAGAACATCGTCGACCAGATGCGCAAGCGCGTCATCGAGCTGGAGAAGGGCCGCCTCGTCCGCGACCAGGCCCGCGGCGTCTACGGCTACCAGCACTGACGGAAAGGCATAACCCGACGCCATGCGCGCCTCGTTCGTAATGTCGGAGATCGGAGTCGGTCTCCGCCGGAATCTGACGATGACCTTCGCGGTCGTCGTCTCGGTCGCCCTGTCCCTGGCGCTCTTCGGCGGCTCGCTCCTGATGAGCGACCAGGTCAACACCATGAAGGGCTACTGGTACGACAAGGTCAACGTCTCGATCTTCCTCTGCAACAAGAGCGACGCCGAGTCCGACCCCAACTGCGCCAAGGGCGCGGTGACCGAGGACCAGAAGAAGCAGATCCAGGCCGACCTGGGCAAGATGTCGGTGGTCGAGAAGGTCACGTACGAGTCGCAGGACGAGGCGTACAAGCACTACAAGGAGCAGTTCGGCGACTCGCCGCTCGCCGACTCCCTCACGCCGGACCAGATGCAGGAGTCGTACCGGATCAAGCTCAAGGACCCGGAGAAGTACCAGGTCGTCGCGACCGCCTTCGACGGCCGGGACGGGGTCCAGTCGGTCCAGGACCAGAAGGGCATCCTCGACAACCTGTTCGGCCTGCTCAACGGCATGAACTGGGCGGCCCGCATGGTCATGGCGCTCATGCTGGTGGTCGCGCTGATGCTGATCGTCAACACCGTGCGTGTCTCCGCGTTCAGCCGTAGGCGCGAGACCGGCATCATGCGCCTGGTCGGTGCCTCGGGCTTCTACATCCAGGCCCCGTTCATCGCGGAGGCCGCGGTCGCCGGCCTGATCGGCGGCACGGTCGCCTGCGGATTCCTGGTGATCGCCCGGTACTTCATCATCGACCACGGCCTGGACCTCTCCCACAAGCTGAACTTGATCAACTTCATCGGCTGGGACGCGGTGTTGACCAAGCTCCCGCTCATCCTCGCAACGAGCCTCCTGATGCCCGCGCTTGCCGCGTTCTTCGCGCTGCGCAAGTACCTGAAGGTGTGACGCACGCCAAGAGGGCCGTACGGGCAACAGCCCGTGCGGCCCTCTTGCCTTGTCCTAGACTCACCGGCATGTCAGGCCGAGAGCTGTTCTGTCAGCCCCGCCGGGTTCGCCGGGGGGCGGCTCTGACGTTGGTGTTCGCAGGGCTGTTGGTGACCGGGGCGGCCACCGGGGCGTTTCCCGACCCCGGGCAGTCCGACCGGAAGACGCCCGCCGGGGCCGCCCGCGCGACCGCCGGGCACGAGGACGTGGCGAAGGCGGCCGCCGACGCGATGGCCGACGGCAAGTCCCCCATGGAGGCGGCGGAACGGGCCGTGAGCCGCAGCGGGGACCGGTGGGCCGCGGTCTACTCCGAGGGCGAGTACCAGGAGTTCGAGGAAGCACTCGACGGCCAGTACACGGGCGTCGGGCTGTGGGCCCGGCGGACGGCGGACGGCCGGATCGACGTGACCAAGGTGCAGGCCGGCTCGCCCGCGGCCGAGGCCGGCATCAGGAAGGGCGACCGGCTGCGCAGCATCGACGGCGAGGACGTCGACGGGCGGCCCGTCACCGACGTCGTCTCGTTACTGCGCGGCGACGCCACCGACGCCCGCGCCGGTACGACGGTCACCCTCGGTCTCGAACGCGGCACGCGCGCGTGGAGCGAGACCCTGCGCCGGGCGCTGCTCTCGACGGACTCGGTGACCGTCCACAAGCTGACCGCCGGCATCACCGTCATCAGGATCTCCGCCTTCACCAGGGGCTCCGGCGACCTCGTGCGCACCGCCGTCCGGCAGGCCCCGGCCGACGGCGGGATCGTCCTCGACCTGCGGGGCAACTCCGGCGGCCTGGTCAGCGAGGCCGTCACCGCCGCCTCCGCCTTCCTCGACGGCGGCCTGGTCGCCACCTACGACGTCGACGGCGCCCAGCGCTCCCTGCACGCCGAGCCGGGCGGCGACACCGCGAGACCCCTGGTCGCACTGGTCGACGGCGGCACGATGAGCGCGGCCGAGATGCTCACCGGCGCCCTCCAGGACCGCGGCCGCGCGGTCGTCCTCGGCTCCCGCACCTTCGGCAAGGGCTCCATCCAGATGCCCACCCGCCTCCCCGACGGCTCGGTCGCCGAGCTCACCGTCGGCCACTACCGCACCCCCTCGGGCCACACCGTCGACGGCCGGGGCATCACCCCCGACCTGGACGTGTCCTCCGGGGCGCTGGAGCGGGCGGAGACGGTCCTGAGCGGCCTGGGCGATCCGTCGTAGGGGCGGCCGCGGAACCCGCGGCTAATCCGCTTCCCCCGCATCCCCTCCGTGGTGCGAAAATGGAGAGCACTATGGCCAAGGGAATGTACGTACCGAAAGAGTCCCAGCAGAAGCAGCAAGGGACGGCCGCCAAAGCCAGGGACGGCGAGAAGGGCGGCAAGCGCAAGATCGTCGCGCAGAACAAGAAGGCGCGGCACGACTACGCGATCGTCGACACCTACGAGGCCGGCATCGTGTTGTTCGGCACCGAGGTGAAGTCGCTGCGTGAGGGACGGAGCTCGCTGACCGACGGCTTCGTCCAGATCGACCGGGGTGAGGCGTGGCTGCACAACGCCCACATCCCCGAGTACCACCAGGGCAGCTGGACCAACCACTCCGCGCGCCGCAAGCGCAAGCTGCTGCTGCACCGGGAGGAGATCGACAAGCTGGAGGTCAAGTCCCAGGAGACCGGTCACACGATCGTGCCGCTCGCGCTGTACTTCAAGGACGGCCGTGCCAAGGCCGAGATCGCGCTCGCGCGAGGCAAGAAGGAGTACGACAAGCGGCAGACCCTGCGGGAACAGCAGGACCGGCGGGAGTCGGACCGCGCGATCGCGGCGGCCAAGCGCAGGCAGCGGGGCGCGTAGGGCGGAACACCGCCGGAATACGGTGGCCACGTCGCTCGTTGTTCACGTACGATGGCACTGCACCTCACAGCGGGTGCGCACCCTCCTCGGAGGGGCTTGAAAAAACAACATGGGGATGATCGGTTTCGACAGCGGCTGTCGAAGCAGGGGAAGCGTGTCGAGGAAGCGGCAATGATCTCGTTAACCATATGTCGCAACCAATAATCGCCAATTCCAAGAGCGATTCCCGCGCCTTCGCCCTCGCTGCCTAATAAGCAGTGAGTGAAGGCCCTAACGGGTGTCAGACCGGGGATGTTCCCGACCCGGACCCTGGCATAATCTAGGGGACTAAACCATCCGGCCCGGTCACGGGGTCGGATGGGAAATCAAACAGTGACTGGGCCCGTCGGCGACTTGTTCGCGTGATTGCCGGGGCCGAGAAAATCACAGCGAACTGCACACGGAGAAGCCCTGATTCCGCACCGTTGGACGCGGGTTCGATTCCCGCCATCTCCACAATCTCCATGTTGCGAGGGCCCGGTGGTCACAGACCACCGGGCCCTCGTCGTGTGCGCGGGGCCGCGGAGCGGTGATGTGAAGATTGATCCCGGCAGGTCAAAAACTCTTCACAGATGTCGCAGTACTCCCGGCGTTCCCGGTCTGATTCCCTGCTCAGGAGGTGAGGGCAAGTGCACCGCACAGACGAATTCGATTTCGGCGTGACCTGGCTGATGAGCCAATTCCACGAGGACTGGTCGCACAACGGCCCTACGGCCGTCGCGGCGGCCGAGTACCACCTGTGGGACGGACTGGCCCCGGATGCTGTTTTCGCGGTCCGGAAAGACGCCCGTTTGCTGGGGCGCCTTCCTTCGGGGACGATCGAGGCGCTGTGGCAGGCCGGAACGGCGACGGGACCGGTCTTCTTCTCCGGAGGGCCCACAGGTGTCTCGTCGGGGAAGCAGTGGATGGAGGCCCTCGTCGCGCTTTGTGACGCGTGGCTGGCCAGGAACGCGGTGGATGGCGTCGACCCGTCCGCCGTACCTGGCGCGACTGACGGTGAGGAGTTGGCGGACGCGATCCTCGCCGAGATCGGAGCGGCCCGGTTCGTACCGGACGAGGTCCGGCGCGACCTGGCCGAGTGCGTCCGTCACTGCACACCGGACCTTGCCTTCCGGCTGCTGCTGCGGGTGATGGCAGAAGCCGGTGCCCAACGCGACTCGGTGCTCTCGCCGGAGCACTACGCGCGGCTGGAGGAACTCGGATCGGCCCTCCACTACGGCGAGTACGTGGTGGACGCCGTCAAGTTCATGGTCGACGAGAGCTAGTCGGCGACCCGGTTCCGCGCTGACGGCGTTCCGCTCCGGGGTCACTCCCGGAGCGGAACGCCGTTTCGTGTGTGCTGTCAGTGTGCCTCGCGCGGCGCCGTGCTCGCCCGCTCCGTCAGCCGGGGCGGGAGCAGTGTCGCCTCGGGCACGTCCGGGTCCCCGTCCAGCTTGCGCATCAGCAACTCCGCAGCCCGCTCACCGAGTTCCGCGGCCGGCAGGGCGACCGACGTGACCGGTACGCGTAGCCCCGCCGCGAGTTCGTCCGGGCAGATCGCGGTGATGGACAGATCGGCCGGGACGCGCAGGCCCAGCTGCTCGAAGGCGTCGATCAGGGGCTCCAGGATCGCCTCGTTGTGGACGACGACCCCGGTCAACGCGGGCTGCTCCCGAAGCAGTTGCTCCGCGACCTGGCGGGCCGCCGCCGGCGTCGACTCGCACGGGTGGACGGAGGACGCCATCCCGTTGCGGCCGGCGGCGGCCGTGAAGCCCTGGACCACCCGCTGGGCGAACGCGGTCTCCCGGACGTACACCTCGGGAGGCGAGCCGACCAGCGCCACCACCCGGTGGCCCAGCCCCGCCAGCCGCTCCACGCACAGTTCGCCGGCCGCCCTGAAGTCCAGGTCGACGCAGGTCAGGCCGGCCGCATCAAAAGGAAAGCCGATCAGTACCGACGGCCGTTCCAGGGTACGTAGGAGTGGCAGCCGGGGGTCGTGGAGCCGGACGTCCATGACGATCAGGGCGTCGACGAGTGCCGTGTCGGCGACCCGGCGCAGGCCCTCCTCGCCCTCCTCCTGGGTCAGGAGCAGCACGTCGTGGTCGTACCGGCGGGCCGTCGTCACCACCGACACCGCGAACTGCATCACCACCGGGACATGGATGCCCGCGCGGAGCGGGACGACCAGGGCGAGGACGTTGGCGCTGCTGCCGGCGAGGGCGCGGGCGCCGGCGTGCGGGCGGTAGCCCAGTTCGCGGACGGACGCCTCGATACGGCGCCGGGTCTCGTCGGAGATCGGGCGCTTGCCGCTGAGCGCGTAGGACACGGTGCTGGGGGAGACCCCGGCGTGCCGGGCCACGTCGGTGATCTTCACCATCAGCCCAGCTCCAGGGAGAGGAACCCGGTGCCGGCCGCCGCCCGCGCCGTTCGCTCCCCGGCCGCCAGCGCCCAGGGCGCCGTAGGGTCGCTGCACGAGGCCCGCAGGGTGTCCCCTTCGCGTACGACGGTGAACGTGACGTCCCCGACCGGGACCGTGACCTGGGCACCCCGGTCGAGGCCGAACGCCCGCAGGGTCACCCCGTCGGCGTGGTCGTAGTCGGGGTGGTCGGCCACCGCGCCGACCGGGATCACCGCGCCGGGACGGACCAGGAGGGGGACGCTGAGGAAGTCGTGGTGCTCGCGGACCCAGCCGGGGCCGGTGACCGTGCGGCCGGTCAGGAAGTGGGTCCAGGTGCCTCGCGGACAGTAATATGTGACATACCCCCCGTCGTCGAACACCGGCGCCACCAGCACATCCGCCCCCAGCATGTACTGCCGCTCCACATGCGCGCACCCCGGATCGTCTGGGAACTCCAGCACCATCGCCCGCATCACCGGCACCCCCTCCGCCGAGGCGGTGCGCGCGGCCTCGTACAGGTAGGGCATCAGGCTCAGCTTCAGCCGCGTGAAGTGCCGCAGCACGTCCACGGCCTCCTCGTCGAACAGCCAGGGCACCCGGTACGACGACGAGCCGTGCAGTCGGCTGTGCGAGGAGAGCAGCCCGAAGGCCAGCCACCGCTTGAACAGCGCCGGGGTCGGGGTGCCCTCGAAGCCGCCGATGTCATGGCTCCAGTAGCCGAAGCCGGACAGGCCCAGCGAGAGCCCGCCGCGCAGTGACTCGGCCATCGACTCGTAGGTCGCCTCGCAGTCGCCGCCCCAGTGCACCGGGAACTTCTGGCTCCCGGCCGTCGCCGACCGCGCGAAGACGACCGCCTCCGCCTCCCCCCGGTGCTTGCGCAGCACCTCGAAGACGGTCCGGTTGTACAGGTACGTGTAGTAGTTGTGCATCCGCTCCGGGTCCGAGCCGTCGGACCAGGCCACGTCGACCGGGACCCGCTCCCCGAAGTCGGTCTTGAAGCAGTCGACCCCCTGGGCGAGCAGCGCCTCCAGCTTGGCCGCGTACCAGTCGCGCGCCGCCGGCGACGTGAAGTCCACCAGCGCCATCCCCGGCTGCCACAGATCCCACTGCCACACGCTCCCGTCCGGTCGCCGCAGCAGGTGTCCCAGCTCCTTCCCCTCGGCGAACAGCGGCGACCGCTGCGCGATGTACGGGTTGATCCACACGCACACCCGCAGCCCGCGCTCGTGCAGCCGCCCCAGCATCCCCTCGGGGTCCGGGAACACCCGCGGATCCCAGCGGAAGTCGCACCAGTTGAACTCCCGCATCCAGAAGCAGTCGAAGTGGAAGACGGAGAGTGGGAGTTCGCGCTCCCGCATGCCGTCGATGAAGGACGTGACCGTCTTCTCGTCGTAGGAGGTGGTGAAGGAGGTCGACAGCCACAGGCCGAAGGACCAGGCGGGCGGGAGGGCCGGGCGGCCGGTCAGGGCCGTGTACTTGCGCAGGATGTCCTTGGGGGTGGGGCCGTGGATGACGTAGTACGTCAACTGCTGCGACTCCACGCTGAACTGGACCCGCGACACCGCCTCCGAACCGACCTCGAACGACACCTTCCCCGGGTGGTCGACGAAGACGCCGTAGCCCGCGTCCGTGAGGTAGAACGGGACGTTCTTGTAGGCCTGTTCGGTGGCCGTGCCGCCGTCGGCGTTCCAGATGTCGACGACCTGGCCGTTCTTGACCAGCGGGCCGAAGCGTTCGCCGAGGCCGTAGACCGAGGTGCCGACCCCGAGGCCCAGCTGCTCCCGGAGATAGTGGGCGCCCGTCGCCGCGTCCCGCATGATGCCCATGCCCTTGGGGCCGCTGGAGGTGAGGGTGCGGCCGCCGGAGCGGAAGTCCAGCCGCCAGGGGGCCGTACGGCTCAGCCGCAGGGTCAGCGAGCCGGAGGTCAGGGTCGCGTACTCGTCGTCGTACGACACCTGGGAGGCGAAGTCGGCCCGCCGCAGCTCGAACTGCGGGCCGCGCGGCTGCTCGCCCTCGAAGTGGGTGAAGGTGACGCCGATGACGTCGGGCATCGGGGTGTGCGCGCTGATCGTCAGGACCGGTCCCTTCAGCAGGTCGCCGCGGTGGCGGATGGGCTGGGTCGGCGCGTGGATCTCCAGGGCGCCTTCCGTGGCCGTGACGTCGAGGACCTCGACCGGGTGGGCGGCGGTGACGCCCTCGCGCAGCAGCCAGTAGCCGTCGGTGAACTTCACGCACGAGCCTCCTATTTGACGGCTCCCACGGCGATCCCCCGGGTCAGCGTCCGTTGGAAGACGAGGAAGAAGACGACGGCCGGGAGGATGCCGAGCAGGGCGGCCGCGTTGGTCATGGTGGCGTCCATCAGGCGCTGGCCCTGGAGGACGCCGAGGGCGACGGACACCGTCTGGTTGTCGTTCGAGACGAGCATGACCAGCGGGAGCAGGAACTCGTTCCAGGTCCAGACGAAGAAGAAGACCAGGAGCACGCCCAGGGTCGGCCGACTGACCGGGACGATGATCCGGACCAGGATCTGCCACTTGTTCGCGCCGTCGATCCGGGCCGCCTCGACGATCTCGCGCGGGAACTGCCCGAGGACGGCGGAGAGCAGGTACGTGCCGAACGCCGACTGGATCACCGTGAACACGATGATCACGCTGAGCCGGGTGTCGTAGAGGCCGGCCTGCTTGCTCAGGTAGTAGAGCGGGTAGACCAGCGCCTCCTGCGGCAGCATGTTGGCGAGCACGAAGAAGGCCAGCACCCAGGTACGGCCGCGGATCCGGCCGATGCCGATCGCGTAGGCGTTCAGGACGGAGAGGGCGGTGCCGAGCAGGGCCACCGAGCCGCTGATGAGGACCGAGTTGACGAGTTTCTGGGTGTAGTCGACGCGCTGCCAGAAGTCCCTGAGGCCGTCGAGGTAGAGGCCGTGCGGGAGGCTCAGCGGCCCGTTCTGCGCGTACTCCGCCGGGGACTTCACCGCGTTGACCGCCACGATCAGGAACGGGACGACCATGAAGAGGGCGGCGAGGCAGAGGGCGAGGAGGACCGGGTAGCGGCGCAGGGCGGTCATGCGGCCTCCCCGTCCTCCGCGCGGCCCTGCAGCTTCAGGCCGAGCACGGCCAGGGCCAGGATGATCACCGTGAGGACGGTGGAGATCGCCGAGCCGTAGCCGACCTGGGTCTTCTCGAAGAACGTGGTGAAGGAGAAGTAGGACGGCACGTCGGTGGCGCCGCCCGGACCGCCCTTGGTCAGGACGTACACCGCGCCGAAGACCTTGAGGGCGGCGATCGTGCACCAGGTCAGGACGACGTACACCTCGGGGCGGAGCTGCGGCAGGGTGACGTGCCGGAAACGGCGCAGCCAGCCGGCGCCGTCCAGCTCGGCCGCCTCGTACAGCTGCGGGTCGACGCGGCCGAGCCCGGCCATGAACACGACCAGCGGGAAGCCGAGCTGGACCCAGACCAGCACGCCCATGACGGTGTAGAGGGCGAGGTCCGGGTCGCCGAGCCAGTCCTGCTGCCAGGAGCCGAGACCGACCGCCTTGAGCAGGGCGTTGAGGGAGCCGTCGTCCGGGGCCAGGATCCAGCTCCAGACGATGCCGGCGACCGCGACCGGCAGCACCTGGGGGAGGTAGAAGCAGGCGCGGAGCACCGCCGCGATCCGGGGGCCGAAGTGTTTGCCGACATAGTCGAACAGAGCCGCGGCGAGGAGGAGCCCGAGCGCGGTCGGGAGCGCGGCCATCGCCACGACCATGAAGAGGCTGTGCCGGAACGACGCCCAGAACTCCGTGTCGTGCAGCAGCTCACGGTAGTTGGCGAGCCCGGACCAGTGCGGGCTGCCCACGCCCTGCCAGTCGGTGAAGCTCACGCCCGTGTTCATCAGGAACGGGACGACGACCACGGCGAGGAAGGCGAGGGCGCCGGGGAGGAGGAAGGGGGCGTACGAGTCCCGGCGCACCACCCTCACTTGGTGCCCTTGTCGTACGCCCTCTGCAGGTTGCTCAGGTAGGCGTCCGGCTTCTCGCTGCCGGTGATCAGCTTCTGGGTCTCGGAGACGAGGGTGTCGTAGAAGCCGGCGACCGGCCAGTCGGGGTAGAAGGCGAGGCCGTCGCGCTTGCTGACGGTGTTGAAATCGGCGATGAGTTCCTTGGACTTGGGGTCGGTGACGGCGCTCGCGTCGGCGGCGACCGGGACTCCGCCCTTGTTGCCGAGCAGGTTCTGGATCTTCTTCGACATGGTGATGTCGATGAAGTCGTAGGCCAGGTCCTTGTTCTTCGAGTTCTTCGGTACGACCCACAGGTTGCCGCCGGAGCCGAGGGTGAGGTCCGAGCCGGGCCACAGGAAGCTGCCCCAGCCGAACTTGGCCTCCGACTGGAAGCGGCCGTACCACCAGCTGCCGGAGAACAGGATCGGCGACCTGCCCTGGATGAAGGAGACCCCGGCCTGCTCGGCGGTCGTACCGGACGACGTCTTCGCGATGTAGCCCTTCTTCACCCAGTCGGCGAAGGTGGTCGCGGCGTACGTCCAGGCCTGGTCGTGGAAGTCGACTTTCCCCTTGTACAGCTCGTAGGCGTCGACCCACGAGCGGTCGGCCTTCGAGAGCGCCAGCTGGTAGAGGTACTGCTGGGCCATGTACTCGGAACCGGCGTCGGCGAGCGGGGTGATCCCCTTCGCGACGAACGTGTTCATGGCCGCCGTCAGCTCGTCGAACGTCTTCGGCTCGGCGATCCCGTACTTCTCGAACAGGTCCTTGTTGTAATAAACCATGGTGTATTCGGCGTAGTTGGGCACCCCGTACCACTTGCCGGAGCCCATCACACCGTCGGCGTCGTACTGGCTGGTGGTGCGCACGCCCGCGCTGAGTTCCGTGCCCCAGCCGCGCTTGGCCGCCTCGGCGGTCAGGTCGGTGAGCAGGCCCTGCTTGGAGAGCAGGCCCGCCGTCGCGTTGCCCTTGTTGTACTCCATGATGTCGGGGGCGTCGGAGGAGTTCAGGACCATCTGCGCGGTCTTCTGGATCTGCTCGAAGCTCTTCTCCTCGTACTTCACCTTCACGCCCGGGTGGGTCGCCTCGAACTCCTTGATGGCCTCGTTCCAGGCGATGCCCATCGCGCTGGTGGGCCCCTCGTAGTGCCACAGCCTGAGCGTCTTCCCGTCGGACGTGCTGCCGCCCGAGCCGCCGCAGGAGGTGAGGAGCAGCGAGCCGGCGAGGATCGCCGCCGCGGACGTGGTCGCGGTGCGCCCTCGCCTTCGTGTCCGGGTCGTCGCCGTGCGCCTTCGTGCCGTCAACATCCAGTGCCTCCGGGGGAGTCGGATGGATGGTGCATGGTGCTCGTCCCGCGTCGAATCGGTTCGGGACGGGATGTCGAAGCGCTTCGACGCAGGACGCTAGGTGCGGGCTGTGCAGGCGTCAATGGGTGTGGCGGGAATTGAGCGAAGCGATTCGACTGACGGCGCTGACGGCGAGGGCGGCGGCCGCCGCCGCGGCCGGGGTGACGAAGGCGGCCGTCGGCGAGACGTGGTCCGCCGCCCAGCCGCCGAGCGCGGAGCCGCAGGCGATGCCGGTCAGCAGGGCGGTGACGACCAGACTCATCCCCTCGTTCAGGCGGCCCCCGGGGGTGCGGTCCTGGACCAGGGTCATCGCGGTCACCATGGTCGGGGCGGTCGCCATGCCGGCCACGAGCAGGGCGGGGGCCAGGGCCCAGAGGCTGTCGAACGCACGCGCGGCGAGCAGCGGCAGGGACATCAGGGCCGCCATCGCCAACAGGCAGGCGGGAAGCCTGCGTTCGGCCGGTCCGGCCGGTCTCAGCGCCCCGTACAGCAGGCCCGCCGCGCACGAACCGGCCGCCTGCAGGGCGAGCACGGCACCGGCCGCCGAACGGTGGCCCTGGGCGTCGGCGTAGGCGATGGTGACGACCTCCATCGAACCGAACACCGCGCCGGTCGCGACGAAGCAGACCAGCAGCGGGCCGATGCGCAGCGGTGTACGCGCGGTGGCCGACCCGGGCCGGGGCGGCGGTTCGGTGGCCCGCTGGGCGGCGAACAGCAACGCGCCGGTGAGCAGCAGCACCGCGCCCGCCAGCGTGCCGGCCTCCGGGAAGAACGTGCCGGTCAGGAAGGAGGCGAGGACCGGCCCGAGCATGAAGCACAGTTCGTCGGCGGCCTGTTCGAAGGAGTTCGCGGTGTGCAGGGCGCCCGGGTCGTCGCGCAGCAGGTGGGCCCAGCGGGCGCGGGACATGCCGCCGAGGTTGGGGGTGGTGGCGGTGGCCGCGTAGGCGGCGAACAGCGTCCAGTCCGGGGCGCCGTAGCGGACGCAGAGCAGCAGGGCGAGGCTGCCGAGCACGGCGGTGACTGTCGCGGGCACGGCGACCCGGGCCTGCCCGTACCGGTCCACGAGCCGGGCGATCCAGGGCCCGGCGAGACCGGTGGCGGCGAGGCCGGTCGCGGTCACGGCACCGGCGAGGGCGTACGAGCCGCGGGACCCGGCGATCATCACGACCGCGCTGACGCTGAACATGCCCATCGGGAGCCGGGCCAGCAGGTTCCCTGCGGTGAAGGCCCGGGTGCCGGGGAGGGCGAAGAGACGGCGGTAGGGGCCGGGCGGGCGGCGGGGGTGGGGACGGGGCCGGGAACGGCCGTCGAAGCGGGGGCTGAAGTCGACGGTGACGAGGGAGTCCGCCGTGACGGTGTGGAGGGGCTGCCGGGAGGTCGGTTCGGTCGGTTGCGGCATGGGCACCACCGTCACCCCGGACCGGTCAAGGGGTCCAACACCTGCTCGGGGCCGATTCACGCACCTGTGTTGTAAGTTCGCGGGATGCCAGCGCCCGCCTCGCCCGCCCACATCGAACCCCGCCTGCTGCGCGTCTTCGTCACCGTCGCCGAGGAGTTGCACTTCACCCGCGCCGCCGCCCGGCTGTACGTCGCCCAGCAGGCGCTCAGCCGTGACGTGCGGCGACTGGAACGGGAGCTGGGCGCCGAACTGTTCCTCCGCAGCACGCGGCAGGTCGCCCTCACCGCCGACGGCACCCGGCTGCTGCCGTACGCCCGCCGGGTGCTGGCCGCCCAGGACGCCCTGCTCGCCGCGTTCGGGCAGGCCCGCCCGCTGCTGGTGGACCTCAACTCCCCGGGCCTGGAGACCGCCCGCCGCGTCCTGCACCGGGCCCGCGAACTCGCCCCCGACTGCGAGCTGATGGCCCGCTACGAGAGCGGGCTCACCGGAGCGGCGGCCGAACTCCTCGCGGGGCGGCTCGACGTGTCCTTCGGGCGGTTCGCGGGACTTGATCCGGCGCTGCGCTCCGGACTCGAACACCAGCCCGTGCGATTCGAACCCATGGCCGTAATTCTCCCCTCCGAGCACCGGCTCGCGACCCTGGACGCGGTGCCGCTGGCCGCGCTCGCGGGCGAGACGGTGTACGCCGGCGCCGGGAACGAGCGCACCCTGGAATGGACTGACCTGGCCTTTCATCTCTTCGAGAGCCGAGGCATCGCCGTCGCGCCGCCGCTGCCGCTGGCCGTCGGAGAGGAGGAGTTCCAGCGCGTCATGGCCAAGGACCGGTATCCGATCCTCGCGGTAGTGGGATTTCCGGCCATACCCGGAAGCGTGTTGCGGCCGCTGGTCGATCCGGTCCCGTTGTCGCCTGTGTCGCTCGTGTGGCGAAAGGGGCTGGTCCATCCGGGAGTCGACGCGTTGCGGCGGGCGGCCACCGAGATCGGGCGGGCGGAACGGTGGCTTCAGCGGCCGGTCGACGGATGGGTTCCGGCCACTGATCAAGAGGTGATGGACGACCACAAATGACACATCGGGAACACGGATCTCCCCCGTGCGCTAGCTTCATGGCCCCGAGTGCGGAGAGTTGCAAGGGGGCGCTCGGAGCGGGTGGGGGCCCGTTCCGTTGACGTGTGCTCGGGTTCGTCAGTGCGCCCGGAACACTCCCGTGGGGGGATGTACGCGCGTGAAGAATTGGCGAGAAGAAACCCAACCCGAACTGCCGCAGGTGGCCCTGGACGCCCGGGATGTGCCGGTGGCGGGGGACGACGGGGTGGAGGCGGGCATACCCGACGCCGGCGGTGGCGCCGGCGGTGGCGGTGGCGGTGGCGGTGGCGCCGGCGGTGGCGGTGGCGCCGGCGGTGACGAGGGTGCGTCGGCGGGAGCGGGTGGCGCCGGCGGGGCGACCGAGGTGCTGCGGACCGCGGCGTTACGGGACCCGTGGAGCGTGGTCCAGCCGCCGACCCCGGTGTTCCTGCGCGACCGGGCCACGGACCTCGTCCACGACCCGGACGAGGTGACCGTCCAGAACGACGTCGGTGTCGTACGAATACGGCCGACGTGGCCGACACGAGCGGCGGGACCGGTGGGGCCGACAGGACCGGTGGGACCGGCCGGGCCGGCAAGGTCTGCCGCGGCGGAGGCCGCCGGCGCTTCGGGGGGCGTGGACGCTTCGGAGGGCTCGGCCGCTCCTGACGTCCCCGTCCCCGTCTTCGTGGACGCGTCGGGGCGCCGCAGCCGCCGGTTCCGCAGGCTCGGGATGGCCCTCGGTCTCGCCTGTGCGGTCTACGCGGTGGTCATCGTCGTCACCCTGCTGTCCGGGAGTTCCGACGCGCCCTGGCTGCCGGTGCCGGGGCAGAACGCCGACCGGCCGGCCGGCAAGGTCGACGACTCGCCGCGGCCCGCGCACTCGCCTCCGACCTCGGACGACGGCGCCTCGGTGGCGGGCCCGGCCGTGAGCGGCGGCACGACCCCGTCGGCCGGCGCCTCCTCCCGGGCGCCGGGGAGCGGAAAGGGGTCCGCCGGGCCGAGCGCGTCGTCGTCCGCGCGGCCGACGTCGTCCGCGGGGGTGACGGTCTCCTCGCCGGAGCCGGGCTCGTCGTCCGCGTCCGCCGCGCCGTCCACGGTGCCGCCCTCCTCGGACCCGCCCTCCTCTCCCGCCTCGTCGCCGCCCCCGGCCTCGCCCAGCGAGTCGGCCGCCCCGACCGGCGGCCCGGTCGCGCAGGGCGCGCACGGGCACACCCGCACCGGTGGCGCTTCCACTCCCGCCCCCGTCCTGTGACGGCGCCGCGCACCCGGCGCCGTTCGACCACCGCCGACGCCTCCGGGCGCCGGTCCACCACCACCGAGGCGTCCCGGCGCCGGTCCACCACCGCCGACGCCTCCCGGCGCCGCCGCCGCTTCTCCATGCGCCTGACGCTGCCCGTGCTCGTCCTCGCCGCCCTGATGGCGATGCTGATGCTGCGCGGCTACGTCCACAGCGAGATCCTGGCCGACCACCGAGTCCGCCCCGAGGCCGCCACCGGCAAGGTCCCGGCGAAGATCCTGGACGGCGGCCCGGTCATCGACACCCGCGACGGCCGAACGACCTCCCTCCGCATCCCCGACCACCATCTGGTCCTCACCTTCGACGACGGCCCCGACCCGACCTGGACCCCGAAGGTCCTGGACGTCCTGAAGAAGCACCACGCGCACGCCGTCTTCTTCGTCACCGGCACCATGACGTCCCGCCACCCGCAGCTGGTCCGGCGCATCGTGGCCGAGGGCAACGAGGTCGGCGTGCACACCTTCAGCCACCCCGACCTGTCGTACCAGTCCGAGCGGCGCATCGACTGGGAGCTCTCCCAGACCCAGCTGGCGATCACCGGCGCGGCCGGTATCCGTACCTCCCTCTTCCGCCCGCCGTACTCCTCCTTCGCCGACGCGATGGACAACCGGTCGTGGCCGGTGACGGAGTACATCGGCACCCGCGGCTACATCACGGTCGTCAACGACATCGACAGCGAGGACTGGCGTAAGCCGGGCGCCGGCCGGATCATCCGCAACGCCACCCCGCGCGACGGCAGGGGCGCGATCGTCCTGATGCACGACTCGGGCGGCGACCGCCACCAGACGGTCGAGGCCCTGGACAGGCTCCTGCCCCTCCTGCAGAAGCAGGGCTACACCTTCGACAACCTCACCGAGGCCCTGCACGCCCCGAGCGCCCACACCCCGGTCACCGGCCCCGACCTCTGGCAGGGCAGGGCCTGGATCTTCCTGGTCCAGGCGGCGGACGGCATCACGGGCGTGCTGGTGTTCGGCCTGGCGGTGGTCGGCGCGTCGGTGCTGGCCCGCTTCGCCCTGATGCTCTGGCTCTCCGCCCTGCACGCCCGCAGGGTCCGCCGCAGGGGCTTCCGCTGGGGCCGCCGCCCGGTGACCGAACCGGTCTCCGTCCTGGTCCCCGCCTACAACGAGGCCAAGTGCATCGAGAGCACGGTCCGTTCACTGACCGCGAGCGAGCACCCCGTCGAGATCCTCGTCGTCGACGACGGCTCGACGGACGGCACGGCACGGATCGTCGAGAACCTGCGGCTGCCGCGCGTCCGGGTGATCCGCCAGGAGAACGCCGGGAAGCCCGCCGCCCTCAACCGGGGCCTGCGCAACGCCCGTCACGACATCGTCGTGATGATGGACGGCGACACCGTCTTCGAACCGGCCACGGTACGGGAACTGGTCCAGCCCTTCGGCGATCCCGCCGTCGGGGCGGTCGCGGGCAACGCCAAGGTCGGCAACCGGGATTCGCTGATCGGTGCCTGGCAGCACATCGAGTACGTGATGGGCTTCAACCTGGACCGCCGGATGTACGACGTGCTGCGCTGCATGCCGACCATCCCCGGGGCGGTCGGCGCGTTCCGGCGTACCGCCCTCGAACAGGTCGGCGGTATGAGCGACGACACCCTCGCCGAGGACACCGACATCACGATGGCGATCCACCGCGTGGGCTGGCGGGTGGTCTACGCGGAACGGGCGCGGGCCTGGACGGAGGCCCCGGAGTCGGTCTCCCAGCTCTGGTCGCAGCGCTACCGCTGGTCGTACGGCACGACGCAGGCGATCTGGAAACACCGCGGCGCCCTGCTGGACCGCGGCCCGTCCGGCCGCTTCGGCCGGGTGGGCCTCCCCCTGGTGTCGTTGTTCATGGTCGTGGCCCCGCTCCTCGCCCCCCTGATCGACGCGTTCCTCCTCTACGGCATCGTCTTTGGTCCGACGCAGAGGACGATCGGCGCCTGGCTGGGGATCCTCGCGGTCCAGGCGGTCTGCGCGGCCTACGCCTTCCGCCTGGACCGCGAACGCATGACCCACCTGATCTCGCTGCCGCTCCAGCAGATCCTCTACCGCCAGCTCATGTACGTCGTACTCCTCCAGTCCTGGATCACGGCGCTGACCGGCGGCCGGCTGCGCTGGCAGAAGCTGCGGCGGACGGGCGTGGTGGGGGCCGCACCGGGCACCACGGGGGAGAGGCCGGCGGCATGACACAGGCAGCGGCGACCCCGGTCGCCCCCGACAGGTCCGGCACCGGCGGCGCCCGGGACCGCTACCTCGACCTCCTCCGTTCCCTGGCCCTGCTCCGCGTGGTGATCTACCACCTCTTCGGCTGGCCCTGGCTGACCGTCCTCTTCCCCTCCATGGGCGTGATGTTCGCGCTGGCCGGCTCCCTGACGGCCCGCAGCCTGAACCGCCCGGCGGCCGACGTGATCCGCTCCCGGCTCCGCCGCCTCCTCCCACCCCTCTGGCTCTTCGGCGCCGTCCTGCTGACGATGATGCTCACGGCAGGCTGGAACCCGCTCAAGGACCCCGACCTGGGCACCGGTTGGACCGGCCGCGCCCAACTCCTCGACTACGTCCTCCCGGTCGGCGCCCCGCCGTACCCCGAACACCTCGGCTCGGCGTCGGGCCTGCTGGACGACACCTGGGCGGAACAGGCGGCGGGCCCGCTCTGGTACCTCCGGGCATACCTGTGGTTCGTCCTGCTGTCGCCGTTGCTGCTGCGGGCGTTCCGCAGGGCTCCGCTGCCGACGGTCCTGGCCCCCTTGGCGCTGACGGCCGTCCTGGCCACCGGGCTGCTGAGGATCCCCGGCGAAACGGGCAACGCCGTCACGGACTTCGCCGTGTACGGCGGCTGCTGGATCCTGGGCTTCGCCCACCAGGAGGGCACCCTGGCCCGCGTCCCCCGCTACGCGGCCGTCTCCCTCTCCTGCCTGGTGATGGCGGTGGGCCTGTGGTGGGCATCGGGCCACCAGGGCCCCGACGGCTGGGACCTCAACGACATCCCGCTCGCTCAGGCATGCTGGTCGTTCGGGGCGGTCGTGCTGCTGCTCCAGTACTCCCCGTCCTGGCGGGAGTTGCCGGCCCCCCTCCGCCGCTGGGACAGCTGGATCACCCTCTCCAACAACCGCGCCGTGACCATCTACCTCTGGCACAACATGCTCATCATGGCCACGGTCCCGATCATCGACGAGGCCTACAACCTGCCGTTCCTGGCCTCGGACCGGGCGTCGGGCCTGCTGGACTCCACTTACGGCTTCTGGATGTTCGCGGTGGTCTGGCCGCTGATCGCGGTGGCGGTGGTGGCGTTCGGGTGGGTGGAGGACGTGGCGGCGGGGAGACGGGCGCGGGTGTGGCCGAGCGGGCCGGAGAGGCGACGGGCGGCTTCGCGCCGCAGGGCGTGAGTCAATTCCGCTGCCCCCTGACCCCTTTGCTCCCGTGCGCGACCACCTGGCTACGGTGTCAGTTGCTTCTCCGGCATCACCTACCTCACCAGGAGTCAACCGTGCCTCGCCGCCTGCGTCCGCTCACGTTTGCCACAGCAGGACTGTCGGCCACACTGCTGCTGGCCGGCTGCGGAGGTGGCTCGACGTCAGACGACGGCAGGAGCACGGACGCGAAGACGGTTGTGCCGGCGTCGGCATCGGCGTCGGTCGGTGCCTCCGCGTCCGCTGCCGCCGCTGGCCGCCCGAAGATCACGTTGCCCGGCGACGACGTTCTCACGTTCACTCCGCAACAGGATTCCGACCCGGTCAAGGATGCGATCCTCAAGGACAACGCGGAGTTCGTCCGGGCGCTCGACGCGGCCATCGTTGCTCAGAACCCTCGTCTTCCCGCTCTGGAGTACTACACGGAGGGCGAGGGCGCCGTGGCGGCTCAGGACTGGGTTCAGTCGTTCAAGAAGGCAGGCTGGACCGTCACCGGAACCGTGCGCTACACGCACCGCCAGGTCAGCGTCGAGTCCGGGGACAAGGCTTCGCTGACCTACTGCGGGGACGAGAGCAAGGGGTACACCAAGGTCATCAGGACCGGGGTGGTCGAGCAGACAAAGGTCACCAGGAACAGCTACGTCGCCTACGGCGCTCAGGTCCAGAGGAACGACAAGGGGGTCTGGGAGCTCGTCAAGATCGCCTCTACCCGGGGCGCCGACAAGTGCCAGCCATGACGGCGGCACCGCTCGGCCCGGCGAAGGGCACCGTCGGTCTCCGGGGGCCAGGACCAATACCAGGACCGGCTCCGCTGCCGGTCGGCTCAGCCGCGGCGTCGCCGCAGGGCCCGCCAGGCATCGCCGATCGCGTCCTGGACGCGATGCCACCAGTACCCCAGCTTGTTGCGTACGGTCACATACACCCACCGGCGTTTGAACCACGGTGGCAGATCCCGGAAGGGGACGAAGGCCAGCGTGTCCCTGATGGGGTGCTCGGCGACCCCGCCGAGACCCTCGGTCCGCAAGGCCGTGAACAACTCCGGGGTCAGACCGCGGTTCAGCCGTGCCGCGTGGCCCGTCGCGACGAAGGCGTTCGCGCGCTGAAGCCCGTCCGGCAGCCGCATCGCCTTGACGATCCGGGGTGAGGCCTCCTCCAACGAACAGTGGAACGCCAGCCCGATCACCGCTATGCCGAGATGAGGCTCACCGCGGTCGTAGGCGCCATCCCACTCTCCGGGGTCGTCGAAGGCCAGCAGACCCTGGCCGTTCTGCCAGTCCCACTTGGACGTCATGCTTGATCTTGCCCCTGCCCGTCATTCGTCGCACGCGGTGTGGCCGGCCCCAGCCGAAGTGGCTTCTTCCTGCCGCATGTCGTTGGTTTCCCTCGACGATTCTGCTGGTCCACATGCTCAGCTGCGCTCAGGCCCTGAGTGTCCAGTAGGGGGAGCCCTTCGGGGGCGCGGGGCGGACGCGCAGGGCGGACACGTCGAAGCCCTCGTCGTCGTCCTCGTCGCCGGTGGGCAGGCGCCCGGACTCATTCGGGTAGTAGTACAGGCCGTACGACCAGTACTCCGGGTACTCGTGACACATGAGATCGGGGTACGCAGAGATCTCCGCGTCGTGATACCGCTCGTTGATCCTGGCCACCGCTTCCGCCCGAGAAACACCGAACCGCGAGACCATCTCGTTCGCGATGTCGCGGAAGTACTCGGCCATTCCCTCGTCGAGATCCATCAGGAATTCCGTTGTCATTGTGCCGGAGGTCCTATCGCGAGCATCGAAGCAGATGTAGACCGCACCGTCCGGCGCGATCCCCGGGCAGCTTTTCCGTAAGCATTCAGAAGGAATGCGGCTGATCGGTGACGGCGTGTGAGAAGTCCTGGCCAGATGGCCTGCGCGATGGGGAGCATCCAGAGGTTGCCGGTGAAGGCCCGGTGGATGGCGTCGAACGCGCTCAGGCCGTGCTTGCGGGCGGGGTCGAGGTAGCTCGCATTCCACGACCGCGAGTGAGGCTTCGAACTCCTTCAATTCCACCATAAACACCATGAGGCCTGGCGGTGCGTCCCTCGACAAGATTGCCCCTTACAGCAGCTTCCGGGGCGGCCGCGGGAACATGGTTTGGTCAACAGTGGTCAGAATAACGGCCAGGACAGGGCCACTATCACGATCCCCGTGGCGAACAGCGTCATTCCGCCATGCCCTGGCTGCTACCAAAATGCTCAGAAGAACGGGCGAGACAGAGCCACCATCACGATCCCCGCCACGAAAAGCATCAACCCGCCATACCCCATGAGGAACACAGCCAGGCGTTCGCCACGGTAATCGATATCTTTGCGTCCACCGGTTTTCGCACGCGTTGGATTTTCCGGGTCATAGATGACAGGCACCACGTCACCCGGCGAGCCGACCGGATCCAGCATGACCTCGGAAAACTCGACCGCGGCCCCGCCCTCCTGCAGAGGAGCCTGCAAGTAGAGGCGCGTCTGCCCCCCTACGGGTTCCCAGCGGGCTACGGTTGCCCAACCCTCCACGCCGCTCCGCTCCAACTTCCGCAGGCGCCGGTAGACCCAGAAACTGTTCAGTTGAATGAGCAGACCACCCGTTCCCAGGAATATGAAAAAAATTCCCAGCAGATCGACCACACCGCCTGGCCTCACCGAGACACCCTCCTTCACGCAACCGCGAACTCAGAAAAAACTGGATCAGCGCTCAGAGCGGTGCCAGGTCGTCCGAGAAGGGGGCGGTGTCGTCTCCCCATTGGAAGGTGTATCGCCCCTGCACGGTATCGAAGGTCGCCCGGAGTCCGCGGTCCGGTAGGTCGAACTGATGCCTGAGCCAGCCGTCCATGGCCAAGGCCCCCACTTCCGACCGGAAGTGGGCGAGGGGATAGGTGAACGATGTCACCCTCAGGGTCATGCCACCGGGATGCCGCGACATCAGGGCGGGTGCGTGTGCCGCCAAGCCGTAGGCCAGCCACGACGCGTCCCGCCAGTGCATCCCCGCGGGCAGCGCCAGGCGCACCTGCCGGTCGATCTGCAGGAAGAACTCGCCCTCGGCACCCGTCTGGGTGCACTCGGCTGTCAGGTCGGCGGCGAGCCCGCCCAGCGGGCTGCGGAAACGGTACTTGAAGGTGCTGCTCACGTCGGATTGATCCTAGAATTTCAGGAGATGGAAGACTGATTTGCTGAAAATATTCTCTGCTTGGCCCATGCCGGTGGGTGCCCGCACATAGTCGTAGTCGTGCGGAAGGCCATCACCCCAGAGTCGACTGTGTTTGTCCGCGAATTCGGTTGCCGCGTCCTCGCCGATCTCGTGCAGGTCGATCTTCTTCATTTTGTCGAAATCATCGGCACTGACCCTGAACGGCATGACCTCCACTTCGGCGCCGCGTCCCCGAAGCCGTTCGGCGTAACGTTCGGCGTCAGCGCGGGATTCCCACGAGTAGACCCCCTCCCCGTAATGGCCGCGGTTCTCGGCCGTGGGCCACGGCGTTCCGTCGCCGCGTAGACGTCTGGCGTTCTCCGCATCCTGGACGGTGAAGAACTCATGGTAATCAGGTGCCAGTCCGAGGCTGTCGGAGTGGGTGTGCGGAGTGGGGACGTAGGCGAGGGGGTTCGGCGCGGGTTCGAGGCCCAGCGGATCGGGGGACAGATAGCGAGCACTTTCCGGGTCGTAGTGCCGGAAGTAGTTGTAGTGCAGTCCCGACTCCGGGTCGTAGTACTGCCCAGGGAAACGAAGCGGTGTGTAGGCGGGGCTGTCTGCGGCCCACGCAGTGGTTCCCCACACGGTCGTGCGTGTCCGCCAAGCTATCTCGCCGCTCTCGTCCACGAGTTCCCGAGGCGCACCGATGAGGTCGGTGACAATGGCGAAGAAGCGCTGGTCGATGTTCTCCTGCGGGTCCTCGTCCGTCGGCGGCGCTCCGGCCCGCTCGGTCTGGCAGACCGGTCGGCGCCCTTGATGATCCCAGGTGAGTGTGACCGCCTGCTGCAGATCGTCGCTGACGGTGGTCTGTTCACACAGGGTCGTACCGTCCCAGGCGAAGTCGGTGCGCTCGCACACCCGTTCACCGGCCGTGTCCATGCGCATCTTGGCGATGCGGCGACCCAGCGGGTCATAGACGTAGCGCCATAGTGTGCCGTCGGGCGTGCGCACCGCGGTCAGGCGGTCCTCCGCGTCCCAGGTGTAGTGCCAGGTGTCGGGCTTGCGGGAGAGCCGGATCCGCTGCCGCAGGACGACTCGGCCGAGGGCGTCGTGTTCGTACCGGACGCGGCCCGCGTGAGTGATCCTGGTCCCGTCGTAGGCGCGTTCGCCGGTCGCCTCGTGCCGCGGATGCGTGTCTGGCCAATCGGCATGAGTCTGGTTTCCCGCCTGGTCATAGGCGTACGACTCGGACCAAGCGGATGCATGCACGGCGAGAACCCGGCCCAGTGGATCCAGATCGAACCGCTGTGGACCGGCGAGCTGCTCGTCGATACCGGTCAACGCACCGTCCGCGCGGTAGGTGTACGAACGCCGCTGCACTGACGCGCCGTCACGGCCGGTGACCAACTGGACGGTGAGACGTCCCAAGGGATCGAAGGCATGCGTAAGCGTGAGCCCGTCCCCGAACCGTCTGCTTGTCTCGCGACCGACCTCGTCGTATCCGAAGTCGATGGTCCGGCCCGACGAAGTGAGCCGGGCGGGCCGGCCGGCTTCGTCATAGGCCCATGAACTCACAGCGCCACCAGGCGTTGTCCGGAGAGTGCGCCGCCCCAACTCGTCGTGGGCATGGGTGACTGTGCGTCCGTTGACACTCTCGGAGAGCAGCCGACCCAGCGAGTCCCGGCGCAGCACCACCGTCGCGTCAGGGCCTACCGCCTCGACGAGCTCGCCGAAGGCGTCGTAGGCGAATGTCGTCACCCGGCCGTGGGCGTTCTTGCGAGTGACCCTTCCCTGGACGTCTCTGCCGTAGCGTGTCGTCCGGCCCAGGGCGTCGGTTCGGGACGAGAGACGGCCCGCGGCGTCATGGGTGTAGCTGAGGACCCGGTCGTCGAAATCCTTCTCCGACACGAGTCGTCCGGCTGGGTCGTAGTCGTAGGTCCAGAGCAGCCCCTGGGGGTTTGCGACCTTCGTCAGGCGCAGTCCGGCGTCGTACGAGAACTCGTATCGCGCTCCGTCGGGACCGGTGCGCGCGGCGAGAAGGTCGAAATGCGTGTACTCGTAGCGGGAGACCGCGCCGGTGCGGTCGACGTGGACGGTTCGGTTGCCCTCTCCGTCGAACTCCCAGAACTCGGCCGAGCCATCCGGAGCAATCCGCTCGGCCAGACGCCCCTCCACTGTCCACCTGAGCCGTGTCACGGCGCCCGTCGCGTCGGTGATCTTCACCGGCCTGCCGAAGGCGTCCCGTACGCAGCTCGTCACCGTGCCCGAGGGATCGGTGGTCGACAGCGGCAACCCGGCCGCATCGCAGCGCACCGCCGTGACCTGGCCTCGGGGACCGACAACAGTGGAGAGGCGGCCCTGCCCGTCGTAGGCGAAGCGTGTGGTGTTGTTCGCCGGATCGGTGACAGAAGCGCGGTTGCCGCGTTCGTCGTAGGTGAGTTGGTGAGCCAGCCCATCAGGGCCTGTCACGGTCACAGGGAGAAGGAGTTCGTTGTATTCCGCCCAGGTCTCGTGGCCGTCTGGGCGTACGACTCCGAGAACTTGGCCGTACTCGTTGTTCGTGAACCGTGTGGTGTGGCCGAGGGCGTCGGTCCAGGACAGCAGTCGGTGGTGTTCGTCGTACTCGGTACGGGTGGTGTTGCCGAGGGGGTCGATCTCGGCGATGACCTGGCTGTTGCGGTTGACGACGAAGTGGGTGGTGGCGCCTTCGGCGGTGGTGAGGGTGGTGATGTGGCAGTCGGGCCAGGCAGGGTCGGTGCCTTCGTATTCGAGAGTGATGGTGATGTGGCCGGCTTCGCCGCCCTCGGCGCTGCAGCGGTCGCGGTCGTCGTAGGTGTAGGCGTAGCGACTGCTGTTCGTGTCGGTCCAGGAGGTGACGCGCAGCCGGTCGTCGTAGGTGAAGCGCAGGGGGAGGCCGGAGGAGTTGACGGTCTCGGTGAGATTGCCGTCGGTGTAGCCGTAGCGCTTGATGACGACGTCCGAGCCGTCCTCGGCTGCCTGGGCCAGGGAGAGGGCGGTGACGCGGCCTTCGTCGGTGGTGAGCTTGAGGTGGTAGCCGCCGGAGTGGCGGATGGCGAGCGGAGCGCCGTGCTCGTCGTGGTCGAAGGCGATGGTGTGCTGGTTGCGGTCGGATATCTGCGTGAGCAGGGCGGTGCCGTCGGCGGCGGGACGCGTGAAGTGGCGGGTGCGGCCGGTGAGGGGGTCGGTGATTCGGTAGCCGCCGTCGTCGTGGCGGGTAAGGGGACGGCGGGGGCCGGCCTCCGGCATGACCGGGATGTGCGGTGCGGCGGGGTGGGGGTAGGCGAGGAGCAGGCCGTCCTCGGTGACGTGGACTACGCCTTGCTCGTCGACCTCCAGACGCTCGTCGAGTGTCGAGGCCCAACTCGGTCCGAACCACCAGCCGCAGCGGTAGTCGGAGGCGACGCGGCGGGTGAAGGCCAGCGGCAGCAGGCCGGGCAGCTCGATGTCGCTCTGCGGGAGGTACATCGTGCCGGTGGCCATGTCGACGGGGTCGCTGCCCTTGGAGCGGACGACGCTCTTGAGCCGGTTGAACGCACCCTCTGCTCCGTCGGCGAGCATGCCTCGGGCGTTCTTGCCCAGGCCGCGGACGGCGAGGCTCATGGCCTTCATGCCGCCGCGGAGGTTCTTCATCTCCTTCAGCCCCTTGGCGAGTTTGCCGAGGCTGGTGATGCCCTTGCCGCCGGGTATGCAGTCCAGGGCGGCGAAGGCCACGTCCCATAGCGAGGCCTGGCCTTGTGAGTATTTGTAGAGGGTGTCGGCGAGGACGACGAGGGCGGCCACCAGTACGATCGCGCCGAGGATGGGCCCGCCGATGATCATCGCGATGATCCCGACGACCGCGACGACGACCTTGCAGACCGTGACGATGGTGTCCCAGTTGTCCTCGAACCAGTGGCCGACGTCCTGCCACCAGTGCCGGTTCGGGATACCGGCATCGGAGGCCTCGTCGATCTTCCGCTTCGCCTCACCCGCCGCGTCGTCGCGCATCTTCCGGGCGTCCTCGGCCATCTTCTTCGCGGCGTCGAGGGCGCTCTGGGCGGTGGTGACGTCCGACTGGGCCTGGGTGTGCGCGGACTTGGCGCTCTGCACGTCCCGGGTGGCAGCCCGGACCTTGCCCTCGTCCGGCTTGTCGGCGTCCGACTTGCTGCCGGTGGGGTCGTCCTTGTACTTGTCGGCTTCCTTCGTCGCCCGCGTCACCCACGAGTCGGCGGAGGAGAGCCGGGACTTGGCGGAGGACAGGTCCGACTGGGCGTCCTTCGCCTTGGCCAGGGCCTTGTCGGCCAGCGCCTGGGCGCGCTCCAGCTTGGGCCAGTAGTCCGCGAGGGCGTCACCGCACAGCTCGTAGGACTTCTTCAGCTTCTTCAGGTTCTTCGGGACGTCCTTGAACTGCTCCTTGAACACCTCCGCCGACTTCCCCGCCCACTGCAGCAGGGTGTCCTCGCCCGCCATGCCCTTGACCAGGCCGAGCGCGTCGGAGACATCGTCGGCGAAGGCGTGCAGCTGCGTGGCCAGGGTGCGCACGCGCTGCGGGTCGCCCGGGGTCGGGTCCCGGTCCAGGTCGAGTGGATGCCAGTCCGCCGGTCGGTACCCCGCCATGATCCCGCAACCCCCGTCGCGTACGCCCCGTCAACAAACCTGTGCACACGTGAAGTTACAGGTCCGGTCGGTTTGAAGTGAAGGCGGCTCCGCGATCCAGGCCTGGATGCGGGCCCCGGCGGAACGCGTGGGGCATCCGGCCATCCGGGCGCCTGATCCGGCCAACGGTCTTTGCGGAGGCCAACCGAGGGTCGCGGCGATGTCACGGGACGGCACCAAAGCTGAGATGGGAGCGGTGAGTTGCCCGGCTATGGTCTGTCGTGCGTGTTTCGTTCGGCCGGGTCGCAGCAAATCGCTCTGGTGCGTTCCGGATGGACCTCGATACCGTATTCGCTGCTTCGCAGACCCCAACCGCCCCACCAGGAGCCCACCGTGACCCGCCGTTCCCGCCGCCTGCTCACGACAGCCACCGCCGGTGTGACGGCCGCACTGCTGCTTGCCGGGTGCGGCGGAGGCGGTGGAGACAAGTCCGACTCGAACGGGAAGATCGCGGGGGCGGACACGGGGGCGCCGACCTCGGCTTCCCCCAGCGCTTCGGCTTCGGCGGTTGAGTCGGGGCGGCCGAAGATCACGCTGCCGTCGGATGTGACGTTGACCTTTGAGGGTGGCCAGACCGGTGATGCGGTGAAGGACGCCGTGCTCGCGGACGGCGCGGAAAGGGCGCGGGCGGAGGACGCTGCTATCACCGGCACGGATCCCAAAGGCGAGGGACTCGCGTACTACAACACGGGTAAGGCTCTTGAGGCCACGCTGTCCTGGGTCGCGCAGTTCAAGAAGGCAAATGTCACGATCACCGGCGTTGTCCGATACTTCGACCGCAAGGTGACGCTCAGGAGCAAGACATCGGCCATCCTCACGTTCTGCGGTGATGAGAGCAAGGGCTTCAGCAAGAACAAGAAGACCGGAAAGATCAACAAAACGCCTGTCAACAAGGACAGCTACGTCTCGTACAACACCAGGCTCGACAGGAACTCCGACGGCGTTTGGCAGACATCGCAGATCATTTCCATCAGGGGGGCAGCTCAGTGTCAGCCGTAGCCAGAGGAACCGCATGTGCATTCCTTGTTGGCATTGTGTTGTGGACCTCCGGGGCGGCGGCCTGGGCCACTGTCACTCCTGGCGGGGGTTCTGGCACCAATGGCACCAACAGCCAGGTGAACGGTGATCAGAAGAACGGTGAGCTTTCCGCGACCGCCGGTGCCGTCGTCTACGACCTCTCCAAGAACGGCTCCGGGGCATCGACCGGCGCGGTGACGCCGACCTCGACCTGGACCCCGCCGGCCTGCTATTACGCGCCCAAATACTCACCCGACGCACTCGAGGCCTACCTGACACCGATCTGGGCGGCAGACTCGACCGGCTACGAGTGGGATGCCACGCAGCGTGACCGCTACGTCAACGGGAAGCCGTACACGGACTTCAACAAGGACAAGGCCGGCAAGGGCTACTGGTGGGACTCGTACGTCACGCCGGGGCGTGAGGGAGATCCTGGCGCGCTCGACTGCACGAAGCCCATTTTCTGGGTGGACACCGGTGACAAGCCACCGGCGGACATACCCCAGGCGGTCACCCCGGAGATCCTCTCCCAGCTCGCCTACAACCAGATCCGCGTTCCCGGTACGAAGGTGACCCTGGCCCCGGCGGACAAGACGAAGGTCAACCTTCCCACCTGGGCGTGGCTGAACGCCGCCGAGTTCAAGCCGGTCTCCGTCACCGCGTCCGTGCCCGCGCTGGGCATCAGCGCTACGACCACCGCCACGCCGCACTCCCTCAAGATCGACCCGGGTACCTCGGACGCGGTGACGTATCCCGCCTCGGGCGTCTGCGAGATCAAGAACGGCAGCATCGGCGAGGCCTATGCCAAGGGGAAGGCCGGTGAGACGCCACCCTGTGGGGTGAAGTACTTGCACTCCTCGGGCACGGGCTCGTACCCGCTCAAGGCCACGATCACCTGGAACATCAGCTGGAAGGGCACGGGAACGCCGGGCGGGCCCCTGGATGACGGCACCTTCGGGGCCACTCAGGATGTCATCGTGCAGGAGATCCAGTCCGTCAACAGGTGAGCGATGAGCCGGCCGGAGCCTTCCGGTTGTAGGGGGCGCCATGAGTGACAGGACCAGGATCGACGATCTCGATGTGCTCAAGAGCGTTTCCACGGGCATCGAGAAGATCGTCGAGGAGTTGCAGGGGCTCGACGACAAGGACAAGTACGGCTGGAGCCGTGAGGTCGTCGGTCACGAGGAGCTCACGGACCGGCTCGACGACTTCGCTGACAACTGGGACTACAAGCGCGGGAAACTCGAAGGGGAGTTGGCCAAGCTCGCGGCCATCACCAAGGCCGCGGCTCAGGCCTACGAGCAGATCGACACCGACCTCGCCAATGCGGTCCGCACACAGGAGAAGAAGCCCCAGAGGCAAGGGGGATGATGTCCCGACCGAAGGACTGGTCACCGGTCGAGCTGGACTCCGATCCCGTGTCCGGGGACCCGGAGGCCGTGGCGAAGCTGGGCCGGCGGTTCCGCTCGGTGGCCGACGCCATCAGAAGGCAGACGGGCAACATCGAAGCCCTCTGTGGAGTGGACGGCTGGCAGAGTGACGCCGCGGACGAGTTCCGCAAGACGGCCGAGGGAACCGTCGGCCGGCTGAAGAAGGTCCTGGACCGTTTCGAGACGGCTGCCGACCTTCTCGGTGAACAGACGGACCAGCCGGACGAGAAGTACGCCTCCGTCCTCGCGTCCTCCCAGCAGGCGGCGGACAAGGCCCGTAACGACGCCGAGCGCGACCGCGAGGAGCGGGACCGTCTCGACAAGTCGCTCGATGCCCTGGACAAGGCCGCGAGCGACTACGAGCAGCGGAAGCACGACCTGACCACGAAGCGAGACGAGGTCGACGGCCGTGTCAACGACGCCATCAAGCGGGTCCATGACGCCAAGAACGCCCGCAACCGGGCCGGGGAGAAGGCGGCCCGCGCTCTTGAAGCGCTCATCGACCACGACAAACTGAAGGACTCCACCTGGGAGAACATCAAGGGAGCGCTCAAGACCATCGCGGACATCGCCGGCTGGGTGGCTACGGCCTGCGCCCTCGCCTCGCTGCTGGTGGGCTGGATCCCGGTGATCGGCTGGGCGCTGGCCGGCGTACTGGACGCGATCGCGCTGCTCGCGACCGTGGTCTCCCTCGCCTGTCACCTGGTGCTGGTCTTTTCGGGAGACGCAAGCATCGCCGACCTGGTCCTGGACGGGGTGGCCCTGCTCACGCTGGGGCTGGGCCGTGCCGCGCTGAGTGCGGGCAAGGCGGCCGCGGCGGGCGTGCGCGGGGTGCAGACGGCGAGTCGATCCGCCCGGGCGGACTTCCTCGCGGCCAACTCGTTGTCCGGCAGGTCGGCGAAGGCCGCCAACACTCTGAAGGGCAAGGCCACCAAGGTCGCGAACCAGGCCGCAGAAGAGGCGTCGCAGAGACTCGCGGGCGACTTGCCGGGAGCCTTCGGGAGGCTCGGGGAGTTCAAGCACGTCCTGAATCCCAAGGTGATCTACCAGGACACGGCGGACGCCGTGAAGGGCCTCAAGGACTTCAAGGACGTGGGGAAGCTCTTCGGAAGGGATGCCTGGCGGGGGGCCCGGCCCTTCGGTAATCCGGAGTGGGTCGAGTCCAGCAAGGCGCTCCACGAGGTTCCGATTCTCGGCAAGTTCGAAAGCATGGGCGGGGTGAAGTTCACCGACTATGTGCGATCCGCCGGGCAGAGGTGGCTCGGTTACACCGCCGCGGCGACTGCCATCGACGGGAATGACAAGCTCCACGGCCTCACGGAATGGGACAATCCGTACAACAAGTGGAAGACCGCTTGGACGGTGGGTTCGTGACGGCCAGGAGGAATTCCGAGTGAGTGACGACGTGACATGGCAGTGCCTGATCTCCGAGCCCGAGGGCAGTATCAGGCTGCCCGTGGGGGAGGGCGTGGAGTTCGGGGAGTGGGCCAGGCAGGCCGCTCGGCAGCACCTGGGCGCAGATGCCCCGCGCAGCGAGATCCGCGAACTGGCCGCGGTACTGGCCCGGGTGGCGGCCACGGCCGATCTGGGCGATCCCACCTTCGCCTACGCCTATGTGATCGACGCAGCGAAGGCGTTGACCGCCGTCTACGAGGTCCACGACTACGACGGCGACGGATACCGGTCCACGGACCGCCTTCCTGCTCTCCTGGAGGCTGTCCTCCCCACGTCTCCCGAGCGCCGTGGCGTGACCGAGGTGAACCTTCCGGCCGGGCCCGGTGTACGAGTCCAGGAACTCCTCTCCGTCGAGACCGGATCGCTCTTCAAAAAGAAGACGATGATGGAGACGGCCACCTACGCGGTGATTCCGCCGCAGGTCGACAACATCCTTGTCCTCCGGATGTCGTGGACGAATCTCGTCTTCAGCGAGGCGCTGTTGGAGCTGGCACAGACGCTGGCCGAGTCCCTGGAGCTTGCCGAGATCAAGGAAGGCTGAGCAGTGTCAGACGTCCTCGTCGACGGCCATGCCGACGGAGAGATCGCCCCGCCGGGCGACTACGGTCTGCTCGTTCCGGACGGCTGGTTCAGGATTCCGCTCGAACCCGGCAGCTGGAAGGCGCCCGTTCGCGCACTGGCCGAGCGGGTCTTCGACGGCCAGGACGACGCCGTGCTTCTCAAGCGGGAATTCATCAAGGCCGTAGCTGCGCGAGCGGAAGAAGGCCACGAGAACGGCGGCGTCGAACTCTACATCTCGACGGCCTCCATCGGCCCGGTACCGCTCTCCTCCTCGCTCCTCGTCACAGTGGCCCCGGCCGAGGAGGACATCCGCCTCGAAGCGAAGGGCCGGTCCCAGGAGATCACCGACGTCGTTCTCCCGTTCGCCGGGCCCGCGACGATGCGGCGCACCCGTAAGGTCCCGGATGCCGAGGATCCGACCGGCAACCAACTGCCGGTGACCGTGGTGGACTACGCGGTCAGGGTGCCGAACACCCGGGCGGTCCTGCTGCTCACGTTCTCGACGTCCTTGGACATGTACGCCGATGCCATGGTCGATTTGTTCGAGGCGGTCGCCAAATCGCTGCACTGGAAGTGACCACCGCCGATCCGACGGCCCCGGTTCTGCACAGCAGTCGACACGGGACCGACGAGCAAGGCGTCCGGATCACCGAGACGTTGACATCACAGAGGGGGAGCGCCGCGTGCCGGCTTTGAGCTCACGTATTCCATGCCCGCTCATCACGGGGGCCGCCGGCGCCGCCGTAGCCGTATTCCTGCTCACGGGATGCGGAGACGGCGGCGGAGATGCGAAGGCGGGTGGCAAGAGTGCAGGGGTGGCGAACTCGATCTCGGCATCACCGACTTCCGCACCGCCGACCGCCTCCCGGACCGCCGCCACCGGACGTCCGGAGATCGCGCTTCCCGGTACCGCCAAGAACGTCTTCGAGGACACGAAGACCGGAGACGCGACGAAGGACGCGGTTCTCGCGGACAGCGCGCTGAGCGTGAACTCCGTGGACGAGGCGATCCTCACGGGGAGCACGAGCACGAAGGCCCTCGGTTTCTACAATACCGGCAAGGCTCTGAACGCCTCGATCACCTTCATCAACGGTTACCTGAACAAGAAGGACACCTGGATCGGGGAGACCCGGTTCTTCGACCGCAAGGTGACCCTGTCCGGGACCGACAAGGCATACGTCACCTATTGCTCCGACGAGAGCAAGTCCTTCATCAAGAACAGGACGACCGGAAAGGTCGACAGAACCCCGACCACTTCGCAGTCCTACGTGCTCTACCACACCGCTCTCGCCAAGAACGCCGACGGCGTCTGGCAGACCAGCGACATCGTTTCGAACAGGGGTGACAAGGCATGCCAGCCGTAGCGAGGGCCGTCGGTCTGGGCGTGGCAGGTGTGCTGCTGCTTGCCGGATGTGGTGGTGAGGAGTCGGACGGGACCGGGGAAGGGGCGGGAGCCGGAGCTTCGGACTCACCCGGTCCCACCGCCACGGCCGCCGCGGATCGGCCGGTGATCGAAATGCCGTCTGATCTGTCGTACCGCTTCGACTGGCCCAGGACCGGTGAGGCGGACAAGGATGCCGTGCTGGCGGACAGCGAGCGGTCCATCAAGGCGGTGGACCTCGCGATCGTTCATCAGGACGCGTTCGACGAGGCCTATCGATATTACTACGAGGGTGAAGCCGCGGCAGGCACGCAGAAGTTCGTTCAGAACTATGTGGATCACAAGGCCGGCATCACCGGCGCGTATCGCTTCTACGATCCCGAGGTCGCCGTCGCGAAGGACGGAACCGCATCGTTGAGCTACTGCGAGGACCAGGGCAAGGCCTACGTCGAATACCTCACGACCGGCAAGGTCCGGAAGACCAAGGTCACAGCGAAGAGTTACGTCAGCTACCGGACCGAGCTGAGCAAGAACGCGAAGGGTGTCTGGGTGATCAGCAGGATCACTTCCGAGATCGGTAGTGCCGCCTGCCAACCGTGACAACGGCCACTTGAGGAGGCCGTCACTCGTCGAACCACGCCACCAGCCGTACGTTCCCCTCCCCGTGCACCCCCGCCAGGGTCTCCATCACCGTCCACACCGGCGCCCACGGGCCGTCCTCCGGGACCGCGTCCCGGCGGCGGGCGCGCTCGGCTCGGTAGAGCGTGGTGCCGGTGGTCCACTCCGTGCCTTCGGGGTGGAGGCCGGCCAGGTCCGCCGGGGACGTCGTGAGCGTGTTGATGCCGCTCGCCCGGCCGAAGCCTCTGCTCCAGTCGTGGTGGTGGACCAGGCGGAGGGTGCCGTCCGGGGCGCGGTGGTAGCGGGTGATGTGGGTGGTGCGGGGGACTGCCGGTTCCGTCCAGTCGATCGCCCTCGCCTCCGGCCAGGCCAGCCAGGTCTCGGCGAAGGCCGAGGCCGCCCAGGTGGCGTGTTCCTCGCGGACCTCGGGTGAGGTGTCCGGCGGCAGGCCTCGGTTCGCCGCCACCGGGTGCCAGGTGGCGTCGAAGTCGCGCACACCGAAGAGGCAGGCGAAGCCGTCGTAGTCCCTCGGCATCCCCAGCATCGGCAGACTGATCGCCGGGGACCAGGCCGTCTCGTCGTAGGGCAGTCCCTCGCGCCAGGTACGGCACTCGATCCAGCCGTGGATGTCCGTTCCCATACGGTCACCGTGACCGGGGCTGTACCAGGCCGGAGGTGAAGTGGGTCCAGGCGGAGCCGCTCACCGTGAGGCGGGGGCCTGCGGGGTGCTTCGAGTCGCGGATGTGGACGGCCGTGGGGGCGGTGGCTATCTCGACGCAGTTCGAGGCGTCGGGGCTGTAAGTGGACTTCTGCCAACGGAGTTCGGACACGGTTTCCTCAGATGGTCTTGGCGATACGGTGGATCAGGTCAAGGGATTCTGCCGGGTCGAGAGCGTTCTCTTCCATGCGGTCGAGAACGAGCCGGTACTTCTCCAACTGGGCCTCGGCGTCCAGGAAGTCACACCCGTGGTGGGTGTCCAACTGAACGGTGTCGAGCTGGGGTACCGCCCCGACCAGATAGTCGACGGACTGTCCTGTACCGGGGAAGGAGCCCTTGCCGAACGGGATCACCCGGACGGTCACATGTTCCAGCTCGCTCATGTCCAGCAGGTGCCTCAGCTGAGCACGCACCGTGGCGGAGCCTCCGTACCCCATGTGCAGTGCGCACTCGTGGATCACCGCTGTGTAGGGCGGGGGACTCTCCCGGTGCAGGATTTCCTGTCGCTTGATCCGGTGACTGACCCGATGCTCGATCTCGTACTGCCGCAGGGCTGGTACGGCCTCCTTGAAGAGTGCCCGTGCGTGGTCGGTCGTCTGGAGCAGCGCGGGGATGTGGATCACCAGGGCAACGCGCAGTGCTGTCGCGTGGTACTCCAACTCGGCAAGATCGACCAGGCCGACCGGCAGCTGGTCGCGGTAGCTGTCCCACCAACCGCGGGTACGCCGACCTGTCATCGAGACCAGCGCGTCGACGAGTTGTCCGTCGGAGCAGGCGTAGGCACGTGCCATGGACCGCAGCCGGTCGGCGCCGATGGGGGAGCGGCCGGTCTCGATCATGCTGACGCGCGCCTGATTGACGCCCAGGAGGTTGCCGGCGCCGGTGGCCGTGAGTCCGGCCCGCTCCCTCAGTTTGCGCAGCTCGGCGCCCAGCCGTCGCTGTCGGAGCGTAGGGCTGTCGGTGGGCGGCACGCTGTCCCCTTTCCTGGCCGCGACGCGGCACTGCACTCCCTCACACGAGTGAAGCGCGGATGCTTTCCATGGATTTAGTTAGATGCATCTAACCATTTGCTCTACCGTGTTTACACGTAGCCCAACTCCCCGCGCCCATAAGCCGGAAGCGCACCCCTACGGCAGAGCCACCGCCCGGTGCGGCCGTTGAGCCAGCTCCACCTCCCTTTCTCTCGCTGGAGGTCTCCATGGGAACCGTATCCCTGCCCGACACCTGGACGTACGCCCTTCGCCTGCCCCATGATCCGCGCGCGGCACGCGTCGCACGCATGACCGTACGGGCGGCGCTCAGCGGCCATGGCAGGGGCGAAGTCCTCGACATCGTCGAACTGTTGACGTCGGAGATGGTCACCAATGCCTACCGGCATACGTGCGGCCCCGCCTCCCTCCGGCTGACCGCCCTGCCCGGCGGCAGGCTGCGGGTCGGTGTCTGGGACAGCCACCCGCGTATCCCGGCCCCTTTCGGTACCCCGCCCCGGGACCGCGTCCCGCTCACCCCACTGGGTGCCGAAGACGGGCGCGGGCTGCACCTCGTGCAGGCGTACGCGGACTCGTGGGGCGGTTGGCCCGTCGGGGACGGTGGTCCGCTGGACCGCGGTGCCGGGAAGCTGCTGTGGTTCGAGGTGAGTGGGTCAAGGTCCGGTCAATCCGCCAGGTAGCCGGCTCCTCGTGGCATGTCCCGTGAAAAACTTCCCAGGTTGCGAAAGGCAAACGAGTTGCTCGACCGACGGGGAGTGGATGCTGTGAGCGCGCGGCAAGTACGGAAGATGTTCCAGTTGATGGCCAGCGGCGAGCCCGTCGAGCTCACCAATGCCTGGTCCTCCGTGAAGAAGCTCGCCCGGCTCGCCTTCGTCGCCCAGCAGTTCGGGTACGAGTACGCCGACGCCCGGCACACCGGCTCCCGCAACAACGTGCTCAAACTCCTGATCGTGCCCGACCACAGCCCCCAGGGGCGGGCGCGGGCCGCGCAGAACTGGGCGCAGTACCCGAATGCCGGGGACGGGGTGTCGCTGCCCCCGCTCGTGCCCGACGCCGTCGAACTCCTCAAGGCCCGGATCCAGTTCGACCTCACCGGGAAGAACGCCGAGAAGCGGATGCTGCTCGGCGCCGGTGGCATCACCCTCGGGCTGGTGCTGGCCGCGGCGCGCGCCGGCGGGAGTGCGGGCGCATTCGTCGTCTCCGGTGTCGTATGGGTTCTCCTCATGGCGGTCATGGGGCTCGGGTTCTTCGTCACGCGCGGGCGCAACGCCAAGTTCGCGCAGCGGCTCCAGGCGGCCGGGTTCGTGCCGGTGACGGATCAGGGCGGCCGGGTGCGGTACCTGCCGCCCGGTACGCCCGTGCCCATGCAACAGGGGCCCATGCAGCAGCCCCAGTTTCAGCAGCCTCAGTACCAGCAGCTCCCGCAGCAGCCCGGACCCTACGGCCCGTACGGCGGCCAGGGAGGCCAGGGCAGTCAAGGCGGCCAGAGCGGCCCCTACGGCGGCCAGCCCCCCGCCGCCCCCGCCCCCACCCCCGCCGGTTACGGACAGCAGCCCCCCGCCCCCTACGCCCCCGGCCCCTACGCCCCGCCCCAGCAGCCCACCGGGCCGTACGCGCCGCCCCAGCAGCCGACCGGCCCCTACGCCCCCGGCCCCTACCACCAGCAGCCCCCGCAGCCGCCGTACCCCTCCCGCTGACCCGGCTCGCCCCTGCCCCGGATCGCCCCCGACCGCCTCCGACCTCTCACCCGCCCTCCCTCCGGGGTGAGAGCAACGTTCCCTTCCGGTCACCCACAGCCACAGCGCGGAAACGACGCCTCCCTACCTTCGTGGCCTAGTCACTCGTAGCAGACCGAGCACGCGGAGCACCGTGGAGGCGTCATGACAGCCCCAGCCCCTACTTCCCGTAGTCGCTGGATCCAGGAGTGGGATCCGGAGGACGAGACCTTCTGGAAAGAGACCGGGGAGAAGATCGCCCGCCGCAATCTGTTCTTCTCCGTGCTCTCCGAGCACATCGGGTTCTCGATCTGGACCCTGTGGTCCGTGCTGGTTCTCTTCATGGGGCCGGAGTACGGGCTGACCCCGGCCGACAAGTTCCTGCTGACGTCGATGGTGACCCTGGTCGGTGCCGTCGTGCGCGTGCCCTACACCTTCGCCGTCGCGATCTTCGGCGGGCGGAACTGGACGATCATCTCGGCCAGCCTGCTGCTCATCCCCAGTGTTGCCGCGTTCGCCGTCATGAAGCCGGGGACGTCGTTCGACACCTTCCTGTGGATCGGACTCCTCGCCGGCATCGGCGGAGGCAACTTCGCCTCCTCCATGACCAACATCAACGCCTTCTTCCCGCTGAAGAAGAAGGGGTGGGCCCTCGGGCTCAACGCGGGCGGCGGCAACATCGGTGTGGCGGCGATCCAGCTGGTGGCCCTCGCCGTCATCGGCGCGGGCGGCGGGCCGCGGGTGCTGCTGGGGATCTACATCCCGCTCATCGTCGTCGCCGCGGTCCTCGCCGCGCTCTTCATGGACAACATCGAGAACGTCAAGAACGACACCGGTGCCGCCAAGGACGCCGCGAAGGACGCCCACACCTGGATCATGTCCCTCCTCTACATCGGGACGTTCGGCTCCTTCATCGGCTACAGCTTCGCTTTCGGCCAGGTGCTGACCAACCAGTTCGGCCGTACGCCGCTGCAGGCCACGTACCTCACCTTCATGGGCCCGCTGCTCGGCTCGCTGATCCGGCCCGTGGGCGGCTGGCTCGCCGACAAGTACGGCGGCGCGAAGATCACCCTCTACAACTACATCGCCATGGCCGCGGCCACCGCCGTCCTGGTCGTCGCGAGCATGCAGAAGTCGCTGCCGCTGTTCGTCGTCGCGTTCGTGGTGCTGTTCTCGCTCACCGGAATCGGCAACGGCTCCACGTTCAAGATGATCCCGGGCATCTTCCAGGCCAAGGCCCTCGCCAAGGGGCTGGCGGGTGAGGAAGCGGTCAAGTACGGGCGTCGGCTCTCCGGTGCCTCCATGGGCCTCATCGGCGCGGTCGGCGCGCTCGGCGGCGTCGGTATCAACCTCGCCTTCCGGCAGTCCTTCCTGTCCTACGGGTCCGGCACCGGCGCCTTCGTCGCCTTCCTGGCCTACTACGGCCTCTGCTTCGCCATCACGTGGGCCGTATACCTTCGCCGGCCGGCCGCGCAGCAGCGGGCCGCGACCGCCACCGAGGCAAAGGCGCAGCTCAGCTACGCCGAGGTGTGACGTAACACTGGTGACATGAACCCGAACCGAGCCTGTCACGCACCGTTGACAGGCTCGTTCGGCATGCGGGTCAGCTAGGAGAGCAGTCATGGACGAGGAACAGCAGCAGCGGCCGGAGCCCGGTCCGCACGGCCCTCTCGCGGGGTTCACCGTGGGGGTCACGGCCGCGCGCCGCGCCGACGAGCTCGGGGCACTGCTGCAGCGGCGCGGTGCCGTCGTGCTGCACGCCCCCGCCCTGCGCATCGTGCCGCTCGCGGACGACGGAGAGCTGCTCGCCGCCACCAAGGAGATCATCGACCAGGCGCCGGACATCGTGGTGGCGACCACCGCGATCGGGTTCCGGGGCTGGGTCGAGGCCGCGGACGGCTGGGGTTTCGGCGAGGAGCTGCTGCAAAGGCTGCGGAACGTCGAGCTGCTCGCCCGCGGGCCCAAGGTCAAGGGGGCGATCCGGGCCGCCGGGCTGACCGAGGAGTGGTCGCCGTCCTCCGAGTCCATGGCCGAGGTGCTCGACCGGCTCCTGGAGGAGGGCGTGGACGGCCGCCGGATCGCCGTGCAGCTGCACGGGGAGCCGCTGCCGGGGTTCGTGGAGTCCCTGCGGGCGGCGGGTGCGGAGGTGGTGCCGGTGCCGGTGTACCGATGGATGCCGCCGGAGGACCTGGGCCCGGTGGACCGGCTGCTGGACGCCGTCGTCTCCCGCTCGGTCGACGCGATCACCTTCACCAGCGCGCCCGCCGCGGCCTCCCTCATCTCGCGCGCCGAGCACCGCGGGCTGCTCGCCGACCTGCTCGCCGCCCTCGGCCACGACGTCGTCCCCGCCTGCGTCGGGCCGGTGACGGCGCTGCCGCTGCAGGCCCTCGGCGTCGACACCGTCCAGCCGGAGCGCTTCCGGCTCGGTCCCCTCGTACAGCTGCTCTGCCAGGAACTGCCCTCGCGGGCGCGGGCGTTGCCGATCGCCGGGCACCGTGTCGAGATCCGGGGGCACGCGGTCCTCGTCGACGGCGATCTGAAGCCGGTGCCGCCGGCCGGGATGTCCCTGCTGCGGGTGCTGTCGCGGCGGCCGGGCTGGGTGGTGGCCCGTGCCGAACTGCTCCGGGCCCTGCCGGGTGCCGGGCGCGACGAACACGCGGTGGAGACGGCGATGGCCCGCCTGCGTACGGCGCTCGGCGCGCCGAAGCTGATCCAGACCGTCGTCAAGCGGGGGTACCGGCTGGCGCTGGACCCGGCGGCGGACGCGAAGTACGCGGACGCCTGAGCCGCCGGCCCCGCCCCCTGGCCGCCTGCCGCCGGCCCCGCCCCCTGGCCGCCTGCCGTCGGCCGCCTGCCGTCGGCCGCTGTCCGCCGGCAGGTCCGGCGCGGTCGGTCACGGATCACGGGCCAGGGGACATCGGCCACAGGCCGCGGGTCACGGGCCGCGGGTCACGGGCCGCGGGTCACGGGCCGCGGATCGTGGGCCGTGGGTGATGGGCTATGGGTCATCGGCCATGGGTCATCGGCCATGGGTCATGGCTCATGCAGGGGATGGCGTCGCGCCCGTCGGGCCGTCGGCGCCGGAATCTACGTCATATGACGGGTGCCGCCGCAAAAGTGCTCTTCGTAGTGTCCAAGGCGTGCCGCATCGATCAAATTCGGCCGTGCGCGGCCGAATCGGCCGACCGCACTGAAGTCCTGACGGCACGTCCGCTCAGGTGGCGCCCTGCCGCCCGCGCGCATCCGTTCGGCGGCGGACTCTCCGTCAGATCCCTTCGCTCCCTTGACCCACTGTGTGAGGAGTTCCATGAGTACCGAGGTTTCCCGCCGCAAGGTATTGGCCGCCGGAGCGGCGCTGGCCGGGGCGGCGGCGGTGACAGCCGGCTTGGAAGGAACGGCCGTCGCGGCCGCCCCGGCCGGTACCGGTGAGGAGAGGTCGAAGGCGAAGCCCACGATCGTGCTGGTGCACGGCGGTTACGCCGATTCGTCCTGCTGGAACGCCACCATCGGTGAGCTGCAGGCCAAGGGCTACACCACGGTCTGCGGCTCGAACCCGCTGAGAGGCATTCCGACCGACGCCCCGTACATCGCCAGCCTGCTGGACTCCATCAGCGGACCGGTCGTGCTGGTCGCGCACTCCATGGGCGGAACGGTCATCACGAACGCAGCCGCCGGGAAGAGCAACGTCAAGGCGCTGGTCTACATCGCGGCGTTCGTGCCCGACGTGGGCGAGACGCAGGGCGATCTCATCGGCAAGTTCCCCGGCAGCGAGGTCCTGCCGGTGAGCGTGCCGGTGCCGTACACGAAGGCCGACGGCACCACCGGAACCGACCTGTACCTGAGCAAGGACGGCCAGGCGGCCTTCGCCGCCGACATCTCCGCCGCCGACTTCGGGGTGCTGCAGGCCACGCAGCGGCCGTTCGACGCCGATTCCTTCACCTACCCGACCACGGCCGCGGCCTGGAAGACGATCCCGGTCTGGGGGCTGGTCGCCGGCCAGGACAAGGCGATCCCCCCGGCCTGCGAGCGCTGGATGTACAGCCGTGCGAACGCGCGCAAGGTCGTCGAGGTGCCCCACTCCTCCCACGTCGCGATGATCAGTCACCCCAGGATCGTCGCCGGTCTCATCACGGACGCCGCCAAGGCGGTCTGCTGACACTCGCGGAGACGGCCGGCCGACGCGCACGAAGGCGGCCGGCCGAGGCACACGGCAGGCGCCCCGGTCCACCGTCATGGACCGGGGCGCCTGCCGTCACCGCGCACCCGGGGTGGTTTCACCGTCGAGTACTGCGAAGCGCTCGACGAGGTCGGGTACGCCGGGTTCGCCGAGGCGTTCCGTATCGACGGGACGCCGGGCGAGGGGGCCGAGGTGTTCTCCCTCATGCGGGAGAGCGGGCCGCCGCCGGGGGAGTACGTACGGCGGTTCTTCGCCACCGGCGACGAGCGGACCGGCTGACCGGCTGTCCGGCGTACGACGTTCTGTGGAGCCGCTTCCGGCAGCGTGCCGTAGGGCGCGGCTCGCCGCCCGCCACTCGGGCCCGTTCCTTCCCGGGCGCGCCGCGCCGCCCCGTGCGGCCGCGCGCGTGCGACGGGCCGTGCCCCGCTCTGCGGGCGTGCGCTCTGCCGGACCCCGGCCGGCGGGCGGCACGCTGGCGCCGGTACCACGGCACACGGGGGACGGGGACGGAACATGACACGCTGGCAGCCCCTGCCGGCCAGGCTGCCGCGCGAGGCCCGGCACCTGGTCGAGCAACTGCGGGTCCTGAAGGGCCGTACCGGGCTCAGCCTCGCCGGACTGGCCCGGCGTACCGCGTACAGCAAGTCGTCCTGGCAGCGCTATCTGAGCGGTGACCGGCTGCCGCCGCGGGCCGCCGCGCAGGTGCTGTGCCGGCTGGCCGGCGGCGACCAGGCGCGGGTCCTGGCGCTGTGGGAGCTGGCCGAGCAGGCGTGGCCGCAGGGTGCGGCGGAACCGGCGGCCGAAGCCAGGACCGAAGCCAGGGCCGATGCCGGGGCCGCAGGCACGGGTGAAGGCACGGGTGAAGCGGCGCCGGGGTCCGTGGCGACCGCCGGGCCGCCCAAGTCCTCCACACGTCAGCGGCGATGGCGGATCGTCGCCGTCGCCGCGTCCGTCCTCGCCGCGGTGCTGGCCGCCGGGCTGCTGTGGGCGCTGCCCCGCAGGGCGGACGGCTCCGCGGCCGCCCGCCTTCGGGCCGTGCTCAGCCCAGCTGGTCGTAGTACGCGATCCTCCAGGAACCCGTGCCCTTGATCCGCACCCGGTACTTGCCGCTGACCCGCTTCAACGTGGCGTTGTGCGCGGTGCCGTGGAAGGTGACGACGCCGCCCGCGGCCGGGCCGGTGAGCCGCTGCTGGGCGAAGGTCCAGCTCTGCTCGGTGACCACGCCGTCGTTGTCCGACAGGCCCAAGTGCTCCTGCCACCACTGGGTGGCCGATTCGGTCTCGGGGCCGAACGAGCCGTCGATCTTGCTCTTCTCGAACGGGTGCAAGTCGCCGTCGTCGTCCTGGTACTGGGCGCCGTCGGCCCACAGGACGGTCTCCCACAGGGCCGTCGCGTTGCTCGTGGCGTAGTCGTCGACGCCGAGGTTCTCCTCGTCCTGCCAGTCGTCGAGGACCGTGCCGCCGCCGTCGATGCCGTGGTACGGCGCCGCGGCGCTCGCGGCCGGTGCCAGGGCCAGGCCGCCGGCGCCCAGCAGTACGGCCGTCGCCGCCGCGACGACCCGGATGCGCATGCTCATGAACGTGTCCTTTCTGAACCGCCGTCCCTCGCGGGTCCCCCCTGGGGCGGCTCGCTGTGCGTTCGCAGGACAAAGGGTCGGGGCCCGCGGCGGCGGACGGCGAGGCCTGCCGGGGTATCCGGGCCGAACGGGGACGGCCCGCGCGCCGGGCACCGGCGGCCCCGCCCGCAGCGGGGTCGCCCGGGAACTCCGTGGAACGGCGGGACACCGGTACGAGGACCAACGGCGGAACACCGGTACGAGGACTTCCGGCCGCCCGCCGCACCGGGCACTGTGAACAGAACGGTTCCCCTGTCCTAGGCGGTGACAGGCACATGGCACTGGGTACGGCCGCGACCGCGTCCGCGCACGAGCTGCGCTTCGACGCCGGGCGGATCTGTCTCGATCTGCTCGCGACCACGCATCCCGGCGAACGGCTCGACGGGCTCGAACCGCTACGGGCCTGGATCACCGGATCCGGACTCGTCCCGCCGGGCACCCCGCTGGCCCACGCCGACGCCGGCTGGCTGGCCGGCTTCCGGGAACTACGGGGATGCGTCGGGCAGTTGGTGCGCGGCACGAACACCCCGGGGGTGCGGTCGTACGGCCTCGCGCTCGCCCGCGTCAACGACGTCGCCCGCGCCGCGGCGCCCCCGGCCCCGCGTGCCGTGCCCGGCGAGGACGGGTACCTGGTCCGGGAGTTGGCCGGGCCGCCGGGCTGCGCGGCGCTGCTCGCCGCCGTCGCCCGGGACGCGGTGGAGCTGCTCACCGACCCGGTCGCGCGGGCGGCGGTCAGGGAGTGCGAGGGCGACAACTGCCCCCTGGTGTACCTCGACACCTCCCGGGGGCGCAGGCGCCGCTGGTGCTCCAGCGAGGTCTGCGGGAACCGCGAGCGGGTGGCCCGGCACCGGCGCCGCGCCGCCCTGGCCCGTGCGTGAACCACTCCGCGTCCGTGCGTGAACCACTCCTGGCCCGTGCGTGAACCACTCCGCGTCCGCGCGTGAACCACTCCTGGCCCGTGCGTGAACCACTCCGCGTCCGCGCGTGAACCACTCCTCGCCCGTGCGTGAACCACTCCGCGTCCGCGCGTGAACCACTCCTCGCCCGTGCGTGAACCACTCCTCGTCCGTGCGTGAACCACTCCTCGTCCGTGCGCGAGCGACGGTGCGCGCGCGGACGCCTGTGCACGCGCGAGCGTCTGTGCAGGCGCGTGACCGCCGTCACTCCGCCTGCCAACTCCCGTCCCATTCGCGGCTTCTGCCGGATCTTCATCGAAGCTCCGCGAAAGTGATTTCGACAACACTCCGTTTGGTGACCGGCGAGTACGGGCAGCCCGGCCGCCTTCGACGTTGTGTCGGAAATGTAAAGATCACGCGGTGGGAATGTGGGGTCATGTCCCGCTCGTCATGTCACCTCGCGGAAAAATGTGGGGTCTTGTTGAACACACCGCGAGTCACTTCCGTACCGGTGGGGGAGCGACCGACTGGGGGAACCCCCGGACACCGGAGGTGGGCGTGCGCAAGGATGCGGCCGTGGCCAATGAACGTGGATCGAGGGCCCGACATCGCATGTCCCAGCCCTCGGAGCCTGATGAGGAGCTGATGCGTGCCCTCTACCGAGAGCACGCCGGACCTCTCCTTGCGTATGTCCTTCGGCTGGTCGCCGGTGATCGGCAACGCGCCGAGGACGTCGTGCAAGAGACACTCATCCGTGCCTGGAAGAACGCCGGCCAGCTCAATCGAGCGACCGGATCTGTACGCCCCTGGCTGGTGACGGTCGCTCGCCGCATCGTCATCGACGGTCACCGCAGCCGGCAGGCCCGGCCGCAGGAGGTCGATCCGTCGCCGCTGGAGGTCATCCCCGCGGAGGACGAGATCGACAAGGCGCTGTGGCTGATGACGCTGTCGGACGCGCTCGACGACCTGACCCCGGCCCACCGGGAGGTGCTCGTCGAGACGTACTTCAAGGGGCGTACCGTCAACGAGGCGGCCGAAACGCTGGGTATACCCAGCGGCACCGTCCGTTCGCGGGTGTTCTATGCCCTCAGGTCGATGAAGCTGGCACTGGAGGAGCGGGGGGTGACGGCGTGATGAGTGTGTACGGGGGGCACGGCGGGTTCGGCACAGGTGGTTCGGGTATGTCTGGTGCTATGCAGGAATCTCCGGTGCCCAATGAGCACGAGACTGTCGGCGCGTATGCGCTCGGGATTCTCGACGACGCCGAGGCAACCGCTTTCGAGGCTCATCTGGCCGGGTGCGAATGGTGCGCCCAGCAGCTCGACGAGCTGGCCGGAATGGAGCCCATGCTCGCGGCCCTGGCGGATCTGCCGGGCTCCGGAAGCAATCCGTCCATCGGCGAGTCGCTGTCCGCGAAGCCCAGCCCGCGGATGGTCGAGAAACTCGTCGTCGAGGTCTCCGAGAAGCGGAAGGTCCGCAGCAGGCGGAACATCTTCGCACTGGCCGCCTCGGTCGTGCTGATCGCCGGCGGCACGGCGGCCGGCGTGGCGCTGAGCGGCTCCTCGGACAGCGGCACCGCGGACATGGCCATGGGACCGGCCCAGGCGGCCTTCCAGACCATGACCGACAAGAAGACGGCCACGGACCCGACGACCCACGTCACCGCGACCGTCGCCCTGGAGAAGAAGGACTGGGGCACCCACGCGGTCCTCCAGCTCAAGAACGTCACCGGCCCGAAGAAGTGCTCGCTGATCGCCGTGGGCAAGAACGGCGAGCGCGAGACGGTGACCTCCTGGTCCGTCCCGACCTGGGGATACGGCATCACCGACGCCGCGTCGGCGAAGGCCAAGGAGCCCCTCTACGTGCACGGCGGGGCCGCCTTCACCCCGAACCAGATCGACCACTTCGAGGTCATGACCTTCGACGGGAAGAAGCTCGTCTCGGTCAGCGCGTAGCTTCGACGGGTCCCCTTCGCGTACGGTTGACGGCTGCCCAGCACGTCAGAAGGGGGCCCGGTGGCCGCTCAGGCTCAGCAATCCGCGGTCGGCTCTCACGGCTCGGATCGGGATGCCGCACAGGACTCCGTCCAGGACTCGCTCCGGGACGCGGACCAGGACTCCGTCCGAGACCGTGAGATCAGCGTTGAACAGGTACACCTCGACCGGGTGTACCGCCGTCTCGAGGAGAAGATCCACGAGGCGGAGTTCCTGGTGGAGGACGCGGCCAAGCGCGGCCAGGTAGGCACACCCGGCGCGCTCGCCGAACGCGACGCGCAGGTCTTCCGGGCGGGCATCCACCTGAACCGGCTCAACAACGAGTTCGAGGACTTCCTCTTCGGCCGCATCGACCTGCTCCTCGGCAAGGACGGCAAGAAGGGCCCCGACGGCGCCTACACCGCCGTGGAACCCGCCGAGGGCGCGGTGCGCGGCGACAACACCGCCGACATCGCCGAGACCCTGCACATCGGCCGGATCGGCGTCCTCGACGAGGACTACGCCCCGCTGGTCATCGACTGGCGGGCCCCGGCCGCCGCGCCCTTCTACCGGTCCACCCCGGTCGATCCCGGGCGTGTCGTACGGCGCCGGGTGATCCGCTCCAAGGGCCGCCGGGTCCTCGGGGTCGAGGACGACCTGATGCGCCCCGAGCTGACCGCCTTCCTCGACGGCGACACGCTGCCCGTCATCGGCGACGGCGCGCTGATGGCCGCCCTCGGCCAGGCCCGCAGCCACACCATGCGGGACATCGTCGCCTCCATCCAGGCCGAGCAGGACCTGGTCATCCGCGCCCCCGCCGCCTCCGTCACCTACGTCGAGGGCGGCCCGGGGACCGGCAAGACCGCCGTCGCCCTGCACCGCGCCGCCTACCTGCTCTACCAGGACCGGCGCCGGTACGCGGGCGGCATCCTGATCGTCTCCCCGACCCCGCTGCTCGTCGCGTACACCGAGGGCGTCCTGCCGTCCCTCGGCGAGGAGGGCCAGGTCGCCATCCGCGCCATCGGCTCCCTCGTCGACGGCGCCGAGGCCACCCTGTACGACACCCCGGCCACCGCCCGCGCCAAGGGCTCCTCCCGGATGCTCCGGGTGCTGCGCAAGGCCGCCCGCGGAGCCCTGGAGCTGAACGGTGCACCGACCCGGCTCAGGGTCGTCGCCTTCAACCGCCGCCTGGAGCTGGAGGCCGAGGAACTCGACCGCATCCGGCACAACGCGCTGAGCGGCACCGCCCCGGTCAACCTGCTCCGCCCCCGCGCCCGCAAGCTCCTCCTGGACGCCCTGTGGGCCCGCTCCGGCGCGGCCGGCCGGCACACCGACCCGGAGCTCGCCGCCGAACTGCGCTCCTCCTTCGACGAGGACATCCTCACCGAGGACCCCTTCATCGAGTTCCTCGACGCCTGGTGGCCCGAGCTGACCCCGCAGGCCGTCCTCGCGGCGATGGCCGACGAGCGGCGCCTCGGCCGCTGGGCCCGCCGCATCCTCAACCCCGGCGAGATCCGCCGGGTGGCCCGCTCCCTGAGGCGGGACGGCCGCACCGTCCACGACATCGCCATGCTGGACGAGCTCCAGGCCGTCCTCGGCACCCCGGCCCGCCCCCGGAAGAAGCGCGAGCTGGACCCGCTGGACCAGCTCACCGGCCTGGAGGAGCTGATGCCGGTGCGCGAGGAGTCGCAGCGCGAGCGCGCCGAACGGCTGGCCGCCGAACGGGTCGAGTACGCCCACGTCATCGTCGACGAGGCGCAGGACCTCACCCCGATGCAGTGGCGGATGGTCGGCCGCCGCGGCCGGCACGCCACCTGGACGGTCGTCGGCGACCCGGCCCAGTCCTCCTGGTCCGACCCCGACGAGGCGGCCGAGGCCCGCGACGAGGCCCTGGGCACCCGCCCGCGCCGCCGCTTCGAGCTCACCGTGAACTACCGCAACCCGTCCGAGATCGCCGAACTCGCGGCCAGGGTCCTGGCCCTCGCCATGCCCGGCTCCAAGGCGCCCTCGGCGGTCCGTTCCACCGGCGTCGAGCCCCGCTTCCGCGCCGTGGGCGACTCGCTGGAGAAGACCGTGCGGGCCGAGGCCGAGCGGCTCCTCGACCTGGTCGACGGCACGGTCGGCGTGGTCGTGGCCATGGACCGGCGCGCCGAGGCGGCCCGCTGGCTGGCCGGGCTCGGCGACCGGGTGGTGGCCCTCGGCAGTCTGGAGGCCAAGGGCCTGGAGTACGACGCCACGGTCGTCGTCTCGCCCGCGGAGATCGCCGACGAGTCGCCGGCCGGGCTGCGCGTGCTGTACGTGGCCCTCACCCGGGCGACGCAGCAGCTGACGGTGGTCTCCGGGGAACGGGACGTGCCGGACGCGGCGGGGGTGCCGGACCTGCTCAGGGACTGACGGCGGACCGCGGGGGCAGGCCCGTTCGGCTGGTTCCGCCGGGGTTTTCCTGTGAAGTCCCCGGACGGGAATGGCCGCGCGGGATCTGTTTGTTAGCCTTGTCGTGACACCGGCTCGATCCAAGCCCCCGGGCCCAACCTTCGTCGCTACGAGCGACCACTTGCCGCGAGGCGAGCATGGCGGGTCGGTGTCATGAACGTAGGAAGAGGCCCACGTCACTTGTGACGTGGGCCTCTTTTTTGCGCGAACAATACGTACGTAATCAGGCCCGGCTAACGCCTACCCGGCGGTAGGTGCGACGATCGGACGGCAAAACCAGCGACACGGTGAAACAACGAAGGAAGTCGGCCATGGCAACGGCGCCCAGCGTCTCCTACTCGATGACCATCCGGCTGGAGGTGCCCGCGAGCGGAACCGCCGTCTCGCAGCTCACCACCGCCGTGGAGTCCTCCGGAGGCTCGGTGACCGGCCTCGACGTCACCGCGTCCGGCCACGAGAAGCTCCGTATCGACGTCACCATCGCGGCCAGCTCGACCGCCCACGCCGACCAGATCGTGCAGCAGCTGCGCGGCATCGAGGGCGTCACCCTCGGCAAGGTCTCGGACCGTACGTTCCTCATGCACCTCGGCGGCAAGATCGAGATGCAGGCCAAGCACCCCATCCGCAACCGTGACGACCTCTCCATGATCTACACCCCGGGCGTGGCCCGCGTGTGCATGGCGATCGCGGAGAACCCCGAGGACGCGCGCCGCCTCACCATCAAGCGCAACTCCGTTGCGGTCGTGACCGACGGCTCCGCGGTCCTGGGCCTCGGCAACATCGGCCCGAAGGCCGCCCTGCCGGTCATGGAGGGCAAGGCGGCCCTCTTCAAGCGGTTCGCCGGCATCGACGCCTGGCCGCTGTGCCTCGACACCCAGGACACCGACGCGATCGTCGAGATCGTCAAGGCGATCGCCCCCGGGTTCGCCGGCATCAACCTGGAGGACATCTCCGCGCCGCGCTGCTTCGAGATCGAGGCCCGGCTGCGCGAGGCCCTGGACATCCCCGTCTTCCACGACGACCAGCACGGCACCGCGATCGTCGTCCTTGCCGCCCTCACGAACGCACTTCGCTGCACGGGCAAGGCAATTGAGAACATCCGGGTCGTCATGTCCGGCGCCGGCGCGGCCGGTACGGCCATTCTCAAGCTGCTGCTCGCGGCCGGCGTGAAGAACGCCGTCGTCGCCGACATCCGCGGTGTCGTGCACTCCGCCCGCGAGGACCTGGTGGACGCCGCCGCCGACTCGCCGCTGCGCTGGATCGCCGACAACACCAACCCCGAGAACCTCACCGGCACCCTCAGGGAGGCCGTGCGCGGCGCCGACGTCTTCATCGGCGTCTCCGCCCCGAACGTCCTCGACGGCGACGACGTGGCCGCCATGGCCGACGACGCGATCGTGTTCGCACTCGCGAACCCGGACCCCGAGGTGGACCCGGCGATCGCCCGCCAGACGGCCGCCGTGGTGGCCACCGGCCGCTCCGACTTCCCGAACCAGATCAACAACGTGCTGGTCTTCCCGGGTGTCTTCCGCGGTCTCCTGGACGCCCAGTCCCGTACGGTGAACACGGACATGATGCTCGCGGCCGCGAAGGCCCTCGCCGACGTGGTCACGGAGGACGAGCTGAACCCGAACTACATCATCCCGAGCGTCTTCAACGAGAAGGTCGCGGGAGCGGTGGCGGGCGCGGTCAGGGAGGCCGCGAAGGGCGCCTGAAGGTTTTTTGGGGGTGCCCGAGGAAGTGCGCGAGCAACCCTCACCGGGCCGCACCCGAAACCCAACCCAGGCAAACGTTTGTGAAACTTGCCACGCCATCCGATCGGCGCGTCGTGAAACCCCCCCTTCGGCCCACCCGTAGGGTATTGGCGGCACCCGGATTGGCGTTCCCGCCGCAGGTGGGGGCAGGATGCGTCCCGGCCCAACATGCGGCTCCGCCGCGTGGCACGCCTCAATGGCAAGAAGAACACGGGAGTAACAACATGAACCGCAGTGAGCTGGTGGCCGCGCTGGCCGACCGTGCCGAGGTGACTCGCAAGGACGCCGACGCCGTGCTGGCCGCGTTCGCCGATGTCGTCGGCGACATCGTCTCCAAGGGCGACGAGAAGGTCACCATCCCCGGCTTCCTGACCTTCGAGCGCACCCACCGTGCCGCTCGCACCGCGCGCAACCCGCAGACCGGCGAGCCGATCAACATCCCCGCCGGCTACAGCGTGAAGGTCTCCGCGGGCTCGAAGCTCAAGGAATCCGCGAAGGGCAAGTGAGCCCAGGCGCTCCGCTGGAGCGCCGTGGGTGACTGCGGGCCCGCTCTTGCTGGTCGCGCAGTTCTTCCCCCAGCGCCCCCACGGGGCGCGTGCGAGCCGAACATGACGATGGGGCGGCCCCTCCACCAGGGGCCGCCCCATCGTCGTACGAGAAGGGCTATCCGAGCGCCTTGCCCGGGAGTTCCACCTTCGCGCCCAGCTCCACGAGCTTCTCCATGAAGTTCTCGTAGCCGCGGTTGATGAGGTCGATGCCGTGGACGCGGGAGGTGCCCTGGGCCGCGAGGGCGGCGATCAGGTACGAGAAGCCGCCGCGGAGGTCGGGGATGACCAGGTCGGCGCCCTGCAGCTTGGTCGGGCCGGAGACGACCGCGGAGTGCAGGAAGTTGCGCTGGCCGAAGCGGCACGCCGAGCCGCCCAGGCACTCGCGGTAGAGCTGGATGTGAGCGCCCATCTGGTTCAGCGCGGAGGTGAAGCCGAGGCGGGACTCGTAGACCGTCTCGTGGACGATGGAGAGGCCGGTCGCCTGGGTCAGGGCGACGACGAGCGGCTGCTGCCAGTCGGTCTGGAAGCCCGGGTGCACGTCCGTCTCCAGCGCGATGGACTTCAGCTGGCCGCCGGGGTGCCAGAAGCGGATGCCCTCGTCGTCGATCTCGAAGGCGCCGCCCACCTTCCGGTAGGTGTTCAGGAACGTCATCATCGAGCGCTGCTGGGCGCCCCGGACGTAGATGTTGCCTTCCGTCGCCAGGGCCGCCGACGCCCAGGACGCGGCCTCCAGGCGGTCCGACAGGGCCCGGTGGGTGTAGCCGCCGAGCTTGTCCACGCCGGTGATGCGGATCGTGCGGTCGGTGTCGATCGCGATGATCGCGCCCATCTTCTGCAGCACGCAGATGAGGTCCTCGATCTCCGGCTCCACGGCCGCGTTCGACAACTCCGTGACGCCCTCGGCGAGTACGGCCGTCAGCAGCACCTGCTCGGTCGCGCCGACCGACGGGTACGGCAGCTGGATCTTCGTGCCGCGCAGCCCCTTCGGCGCCTCCAGGTACTGCCCGTCCGCGCGCTTCTCGATGGTCGCGCCGAACTGCCGCAGCACGTCGAAGTGGAAGTCGATCGGCCGGCCGCCGATGTCGCAGCCGCCGAGGCCCGGGATGAAGGCGTGGCCGAGACGGTGCAGCAGCGGGCCGCAGAACAGGATCGGAATCCGGCTGGACCCGGCGTGGGCATCGATGTCAGCGACGTTCGCGCTCTCCACGTACGTCGGATCGAGCACCAGCTCACCGGGCTCCTCGCCCGGACGCACCGTCACCCCGTGCAGCTGCAGCAGGCCGCGTACGACCCGCACGTCACGGATGTCCGGAACGTTGCGCAGCCGACTGGGTGCACTGCCCAGCAGGGCGGCGACCATGGCCTTGGGTACGAGGTTCTTCGCACCGCGGACACGGATCTCGCCCTCCAGCGGGGTGCCGCCGTGGACAAGCAGGACATCGTCGTTGACGGTCATGAATCTCGCGTTCCATGGAGTTGGGCAGGGCAGGAAAGACAGAGTAATCGCCCATCGGCCCCCTCCCGTAAGCCCACGGACCACCCAGCTAGGTCATAGCTGTGTCACAACACGAACGGTGCCTAACCGGACACATGGGGTCACCACTCGTGACCGTGCGCCCGGGGGCGCTTCCTTCCGCCCTCCCGTCTCCCACCACCACCCTCGAACGAGGCCTTATCAGGCCGCTCCTCCAAATCATGGCTGCATTCACCCGGGGGCCCGGATTGGCTCCCCATGCGACGGGAAGATGCGGGATCATGTCAGGCATGACCGAGGTGTCCTCGCTCACAGGGCGGCTGCTCGTGGCCACGCCCGCCCTGGCGGACCCGAACTTCGACCGTGCGGTGGTGCTCCTTCTCGACCACGACGAGGAGGGCTCCCTCGGTGTCGTCCTCAACCGCCCCACCCCGGTGGACGTCGGCGACATCCTGGAGGGCTGGGCCTCCCTCGCGGGCGAGCCGGGGGTCGTCTTCCAGGGCGGCCCGGTCTCCCTGGACTCCGCGCTCGGCGTAGCGGTCATCCCCGGCGGGGCCAACGGCGACCGGGCCCCGCTCGGCTGGCGCCGGGTGCACGGCGCGATCGGCCTGGTCGACCTGGAGGCCCCGCCGGAGCTGCTCGCCTCGGCCCTCGGCTCCTTGCGGATCTTCGCCGGTTACGCCGGCTGGGGCCCCGGCCAGCTGGAGGACGAACTGGTCGAGGGCGCCTGGTACGTCGTCGAGTCCGAACCCGGCGACGTCTCCTCCCCGTCGCCGGAAAGACTCTGGCGCGAGGTCCTGCGCCGCCAGCGCAACGAGCTCGCGATGGTGGCCACCTACCCGGACGACCCCTCGCTCAACTGACGGACGGCCTTCTCGCAACCGTTGTCCGGGCGCTTCAGTACCCTTGGCACTTATGAGCACTCTTGAGCCCGAGCGCGGGACTGGTACGGGGACCCTCGTAGAACCGACACCGCAGGTGTCCCACGGCGACGGCGACCACGAGCGCTTCGCCCACTACGTCCAGAAGGACAAGATCATGGCGAGCGCCCTCGACGGCACCCCCGTCGTGGCGCTGTGCGGCAAGGTGTGGGTGCCCGGCCGCGACCCGAAGAAGTACCCCGTGTGCCCCATGTGCAAGGAGATCTACGAATCCATGGGCGCCGGCGGCGACGGCGAGGGCCAGGACAAGTAACCCGCAGGTTCGACAGCTCGGCTCTCGAAGGCCCCGGGCACGCTTTGGCGTGCTCCGGGGCCTTTGTCGTACCCGCGCGTTGCACGGAGTGCGTCACGCGGTCACAGAGTGGTTGAGACCTCTTGTCGGCATGTTCATGTTGTCCCTAGCCTCCGTGGTGTTGTGCAGAGCGAAATAGCCGTTGCACATACTGCAACGCTCCCGTGCTTGAGCGCGCTCCCGGAGGGTCACTCCATGAAGCTCCCCGTCCCCGCACTCCTCGTCGGCACCCTGTTCCTCGCCGCCGCGTGCGCCCCGCAGACCTCCTCCAACTCCGCCTCCGACAAGGACGACAAGAGCGGCACCCTGCGGGTGTGGCTCTTCCAGGAGGTCGGCAACGACCCGAAGCAGAAGGTCGTCGACTCCGTCGTCACCGCCTTCGAGAAGGCGCACAGCGGCACCAAGGTCGACGTGGAGTACATCCCGGTCGACACGCGCGCCCAGCGCGTCAAGGCCGCCTTCAACGACCCGGCCTCGGCCCCCGACGTCATGGAGTACGGCAACACCGACACCGCCGGTTACGTCCACGACGGCGGACTCCTCGACGTCACGAAGGACTTCGCCGCCTGGAGCGAGGCGAAGGACACCGACCCCACGGCCAAACAGTCGGTGACCGTCGGCGGCAAGGTCTACGGCGCCCCCTTCTACGTCGGCGTCCGCGCCCTCTACTACCGCACGGACGTCTTCGGGGAACTCGGCCTGAAACCGCCGGCCACCCTGGCCGGGCTGGCCGCCACCGCCCGCAAGATCCGCGCCGCGAAGCCCGGCCTGTACGGCCTGGTCGTCGGCGGCGCCTACACCTACGGTGCGATGCCCTTCATCTGGGCCGAGGGCGGCGAGCTGGCCACGGACAAGGGCGGCTCGTACACCTCGGCGATCGGCAGTGCGGCCGCGCAGAAGGGCATCAAGGAGTACACGTCCCTCTTCGGCGACGACAACTGTCCGGCCGCCAAGTGCGCGGGCTTCGGCGGCAACGACACGGTCACCGCGTTCGCCGCGGGCAAGGCGGGCATGGCGATCGGCGGCGACTTCAGCCATGCCGCCGTGGAGGCGGGGAGCGTCAAGGGCAAGTACGCGGTGGTGCCGCTGCCGGGGGTCACGGCCGGCTCGGTCGCGCCGGCCTTCGCGGGCGGCAACAACATCGGGGTGCTGAAGAGCACCACGCACCGCACGCTGGCCGTCCGGCTGATGGAGGAGCTGACCTCCAAGAAGACGCAGGCTTCGATGTTCGACGCGATGGGTTTTCTGCCGACGTTCAAGGACGTCCGTGACCAGGCGGCCGCGAAGGAGCCGTTCGTGAAGCCGTTCGTGCAGACCCTGGCCGCCGGGACGAAGTTCGTGCCCGCCTCGGCGGGGTGGTCGCAGATCGACTCGTCGCTGGTGCTGCCCACGATGTTCCAGGAGGTCGTCAGCGGCAAGAAGAGCGTGGGGGCGGCTTCGCAGGAGGCGGCGAAGAAGATGGACGCGGCGTTCGGCTCCGCCGGATGACGCCCAACGGGGTGGGGGTCGCGGTTCGTTCGCGGGTGCGGGTGCGTGGGGGCTGTTCGCGCAGTTCCCCGCACCCCTGTAGGGGCGCCGGGTGGCACCCTTGGCTGTATCTCGCGCCCGCTCTGGTCGTCCTCGGGGGATTGCTCGTCTACCCCGTCTATCAGCTCGGGCTCATCTCGGTCTTCCGGTACACCCAGGCTCAGGTCAGTGGCGGTGAGCCGACCGCGTTCGTCGGGTTCGGGAACTACGCGGACGTCTTCCGGGACGACCAGTTCTGGACCGTGCTGCTGGCCACCGTCGGGTTCGCCGCCGCCTGTGTCGTGTCGACCCTTGCCGTCGGGTGTGCGCTCGCCGTGCTGCTGACGCGGGTGCGGGCGGTGCCGCGGCTGGCGCTGATGCTGGCGGCGCTGGGGGCGTGGGCGACCCCGGCCGTCACCGGGTCCACGGTCTGGCTGTTCCTCTTCGACCCGGACTTCGGACCGGTGAACCGGCTGCTCGGGCTCGGCGACCACTCCTGGACGTACGGGCGTTACTCCGCCTTCTTCCTGGTCCTGCTCGAAGTGGTGTGGTGCTCCTTCCCGTTCGTCATGGTCACCGTGTACGCCGGGATCCGCGCCGTACCGTCCGAGGTGCTGGAGGCCGCCGCGCTGGACGGCGCCTCGCAGTGGCGGATCTGGCGGTCGGTGCTGGCGCCGATGCTCCGGCCGATCCTCATGGTCGTCACCGTCCAGTCGGTGATCTGGGACTTCAAGATCTTCACGCAGATCTACGTGATGACCGGCGGGGGCGGCATCGCCGGGCAGAACCTGGTGCTCAACGTGTACGCCTACCAGCAGGCCTTCGCCTCCTCGCAGTACGGGCTGGGCGCGGCCATCGGTGTCGTCACGCTGCTGGTGCTGCTCGCCGTGACCCTGGTCTACCTGCGGCTGCTGCGCCGGCAGGGAGAGGAGCTGTGACCGTCGTGAATCTTGTGCGCGGGTTCGTACGGCGGCCGGGGCGGCTGGCGGCCGAGGGGGCGGCGCTGGCGATCGCCGTACTCGTCGCCTTCCCGCTGTACTGGATGGTGCTGGGCGCCTTCAGACCGGCCGGGGAGATCGAGTCGGACCGGCCCCGGCCGTGGACCCTCTCGCCCTCTCTGGACTCCTTCCGGCGGGTCTTCGGGCAGCAGGAATTCGGCCGCTACTTCGTCAACAGTCTGGTCGTCGCGGGCAGTGTGGTCATCGTCTCGGCGCTGATCGCCTTTCTCGCGGCGACCGCCGTGACCCGATTCCGGTTCCGCTTCCGGACCACCTTGTTGATCATGTTTCTGGTGGCCCAGATGGTGCCCGTGGAGGCCCTCGCCATCCCCCTCTTCTTCCAGATGCGGGACTTCGGTCTGCTGAACACGCTGGGCTCGCTGATCCTGCCCCACATCGCCTTCTCGCTGCCCTTCGCGATCTGGATGCTGCGGGGGTTCGTGAAAGGGGTGCCTCAGGCACTGGAGGAGGCCGCGTACATCGACGGCGCGAGCCGGTCGCGCTTTCTCTGGCAGATCCTTTTTCCGCTCGTCCTGCCGGGCCTGGTGGCCACGAGCGTGTTCTCCTTCATCTCCGCCTGGAACGACTTCCTGTTCGCCAAGTCCTTCATCATCAGCGACACCTCGCAGTCCACGCTGCCGATGGCGCTCCTGGTGTTCTTCAAGCCGGACGACCCCGACTGGGGCGGCGTGATGGCGGCCTCCACGGTGATGACGATTCCGGTGCTGGTGTTCTTCGTACTCGTACAGCGACGCCTGGTCTCCGGACTGGGCGGAGCGGTTAAGGACTGACGTGACTGACGTGACTTCAGAGACCGATCTGATTCCGGCACCGCGCGCCGTCGAGGGGCCGATGCGGTGCGGTGTCCTGTTCGACGAGGGCACCACGCTGTGGGCGGCCCCGGGAACCGAGGGGACGGAACGCTGGCTGCGCGCCACCCTCGGCGCGGCCCTGGGGCTGCCGCTGCGGCCGGGTCCGCAGGACGCCCGGGACTCCGTACGGCTGCTCCTGGACGACTCGCTGGAGCCCGAGGCGTACCGGCTGAGTGCCGTCGCCACCTGGGGCGTCGAGATCCGGGGCGGCGGGCCGGCCGGCGTCTTCTGGGGCGCCCAGACCCTGCGTCAACTGCTCGGCCCGGAGGCGTTCCGGCGGGCCCCCGTGCGGCCCGGCATCCGGTACGGGGTCCCGCACCAGATCATCGAGGACGCCCCCCGGTTCCGCTGGCGCGGCCTCATGCTCGACGTGGCCCGGCACTTCACGCCCAAGGAAGGCGTCCTGCGCTACCTCGATCTCATGGCGGCGCACAAACTCAACGTCTTCCACTTCCACCTGACGGACGACCAGGGCTGGCGGATCCAGATCGAGCGGTACCCCCGGCTCACCGAGGTCGGCTCCTGGCGCAGCCGCACGAAATTCGGTCATCGGGCGTCACCCCTGTGGGAGGAGAAGCCGCACGGCGGTCACTACACCCGGGACGACATCCGGGAGATCGTCGCCTACGCGGCCGAGCGGCATATCACGGTCGTCCCCGAAATCGACGTGCCGGGACACTCGCAGGCCGCCATCGCCGCGTATCCGGAACTCGGCAACACCGACGTCATCGACACCACCGCCCTCTCCGTCTGGGACTCCTGGGGGATCTCTCCGAACGTACTCGCCCCCACTGACAACACCCTGCGCTTCTACGAGGGGGTGTTCGAGGAAGTGCTGGAGCTGTTCCCCTCGGAGTTCATTCACGTCGGCGGCGACGAATGCCCCAAGGAGCAGTGGCGGGCGTCCCCGGCCGCCAAGGCGCGCATCGCGGAACTCGGGCTGGCCGACGAGGACGAGTTGCAGTCGTGGTTCATCGGCCACTTCGCGAAGTGGCTTTCCGCGCGCGGGCGTCGGCTCATCGGCTGGGACGAGATCCTGGAGGGCGGGATCGCCGAGGGCGCGGCCGTCTCGTCGTGGCGCGGTTACGGCGGCGGGATCGCGGCCGCGCGGGCCGGACACGACGTCGTCATGTGCCCCGAGCAGTACGTGTACCTGGACCACCGGCAGGCCGGCGGCGCCGACGAACCGGTGCCGATCGGATACGTCCGCACCCTGGAGGACGTGTACCGGTTCGAGCCCGTTCCGGCGGAGCTGGACGAATCCCAGGCGCGGCGGATCCTCGGCACCCAGGCCAACGTCTGGACCGAGGTCATGGAGGACCACGCGCGCGTGGACTACCAGGCCTTCCCCCGGCTCGCCGCCTTCGCCGAGGTCGCCTGGAGCGCCCTGCCGGCCCCGGGGGAGCGGGACTTCGCCGACTTCGAGCGGCGGATGACCGCCCACTACGGGCGGCTCGACGCGCTCGGCGTCGCCTACCGGCCGCCGGCCGGCCCCCTGCCGTGGCAGCAGCGCCCCGGCGTCCCCGGCCGTCCCCTCGACGGGCCGCCCCCGAACCGCTGACCCGGCCACCCCCTGTCCCCGCTGCCCCCGCTGCCCCTGCCCCTGCCCCGCCCCACGTCCCCGCTCCGAACGCGTAATGGAAAAAGACCCCAAGGATCACCGAAGAGTGTCAATCGGTACGCACCGGCGATGGTGGAAGAAAACGGACCAAGTCGCCGATGAGGTGGGCGAATGCCTCCTAGCGGACCCGTGCGTTCGAGGCTTGCGAAGATGTGCCAGAGTTGCCACGTCCGCCCTGTGAGCACGTACCGTACGGCCACACAGGTGGGACCAGGTGGGGCAGCGGGAAGGGGCAGCCGGTTTTGACCACGCACGCACCGCAGGCGGGGCAGTCCGTCACGCTGCCCACGACGCTGAACGAGGCCGTGGCGGCCCTCACCGACATGCCCGCCGCCGTCCCCGTCGCGGGCGGCACCGACCTGATGGCCGCCGTCAACTCCGGACAGCTCAGGCCCGCCGCCCTGGTCGGCCTCGGCCGGATCAGCGAGATCCGCGGCTGGCAGTACCAGGACGGCAACGCCCTGCTCGGCGCCGGCCTCACGCACGCGCGCATGGGCCGCCCCGACTTCGCGGCCCTGATCCCGGCGCTCGCCGCCGCCGCGCGGGCCGCCGGTCCGCCGCACATCCGCAACGCCGGCACCCTGGGCGGCAACATCGCCACGGCCGCGCCCACCGGCGACGCGCTGCCGGTGCTCGCCGCCCTGGAGGCGACGCTGATCATCGCGGGACCGGGCGGATCCCGCCGGGAGATCCCGGTGTCGCACCTGCTGGCCGGCGTGGAGATGCTCCGCGCGGGCGAGCTGATCGGCTTCGTGCGGGTGCCGCTGCTGCACGCCCCGCAGGTCTTCCTGAAGGCGACCGGGCGCACCGGGCCGGGCCGCTCGGTGGCCTCCGTGGCGCTCGTCCTCGACCCCGCCCGGCGCGGGGTCAGATGCGCCGTCGGGGCCATAGCGCCGATGCCGCTCAGGCCCCTGGACGCCGAGCAGTGGGTGGCCCGGCTGATCGACTGGGACAACGACCGCGCACTCGTCCCGGAGGCGCTGGCCGCCTTCGGCGAGTACGTCGCGGCCGCCTGCATCCCGGACCCGGCCCCCGAGCCCGACGGCTCGGTGCCGGCGCTTCCGCCCGCCGTACTGCACCTGCGGCGCACCGTCGCCGCGCTGGCCCGACGAGCACTGGGGAGGGCGCTGTCATGACCGACGACCAGCACGGAGAGGGCGCGCCCGCGAACGGGGGCGGCCGCCGCTGGGACCCGCTGCCCCAGGGCGACTACGACGACGGTGCGACCGCGTTCGTGAAGCTTCCCGAGGGCGGCATCGAGGCCCTGCTGTCCGCCGACAGCCCGCTGGCCGCGCCCGGACACGGCTATGTGCCGCCGCAGATAGCGGCCGCTCCCGGCACCGACACCTGGGGCGCGCCGGCCGACGGCGCCCGGTGGCCCGACCCGAACGCGGTCCCGCAGGAGCGGCTGGCCGACGACCGGTTCACGTACAACCCCGCCTCGACACAGCAGTGGACGTACGAGGAGCCGCAGCCCGCGCCCGGCCACGATGTGACCGGCCAGTGGTCGATCCCGGTCGCGAGCGGCGACTCACCGGACGAATCGGGCGAGTTCACCACATCCGCCCTCATGGAGCAGTGGGGCGGCACGCCGCCGGCGACCCTGCCGGGCGGTGCCTCCGCGCCGTGGGTGACGGAGACCGGGAGCTGGGAACACCCCGCGGAGGCCCCTGGGGCGCCCGCTGAGCCCTCTGCGGGTCGCGGCGACACGCCGCCCGCTCGGCTCGCCTCCCAGGCCGTCGGTGCGCCGCCTGTGGCCGACGTGTCGAGCAGGGGCGAAGGGGGCGAACGGGGTGAAACGGGGGAGATCGGCGAACCGTACACGGTCGGCCGGCCGTCCGACACCGGCGAACTGCGCGCCGTCGGCGGCCCGCCCGGCGCCGGCCAGGCCGACGCGCCCCGCGACACGACCGGCTCGCACCCCGCCCACGACCCGCAGGCCGCCGACGGCGAGTCCGCCCCGCAGGGGCCACCCGCACCCGACGACGAGAGCGGCACGGGCGGCGCGGCCGACAACCGACACGCCGAGGGCGAGGCCGAGGCGGTCGACGACCACCCGCTGGCCTCCTACGTCCTGCGCGTCAACGGCGCCGACCGCCCCGTCACCGACGCCTGGATCGGCGAGTCCCTCCTGTACGTCCTCCGCGAGCGCCTCGGCCTCGCCGGTGCCAAGGACGGCTGCTCGCAGGGCGAGTGCGGCGCCTGCAACGTCCAGGTCGACGGCCGCCTGGTCGCCTCCTGCCTGGTCCCCGCGGTGACCGCCGCCGGCAGCGAGGTCCGCACGGTCGAGGGCCTGGCCCAGGACGGCCGCCCCTCGGACGTGCAACGCGCCCTGGCCCGCTGCGGAGCCGTCCAGTGCGGCTTCTGCGTCCCCGGCATGGCGATGACCGTCCACGACCTGCTGGAGGGCAACCCGGCCCCCACCGAGCTGGAGACCCGCCAGGCCCTGTGCGGCAACCTCTGCCGCTGCTCCGGCTACCGGGGCGTCCTGGACGCCGTCGACGAGGTCGTCGCCGAACGCGAGGCACACGCCGCCGCCGGCGCTGAGACGGACGGCGACGAGGCCCGTATTCCGCATCAGGCGGGACCGGGAGCCGGCGGCGTCAACGCGTCGGCGTTCGAGTCCCCGCGCACCTTCGGGGCCGGAATCCAGATCCCGCAGGAGCAGGCGTACGACCAGTCGTACGGTGGCAACCAGTCGTTCGGCGGCAACCAGTCGTTCGGCGGCAACCAGTCGTTCGGCGGCAACCAGTCGTTCGGCGGCAACCAGACCTTCGGCGGCAACCAGACCTTCGGCGGCAACCAGACCTTCGGCGGCAACCAGTCGTTCGACGAGCAGAGCCAGAACCAGAGCTACGACGATCAGCCCTACGGCCCGGACGGAGGCCAGGCGTGACCAACGAGACCGTCGTCACGACCACCGCCGCGGAGACCCCCGTCCCCGCCGCCGAGCCGCTGCCGCACGGCCTCGGCGTGTCGCTGCCGGCCGCCGACGCCGGCGCGAAGACCGAGGGCACCTTCCCGTACGCGGCCGACCTGTGGGCCGAAGGCCTGCTCTGGGCGGCCGTGCTGCGCTCCCCGCACCCGCACGCGCGCATCGTGTCGATCGACACCAGCCACGCGCGCGAGATGCCCGGCGTACGGGCCGTCGTCACCCACGAGGACGTGCCCGGCACCCCGCGCCACGGCCGGGGCACCCCGGACCGCCCGGTCTTCGCCTCCGAGGTCGTACGGCACCACGGCGAGCCCATCGCCGCCGTCGCCGCCGACCACCCGGACACCGCCCGCATGGCCGCCGCCGCCGTCATCGTCGAGTACGAGGTGCTCGACCCGGTCATCGACCCCGAGCAGTCCTTCGAGGCCGAGCCGCTGCACCCCGACGGCAACCTGATCCGGCACATCCCGCTCCAGCACGGCGACCCGGACGCGACCGGCGAGATCGTGGTCGAGGGCCAGTACCGCATCGGCCGCGCCGACCCCGCCCCCATCGGCGCCGAGGCCGGACTCGCCGTGCCCCGCCCCGACGGCGGCGTCGAGCTCTACCTGGCCTCCACCGACCCGCACACCGACCGCAACACGGCCGCCGCCTGCTACGGCCTGTCGCTCGAACAGGTGAAGATCGTCGTCACCGGCGTGCCGGGCGCGACCGCCGACCGCGAGGACCAGGGCTTCCAGCTGCCGCTCGGCCTGCTCGCCCTGAAGACCGGCTGCCCGGTCAAGCTCACGGCGACCCGCGAGGAGTCCTTCCTCGGCCACGCGCACCGCCACCCCACCCTGCTCCGCTACCGGCACCACGCCGACGCCGAGGGCAAGCTGGTCAAGGTCGAGGCGCAGATCCTGCTCGACGCGGGCGCCTACGCCGACACCTCCGCCGAGTCCCTGGCCGCCGCCGTCTCCTTCGCCTGCGGCCCGTACGTCGTCCCCAACGCCTTCATCGAGGGCTGGGCCGTCCGCACCAACAACCCGCCCTCCGGCCATGTCCGCGGCGAGGGCGCCATGCAGGTCTGCGCCGCCTACGAGGCGCAGATGGACAAGCTCGCGAAGAAGCTCGGCCTCGACCCGGCCGAGATCCGGCTGCGCAACGCGCTCGCCACCGGCGACCTCCTGCCCATCGGCCAGACCGTGACCTGCCCGGCCCCGGTCGCCGAACTCCTCCAGGCGGTACGGGACTTCCCGCTCCCGCAGCTGCCCAAGGACACCCCCGAGGACGAGTGGCTGCTGCCCGGCGGCCCCGAGGGCGCCGGCGAACCGGGCGCGGTGCGCCGGGGCGTCGGCTACGGCCTCGGCATGGTGCACATGCTCGGCGCGGAGGGCGCCGACGAGGTCTCCACCGCCACGGTCAAGGTCCACGACGGCATCGCGACCGTGCTCTGCGCGGCCGTGGAGACCGGCCAGGGCTTCACCACGCTGGCCCGCCAGATCGTCCAGGAGACCCTCGGTGTCGACGAGGTCCACGTGGCCCCCGTCGACACCGACCAGCCGCCGGCCGGCCCCGGCTGCCGCGGCCGCCACACCTGGGTCTCCGGCGGGGCCGTGGAACGCGCCGCCAAGATGGTCCGCACCCAGCTCCTCCAGCCCCTCGCCCACAAGTTCGGCATGTCCACCGAGCTGCTCCAGATCACCGACGGCAAGATCACGTCGTACGACGGCGTCCTGTCGACCACCGTCACCGAGGCGCTGGACGGCAAGGAGCTGTGGGCCACCGCGCAGTGCCGCCCGCACCCCACCGAGCCGCTCAACGGCGACGGCCAGGGCGACGCCTTCGTCGGCCTCGCCTTCTGCGCGATCCGCGCGGTCGTCGACGTCGACATCGAGCTCGGTTCGGTACGGGTCGTGGAGCTGGCCGTCGCCCAGGACGTCGGCCGGATCCTCAACCCGGCCCAGCTGAACGCCCGGATCGAGGCCGGTGTCACGCAGGGCGTCGGCATCGCCCTGACGGAGAACCTGCGCACCCCGCGCGGCCTGATCCGCCACCCCGATCTCACCGGCTACGCCCTGCCGACCGCCCTCGACGCACCCGACATCCGGATCGTCAAACTCGTCGAGGAACGCGACGTGGTCGCCCCCTTCGGCGCCAAGTCGGTCAGCGCGGTACCGGTCGTGACCTCCCCCGCGGCCATCGCCTCCGCCGTCCGCGCCGCAACCGGCCGCCCGGTCAACCGCCTCCCGATCCGCCCGCAGGCGGCGGTGGTCACGGGCCAGTGAGCCTGTCCGGGGTCGTGGTGATCGCGGGGGTCATGGCCTCGGGCAAGTCGACCGTCGCCCAGGCGCTGGCCGAGTACCTGCCCCGGGCCGCGCACGTCCGCGGCGACCTCTTCCGCCGCATGATCGTCTCGGGGCGCCGGGACCACACCCCCGACGCCTCCGCCGAGGCCACCGCCCAGCTCCACCTCCGGTACCGCCTCTCGGCGGCGACGGCGGACGCCTACGCCGAGGCCGGCTTCACCGCGATCGTCCAGGACGTGCTGCTGGGCCCCGAGCTGACGTCGTACGTCGAGCGGATCCGCAGCCGCCCCCTGCACGTCGTCGTTCTCGCCCCCAGCCCCGCGGCCGTGGCGGAGCGGGAGGCAGGGCGGTCGAAGAGCGGGTACGGGCCCGCGTGGACGATCGCCGACCTGGACGCGGAACTCCGTCTGCGGACCCAGCCGTTGGGACTGTGGCTGGACACGTCGGCGCTCTCCGTGGAACAGACGGTGCAAGCGATTCTCGCCGGGACGGAACGGTCCAGGGTCGCCTGACGTCTCTTCTGCGGGGCGTTGTCAGTGCCGCGGCGTAGTGTTCTGGTCAGTGGGGGACACCCGTCCGACGGACTCTCCACCGGACTTTCCATCAGACTTCTCATACGACGTGAATTTTTTGAACTCTCTGATCGCGGGGGCGGCGATGAGCACGACCAGCACGACCGGCAGCGGGGCGGCGGCGATCACGCTGACCGAGGCCGAACTGGACCGGTACATCACGCACGAACCCACCCGCAGCTGGCTCACCGGTCCCGGACTGCCCGAGAGCGGCGGCCTGCTGACGTTCGAGCCGCTGCGCACCGTCGGCCTGCGCACCCTGGCGGACGTCACCGACGGCCCGGCCCGGCTCGCGGAGGAGCTCCGGGACCGGCTGGTGATCGGGGAGCTGCTGGCCCCGGCCGGCCTGGACACCGAGTCGATCCTCCTCGACGGCGGCACTGGCGAGATCAGCACGGCCTACCTGGTCGACCCCACCGACCCGCGCCCGCTGGCCCCCTCGCTGGAGACCCTGCTGCGCTTCGCCGCGGTCACCGAGGAACTGACGGACCTGCGCGGCCGCTTCGCCTCCCTCGCCGGTACGCACGGCACGAAGACGGCGACCGAGGCCTCCCGCAGGCTCCTGGAGCTCTTCGAGGAGGGCACGGCAGGCCGCGTCCCGCCGTACTGGAAGGCGACGGCCCTGATCCGTCCCCTCAGCCTGATCGCCGGCCCCGGCACGGACTCCGGGCTCGCCGTCGACCTGCCGGCCCGGCTCCTGGACCAGGAGTTCGGGCAGGGCCGGGTGGCCCGCTTCGAGGAGGTCGACTTCCCGCCCACGCTCACCCACGAGCCGACCCGCCGCTTCCTGCGCGAGACCGGCATCCCGGAGGACGCGGTCGTCTTCCACCTGGACCCGGACGCCCCGCTGCCCACCCTCTGGGAGTACTTCACCGACATCCACACCGGCGGCTTCCCCCTGGACAACCTGCCGGCCCACGCCGACCGGCTGATACGCCTCGGCTACCTGGTCGAGGACAACAGCCTCGTCGTGGACGGCTCCACCGGCGCGATCCTCAACTTCTCCGAGCCCGAGGCGACCCTCTACCCCCTCAACACGGACATCTCCACGCTCGCCTACACCCTCTGGCTCCTGCACCACGAGCGCACCATCGACGAGCACCTGAACCACGAACTCACCACCGAGGCCTACGACCAGCTCGCCGCGACCATGCTCCACACCCTCGCGGCCATCGACCCCACCCCGGTCACCACGGACGCCGACTGGCACTACTGGACGGAGCTGTTCCAGGACGAGGCGGGCGGGGTGCTGTAGAGGTCAGGTCACCAGGCCCTGGCGGTAGGCGTAGACGACGGCCTGGACGCGGTCGCGCAGCCCCAGCTTGGTCAGGATGCGGGACACGAAGGTCTTGACGGTCTCCGGGCTGATCACGAGCGCCGCGGCGATCTCGCTGTTGGAGAGGCCGTCCGCGATCAGCCGCAGCACCTCCAGCTCGCGCGGCGTCAGCGGGACGCCGTGCGGGGTGCCGCCGTCGGCCGGGCGGATCCGGGCGGCGTAGCGGCCCACGAGCTGCCGGGTCACCTCGGGGTCCAGCAGGGCCGCGCCCGCGGCCACGGTCCGGATGCCGTGCAGCAGCCGGTCCGGCGGCGCGTCCTTGAGCAGGAAGCCGCTGGCGCCGGCGCGCAGGGCCTCGTAGACGTACTCGTCCAGGTTGAACGTCGTCACCACGAGCACCTTCACCGGATGCGGCACCCCGGCACCGGCGAGCAGCCGGGTGGCCTCGATGCCGTCGAGGACCGGCATCCGGACGTCCATCACCACGACGTCCGGGCGCACCCGGGCGGCGAGGTCGACCGCGGCCCGCCCGTCCCCGCACTCGCCCACCACCTCCAGGTCGGGCTGGGCGCCGATGATCGTCGCCAGCCCGGTGCGGACCAGCACCTGGTCGTCGCAGACCAGGACCCGGATCGGCGCCTCGCCGACGGCGGCGGTCACACCGGGCCCGCCGGTCCCGCCGGTCACGCCTGTCATGCCGGGCTCCCCGCGGGTATCCGGGCCCGGACGACGAATCGGCCGTCGTCCGTCGCCCCGGCGCTGAACTCGCCGCCCAGCACGGCCACGCGTTCCCGCAGACCGGCCAGGCCCCGCCCGCTCCCGCCCACGGACGCGGTGGCCGGTCCTGACCCGTCCGTGCCGACCTCCACGGTGATCTCCTTCGCGTCGTGCCGCACCCGCACCGAAGTGCGGCTGCCATGGGCGTACTTGAGGGCGTTCGTCAGGGCCTCCTGAACCACCCGGTAGGCCACCAGGTCGGCGCTGCCCGCCGACGGGGACGGCGTGCCCTCCTCGGTGAACTCCACCGGCTGCCCGGCCCGGCGCGTCTGTTCCACGAGCGTGAGCAGCCGGCCGGCCGGCGGTGTCCTGCCGCCGGTGTCCGTGCCGTGGTCGGGATCGAGCAGGTCGAGCAGATGACGCAGGTCGGAGATGGCCCGCCGGCCGGTGTCGGAGACGGCGGTCAGCGTCCGGTCGAGCCGGTCCGGCGCGGCGGTCAGGTACCGGGCCGCCTCCGCCTGCACCACCATCGCCGTCACATGGTGGGTCACCACGTCGTGCAACTCCCGTGCGATCCGGGTGCGTTCGGCGGTACGGGTGTCCTCGGCGACCCGCCGCCGCCGTTCCGCCTCGGCGGCCCGGGTCGAGCGCAGCCACGCCCCGACGCCCCAGGCGAGCACGAGCACCAGGTAGAACGTCACGAACCCGCTCACCGTCTCGCCCCCCGACCCCAGCCGGTACAGCGCGACCGCCAACGGCACGTAGGCCGCTGAGCACACCAGCGCGGTCACCCGCCGGTGCCGTTCCAGATGGGCGCCGGCGCTGATCAGGGCGAGCGGCAGTGCGGTGCCGGCGACCGAGTGGTAGCCGCGCAGCTGGTCGACGGCGAAACCGAGGGACACCAGCGCCAGCGAGAGGGCCGGCCACCGGCGGCGCCCGGCGAGCGGCAGGCACTCCAGGCCCAGCACCGCGATCGTCAGCACGTCGAAGGGGCGGGTCGGCAGGTCTCCGACCTGGGTCCCCTTGCCGTGCAGCGCCGGCAGGAACGAGCCGGCCAGGAGCAGCAGCCCGAGCGGCAGATCCCGGACCGTGACGTCGAGTCGGTGCCACCACCCGGGCGCCCGCTGAGGACCGATCACCGCGGCAGTGTAGCGACGGCGCCGGCCGGCACGTCCCGGCGCCGACGCGGCACCACATGCCCCCGCCGCCTGGCCACCCACAGGAACGCGACCGTCACCAGCACCCCGAGCAGCACCGAGTACACACTCGCCTCCGGCCCGAACTGCCCGCCGGTGACCAGCTGCGACCCCGAGGTGGCCGCGTCCAGCAGCCCCTTCTGCGCTCCGCCGCTGCCGGAGACCTCGGTGCCGAAGATGCCGGACTCGGCGAAGTTCCAGCCGAAGTGCAGGCCGATCGGCAGCCAGAGGGTGCGGGTGGCGGCGTACGCGGCACCGAGCATGCCGCCGGCCTCGATCGCGATGGCGAGGGCGCCCCACACGGTCGCGTCCTTGTTGAGCAGATGCATCATCCCGAACAGGGCCCCTGTCGACACCAGCGCGATCCAGGTCCCGGTGCGTTCCTCGACGATCCTGAACAGCACGCCCCGGAACAGCAGTTCCTCGGTCACCGCGGCGGCGGCCATGTACCCGACCAGCCCCACCGCACCCGTCACCGAACCCGGGCCGCGGACCGTGTAGTCCCCGAGGAAGGCGATGTTCCCGATGACACACGCGAACGTCACCACACCTATGACCGCCCCCCTTCCGAACGCCGTCCGGGCCCCTTCCCGCCCCACCTCGACGCTCGGCCGGTGCTCGGTCCGCCGTACCACCCACCCGTAGACACGCACCGCGACCACGGCCGTGAGCAGGCCGAGGACCAGGGTGAGGAACCAGTTCCCCTGCACCGCGGCGACACCCTGCCCCCCGACGAAGGCGACCGCCGCGACCGCCAGGAGCTGCCAGACCAGCCTCATCATGACTCCCTCACAGAATCCGCGGCCGGGCGCCGCGACTGGCCCGAACGCTACGGATCCGCGGCCCCGCGATCGTCACCGCCGAGTGGACACCTGCCGGTAGCTCGCACGGGGGACAACCCGGGCGCCCGCCCCCGCACGGGCCGGCCCGCCGCTGCTCACTCACCGTCATCGCCGGAAATGCGCGGCCGCACGCCTCCACCTAACGTCGCAGGTGAGGACCAGCGAGGGAGCGGACATGAGCCGAACCAAGCGCAGCAGGACCCGCAGCACGGCCCGCAAACCGGGGCCGAGGATCTCGTCCCGCATGGTGACGTCACCGACGGCGCCCACTCCGACAGCCCCCGAACGCGGGTCGCCGCAGCCGGCACCGGCCCGCGACCACGCCTTCCCGCACGGCCCACCGCGCCGGCCCACCCGCATGCGGATAGCCGGGACCAACCCGTGGTCGGTCACGGTGATGAGCTTCTTCTTCCTGACCGGCCTGGGGGTGTGCGTCCTCGGCGCCGCCCTCGCCACGTCGTTGCTGCTGGACCTCGTGGCCCCCGGCGAGTGGCCGACGCCGTGGGAGACGCTGATCATCGCGACCGGGGTCGTCGCCCTGGAGATCCTCCTCGGCACCGTCCTGGCCTGCCTGTGCGGCTTCATGTACAACTACACCGCCCGCTTCAGCGGCGGCGTCGAGGTCGCCCTGACCGCCGACCTCACCGACCCGCCCCCGGCCGCCCAGGCCCTCCGTCTCCTGACCCGGCTGCACCAGCACGCCCGCCGACGCCTGGACACCTGGCTGCCGGCCAACCCCCTCACCGGCGCACGCCCTTCCGGCCACCGCGACAGCACCCCTCCCCCACCCGAGGCCGAATCCGCCCCCCACTCCCGGCAGCCATAGCCCCCCGCACAGCAAGAAGGGCGGCACCCCTGTTGAGGTGCCGCCCTCCCGCTCTGCCCGGTCAGGCAGTCGGAGGCCGTGGCGGGAATCGAACCCACGTAACTCGCTTTGCAGGCGAGTCCCTAAACCACTCGGGCACACGGCCGTGTGCGTGAGTTGAAGGTACGAGGGTGCGGGGGACGGGCTCAAGGGGATCGGTGGGGCTGCAACGGGACTGCCATACGGCGTTCATGAAGCGAGGGCCGAGGGGGCCGGGGGGGGCCGGGGACCTGGGGGTGTACGACCAAGGTCGGAGGCGGGGTGGGGCTTGCGACAGGGGTCAGAGTGGGGATTGGGCCTTACCGTGGTGAGCATGACCGCCCTTGAACCGAGCGACGCCGTTGTCGCGGACGAGACCCACGACAGAGCCGATGCGGGGGGTGTGCTGGGGCGGTCGTACCGGGCGTTGAGCATCGGGATCGTCTCCGTCGTGCTGCTCATCGCGTTCGAGGCGACCGCGGTGGGTACGGCGATGCCGGTCGCCGCCCGGGAGCTGGACGGGGTGTCGCTGTACGCGTTCGCCTTCTCCGGGTACTTCACGACCAGCCTGTTCGGGATGGTGCTGGCTGGGCAGTGGTCGGACCGGAAGGGGCCGCTCGGGGCGCTGACGGCGGGGATCGGGGCCTTCGCCGCCGGGCTGGTGGTGGCCGGGACCGCGCAGGGCATGTGGGTGTTCATCGCGGGGCGGGCCGTGCAGGGGTTCGGCGGCGGGCTGGTCATCGTCGCGCTGTACGTCGTGGTGGGGCGGGCCTACCCGGAGCGGTTGCGGCCCGCGATCATGGCCGCGTTCGCCGCCGGCTGGGTGGTGCCGTCCATCGTCGGGCCGCTGGCCGCGGGCGCGGTGACCGAGCAGCTCGGGTGGCGGTGGGTGTTCCTCGGCATCCCGGTGCTCGTGGTCTTCCCGGTGGCGCTGGCCCTGCCGCAGATACGGCGCCGGGCGGGCGGGCCGGTGGCGGGAGAAGGGGGGCAGGTTGCCTTCGACCGGCGGCGGATCCGGCTCGCCTTCGGTATCTCGCTCGGTGCGGGGCTGCTGCAGTACGCGGCCCAGGATCTGCGGTGGGTGTCGGTGGTACCCGCACTGCTCGGCGGTGCGCTGCTGGTGCCCGCCGTGCTCGCGCTGCTGCCCCGCGGCACGTACCGGGCGGCGCGCGGCCTGCCCTCCGTGGTCCTGCTGCGCGGGGTCGCGGCCGGTGCGTTCATCTCCGCCGAGTCCTTCGTGCCGTTGATGCTCGTCACCCAGCGGGGCCTGTCGCCCACCCTGGCCGGGTTCTCGCTGGCGGCCGGCGGGGTGACCTGGGCGGTGGGCTCGTGGGTGCAGGCGCGGCCGCGGATGGAACCGTACCGGGAGCGGCTGATGACGCTCGGGATGGTGCTGGTGGCGGCGGCGGTCGCCGCGGCGCCTGCGGTGCTGGTGTCCGGCGTGCCGGTGTGGACCGTGGCCGTCGCCTGGGGGTTCGGCTGCTTCGGGATGGGCCTGGTGATCGCCTCGGCCAGCGTGCTGATGCTCCGGCTCTCCGCCCCGGCCGAGGCCGGCGCCAACTCCGCGGCCCTGCAGATCTCCGACGCCCTCTCCAACGTCGTCCTGCTCGCCGTGGCCGGCGCGGCCTTCGCCTCCCTCGGCGGCGGCAGCATGACGGGGGCGGCGGGCTCGGGTGCCCGTCCGGCGGCCTTCGCCGCGGTGTTCCTGCCGATGGCCGGGGTGGCCCTGGCCGGGGCCTGGGTGACGACCCGGCTCCGTGATCTGTGACGTGAGTCCCACCCGGGGGTGAGGCGGCCTTGTCCGCGCGTTGACAGCCGGGGGGCGCCGGTAGGGTGGCCCGGTTGTCATACGTAGCTGCCGCCCGACCCCCTTACTACGGAGACCGTGACTACCGCCCGCCCGTCGCCCGCCACCACCCTCAACGGAGGGCCCTCCGGGCCCACACCTATGTCTGCCTCTGCTTCCGCCTCCTCCTCCCATCACCTCTCGCCGGCCTTCCCGGGCCGGGCGCCCTGGGGTACCGCCAGCAAGCTGCGTGCCTGGCAGCAGGGCGCCATGGAGAAGTACGTCCAGGAGCAGCCGCGCGACTTCCTCGCCGTGGCCACGCCCGGCGCCGGGAAGACGACGTTCGCGCTGACGCTCGCCTCGTGGCTGCTGCACCACCACGTCGTGCAGCAGGTCACCGTCGTCGCCCCCACCGAGCACCTGAAGAAGCAGTGGGCGGAGGCCGCGGCGAGGATAGGGATCAAGCTCGACCCCGAGTACAGCGCCGGACCGCTCAGCAGGGAGTACGACGGGGTCGCCGTCACGTACGCCGGTGTCGGCGTGCGGCCGATGCTGCACCGCAACCGGGCCGAGCAGCGCAAGACCCTCGTCATCCTCGACGAGATCCACCACGCCGGCGACTCCAAGTCCTGGGGCGAGGCCTGCCTGGAGGCGTTCGAGCCGGCGACCCGGCGACTGGCCCTGACCGGTACGCCGTTCCGGTCGGACACCAACCCGATCCCCTTCGTGACGTACGAGGAGGGGCAGGACGGGATCCGGCGCTCCTCCGCCGACTACACGTACGGGTACGGCAACGCGCTCGCCGACCACGTGGTGCGGCCGGTCATCTTCCTCTCCTACAGCGGCAACATGCGCTGGCGGACCAAGGCCGGTGACGAGATCGCCGCCCGGCTCGGCGAGCCGATGACCAAGGACGCGGTCAGCCAGGCCTGGCGTACGGCGCTCGATCCGCGCGGCGAGTGGATGCCGGCCGTGCTGCGCGCCGCCGACCAGCGGCTGACCGAGGTGCGCAAGGGCATCCCGGACGCGGGCGCCCTCGTCATCGCCTCCGACCAGGACTCGGCCCGCGCCTACGCCAAGCTGATCCGGGAGATCACCGGGACGAAGGCGACGGTGGTCCTCTCCGACGACACCGGCGCGTCCAAGCGGATCGACGACTTCAGCGCGAGTGACGACCGGTGGATGGTCGCGGTGCGGATGGTGTCCGAGGGCGTCGACGTGCCCCGGCTGGCGGTCGGGGTCTACGCGACGACCATCTCCACTCCGCTCTTCTTCGCCCAGGCCGTCGGCCGTTTCGTGCGGTCCCGGCGGCGCGGCGAGACCGCCTCCGTCTTCCTGCCGACCGTCCCCGATCTCCTCACCTTCGCCAACGAGATGGAGGTCGAGCGCGACCACGCCCTCGACAAGCCGAAGAAGGACGGCGAGGAGGACCCGTACGCCGAGTCCGAGAAGGAGATGGAGGAGGCGAACAAGGAGCAGGACGAGGACACCGGCGAGCAGGAGCAGTTCGCCTTCGAGGCGCTGGAGTCCGAGGCCGTCTTCGACCGGGTGCTCTACGACGGCGCCGAGTTCGGCATGCAGGCCCACCCCGGGAGCGAGGAGGAGCAGGACTACCTCGGCATTCCCGGGCTCCTCGAACCCGACCAGGTGCAGCTGCTGTTGCAGAAGCGGCAGGCCCGGCAGATCGCGCACAGCCGCAAGAAGCCGGACGACGAGGCCGACCTGCTGGAACTGCCCGCGGAACGGCGGCCCGTGGTCTCCCACAAGGAGATGATGGAGCTGCGCAAGCAGCTGAACACGATGGTCAGCGCGTATGTGCATCAGAGCGGGAAGCCGCACGGGGTGATCCACACCGAGCTGCGCAGGGTGTGCGGGGGGCCGCCCAGCGCGGAGGCCACGGCGGGGCAGTTGCGGCAGCGGATCGCCAAGGTGCAGGAGTGGGCCACCCGGATGAGGTAGTCGGTCGGGTGCGGGCCGGCGGGGGCTGGTCGCGCAGTGCCTCCCCCAGCCTTCGGCCGGGGGGACCCCCAGCGCCCCTTTCGGGCGCTGTCGCGAGGACGCTGTGTACATACCGGTGCAATCGGCAGTAGTCCATACCGGTACGTGACCGGATTCTGGACGGAGGCTTCCGCTCAGCGAACCCGCACCGCTACTGTCCGGCTACGCACACGCCCCGTGGCAGCGCCGCCGCGGAGCGCAGCCGTGAAGCGACTGGGCCCGGAGCCGCCGGGCCGCCATGCCGATCGGCGGCCTCTGAAGCGCGTCGCTGACGGGACTCGGCGACGCATCCGCCGCGTCGGAGGTTGCCGGCCTCACCACTTAAGGAGTGGGCGTCGTGACCGCGGAGACCTCTCAGACGCTCGACCGGGGCCTCAGGGTCCTCAAGCTGCTGGCCGACACGGACCACGGGCTGACCGTCACCGAGCTTTCCAACAAACTGGGCGTGAACCGGACCGTGGTGTACCGGTTGCTCGCCACGCTTGAGCAGCATGCGCTGGTACGGCGCGACCTGGGCGGGCGAGCCCGGGTCGGGCTGGGGGTGCTGCGTCTTGGCCGGCAGGTGCATCCGCTGGTACGGGAAGCGGCCCTGCCGGCGCTGCGGTCGCTCGCCGAGGACATCGGGGCGACGGCGCACCTGACCCTGGTCGACGGGACCGAGGCGCTCGCCGTCGCGGTCGTCGAGCCGACCTGGACGGACTATCACGTGGCCTACCGGGCCGGGTTCCGGCACCCGCTGGACCGCGGGGCCGCCGGCAAGGCGATCCTGGCCGCCCGGCACTCGGCGCGGGACGACCCCGGGTACACGCTGACCCACGGCGAACTGGAGGCCGGGGCGAGCGGGGCGGCGGCGCCGCTGATCGGGGTCACCGGCGTCGAGGGCAGCGTGGGGGTCGTGATGCTGGCCGACGCCGTGCCGGAACGGGTCGGCGCACGGGTCATGGACGCGGCCCGGGAGGTCGCGGAGGCGTTGCGCTGACGGACGGCAGCCGGCACGGACGGACGGCAGTCGCGCGGGCGGCGGCGGAGGCGGTGCGGTGGGCGGGGCCGGGACGGTGGCCTGAACAGGTCGCCACGTTAGATTGACTCCGTGCTCTCACGTCTCACGCGTCTCCAGGCCGTCGCCGTCTGTGCGGCTCCCGTCGTGGCTCTGATCGCTACGGCCGTCTTCGCGCCGTTGCCGTTCTCGGTGGCCCAGCCCGGGATGACGGCGAACGTGCTCGGCGCCAACCGGGGCACCCCGGTGATCACCGTCTCCGGGGCGCCCACCCGCACGACCAGCGGGCAGCTGCGGATGACGACGATCGAGGCGACCGGGCCGGACGCGCGGGTCTCGCTCGGTGACGTGCTCGGCAACTGGTTCCGGACGGACCGGGCCGTGATGCCGCGCGACTCGGTCTACCCGAGCGGTGACAACGTCCAGGAGATCGAGCAGCACAACACCGAGCAGATGGAGCAGTCGCAGGACGCGGCGGCCCAGGCCGCGCTGAAGTACCTCGACCTGAGCGCGAGCAAGGTCAAGGTGACCCTCAAGCTGGCGGATGTGGGCGGGCCGAGCGCGGGGTTGCTGTTCTCGCTCGGGATCATCGACAAGCTGGACGGCAACGGCAGCGGGGGCGACCTCACCGGAGGGAAGACCATCGCCGGCACCGGGACCATCGGCGCGGACGGCGCGGTGGGGGCCGTGGGCGGCGTCGCGCTGAAGACGCAGGCCGCGCGACGGGACGGGGCGACGGTGTTTCTCGTGCCGAAGGACGAGTGTGCCGATGCGAAGGCGGAACTGCCGAAGGGGCTGCGGCTGGTGCCGGTGACGACGCTGAAGGGGGCGGTGTCCGATCTGGTGGCGCTGGAGAAGGGGGAGAAGGTCCCCGGCTGCTGAGTTTCGGGTGCGGATGCGGATGCGTGGGGGATGCTCGCGCAGTGCCGCACGCACGCCCCTTACGAGGTGCTGTCCGCGGCGGCCTGCTCCACCAGCGGGATGATCCGTAGCGGAACGGGGTTCTCCATGACGATCGCCGTGGAGGCGCGGACGATGCCTTCGAAGCCGACGACGCGGTCGATCACCCGCTGGAGGTCGGCGTTGGAGCGGGCCACCAGGCGGCACTGCATGTCGCCGGTGCCGGTGGTGGTGTGGAGTTCCAGCACCTCCGGCACGGTCGCCAGGTGCGCTCGCACGTCCGGTCCCTGGCCCTGCCGGATCTGCAGGGTGGCGAACGCGGTGACCGGGTAGCCCAGGGCCGCGGGGTCCACCTGGGGGCCGAACCCCTGGATCACGCCGCTCGACTGAAGCCGGTCCAGGCGCGCCTGCACGGTCCCGCGGGCCACGCCCAGCCTGCGGGACATCTCCAGGACCCCGATGCGCGGCTCCCGGGCCAGCAGCACCAGGATCCGCCCGTCCAGATGATCGATCGCCATGCCCGCCTCCGGATGGTCACCCTGTACAGAAAGTCCGCCAGTACGGCCGTACTGCTGAGCATATTGCCCAGTAGAAACGCCATCTATTGCGCACCTTGCGGGCCAGGTTCACCCTTCGGACATGACGCAGACCACACAGCACACTCCCGCCGCGACCGCCCGGCCGAATGACCCCTTCCCGGTCAAGGGAATGGACGCCGTCGTCTTCGCCGTGGGCAACGCCAAGCAGGCGGCCCACTACTACTCCACCGCCTTCGGCATGCGGCTGGTCGCGTACTCGGGTCCGGAGACCGGCAGCCGCGAGACCGCGAGCTACGTCCTGGAGAACGGGTCGGCCCGGTTCGTCCTCACCTCCGTGATCAAGCCGGACACCGAGTGGGGCCACTTCCTCTCCCGCCACGTGGCCGAGCACGGCGACGGGGTCGTCGACCTCGCCATCGAGGTCCCGGACGCCCGCGCCGCGTACGCCTACGCGGTGGAGCACGGCGCGCGGTCGGTGGCCGAGCCGTACGAACTCAAGGACGAGCACGGCACCGTCGTCCTCGCCGCGATCGCCACGTACGGCGAGACCCGCCACACCCTCGTCGAGCGGACCGGGTACGAGGGCCCCTACCTCCCGGGCTTCACCGCCGCGTCCCCGATCGTCGAACCGCCCGCCCGCCGCACCTTCCAGGCCGTCGACCACTGCGTCGGAAACGTCGAACTCGGCCGCATGAACGAGTGGGTCGGCTTCTACAACAAGGTCATGGGCTTCACGAACATGAAGGAGTTCGTGGGCGACGACATCGCCACCGAGTACAGCGCGCTGATGTCGAAGGTGGTCGCCGACGGCACCCTCAAGGTCAAGTTCCCGATCAACGAACCGGCGATCGCGAAGAAGAAGTCGCAGATCGACGAGTACCTGGAGTTCTACGGCGGGGCGGGCGTCCAGCACATCGCGCTCAACACCAACGACATCGTCGAGACGGTACGGACCATGCGCGCGGCCGGCGTCGAGTTCCTGGACACCCCCGGCTCGTACTACGACACCCTCGGCGAGTGGGTCGGCGACACCCGCGTCCCGATCGACACCCTGCGCGAACTGAGGATCCTCGCCGACCGCGACGAGGACGGCTACCTCCTGCAGATCTTCACCAAGCCGGTCCAGGACCGCCCGACGGTCTTCTTCGAGATCATCGAACGCCACGGCTCCATGGGCTTCGGCAAGGGCAACTTCAAGGCCCTCTTCGAAGCCATCGAACGCGAACAGGACCGCCGCGGCAACCTGTGACCAACCCCCGAGTGCCCGCCGGTAGCGCCGGGTCGCACCACGGTGGCCGGGCGCCCTCGCGGCGGGCAGGGGCCCGGCGGGCATCCGGCCGTGGGGACGGCAGCCGGGTAGCGCCGGGTCGGTCGCACCACGGTGGCCGGGCGCCCTCGCGGCGGGCAGGGGCCCGGCGGGCATCCGGCCGTGGGGACGGCAGCCGGGTACCGCCGGTCCCACCACGGTGGCCGGCCGCCCTCGCGGCGGGCAGGGGCCCGGCGGGCATCCGGCCGTGGGGACGGCAGCCGGGTAGCGCCGGGTCGGTCGCACCACGGTGGCCGGGCGCCCTCG
>NZ_JBIVXP010000020.1:131327-141331 GCF_044769305.1 Streptomyces sp. NPDC090499
CTCGCGGCGGGCAGGGGCCCGGCGGGCATCCGGCCGTGGGGACGGCAGCCGGGTACCGCCGGTCCCACCACGGTGGCCGGGCGCCCTCGCGACGGAAAGGGACGCGTCGGTCCGCAGACGCGCCGGTTCACCCCTTGCCGCCGCGACGGCGCCCAGGCCCGACGGCGGGTTCCGGCGGTGCCCGACTGCCGTGAGTTCGGCCGGTGCGGGAGTGCCTCGCCCGCTCTGCCCCGGCCTACTGCGGCAGCTCCTCGTTCGGCGGCTGGTTGCCGAGTGCCGTGAGGGCGGCGTGGGCGGCCGGGGCCTGGAGGGGGGAGAAGTACGGGTTGGTGCGGAGGGCGTCCTGGAGGTGGCGGCGGGCCGGGGCCTCCAGGTCCAGGTCGCGTTCGGTCATGCCGCGGTGGAAGGCGTACAGCGCGCTGCGCACCCCGCCGCCCTTCGTCGAGTCGGTCGCGATCGAGGCGTAGCGCAGCGCCTCCTTGTCGTCGCCGGCCCGGTGCAGGGCCCAGCCGAGCGCGTCCGCGGCCTCGATGCCGGGCTGGCGCTCCCACTCCGCCGTCAGCCGCTCCACCGCCTCCTGGACGTCCCCGTGGTCCGCCTCGTACTGCCCGATCACCAGGTCGTCGTCGACCCCGGCCTCCAGTTCCCGCCGCACCTGGGTCCGCATCAGCTCGTACTGCGCCTCCGCCTGCTGCCCCATCCCCAGCGACTCGTACAACTCGCCGAACTCCAGGGCGACCTGCGGAGCCGGCCGGTGCGCGAGCGCCCCCTGGTAGGCGGTCAGCGCCTCCTGCGTACGGCCCAGAGCGGCCAGCGCCCGCCCCTGCCCGGCGCGCGCCGCCGACTGGTCGGGGTCCAGGCGCACGGCCGCCGTGAAGTGCCGCAGGGCGTCCTCCCGGTCGCCCCGCTCCCAGGCCAGCTGCCCGGCCTGGCACAGGTACGCGGCCTGCTCGGCGGGTGTCCGGGCGGCCGCCGCCGCGTCGGTCACCTGGGCCGCCGCGTCCTCACGCCAGCCCCGGTCCCGGTAGACCGCGGAGGCCCGCGCCATCACCGCCGGCCGCACGTCGGCCCCGACCTTCAGCGCCATCAGCCTGTCCAGTGCGGACCGGGCCGCCTTGTAGTCGCCGAGCCCGTTGTAGGCGTCGATCAGCACCGGGTACGCCGACCACCGCTTCGGGGCCGCCTTCAGCGCCTCCTCGCCGTACCGCCTGGCCCCCGGGAAGTCCCGGCGTGCGACGGCCAGCTCCGTCAGTCCGCTCAGCGCCGCGGTGTTGTTCTCGGCGGCCACCTTGAGGGAGGTCTGCAGCGCGCGCTCGGCACGCGGATAGTCGCCGGTGTCGGCGGTCCGGCGCGCCCGTTCGACGTACGCGGTCCCGAGCACCGCCCAGGCCGCCGCGTCCTTCGGCTGTGCCCGTACCCGCGCCTCGCGGGCGCCGATCAGCGTCGTGAGGTCCGGCAGCGCGGCGGGCAGGCCGTTCAGGACGGCGGTCTGCGCCGCCGCGGCGGCCGCCGCCCGCGCGGCCGCCTGGGCCCGCGGCCCGGCCGCCGGGGCCGGCGCTGCGCGGTGCGGCTCGCGCGGCCACAGCATCAGCGTGCCGCCGGCCGCCACGCCGCCCGCCAGTGCGACGACCAGCAGCCGGCGCAGCACCCGGCCGCGGCGGCGCGGTGGCGCCGGTTCCGGGAGCAGCGAGGTGGCGGGTGGGGACGGTCGGTTATCCAGCGCGCACATGACGGACACTGTGCGTCAGTACGACCACCGCGTCCGGGCGGCCCAAGGAGGGCACCTGTGGGGTTCACACCGATGGCCCCGGGTGCGACGCTGTGATCATGAGCCGTATCGAAGCGCCTCGGGACGAGGCCACCAGCAACCTCACCGACCGGCTCCTCGCGGGTCTGCCGGCCGACGCGGTCCTCGTCGACCCCGACGTGACCGCCTCCTACGCCAACGACATGGCGAGCTTCTGCCCGGCCGGCACCCCGGCCGTCGTCGTGCTGCCCCGCACGGTCGAGCAGGTCCAGCACGTCATGCGCGTCGCCACCGACCTGCGCGTCCCGGTCGTCCCGCAGGGCGCCCGCACCGGCCTGTCCGGCGGCGCCAACGCCACCGACGGCTGCATCGTGCTGTCCCTGACCAAGATGGACCGCGTCCTGGAGATCTCGCCGGTGGACCGCATCGCGGTCGTCGAGCCCGGCGTCGTCAACGCCGTCTTCTCCCGCGCGGTCGAGGAGCACGGCCTCTACTACCCGCCGGACCCCTCCAGCTGGGAGATGTGCACGATCGGCGGCAACATCGGCACGGCCTCGGGCGGCCTGTGCTGCGTGAAGTACGGGGTCACGGCCGAGTACGTGCTCGGCCTGGACGTCGTCCTCGCGGACGGGCGGCTGATGTCCACCGGCCGCCGTACGGCGAAGGGCGTCGCGGGGTACGACCTCACCCGCCTCTTCGTCGGCTCCGAGGGCTCGCTCGGCGTCGTCGTACGGGCCGTGCTGGCGCTGAAGCCCAAGCCGCCGCAGCAGCTGGTGCTGGCCGCCGAGTTCGGCTCCGCGGCCGCCGCCTGCGAGGCGGTGTGCCGGATCATGGAGGGCGGCCACGTGCCGTCCCTGCTCGAACTGATGGACCGTACGACCGTCAAGGCGGTCAACGAACTCACCCGCATGGGCCTGCCGGAGTCCACCGAGGCGCTGCTGCTCGCCGCCTTCGACACCCCGGACCCGGCCGCCGACCTCGCCGCCGTCGGCAAGCTCTGCGAGGCCGCCGGCGCCACCCAGGTGGTCCCGGCCGACGACGCCGCCGAGTCCGAACTCCTCCTCCAGGCCCGCCGTTCCTCGCTCGTCGCCCTGGAGGCCGTCAAGGGCACGACGATGATCGACGACGTGTGCGTGCCCCGCTCCCGGCTCGGCGACATGATCGAGGGCGTCGAGCGCATCGCGGCGAAGCACCGGCTGACCATCGGGGTCGTCGCGCACGCCGGCGACGGCAACACCCACCCCACGGTCTGCTTCGACGCGCAGGACGACGACGAGTGCCGGCGCGCCCGCGAGTCCTTCGACGAGATCATGGGCCTCGGCCTGGAGCTCGGCGGCACCATCACCGGCGAACACGGCGTCGGCGTCCTGAAGAAGGAGTGGCTGGCCCGGGAGATCGGGCCGGTGGGCGTGGAGATGCAGCGGGCCGTGAAGCAGGTCTTCGACCCGCTGGGCATCCTCAACCCCGGCAAGCTGTTCTGATCCCACACGGCTTCATACGGCTCCATACGGCCCCCTGCGGCTCCCACACGGCTCCCGTCCGGCGGGGCCCTCACTGGGCGAGCAGCTGGTCGAGCGCCTCGTCGATGCCCAGCTGCCCGCCCTCACTCCCCGGGGGCACCACCCGCAGCGTCCGCTCCAGCCAGGCGGACACCTGGGGGACCGGTGCTTCGAGCAGCGCGTCACCGTCGGGTGAACTCAGCGCCATCAGTACGACGGTGCGGCCCTCCACCTTCGTCGGCCACACCCGCACGTCCCCCTGCCCGCACGGCCGGAACACCCCCTCCACGAGCAGGTCGCGGGCGAAGGTCCAGTTGACGGGCTGCTCGGAGTTGATGTGGAAGCTGACGTGGACGGCGTACGGGTCGTCGGAACGGTAGGTCAGCCGGGCCGGGACCGGGATGCTCCGCTCCGGGGACAGGATGAGCCGCAGCTCCAGTTCGCGCTCCACCACGGTGTGCTGCATGGCGTCGGGTTCCTCTCTCGGTCAGTCGTGCGGGCACCTTCGGGTGGGCCCGTACGAGTGGAGAGGGGCTGGGGCCGCGAGCATTACGCGGGTTCCGGGAAAATTTTTTCCGGCGCGGTGAAGGGGGTGCACAGGGCTGCCCGGAAAGGGGCGGGTCCTGCGGGACTGGCGGTGGCGGGCACCCGGGTCTGATAGATGTGGAGCCTCCCACATGACCCCCGAGCAGATACGGGATGACGGACATGACCGCCCCAACCCCGGCACCCGGTGACGAACGGCCCCGCGAGGGCTACTACCCGGACCCGTCCATCCCCGGCTACGTCCGTTACTGGAACGGCGCCGCGTGGGTGCCGGGCACCAGCCGCCCGGCCCCGTCCGACGGCGAACCGCTCGTCCCGCCGCAGGGTTCGCACCCCGCGGGTCCCGCGGGCCCGGCGGCGGTCGAGGAGACCGGCCCGCACTTCTTCGACGAGGACCCGCAGCCGGGCGGCGCCGCCGGCTGGACGGCGGAGGGGAGCGCCTGGGGCAACGACCCCCGGGCGGCGGGCTCCCCGGCCCAGCCGGACGGCCGGTCGTCCCGCACCGACGGCACGGCGTCGATCCCGCCGGCGGACCAGGCGGAGCAAGGGGACCAGGGGGACCTCGACTCCGGTGGCACGTTCATCTTCCGCAGGCCGACGGTCGGCCCGGCGGGCACCCCGCCGGCGGCCCGGCCGCCCATGGACGACGGCACGCTGACCTTCCGGCCGGTCCGGGGCGAGGGCACGCCGCCCAACCCCGGGGCCGGTGCGGCCGGGTTCGGTACCCAGGGTCCGGTCGGCGCGCCCGGTGCCGCCGGTGCCGCCGGTTCCGCACGCCCCGGCTTCGGCGCCGGAAAGGCGGCCGCGGCCCGCGCAGCCGCGGCCCAGCCCCCCTCCGCCCAGCCCCCGGCGGCCGCCGCGGCCCCCCAGTCCCGGCCCGCCGCGCCCCAGGCCGTCGCCCCCGCCGTCCCTCCGCAGCAGTCCGGCGCCCCCCAGCCTCCGGCGGCCCCCGCCGCTCCCATGGCCTCCGGTGCCGGCGGCGGCCAGTCCTCCTGGGCCCAGCAGGTGCACCAGCTCGCCGGTGACCAGCAGGTCGCCCCGTGGAAGCCGCCGGTGGAGGACCCCTTCCAGGCGGCCGCCCGGCGGCAGGCGGCGGCCCGGCCGGCCGGTCTCGGCAAGCGGTTCGCGGCCCGGCTCGTCGACAGTCTGGTCGTCGGCGCGGTGACCGCGGCCGCCGCCGTACCGTTCGGGACCAAGGCCGCCGACCACGTGCAGGACAAGATCGACGTGGCCAAGCTGTCCGGCCGCACCGAGACCGTCTGGCTGCTGGACGGCACGACCGGCCTCTACCTCGGCATCGTGCTCGCGGTCCTGCTCGTCGTCGGCGTCCTCTACGAGGTGCTGCCCACCGCCCGGTGGGGCCGCACGCTCGGCAAGAAGCTGTTCGGCCTGGAAGTACGGGACATCGAGGGCCACGAACCCCCCACCTTCGGCGCCGCCCTGCGCCGCTGGCTGGTGTACACCGTGCCAGGACTGCTCGGCATCGGGATCGTCGGCGTCGCCTGGTGCCTGTTCGACCGCCCCTGGCACCAGTGCTGGCACGACAAGGCGGCGCACACCTTCGTCGCCGACTGACGGATCCGGTACGGATCCCGTACGGGGGGCCGTCGTCCCCCGTACGGCCGCTCGCCGGGTGCGGGCCCGGCCGCTTCGCGGTGCACTCGGGCCATGAGCACCGAACCGCCCCCGCCCCCGGGCTCAGGAGAGCCGCCGGAGAACGATCCGTTCAGGAAGCAGCCCCCGCCGCCCTCCTACGGCGGCGGTCCCTACGGAGGCGGCCCCTCTGAGGGTGGCGGCCCCTACGGAGGCGGTGGCCCTTACGGAGGCGGTGGCCCTTACGGAGGCGGTGGCTCTTACGGAGGCGGTGGCCCCTACGGGGGCGGCGGTGGTTCCGGTGGCTACCCCGCCGACCCGCTCGCCGGGATGCCGCCCCTCGCCGACAGCGGCAGGCGCACCCTCGCGCGGATCATCGACATGATCCTGGTCGGCATCGTGGTCGTGCTGCTCACCCTGGCGTTCGGGGTGAGCGAGTACCAGATGGACGGCGACAAGATCTCGGCCGGCCGGTCCTTCGCCCAGTCGCTCGTCGCCGCCGTCCTCTTCGTCGCCTACGACACCCTGCTGATCGCCAAGTCGGGCCAGACCCTCGGCATGAAGTGGCTCCGCATGCGGGTCGCCAACCTGTCCGACGGCGCCACCCCCTCCACCCAGACGTCGCTGCTGCGGGCCCTGGTGCTGTGGGTGCCGTTCGCCTTCTGCTGTGCCTGCATCTGGACGGTGATCTGCGGCGGCTGGAGCTTCTTCGACAAGCCGTACAAGCAGGGGCTGCACGACAAGGCGGCGAAGACGGTCGTGGTCAGTACGAGCTCATAGCGGGGCCGGTACAGGGGGGGCGCACAAGCAGTCGGCGGGTCCGTCAGTCTCACGGACCCGCCGACTTCACTGCTGTGCGTGCGTCAGGGTGCGGTGGGCTCCCGGACGGGCTCGGCCGTGGCGGCGGCCACGGTCTCCCGGTGCAGGGGGACCCGCACCTGGGGCGGTGCGATCGGGGCGGACGGGGACTGTGCGACCGTGCGCGGCCGGGGGAGCGGGACCGTCATGGCCACCAGCAGTCCCAGACCGAGCGCGGCGAGCGCGATGACCGCGATCCCGATGCCCGAACTCGTCTGTGACAGCAGCAGCATGGCGAGCGTCGAGCAGATCACGGTGGCCGAACCGTAGACGAGCTGTGCCGGGGTCGGACGAGGCATGGCAATCGTGTCCTCGGAAGATTTGGGGGTGAGACGGGGGAACCGGCCTTGGTTTCCACCGGCTTCCGGGCGTTCCACCGTTCGACTCTATTCGCGTGCATGCCCGAGAGGAACGTCCGGTAAGCGTGACCTAACCCACGGTACCGGTGCACAGGGGGCGCACGGTCGCATGGCATACGGCAACCGGCGGCATATGCGCGCCGGTTGGGAGCGGCCCTTCGGGGGTACCCCGCACTCCGGCGTCCGTAAAGCGAACTTCCTCTCCGCATAGTGCAGTTGAATGCTCGGAGTCAAGGTCTGTCTTTTCTCGTAAACCAGTAGTCAAATATCGTCACTTGAATCGACGCGTTGAACGTGCGCGCACGGACCCCCAACCATCACCCGGTCCTCCTTGCCGTGCGCGCGGCGCGGGGGAGGAACTCAAGTGACCAGCAGACCCTGGACGTTCAGAGCACTCGCCGTCGGCGTGACGCTCGCAACCGCCTCCGTAGGCTTCGCCACCTTCGCGGTCGCGGCGACGGCCCCGACGGCGACCACCAGCACCGTCGACCGGCACGACCCGTCGACGAAGCAGGAGGAGCACGACCTCGACGGCCCCCTGAGCAAGACCCAGGAGGCCCAGCGCCAGGAGGCCCTCGACCAGGTCATATCCGGCAAGGCCCAGGTCAAGGACCGCGACGGTTCGAAGGTCGTCCAGCTCAAGGGCAAGAAGGGCGACAGCAAGTACGTCGAACTCGGCCGCGAGAAGACCGACAAGATCTTCACGATCCTGGTCGAGTTCGGCGACCAGACGGACCCGCGGTACAACGGCACGGCCGGCCCGCTGCACAACCAGATAGCCGAGCCGGACCGCACCAAGGACAACTCCACGGCCTGGCAGGCGGACTACAACCAGGCCCACTTCCAGGACCTCTACTTCGGCACCGGCAAGAACACCGAGTCGCTGAAGAAGTACTACGAGAAGCAGTCCTCGGGCCGCTACTCGGTCGACGGCGAAGTCACCGACTGGGTCAAGGTCCCCTACAACGAGGCCCGTTACGGCAACAACGCCTGCGGCTCCACCACCTGCTCCAGCGTCTGGAACCTGGTCCGCGACGGCCTGAACGCCTGGGTCGCCGACCAGAAGGCGGCCGGCGAGTCCGACGCCGCGATCAAGGCCGACCTCGCCCAGTACGACCAGTGGGACCGCTACGACTACGACGGCGACGGCAACTTCAACGAGCCCGACGGCTACGTCGACCACTTCCAGATCGTGCACGCCGGCGAGGACGAGTCCGCGGGCGGCGGCGCGCAGGGCACCGACGCGATCTGGGCGCACCGCTGGTACGCCTTCGGCACCGACGCCGGCGCCACCGGCCCGGCCGACAACAAGCTGGGCGGCACCCAGGTCGGCGACACCGGCATCTGGGTCGGCGACTACACCATGCAGCCGGAGAACGGCGGACTCGGCGTCTACGCCCACGAGTACGGCCACGACCTCGGCCTGCCGGACGAGTACGACACCGACGGCGGCGAGAACTCCACCGGTTTCTGGACCCTGATGTCCTCCGGCTCCTGGCTGGGCACCGGCAAGGAGGCCATCGGCGACCTGCCCGGTGACATGAACGCCTGGGACAAGCTCCAGCTCGGCTGGCTCAACTACGACGTGGCCAAGGCCGGCACGAAGTCCCGCCACAAGCTCGGCGTCGCCGAGTACAACACGAAGGACAAGCAGGCTCTGGTGGTCTCGCTGCCCGACAAGGCGGTCACGACGACGGTCGTCACCCCCGCCCAGGGCTCGTCCCAGTGGTGGAGCGGCAGCGGCAACGACCTGAAGAACACGCTGACCCGCGACGTCGACCTCACCGGCAAGTCGTCCGCAACGCTCTCGCTCGACGGCTGGTACCAGATCGAGGCCAACTACGACTACCTCTACACCGAGGTGTCCACCGACGGCGGCGCCAACTGGACCGCCCTGGACGGCACGGTCAACGGCACGGCCATCCCGCGCGACGGCAGCGACAAGCCGGCGCTCACCGGCTCGATCTCCTCGTACGCCAAGCTGTCCTACCCGCTGGACGCCTACGCGGGCCAGAAGATCCAGCTGCGCTTCCGCTACCAGACCGACGGCGGTGTGGCGTTGAACGGCTTCGCGGCCGACGAGATCACGGTGACCGCGGACGGTGCGGCCCTCTTCTCCGACAACGCCGAGGCGGCGGACCCCGCGTGGACCGCGTCCGGCTTCTCCCGGATCGGCGCGTCCTTCACCAAGGACTACGCGCAGTACTACATCGCGGAGAACCGCCAGTACGTGTCGTACGACAAGACCCTCGATGTCGGCCCGTACAACTTCGGCTTCTCGACGACCCGTCCGGACTGGGTGGAGCACTACCCGTACCAGAACGGCCTGTTGATCTGGAAGTGGGACACGTCCCAGGCGGACAACAACACGCACGAGGGCGACGGCGGTCACCCGGGCACCGGTCTGATCCTCCCGGTCGACTCCCACCCGGCGCCGCTGAAGTGGTCGGACGGCACGCTGATGCGCAACCGCATCCAGGCCTACGACTCGCCATTCAGTCTCTACTCGACCGACGGCATCACGCTGCACAAGGCGGACGTCGCGACGAAGATCAGGCAGTCCTCCGGGGTGTCGGTCTTCAACGACCACAAGAGCGACTACTACGACGCCTCGAACCCGGCCGCCGGTGTCAAGATCACTGACACCAACACGAAGATCAACATCGTGACGGAGGCCCGGGACGGCTCGACGATCTCCCTCCAGGTCGGCCCCGCAGTGAAGTAATCCGCATCATCGCAGGTCAGACACGTATCGGCGGCGACCCCTTGGCGGGTCGCCGCCGCTCGTGCTTAGGTGCGTCCTGTGGCTTTCTTATTGACACCGACGCACACGGGGGTGTGACCGCATGGCTGCAGGAGGGTTCTGCAAGCTGCCGAACGGCAGGGTGATCGTGGCGCTGAACCTGCCCAGCCCGACCACGGCGGACGGCGCGTCCGCCGTCCGTGTACTGGTCCACGCCCAGAACCGCGCCCGAGCCCTGACCAGGCTCCGCAACCTCGGCATGCGAGCGGTCTACCTGCGGGGCAACGCCGCCCCACCCACCCCCGACGAGATCACCGCCGTCCTCCACCACCCCGACGGCCTCATATGGCGAACGACCCCTGACAACGGTGTCACCCCCCTCGAACTCTGGCGCCCCATCAAATCCCTCCTCCGAAGACCAACAGCAGCCTGACCCCCAGGCACGCGGTTTCGGCGCCGCCGGGTTCCGTCGTCGTGGCGGGTCGCCGCTGCGGCGGGAGGATAGGGCGGCCGGGGCTGAAGGAGCAGCCGCCCCAGGGACGTGGGGTTCTTCGGCGCCGGGTGGGGCAGCTCACCCAGGGGCGCGGGGAACTGCGCGAGCGGCCCCCGCCGGCCCGCGGGCATCCACCGGCCGGTTCGGCGCCGCCGGGTTCCGTTGT
>NZ_JBIVXP010000020.1:141428-194948 GCF_044769305.1 Streptomyces sp. NPDC090499
AAGGAGCAGCTGCCCCAGGGGCGTGGGGTTCTTCGGCGCCGGGTGGGGCGTCCCGCTGAGGCGTGCGGGCCTCTTCGGTGCGGGGCGGGGCAGCTCACCCAGGGGCGCGGGGAACTGCGCGAGCGGCCCCCGCCGGCCCGCGGGCATCCACCGGCCGGTTCGGCGCCGCCGGGTTCCGTCGTCGTGGTGGGGCGTCGTTGCGGCGGAAAGAGGGTGACCCGCGGGAAGAGCGGGCAGGGGCGGTGTCAGACCACTGGCTTGCCGGTGAGTTCTACGCCTGCTTCGCGGAGGTCTTCCAGGGCGCGTTCGGTCGTCGCCTCGGCCACGCCTGCCGTGAGGTCGAGGAGGACCTGGGTGCGGAAGCCCTCTTTCGCGGCGTCCAGGGCGGTAGCCCGCACGCAGTGGTCGGTCGCGATGCCGACCACGTCGACCTCGTCGATCTTCCGCGCCCGCAGCCACTCCGCCAGCTTGACCCCGTTCTCGTCGACGCCCTCGAAGCCGCTGTAGGCCGCGGAGTACGCCCCCTTGCTGAACACGGCGTCCACCGCGCCGGAGGCGACCGCCGGGGCGAAGTTCGGATGGAAGCCCACCCCCTCCGTGCCGGCGACACAGTGCGCCGGCCAGCTGTGCACGTAGTCGGGGTTGTCGGCGAAGTGGCCGCCCGGCGCGATGTGGTGGTCGCGGGTCGCCACCACGTGGCGGTAGCCGGCCGGCGCCTGCCCGATCAGCTCCGTGATCGCGGCGGCCACATCGGCGCCCCCTGCCACCGCGAGGCTGCCCCCCTCGCAGAAGTCGTTCTGCACATCGACGACGATCAAGGCGCGGCGCATGGTAGATGTCCTTCGCTATCGGTAGCGGGTCCGTCGACGGGGGAGACGCGGAAAGAAGGGGTGCGGGCCCGGCCTGAACCTCCGAGCGTAGAGACTTACGGGGGCGTAGGGGAGGGGGCCTGGCAGGGCGCGTACGCGGGGCACCCGCTCTAGCTACCCGAGCGCCCCTGCACGTACTCCGTCGGAATGACCGGTTCCCCGCGCGAGAGCTGGGTCGCGGACAGCGGCAGGTTCGCCATGGCCGCCTGGTGCCGGGCCCGGGGCGCGTCCAGCGGCTCGCGGGCGACGACCTCGCCGGACTTCACCAGTTCGACCAGGAGCTGCCGGTCGACCAGGCCGGCCGGGACCTCCCCGGTGCCGACGACCTCGGCCTCCGCCACCCCGTCGGCGTCCAGCCGCCGCGCCGCCCACTTGCGCCCGCCGACGGACGTCTTGCCGCCGGTCGACTTCTTGGCCACCGGCACCAGCGGCGCCCGCGGGTCCGCGGACTCGGCGCGGGCGACCAGCTTGTAGACCATGGAGCAGGTCGGGTGCCCGGAACCGGTGACCAGCTGGGTGCCGACCCCGTACGCGTCCACGGGCGCGGCGGCCAGCGAGGCGATGGCGTACTCGTCGAGGTCGGAGGTCACGGTGATCCTGGTGCGCGTCGCGCCCAGCTCGTCCAGCTGCTGGCGCACCCGGTGGGCGACCAGCAGCAGGTCGCCGGAGTCGATGCGGACGGCGCCCAGCTCGGGCCCGGCCACCTCCACGGCCGTACGGACGGCCTCGGCGACGTCGTAGGTGTCGACGAGCAGGGTGGTGCCCCGGCCCAGCGAGTCGACCTGGGCCCGGAAGGCGTCCCGCTCGTGGTCGTGGAGCAGGGTGAAGGCGTGGGCGCTCGTCCCCACCGTCGGGATGCCGTAGCGGAACCCGGCGGCGAGGTCGGAGGTGGTGGCGAAGCCGCCGACGTAGGCGGCGCGGGAGGCGGCGACGGCGGCCAGCTCGTGGGTGCGGCGGGCGCCCATCTCGATCAGCGGGCGGTCCCCGGCGGCCGAGGACATCCGGGAGGCGGCGGCCGCGATCGCCGAGTCGTGGTTGAGGATGGAGAGGATCACGGTCTCCAGGAGCACGCACTCGGCGAACGAGCCCTCGACCCGCATGATCGGCGAGCCCGGGAAGTAGACCTCGCCCTCGGGGTAGCCCCAGATGTCGCCGCTGAACCGGTAGCCGGCGAGCCACTCCAGGGTCGGCCCGTCGACGATGTTCCGCTCCGCCAGGAAGTCGAGGACGTCCCGGTCGAAGCGGAAGTTCTCGACCGCGTCCAGGACACGCCCGGTGCCCGCCACGACGCCGTAGCGGCGCCCTTCCGGCAGCCGCCGGGTGAAGACCTCGAAGACGCTGCGCCGCTCGGCCGTACCCGCCTTCAGGGCGGCCTGCAGCATCGTCAGCTCGTACTGGTCCGTGAAGAGCGCCGTCGACGGGACGTCCACCGGCAGCCCAAGGTCCGCTACATCCACGACAGCTCTCCTAGCTATGACTCTCGGGGTGTCCCCAGGCCGGCCGGGGGTTCGGCCCGCGGCGCAGCCGCTGTTGATTGGTGCGTCCCCCGATCTATGCAGCATGGCGACAGATGCTACACCCCTTCGCGTCAGTGTGACGATTTGTGGGGCCCGTGGCAGCATGGGCCTTGTGACGTCACCCGCTCCCGTAGAGATCGAACGCACCGAGTCGGCGGAGGAGACCTTCGCCGTCCCCGAGCCCGACGTCCCGTGGATCACGCTCGTGCACAACGATCCCGTCAACCTCATGAGCTACGTGACGTATGTCTTCCAGACGTACTTCGGCTATCCCAAGGACAAGGCCACCAAGCTCATGCTGGACGTCCATCACAAGGGCCGGGCGGTCGTCTCCAGCGGCACCCGCGAGGAGATGGAACGCGACGTACAGGCGATGCACGGCTACGGCCTGTGGGCCACCCTCCAGCAGGACCGGAAGTAGCCACCCACCCGACCGGTCCCGATCAGCTCCGGAAGCAGCGAATCCCCTCCATGCCAGGAATCTTCGAACCGCTCCCCGGCGGCGGCGCGGCCGTCGCCCTCGACGACGTCGAGATCTCCATCATCCGGTCGCTGGCCGTCCAGCTCCTGGAGCTCATCGGTCCAGGACCCGCCGAGGACGCCCCCGACGACCCGCTCGCCGAGCTGTTCGCCGAGGGCCCGAGCGAGGCGCCCGCCGATCCGGTGCTGCGCCGGCTCTTCCCGGACGCCTACGGGGACCCGGAGCGGCTCCCGCAGTCCCCGCAGGAGGCCGAGGAGCAGCAGGCGCACTCCGCCGAGTTCCGCCGCTACACCGAGAACGACCTCAGGGCCGGCAAGCGGGAGAGCGCCCTCGCGGTGATCCGCTGCCTGGACGCCCTCGCTCCGGGGGAGAAGGGCGACGCGGTCCTCAAGCTGTCGCCCGCGGAGTCCCGGCAGTGGCTCGGTGCCCTCACCGACCTGCGCCTCGCGATCGGCTGCCGCCTCGACATCACCGACGAGGACGACACCGACCTCCTCTACCGGCTGCCGGACGAGGACCCGCGCAAGCCGATGGTGATGGCGTACCTGTGGCTCGGCGGCCTCCAGGAGACCCTGGTCGCCACCCTTATGCCGTAGTCCGTCCCGATTGCGTCCCGGCTTCGCGTTCGCTCAGAGGACGCTCAAATCCGGATAACGATCCCGTCACCGTTGCGGCCTGCTATGGCCGTTTCGGTCGCGTTCTGTCCGGTTCTTCCAGTGGTGTGCGCCACAATCCCTCTCGGCGGAACCCGGTGATCAGTGTTGCGGCCGTGATAAATCTTCACGACCGCCCGGCGAGCACCACCCACGTGCACGCCGGGTGCGCCACCGAACCGGCCACCACCGGTCAGGCTTAGCGGACCCGGGGAAGCCCGAGCACGCCCCCACGCCGCCCGGCACGCACTCTCGCCGCACCGGCCAAAGGCCCACGTGGCTCCGCCACGAGGGCCTTCGTCCGGCACGCCGATGGCACGCACCGAACGACGCGGGAGCGCACCCGGACTTCCCCGAGCCCGCTCGCTCCAGCAATCCGGGGGGATCGAAACCCGATCCGAGGCCGACGAGAGGCCCGGGTCGGCATGGAGAAAGGCGCACACCACACATGACCTCCGCTCAGGTCGACACGTCGGGGAATTCCGCGAATTCCGCCGAAGGCTCCGAAGAGGGGTACGAGCGCGGGCTCGGCAGCCGCCAGGTCCAGATGATCGCCATCGGCGGCGCCATCGGCGTCGGGCTCTTCCTGGGCGCCGGGGCGAACATCGCAAAGGCCGGCCCCAGCCTCATCCTCATGTACGCCCTCGCCGGCGGCATCATCTTCTTCATCATGCGGGCCCTCGGTGAGCTCCTGCTCTACCGCCCGGTCTCCGGCTCCTTCGCCGAGTACTCCCGGGAGTTCCTCGGCCCGTTCTTCGGCTACTTCACCGGCTGGACGTACTGGCTGATGTGGGTCGTCACCGGCATGGCCGAGCTGACGGCCGCCGCGATCTACGTGAACTACTGGTTCCCGCAGGTCCCGCAGTGGGTGACGGCCCTGGTCTTCCTGGTGGTCCTCTTCGGGGTCAACCTGATCTCCGTGAAGGTCTTCGGAGAGCTGGAGTTCTGGTTCTCCATGGTCAAGGTCACCGCCCTGATCGGCATGATCGTGATCGGTCTCGGCGTCCTGACCTTCGGCTTCAGCGCCGCCGGTGACACCGCGTCGGTCGCGAACCTCTACCGGTTCGACGGCTTCTTCCCCAAGGGCGTCGGCTCCTCCCTGATGACCCTGCAGGGCGTCATGTTCGCCTACCTCGCGGTCGAGCTGGTCGGCGTCACCGCCGGCGAGTCGGAGAACCCGGAGAAGACCCTCCCCAAGGCGATCAACACCCTCCCCTGGCGCATCGCCCTCTTCTACGTCGGCGCGCTCACCGTCATCCTGTGCGTCGTCAAGTGGACGGAGTTCGCCCCCGGCGTCTCCCCGTTCGTGGCCGCCTTCGCGAAGATCGGCATCCCGGCAGGCGCCGGCATCGTCAACTTCGTCGTGCTGACCGCCGCGCTGTCCTCCTGCAACTCCGGCATGTACTCCACGGGCCGCATGCTGCGGAACCTGGCCGACAGCGGCGAGGCCCCGGCCGTCTTCCGCAAGCTGTCCGCGTCGAAGACCCCGGCGTTCGGCATCACCGTCTCGGTCCTCTTCATGGGCATCGGCGTGGTCCTCAACTACGTCGTCCCGGAGAAGGCGTTCGGCTACGTCACCTCCGTCGCCACCGCGGCCGGCATCTGGACCTGGCTGATGATCCTGATCAGCCACGTCCTCTACCGCCGCGCGGTCGACGCGGGCCGCCTGCCGGCCTCCGCCTTCCCGGCACCGGGCGGCGCGAAGTGCAGCTGGATCGCCATCGTCTTCCTCCTCTTCGTGACCGGCCTGATCGCGTACGACGGCGACTCCCGGGTCTGCCTCTACGTGATGGCCGGCTGGGCCGCCGCGCTCGGCGTCGGCTGGCTGGTCCTGAAGAACCGGAACCCCGAGGTCGCCGAGCGCCGCGAGCCGGCACCCCTGGAGAAAGTGAACTGACCACCCCTCCGGGACGCCCGCCGCGGGGAGCACTCGTGGCGCCCCTCGCGGCAGCCGCTCAGGGCGTCCGGCATCCGGGCCGTCCCGTACCAGCCTTCGGTACGGGACGGCCCCTTGCTTATCCTGGCCAGCATGCTGACCATCACCCAGGCCCTCGTCGACCAGATCGTCGCCCACGCGCGCAAGGACCACCCCGACGAGGCGTGCGGCGTCGTCGCCGGCCCGGCGGGCTCGGACCGCCCCGAGCGCTTCATCCCGATGCTGAACGCGGCCATGTCGCCCACGTTCTACGAGTTCGACTCCGGCGACCTGCTCAAGCTCTACCGGGAGATGGACGACCGCGACGAGGAGCCGGTGGTCGTCTACCACTCCCACACGGCGACGGAGGCGTACCCGTCCCGGACCGACATCTCGTACGCCAACGAGCCCGGCGCCCACTACGTCCTGGTGTCGACGGCGGACACCGACGGCCTCGGCGACTTCCAGTTCCGCTCCTACCGCATCGTGGAGGGCGAGGTGACGGAGGAGGAGGTGAGCATCGTCGGGGCGTACTAGGTCTTCGGCCGGTCACCAAGATCTTTCTCCGCCGCAGCGGCGCTCAGCCGCGACGGCGGATCTCGGCGGTGCCGGACCGGCCGGTGGGCACCTGCGCGCCGGTGGGGGCCGGTCGCGCAGTTCCCCGCGCCCCTTCACGTCGGCCGGCGGGACCCTTGTCTCAAAGTGCGGTCAGAATCCGTCCACCATCCGGAATCACACTCCGGAACCGGTACCGGGAATCGATACGATGACCCCATGGTTCTGAAGGACGTGAGCGAGAAGGCGCCGGGCAGCATGCTCGTGGCGCGGCTGCACGTCGACCTGTGCAGGCTGAACAGCGCCATCTGTTGACGTTTCCCTGCCGCCGTACGGCCATGAGCCGCGGCGTGCTGCTGTGCGCGCCCAACCACCCCAGACTTCCCGACAGGAGCCCGCGATCATGGCCATCGAGGTCCGCATCCCGACCATCCTCCGCCAGTACACCGACGGTCAGAAGGCGGTGGAGGGCAGCGGTGACACCATCGCCGACCTCTTCAACGACCTCGAGACCCGGCACGCGGGCATCCACGCCCGCATCGTGGACGACGGCAAGCTGCGCCGCTTCGTGAACGTGTACCTGAACGACGAGGACGTCCGTTTCGTCGACGGCATCAACACCAAGCTCACCGACGGCGACACCGTGACGATCCTGCCGGCCGTCGCCGGCGGCATGGCCTGAGATCGGCATGCGCTACGACTCCCCGTTGGCCGCGGTAGGCAACACCCCCCTGGTGCGCCTGCCGCGGCTCTCGCCGTCCGCCGAGGTCCGGATCTGGGCCAAGCTGGAGGACCGCAACCCGACCGGCTCGGTCAAGGACCGTCCCGCCCTGCACATGATCGAGCAGGCGGAGAAGGACGGCCGGCTCACCCCGGGCTGCACCATCCTGGAGCCGACCTCGGGCAACACCGGCATCTCGCTGGCGATGGCCGCCAAGCTCAAGGGCTACCGCATGGTCTGCGTGATGCCCGAGAACACCTCGCAGGAGCGCCGGGACCTGCTGGGGATGTGGGGCGCGGAGATCATCTCCAGCCCGGCCGCGGGCGGGTCCAACACCGCGGTGCGGGTGGCGAAGGAACTGTCCGCCGAGCATCCCGACTGGGTGATGCTCTACCAGTACGGCAACCCGGACAACGCGGGTGCGCACTACGCGACCACCGGTCCTGAGATCCTCGCCGACCTGCCGTCCGTGACGCACTTCGTGGCGGGGCTGGGGACCACCGGCACGCTGATGGGTGTCGGGCGGTACCTGCGGGAGCACAAGCCCGACGTCAGGATCGTCGCCGCCGAACCCCGGTACGACGACCTCGTCTACGGGCTCAGGAACCTCGACGAGGGCTTCGTGCCCGAGCTGTACGACGCCTCCGTGCTCACCACCCGGTACTCCGTCGGCTCCGCGGACGCCGTGACCCGGACCCGGGACCTCCTCCAGCAGGAGGGCATCTTCGCGGGCATCTCCACCGGCGCCGCGCTGCACGCCGCGATCGGCGTCGGGAAGAAGGCCGTACAGGCCGGCGAGAGCGCGGACATCGTGTTCGTCGTCGCCGACGGCGGCTGGAAGTACCTGTCGACCGGCGTGTACACCGCCGCGACGACCGAGGAAGCCATCGAGACCCTGCAGGGTCAGCTCTGGGCATAGCGCTCATCATGTACGCGCCAACCCCCCTCTATGAGGGGGCTAAGCGCTGCCTATGGCGGAGCAAAGATCTTCGCCGGGGGGAACCGGTCCCCGGCGAACCCGGCTAGGTTCCTCACCGTCCTGTCATGCCACGCTCATCGGCATACCAGGGTGTTCGAAGTGTCATGCTCATGACGCCGCACTCTGCCGCCGCTACGCGCGTCACGGGCCTGCCTTGTAACCCCACCGATGGAGGCAGTACCCCCATGCGTGAATCACGACGGAGCCTGCGAAGACTTCTGGCCTTCGCCTTCCCCGCCCTCGCCCTCGCCGTCTCCGGATTCGTCGCGGCACCGGCCGCACAGGCACAGGCACACACCACCACCCCCCAGGCCACCGCCCAGACCACCCGGGCCGCCCAGAACGCCAAGGCCCTCACCGACCCCGCCCGGCAGGCCGTGCACAGCACCGGCAAGGCCGGGCAGAAGGTGCCCACCACGCACCTGTGCGCCACCGTCTCCAAGCCCGGTGAGGTCAACTGCTTCGCGCAGCGCCGCACCGACATCAAGCAGCAGCTGTCCGCCGCGCTCGCCGCCGCCCCCTCCGGCCTGAGCCCGACCAACCTGCACAGCGCCTACAACCTGCCCTCCACGGGCGGTTCCGGCCTGACGGTCGCCGTGGTCGACGCCTACAACGACCCCAACGCGGCCTCCGACCTGGCCACCTACCGCTCCACGTACGGCCTGTCGGCGTGCACCGTCGCCAACGGCTGCTTCAAGCAGGTCAGCCAGACCGGTTCGACGACCTCGCTGCCCACGAACGACTCCGGCTGGGCCGGCGAGGAAGCGCTCGACATCGACATGGTCAGCGCCGTCTGCCCCAACTGCAACATCATCCTCGTCGAGGCCAGCTCCGCCACCGACTCCGACCTCGGCACCGCCGAGAACGAGGCCGTCGCGCTCGGCGCCAAGTTCGTCTCCAACAGCTGGGGCGGCTCCGAGTCCTCCTCCCAGACCAGCGAGGACACCTCCTACTTCAAGCACCCGGGCGTGGCGATCACCGTCTCCGCCGGTGACGAGGACTACGGCGCCGAGTACCCGGCGACCTCCCAGTACGTGACCGCCGTCGGCGGCACCGCGCTCTCCACCTCCTCCTCCACCCGCGGCTGGACCGAGTCCGTGTGGAAGACCAGCTCCTCCGAGGGCACCGGCTCCGGCTGCTCCGCCTACGACGCGAAGCCGAGCTGGCAGACCGACACCGGCTGCACCAAGCGCATGGAGTCCGACGTCTCCGCGGTCGCCGACCCGGCCACCGGCGTGGCCGTCTACGACACCTACGGCGGCTCCGGCTGGGCGGTCTACGGCGGCACCAGCGCCTCCTCGCCGATCATCGCCGGCGTCTACGCCCTCGCGGGCACCCCGGGCTCCAGCGACTACCCGGCGAAGTACCCGTACTCGCACACCAGCAACCTGTACGACGTCACCAGCGGCAACAACGGCTCCTGCTCCACCTCGTACTTCTGCACCGCCGGCACCGGCTACGACGGCCCGACCGGCTGGGGCACCCCGAACGGCACCACCGCCTTCACCTCCGGCACCAGCACCGGCAACACGGTGACCGTCACCAACCCCGGCAGCCAGTCCACCGCGACCGGCAGCTCGGTGAGCCTGCAGATCTCGGCCTCGGACAGCGCGGGCGCGACCCTCACCTACAGCGCCTCCGGCCTGCCCACCGGCCTGTCCATCTCCAGCTCCACCGGCCTGATCTCCGGCACGGCGTCCACCGCGGGCACCTACAGCACCACCGTCACCGCGACCGACTCCACCGGGGCCTCCGGCTCGGCCTCCTTCACCTGGACCGTCAGCACCAGCGGCGGCGGCACCTGCACTTCCTCGCAGCTGCTGGGCAACCCGGGCTTCGAGTCGGGCAACACGACCTGGACCGCGAGCAGCGGTGTCATCACCAGCGACAGTGGTGAGGCGGCCCACGCCGGCTCCTACAAGGCATGGCTCGACGGCTACGGCTCCACCCACACCGACACGCTGTCCCAGTCGGTGACGATCCCGTCCGGCTGCACCGCGACCACGTTCACCTTCTACCTGCACGTCGACACGGCCGAGACCACGACCAGCACCCAGTACGACAAGCTGACGGTCACCGCCGGTTCGACCACCCTGGCCACGTACTCCAACCTCAACGCGGCCTCCGGGTACGTGCAGAAGTCCTTCAGCCTCGGGTCCTACGCGGGCTCGACCGTCACCCTGAAGTTCAGCGGTGTCGAGGACTCCTCGCTCCAGACCAGCTTCGTCGTCGACGACACCGCCGTCACGACCGGCTGACCCCGCCCGTGAACTGACCGGATCCCGCACCCGGAAGCCGTCCGGGTGCGGGATCCGTACGAGGGGCGGATACGTCATATCGGCACCCAGGGTCCGTTCCCCGACGGAAAGGCGGACACCCCATGCGCCGTACGACGTTCCACCGCACGTCGCTCGCCGCGGCGAGCCTGCTCCTGCTCGCGGCCTGCGGCTCACAGAGCGGGAGCGAGAACAGCGGGGACAAGGGCAGCGGCACGGTGTCCACCTCGCCGAGCGCGTCCTCGCCCGGTGTCTCCACCCGCTGCGTCAGCGCCGGCGATCTCACCGCCGCGGACAACGGCAGCACCTACTGCATGGCGGTCGGCGGACAGCTCCGGCTCAGCCTCGACGGCACCCGGCAGCGCCCCTGGAAGGCCGTCACCGCCAGCGGCTCCGCACTGCGCGCCGCCAACGCCGGGATCGTGCTCCAGCCGGGCGACGCCTCCGCCGCCTACGAAGCGGTCGCCCCCGGCACCGTCACCCTCTCCTCCACCCGCCCCCTGTGCGCCCAGCCCACCGCGCCCGGCGGGGTCTCCTGCAAGGGGATCCAGGAGTGGCAGGTCACCGTGCGGGTGAGCTGAGCCCGCCTCGCGCCGCTACGCGAGGTGCCGCACCTGGTCCCACAGCACCGGGTCGACCACGCCCACCCGGCGCCGGAACTCCCACACCGCGATCTCGCGCAGCTCGTCGGTCTCCAGGAAGCTCGGCCGGCCCTGGGCGTCCCCGACCGAGCCCGGCGGCAGCGGGATCACCCCGGCGCGCTCGTCGTGGTACTTGCTGGTGATCTTCGCGACCGTCGCCCGGTTGCCGTGCACGGCCAGCACCAGGCAGGGCCGGTCCTTGGCGCCGGGACCGTCCTCGTAGGGCACGTTGGCCCACCAGATGTCCCCCGGATGGGGCCGTCCGGTCTGCGTGCGCGTTCCCCGCGGATGCCCCGGGGGGCGGGTGCGGTGCCCGCGCGACCGGTGGCCCCTGCCCCAGCCGTCGACGAGCGTGGCGACCAGCGCCAGCAGAACGACTGCCGCGAGCGCGAGCCACCATGACGTGTCCATACGACGACGTTACCGGCGCGAGATAATCAATGCGCGCCCTTGCGCGATCCTCATGCGCCCCCAGTCCAGCCGAACCGGTGACACCACAGGTGAGTTCGCCCACAACGGCCCCTGGCAGAGGAGCGACCGGCTCTTTTGCGCCTTACGCTCGACAAACCGCACGACCCCCGTCATGCCCTTTTTCCCGACTCCGGTTCCCAGCGCATCTGGGTTTCCGCCAACGGAGGTTTCTGCTTCATGAAGCTCACCGTCGTCGGCTGCTCGGGGTCGTTCCCGTCCGCGGAATCGGCCTGCTCGAGCTACCTCGTAGAGGCCGACGGCTTCCGGCTGCTCCTCGACATGGGCAACGGCGCCCTGGGCGAGCTGCAGCGCCACTGCGGTCTCTACGACCTCGACGCGATCTTCCTGAGCCATCTGCACGCCGACCACTGCATCGACATGTGCGCCTACTTCGTGGCGCGCTACTACCGCCACGACGGCGGCCCGTGTCCCCCGATCCCGGTCTACGGTCCCGAGGGCACCGAGCACCGCCTCACCACCGCCTACGCCGACACCCCCACCGCCTCCTCGATGAGCGAGGTCTTCGACTTCCACACGGTCAAGCCGTCCACGTTCGACGTCGGCCCCTTCACGGTCCACACCGAGCGGGTCCGGCACCCCGTGGAGGCGTACGGCATCCGCGTCGAGCACGCCGGGGCGTCCCTGACGTACTCCGGCGACACCGGCGTCACCCCGGCGCTGGAGGACCTGGCCCGGGACACCGACCTGTTCCTGTGCGAGGCCGCCTTCACGCACGGCAAGGAGAACATCCCGGACCTGCACCTCAACGGCCGCGAGGCCGGCGAGACCGCCGCCCGCGCCGGCGCCCGCCGCCTGGTCCTCACCCACATCCCGCCGTGGACCGATCCCGCCGTCAACCTCGCCCACGCCCGCGAGGCCTTCGACGGCCCGGTGGATCTCGCGGCACCGCGGGCGACGTACGAGATCTGACGCGGGTACGGCGTTCAGGGCCGTACGACGAGAAGGCGCCCGTACGACGAGAAGGCCCCCGCCGCGGCGGGGGCCTTCGTCATGTGTGCTGCCGGAGGGGTCTCACGCCTTCGTGAGGTCCTCGATCTCCTCCTCGGGCTCGCGGCCCGGGGTGGGGAGGTTGAAGCGGACGATGGCGAAGCGGAAGACGAAGTAGTAGATCGCTCCGAACACCAGGCCGATCGGGATGATCAGCCAGGGCTTGGTCGCCAGGTTCCAGTTGAGTATGTAGTCGATCACGCCCGCGGAGAAGGTGAAGCCCGCGTGCACCCCGAGCGCCCAGGTGATCGCCATGGACAGGGCGGTGAGCACCGCGTGGATCGCGTACAGCAGCGGCGCGATGAACATGAACGTGAACTCGATCGGCTCGGTCACACCGGTCACGAAGGAGGTCAGCGCCATCGACATCATCATGCCCATCACGGCGGCGCGGCGCTCGGGGCGGGCGGTGTGCGCGATGGCCAGGGCGGCGGCCGGGAGGCCGAACATCATGATGGGGAAGAAGCCGGACATGAACTGACCGGCCGTCGGGTCACCGGCGAAGAAGCGGGTGAGGTCACCGTGGACGATCGTGCCGGACGCGGTCTTGTAGTCGCCGATCTGGAACCAGGAGACGGTGTTCACGAACTGGTGCATGCCGACCGGGATCAGCGCGCGGTTGATCAGACCGAACAGACCGGCACCGAGGGCGCCGAGGCCGGTGATCCACTTGCCGAAGTCGGAGATGCCGTCACCGATGGGCTTCCAGACCAGGCCGAAGAAGACACCCATGATCGTGCCGACGAAGGCCATGATGATCGGGACGAGCCGGCGGCCGTTGAAGAAGCCGAGCCAGTCCACCAGCCTGGTCCGGTGGAAGCGCTGCCAGACCACCGCACTGAGCAGACCCATCACCAGGCCGCCGAGCACGCCGGGGTTGTTGTAGGTCGCCGCGATGTCCGCGCCCGCCTGGACCTTCGCGTCGGTGACGGGGAACGCGGTGAGGACGTTCTTGTAGACCAGGAAGCCGACCAGGGCGGCCAGCGCCGTGGAGCCGTCCGCCTTCTTGGCGAAGCCGATCGCGACACCGACGCAGAAGAGCAGCGGGAGGTTGTCGAAGATCGCGCCGCCCGCCGTGGCGAAGACCGCCGTGACCTTGTCCGGCAGGTGCAGCTTGTCGTGGATGTCCTGCTGGCCGAAGCGGAGCAACAGGCCCGCCGCCGGCAGCACGGCGATGGGCAGCTGAAGGCTGCGGCCGATCTTCTGCAGGCCCTGGAAAAGACCGGATCCCCACTTCTTTGTGGGGGCCGCCGTCGCGGTGGCGGTTGTCATACTTCCTCCATCGGTGGTGGTCTACACCACTCAGTGGTGTAGACCTGTTGTACACGATGGGGGCGGTATAAGGAACCCGTCAATTCCGCAACCGGAGCACTACGCGGCGTATGCCGTTCGGCCACAGCCTGCTCAGGCCTCCGTGACGTCCTCCACCTCGTCCTCCGGCTCCCTTCCCGGGGTCTTCAGATCGAACCGCGTGATCGCGAACCGGAAGATCACGTAGTAGACCGCCGCGAAGCACAACCCGATCGGAACGATCGCCCAAGGCCGTGTCGCCAGCTTCCAGTTGATGACGTAGTCGATGAGCCCCGCCGAGAAACTGAACCCGTCGTGCACCCCGAGACCCCACGTCACCGCCATCGACACCCCCGTCAGCACCGCGTGCACCCCGTACAGCAACGGCGCGACGAACATGAACGAGTACTCCAGCGGCTCCGTGATGCCCGTCACGAACGACGTCAGCGCCACCGACAGCATCAGACCGCCGATCTCCTTGCGCCGGTGCGGCTTCGCGCAGTGCGTGATCGCCAGCGCGGCGGCCGGCAGCGCGAACATCATGACCGGGAAGAACCCCGACGTGAACTGACCCGCGTCCGGGTCACCCGCCAGGAACATGTTGATGTCACCGTGCACCGTCTGCCCGTCCGGCGTCGTGTAACTGCCGAACTGGAACCAGATGGGCACGTTCAGGAACTGGTGCAGCCCCACCACCAGCAACGCCCGGTTCGCAAGCCCGAACACCCCCGCACCCCACGCCCCCGCCTCCCGCAGCCAGTGACCGAAACTCTCCAGACCGCCACCGACCGGCGGCCAGACCCACAGACACACCCCGGCGAACGCGATGGCCACGAACGACATGATGATCGGGACCAGCCGCCGCCCGTTGAAGAACCCCAGCCAGTCCACCAGCCTCGTCCGGTGGTACCGCGCCCAGAAGAACGCCGTCAGCAACCCCAGCGCGATCCCGCCGAACACCCCCGGATTCTGGAACGTGAACGCCGACACCGACCCGCCCCGCACCTGGCACCCGATCCCCGGCAACACCCTCGACCCGACCGGACAGTCCTCCGGGAACTGGTGCAGCACCCCGTAATAGACGAGAAAGCCCGCCACCGCCGCCAGCGCCGTCGAACCGTCCGCCTTCCGCGCCATCCCGATCGCGACCCCCACGCAGAACAGCAACGGCAACCCGACCGAACCGTCCAGCAGCGCCCCGCCCGCCCCCTTCATCACCTTCGAGACCGCGGTCCAGCCCAGCCTCTGGTCCCCGAACACGTCCGGCTGGCCCAGCCGGTTCAGGATCCCCGCCGCCGGCAGCACCGCGATCGGCAGCTGCAGACTCCGGCCCATCTTCTGCAACCCCTGGAAGAGGGAGTTCCACCGCTCCCGCGCGGGACCGGACGCACTGTCCGCGCTCTCGGCACTCACGGGCGCCTCCTCCGGGGTTTGTCGACCGCCCACCAGCTGGTGTAGACCAGTCGACAGACGGTTCCGCCGCGCTGCTCGCCATCATTCGGCACACGCGGTACGGCCGCTCGCAAAGATGGGCCAACTGTGGGTTACTGCGACAAAGCGGTTCGGATCAGGGAGAAGGAACATGGCCAGCAAGGCTGAGAAGATCGTCGCCGGCCTCGGCGGAATCGAGAACATCGACGAGATCGAAGGCTGCATCACCCGGCTGCGCACCGAGGTCCACGACGCCTCGCTGGTCGACGATGCCGCCCTCAAGGCAGCCGGCGCCCACGGCGTCGTCAAGATGGGCACCGCCATCCAGGTCGTCATCGGCACCGACGCCGACCCGATCGCCGCGGAGATCGAGGACATGATGTGAGCCACCGCGGCTCACCGGAAAGGGGCTCTTCCCACCTGGGGAAGAGCCCCTTCGCGCGCTCCCGATAGGCTCGTCGCCATGTCTCGAATCGACGGCCGCACCCCCGAACAACTCCGCCCGGTCACCATCGAACGCGGCTGGAGCAAGCACGCCGAGGGCTCCGTCCTCGTCTCCTTCGGCGACACCAAGGTCTTCTGCACCGCCTCCGTCACCGAAGGCGTCCCCCGCTGGCGCAAGGGCAGCGGCGAGGGCTGGGTCACCGCGGAGTACGCCATGCTCCCCCGCGCCACCAACACCCGCGGCGACCGCGAGTCCGTCAAGGGCAAGATCGGCGGCCGCACCCACGAGATCTCCCGCCTCATCGGCCGCTCCCTGCGCGCCGTCATCGACTACAAGGCCCTCGGCGAAAACACGGTCGTCCTCGACTGCGACGTCCTCCAGGCCGACGGCGGCACCCGCACCGCGGCCATCACCGGCGCCTACGTCGCCCTCGCCGACGCCGTCACCTGGGCCAAGGAACGCAAGCTCGTCAAGGCCGGCCGCCAGCCCCTCACCGGCACCGTCTCCGCCGTCTCGGTGGGCATCGTCGGCGGAGTCCCGCTGCTCGACCTCTGCTACGAGGAGGACGTCAAGGCCGAGACCGACATGAACGTCGTCTGCACCGGCGACGGCCGCTTCGTCGAGGTCCAGGGCACCGCCGAGGCCGAGCCCTTCGCCCGCGACGAACTCAACGCCCTCCTCGACCTCGCCGTAGCCGGCTGCACCGACCTGGCCACGATCCAGCAGGCGGCACTCGACGAGGCACTCAAGAAGTAGCGGAAGAAGTAAAGGGAAGGGAAAAACCCGAGGTACGAAAGGGCAACCCCGGCGGCCGGGCCCGCGTCCCTATGGATACGGGCGCACGGCACGTACAACCGTGCGCCCGGCCAGCCGTACCACGGGGAGGGAACACCACCATGGCCGCCAGCCGACGCCGAGGACGCCGTCGCGTCACCACCATCGCCGCCGTGACCGCGACCGCCGCACTCACCGCCGCCCTCCTCGCCGGCTGCGACTCCGTCAACACCGCACTGGACTGCGTCCGCACCGCCGACTCCATCGCCGACAGCGTCACCGCCCTCCAGCAGGCCGTGGAGGACGCCGCGAACGACCCCACCCGCACCGAGGCCTCCCTCGACTCCATCCAGCAGAACCTCAGGAAGATCGGCGACAAGACCGACGACGCCGACGTCAACAAGGCGGTCGACCACCTCCAGCAGGCCGTGGACAACGTCCGCACGGCCGTCAAGAACGGCGACTCCACCCCCGACGTCACCCCGGTCACCGACGCGGCCGGCGAACTGACCAAGGTCTGCACGCCGTAGGGCGCCGCCCCGGCACTTGCGATACTGCTGGGCATGACGACCCGCCTGATCCTCGCCACCCGCAACGCCGGAAAGATCACCGAGCTGCACTCGATCCTCGCCGCGGCGGGGCTGCCCCACGAACTGGTGGGCGCCGATGCGTTCCCCGACATCCCGGACGTCAAGGAAACGGGCGTCACCTTCGCCGAGAACGCGTTGCTGAAGGCCCACGCCCTCGCCCAGGCCACCGGCCTCCCGGCCGTCGCCGACGACTCCGGCCTCTGCGTCGACGTCCTGGGCGGCGCCCCCGGCATCTTCTCCGCCCGCTGGTCAGGCAAGCACGGCGACGACAAGGCCAACCTCGACCTGTTGCTCGCCCAGCTCACGGACATCGCCGAGGAACACCGCGGCGCCCACTTCGCCTGCGCGGCGGCCCTCGCGCTGCCCGACGGGCGCGAGCGGGTGGTCGAGGGCCAACTCCGGGGCGTCCTGCGCCACACCCCCACCGGCACGAACGGCTTCGGCTACGACCCGATCCTCCAGCCGGAGGGGGAGACCCGGACCTGCGCCGAACTGACCCCCACCGAGAAGAACGCGATCAGCCACCGGGGGAAGGCGTTCCGGGCGTTGGTGCCGGTGGTGCGGGAGTTGTTGGGCTGAGGCGACGGAAAGACCCCGCACCTTTGAATCCAAGGTGCGGGGTCGCGATTTGCTGTGGGCCCGGTGGGACTCGAACCCACGACACACCGGACCTAAACCGGCGCCCTCTTGGCCAGCTGGGGTACGGACCCGTCGTGCTTACTGTACTGTGCGCGGCGATGGGGCCGTACGGGGAGATCGATTCGCGAAGGTTTTCGTCTGGCTGTGGCACGACGGGCACAGGTACCGCAGGTTCTCCCGACGGTTGTCCAGCCGGTCTCCATTGATGTGGTCGATCTCCAGGACGAGACGCTTGCCTTGCCAGACGTCCCCGACACCGCAGATGCCACAGGCGTGGAGAACGCCGAGGTCGTCGAGTGCGCGTCTCAGCAGCGTCGTTTTCGTGCGGAAGGCTCCCGGCTCAAGTCGCACGAGGGTCTCGGCTGCTGACTTGCGGTTCTTGGAGGGAACACCGAGGCGGTGTCCCTGACCTACGAAATGGTCGATCGACAGGCCGTGCGCATCTGCACTTCGTTTGATCCGTGCGCGTGCCGCCCCATTGTCGACGATACCGAGTTGCTTCAGGAGGTCCGCGATGCTCCGGGAAGAGGCGACCGCAGGAGCGAGTCGGTCGAACGGCAGGATGCCTGGTCCGTATCTGCGCCCGTTCGTGAAGTGCGAAGTGTCGATCCCGAACTGGTCGAGCTTCTTGCGAACGTGGCCGTAAGGGCTGTCGCGAGGATCGAGGCCCATGTGCTCCAGCATCTCTCGAACGCTGTAAGAACAGGCTGCCGCCTCCTGCAAAACCTCCTTCGAGTAGCTTCGCCGTTCTCGTGCGGGCAGCGGTTCGTCGAGGAAGTGCGAGATGTCGATGCCGTAGTGCTTGAGCCGCGTGAGCAGGTAACGGCGCGGGCCGCTCCCCAACGGCGCGTTCAGCCTGCGCATCAGGTCGACCAGGCTGGTGGAGGCAGCGGCGGCGCGAACGAGCAGGTCGTAGGTGTACTTCGGGGCGCTCATGCCCGGGCCCTTTTCCTGCGGCCCCGGTAGGTATCCGTAACCGCATGGCAGTTGGGGCAGAGCAACTGGAGGTTCTCGGGCCGGTTGTCCCACCAGTCTCCGTTGATGTGATCCACTTCGAGCCGGAGAGGCTGACCGTTCCGTTGCGGGCCTGTGCCGCACATCGCGCAAAGTTCCTCGACTCCGAGACGGAGCAGCGCGCGGCGCAGACGTTCCCCCGGGACTCGCCCGTCCTCAGGGTTGCGGACGCAGAGAGGTCCCCCGAGCGAACCTTTCGCGCGACCCCGCCGTGCCGGGCTGAAATGACTCGTGTCGATCCCGAGCTTGGCGATGCGGCGGCTGATGTGGGTCTGGTTGCCGCCGACCTGGCTGATCCCAAGGTGGCGTACGACGTCTTTGAAGCTTGTCGATGCCGCCACGGCCTCGCGTAACCGCGTTTCAGTGTGCCGAACTTGCTTCGTCTCGAAGTGCGAGACGTCGATGCCTTCCTTCGCCAGTTTCTGGCGCAGATAACGCCTGCTGCCAGGTGTGGAGTGGCCGCCGCACCAGCGCACCGCGTCGCCGATGTTTTTCGTCCGGCGAGCCGCCTCCTCAAGTAGCTCGCGGGTGTACCGAACGGTCATCACGTCCCCCTCCGTCTCCGGCCGCGCGTTCGCAGCCCGTACGGAGTAACGAACCGGTTATCGGACAGTCACGCACGGACATGGAAAACGGCTCGCACCCGGGGTGCGAGCCGTCGGTGTCGGCGGATCGGGTGGGTCTCAGATACCCAGATCCTTGATGATCTTGGCCACGTGGCCGGTGGCGCGGACGTTGTAGAGGGCCTTCTCGACCTTGCCCTCCTCGTCCACGATGATCGTGGAGCGGATGACGCCCAGGTAGGTCTTGCCGTAGTTCGTCTTCTCGCCGAAGGCGCCGTACGCGTCGAGGACCTTCTTGTCGGGGTCGGCGAGGAGGGTGACCCTGAGGTTCTCCTTCTCGCGGAACTTGCCGAGTTTCTCCGGGGCGTCGGGGGAGATGCCGAGGACGTCGTAGCCGGCGTCGGCGAGGAGGGTGAGGTTGTCCGTGAAGTCGCAGGCCTGCTTCGTGCAGCCCGGGGTGAGGGCGGCGGGGTAGAAGTAGACGATGACCTTGCGGCCCTTGTGGGCGGAGAGGGACACCTCGTTGCCGTCGGCGTCGGGGAGGGTGAAGTCGGGGGCTACGTCCCCGGGCTGGAGTCGCTCGCTCATCGGTCTAGCGTAACGGGGGGTCCTGGCCGTGCGGCGGCGGTGAGAGCTGACAGACTGTCCAGAACAGGCAGTACGGCAGTACGCAGACTTCGGAGGGCCTACGGTGGCGGAGACGTCGGACACCAGAACCCCGGCGCAGATCGAGGCGGACATCAAGCGCCGCCGCGAGGTGCTGGCCGAGACGCTGGACGAGATCGGGGTGCGGGTGCATCCGAAGACCATCGTCGGCGATGCGAAGGCCAAGGTCGCGGCCAACGTCGATCACACACTCGGGAGGGCCTACGTCCAGGTCAACCGGGCCGTGAGCGAGGTGCGGGCCCAGTTCGTGGACGAAGAGGGCGCGCCGCGGCTGGAGCGGGTGGTACCGGTCGCGCTCGTCGCCGCGGGCGTGGTCGGGCTGCTGGTCTTCAGCGGTACCCGGCGGCGTAAGAGCTGATCAGAGGCAGGTAGGTTCACAGGCGTGAGCGCCAAGAGAGACGAGCAGAGCAGCCAGCACGACAAGCTGCCCATCCGGATGCTGCACGACCGGGTCCTGGTCAAGCAGGACACCGGGGAGGGCGAGCGGCGGTCGGGCGGGGGCATCCTGATCCCCGCCACCGCGGCCGTCGGGCGCCGGCTGGCCTGGGCCGAGGTGGTCGCGGTCGGGCAGAACGTGCGGACGGTGGAGCCCGGCGACCGGGTGCTGTACGACCCGGAGGACCGTGCCGAGGTCGAGGTGCGGGGGGTGGCGTACGTGCTGATGCGGGAGCGCGATCTGCACGCGGTGGCCGCCGACCGGTTCGAAGGCTCGGAAGACTCGACCGGCCTGTATCTCTGAGTCTCTGAGTCTCTGATTCAGAGGTTTGAAGGGCCTGGTGACTGTGGTCACCAGGCCCTTTTGTCATTCCTTTGCTACCTTCGAAGGAGCCAGCCCGACGAGACGCGCCGTACCGGGACCGTGCAGGCAAAGACGACGCACCCCCGTTGTCAGTGATACGTCAGCGAGACGTCTCGGAGGTGCCGTCATGGCCTGGGTTCTGCTTGTCGTCGCCGGTCTGCTCGAAGTCGGGTGGTCGGTGGGGATGAAGTACACCGACGGATTCACCCGGCTCGTGCCCAGTCTGCTCACCGGCGGCGGGATCGTCGCCAGCATGGTGCTGCTGTCGTACGCCGCGAAGACGCTCCCCATCGGTACCGCCTACGGCGTGTGGGTGGGGATCGGGGCGGCGGGGGCGGCGGTGTTCGGGATGGTGGTGCTCGGGGAGCCGGCCACCGCCGCCCGGATCTTCTTCGTGTGCCTGCTGCTGGTCGCCGTGGTGGGCCTCAAGGCGACCAGCGGTCATTGACGCCAGGTCATCGACGCCAGGTCATCGACGCACGGTCATTGGACGAACCCGAACCCGCCCCCGTCGCCCGCCGTCGTGCCGGTACTGGTGCCGCTGTCGGTGCCCGCCGTCGTCCCGGTACTGGTGCCGTCGGTCGTGGTCCCGGTCGAGGTGCCGGAGTCGGTGCCCGAGGTGGTCGTACCGGAGTCGGTGCCGGAGGTCGTCGTACCGGACGTGGTCGAGCCGTCCGTGGTGGAGCCGCCGGTCGTGCCGCCGTCGGTGGTGCCGGCGGTGGTGGAGCCGTCCGTCGTGCCGCCGTTGTCCTGGCCGCCGTCGGTGGTACCGCCGTTGTCCTGGTTCTCGCCGGTGGTGCCGCCGTTGTCCTGGTCGCCGGTGCCCGGGGTGACCGTGCTCTGGGTGGGCGGGGCCACGGTCTCGGCGCCGGCCTGGAGGTCCAGGTCGAAGTCGGAGGCGGTGGTGCCCTTCAGGGCGTCCTTGGTGTACTGCGCCCAGATCTCGGTCGGGGCCCCGCCGCCGTTGATGCGCTCCAGGCCGAGCGCGCCGTAGAGCGACTTGTGGGCGGCCGTGACCGGGTCCTGGCCCATCACGGAGACGACGGTGGAGAGGTCCGGGGTGTAGCCCGCGAACCAGGCGGCGGTGTCCTCCTCGGCGGTGCCGGTCTTGCCGGCGGCGGGGCGGCCCGCGGCCTGCGCGGCGGTGGCGGTGCCGTTGTCGACGACGCTCTGCAGGATGGAGGTGGTGGTGTCGGCGGCCTGCCGGCTGACGGCCTGCTTGGTCGTCGTCTGCGGCAGCCTGATGTCCTGCGTGCCGTCCCGGGTGATCTTCTCGACCATCGTGTACGTGCCGTGCTTGCCGTGGTTGGCGAGCGTGGCGTAGGCCTCCGCCATGTCCAGGACGCTGGCGGTGGCGGTGCCGAGGGCGATGGACGGGTAGGGCTGGAGGTCCTTGGTGTCGGCGGGGATGCCCAGGCCGACGGCGGTCTGCTTGACCTTGGACGGGCCGACGTCGACGGCCATCTGCGCGTACACCGAGTTCACGGAGAGGTCGGTGGCCTTGCGGACGGTGATCTGTCCGTACGACTTCTCGTCCTCGTTCTCCGGCGCGTAGGCGCCGCCGGGCCAGCCCTGGACGGTGCGCTTGTTGGTGCCGTCGTAGTAGGTGTTCGGGGTGATGGTCTGCCCGGACTGGGTGGTGGAGCCGTTGTCGACGGCGGAGGCGAAGACGAACGGCTTGAAGGTGGAGCCGACCTGGAAGTCACCGCGGGTCGCGCCGTTGGTGTACTGCTTCACGTAGTCGATGCCGCCGTACATGGCGACGACCTTGCCGGTCTTCGGGTCGACGGAGGCGCCGCCGGCCCGCACGTAGCTGTCGACCTTGTTGTTCTTGCTCAGCTTGGACATCAGCTTGTCGTCGACCGCCTTGACGAAGGCGTTCTGCCGGCTCTTCTGCAGGGTGGTGGTGATGCGGTAGCCGCCGGCCTCCAGGGCGTCCGAGTCGACGATCTTGTTCTTGATCAGGTAGTCGTTGACCGCGTTGACGATGTAGCCGCGCTGCCCGGACATGCCGGTGGAGACGGTCTGCTGCTTGGGCATCGGGAACGTCATGCCGGCCCGCTTGGACTCGCTGAGCCAGCCCTTCTTGACCATGCCGTCCAGGACGTAGTTCCAGCGGGCGACCGCGGCCGCCTTGTTCTCGGGGTGGGCGACGACGTCGTACTCGCTCGGCGCGTTGACGAGCGCGGCGAGGTAGGCGGCGCGGGCCGGGTCGAGGTCGATGGCGTCCTTGCCGTAGTAGGCCTGGGCGGCGGCCTGGATGCCGTAGGCGTTGCGGCCGAAGTAGCTGGTGTTGAGGTAGCCCTCCAGGATCTGGTCCTTGGACTCGCTGCGGTCCAGCTTGATCGAGATGAAGAACTCCTTCACCTTGCGGGTGACGGTCTGCTCCTGGGCGAGGTAGTAGTTCTTCACGTACTGCTGGGTGATGGTCGAGCCGGACTGGGTGCCCTTGCCGGTCGCGGTGTTCCAGCCGGCGCGCAGCATCGCCTTGGGGTCGACGGCGGACTCGGTGTAGAAGTCGCGGTCCTCGGCGGCGAGCACGGCGTGCTGGGCGTCCACGGAGACCTGGGAGAGGTCCACGTTCTCCCGGTTGACCTCGCCGTCCCGGGCGAGCTGGGAGCCGTCGGCGTACAGGTACACGTTGGACTGCTTGGTGGCGAACGTGTTGGCCGCCGGGATCTTCACCATCGAGTAGCCGAGGAAGAACAGGCCGATCACCAGCAGCACCCCGATGACGAAGGTGCCGAGCAGCATCCGCCAGGTCGGGATGATCCGCCGCCATCCGGTCCGCTTGGGCCGCTTCATCTTCTTCCCGCCCCCCGTCGTCTGCACGCCGGCCGCGGGTGGCTCCGTGCCGGGCGGTTCCGCGCCGGCCGTCCCGGCAGGGGCGGCAGGGGCGGCCGTGGTGACCGCCGTCGCCATCGGCGGCCTGATCGCCGCGAGCTGCCGGGTCTGCGTGTCCTGCCCGCCTTGTGCGTGCTGTGTGCTCTGCCTGTCCTGTGCGCTCCGCAGGTCCTGCGTGTTCTGGTCCTCGGCCGCAACGGGCGGTCGCGCCTTCGGCACCCTGACCGCGGCGAGCTGCCGGGTCTGCGTGTCCTCGGCCGTCGGCTTCCGCTCCGTTCTCGCCGGCCCGGGTGCCGCGGGCGGCTTCGCGCCGGGCACCTCCGGCGTCCTCTCCTCGGCCGTCACGGGCGGCTCCGGCGTCCTCGTCTCGGCCGCCTCGGCCGTCTCGGCCGCCGCGGGCGGCTCCGGCTGCTTCGTCCCGGCCGTCGGCTGCGCCGCGGTCTTCTTCTCCTCGGCCGCAGCCGGCGGCTCCGTCGGGCCTCCGCCGCCCTGGTTCGGCTGTTGCGGCTGCGGCTCGTCGCTCATGTCGTGCACGGACTCCTGTTTCGCGTCGTACATTCGTTCCCGTACGACCTCGTACGCTTCTGCGCCCCCTGGTGAAGACTCTCGCACCGCGCGTTCCGTTCCCGGATTCCGGCACGCTTCGGTCACGGAAATTGCGTGGCCTGCGATGTCGTCGGCGCAGTAGGCTCCTGCGCTTCGGTGTCGGGCGGTCCGGGAGGTCGGTTGGCGTGGGCGCGGGACGGTTGTACACGGCCGTCGCGGCGGGGGGTTTCCGACGGTACGCGACGTATCGGGCCGCCACCGCCGCCGGGGTGTTCACGAACACCGCCTTCGGAATCATCCTCGTCTACACCTACTTGGCGCTGTGGGACGAGAAACCGCACCTCGGAGGCTATGACCAGGCGCAGGCGGTGACCTATGTGTGGCTCGGGCAGTGCCTGTACGCGACGCTCGCGATCCAGGGCGGGGGCGTCGAAAAAGACCTGATGGAGCGTATCCGCACCGGCGCGATCGCGATCGACCTGTACCGTCCGGCCGATCTTCAGATGTGGTGGCTGGCGACCGATCTGGGTCGCTCGCTGTTCCAGATGCTGGGGCGGGGCGTGGTCCCCTTCCTGGTCGGCGCGGTGTTCTTCCCGATGGCGCTGCCCACGGACGCCGGCACCTGGGCCGCCTTCCTGGTCGCGCTCCTCCTCGCGATGCTCGTCAGCTTCGGCATCCGCTACCTGGTCGCGCTGAGCGCGTTCTGGCTGATGGACGGGATGGGCGTCAACCAGGTGCTGATGATCACGGGGATCTTCTTCTCGGGCATGACCCTGCCGCTGAACGTCTTCCCGGGCGCCTTCGGCGAGGTCGCCCGCGTCCTGCCGTGGGCGGCACAGATCCAGATGCCGGCGGACGTACTGCTGGGCGAGACCGGGGTGGCGGGGGCGCTCGCCTTCCAGGCCGGCTGGGCGGTGGTGCTGCTGGCGGCGGGCCGGCTGCTGCAGTCGGCGGCGACACGACGGGTGGTGGTGCAGGGTGGGTGAGCGCGTTGCGGAGGAGCGGCGCGGGGCGGGTGAGCGTGTGCGGGACGGTCTGCGGGCGTACCGGCTGATCGCCGCGATGTGGATCCGCTCCACGATGATCTACCGCACGTCCTTCGCCATCATGATGGCCGGGAACCTGCTGGTGACCGGGCTGGACTTCGCCACGATCCTGCTGATGTTCTCGCAGGTCGACTCGCTCGGCGGCTGGTCGCTGCCCGAGGTCTGCTTCCTGTACGGGCTCTCGGCGACCGCGTTCGGGGTGGCCGACCTGGTGCTGGGCTCGATGGACGTGCTGGGCACCCGGATCCGCGACGGCTCCTTCGACACGCTGCTGGTCCGGCCGGCCCCGGTGCTCGCCCAGATAGGAGCGGACCACTTCGCGCTGCGCCGCCTCGGCCGGATCACCCAGGGTGCGGTGGTGCTGGGCTGGGCGCTGGTCTCCGTGGATGTCGCGTGGACACCGGCGAAGGTGCTGCTGGTCCCGCTGATGCTGGCCGGCGGCTCGGCGATCTTCTGCGCGCTGTTCGTGGCGGGCGCGGCCTTCCAGTTCCTGGCGCAGGACGCGGCGGAGGTGCAGAACGCGTTCACGTACGGCGGTACGACGCTGCTCCAGTATCCGCCGACGGTCTTCGGGAAGGACTTCGTGCGCGGGGTGACGTTCATGCTGCCGCTGGCCTTCGTCAACTGGGTGCCGGCCGCGTACGTGCTGGGGCGGCCGTATCCGCTGCGGCTGCCGGCGTGGACGGCGTGGTCGACACCGCTGGTGGCGGTCGCGTGCTGCGTGCTGGCGGGCCTGGCATGGCGGGCCGGCCTCAGGTCGTATCGAAGTACGGGGAGCTGATCCGATGACCGGGACGCAGGGAGCGGAGCCGATGACGGACGGGACGGACAGGGCGGACGAGGTGTTCATCGAGGTCGACGGGGTCGAGAAGGTCTTCGAGGTCCGCAAGAAGGCCGGCTTCCTGAAACGGGAACGCCGGCAGGTACGGGCGGTCGACTCGCTCTCCTTCACGGTGGCGCGCGGCGAGATGGTCGGCTACATCGGCCCGAACGGCGCCGGGAAGTCGACCACGATCAAGATGCTGACGGGCATCCTCACCCCGAGCGGCGGCCGGCTCCGGGTGGCTGGCATCGACCCGTCCCGCGAACGCACCCGCCTGGCCCACCGCATCGGCGTGGTCTTCGGCCAGCGGACGACCCTGTGGTGGGACCTCCCCCTCATCGACTCCTACCGCCTGATGCACCGCATGTACCGCATCCCGGACGCCCGTTACGCCGAGAACCTGGACCGTCTGGTCGAACTCCTCTCCCTGGAAACCCTCCTGGACGTCCCGGTACGACAGCTCTCGCTGGGCCAGCGGATGCGCGGCGACATCGTGGCGGCGCTCCTGCACGACCCGGACGTCCTCTACCTCGACGAACCGACGATCGGCCTGGACGTCATCTCCAAGGCCAGGGTCCGCGACTTCCTCCGCGAACTGAACACCGAACGCGGCACCACGGTCCTGCTCACCACCCACGACCTCCAGGACATCGAGCAGTTGTGCTCCCGCGTGATGGTCATCGACCACGGGCGGCTGGTGTACGACGGTCCGCTCGCCGGCCTGCACGAGGCGGGGGAGAGCGAACGCACCCTCGTGGTCGACCTGGAGCGGGAGCTCCCGCCGATCGACGCCGGCCCGGCGGCCCGGGTGGTGCGGGTGGAGGGGCCGAGGCAGTGGCTGGCGTTCCCGGCGTCCCAGTCGGCGGCGCCGCTGGTGGCGCGGATCGCGGCGGAGTACCCGTTGGCCGACCTTTCGGTCCGGGAGCCGGACATCGAGGCGGTGATCGCGAAGATGCTGTATTCCGTGGGGGACACCCCCAAACCCCCGCCGGACCGGGCCACCGCATAGTGCCCGCAGCCCCCGTGGTCCCCGGCGCCGCGAACTCGTAGTCTGCACTCCATGACCGACGATGCCCCGGAGCTGCGCGCCTCCGACGCTGATCGTGAACGAGTCGCCGAGATCCTCCGGGACGCCCTCGCGGAGGGGCGCCTCGACATGGAGGAGTTCGAGGAGCGGCTGGAGGCGACGTACAAGGCCCGTACGTACGGTGAGCTGACGCCCATCACCAGGGACCTGCCCTCGACGCCGGCCGTGTCGCTCACCAAGCCCGCCGTGCCGAACGGGAGTTGGGGCGGCCGGATCGTCGGCGGCGAGGGCACCTCCTCCTGGGCGGTGGCCGTGATGTCCGGCTTCCAGCGCAAGGGGCGCTGGACGGTGCCGAGGCGCTTCAACTCCTTCGCGTTCTGGGGTGGCGGCGAGATCGACCTGCGCGAGGCCAACTTCGCGGACGGCGAGGTCGTGATCAACTGCATCGCGATCATGGGCGGGATGAGCGTGATCGTGCCGCCGGGCGTCGAGGTCGTGATGCGCGGCATCGGCATCATGGGCGGCTTCGACGAACGCGAGCACGACATGGCGCCGGACCCGGGCGCCCCCAGGGTGGTGGTGACGGGCTTCGCGTTCTGGGGCGGCGTCGAGGTGGCCCACAAGGTGACCAGGGCCGAACGCCAACGCCTCAAGGAGGAACGCCGCCAGGAACAACTCGACCGCAGGTCCGCCCGCCACGAACTCCACGCCGCCCGCCAGGAACGCCACCACCAACGCCGCGAGGAACGCGACCGCCGAAGGCACGGCGACCACTGACCGACCCCGCCAGAGCCGACCCAGGGGCGCTGGGGGTACCCCCCCCGCCGAATGCTGGGGGAACTGCGCGGTGAGCCGCCGCCGGCTCGCAGGCGGTCGTCGGTGGTGGGGAACTCCTGTTTCGCCCCGGGAGTAGGTCAGGTAGGGACAATGGGTGCGGGATCACCGTGAGGGTGGTGCCGGGTGCGGACGGGTGGAGCAGATGGAGGAACGTACGGAAGCGGCGGACGGGCAGGCGCCTGCCCCGTCGTACAAGTCGATGAACGCCTTCACGCCGGCCGACGAGGAGCGCCAGCGCGGGGTCCGCCGCATGAAGACCACCGCGACCGGCCTGCTGCTGCTCGTCGCCCTCGTGTACGCCCTGGCGAAGTGGGCCTCCGCCGCCGGCGCCGGCGTCTGGGCGGACTACGTCGCCGCGGCCGCCGAGGCCGGCATGGTCGGCGCGCTCGCCGACTGGTTCGCGGTGACCGCCCTGTTCCGGCACCCCCTCGGCCTGCCCATCCCGCACACCGCGATCATCCCGACGAAGAAGGACCAGCTCGGCGTCTCGCTCGGCGAGTTCGTCGGCGAGAACTTCCTCTCCCAGGACGTCGTACGGCAACGGCTGCGCGCCGTCGGCATCGGCAGCCGCCTCGGCACCTGGCTGGCCGAGCCGAAGAACGCCGACCGGGTGACCGCCGAGCTCGCGACGGCGCTCCGCGGCGCGCTCACCGTGCTGCGCGACTCCGACGTCCAGGCGGTCGTCGGCGAGGCCATCACCCGGCGCGCCGACGCCCAGGAGATCGCCCCCGGCATCGGCAAGATGCTGGAGCGGGTCGTCGCCGACGGCGGCCACAAACGCGTCGTGGACCTCGTCGTCACCCGGGCCTACGACTGGCTGGTGCTGCACGGCGACTCCGTGATGGACGCCGTCCAGGGCGGCGCCCCCGGCTGGACCCCCCGGTTCGTCGACCGGCGCGTCGGCGAACGCGTCTACAAGGAGCTGCTCCGCTTCTGCTCCGAGATGCGGGACATGCCCTCCCACCCGGCCCGCGGCGCCCTCGACCGCTTCCTCTCCGACTTCGCGAACGACCTCCAGTCCGACACCGACACCCGCGCCCGCGTCGAGCGCCTCAAGGGCGAGGTCCTGGGCCGCGGCGAGGTGCAGGACCTGATCGCGTCCGCCTGGACGGCCGTACGATCCATGATCGTCTCCGCGGCCGAGGACGAGCGCAGCGAACTGCGGCTGCGTGTCCGCGCCTCCCTGATGTCCCTGGGCGCCCGGATGGCGAACGAACCCAAGGTCCAGGACAAGGTCGACAGCTGGGTCGAGGGCGCGGCCGTGCACGTCGTGTCGACGTACCGCAAGGAGATCACCTCCCTGATCACCGACACGGTGGCCGGCTGGGACGCCGAGCACACCACCCGGAAGATCGAGGCGCACATCGGCCGCGACCTGCAGTTCATCCGGATCAATGGCACGGTGGTGGGGTCGCTGGCCGGCGTGCTGATCTTCACCGTGTCGCGGGCACTGGGCGCGTAAGGCGCCCGGAGCGGGGCACTCGGCCGCGGGTTCCGGTACTTCTCCCGGTCGAGGAGGCGCGATGGGTACGGCGGCTGCGGGTGTGGGCGCGGGCGGGATCGAGCCGGGGCCGGGCGACGGCGGCGGCCGGACGATCACCACCCGCATCCCGGCCCGCCTGGACCGGCTCCCCTGGTCCCGCTGGCACTGGACGATCGTCATCGGCCTCGGCACCGTCTGGATCCTGGACGGCCTGGAGGTCACGGTCGTCGGCAACATCGCGAGCCGCCTCTCCGAACCGGGCAGCGGCCTCGCGATCTCCTCCTCCCAGGTCACCGGCACCGCCGCGGCCCTCTACGTGGCCGGCGCCTGCACCGGCGCCCTCTTCTGGGGCCGCCTGACCGACCGCCACGGCCGCAAGAAGCTCTTCATGATCACCCTGGCGGTCTACCTGGCCGCCACCGCCCTGACCTCGATCTCCTTCGCCCCCTGGTGGTTCTTCACCTTCCGCTTCCTCACCGGCTTCGGCATCGGCGGCGAGTACGCGGCGATCAACTCGGCGATCGACGAACTGATCCCGGCGCACTACCGCGGCCGCGTCGACCTGATCATCAACGGCAGTTTCTGGGTGGGCGCGGTGGGCGGCTCGCTGCTCTCGATCCTCGCGCTGAACACGGACTTCCTCGCGAAGGACGTCGGCTGGCGGCTGACCTTCGCCCTGGGCGTCGTCCTCGGCCTGGTCATCCTGCTGGTACGCCGCAGCGTCCCGGAGAGCCCGCGCTGGCTGCTGATCCACGGCAGGGAACGGGAGGCCGAGGAGATCGTCTCCGCGATCGAGCGAGAGGTCGAGGAGGAGACCGGGAAGCCGCTCCCGGCACCGGAGAGCGAGCTGGTGATCCACCAGCGCGGGAGCGTCACCTTCGCCGAGATCGCCCGCACGGTCTTCCACGACTACCGGCGCCGCGCCGTCCTCGGCTTCTCCCTCTTCATCGGCCAGGCGTTCCTCTACAACGCGATCACCTTCGGCTTCGGCGCGATCCTCACGACCTTCTTCGACGTGCCGACCGGGGACACCGGCTACTACTTCGTCGTCATCGCGGTCGGCAACTTCCTCGGCCCGCTGCTCCTGGGCAAACTCTTCGACACGGTCGGCAGAAGGGTGATGATCTCGTCGACGTACATCCTGTCCGGCCTGCTGCTCTTCCTGACAGCCTGGCTGTTCGACCGGGGGGTGCTGACGGCGGGAACGCTGACCGCCTGCTGGTGCGCGGTCCTCTTCTTCGCCTCGGCGGGAGCGTCCAGCGCCTACCTGACCGTCTCCGAGATCTTCCCGATGGAGACGCGGGCGATGTCCATCGCGTTCTTCTACGCCCTGGGCACGGCCGCCGGCGGCATCAGCGGCCCGCTGCTCTTCGCCGACCTCACGGGGACGGGCAAGGTGGCCGACACGGTGCTGGCGTTCCAGATCGGGGCGGGCCTGATGTGCGCGGCGGGGCTGGTGGCGGCGGTGTGCGCGGTGAACGCGGAACGCCGGTCCCTGGAGGACATCGCACGTCCGCTGACGGCTGCGGCGACGGAGAAGGGCGGACCGGCGAAGGCGCCCGCATAGCGGACCCGCACAGCAGACCCGCACAGCGGCTCACCGGCCCGGCTACCGGCTACCGGCTCAACAACTCACCGGCTCAACGGCCACCGGTTCAACGGTTCACCGGCCCACCGACACGGCCGTCACCGCGCTCGCCACGAAGGCGACGCCCCCGCACACGGCCACCGCCCATCCCACGCAGCGCGCTCGCAGCACCCGGTAGCGCTGTTCGTACTCGTCCCGCAGGGACACGCACCGGGCGGCGATCCGTTCGAGGTCCTGCCGGGCGCGCCGCAGGCTGTCGTCGACGTAGTGGCGCTCGACCTCGTCGCGCTGGCCCGTGGTCAGCCAGTCCATGCGCCCGGTGAACTCCCGCGCCCGCTGCTCGGCCTCCGTGATCCTGGCCCGCCACAGCAGGTAGCCCTCCACCTCGTTGCCGAGGTCCCCGGCGGCTCCCGGCCGCGGCCCGCCGCCCACCCGGTGTCCCGGGTCGGTCATGAGTGCACGCCGTGGGCCTCGGCCTCGGCCAGGGCGATGTCGGGGTGGTGCAGGTCGAACGCCGGGGATTCGCTGCGGATCCGCGGCAGGGTGACGAAGTTGTGCCGCGGCGGCGGGCAGGACGTCGCCCACTCCAGCGAACGGCCGTAGCCCCACGGGTCGTCGACGCCGACCGGCTTGCCGTACCTGGCGGTCTTCCACACGTTGTAGAGGAACGGCAGGATCGACAGGCCGAGCAGGAACGAACCGATCGACGAGACCGTGTTCAGGGCGGTGAAACCGTCGCTCGCCAGGTAGTCGGCGTACCGGCGCGGCATGCCCTCGGCGCCCAGCCAGTGCTGGACCAGGAAGGTGGTGTGGAAGCCGATGAACAGCGTCCAGAAGGTGATCTTCCCGAGGCGCTCGTCCAGCATCTTCCCGGTGAACTTGGGCCACCAGAAGTGGAAGCCGGAGAACATCGCGAAGACGACCGTGCCGAAGACCACGTAGTGGAAGTGGGCGACGACGAAGTACGAGTCGGAGACGTGGAAGTCCAGCGGCGGCGAGGCCAGGATGACGCCGGTCAGGCCGCCGAAGAGGAACGTCACGAGGAAGCCCACCGCCCACAGCATCGGGGTCTCGAACGACACCGAGCCCTTCCACAGGGTGCCGATCCAGTTGAAGAACTTCACCCCGGTCGGGACCGCGATCAGGAAGGTCATGAAGGAGAAGAAGGGGAGGAGCACGCCGCCGGTGACGTACATGTGGTGCGCCCACACCGTCACGGACAGACCGGCGATCGCGATGGTCGCCGCCACCAGGCCCATGTAGCCGAAGACCGGCTTGCGGGAGAAGACCGGGAACACCTCGGTCACGATGCCGAAGAACGGCAGCGCGATGATGTACACCTCCGGATGGCCGAAGAACCAGAAGAGGTGCTGCCAGAGCAGCGCTCCGCCGTTCGCCGCGTCGAAGACATGCGCCCCGAATTTCCGATCCGCCTCCAGCGCGAACAGCGCCGCCGCGAGGACCGGGAAGGCGAACAGGACCAGCACGGCGGTCAGCAGCACGTTCCAGGTGAAGATCGGCATCCGGAACATCGTCATGCCGGGCGCGCGCATGCAGATGATCGTGGTGATGAAGTTGACGGCGCCGAGGATGGTGCCGAAGCCGGAGAAGGCCAGACCCATGATCCACAGGTCGGAGCCGAGGCCCGGCGAGCGGACCGCGTCCGACAGCGGCGAGTAGGCGAACCAGCCGAAGTCGGCGGCACCCTGCGGGGTGAGGAAGCCGCCCACCGCGATGGTCGAGCCGAACAGGTAGAGCCAGTAGGCGAACATGTTCAGCCGCGGGAACGCGACGTCGGGGGCACCGATCTGGAGCGGCATGATCCAGTTCGTGAAGCCGGCGAACAGCGGCGTCGCGAACATCAGCAGCATCACCGTGCCGTGCATCGTGAACGCCTGGTTGAACTGCTCGTTCGAGATGATCTGCAGGCCCGGCCGGGCCAGCTCGGCGCGCATCAGCAGCGCCATCACCCCACCGATCATGAAGAACGCGAACGACGTCGACAGGTACAGCGTGCCGATCGTCTTGTGGTCGGTGGTGGTCATCCACTTCACCACGACGTTGCCGGGCTGCCGGCCCCGCAGCGGGACCTCGCTGTCGTAATGGGGGACGGCCGCGGGCTCGGGCTCGTTGAGAACGGTCACCGGTGTGTGTCTCCAGACGCTCCATGGCGTGATCCTCCGGCCATCCTGGCGTCTGCCCACCGGGACAGAAGCCCCCGAGCCGCCCGTATACGGCCGAACGGGCGGCCAGGCCCCACGGGTGGAGCAAGCCCCCGCCCGGCCGCGTACGGTGGGGGCATGGCGCCGCCGCTGCCGGGCCCGCTGGCCCACCTGGCCCCGCTGCTCACCCACTACGGCTACTGGGCCGTCGGTGCCGTGGTCCTCGTGGAGGACTTCGGGGTCCCCGCGCCGGGAGAGACGATCCTGATCGCCGCGGGGGTCTACGCGGGGGCGGGACAGCTGAACGTCGCCGCCGTGGCGGTCATCGCGTTCGCCGCCGCCGTGGCCGGGGACAACATCGGCTACCTGATCGGCCACACCGGCGGACGGGTCTTCGTGCACCGCTGGGGCCGCTACGTGTTCGTCACCCCGGAGCGCTTCCAGAAGGCCGAGGAGTTCTTCGCCCGCCACGGCGGCAAGATCGTCGTCGTGGCCCGTTTCGTCGAAGGGCTGCGCCAGGTCAACGGCATCATCGCGGGCACCAGCGGCATGCCCTGGCCCCGCTTCCTCGTCTTCAACGCCCTCGGCGCCGCGCTGTGGGTCGGCCTGTGGACGAGCCTGGCCTATGTGACGGGCAGTCACATCACCGCCGTCTACGACGAGATCAGCCGCTACCAGCTCTACGCCCTCATCGCCCTGGGCGCCCTGGTCGCCGCACTCGTCCTCCGGCACCTGCTGCGCCGTCGGCACCCGGTCTGACCCGGAATCCGCCCAGCGCGACGACCGCGCCCAGCCCGACCAGGGCCGCGAGCGCGCCGAAGCCGTAGGTGAGCGTGGCGAGCGAGGCGACGGCGGCGACGAGCAGCGGGCCGCCCGCGTCGCCCAGTTCGCGGCCGAGTTCGGCGGCGCCCATCGTCTGGCCCAGGCGCTCGGCAGGGGTGCCGGTGGCCAGCGCGGCGAAGCCGAGCGGCGTGATCAGCCCGGTACCGGCGCCGATCAGGACCGCCCCGACGAGGATGCCGGCCAGGCCCGGCAGCATCGCGCAGGCCAGCCCCGCTGCGGTGACGGACAGTCCCACCGTCAGGCCGGTCCGGGCGGTGAGGCGGCCGTCGTCCAGCGCGCGCCCGGCCCGCGGCTGGACCAGTGCGGCGGTCGCCGCGAGCAGCGACACCGCCGCCCCGGTCGCCACGGTGCCCAGCCCCGCCGTGCGGCCGGAGACGGGCAGGAAGCCGACGCCGACCGACAGCGCGGCGGTCGCCGCCGCCAGCGCGGCCGTCGGGGCGAGGAACACCGGGTCGGCCAGCCGCCGGGCCAGATCGAGGACCGTCTGCCGGGTCTTGGGCAGCGGCGGTACGACGGGAACGGCGAGCGCGGCCCAGAGGGCGACCGTCCCGCCGAGCACCGCGAGGACCGCGAACAGCAGGCGCAGGCCGCCGGCCCACACCAGGACCCCGCCGAGCAGCGGGCCGAGGGTGTAGCCGGCCGACTTGTAGAAGCCGTAGCTGCCGAAGGCGCGGCCGTGTCCGGCGGCCGGGTTGAGGCGGGCCACCAGGGCGGAGGCGGACGGCGAGAAGGCGGAGGCCGCCGCGCCCTGGCCCAGCCGGGCGGCCCAGAGCCAGGCGGGGCTGTCGGCGACGGCGTACAGCGCGGAGGCCGCGGCGAAGGCGACGAGTCCGCCGAGCAGCACCGGGCGGGCGCCGACGCGGTCGGCCAGGGTGCCGAACACCGGCTTCAGCAGGACCTCGGCCCCGTCGTACAGCGCGAGCAGGCCGCCGAGCACCAGCAGTGAGGTGACCGCGCCCGCGGCGTCGCCGCCGAGGCTCGCGGCGATGCCGTGCGCGCCGAAGGCGGTGGTGAACCCCGCCGCGTACAGCGGCCACATCTGCCGCGCGGGGGCCGCCTGCGGGGCCGTCGCTCCCTGTGCGGTCACCGCTCCGCCTCCGGGGTCCGGCGCAGCGCGGCGCAGACCCGCTCGGTGCAGTCCGCGCAGGCGGCGGTGGACGGCGCACCGAGCCGCCGACCCGTTGGCTGCCTGCTGGACACGGGAGCAAAGGTAGCGCGTGCTGCTTGCGGCCGAGCAGGGCTGCCGGGCTGTTCTCCCGGCCGGCTCCTGCGGGGCATGCTGGCTTCTGTACGCGTCGGCCGGGAGGTGCTGGGATGCGGTGTCGGGCCGGGGTCTGGACGGTCGTCGGGGCGGCCGCGCTGGTGGCGTGCGGTACATCGGGAGGCGGTACACCGGGAGGGAGCGGTACGGGCAGCGGGTCGGCGGTGCCGTCGGCCGGGGCCTCGGCGCGCCCGTCCCCGTCCGGGCGGACCTGTGCCGCCGGACAGGCGGAGGTCACCGTCGCGCCCGGCGGGGCGGTGAAGGAGCGGCTGTGCGTGCGGCCCGGGACGGTGGTGTCCCTCGTCCTGGAGCCCCGGACGGACGACCGCAGGTGGACGGCGGTGCACAGTTCCGCACCGGCCACGGTCCTGGTCTCCGGATGGCGGGTGGACGCGGACGGCACGGCGCACGCCGTGTTGCGCTGTGCGGGCACCCGGGGCGGCACCGCCACGATCACGGCACTGGCGAAGGCGTTGGACGTGGCCGGCGCGGCGCGCGGCGCGTTCACGCTGGAGGTGACCGTGGTGCCGTACCCGCAGGAGGGGTGACCCCGGCGGACCGGGACCACCCCTCACCGTGCACGCGCGGCGTACGTCAGCGGAGATCGCGCACCCTGACGGTGTAGATGCCGCGGCCGTGGGTGGCCGCGTACAGGGTGCTGCCGTCGGGGCCCAGCTTCAGCTGGAGGACGGCGACCGCCGGGAGCGAGCCGACGCGCTGCCACGTCGTACGGCCCGGGGCACGGTAGACGACGCCGAGGTCGGTGGCGACGGCGAGGCCGCCGCTGGCGGTGACGACGGCGGAGTTGGCCGGCACGTCCGGGAGGTTCGCCGAGATGTCGGTCCAGGTGGTGCCGCCGTCCCTGGACTCGAAGACGTGGCCGACGCCCGCGCCGGGGCCCTCGGTCCAGTGCCGGGAGAAGCCGTTGACGGCGAGGAAGACGTGGTCGGCGTTCTTCGGGTCGACGGCGAAGCCGCTCAGGTAGCGGTTGGGCACGGTCCCGTCGGCGCCCGTCGCGGGCAGGGCGATGTCGTGCCACCCGGTGCCGTCCGCGTTCCCCACGGAGATGCCGCGGGCGAAGCCCTGGTTGTTGCAGGGGCCGCACCAGGCCGCGTAGACCTTGCCGCCGGAGGCCGCCACGGCGGTCGCGGTGCGGCCGGCGCCGAGGTCGTACACGCTCGTCCACTCGTCGCCGCTGCGGATGGCGTAGCCGTGGGTCTGCACCCAGACGTGCCGGCCGCCCGCGACCCACGTCGAGCTGTCCTTCAGGTCCGCCGCGAGCGGGGCGATGAAGCGGGCCTCGCCGGTGGCGTTGTCGGCCGGGGCGACGTTGTACGACGTGGCCTTGCCGGCGTCGTTGACCCAACTGCCGTCATTGACAGCGCAGTTCTGGGTCACCTGGATGGCGAGGTAGACGTATTCCTCCGCCAGGTCGCAGCCGTTGGCCGGGTCGGTGAGGGTGTCGCCGCCGTCGCCGCCGAAGTCGGAGCCCATGACGGTGTCGTTGCTGCGCAGGACGGACTGGCCGTTGTCCTGGAGGCCGCCGGTGACGGAGACACCGCCGTGGGCCAGGTCCTTGCCGATGCCCACCGAGTAGTACTGGAGGGTGTCGATGGTGCCGTCGTTCAGGGAGGTCCAGTCGGTGGCGTGGCCGGAGGCGTCCTGGGAGCCGTTGACGGGGCGCTTGTAGACGCCGCCGTCGTTGCCGACGTACACGAAGCTCTTGCCGTGGTGGCTGCCGATCGCGACGCCGTGCTGGTCGGAGTGGGTGGTCTGGCTGCAGTCGCCGGTCTGCTTCGAGGGATCGATGGACCAGCAGGGGAAGGAGAAGTTCCAGTACGGGCCGACGGTGGACCAGGTGCTGCCGCCGTCCTTGGTCTCGTAGACCTCCTCCAGGCCCGCGTAGACGTGCTCCGGGTTCGCCGGGTCGACGGTGAGGAACTGGTTGTACCAGGCCTGCACGCCCGGCATGTAGCCACTGGTCGTCAGCGCCGAGCCGTCGGCGGCCAGGCCCTGGTAGTCGGCGATCTTCGTCCAGGGGCCGGTGGGGGAACCGGACCTGGAGACGTAGATGCCCTCCAGACCGCTGTCCGGGTTGGTGTTCAGCTGCTCCGGCGACTGGTCGACGGCGTAGTAGCGGGAGCCGTCGGCGGAGCGGGCGAAGGTGACGTTGCCGACGTCGTCCGGGTCGGCCGGCAGGTCGCCGAGGCCGCCGGTGATCCGGGTCCAGGTACCGTCGGCGCCCTTGGTGTAGAAGCCGTTGTAGTCGTCGCCGCTGCGCCAGCCGACGGCCAGCACCACCTTGCCGGGGTCCTTCGGGTCGATCGCGATGTCGTTGGCGATGTTCTTGTACGCGGCCGAAGGATCGCCCGCCAGCGAACCGCCCGGCAGATAGTCGGGGTTGGGCGCGAACTCCAGTTTCCAGGCGCCCTTCAGGGTCTTCGTGGAGTGGCTCCACACGCCCTCGCTGGTGGCCGCCCACACCTTGCCGCCGCCGAAGCGCAGCTCGTGGATGGTGGTGGACTCCAGTTCGTCACCGCCGACCCGGCTGCGGGCCGAGAAGGTGCCGTGGTGCGGGTCGGACAGCACGTAGACGCCGCTGCCGAGGTAGGCGTCCGCGTTGGTGGTGGCCTCGCCGGTGCCCAGCCACAGCCGCCCAGCGCCGTCGAGCGTGAGCGCGCCGGTGGACTGCGAGGGCAGCCGGTCGCTGATGGGCCGCCAGTGTCCGCCGCCGGTGCGCGAGCGCCAGACGCCGCCGCCCGCGCTGCCCGCGTACACGTACCCGTCGTCGTCCGCGGCGATCGCGGCCATGCGGCCGGTGACGTCGCCCGAACCGCCGCTGGAGTTGGAGTCGATGTCGCGGTAGCGGGAGTCGTCGGAGTTGTACGGGAGATCGGTGATGTTGCGCCAACTGCCCCCGGTGCCGCGCAGGTTCGTCATGCCGGTCCAGGCGGCGCCGTACGCGCCGGGGGCGACGATGCCGGGTGAGGTGCGGGCCTCGGCGTACTGGTCCGCGCCCTCGGCGATCTCGTCGGCCTCGTTGCCGTCGTCGTCGTCCGCCTGCGCCTTCGGGGTGATCGCACCCAGCGACTGCTGCCGCTCGGCGGCGAGTCGGGCGAGCGCGCGGGCACCGAACGGGCTGCCGCTCCCGCCGGGCGCGGCGCCCGCGGGTATCGCGACGAGCGCGGCCGACGCGGTGATGGCCCAGATCGTGAGCCACCGTCTCTTACGGGTCGATGCTGACACCGGATCCTCCCGAATGGGCAGTCCTAAAGCCGTCGCACAGCACCCGACCACCGGCTTCAGGGGGTGTCCGGCATTTGGACAACTGTTGACCGGAACCTGCCATTACCGTCCCGGCGGTGGCGGTGGTAGCCGGGGCGGCGGCGCTCGCCTTCCGGGCCGGGTGGGCGGTGGCGCTGCCGGCGGCGGCGCCGGCCGCCTCAGCCGCCGGGCGCCCGCACGCCACGAGGAAGGCCGCCCGCGCCACACGTACCGACAGGCCCGCCTTCGTCTGACAGGCGGCCCTTCACCTGTCCGGCATCCTCGTCTGGACCCGACGCCGACCGAAGAGGCAGAACCTAGCCGTTCTGGCGCCCTCGCCTGCGGAGCAACAGCAGCCCGCCCGCCAGCGCGGTGACCCCGGTGGCCGCGGCCCATCCGACGACGTTCCCGGACCCGGTGGTGGCGAGATCGCCGCCCTTGCCGAGAGCCGAGGGGGCCGACGCGGGCGCAGACGCGGACGCGGAGGCCGAGTCCGGGGCGGCCGCCGACGCCGAGTCCGGGGCGGCCGCCGACGCCGAGTCCGACGCAGTGGCCGTCGGACCAGGGGAAGACGTCGTACCCCCCGCCGTACCCCCGCCCCCCGCGGTCACCCGGTCCCGGGTGAACGCCAATGTCCCGAAGCCCAGTTGGTCGTACCCCCCGCTGTTCGGCCCGTAGTCGCCGCCCCCGCCCTCCGGTGCCGCCTTCGCCGCGATCCGGGTGACGTACGTCGCCGGCATGCCCCGCCGCTTGGTGTAGTGGTTGGCGATCATGGCCCAGATGGGACGGATCATCGACGGATCGACGCCCGCCGCGGCCGTCACCGTCTCACTCCCGGACCACCCGCCGACCGCCCCCTTCCGCCGCGTGTTCGCGGTGAACGGCACCTGCCCGCCCAGGTTCCACTTGGCGACGTACTGCGCCCCCTTGAGGAACCGGCTGTCGTCGTAGCCGTACAGGTCGATCCCCTGGTTCCACGCCATCTCGCAGAACGTGCCCATCAGGCCCACCCCGAGAAGCGCGTGCCCCTGGTCGCGTCCCGCCTCCAGCCACTCGCCCAGCCCGTCGTCGTACACCACCGGAATCGCGTTCCGGATCGCCCCGAGCCCGGCGCCGTTCTTGAAGTAGTCGACCGCGCGGGCGACCTGGGCGCGGTCGTCGCAGAAGATGCCGGTGGCGAGGACGCAGGCCATGTTGGCGAGGTCCCAGTTGGTCCAGTAGTTGGAGATGACGGCGCCGTTGTGCCGGACGAGGAAGTCGTCGCTCATCGCGCCGAAGTTCCTGCTGAGCATCTCCTGGAAGCGGGCCAGTTCGAAGTCCCCGTGGTCCCGGACGAGTTCGGCGGCGTTGGCGAACTGGTAGCCGTACAGCCCGGCGGCCAGGAACCGGTCGGCGGAACCGTTGACCGCGGTGAGGGTGGCGGACCAGGCGTTGAGGACGGCGACCGCGGTGTCGGCGTGGGCGCTCTCGCCGGTCACGTGGTAGCGCAGGGCGTTCTGGTACGCCGCGTGGATGTCGTTGTAGAGGAGCGCGTAGTTCTCCGGGGTGCCCGACCCCCGGTACACCACGGCCTGCGGCCGCGCCTGCCAGCCGCTCTGCGCGTGCCGGTTGGCGGTGAGCCTGGCGAACCCGGCCGCGTAGGGCGCGGCGCCCGCCTTCACCTTGGCGGCCATCCGGCCGAGGTCGGTCCGGGTGTGCAGCAGGCCGGGGTGGGCGAAGGCCCCGGCCCCGGTCCCGGCGGCGGCTGCGGGAGTGCTCGTCGTGGCGATCCCGGCAGCGGTCCCCACGGCCGCGCCCGAGGCCTTCAACATGCTCCGGCGGCTGATCTGTCGAGTCATGTGCATGCCCCGGGAGACGGGCCGGCCCACCCCCCGATAACAGAAACCCCGCCGTCCGATACGCCGCTCAGGCGCCGGTCGTCGACCCCGGCCGCACGATCATCAGCACCGTCACGGCGGCCCACAGGAGGTTGAACGCCCCGGTGAACATGGCCAGTTGGACAGTCATCTGCCGGGTTCCGGCGCCCGCGCCGGCCTCCACCAGCGCACTCTGCCGGGGCAGGACCAGCGCGCCGAGGACGAGCGCGGCGACTGCGGTGAGCGCGATCGACGTGATCAGCCAGGCGCTGCCCAGCACGTGCATGTTGCTCGCCGTGGCGAACCCGAACACGGGGACGACCACGCCGATGACGGCGTACACCCGGCATATCCGGTGCAGCAGCTGGACGGTCTCGGCGGCCCGGACGTCGTCCGGCGCCTCGATGGCGCGGCGGGCGGCCGGCGGGAACATGCTGGCGGCGACGGTGACGGGACCGATCGCGACGATCGCCGCGAGGACATGGACGGCGAGGAGGAACTTGGTCACGGCGACGACCGTAGGCGGCCGGAAGATCGTACAGAAGCGGCGATACTGCCACCCTTCGACGGATTCTCGCCAGCGCACCAGCCATCAGTGTGCGGAAATCGGACCAAAGGTTGGCGACAAACCGTCGAACGACTACGTTCCTGCCATGCACACCGTCGCCGTACTCGTCCTGGACCAGGTCGTCCCGTCCGACTTCGCCGTGCCGATCGACACCTTCGGCTGGGCCCGGCTGCCCGACGGCCGGGACGCCTACCGGGTGCGGGTGTGCGGGCCGGCGGCCGAGGTGACGGCGGCGGGCGGCGCGTTCACGATCAAGGCGCCGTACGGGCTGGACGCGCTGGCCGAGGCGGACACGGTCATCGTGCCGGGCCTCGCCGACCCCACCCTCCCGCTTGCCCCCGAGGTCGCCGACGCCCTGCGCGCGGCGGCGGCGAACGGCACCCGGATCGCGTCGGTCTGCGTCGGGGCGTTCGTCCTCGCGGCCACCGGCCTGCTGGACGGCCTGCGCGCCACCACGCACTGGGCCGCGGCCGACACCCTGGCCGCGCTGCACCCGCGCGTCGACGTCGACCCGAACGTCCTGTACGTCGACAACGGCCAGTTCCTGACCTCGGCGGGCGCGGCGGCGGCCATGGACGTGTGCCTGCACATGATCCGCAAGGACCACGGCTCGGCGGTCGCCGCGCACGCCGCCCGGATGTCGGTCATGCCGCTGGAGCGGGAGGGCGGCCAGGCCCAGTTCATCGTCCACGACCAGCCGCCGGCCCCCGCCGGTGCCACCCTGGAGCCGCTGCTCGCCTGGCTGGAGGACAACTGCGACCGGGACCTGACCCTGGACGAGGTCGCGGCACAGGCCGGCATGAGCACCCGTACCCTCAACCGCCGCTTCCGCGACCAGACCGGCACGACCCCGCTGCAGTGGCTGCACCGGGCCCGGGTGCGCAGGGCCCAGCACCTGCTGGAGACCACCGCCCACCCCGTCGAACGCATCGCGAGCCAGTCCGGCTTCGGCTCCCCGACGGCCTTCCGTGAACGCTTCAGGAGAGTGGTCGGCACCAGCCCCCAGGCCTACCGACGGGCCTTTCGCAGCCCCTAGGGGCTGCGCGGTGGCTCCGACGGCGGCGGTCAACGCTGCTCGCGTCGGCTGCGGATGCTCAGGGCGATGACGGAGACGAGGAACCAGAAGGCGCCGAACGCCGAGTATCCGGCCACGGTGGACAGGCCGCTCGTCGCCGAGGCGGACGTGGCGGCGATGGTGGCACCGGCGAGGACGGACTGTCCGCCGCTGACGGCCATCGGCCACTGGGCGCCGACGGTGCGCCGGCGCCGGACCGCCACGACGAGCTGGGCGGCTCCGGAGAGGAGGGCCCAGACGCCGAACACGAGAAGGGCCCTCCCGATGGTGGAGAAGACGGCGACGATCATCCCGGCGGTGGCCGCGAGACCGAGCCCCATGTTGATGACGCCGACGCTGTTCGTGGAGCCGGTGCCGGTCAGGCGGCGCTCGACGAGCGTGGCGACCGCGTCCCACAGGGGGTAGACGACGAGCAGCACGGCCGCGATCACTGTGGGCTCGTCGGCCGACACGAGCGAGGCGGAGGTCGTGAGGAGGAGTGCCACCCAGATCAGGGAGAAGGCGACGCGGATCAGGTGGAGCGATCGGAGCCCGGAAGACGTCGTCACGGCCGTGGCCGAAGCGGTCGAAGCGGTCGAAGCGGTCGAAGCGGTCGAAGTGGCCGGAGCGGTCGAAGCGGTCGAAGTGGCCGGAGTGGCCGGAGTGGCCGGAGTGGCCGGAGTGGCCGGAGTGGCCGGAGCGGTCGAAGTGGTCGAAGTGGTCGAAGTTTCGGTGGTCTGATTCATCGGGTGTCCCGTGGTGATCGTGACGGTGTGAGACGGTCGCCTCGATGAGGAGTCTCAGCGGCCTCGGGAGGGGCCGCGTACTTCGAACGAAGTACTTCCGCCGTCTCCGTCGACCGCGGCGGCTCGGTCGTCCACATCTCTCGCGTCGTCTACATCGTTCGAAGTACACGGCCGCCGCACACGTGAACGAGAATCGGCTCATGGCCAAGGCGCAGAACAGTCAGGACGGGCCGGCCGCACCGCTGTGGGTCCGCCACCCCGAGGCGCTGCACCGGGCCGCCTATGCGGTGGCAGGGCTGGTGCTCACCGGGCAGATCGTGGCGGCGGCGGTGCGGGGGTCGGACTGGCCGACGGTCCTGGCCGTGCTCCTCGCCGGCGGCGGCGTCGCCCTCTCGTGGTGGAAGCCGTGGGCAGGACTGGTCGTGACGAGTGCGGCGTCCTTCGCCGTCACGGCCACGGGCGACGACCCCCTGTCGGTGTGGATGATGGCGGTGCTCGTGCTGTTCTCGGTCACCCTCAGGGGAAAGCAGCCGCTGGCCGGGACCGGCATCGTGGCGGCGTTCTTCCTGGGGGCGTTCATGACCGTCGGGGGGTTCCGCGGCGGTGCGGTCGTCGGAGCCGCCGCCCTCTTCTCGGCCCTGGCGGGAGGTGCGACGGGGGCCGCGCTCCGTATCCACCGGGAGCACTGGTGGACCCTGGAGGAACGGGCCGAGACCGCCATCGCCACCCGCGAGATCGAAGCCACCCGGCGGGTGACCGAGGAACGTCTCCGTATCGCCCGGGACCTCCACGACGTGATCGGCCACCAGGTCGCGATGCTGAGCATGCACCTGGGTGCGGCGGAGATCGGGCTGCCCGAGGGCGCCGAGTCCTCCCGGCAGGCCCTCGTCTCGGCCAGGTCCAGCGCCCGTACCGTCGTCGTCGAGACGCAGCGCATCCTCGCGCTGCTCCGCCTCGGGGACGACGTCTCCGGCGCCGAGGCGCTCCGGCCGACCCCGGCGCTGAGCGGCCTGGAAGGACTCGTCGCCTCCTTCGAAAGCATCGGCCTCGACGTCCGGCCCTCCATCGACATCCCGGCCGGCTTCGTGGAGCCGAGCGTCGGCGTGACGGTCTACCGGGTCGTCCAGGAAGCGCTCACGAACGCCTACCGGCACGGAGAGGGGACGGCAACGGTGGAGGTGCGCGAGGACGACGGCAGGATCCGCGTCACCGTGGAGAACCGCGTCGGTCACTCACCGCACGGCTCCGACCCGGGCAGCGGACTCGGACTCGTGGGGATGCGCGAACGCGTCGAGTCCTCCAGCGGGCGGCTGACGATCGACCGTCACGACGGGCGGTTCCGGGTCCACGCGGAGTTCAGCCCGCTGGGAGAGGTCGTCCGATGACACGGATCCTGATCGTCGACGACCAGGACGAGATCAGGGCCGGGATCCGGGCGATGCTCCGGCTCGACCCGGGTCTCGTCGTCGTGGGGGACCTCTCCGACGGGCTCCAGGTCGTCCCCTTCCTCCGGGAGCACCCCGTCGACCTGGTGCTGATGGACATCCGGATGCCCGGCATCGACGGCGTCGAAGCCACCCGCCGGATCCGCGCGGAGCATCCGCCCGAGAGGACGCGGGTGATCGTGCTGACCACGTTCGACCAGGACGACATCGTCCTCGCCGCCCTGCGCGCGGGCGCCAACGGCTTCCTGAGCAAGACCGTGAGCCCTGCTGAACTCGTCGCCGGAATCACCGAGGTCGTGGGCGGTGGCGGTGCGCTGTCGGCCGCCGCGACGGCCGCGCTCATCGGTCACATGACCGACAGCCCGCCCCCGCTGGTCGACAAGGAACTGCTGCGGCGCTTCAGCGCCCTGACCCCCAGGGAGCGGGACGTGGTCGTTCTGGTGGCAAGCGGTCTCGGCAACGACGAGATCGCGGCCCGGATGTCCGTGTCACCGCTCACCGTGAAGACGCACGCGGTCCGAGCCATGACCAAGGTCGGCGCCCGCGACCGAGCCCAACTGGTCTCCTTCACCTTCCGGGCCGGCCTCTACCCGTGAAGCGGCGGCCGCCCCGCCCACCGGGTCCCCCCGGACTCGTCGTCGGTCTTCACGACCGGCGCGGCCAGGAGGGCGGCAGGAGGGTGGCGGGAGGGCGGCAGGAGGGCGGCAGGAGGGTGGCGGGAGGGCGTTCGGGTCAGGCCCGCCGGTCCGCGACGGCCCAGGACGCCAGTGCCACCGCGCCCGCCACGCCGAGCACGGACGGCCAGGCGCCGACCTTCTTGGCCAGCGGGTGCGACCCGGCGAACGCGACGACATACGCGGCCGACAGCGCCCCGGCCGCCTTCCCGCCCGCCCGCTGCCGCCACTGCTGCGCGGCGGCGGCCCCGGCGACGGCCAGGACGGCCCCGCCCAGCGGCCGCTTCTTCGTCCACCGGGCCACGCCGTAGCCCCCGACGAGCCCACTCGCGGCGATCACCGAACTGGGAACCCTGGCCATGCCTGCCTCCTTGCGCCGTTCCTGCCGTCTTCGGCCCGGATCTCCCGAGGCTAACTCCCACCTCGCTCCGGAGGTTCCGCAGGGTTCTACGACCGCCACTTCGGGCTGAGCGCGATGGCGCGCAGCTGCTTCATGGTCAGGGCCGGGGCGGTGCGGGTCGCGGCGGTCTGCTGGGAGCCGGAGTTGAAGGCGCTGACCACCACGCGGAAGCCGTCGGTGCGCAGGGTGTCGACGGTCCACATGACGACCCCGGCGCCGCCCTTCTCCCCGGGCTGCTTCCGCTCGGCGACCAGGGTTCCGTCGGCGAGCGTCTCGGACCCGGCCCCGAACAGCTGTCCCGCGACATCGGACATGTCCGGCTGCACGTTGATCTGGACGAGACTCCGCCCCTTGCCGTCGTCGACCACGACGTAGGTGAACTGGTCGTCGTCGTCGCTCCCGTGCGCCACCACCTTCAGCCCCTTCGGGACGAGCGAGGCGAGGGTCTGCCGGATCGCCCTGCCGTCCCCCTCCGCCGCGGGCGGTTCCTGGGTCTGCCGGGGATCCTCCGGGATGGCGTCGACGACCCCGCGCCACTCCTGCGCGGCCGCCAGCTTCGTCAACTGGCCTGCGGACAGAGGCGGTTCGTCCCGGCTGACCGGCGCGCCCTTCTCGGCGGCGGCGTTCCACTCGCTGACGGAGACGTGATGGCCGTCCGGGGTGACGAGGTTCGCCGTCCAGAGCTTGGTGTCCACCCGCCGGTCGGGGTACTCGTAGCCCTTGACGACGGTGACGACGGACGCGTCGGGCAGATGGCTGGTGCGGCAACTGCCGTACGGCGTATAGACCTTGTCCGGGCACCGGACGGCCTGCCGGGCGTCGGACCCGCCCGGCAGCACCCGGTTGACGGCGACGCTGACGGCGCCGGGACCGTGCCCGTCGTCGAACACGACCTGCGCGTACGGCGCGACGAGCGGCTGGCTCGGGTCGACACCCTGCCCCACCGCCTTGCCGAACTCCCCCTCGGGCAGCAGCTTCTCCAGCATGCTGATCATGTCGTCCGAGGTCACGGCGCGGGCGGTGGGGGAAGAGGTGGGGCGCGGGGTGGTGCTCACGGAGGAGGGAGGCCGCGGCTGTCCGGAGGGCGACCCGCTCCAGGGCACCAGCAGCGCCCCGCCGACCCCGGCGAGCGCGACCCCGGCCGCGCCGCCCAGCACGGTCGTCCGGCGCCGCAGCCGTAGCCGCCGCCCCCGCGCCGCACCGCCGGCGACGAGCGCGCCCCGGTCGGCGTCGAAGGTGTCCCCGGCGTCGTGCAGCGCGGCGGAGAGCCGCACCTCGAAGGCCTGGTCGTTACTGCTGTCGCTGTCGCTGTACTGCCGCTCCACGGGCATGACGAACCACCGTCTCCACAAGGTTGATGTCAGGGCCGGGCGTACTCGGCGAGGTCCTCGCCCAGCAGCTCGCGCAACCGCCCGAGGGCGCGCACGCACCGCGTACGGACCGCGGCCGAGCTCATGTTCAGCGCGTCCGCGGTCTCGTGCACGGACCGGTCCTCCCAGTACCGCAGGACGACGACGGCCCGGTCCTTGGCGGGCAGCCGCGCCAGCGCGTCGAGGAGGGTCAGCCGCAGCGAGGGATCGGCGCCGCCGGGATCCGCACCGGTGTCGGCCAGTTCGGGGAACGACTCCCTGGCCCGCTCCCTGCTGCTGAACCGCCGCCGGTGGGCGAGGAAGGTCCGGGTGAGGACGGTCTGCGCGTACCCGGCGGGGTTCTCGGCGCGGGAGACCCGGCCCCAGTGGACGTAGATCCGCCCGAGGGCCTCCTGCACCAGGTCCTCCGCGAGGTAGGTGTCCCCGGCGGTGAGCAGGCAGGCGGACCGGTACAGATGCCCGGCCCGCGCCGCGGCGAACTCGGCGTACTCCTCCCCGGCCCTCTGACTCATCCGCAGGCTCCCCCGTCCACGTCTTCGTCCACGTCCCTGCCCCCGTCCCCGTCCCGGCGCTGTGCCGCTCACCTTGTTGATGCGGTGGGCCGGGGTGAATGTTTCGAAGAATTCTCAGGGGAGGCTCACCGGAGCGAGTCGAGCCAGTCCAGGAGCCGGGCGCCCTCTCGGGTCATGACGCCCGGGTCGCGCAGGGCGTTGGCCAGCAGCGACATGCCCTGGTAGCCGGAGACGAGGGTGAGGGCCAGGTCGTCCGGGTCGTCCGTGGCGTCCGCGTCGTCCGTGCCGGACAGCCGCAGCTCGCGGAACTGGCGTGCCGTCCAGTCCAGCAGTCGCCGGATCACCGCGCCGGCCTCCGTGTCGAGGGTCCCCTCGCCGCGCTTGCCGAGCTCGGCGGCCAGGGTGCCGGTGGGGCAGCCGTACCGGGCGGCGACGTCACGCTGCTCGACCCACGCCTCGACCAACGCCTTGAGCCGGTCGCGCGGGTCGGGCAACTGGTCGAGCCGGGCGGTGAGTTCGTCCAGGTGCGCGGTGTGTTCGTCGAGCGCGGCCCGGACCAGCTCGTCCTTGGTCTTGAAGTAGTAGTAGACGTTCCCGACCGGTACGTCGGCCTCCCGCGCGATGTCCGCGAGGGTGGTGCGCTCGACGCCCTGCTCGTGCAGGACCCGGGCAGCCGCCGCCATCAGCCGCTGCCGCTTCTGCGACGCCCGCACCCGCCGGTCCACTGAGTTGGTCACCCAACTAACTATAGACAGCGGGGGAGTCGCCCGTGCTAGCGTCTGGGTCAGCCGACTGAGTCAGTCAGCTAACTAACTTGAGTCCGACTCGTAGGGGGAACTGATGATCACCGTGACGGGCGCGACCGGCAACATCGGCCGGACGCTGGTGGACCTGCTGACCGAGGCGGGCGAGGAGGTGGTGGCGGTGTCCCGGCAGCCCCGGCAGGCCTCGTCCGCGGTCCTCGCCGTCCCCGGCGCCCCTGGCGTCTCCGGCACCCCTGGCACCTCTGGCGCCTCTGACACCCCCGGCGTCCGGTGGGCCGAGGGCCATGTCGGGGACGCGGCGAGCATGCGGGCACCCCTGACCGGCGCCCGTGCCCTGTTCATCGTCCTGGGCGGCGAACTCAACGCCTTCGGGGAGAGCCCCGAGCTGCTGCTCCGGGCGGCCGTGGACGCCGGCGTCGAACGGGTCGTCCTGGTCTCCTCCCAGGTCAGCGCCACCCGCCCGGAGGCCGCCTCGCACGCCCGCCTGCGCGAGTTCGAGGCGGCGGTACGCGCATCGGGCCTCGACTCCACGATCCTGCGCCCCGGCGGCTTCGCCTCCAACGCCTTCGCATGGGCCGACACGATCCGCACCAAGCGCACGGTCTTCGCCCCCTTCGCCGACGTGGCCCTCCCGGTCGTGGACCCGGCGGACATCGCGGCGGTGGCGGCGAAGGCGCTGCGCCCGGTCCGCGGGGACGGCAGCGGGGGCCGTAGGGGCCGCGTCTACGAGCTGACCGGCCCGGAACCGATCAGCCCCCGTCAGCAGGCGGCGGTCATCTCCGCGGCGCTGGGCGAGGAGGTGACGTTCGTGGAGCTCTCACGCGCGGAGGCCCACGCGGCCATGGCCCGCTTCATGCCGGAGGAGGCGGTCGCGGGCACCCTGGACGTCCTGGGCGCACCGCTTCCCGAGGAGTCGAGGGTCAGCACGGACGTGGCCACCGTGCTGGGCCGCCCGGCGGGCGCGTTCGCGGGATGGGCCCGGCGCAACCTGGCGGCGTTCCGGTAGACGGACGGAAGGTGTCCTGGCCGCACGGGATTCCGTGTACGGCCAGGACCCTTTCCACCCACCGAACCCGCTCCCGCCCCCGCTCCTCTTTTTTCATCTGCCTCTGCTTCTGCCGAACTCACCCGGTCACAGCGCGGCCCGCACCGCCTCGACGAGTGCCGACGCCCGCGCGTCCTCCGCGCCCTCGACGATGCTGTTCATGACGTACCCGAAGGCGATGCCGTGCTCGGGGTCGGCGAAGCCCAGCGAGCCGCCGCGCCCGGGGTGCCCGAAGGCGCGCGGACCGGTGAGCGGGTTGGTCTCGACGGGCAGCATGTACCCGGAGGCGAACCGGACCGGGAACATGATGACCTTGTCCACCCCGCCGGCCTGCTCCGCGGTCGCCGACGCGAGCGTGTCGGGGCTGAACAGCCGTACCCCGTCCACCTCCCCGATCAGCGCCGCGTACATCCGCGCGAGGCCGCGCGCGGTGCCGATGCCGTTGGAGGCGGGCAGCTCCGCGGCCTGCACCTCGGCCGAGTTGAAGTCGATCTCGGCGGGGTCCGTGATGGTGAACGCCCGGTTGCTCAACGACTCCGGATCCTGCAGCGCGGCGACGAACTCCCGCGCCTCCGGCGGCACCAGGTCCAGCGGTACGGTGCTGAGATCGACCTCCGGCTTCGGGTACACCATCCGGCTGACCCGCCCGCGCTCGGCCGCCGGCAGCCCGATGAAGAAGTCGAGGCCCAGCGGCCCGGCGACCTCCTCGGCGAAGAACCGCCCAGGGGTGCGCCCGGAGACCCGCCGTACGACCTCCCCGACCAGCCATCCGAAGGTCCGCCCGTGATACCCGTGCGCGGTCCCCGGCTCCCACTCCGGCCGTTGGGCGGCGAGCGCGTCGGCCATCGGCTGCCAGCGCAGCGCGTCCGCCAGCGGCACGGGCGGCTGCACCGTGACCACTCCGGCCCGGTGCGACAGCAGCCACCGCACCGGGATCTCCGCCTTCCCGGCCGCCCCGAACTCCGGCCAGTAGTCGGCCACCGGGGCGTCGAGGTCCAACTCCCCGCGCTGGGCCAGCAGATGGGCCACGGTGGCGGTGGCCCCCTTGGTCGCGGAGTACACCAGCTGCAAGGTGTCCCGCTCCCACTCCCGCCCGGTCTCCGGATCCGCCACCCCACCCCACAGATCCACCACGGGCCGCCCGTCCCGGTACACGCAGACGGCGGCCCCGACATCCCCCCGCTCCGCAAAGTTGGTGCGGAACGCGTCCCGCACACCTTCGAACCCGTTGGCCACTTCCCCGTGGATGGTCGTCATGTCCTCATCCTGGCACTGGGGCGTCCGGCCCCGGCCCGGGGCTCATCGGCCGTACACCGCAGGAGAGTTGGAGTCGCAGAAGACGTCGACCGAAATCGTCAATTACAGATTGACGATGAGGGATCGTCAATTTAAAGTTGACGCATGAGCCCACTCGACATCAGTCTTGCCGACCTGATCGCCCGACTCGACGAGGAACTTCCCGAAGCCAGTGAACTGGCCCGCATCAGCGAGGCCCGGCTGCGCGCCCAGACCCTGTCCGACCTCGGTGACCAGCTCATCGACCACTACGTCAGCAAGGCCAAGCAGACCGGCGCATCGTGGACCGAGATCGGCGACGCCATCGGTGTGTCGAAGCAGGCCGCCCAGCAGCGTCACGCACCCGCCCCGTTCGAGCGGTTCACCAACCTGAACCGGCACGGCATCGTGCTGGCCCAGGAGGCCGCCCGGACGCACAAGCACGACTCCATCGGCACCGAACACCTCCTGCTCGGCCTGCTCGGCGAACCGCGCGGCCTCGGGTACGAGCTGCTGCTCGCGAAAACCGAGTCCGAGCAGCCCATCCGCGACGCCGTCCGCGAAACCCTCCCGCGGGCCGGGAGGAAGGCGCCCCGAGGTCACATCCCGTTCCACGCGCAGAGCAAGGAGGTCATCGACCAGGCCCGCCGCGCGTCGTCCGACCTCGGCCACGACTGGGTCGGCACCGAACACACCCTGCTGGGCCTGATCCGCGTCACGGAGAGCCCGGCCGCGCAGATCCTCCGCAACCTCGGCTTCACGTCGGAGGAGCTGCACGAGACCGTCAAGACCGAGATCAGCAGGCGGCTCGCCGCACGCGACGGCCGCTGACGCACACGAAAGGTGCCCAGGAGGCCGGAACCTCCTGGGCACCACATGCGCGTGCGTGCGCCGGTGTGCGTCGGCGTACGTCCGACGCGCCGTCAGCCGTCCGTCGCCGTGACGTCCGAGGCGTACACCAGGGCGACCCGGTGGTTGTACTGGATGGTGTACATCGCCTTCGCCCCGGTGACGACCGTACCGCTGGACGGGAAGAAGTCGTCCGTGAGCGACGGCGCCGTGGTGGCCACGTACGCCTGACCGGCCGGCACGGTGTACATGCTCAACGCGGCCTGCGTGGAGGGCGACAGACCCGCGGGGTACTCGGCGGCGTCCGGGTAGCTGGAGCCGTACACCGCCACCGGGGAGGTCCCGGCCGCCGAGATCACCTTCACGCCGTGGGCGGGCGCGGTGTTGCAGCCGTGCGGGTTGTAGAACCACACCTTCGAGCCGCTGTACCAGACGGCGGTCCAGTCACCGTCCTGGTCCGCGACCACGAACTGCTGCCCGGCCGCGGCCGTGCTGCCCCAGTCGTTGATCCGGTCGGTGCCGGCCGCGCCCGGGTGCAGCGCCTGGTCCCCGAAGAGGGGAGCGGTCTCGCTCGGCTCGGTGCGGAGGTACACGAAGTCCGACGGCTGCTGCGTCTCGGTGCAGGCGGTGGTGGCGCCGGTCGGGTCGTCGGAGGGGCAGATCTGAACGGTCTGCAGGTTCTTCTCGAACCGCGGGGCGATGGTCACCACCGACCCGACAGGCCCGACCCCGTGCCGCCCGGTGTGCACTCCGAGCAGGTCCATGAGGTGGTTCCAGTCCCAGGACGGGCCCGGATCCCAGTGCATGCCGGAGACGAGGGACGACTTCGGCCCGGCGACGTTGTCGTGGCCGATGATGTGCTGCCGGTCCAGGGGTATGTCGAACCGGTCGGCGAGGTACTTCACCAGGTCGGCCGTGGCCTCGTACTGTGCCTCGGTGTACCAGGTGGCACCGTGCGCGGCGTAGCCCTCGTGCTCGATGCCGATCGAGTGCATGTTGGTGGAGTAGTTGCCCGCGTGGAAGGCGAGGTCCTTCGTCGGCACCATCTGCGTCACCGCGCCGTCCGAGGACCGCATGACGTAGTGCGCGGCGGACCCGCCCGGCTGCGTGAAGAGGTTGACGGCCGCGTCGTACGACGTCTCCGTGTCGTGGATGACGATGCTGTCGATCCGGATGCCGTTGGCAGGCCGATTGGACACCTGCCCGTTGGACGGCGACGCCGGCACGAACGTGCACGCGACGGTGGCCGGGCACTCGGTGTCGGTGGTCGCGGCAGCCTTCAGGTCCAGGGCCTTCAACTGCCCGCTGTCCGGGGCGACATCGCTGTCAGCCGCCAGCTTCACGCGCTCACCGTCGGCCGTCGTACGCCCGACGCCCTTCTTGATGCTGGCGAACACGCGACCGGCGAAGGCGGCGGCGCCCTGCCGCTCGGTGGCCTGGCTGTAACGGGCCACGGCCCCGTACCAGTCACCGGGATCCGCGGACACGGAACCGGCCACGGCCTTCTGATAAGACGCGAGCAGCGCCGCACCCCCACGGATGTTGGCCGCCGGGTCCTTGCGCAGTTCGTCTTCGGTCAGCCCGGTCAGCTTCGCCGCCGCCTGAACGGTGTGCAGAGCCGGACTGGCGGCCATCTCCTTCACATCGCGGCGCCCCGCCGCCCCCGCATCGCCCCCGGCCATCATCGCCGGAGTCACGTCCGTGAGATGCATCGGCCCGAACCCGCCGTCGGTGCTGTGCTGCCCGGCATGCGTGTCCCACGCCGACTCCTGGTACCCCACCGCCAGCAGCACCTGAAGCGGCACGTGGTACGCGTCGGCGGCGGCAGCGAAGTCCTGCTGCAGGGTGGACGCGGTGTCCGCGGTCCCACCGTCGGCCAGCGCCTGCACCGGCACGGCCGCCCCACCCGCAACGGCGAGCGCGGCGACGGCGGTCAACAGAGCGGGACGCCGACGCCTCGACGCATCGTCCCCACGTCTGGAATTGCTTGTGCTCATGAAAAAGTCCCCGAACCTCGGAGGATCAAATGGCGGAATGGAGGATGCATACGAAGGGCCATCGGTTCACCGACCGCACCGGCACGCGCACGGCTCCGCGCCGCACGCGGGACTCCGTCCGCCCACGCCTGGAAGCGGATGATCCCCCTCTGCGCGAAGCCGAGTCAACTTCACCACTTCAAACGGCACTTGAACGCCCGAAGGAGAACCCCGCACAACGCCGGCCACCTCCGGGCGCCCTGCCGCAGCCACCGGGGAACAGTGCACAAGCCTGCCCGAAGAAGCCCCGAAACCCTGCCCGACGAGCCTCGGAACCCTGCCCGATGGGCCTCCGGGAGGGACCGGCCGCACGTCCGGCACGAGCCATGCCCAGGACTCGCGGACCGGTTCCGAGAGGGCACGCCCATGCTCAGCGCAGTCACTGATGACGTTTCCACCCAGGACCGTCGGCGCGCGATCACCGGGGGCCATCTCGTTCCCCTGGTCGAACGAGAGAAGATGGCCGCGTGACCGAGACCCCGAGCCCCGACGGCTGCCGTAGCGGCGTGGAACTGCAGATCGAGCGGGTCATCGTCGCGTCCCTCGAACAGGCCACCGTCCACGTGCGCTGCCTCCGGGGACCGGTCCGACGCGGCGCCCGCTTCAACCGCCTGAGCGGTTCGGCACAAGCCCTCGACCTGACCCTGACACAGGCCCTCGTCTACGGGCATCGAGTGCCCGCACTCGACGCAGGCCTCACCGCCTTTGTGACGCTCCGGGGGAAAGGCGTCCAGACCCTCTTGTCGGGCACACCGGCCTCCGGCGGGCAGGTCATCCAGGGCACCAACCTGCTGCCTTGACCCCGTCACCCCTCTGACGCGTAAATAGGTGCAGGTCAGGGCGATCGTGGGCAGGGCTGGGTGCCGGGTGGCTGTGGGCCGCCGGGCGTCTGGTCTTCTGGTCTT
>NZ_JBIVXP010000021.1:0-159572 GCF_044769305.1 Streptomyces sp. NPDC090499
GGGGGGGGGGGGGAGTGGGGGGTGGGTTGGGGGGGGGGTTTTTGGTGTTGTTGTTGGGGTGGGGGGGGGGGGGGGGTGGGGGGGGGGGGGGGGGGGGGGGGGTGGGGGGTGTGGGGGGGGGGGGGGGGGGGGGGGGGGGGGGGGGGGGGGGGCCCCCCCGGCCGGCGGGGCCCCCCCCCCGCCGCGGACGGCAGGGACGCTGACAGCGTGAACGCATCGTCGATCGTCTCGTCGGCAGGGAGCGCCGCCGTCTCCGTGGGCAGCGCTGTGAGCGGCGCGGCGGCGCGTACGGAGAGCGGTCGCGCCACGGCCTTCCGAGGCAAGCCGGCCGAGCAGCCCTGGCAGAGGGAAACAGGTCCACGGCGCGCCGCTGCTCCCGGCGTTCTGCGGGGTCGTACCGAGGAAATGACGACGGCTCTGCAAAGGCTCCGTGCGACCGCGCGTGGCGGGCAGGAGCCCGTCCCGCCCGCACTGCCGGCGAAGACCTCGTACCGCACCGGCCACGACGCACCGGGTGCCCCTGACGGCCGCGAGCTGTGCACAGGCCGTCCTGGTACCCGCTGTGCGAGAACGACCGGGCCATCGTGGCGGAGGCCCGGTCGTTCATGGCCGGGCGCACGAGTGCGCCCGTCCTGACCGCGGACGGGTCCCGCACCGCGTCCATCGCCCGACCGGTCGCCGTCGCGCGGTGCGTCGTCCAGGCGCTGACCGCGGTCGTCCGAGTGACCCGTCGAGACCACACCTCGTGCTGGAAAAGGGGATGAACCGTATGACGAGTACCGGATTCACCGGCCGTGACCTCCGGACGAGGCCGACCGACGGTCTGGCGATCCGCTTCGTCGACACCGGTGAGCAGCCGGGCCCGACGTTGCTCATGACGAGCCCGTGGCCGGAGAGCCTCTTCGCCTTCCGCCGCCTCTGGGGCGGGCTGGCGCCGACGGCCCGGCTGATCGCCGTCGACCTGCCGGGGTTCGGGCACTCCGAAGGCCGGGACGAGTTGTTCGCGCCGTCTGCCATGGCGGACTTCCTGTACCGGCTCATCGGCGAGTGGGGCCTGGACACACCGCACCTGCTGGCCCCGGACGTGGGTACGGGCGCGGCGCTGTTCCTGGCCGCCCGCCACCCCGGCACGGTGGCCTCGCTCATCGTCGGCAGCGGTGGGGCGGCGTACCCGCTGGAGGTGGCCGGCGCCCTTGCCGAAATCATCGCGGCTCCCGACACCGGCTTCCTCAAAGACTTCGACAGCCGGACCTCGGTGGGTGCCACCGTCGAGGCGGTGGCACCGCGGGCCGAGGAACCCGAGGTCTGGGAGGACTACGTCACCGCGTACGAGGACGGCAGGTTCGCCGAGTCCGCGCGTTACGTGCGCGCCTACCCCGCGGAGTTGCCCGCACTGGGCCGACTGCTGCCGTCCATCGTCACCCCGGTACAGGTGATGAACGCCGAACACGACGAACTCGTGCCGCCCTCCAACGGCAGGTACCTGCACGGAAGGCTGCCGCACAGCCGCCTGACGGGCTTCGACTCCGGCCACTTCCCCTGGGAACAGAGCGCGGCCGAGTACGGCGCGGTCATCGCCGACTGGATCGGCGGCGCGTACGCCCAGGTGGCTTCGGCCTGACGCGGCCCGGCCCGTGACCGTCACCAGCCACGCAGAGGGGACCGGAACCACCGTCGGCTCGCGAAGCGGCTGCCGCGAACAGTCACCTCGTCAGGGGTGATGCCCAGCTGGGAGGTCATGTCGTCGGCCGAGGTGTGCCGGCTGAACAGCGCGAAGTAGGCGTACTGGCGAAGTGGCATCCCGTGGAGGTCAGCCGCGCGGGAAGTGGGCCGACCGTGTTCTTTGCGTGCCCGGCAGTCAGGCAGCCTCGGTGACCGGAGGTGCGACCTCGTAGCACCGCCGGTCACGGATCAGGGCCCAGATGACGTTGACACGTCGGCGGGCGAGGGCGAGCACGGCCTGGACCTGCTTCTTGCCTTCGCGGGGGTACCGCACCGTTCACCGGGCGCGGCAAGGCCCCAGGAGTGTTGTCCAGGAGCCCCTCGTATGGCTGCCTCCGATCTCCACTGCTAGACCGTGGCCATGTCGAACTGCTCCCAGGTGCCGATGGCGGCGCGGTTGGCGATGAGAGGGACGGCGCCTGCGTTCTCGGCGGTGACGTACTTGCCGTTGGCGGCGGCCAGCAGGCTGACGGTGCCGTTGGAGTTCTTCACCAGCTGGAAGGTCTCGTAGCTGCCGATGGCGGTGCGGTTGGCGATGAGGGCGGAGGCGCCGGCGTTGTCGGCGCAGACGATCCGGCCGTTGGCGCGGGAGCGCAGGGCGATGTTGCCGCTGCCGAGGTCGATCTGGTCGAACTTCTCCCAGGTGCCGGCGGAGTCGCGGTTGGCGACGAGGGGGTCGGTGCCTGCGTTCTCGGTGGTGACGTACTTGCCGTTGGCGCGGGCTTTGAGGGTGACGGTGGCGATGGCGGGGGTGCCGGCGGACGTGCCGTTGACGTAGGGGGCTGTGGGGCGGGTGGCGGTGAGGGCGAGGGTGCCGTTGAGCATGCGGGCTCCGTCGCCGGTGAGGCGCAGGTAGTAGTCGGCGGAGCAGGCGGTGCCGTCCTCGTCGAGGGCGAGCAGACCGGAGTCGGTGGGGACCCAGGCCTGTGATTCGGCGGTCTTGGCGATCTGGTTGCCCTCGTTGTACTCGTCGTACATGGAGATGTAGATGCCCTGCACGCCGGCGCGGACCATGTTGTAGAACTGGCGCCACATGAAGTCGCCGTGGGCGCGCTGGTGTTCGGCGACGTCGCCGGGCAGGACGCAGGGCTGGTAGTCGATGCCGTGTGCGGCGCAGTCGGCGACGTCGGGGACGGTGGCGTTGGTGTAGAAGTTGTCGGCGTCGGAGGCGGTGCTGATCCGGCCGACCATCCAGGGGGAGATCATGTCGAGGGCGTGGTAGACGTCCGCGAAGCCGGAGCGGGAGTCGCCGGTGCCGGTGCGCCACCAGGTGGGGACGCCCCCGATGACGTAACAGCCCTGGTTCTTGAACCAGTTGACGACGTCGAGGCAGGCGTCGGCGGTGAAGGCGTGCTTGTCGTCGTTGAAGCCGAAGCCCCAGATGCACACGACGGGTCTGCCGTCCTGGGTCGCGTAGGCCGAACTCGCCGTGTGTGCCGACATCTTGTTCGCCCAGTCGGTCTTGATCTCGGACTGCATGTTCGTCCAGCCGCTGACGTCGTACATGACGTAGAACTTCCGGCCGTACGCCTCGGCCGCGCTGCGCACCTTGGCGGCCATGCCGTCCCGTGTCGGGCCCTCGCCGCCGGTGGGGTTGAAGCGCTGGAGGGCGGCGGTGTCGATGCCGTACTGCTGCATCCACAGGAAGTGGGTGTCGACGGTCTGCTGGTCGTAGGAGGAGAAGAGGGCGGGGGCGTGGCCGTTGCCGAAGGCCGCGAAGGCGGTGGGGTAGGTGTGGGTGTAGTCGCGGATGTCGGGCCAGGCCTTGATGCCGTTGTTGGTGGGGGAGGGGGTGGAGGCGCTGTTGGGGGCCCAGTGCCACCAGGCGTTGATGGGTGCGCCGTCGCCCTTGCAGGCGAACCAGCCCTGGTAGCCGACGGTCACCCTGCCCACGACGTCGCCGACGGCACTCGCGGTGGTGCTGGTGCCGGCCGCCGAGGCGAAGCGGGTGACGCCGAACGTGCCGAGCGCGGCGGCAGCGGTGCCGCCCGCCGCGGTGCCGAGCAGCCTGCGGCGCGACCAGGCCGGAGCGCGGTGGGAAAGGGCCTTGCGGGGCTCCGGGGTGGGAGCGGAGGTGTCCATGTGAGGGGAGGGACCGCCACCGGTGCCGCCGTAACAGAAACCGGGCGGGATCTTTTCGGCTGCCCTACTTCGCCGGGCGGTCCCCGCTCCCCGGCTGCTCCAGATGGGTGGCGAGGACGGCGGCCTGGACGCGGCGCTGGACGCCCAGCTTGGCCAGGAGGCGGGAGATGTGGTTCTTGACGGTCTTCTCGGAGAGGTAGAGCTTCTTGCCGATCTCGCGGTTGGTCAGGCCGTCGCCGATGAGGGCGAGGATGTCCCGCTCGCGCGGCGAGAGGCCCGCCAGCTCGGGCGGCACGGACGGGGTCTCGGCGGGGTCGGCGCGCAGCGAGCGCATGAGGCGGGCCGTGGTCGCGGGGTCCAGCATCGACTGGCCCGAGGCGACCGTGCGGACCGCGGAGACCAGGTCCGAGCCCCTGATCTGCTTGAGGACGTAGCCGGAGGCCCCGGCCATGATCGCGTCCAGCAGGGCCTCCTCGTCGTCGAAGGAGGTGAGCATGAGGCAGGCCAGACCGGGCATCTGGTCGCGCAGTTCCCGGCAGACCGTGATGCCGTCGCCGTCGGGCAGCCGGACGTCGAGGACGGCGACGTGCGGGCGCAGGGCGGGGCCGCGGGCGAGGGCGTGCTGGACGGTGCCCGCGTCGCCGACGACCGTGATGTCGGGTTCCGCGTCGAGCAGGTCCGTCAGGCCGCGCCGGACGACCTCGTGGTCGTCCAGCAGGAACACGCGGATCGGGTCCCGTTCCGAGAAGGTGTGCGGCTCCGACGTCATGGCGTCCCCTTGTCCCCGGCATCCCGGCCTGTCCCGGACCACGGGCAGACCGTGGACTGCCCATGAGGATCATCGTCCGCCGCGGCCGGTCGCACCAGGGCCGACCGGCCCCACTTGCCCCAGCGGCGGGTGCCGCCGACGGCGGGCGGTGTCAGACGCTCACGCCGGCGCCGTACGGGGCGTACAGGTCCAGCAGCCGTTTGCGGGCCGCGCGCAGGCGGTGCGCGAGCACCTGGCCCACCCACTGGCTGACCGCGTTGCCCAGCGCCGGATCCTCCCCGCACAGGGCCAGGACGGTCGCGGCGTCGAACTCGTAGGCGCGTACCGGTGTGGTGGCCTCGGCACCCAGGTGCCAGACGGGCGGTGCGAACAGCCAGGACCAGCCGATGAGCTCGTTGTGCCCGAGGCTCTCGATGACGGCCGCCCGGCGGCCCGGGACGTGCATGTCGAGTTCGACGCGGCCGGTGCGGATGATCCAGAACCGGTCGGCGTGACCGCCTTCCTCGAAGAGCCGCGTGCCCTGCGGGAAGGAGACCTCCCGGGCGTGGCGCATCAGCTGCCGCTGCCGGTCGGCGGGCAGGACGCGCAGCATGCTGAGGGTCGACGGGGTGTTCATGGCCTGCCTCCCGGGGCGGGACGTGGGTACGGGCTGCCACTGCCAGCGTGCGGTGCCGGGACCGGGCCCGCCATGGGCCGAGCGGTCCCCCGGACCGGGACCTTCGGTGCGGCCGCGGACCGGACGGCCGCTCCCCGCACGGCCGCGCCCGGCCCCCGTCTCACCCGTCCGGTTGTGCGGCCAGCCACGCGCGGTAGGCCGTCACCGCCGTCGGCAGGGTCGGGAAGATGCGGTCGTGGCCGACCGCGTCGGCGAGGCCGTACGCCTCCAGGCTCTCCATCAGGTCCTGCTTCACCCGGGCGAGCGCGAAGACGACACCGCGTGCGGTCAGTTCGCGGCGCAGGGCGTCCACCGCGTCCAGGGCGGTGATGTCGACCTCCACGTTGGCCTCGGTGTTCAGGACGAACCAGCGGACCGGCGTGGTCTGCTCGTCCACGGCGGCCAGGGCCCGGCGCCGGAAGTTCTCGGCGTTGGCGAAGAACAGGGGCGAGTCGTAGCGGTAGACCAGCAGGCCGGGGATCGTGCGGGCGGTGGGGTAGTCGTCGACGTCGTGCATGCCGGCCACGCCGGGCACCAGGCCCTCGACCGCGTCGTGCGGGCGGGCCACCCGGGTCAGCAGCTCGGCCACCGACAGGCCGACGGCGACCAGCACGCCGTACAGGATGTCCAGGGCGAGGACCCCGGCCAGGCAGCCGAGCGCGAGGAGCAGTTCGCGGCGGCGGAAGGCGGCCAGCCGGCGGAAGCCGGCGAAGTCCGTCATTCGGGTGGCCGCGTAGACGACCAGGGCACCGAGCACCGGCGCGGGTGTCCGGGTGAGGAGGGGGCTGAGGAAGAGCAGGACCGCGAGGACGAGGGCGCCGGCGACCAGGGAGTACGCCTGGCTGCGGGCGCCCGCCGAGGTGGCCAGGGCGGTGCGGCTGGCGCTGCTGCTCACCGGGAAGCCGTGCACCAGGCTCGCGCCGAGGTTGGCCGCGCCGAGCGCCAGGAACTCCTGGTCGGCGTCGAGCCCGGGACCCTCGTCGGGGCCCCGGCCGGCGAACGCGCGGGCGGTGAGGACGAAGTCCGTGTACGCCACCAGGAGGACGCCGAGCGCCGGGAGGACCAGGCGTGGCAGCTCGGCCGGGTCGGGCACGGCGAGGTCGGGCAGACCCGCCGGGACGGTGCCGATGACCTTGATGCCGTAACGGTCGTCGAGGTCGAACGCCACCACGGCCGCCGTGCCCAGGACCACGGCCAGCAGCGGTCCTGGGAGCACTCGCACGTACCGCGTGACGACGAGGAGGAAGAACAGCGTCGCCGCCGAGAAGACCACGGTCGCCGCATGGGCTTCGCCCAGGTGGGTGAAGAACGACCAGAGTTGGGGGAGGAACTCGGTCCCCGCCACCGGAACTCCGGTGAGTTTGGGCAGCTGGTCCACGACCATGATCAGGGCGACGCCGGCCAGGTAGCCGATCAGGACCGGACGGGAGAGCAGGTCCGCCAGGAAACCCAGGCGGACGGTCCGCGCGACCAGGCAGAGCAGACCGACCGTGGCGGCGAGGCCGGCCGCCAGGACGGCGTACCGGCCGGGGTCGCCGGTGGCGAGCGGGGCGACCACGGTGGCCGTCATCAGGGCGGTCGTCGACTCCGGGCCGACCGACAGCAGCCGCGAGGATCCGAACACCGTGTACAGGGCCAGGGCGGGCAGGATCGCCCACAGACCGGCGACCGGTGGCAGCCCGGCCACCCCGGCGTACGCCATGACCTGCGGCACCAGGTACGCGGCGACGGTCACCCCGGCCAGCAGGTCGCCCCTCAGCCAGGAGCGCCGGTAGCCGAGCAGCGAGACGAGTCCGGGAACGAGCCGGTGCCACCCCGGGGGTCCGCCGCTGCCGTGGGTCATGCGCCGCCTTCCGTCCGGTGATCCCGGCATCCGTGGTCCGTCGTCACCTGCTGCGGGGTCCGGGGCGCCCGGGGCCGCCCCGGTGCCGTCGGCCGCACCGTCCGGCCCCGGGCGTGGGCCGGGCGGCCCCGGTCCGGGACCAGTGGCCCCTGCCCGCCGGACCTCCCGGACCCGACGCTGGAACCGGATCCGCCAAAGGAGCCCCCGCGCGGTCCCTCGGCGCAGCAGCCCAGGAGGTGAAGCTCATGTCTCGCACCGCCACCGCGGCAGTCGCCGGCCCGGCCGGACCCACCCGGCGGCACCGTCCGGCGGCCCGCTCGCTCAGAGGCTCGCCGCGTGGTCGGGGACGTAGGTCTGCAGATCCCGCGGCGGGCGCTCGTAGCCGGTCGACGGCGGCCGCTTCGGGAGCTCCAGCACCGGCGGCGGCACGTCGTGGTACGGCACGGTCGACAGCAGGTGGGCCATCATGTTCAGCCGGGCCCGGCGCTTGTCGTCGCTCTCCACGACGTACCAGGGCGCGTCGGAGACGTCCGTGTGGACCAGCATCTCGTCCTTCGCCCGGGAGTACGCCTCCCAGTGGGTGATCGACTCCAGGTCCATCGGGGAGAGCTTCCAGCGCCGCAGCGGATCCTCGAGGCGCTTGCGGAACCGGTCCTGCTGCTCGGTGTCGCTCACCGAGAACCAGTACTTGCGCAGCAGGATCCCGGACTCCACCAGCATCCGCTCGAAGATCGGGCAGTGCCGCAGGAAGAGCTGGTACTCCTCCTTCGTACAGAAACCCATCACGCGTTCGACGCCGGCCCGGTTGTACCAGGACCGGTCGAACAGCACGATCTCCCCGGCCGCCGGGAGCTGCTCCACGTACCGCTGGAAGTACCACTGGGTGCGCTCGCGCTCGGTGGGTTTCGGCAGCGCCGCGATCCGGGCGATCCGCGGATTGAGGTGCTCGGTCACCCGTTTGATCGTCCCGCCTTTGCCGGCCGCGTCCCGTCCCTCGAAGATCACTACAAGACGTGCACCCGTGGCCCGCACCCACTCCTGCAGTTTCACCAACTCGGTCTGCAACCGGAGCAGTTCCGCCTCGTACACCTTGCGCGGCAGCTCCGCCGCCTGCTTGCCGGCCATGCCGCCTCCGCCGCCCGATGACCTACCCATGGAGCCATCCCGATGTCCAAGGCCGAACACCAGGACGCCACCGTACTGTCCGACGAGGAACTGCGCACCCTGGACGCGCACTGGCGTGCCGCCAACTACCTCGCGGCGGGCCAGATCTACCTGATGTCCAACCCGCTGCTCACCGAACCGCTGCGCCCCGAGCACATCAAGCCCCGGCTGCTGGGCCACTGGGGTACCTCGCCCGGCCTGAACCTCGTGTACACCCACCTCAACCGGGTGATCGGGGCCCGCGGCCTGGACGCGCTGTGCGTGTGGGGGCCGGGCCACGGCGGTCCGTCCGTGCTGGCCAACTCCTGGCTGGAGGGCAGCTACAGCGAGACGTATCCCGACGTCCCGCGGGACGCGGAGGGGATGGGCCGGCTGTTCAAGCAGTTCTCCTTCCCCGGGGGCGTGCCCAGCCACGTGGCCCCCGAGACGCCCGGCTCGATCCACGAGGGCGGCGAGCTCGGCTACTCCCTCTCCCACGCCTACGGTGCCGCCCTGGACCACCCGGACCTGCTGGTCGCCTGCGTGATCGGGGACGGTGAGGCGGAGACCGGGCCGCTGGCCGCGTCCTGGCACTCCAACAAGTTCCTCGACCCCGTCCGCGACGGGGCCGTCCTGCCGATCCTGCACCTCAACGGCTACAAGATCGCCAACCCGACCGTCCTGGCCCGCATCCCCGAGTCCGAGCTGGACGAGCTGCTGCGCGGCTACGGCCACGAGCCGATCCACGTCACGGGCGACGACCCGCACGAGGTCCACCGGGCCATGGCGGCGGCGATGGACGACGCGCTGGACCGGATCGCCGTGATGCAGCGCTCTGCGCGCGAGGAGGGGATCACCGAGCGCGTGCACTGGCCGGTGATCGTGCTGCGGACACCGAAGGGCTGGACCGGTCCGGCCGAGGTGGACGGCGTACCGGTCGAGGGCACCTGGCGGGCTCATCAGGTGCCGCTGGCCGGGGTCCGTGAGAACCCGGAGCACCTGCGGCAGTTGGAGGCGTGGCTGCGGTCGTACCGGCCCGAGGAGCTCTTCGCCCCCGACGGTCGTCCGGTCGCCGACGTGCTCGCCTGCGTCCCCGAGGGAGCACGGCGGCTGGGCGCGTCGCCGTACGCCAACGGCGGGCTGCTCGTCCGCGACCTGCCCCTGGCCGACCTCGACGAGTTCGCCGTCCCCGTCGACAAGCCCGGTACGGCCCTGCACGAACCCACGCGGGTGCTCGGCGACCTCCTTGCCCAGGTCATGAAGGACACCGGGGCGCGCCGGGACTTCCGCGTGGTCGGCCCGGACGAGACCGCGTCCAACCGGCTGCAGGCCGTCTACGACGCCAGCGGGAAGGCCTGGCAGGCCGGGCTGCTGCCGGTCGACGAGCACCTGGACCGGCACGGCCGGGTCATGGAGATCCTCTCCGAGCACACCTGTCAGGGCTGGCTGGAGGGCTATCTCCTGACCGGCCGGCACGGGCTGTTCTCCTGCTACGAGGCGTTCGTGCACATCGTCGACTCGATGGTCAACCAGCACATCAAGTGGCTCAAGACATCGCGGGAGCTGGCGTGGCGGGCGCCCGTCGCCTCCCTCAACTACCTGCTCACCTCGCACGTGTGGCGCCAGGACCACAACGGCTTCTCGCACCAGGACCCCGGCTTCGTCGACCACGTCCTCAACAAGAGCCCCGAGGTCGTCCGCGTCTACCTCCCGCCGGACGCCAACACGCTTCTCTCCGTCGCCGACCACGCGCTGCGCAGCCGCGACTACGTCAACGTCATCGTCGCCGGCAAGCAGCCCTGCTTCGACTGGCTCTCCATGGACCAGGCCCGCGTGCACTGCGCGCGCGGCGCCGGGATCTGGGAGTGGGCCGGCACCGAGGACGGCACCGGCGAGCCCGACGTCGTGCTGGCCTGCGCCGGTGACGTGCCCACCCAGGAGGTGCTCGCCGCCGCCCAGCTGCTGCGCCGGCAGCTGCCGCAGCTGGCCGTCCGGGTGGTGAACGTCGTCGACATGACCCGCCTCATGCCCAAGGACGAACACCCGCACGGGATGACCGACTTCGAGTACGACGGCCTGTTCACCGCCGACAAGCCGGTGATCTTCGCCTACCACGGCTACCCCTGGCTGATCCACCGCCTCGCCTACCGGCGCACCGGCCACCAGCACCTGCACGTGCGCGGCTACAAGGAGTCCGGGACCACGACCACGCCGTTCGACATGGTCGTCCGCAACGACCTGGACCGCTACCGGCTGGTCATGGACGTCATCGACCGCGTTCCCGGCCTCGGGGTCAGGGCTGCCGCCGTACGCCAGCAGATGGCCGACGCCCGCACCCGCCACCGGGCCTGGATCCGGGAGCACGGCACCGACCTGCCCGAGGTCGCCGACTGGACCTGGACCGGCTGAACGTCCCCGTCCCCCGTCCCGGTCAGGCGACCGGGACGGGGGCGTCTCCGCCGGCGAGGGCCTCGGGCAGGCCGGGATACAGCTCGAACACGTCATCCAGCCCCGTACGGCGCAGCAGCCGGCGGAAGTCGTCGTCCGGCGCCACCAGGCGCAGTCTGCCGCCGCGGTACCGGACCCGGTTGCGGGCCCGGCACAGGAGACCGAGGCCGGAGCAGTCGATGAACGACACGGGACCCAGGTCGACCACCAGGTCGGGCTCCGCACCGGAGGTCAGGTCGTCGAGGGCCACGGAGAGGACCGGAACCGCCAGGAGATCGAGGTCGCCGTGCAGGGTCACGACGGTGGTGCTCCCGTCGGTCCGGGTCGTGCGGTACGTCGCGGACCTCGTGTGGTTGTCGGCCATGGAAAGAGCGAAGTCCAGCCGGCGGGCCGCGCGGAAGGGCCGTTCGGCCCCCTCGGCGCTCCGGACGTCCCGTCCTGCGGTGCTGCGGGCGTCCCCGTCCCGCGTGCTCCGGCACGGAAGTGCCCGTCCGGCGGCCGGCGGGGACCGACCGGCCCAAGCGGACCCCGCCGGGCCGGGCCAGGCTGGATCCGCGGGACGACACCGACGAGGTCCCGGCGCCGTCGTACGCGGGACAGCCGCCGTGAGAGAGGCGCCGTGCGAGAGGTGTCGTGAGAGAGCTGCCGTGCGAGAGGTTGGGAGACGGGACGGCCGATGTACGCCAACGACGGATTCCGTGAACTCGACCGGTGGGAGTGCCTGCGGCTGCTCGGCGCGGTGCCGGTCGGCCGTATCGTCCACACGCGTGGGGCGCTGCCGGCCGTGCTGCCCGTCAACTTCGGCCTGGACCGGGACGGGGCGGTGGTCCTGCGCACCTCCGAGGCCTCGGAGCTGGTACGGGCCGTCGACGGTTCGGTCGTCGCCTTCGAGGCCGACGAGGTCGACGCCGTCGCGCAGGCCGGCTGGAGCGTCGTCGTGACCGGCCGCGCGGCCGTGGTGAGGGACCCCGGCGAACACGCGAGGCTCGTCCTGGACGGCCCCAGGTCCTGGGTTCCGTCCCCACGGGAGGTCTTCGTCCGCATCGAGCCGGAACTCGTCACCGGACGGGAACTGACCGGCGGCCGCACCCGGTACGGCCTGGACCCCATCCCCTGATCCCCGCCCCGCTCCCGTGGCACTCCCCGTCGGACCGGGCGGCACGGAGCGACACCGCGGGGGACCGGTGCCGCTCCTGGTCCCAGTCTCCCCCGGCCCGTGCCCCGCGGCAGGTGCCGATGGTCACCGGTTCGGGACCGGTCGGCCCTTACGCCCCGGGCGGCGCACCCGTTACGGAGGCTCCGTTGCGGTGGTCTCCGCCGCGCCACGCGGACACCCGTCCGACTTGCCCGATCCAGGTGCCCGGCGTGGCCGGCCCGCACTACGGTGGGCATGGACCGGACCTGCCGGTGTACGAGTCGACGGGGTCGGGAGGAGTGCGGTGGAGAGCCATGAGGCGGCCCGGGTACGGCTGCCGCAGCTCAGGCTGGACGAGCTGCTGGGGGAACTGCAGGCCCGGCTGGACGCGGCGCGTGGCACCCGGGACCGGGTGCACAGCCTGCTGGAGGCGGTGCTCTCGGTCGGCCGGGAACTGGACCTGGAGCAGGCTCTGCGCAGCATCGTGGAGGCGGCGGCGGTGCTGGTCGACGCCGAGTACGCGGCCCTGGGCGTGATCGGGCCGGACGGCAGGCGGCTGTCGGCGTTCCACACGGTCGGGGTCACCGAGGAGGAGATCGCCCGGATCGGCCCCTTCCCGGAGGGCCACGGGATCCTCGGCGAGCTGATCCGCGATCCCGAGCCGCTGCGCCTGGCCAAGCTCTCCGAGCATCCGGCCTCGTACGGCTTCCCGCCGAACCACCCGCCCATGAACTCCTTTCTCGGTGTCCCGATCCGGGTCCGCGACCAGGTCTTCGGCAACCTCTACCTGACCGAGAAGCGGGGCGGCGGCCAGTTCGACGAGGAGGACGTGTCGGTGACGTCGACGCTGGCCGTGGCGGCCGGGGTGGCGATCGACAACGCCCGGCTGTACGAGGAGTCGCGGCTGCGCGAGCGCTGGCTGCGGGCGAGCGCGGAGATCACGAACAGTCTGATGTCCGGCAGCCCGAGCGCCGAGGCCCTCGGGCTGATCGCCGAGCAGGCCAGGGAGATCACCGGTTCGGCGCTGGCCGCGGTGGCGACCCCGATGGCGGACACCGACTCGCTCACGGTGGAGATCGCCGTCGGCCTGGACGCGGACGCCCACCGGGGGCTGGTGCTGTCGCTGGACAGGACGCTCATGGGCCTCGCGTTCGCCCGGGGCGCCCTGGTGACCAGCACGGACGTGGTCAACGACGAGCGGGTCTCGCCCGAGCCTCCGCGGTTCGCCGGCCTGGGGCCTGCCGTGGCCAGCCCGATCGGCACCGGTGAGGCGGGTGTGCGGGGCGTGGTGCTGCTGGCGCGTGAGACGGGCCGGCCGCCGTTCACCGTGAAGGAGACCGAGCCGCTTCAGGTCTTCGCGGCGCAGGCGGCCCTCGCGATGGAGCTGGCGGAGCGGCGGCGGGACGCCGAGGAGATCGCGGTGCTCAAGGACCGCGACCGGATCGCCCGGGACCTGCACGACCTGGCGATCCAGCGGCTGTTCGCCACCGGGATGACCCTGCAGAGCGCCGGGCGTTTCATCGAGCACTCGGAGGCCGCGGAGCGGGTGCTGCGGGCCGTGGACGACCTGGACGAGACCATCAAGATCATCAGGTCGACGATCTTCGGGCTGCGGACCCGGGAGGGCGGTGCCGGCAGCGGGCTGCGGGCCCGCGCGGTGCAGGTGGCCGGTGAGGCGGCCCCGGCGCTCGGGTTCGCGCCGAGCGTGCGCATGGAGGGGCTGCTCGACACCGACGTGCCCAAGGAGATCGCCGATCACGCGGTCGCGGTCCTCTCCGAGGCCCTGACCAACATCGCCCGGCACGCCCACGCCGACCGCACGGAGGTCGTCCTGGCGACCGACGGGCACGAGCTGTTGCTGAAGATCACGGACAACGGCGTGGGTATCCCGCCCGACGGCCGCCGCAGCGGGCTGCGGAACATGGCGGAGCGGGCTGCGGAACTCGGCGGCCGGCTGGAGTGGGACTGCCCCCGGGGGCCCGAGGGCGGGGGAACGGCGCTGGTGTGGCGGGTGCCGGTCGTGGGGAAGCCGTAGCGGCGGGGCGGATACCCGCCGCCGCACCCGGCGGCCGTCCGCGGTGCGGGCCCGACAGGTGCACCCGTCCCGCCGCACCGTCCCGACGAGGCCTCTCCCGCGCGGGTGCTGCGCGTCGGGCGGACGACACGGCCCCGGTCACCCCGCGGCGGACGCCTCCTGGGCGATCTGCTCGAAGCGGGCGCCCATCGCCTCGGACAGCGCCTGCGCGGCCGAGAGCGGACGCACCATCACGGTGAACTCGTCGATCTTCCCGTCCTCGTCGAAGTGCAGGAAGTCGCAGCCCTGGAGCTGCTTGCCGGCGACCGTGGCCGTGAACACGAAGGCGTGGTCGCGGCCGTCCGGGTTCGCGATCTCCCGTACGTAGGTGAAGTCCTCGAACACCTGCGACACCGCGCGCAGGATCGCGGCCGTGATCGGCTTGCCCGGGTACGGCTTGAAGGCGACCGGGCTGGTGAAGACGACGTCGTCGGCGAGCAGGGCGGCCACGGCGGCCATGTCGCCGTTCTCGACGGCCTTGCGGAAGGGGTGCACGGGGTGCGCGGAATGCATGGGTCCACCTCACCTAGTCAAAAAGTTGAGTAGCTGCATGCTAGCGTGCACCCATGGCTCTGCGGAATGCGGTGATGGCCGCCCTCCTGGAGGGCGAGGCCTCCGGGTACGACCTCGCCAAGGGATTCGACGCGACGGTCGCCAACTTCTGGACGGCGACGCCCCAGCAGCTCTACCGGGAACTGGAGCGCATGGAGGCGGACGGACTGGTCGTCGCCCGCGTCGTCGAGCAGGAACGCAGGCCCAACAAGCGACTGTTCTCGCTGACGGACGCCGGCCGCGAGGCGGTTCGCGCCTATACGTCCGAGCCCCCCGGCCGGCCCGCGGTGGTCCGCGACGAACTGCTGGTCAAGGTGCAGTGCGCGGACGCCGGTGACATCGAGACGGTCCGGACGGCCGTCGCCGAGCGGATGGAGTGGGCCACCGCCAAACTCGCCCGCTACGAACGGATCCGGCAGCGTCTCCTCGCCGGCCGGTCCGAGGAGGCGTACTTCGCCGAGGCGGCCCGCATCGGCCCGTACCTCACCCTGCTGCGCGGGATGTCCTTCGAGCGGGAGAACCTCCAGTGGGGGGACCTGGCCCTGCGCAGACTGGAGCAGCGGGCGGCTCGGCATACACAACAAAGTGAATAGGTGTGCCTGCGGGGCGCCCGGCTCGTGGGGCGCCCCGCAGCCGGGCCCGGATCAGCAGGTGGCGACCCCCGGCAGCCAGGCCGGGCCCTTGATGTAGATGTTGGTCATCCACGCGCCGTTGGTCAGCTTGGACCACGCGTCGTTGGTGTACCCCTCGGCGGTGACCTTCTCGGCGTGCGCCTGGCAGACCACGTTGACCGTCGTCGGCTGCGGGAAGTAGTCGACGACACCGGCGTTCACGTTCGGCTCGCTGTGCGTGCGCACGCCCGTGCCCCAGGTCTGGAACGCCGTGCTGCCCCCGCCGGGCGGCGGCGGGTTGTCGCCGCCGCAGTCCGGGATGCCGGGCAGTTCGGCCGGGCCCTTGATGTAGATGTTGGTCATCCACGACCCGTCGGCCAGCTTGGCCCAGATGTCGTTGGTGTAGCCCTCGGCGCTCACCTCCTCCGCGTGCTCCTGGCACTGGACGGAGACCTGCGTGGGACCGGCGAAGGTGTCGACGACCGAGGCGTGCACGCTCGGCGTGGAGTGCGTGTGCACCCCCGTGCCCCAGGTCTGGAACGTCGAACCGCCGTTCGCGGGCGGGGGCACCGGCGTGCCGGACGGGTTGATGCGGATCGCGCCCGCGTAGTCGCCGCCCGTGCGGACCGGGGTCACCCGGATGTGGGTGCCCGACTCGTACGCCTCGACCATCTGGCCCGCGCCCAGGTACATGGCGACGTGGTGGATGTACCCGCTGCCCCAGAACATCAGGTCACCCGGCACGAGCGGAGCGGTGCCCTGGCCGGCCGAGAACCGGGCCGAGGCCTGCGGGCTGTGGAACTGGTCGTCGGCGGTGCCGTTGAGCAGGTCGGAGCCGGTCGCCCGGTAGTACGCGTACCGCATCAGGCCCGAACAGTCGAAGCCCATGCGCTCGTTGTCGTGCAGGCTGTCCGGGTCGGAGCCGTCGTAGTAGCCGTACGTGGCACCGGGCGTGGCGCCGTGCCCGCCGCCCCAGCTGTACCAGACGCCGATCTGGGAGCAGGCCGCCTGGACGGCGGCCTGCGCGGTGGCCGAGGCGCCGGAGGCCAGCACCCCGCACGAGGTGTCCTGGGCCGCGGCATGCGCGGTGACGGGCAGCAGCGGGGCCATGGCCAGCGCCGCGACCACCGTGAGCGTCCTGGCAGACGTGGTGAGGTTCAAGGTGTCCGTCCTTCGTCGACGTGGAACCGGGTACGGGGGTCGGGCGGATCCACCGGGCGCCGCGCCCCACCCCCGTGAGGGCACGGCACCCGGAGTTCAGCCGGCCAGCGCCGCGCGCATCTTGGCCAGCGCCCGCATGCGGTTGCGCTGGACGGTGCCGCGATGGGCGCCGAGCCGTTCCCCGGCCGTGTCGTGGGTGAGCCCCTCCAGGTCGACGAGGATCACCGCGGCCGCCTCCTTCGGCGAGAGCACGCTCAGCAGCGCGAGCGCCGTGGCCGAGGCCTCGTACGTGCCGAGTCCGCCGTCCCAGCCGGCCTCGGGCAGCCGGTCGGTGGTCCGTTCCCGGCGGGAGGGGTGCAGCCAGGAGTCGCGCAGCAGGTTCAGCGCGACCGTGCAGGCGTAGGCGTACGGGTGCTGCTGCGGCGTCAGGTTCCGGGCGCGGGCCCGCCGGGAGAGCCGCAGGTACGTCTCCTGGAGGAGGTCGTCGGCGTCGTGCGGATTGCCGGTCAGGGCGAGCAGCCGTCTGCGCAGTCTGGGCATGTCGGCGGTGAAGCGGGCGTCGAACTCGCCCGGACTCATGGACTCCAGGACGTGGTCCGCATCCTCGCGCGGGTCCTGCGTACACGTGCCGCCGTGGCTTTCCATGGTCGTCCCCCGTTGGTCGTCGGTGCTGAGAGAGGTGTCCGGTCCGCCGGTCACGCGGGCCGGACGGGTGCGGCGGCGGGCCCGTAGCGGGCGGCCGGTGCCCCGCTCAGCAGGGCCCAGTACCGGTCGCCGTAGGACCAGTGCCACCACTCCGTGGGGTAGTTGACGAAGCCGGCCGAGGTCAGCGCCCGGCTCATCGCCACGCGGTTCGCGCGCGCCTCGGCGGCCACGTTCGGTGCCCGGGTACGGCAGGCGCCCGCGCTCTCCTCCGGGGTGGCGTTGACCTCCGTGCCCAGCGGCAGCTCGGTGCCGTCGGCGGCGCACAGAGTCAGGTCCACCGCCCCGCCGCTCACGTGCGGGGCCACCTCCGGCGGGGAGATGTAGGCGCTGGCCAGCTCGCGGATCCGGTCCGGACCGGCGTCGGGGTGGGCCGCGCGCAGGGTCGCCGCGTACTGCTCGAAGTAGCGGCGCTGCAGGTCGGGCGGCCGGTACCCCTCGACCACCAGGAACCGGATCCCGGCGGGCAGCAGCGACTGCGCCTGGAGCAGCCGGCACAGCGCCCCGAGCCGCAGGTGCGCGAAGCTGCCGTCGTCGTCGGCCTGCCGGAGGTCGATCCGCAGACCGGGTGTCTCCCGCAGGTCGACCAGCGGTTCACCGCACTCCTGCTCGGCGACCTCGGCGACCCGGGAGTCGGAGAGCGTGATGATGTCCGTCACGCAGAACAGCGTGCCCGGGGCCCCTGTAATTGCTCTGCAGCTTCCCTGCAAGCACGTCACCAGGCCTTCTGCAGCCGGTTTCCGGCTACGGCGTCCCGTCGCCCGCCCGCTCCCACGCCTCCCGCACGCCCACCGACCGGAACACCTCCAGCGCCTCCGCCCGCGCCGCCCGCGCCCGGTCCCCTTCGCCGTCCGCGGACCACACCCCGGCCAGGTCCCACACCGTGCGGGCCCGCCACAGCGGCAGCCCCAACTCCGCCCAGAGGGCCACCGCCCGCTCCAGCGGCTCCCGGGCCGCGTCGGTGTCGCCGGCTGCCAGCCGCAGCTCCCCGAGCGTGCGCAGGACCAGCGCCTCGCCGAACCGGTCCTGGCGCTCCTGGGCCACGGCCAGGCAGCGCAGCAGCCGCCGTCCCGCCTCCGCCGGCCGGCCGGTGCGCAACTCCGCCTTGGCCAGCGCCTGTTCGGTGTACATCACGCCGAAGGTGTCGTGCAGGCCGGTGAAGATCCGCAGCGCGTCGAGGAAGAGCCGTTCGGCATCCTCGTACCGGCCCTCGGCCCGGTCGCACAGGGCCAGCGAGCGCAGGGTGAGCCCCTCGCCGTGCAGGTCGGCCGCAGCCCGGTACAGCGCGAGCGCCCCGGACAGCGCCGCCCGGGCCTGCGGGCCGCGCCCCTGCTCGCGGTGCACATAGCCGATGCCGTACAGCACGCCCGCCCGCGCCCCGGCGTCGCCGTACCGCTCCAGCGCGGCCTCCAGCAGCTCCAACGCCTCGGTGTAACGGGCCTGTTCGCGGCGGGCGGTGCCCATCCCGGCGAGGGCCACGGCCGCCCCGTCCGGCAGCTTCTCCCCGAACAGCCGCAGCGCGTCCGCGAAATAGGCGTAGGAATCCTCGAACCGGTCCTGCTCGTAGCGGAGTTGGCCGAGGCCGGCGAGGAGCCAGGCCTCGCCCTCCACGTCACCGCCGCGCCGCACCGCCGCCATCGCCGCCGTGTGCGCGCGGGACCAGGCGTCGAACTGGTTGTACAGCGCGGCGGAACTCGCGATCAGCGCCCCGGCGAGATCGCGGGCGGTACGGGCCATGCCGTGGTCGGCGCAGTGTGTCACGGCGGCCAGCAGCCCGGCCTGCTCGGCGGCGAACCAGGCCGCGGGCCGGGCGAGGACCGCCGCCTCGGTCTCCGGGGCGAGCGGGCGGACGGCGGCCGGTTCGGGGAAGTGGCGGGTCGCGCCGCCGGGGCCCCGGGCGGCGGCCTTCCGGGCCAGGTCCAGCCAGCTCGCCGCCAGCCGCAGCACCGCGGCTGCCCGGTCCGCGGTGCTCTCCTCGACGAGGCAGCGCTCGCGGGCGTGTTCACGGGCGAGGTCGTGGATGCGGTAGCGGGCGAGGCCGGTGCCGTCCACGCCGACCACGTCGATGAAGTGGCAGTCCACCAGCCGCTCGACGGCCTCCTCGGCCTCCTCCGTCGCTATGTCCAGCAGGGGAGCGGCGATCCACGCCGCGAAGTCGGGCAGGTCCAGCAGGGCGAGGCGGCGCAGGGCCCGGCGTTCCTGCGGATCGAGGTCCGCGTAGCCGAGTTCCAGGCTGGCGCGCAACTCCAGGTCCCCGGCACTGAGTTCGCTGAGGCGCCGGCGCTCGTCGCGCAGCCGGCCGACGAGCCGGCCGGGTGCCCAGTGCGGGCGGGCGGCCAGGCGGGCACCGGCGATCCGCACCGCGAGCGGCAGCCGCCCGCACAGGGCGACGATCTCGGCGGCCTGCTCCGGCTCCGCCCAGGTCCGCCCCGCACCGGCCACCCGGCGGAGCAGGCCGAGGGCCTCGGCCTCGTCCGGAACGGCGAGGTCCAGATGGGCGGCGCCCTCCAGCGCCACCAGCCGGCGGCGGCTGGTGATCAGCACCGCGGCACCCGGGCCGGGTGGCAGCAGGGGCCGCAGGTGCGCCTCCCCGGCCGCGTTGTCCAGGACGATCAGGGTCCGCCGGTGCCCGATGTGGGTGCGGTAGAGGCCGGTCAGCTCCTCGACGCCGGAGGGCAGCGTGTCGGGGTCGACGCCCATCGCCCGCAGCAGCCGGGCCAGCGCGTCGGCGGGTTCCAGCGGGGTGGCGTCGGCGGCCCGCAGGTCCACGAACAGGCGGCCGTCCGGGAAGAGGTCGGCGGTGCGGTGGCCGACATGCACCGCGAGGGCGGTCTTGCCGATGCCGGAGCGCCCGGAGATCACCCCGATCGGCGGTGCGGTCCGGCCGGGGTCGCCGACGCCCCGCACCAGCCCGGTCGCCCACTCGACCTGCTCCGCCCGGCCCACGAAGTCGGCGATGTCGGGCGGCAGATGGGAGGGCGCGGGGCGGGGCCGCCCGCTCCGGGGAGCCGGCACCGGCCGGGTGGCCCGCCCGCTCCCCAGCACGCCGGTGTCATGGGTGAGGACGGCCTGGTGCACCGCACGCAGCTCCGGTCCCGGGTCGATGCCCAGCTCGTCGCGGAGCAGCGACCGGCCCTCCTGGTAGATGCGCAGGGCGTCGGAGACCCGGCCGGTGCGGAACAGGGCGGTCATCAGCTGGCCGCGCGGCCGCTCCCGCAGCGGATGCGCGGCGACATGGGCGAGCAGCGGCGCGATGGCGCCGTCCGCGCGGTCCAGTTCCAGGGCCAGTGCGAAGGACTCCTCCTGGGCCACCAGCCGCAGCTCCCCGAGCCGGGACGCCTCGATCCGGGCGAACGACTGGCCGAGTCCCTCCAGGGCCTCCCGGCCCCGCCACAGCCCCAGCGCCTCGGTGAGCGCCTCGGCCGCTTCCCCGGTACGGCCCAGGGACCGTCCGGCCGCGAGTAGTTCCTCGAAACGGCGGGCGTCGACCCGGTCCGCGGCGAGGTCGGCGACGTAGCCCGGGGGCCGGGTGCGGACCAGCTCGGCCGTGCCGATCCGGGCCAGGGCCCGGCGTACGGCGGAGACATGGGTGGCGACCAGGGCGCCCGCGGTGGCCGGCGCCTCCTCGTCCCAGACGTAGTCCACCAGGCGCTCGGTGGAGATCACCTCGCCCAGGTGGACGACGAGCGCGGCAAGGACGGCCTGCGGCCGGGAGCCACCGAGCGGGGCCCGTCTGCCCCCTTCCCAGACCTCCACCGGGCCGAGCAGACGTACTTCGAACATCGGTCCCCGATCGCCGCCCCGCGGATGCCGACAACGATATCGGCGGCCACCGTCGGGGCAGCCCGACAGCCGGGCCGCCGTGTCCGGAACCGTACCGTCCCACCGGCCGGCCGGAACCGCCGCGACGCCCGGTGCACCGAACCGGGACGGGGCCTCTCGGCGCTGCGGAAGCCGTACTCCCTCCTGCCCGCAGTTGGCTGGTTTCTGTGGGTGGGCACAGAGTCCCCTGTGCGGGAGACGGCCGGCGGCCCGTCCGCGTATGACCGCGCGGCCGGATCCGCGGCGAAATCCGCGAGGCCGGAAGTTCTCGCGGCCGCATGTCATACGAACGCCCCGTCGGCGGCGTCAACGGCCCGTAAGCACCGAGCCGTTCGCCGTACGCCCAGGGAGCCGACCCATGAAGCGCACCGCCTTCCGCCGAAGGACCGCGCGGCTGAGCGCCGTCGCCGCCGTGGCGGCGCTCGCCCTCACCGGCTGCTCCCGGACGTCCGGCGACGGCCCGGCCCCCGCCGCCGCGCACCGGGTCCGCGACCTCACCTACGCGGAGGACCTGCGGGTCTCGGACGCCGAACAGCGCCTGGTCGCCCGGTGCATGGCCCGCCACGGGTTCCGCTACTGGACCGACCGCCCGCTGAGCCTGGCCGAGAGCAGGCCGCTCGGCTACGTCCAGGACGACGTGAACTGGGCCCGCACCTACGGATACGGCAGCCGGATCACGGCGAAGGAGGACCGCGCCCGGCTCCGCAACCCCAACAGCGCCTACCGCAAGGGTCTCACCGCCGCCCGGAAGGCCGCGTACGACACCGCTCTCGACGGCGGCCGGCACGCCGAAGTGCTGCGCACCGACGTCCCCGGCGGGGGCAAGGTCAGCAAGCAGACCGGCGGCTGCGACGCCGAGGCGGAGCGGCAGCTGTACGGCGACCCGCAGACCTGGTTCCGGCTCGACACCACGGCGAGCAACCTGCGCCCGCTCTACGTCGGCAAGCTGCTGCACGACCGGCGGTTCACCGCCGCCGTGCACGCGTGGTCGGCCTGCATGAAGCGGGCCGGCCACCCCTACCCGGACCCGGACGCGGCCCGGCAGGCCACCCGCGAGCACCCCGCGGACCAGACCCGGACGGAGGAGGCCCGGAGCTTCGCCGCCGAGACCCGGATCGCGGTCGCCGACGCCACCTGCGCCCGCCAGGTCTCCCTCAGGTCCGTGGGCCAGGACCGCGAGGCCCACTACCTGGCCCAGCTGGACGGCGAGTACGGCGCCGGTCTCGACGCCTACCGGCAGGTGCGCCTGAAGGCGCTGCAGCGTGCCGAGCCGATCGTGCCCGCCCGCACCTGACACCTGCCCCGACCCCATGACTCCGCGGCGCCCGCCGCGGCCCTCTCCCACACCGACCGCCTCCGACGAGGCAGAACGGGATTCATCATGCGCAAAATGACCCTCGCCCTCACCACCCTGGCCCTCGCGGCCGTCGGCTTCGCCGTGCCCGTCAACGCCCACGCCTCCGCCGGCTGCAACGCGGCCTGGCCGGGCCGCGACGGCAACGTGCGGGCCTGGCGGGACTGGGACTGCGCGGGCGGCCTGCTCGGCGTCACCGCGGGCAACGACACCAGCTGGGCCGACAACGCCGGCGGCTTCCAGGGCGTCGCCAACGTCGCCTCCTCCGTCATGAACAGCGGCTACGTCGGCGGCAAGGACGTCGTCGCCTTCTACTACTACGCCAACTACTCGGGCGGCTACGGCTGCCTGAAGCCGGGCGAGCTCTACGTGGACGACCTCACCCGCGACCACTTCACCGACGGCCACCCCATGAACGACAACATCATGTCCCACCAGTGGGTGACGGCGAGCGCCTGCGCCGCGGGCTCCTTCATCAGCTGACGCCGGGCGGCCGGCCGCGGTCGTCCCTCCCGACCGCGGCCGGTTCCGTCCCCCTTACCGATTACCCACCTCACGTACCGCCGAGTTTCACATCCGCGCCACCGGACCCTTCCCTGACGTTCGATGCCCTTGGAACACTCGCACCCGCGCACAATCCGCCCAGTTCCGGCCAGCCCGTGCGTCAGGATGAGAGGTCGCTCACCCATGCCCGAAGTCAACCGGCGCCGATTCCTCCAACTGGCGGGCGCCACCACGGCGTTCACCGCGCTGTCCAGCAGCATCCAGCGCGCCGCCGCACTGCCCGCGAACCACCGCACCGGGTCGATCGAGGACGTCGAGCACATCGTCGTCCTGATGCAGGAGAACCGGTCGTTCGACCACTACTTCGGCACCCTCAACGGCGTCCGCGGCTTCGGCGACCCCCGCTCGGTCACCCAGAACAACAAGTCCGTGTGGAAGCAGTCCAACGGCACGAAGGACATCCTGCCGTTCCACCCGGACGCCGACGACCTGGGCCTCGCCTTCATCCAGGACCTGCCGCACGGCTGGAACGACACGCACACCGCCGTCGACGGCGGCAAGTACGACAAGTGGGTGCCGGCCAAGGGCAGCACCACCATGGCGTACCTGAACCGCGACGACATACCGTTCCACTACGCGCTCGCCGACGCGTTCACCATCTGCGACGCCTACCACTGCTCGTTCATGGGCTCCACCGACCCGAACCGCTACTACATGTGGACGGGTTACACCGGCAACGACGGCCAGGGCGGCGGCCCGGTCCTCGGCAACGACGAGGCCGGCTACAGCTGGACGACGTACCCGGAGCGCCTGGAGAAGGCGGGCGTCTCCTGGAAGATCTACCAGGACGTCGGCGACGGCCTGGACGCGGCCGGCGGCTGGGGCTGGATCCAGGACGCCTACCGCGGCAACTACGGCGACAACTCGCTGCTCTACTTCAAGCAGTACCAGAACGCCCAGCCCGGCGACCCGCTGTACGACAAGGCCCGCACCGGCACCGACGCCACCAAGGGCGAGGGCTTCTTCGACCGGCTGAAGGCCGACGTCAAGGCCGGCAAGCTGCCGCAGATCTCCTGGGTGGTCGCCCCCGAGGCCTTCACCGAGCACCCCAACTGGCCCGCGAACTACGGCGCCTGGTACGTCTCCCAGGTCCTCGACGCGCTCACCGCCGACCCCGCGGTGTGGGCGAAGACGGCCGTGTTCATCACGTACGACGAGAACGACGGCTTCTTCGACCACCTGATCCCGCCGTTCCCGCCGTCCTCCGCCGCACAGGGCAAGTCCACGGTCGACCCGAGCCTGGACCTCTACAAGGGCGACGCGAGCCGGCCCGCCGGTGCCTACGGCCTCGGCCAGCGCGTCCCGATGCTCGTCGTCTCCCCGTGGAGCAAGGGCGGCTTTGTCTGCTCCGAGACGCTCGACCACACCTCGATCATCCGGTTCATGGAGGCCCGCTTCGGCGTCCACGAGCCCAACATCTCGCCCTGGCGGCGCACCGTCAGCGGCGACCTGACCGCGGCGTTCGACTTCTCCCGCAAGGACACCAAGCCGGTCGCGCTGCCCGCCACGGACGGCTACCGGCCGCCGGACGGCAACCGCCACCCCGACTACGTGCCCACCCCGCCGGCCAACCCGGAGCTGCCCAAGCAGGAGCGCGGTTCTAGGCCCACCCGGCCGCTCAAGTACGCCCCGCTGGTGGACGGCTCCCTGGACGCGGCGGCAGGCAGGTTCACGCTCACCTTCGCGTCCGGTGCCCAGGCGGGTGCCGCCTTCCTGGTCACCTCCAACAACCGCGCCGACGGTCCCTGGAGCTACACCACCGAGGCCGGCAAGACCGTCTCCGACACCTGGAACTCGGTGTACTCGGGCGGCTCCTACGACCTGACCGTGCACGGCCCGAACGGTTTCCTGCGCAGCTTCCAGGGCCCCGGCAAGGTGGCGGGTCCCGAGGTCACCGCCCGGCCGCACGGCGACGACATCGAGCTGACCTTCACCAACAAGGGCAGCGGCACGGTGAAGCTGGCGGTGGCCGACGGGTACGGGGGCCGGGGGCGCACGTTCTCGGTGCGGGCCGGGGCCGTCGTGACGCACATCGTGCACCTCAACCACAGCAAGCGGTGGTACGACGTGACGGTCACGTCCGAGGCCGACGCGAGCTTTGTGCGGCGGTTCGCCGGGCACGTGGAGAACGGGGAGCCCGGGGTCAGCGACCCCGCGATCATCACGGTGTGATCGTGCGCCCGAGGGGGTGCGGGGAGCGGTTGTGCGGCGGCTGCGGGTTGTCCGTGGCTGGTCGCGCAGTTCCCCGCGCCCCTTTGGGGCGCCTAGAGGGTGGTGAGTTTCTTCGGCTCGGGTGATTGTCGGGGGAGCAGGGTCGGGTCCAGGGCGAGGACCGCTGCCACCGGGTGTTCGTCGTCCGGTTCGATGACCGGTGCCGGGGGTGTCACGCGGGTCAGCAGGACCACGCCCCAGGAGGCGAGGCCCGCGCCGGTCAGGGCGAGCAGGATGCCCCAGGCGCCGTCCTGGAGGCCCTGGCCCAGCAGGGTCAGGCCGATGACCGCCGCCGCGACCGGGTTCGACAGGGTGACCACGGCGAGCGGGGCGCCCAGGCCGCCGCGGTAGGCCGTCTGGGAGAGCAGCAGGCCGCCCACCGCGAACGCGGCGACCAGCAGGGCGACCACGATCACCTCGACGCTCAGGGCCGGGCCCGAGCGGTCGGTCGCCGCCACCGTCACCGTCTGGGTGAGGGCCGAGGCGACGCCCGAGGCGAAGCCGGACGCGGTCGCGTGGCGGAGGCCGGGGCGGGTGCCGGGGCGGGACAGGACGCCGATCAGGGCGGCCGTCGTACCGGCGACGGCGAGGGCCTCGGTGAGGCTCAGTACCTGGTGCGGCGCGGGGCCCGAGGCCGTGACCAGGAGGGCGCCGAGGCCCAGCAGGGTCAGGGCGGTGCCCCGCCACTCGGCGGCGGTGACCCGGCGGCCGGCCACCCGGGCGCCCATCGGTACGGCCGCGACCAGGGTGAGTGCGCCCAGCGGCTGGACGAGGGTGAGCGGGCCGTACTTCAGGGCGACGACGTGCAGCAGCGCGGCGCCGGCGTTCAGGCCCACCGCCGCCCACCAGGCGCCCGAGCCGAGCAGCCGCAGCAGGCCGGCGCCGGCGTTCTTCGAGGCGAGGCGCTCCTGGGCGACGGCGGCGGCCGCGTAGGCGACGGCCGAGACCAGGGAGAGGACGACGGCGACCAGGGCCGCGGTGCTCATCGGCCCGCCCTCACCAGTGCGGGCTCCTCGGAGACGAGGTGCCGGGTGCCGCGCCCGGCCGTGCTGGTCGTGCGGTGCGGCGAGCGAAGCGAGGTGGGGGTCCCCCCGGACGAAGTCTGGGGGCGGATCAGGGCGAGGGCGGCGCCGAGCATCGCGGTGGCGATGATCGCGTCCAGCCAGTAGTGGTTCGCGGTGCCGACGATCACGAGGAGGGTGATCGCGGGGTGCAGCAGCCACAGCCAGCGCCAGCGGGAGCGGGTGGCGACGATCAGGCCGATGGCGACCATCAGGGCCCAGCCGAAGTGCAGCGAGGGCATCGCCGCGAACTGGTTGGAGAGGTGGTCGCTGCTCGGCGGGCCGTAGACGGAGGGGCCGTAGACGCGGGCGGTGTCGATCAGGCCGGTCGCGGCCAGCATCCGGGGCGGGGCCAGCGGGAACGTGAACGGCAGCACCAGGGCGGCCGCGGTCACCAGGGCCAGGACCCGGCGGGCCCAGACGTAGTGCGCGGGCCGCTTCAGGTAGAGCCAGACCAGGAAGGCCAGCGTGGCCGGGAAATGAACCGTGGCGTAGTAGGTGTTGGCCAGGTGTACGAGGGTGTCGCCGTGCAGCAGTGCGGACTGCACGTCGACCTCCGAGGGCAGGTGCAGCGTCCGTTCCAGGTCCCAGATCCGGTGGGCGTTGTGCAGGGCCTCGGCGGTATGGCCGGTGGCCAGTTGGCGCCCGAACTTGTAGACGAGGAAGAGCCCTGCGACGAGCAGGAGCTCACGGACGAGCGGCGGCCGGGCTATCGCGCCCGGCTCCGCTGCTGCCGGCTCGGACTGGGATCTCATCCCAGGCCCCCTCACTGACGGTGGTGCTGTGCGAGTCCCGGACGGTGGCCCGAACTCTTCGATACGGAAGCGTACCGATACGCCACTGTACCGATACGGTCGAGTACCGGTACAGTGGCGTATCGATAGACGTAGGCCACACTGGTTGTAGGTTTCCGCGCCGGCCGAACGGAGGGCGGGGCGGAAGTGATCCGCACGTGATGAACGAGTGAGGAGCAGGGCACATGACGTCGCAGGCCGCGGACGGACCGGACACGGTCGCCGCCTCGCGCCGCTCCAAGATCACGCCGGAGCGTGAGCGGGAGTTCTTCGACGCCGTGCTCGAACAGATCCGCGAGTGCGGCTACGACTCCGTCTCCATGGAGGGGGTCGCCGCCAGCACCCGCTGCAGCAAGTCCACGCTCTACCGGCAGTGGAAGACGAAGCCTCAGTTCGTCGCGGCCGCGCTGCGGGCCAACCGTGAGGTGCGCTTCGCCGGCGTCGACACCGGGTCACTCGCCCAGGACCTGCGCGAGGTCGCGCGGGCCGCGGGCGACTGGTCGCGCAAGGACACCAAGCTGCTCTCGGCGCTGGGGCACGCCGTGCACTCGGACGAGGCGCTGGCGCAGGCGCTGCGCGAGGCACTCGTGGAACCCGAGATCGCCGCGCTCCAGGAGATCCTGCGCCGCGGGGTCGAGCGGGGCGAGGTGCCCGCGGGGCATCCCGCGCTGGACTACGTGCCCGCCATGATGTTCGGCGTGCTGCGGGTGCGGCCGGTGCTCACCGGCGAGTACGCCGACGCCGACTATCTCGTCCGTTTCGTGGAGGCCGTCGCGCTGCCCGCACTCGGACTGACCTAGGACCCAGGCCGCCGTCCACGGGATGACTGGACGGCGACCTGCTCGCGCCGCACCGTGGGGACGGGGGCGGCGCGCACCCCCCGGCCGGGTGGGGTGCCCCTTTGAGCGGAGGGGCGCTCCACCCGGCCGACTGCTGTTCCGGCCCGGGAGGGTCAGACGTTCGAACCGCTGCCGCTGCCCGAGGACACCTTGATGCCGCTGGTGATCGTGTCGATGATCGACTCCTTCTGGCCGACGTCGACGCCGAACCGCACCACCACGAGCTGCTGCGCGTTCGCGGGCGACGGGAAGGCCAGCGACTCGACATAGCCGTCGGCGCCCTTGCTGGTGATCGCCTTCCAGCGCACCAGGTACCCCTTCTGCCCGGCCACCGTGACCGCCTTGGAGGCCAGCACCTCGTGCGAGGTGATCGAGCCGTAGCCCTTGCCGTACGAGTCCTGGACGTTGGCCGAGATGTCCGCCTTGGCGACCTCCTCGGCCGTGTCCCCCTTGGTGCCCAGCAGCGCCGCGGGCGCCGAGTAGGCTCCGCCGGCGGTACAGGTCTGTGAGGTGTCGCCCGGGCACTTGTAGGAGTCGTCGGAGCTGACGCTGGCGCCGTAGTTGATCGCCTGCCCGGTCCAGCCCTCCGGCACCGGGATGCTGATGGCGTTGATCGAGTCCGGCACCGTGCCGCCGCCCTTGACCTCCGGCGCCTCGGTCTGGCCCGGCGACGGCGACGCGCCTCCGTCGGTGCCACCGGAACCGGAGTTGCCGCCCGACCCGCCGAACGGGAAACCCTGGCCGCCGTTCTGCCCGCCGCCCTGTCCGCCGTTCTGCCCCTCGGGGCCGCCCTGGCCGAACCCGCCCTGACCGCCCGAGCCCTGCTGCGAGGCCTGCTGGCCGCCGCCGCTGCCGTTGCCGGTCAGCGCCCACGCGCCCACCCCGATCGCGGCGAGGACCGCCACGGCGACACCGACGGCGATGCCGGTACGCAGCCCGCGCCTGGCGGGGGCCGGCGGCTGCGCCGGGTACCCCGGGTACGCGGGGTAGGCCTCGCCGGCCGGGTACGCCGGGTAGGCCGGCTGCGCCCCGTCGGCCGGCGGCTGCGGCGGGGGACCCCAGTCGGCGGCCGACCCGGCGGGCCGGGTCTGCTCCGTCCAGGCCTTGCCGTCCCACCAGCGTTCGGTGGCCGGACCGTCACTTGTCTGCCCGGGATCGGGATACCACCCGGGGGGAGTCACCTGCGTCATGCTCCTACCGTATGAGGCATCGGTGAAAGTCGGATGAGAGGATCCGGCGATGTTCGGACGAGGCGGGCCGGCGCGCTTGCGGCCGTGTGCTGACGGGGTGATGCGGAAGGGCCGGTCCGGCACCGCTCATTCGATCCGCAGCCGCACCGGCGGCCCAGGTGCGGGCGGTGGCAGGCGCAGTCCGTTCCGTCCCGGGGTGAGCGAGCCCAGGACGCTCGGGTGCCGGGCGCCGGTGGCGGCCGGGGTGGTGCCCGTGAGGCCGTGTGCGGTGAGGAAGCCGAGGACCGCGAAGGCGTACGCCTCCTTCGCCGCCGCGGGCAGCCCGAGTTCGTCCGAGACGCGTACCGGGATCTCCGCAAGCTGGCCGCGCAGCGTCCGCATCAGCACCGGGTTGCGGGTGCCGCCGCCCGACGCGACCACCTCCGTCGCCGCCACGCCGCGCACCGCGTCCGCCACCGTCCGGGCGGTCAGGTGGGTGAGGGTCGCCAGCGCGTCCTCGGCCGACAGACCGTCGGGCGCCCGCCAGTACCCGGCGTGGAACAGCTCCTTGCCGGTCGTCTTCGGCGCGGGCTGCGCGTAGTACGGCTCCGCCAGCAGCTCGTCGAGCAGCGGCCCGTGCGGACGGCCGCGGCCCGCCAGCGCCCCGTCCACGTCGTACGGCAGCCGGCCGCCGGTGAACTCCCGGACCGCCGCGTCCAGCAGCGCGCACCCGGGCCCGGTGTCGAAGGCCGTGCCGTCGGGCGCGGTGAGGTTGGCGATCCCGCCGAGGTTCAGCGCCACCGGCGTCCCCGGCCGCCCGCGCAGCCACAGCAGGTCGACCAGGCTGACCAGCGGCGCACCCTGCCCGCCTGCCGCCACGTCCCGCGACCGCAGGTCGGCCACGACCGGCAGCCCCGTCGCCTCCGCGATCCACGCCGGCTGCCCGAGCTGCAAGGTGCCGTGCACCCGGCCCCCGTCCACCCAGTGGTAGACCGTCTGCCCGTGCGAGGACACCAACTCGGCACGCCCGCCGCACAGTTCGCGATTCGCCCGGACCGCCGCCGCCGCGAACGCCTGTCCGATCCGGGTGTCCAGCAGACACACCCGCGCCATCGGCACCGCGGCCGGCGGCAGCGCCCCCGCGAGCGCCTCCCGCAACTCCTCGTCGTACGGCGTGCTCACCATCCCCAGCGGCTTCAGCAGCAGTGTGCCGTCCAGCAGCCGCAGCTCGGCCGCCGCCGCGTCCACCGCGTCGTACGACGTCCCGGACATCAGACCGATCACCAGCATCGTCCCGACCCGCCTCTCAACCCGCCTTCGTCCGCGGCCGCCCGAGCAGCGCGAGCACGCTGACCGCGCAGGTCGCCGCCGCGTAGTAGCCGGGCACGTCGAGGTTCCCGGTGCGCTGTACCGCCTCCGTGATGATGAGGCCCGCACAGCCCGAGAACACGGCATTGGACAGGGCGTAGGCGAGTCCGAGGCCCGTGCAGCGGGCCCGCGCCGGGAACATCTCGGCCAGCAGCGCGGGCCCCGGCCCGGCCATCAGCCCCACCACCGCGCCCGCACCGCACAGGGCCGCGCCCTTCATAGCGGCCGGGGTCCCCGGGTCCCGGAGGAGGTGCAGCAGGGGCAGCGCCAGCAGCACCACGAGCCCGGCGCCCGCCAGCATCACGGGCCGCCGCCCCACCCGGTCGCTGAGCAGCCCCGCCGGCAGGATCGCCGCCGCGAACCCCAGGTTCGCCACCACGGTCGCCAGCAGTGCCGTGCGGAAGCCGGTGTGCAGGGCCGCCTGGAGGTACGACGGCAGCACCACCAGGAAGGTGTACCCGGCGGCCGACCAGCCCATCACCCGGGCGACGGCCAACCCGATCGCCCCGACCGGCACCCGCACGGCACGCACCGCGCCCGCGTCCGGCTCCCGGAACTCCGGAGTCTCGTCGAGACCGATCCGCAGCCACAGCGCCAGCGCGCCCAGCGGCAACGCCAGCAGGAACGGCAACCGCCACCCCCAGGAGCCGAACTGATCGGCCGTCAGGAGTACGGACAGCCCCACGGCCACGCCCGCCCCGCCCAGCAGTCCCAGCGCCACGGTGAACGACTGCCACGCCCCGTACAGCCCCCGCCGCCCCGGGGGTGCGAACTCGGTCAGCATCGCCACCGCCCCGCCGAACTCCCCGCCCGCCGAGAGACCCTGAACCACCCTCAGGAACGTCAGCAGCCAGGGCGCGAGCGCACCCGCCTGTGCATACGTCGGCAGCACGCCGATCAGTGCCGTCGCGCCCGTCATCAGCGCCACCACCACGATCAGCACCGGGCGCCGGCCGAGCCGGTCGGCCAGCCGGCCGAACAGGGCCGCGCCCAGCGGACGGAAGAAGAACGCCAGCCCGAAGGAGGCATAGGTGCGCACCAGGCCCTCGGCCGCGCTGCCGCCCGCCGGGGTGAAGAAGCGCTCGGCGACGACGGTCGCGACATAGCCGTAGACGCCGAACTCGTACCACTCGATGAAGTTCCCCACCGAGCCGGCCGCCAGCGCCCGGAGGGGCCGGTTCCGCTCGCGTACTGCCCGGTCTTCGAAAGTCAGCCTCATGTTCCTGCCCGTTGACGGTCCGTTCGCTGCACAGCGGCAGGTCGGGGCCGTCCCGCGTCGTCCGGCCGTACCCGCTTTCACCCGTCACGGCCACAGCTGCCCGGACCCGCCTCCGGACAGCCAACAGGACGGCTACGCTCGTGGTCTGTACGTCGTTCGGGCGACTTGGGGAGGTAGCAGGATGACGGAGGAGCAGCCCCCGGGAGGCGCCCCGGCTCCCCTCTGGGAGCGCGAGGAGGAGATCGCCGCCGTCACCGAGGCCCTCGATCTCCTGTGCGCCGACCGTTCCACCGCCGGGAACCTGCTCGTGATCCGCGGCGAGGCCGGGCTCGGCAAGACCGCGCTGCTGGCCGAGACCCGCCGCATCGCCGAACGCCGGGGCTGCACCGTCTGGTCCACCCGCGGCGTGGAGACGCTGCGCAGCGTCCCCTTCCACGTGGTACGGCAACTGCTCCAGCCCGCGCTGGTCTCCCTGCTGCCCGAAGAGGCCAGGGAGTACCTCGGCGACTGGTACGAGATCGCCGGCCCCGCCCTCGGCATCACCGACCCCGGAGACCGCCGGGCCGACCCGCAGGGTGTCTGCGACGGCCTGGTCGCCGCCGTCCGCCGGCTCGCCAAACGCGACTGGCCGCTGGTCCTGCTGGTCGACGACGCGCACTGGGCCGACCAGGAGACGCTGGCCTGGCTGGCCGCCTTCGTCGAACGCCTCGACGACCTGTCCGTCCTGGTCCTGGTGGCCCGCCGGCCCGGCGAGGTCAGCGGCGACAGCGCCCGGCACCTCGATGCCGTGGCCGCCGCGGCCGGCCGCCCCGTCCGCACCGTCAGCGCCCTCACCCCGGACGCCACCGCCGGCCTCACCCGCGCCACCCTCGGCGAGCACGCCGACGCCCCGTTCTGCCGCGAGGTCTGGGCCGTCACCGGCGGCAACCCCTACGAGACCGTCGAACTCCTCGCCAAGGTCCAGGACAGCGAGCTCGAACCCGTCGAGGCCCGTGCCGGTGAACTGCGCGCCCTCAACCGGTCGGCCAGAGGCGGCGGACTCGTCACCCGCCTCGAAGGACTCGGCGTCGACGCCACCCGGTTCGCCTGGGCCGCCGCCATTCTCGGCACCGGCATCTCCGTCGACCTCGTCGCCCAGCTCGCCAGCATGGCCCTGGACGACGCCCAGCGCTGCGCCGAACTCCTGCGCACCGCCCGTATCCTCACCGCGCCCGATCCGGCCGGCTCCCGGCCCCGTGCCGGTGACCTGGAGTTCGTCCACCCACTGATCGCCACCGCCGTCTACAACTCCATCCCGCCCGCGATGTGCACCGCCATGCACGGCATCGCCGCCCAGATCGTCCTGGACGACGGCCGCGGCATCGCCGAGGCCTCCCGCCACCTGCTGAAGGTGCACCCGGACGACGACGAGGAACTCGTCGAACAGCTGCGGGACGCGGCCAAGGAACACCTCGCCGTCGGCGCCCCGGACGCGGCCCGCCGCTGCCTCGAACGCGCCCTGCGCGAACCGCCGCTCCCCGAGGTCCACGCACGCGTGCTCTACGAGCTCGGCTGCGCGACCCTGCTCACCAACCCGGCCGTCACCATCGGCCATCTGCAGAGCGCTCTCGGCATGCCCGGCCTCTCCGGCCCCGAACGCGTCGACGCCGTCTTCCGGCTCTCCCAGGCACTGCTCCACAACGACCAGCTGGAGGAAGCCGTCCGCACGGTCGAGGCGGAGGCCGCCCGGCACGAGGCGGGACCCGCGAAGCTCCGGCTCCATGCCGTCCAGTTCATGTGGGAGGGCATCGCCGGCGAGGCCGTCTCCGCACGCCGCTCCGAACGGCTCGCCGACCTCGCCGCCACCTGCACCGGCCGCGACAACTCCGAGCGCGCCCTGCTGATGCTGCGCGGCTTCGACCTGCTGATCCAGGGCGAGAACGCCGAGGAGGTCGTCGAACTGTGCGACCGCGCCCTCGTCAACGGCCGGCTCGCACCCGGCCTCGGCTGGACCGACACCGAGTGGGGCATCGAACTCCTGCTGATGCTCGCCAACTCCTACGTCTACACCGACCGGCTCGACCGCGCGGAGAGCCTGTACAACGAGGCCCTGCGCGCCTACGAGTCCTCCGGCTGGAGCGGCGGCCATCTGGCCCTCGCCCATGCCTACGTCGGCCTCGGCCACCGCAGGCGCGGCCGGCTCCGGGACGCGGAGACCTCGCTGCGGGAGTCCCTGCGGATCGCCGAGCGGGTCGGCCGCCGGCTGCCGCTGTACTGGACCGCCACCTGCAACCTCGTCGACACGCTGCTCGCCCGCGGCCATGTCCAGCAGGCCTGGGAGACCGCCGAACAGTACGGCTTCGCCCCGCCGTACCCCTCCACCATCGTCATGCCCGACCCGCGGTCGGTGCGCGGCCGGCTGCTGCTCGCCGTCGGCCGCACGGAGGAGGCCGTGAACGAACTGGAGGCGGCGGAGAAGGCGGCCGCCGCGCGCGGCCACTTCAACCCCGTGGTCGTGCCCTGGGCGCTCGACCTCGCGCGGGCCCTCGCGAACGAGGACCCGGCGCGGGCGGCGCACCTCGCGAGCGACGCGCGGCGGCAGGCCGAGCGGTTCGGCACGGACACGGCGATCGGCGAGGCGCTGCGGTGCGCCGCCGCGCTGGAGACCGGACAGCGACAGGTGCGGCTGGCGTCGCAGGCGGTTGCCTACCTGGAGGCGTCGCCCTGCCAGTACGAGCATGCGGCGGCCCGGGTGGAGTACGGGATCGCCGCGCGGTCGGTGGCCGAGCTCAACAGGGGGCTCGCGTTGGCTCGGTCCTGTGGGGCGGACGGGTTGGTCGCCCAGGCCCGGGAGGTGCTGGACACGGGGCGGGGGTTGCGCTGACGGGTGCGGGTTGTATGTGGTTGCTCGCGCAGTTCCCCGCGCCCCTGAAAGCAGGGCGTCAGAGCGCGAGGAGTTGGTCGGTTACCGCTGAGAGGCGTTTTTGTACCTCTCGGTCGTAGGTCGCCTCGTGCGCTCGCGCCTTGCTCGTGCCGTCGAAGTAGCCGCCCGTGCCCAGGTCCCGTGTCGCCAGGGCCAGGACGCCCGGGGCGCCGTCCGCCACCGTGCTCCAGGGGGCTACCCCGCCCTCCCGCACCATCGCGGTGTCCATGAAGGTCGCGGGGTGCAGGACGTTCACCGCCACGTCCGTGTCGGCCAGCTCCTCCGCGAGAGCGAACGTGTGGGCCGCCAGGGCGAACTTGGACCGGCAGTACGCTGCGAAGCCCTGGTAGCCCCGCGTGAATTCGGGGTCGTCGAAGTCCAGCGGTTCCTGGCCCGCCGAGCCCACGTTCACGATCCGGCCCGGGGCGCCCGCGCGCAGCACCGGCAGCAGGGCGCGGGTCAGGGCCACCGGGGCCAGGTAGTTGACGGCCAGGCGCAACTCGTGCCCGTCCGTGCTCAGTTCGCGGCCCGAGCCGGGCGGGCCGGCGCCGATGCCCGCGTTGTTGATCAGTACGTCCAGGTCGGGACGGGCGTCGGCGACCCGCGCGCCCAGCTCGCGGACCTGCGCCAGCGAGGCCAGGTCCGCGACGAACGCCTCGGCTTCGCCCTCGGTGCGCAGCTCCTCGACCAGTCGCTCGGTACGGCCGGGGTCGCGGCCGTGCACGAGGACGGCATGGCCCGAGCGGACCAGTTCGAAGGCGACGTACCGGCCGAGCCCGGAGGTGGCACCCGTGATCAGGATGGTCGACATGCCCCCACCGTAGGCACAGCGACCGCTCCTGTGCCTGTCCCCGGCAGGGTCACCCTTCCTCTTCCGCCAGCACCCGCTGGGCCGTCGCGAACGCCGAGTTGGCCGCCGGGACCCCGCAGTACACGGCAGTCTGCAGCAGCACCGCGCCGATCTCCTCCGGGGTCAGCCCGTTGCGCCGGGCCGCCCGGACATGCATGGCCAGCTCGTCGTAGTGGCCGTGGGCGACCAGCGCGGTCAGGGTGATCATGCTGCGTTCACGCCGGGAGAGCGTGGGGTCGGTCCAGATCTCGCCCCACGCGTAGCGCGAGATGAAGTCCTGGAAGCGGGCCGTGAAGAGGGTCTGCCGGGCCTGGGCGCCGTCGACGTGCGCGTCGCCGAGCACCTCGCGGCGTACTGCCATTCCACGCCGGGCGCTCCCGTCGAGGTGGGAGCGGAGCGCGGTCAGGACCGCCTCGGGGCACTGTGCGGGCGCCAGATGAGCGGCACCCGGCAGCTCGACCAGGGTGGCCGCGGCGACCGCGTCCGCGATCTCCCGCAGGTGCGGCGGCGGGGTCGCGGCGTCCTGACGGCCGGCGATCAGCAGGGTGCGGACGGCGATCTCGCCGAGCCGGTCCCGCAGGTCGAAGGCGGCCAGCGCGTCGCAGCAGGCGGCATACGCCTCCGGGTCGGCCGTCCGCTGGTCCTCGACCAGCCGGGGCACGGTGAAGCCGGGGGTGAACCAGCGGCCGGGGGCGTTCTCCGCCAGCCACTCCACGCCCTCCCGGCGCACCCGCCCGGCCCGCTCCTCCCACGGCCCGGACCCGCCGAAGTGGGCCGAGGAGCAGATCACCGCCAGGTTCTCCAGCCGGTCCGGGTGGTGCACGGCCAGATGCAGCCCGACGGCACCGCCCAGCGACACCCCCGCGTACGCGAACCGTCCGATGCCGAGCGAGTCGGCGAGCGCGAGCACCAGCCCGGCGAGGTCGCCGACGGTCGCCCCCGCCCTGATCAGGCCGGGCGCCGAACCGCCGTGGCCCGGCAGGTCCCAGCGCACCACCCGGTGGGCGGTGGACAGCTCGGGCGCCACGGCGTCCCACAGGGCGTACGAGGTGCCGAGCGAGGGCCCGAGGAGCAGCGGGGGAGCAGAAGCGGGGCCCTCGACACGGTGGTTGAGGATGTTCTCGGTCAACGTCGCTCCAGAGCACGGTCGGTGAGCACACCGGCGGACCCGGTGTAGCGGGCGGGATCGGTCGGGCCGTCGAGGTCGAGATCCGTCAGGTCGGGTTCCTCGGCGAGGAGTTCGCGCAGGGTCCGGTGCTCGGTGTGGGTGCGGCGGGCCAGCTCGGTGAGCAGTGCCTTGGCGCGGGCCCGGCCGAGCACGGGGGCCAGTTCGGCGGAGAGCCGCTCCGAGACGATCAGCCCGTTCGTGAGGTCGAGGTTCCGGCGCATCGCCTCCGGGTGCACCCGCAGCCCCTCCGCCAGCTCCGCCGCGTCCCGGGCCGCGCCCCCGACGGTCCGCAGCAGATCCCGCAGCGGTTCCCACTCGGCGTGCCAGGCACCGGCCGGCCGCTCGTCCTCCGCGGCCATCGAGCCGTACAGGACGGCCGCGAGCTGCGGGACCCGCCGCGCGGCCGCCGCGATCAGCGTGGACCGTACGGGGTTGGCCTTGTGGGGCATCGCCGAGGAACCGCCGCCACTGCCCTCCGAGACCTCTGCGATCTCGGTGCGGGACAGGACCAGCACGTCCGCGGCGATCTTCCCCAGCGCCCCGGCCGTGAAGGCGAGGCAGCCGGCGAGGTCGGCGACCGGCGTGCGCAGGGTGTGCCACGGCAACAGGGGTGCGGCCAGGCCCAGTTCACGGGCGTACGCCGTCGGCAGTTCCTCGGCGTGCGCCGCGCCGTACGCCCCGAGGGCGGCCAGCGTGCCTGCCGCGCCGCCCAGTTGAGCGGGCAGCGACTCCCGGACCGGGGTCACGCGGTCCCGGGCGTCCAGCACCAGCGAACGCCAGCCGGCCGCCTTCAGCCCGAACGTCGTCGGTACGGCGTGCTGGGTGAGCGTGCGGCCCGGCATCGGCGTGTCGCGGTGCTCGGCGGCCAGCAGGGCCAGCGCCCGCCCGGTCCGCCCGAGGTCGGCGACCACGAGCTCCAGGGTGCGGGACGCGACCAGCATCGTCGCCGTGTCCATGACGTCCTGGCTGGTCGCACCCCGGTGCACGTACGGCCCGTACTCCGCGCCGACCGCCTTCGTCAGGTCGGCGACCAGCGGGATCACCGGGTTGCCGCCGCCGCGGGCACGCGCCGCGAGGGCGCCCACGTCGTAACGAGCGGGGTCGGCCGCCGCCTCGGTCACGGCCGTCGCGGCCCCGGCCGGTGCCAGGCCCACGGCGGCCTGGGCGCGGGTGAGGGCCGCCTCCGCGTCGAGCAGCGCCTGCAGAAAGGCGCCGTCGCCCGTCGCGGCCGCGGCGGCCGAACCCGACCACCCAGGACCGAGCAGCCCGGCGTCACCGCCGCCGTGATCCACCGAACTCACTGGAACTCCAGGAAGACCGTCTCGCCCTCGCCCTGAAGGCGGATGTCGAAACGGTAGGTCCCCCGCCCCTCCTCGGCGGCGATCAGCGTGTCGCGTCGCTCGCCCACCCGGGTGAGCAGCGGGTCGGCGGCGAGTGCCGCGTCGTCGCCCGGCAGGTAGATCCGGGTGAACAGGTGCACCAGCAGCCCGCGCGCGAACACGCACACGCTGAGGTAGGGCGCGCTGCCGCCACGGGCGCCGGGCCGCAGCGTCCGCGCGTACCAGTGCCCATTGGTGTCCGTCTGGATCCGGCCCCAGCCGGTGAACTCCACGCCGTTGCGGCCGAGGTAGTCACCGGTCGCCGGGTCGCGGCGGATCGAACCGTCGGTCGTGGAGACGTTGCCGTCCGGGTCGGCGCCCCACAGCTCCAGGAGCGCGTCGGGCAGCGGGTTGCCCTCCCCGTCGTAGACGTACCCGTGGACCGTGACGGTGTCCGGGTGCCCGAGGGGTGCGATGTCCTCGCCGCCGCGGAAGGGCAGCGCGTAGCCGTAGAACGGGCCGACCGTGTGCGACGGGGTGGGCAGCACGTGCCCGGGGCTGCTCGTGTCGATCTTCGTCATGGCGGGTCAGCGTCCTTCTTCGATCCAGGTGGCGGTCGGGCCGTCCAGCACGATGTCCCAGTGGTAGCCCATCGAGAACTCCGGCACGGACAGGCCGTGGTCGTACGTCGCGACGAGGCGCTGCCGGGCCGCGTCGTCCGTCACCGACTGGATGATCGGGTCGTACGGGAACAGCGGGTCGCTCGGGAAGTACATCTGCGTCACCAGCCGCTGTGTGAACGCCGTACCGAACATCGAGAAGTGGATGTGGGCCGGGCGCCACGCGTTGAGGTGGTTGCGCCAGGGGTAGGGGCCCGGCTGGACGGTGGTGAAGTGGTAGCCGCCGTCGGCGTCGGTGATCGTGCGGCCGACTCCGGTGAAGTTCGGGTCCAGCGGGGCGTCGTGCTGCTCGCGCTGGTGCGCGTAGCGGCCCGCCGAGTTGGCCTGCCAGATCTCGATCAGCTGCCCTCGCACCGGCCGGCCGTCCCGGTCGAGCAGCCGCCCGGAGACGGTGATCCGCTCACCGACGGGCTCCCCGCTGTGCTGCCGGGTCAGGTCATTGTCTATCCCGGTGATGTCCCGCTCCCCGAACGCGGGGGAGTGCAGCTCCACCAGTTCCGGGTCCTGGGCCGTGTCGATGGCGACCAGGGGCTGCTTCGGATGCCGCAGCACGGAGGACCGGTAGGGGGCGTAGTCCCGGCGGGGGTGATGCTCGACGGGGGCGCCTTCGGCCACCCCCTTCTCGTACGCGGCGCGCTCGGCGGCGATTTCGACGTCGATATCGGCTTGGGTGAGTGTCATAGGGAGTCCTCGGTGAAGCGCCCTGCTTTCGGGGGCGCTGGGGGTCCCCCGGCCGAAGGCCGGGGGAGGAACTGCGCGACCAGCCGCAACGCACCCGCAGGTGCCCCACGACCTACCGCTCAAGAACAAGCGCGAGCCCTTGCCCGACGGGCCGCCCGCGCGGCCGTCTCCTGGCGCGTCCGGGCCGTCGGCTGCTCACCGTCCGGGTCGATCCCGCCCACCGCGAGCGACGCGCCCTCCGTCACGTCGGCCACCGCCTCCGCGGCCATGGCGACCACCCTGTCCATCCGTGCAGCCTCATCTCTCAGCGAATTAATCAGGGCACTGAGTATTTCAGCGAGATGTCTGCAACGCTGCCACTGGCGTCCGCACCAGTCAAGGCCTTGCCTGATGGCAGTCGGGTGTACAGACAGGACGGATGACCGCGGGTATCGTTCAGTGCACCAACGAATTCGGACCATGGGAGCGCATATGGCCGCGGTGGACCTCACCACCCACCCCGGGCACCTGGCCCGGCGGCTCCAGCAGGCCCACTACCTGCTGTGGAACACGATGGTCTCCGAGGAGATCACCTCGCCGCAGTTCGCCGTACTGAACGCGCTCGTGGCCGAGCCGGGACTGGACCAGCGGACCGTGGGGGAGCGGGTGGGCCTGGACCGGTCGACCATCGCCGAGGTCGTCAGCCGGCTGGGCCGGCGCGCGCTCCTCGACAAGGTGCGCGACCCGCAGGACGGCCGCCGCTTCCTGCTGCGCCTCACCGACGAGGGGGTACGGGTCCACCGCAAGCTCGCGGTGCGCACCGCCCGGATGAACCAGGTCTTCCTGGCCCCGCTCTCGGCCGCGGAGCAGACCCAGTTCTTCGACCTGATCCGCCGGGTCTCCGATGCGGCGGAGGGCCTGCGCAATCCCACGGAGCCGCTCGCCTCCCGGGCGTGAGCGGCGCCACGCAAGGGGCGCGGGGAACTGCCCGACCGGCCAGGACGGCGCCGCGGACGGCCTGCCGCGGCAGCTCCGGCGGGTTGCTCAGGCCTTCGCGAACACCACCCACACCTGACCGTCGGCGAAGTTCACCGGGCTGCCGTCCGCGTTCGTGAACGTCGTTCCGCCGGTGGCGTCCGGGCGGGACCAGGTGGCTTCGAACGACCGCCCGTCCCGCAGCACCTCCGCCTTCCCCGACCCCACCGTCACGGTGAACGGTGTGTTGTTGCCGAGGACGTCGTGGTACGCAGAGGGCCGCACCCGTACGTGCTGCACCACGACCGTCGCCGCCACCAGCCGGTTGCCTGTCGTCGTCGTCGCCGGCGTGCCGTCCATCGACACCAGCCAGCGGTTCCGGTCGCCGGACCAGGTGAAGGTGAAGCGGGCCGCCGGGTACCGCACGGTGCGGGACGCGGTGACCGTGCCGCCGGCCGGGGCCGGGCCGTGGCGGAAACCGGTGGTGAGCGCCGCCCTGCCGGGCGCCCCGTCCGGCATCACCTCGGCCGGACGCAGGTACAGGTTGTGCGGGGCCGGCCGGCCGCTGCCCCGGTGGTAGGCCCCGGACGCCTCCGCGGGTGACTCCGGCCGCAACGGCGCCCGGCCGATCAGGGGGAGCAGTTTCTTCTGGGCGCCGGAGAAGGCGAGCGTAGGCCGGGCGAACTGGCGCAGCAGCTCCAGGTCGGACTCGCGGGCGCTGCGGACCGGGCCGACGACCTCGGGGAGCTTGGCGGCGTACACCGCCATCAGCCGGCTGAGGCCGCCCTCCACCTGCTCCGCGTACACCACGTCCGCCGACTCCAGCCCGGTCTGCGGGCGGGCTGCGGCCACGTTGTCGATCTTCACGGCCAGGACGGAGCCGGTGGCGGGCCGTCCGCCGGGTGCCGGGGTGCCCTCGCTCGGTGTCGGGGTGGCCTGCGGTGCGCGGCCGTCGTCCGCCGTGCCGTGCCGGGTGCAGCCCGTCGTGAGGGTGACGGCCGTCGCGGCCGCCGCCAGTGCTGCCGTCAGCACGGTCCGGCGGGTCGGCGCCTCGTGTCGTCGCGTGTCCACCGCTGCCCCCCCGCTCGTCCCACCCCGTTCACGCTCTTGACTGATTGTGTGCTCAACAGGTCAGCTAGGGCCATACCCGGTCGAACCAGATCCGGGACGGTCAGGACCCCAGGATCTCCGTGAGGTCGTAGCGCACCGGCTCCTCTAGCTGGGCGTAGGTGCAGCTCTCCGGTGTGCGGTCGGGGCGCCAGCGGCGGAACCGGGCCGTGTGCCGGAAGCGGGCCCCGTTCTCCATGTGGTCGTACGCCACCTCGGCCACCCGTTCCGGCCGCACCGGCACCCAGGACAGGTCCTTCTTGCCCGACCACCGGCTCGGCGCGCCGGGCAGCCGCGCCGACTCGTGCGCGGCCTCCTCCGCCCAGGCCGCCCACGGGTGCCCGGAGACGTCGGCCATGCGCAGCGGCTCCAGCTCCTCGACCAGCTCGGCCCGGCGCTTCATCGGGAACGCGGCCGACACGCCAACGTGCTGGAGGGCTCCCCGGTCGTCGTACAGGCCCAGCAGCAGCGAACCCACCACGGGGCCGCTCTTGTGGAAGCGGTAGCCGGCGACCACGACGTCGGCCGTCCGCTCGTGCTTGACCTTGAACATGGCACGCTCGTCCTGGCGGTAGCGCAGGGTGAGCGGCTTGGCGATGACCCCGTCGAGGCCGGCCCCCTCGTACTGCTCGAACCACTGCCTGGCCACCTGGACATCGGTCGTGGCCGGCGCCAGATGCACGGGCGGGGTCACGCCGGCCAGGGCCCTGGTGAGCAGGGCGCGCCGGTCGGTGAGCGGGACGTCGAGGAGGGACTCGTCGTCCAGCGCCAGCAGGTCGAAGGCGACGAACGAGGCGGGCGTCCGCTCCGCCAGCGTGCGCACCCTGGAGTCCGCCGGATGGATCCGCTCGGTCAGCGCGTCGAAGTCCAGCCGGCCCTCCCGCGCGATCACGATCTCCCCGTCCAGCACGCACCGCTCGGGCACCCGCTCCCGCAGCGCCGCGACCAGCTCGGGGAAGTACCTGGTCAGCGGCTTCCCGGTACGACTGCCCAGCTCCACCTCGGCACCGTCCCGGAACACGATCGCGCGGAAGCCGTCCCACTTCGCCTCGTACTGCATGTCCGGGGGGATCGTCGCCACCGACTTGGCGAGCATCGGCTTCACGGGCGGCATCACCGGCAGATCCATACCACCAATTTACCCGGCGTCCAGAAGGCCGCCGAAACGTCCACACAATCCGGGGAGTGCAGGTCGGATGCACTCCGACCTGCGCTCTTCCGTGGGGTCTGTGAGACGGGGCTCGGTGCAGATGCCGCCCGGTGGCTGCTTCTGCAGGTGGCCCTGCTTGCGGGCCCCGGCCGCATGCTGATGGGCACGGCACACCGTGGAGTCGACGCTCAGGTCCCGGACGATCGCGTCTCTCGCGTCGGCCAAGGTCTGGAGCCGAGTCGGTATGCGGTGCCGGATGCCGTCCCGCTGCCACCGACGGAAGAGGTCGTAGGCCCGGCCCCGCGGCCCGTATCCGACGGGAACGCCCGGCCATGGAACACCGGTCCGGACCCGAAACCGTATGCCGTCGATCAGCTGCCGCCGAGGCCAGACAGGCGGTCGCCCCGCCTCCGTCCCCTTCGGCAACAACGGCTCCAGCACAGCCCACTGCTCGTGCGTGAGATCTCCCCGCCCCATGGACCGTGATCATTCACGGCCCAAGATCCACTTTCGGCACACGGCCTGGCGGCGCCCGCCATTGCCTCGATCGCCGTCCGGCCTACCCGCGTGCGGACCTGGCGGTGATCCGGACGTGGACGCCATCCATCACCGCCAAAACCACCGGAGTTCGACCGAGGTCGAAGAAGGTCAGCCCGTTGGTCGGGGGGCATCCGTAATGGGTCACCACCGCGCCCCGGTCCAGCAGCCCGCGCCCCGCTACCGTCTCGGTCCCGCGACGGCGTAGGCCGTGGTGCCGACGGCTGTGAGGACCACGGCTGTCCAGGTGCCGGCGGCCGTGCCGGGTGGCAGCAGCATCCAGGACGCCACCTGCGTCGGCGCACTCGTCGGGGGAGGGGCGAAGAACGAACAGGAGAGCCAGGCGAACGGCAGCGTCCACGCGTACGGCCCCCCGCACCCCGCCGCGCCGACGGCGGCGAGCCCCATCAGGCCCGCGCTGTCCCGGACGATGAACGCGGTGGTGGCGAGGTCGGCGCCGGCTGTCTGTACCGCCAGCAGGATCGCGGCGACGAGCGCACCGCCGAGCAGCACATGCGCCGCCCTGCGGGGCACCCAGCGGATCGCGGCCGTCCGGTCCAGCGCGAGGTCCTGCCCGCCGAGCCCGACCGAGACCGCCATCGCTCCCGCGGCGAGGACGAGCACGGGCAGCCGGAGATCCCCCGGCTCCCCGCTGCCGTCCCGGGCGAGCGCCCACGCCGCCACCGTGCTGATCACCAGCACGGCGAGCGACGCGGGCACCTGACGCGAGCGCGCGTACAGCGTCACCCACCTCATCGGGACGCACCGCCGGTCAGCGTCTTGAGCGTGTCTCCCCGGCAGGAGAGCGCGGCGGCGCGCATCGCGCTGATCCGCGACACCTGCTCGGTTCGGGGCAGCGCCTCCAGGTCCTTCCACACGGCGCGGGCCTGGGTGTCGAACTCGCGGCGCATGCCCGCCGACTGTGTGCTGGGCAGCGACTCGAGGTCGCCGAGGACCCAGCCCACCGCGACGGTCTGCGCGACGTCGTCCTCGCCCGTGCTGGACCAGCCGACGGGGCCGCACCCCGGCACCATGCCCTTGGCGATCAGCGCCCAGGCCAGCTCCTTGCCCTTCGCGGCGGTGATGATGTCGTCGTCGAAGTCGAAGAGCACGGTCCTACGGGACCACCGCGGCGTGGTGCCCTCCGGCTGTATGGCGGTGTTCTCCCGGACCGAGACCGGCGCCTGGCCGCCCAGGGCGCGGTGCAACAGACCCAGCGCCTCCTTGCCGGGACCCGCCAGGTCGGCGAGCCGCCCCTGGTGCGTCCTGGTCACGCACACCGGGCCGTCGCACACCAGAGCGGCGGCAGCCTCGTCGCGGACGTAGATCCGGCTCGGGTCGGAGGGGAGGACGAGCAGGGCGATCGCCGCGCCCGCCAGGACGGGCGACAGGGCGAGCAGCCGGGTGCGCGGGGTCGCGGCGACGAGCAGGGCGAAGCCCGTCGCGGCCAGGCCGAGCAGCCAGATCGTCTGTCCGACGTGCACGGAGGCGGAGAGGGTGACGAACACGTTGCTCACGTCGGCCACCACGGGTGAGAGCAGCGAGATCTGCTTCGGCTCCGTGACCGGGAAACCGTCCGCCGTGGTCGTCTGCGTCTGGCCCAGGGACGCGTTCATGAGCGCCGTGAACGCGAAGGCGACCATGGTCAGCAGCGGCGGGGTGAGCGGGGACGGCAGAGTGCGCCCGGCCCCCATGCCCAGCACGGCTGCCGCGACGAGGGAGAGCGCCCCGACCAGCGAGATCGGCAGCCATCCGAGGTGCATGTAGTCGGTGTGGGCGAGCACCTGGGCCCCGCCCACGAGGACGAGGAACGCGAACGCCGAAGCCAGGCTGATCGCCACGGCTCCCGCGAGCGCGGCGGCGCGGTGCCAGGCGGGTCGCGAGGCCGTCGTCAGCAGCTCGGACATCTTCGAGCGGTGGTCGCGCAGACCCTGCAGGGCGCCGAGCCCCACGGCCAGCGGCCACAGGTAGAACAGCACGCCGCGGGTCCACAGGGCCAAGGACGTCCACTGGGCCGTCCACGCCGTGGTGCCCGTCCACCATCCGCCGTCCAGCAGGTACAGGAACGCCAGCGCGCTTGTCAGGACCACGGCGCCGGCCCAGGGGGCGACGGAGCGCTTCAACTCGATGCGCAGGACACGGCTGTTCACCAGGTGCCCCTCTCCTGCTCGGGGCTCTGCAGCAGTGCCGAGTAGCCGCGCTCCAGCGGACTGTCGCCCACCTGCTCCGGTCCGCCCACCGCGGCCAGCTCGTCCGGGGTGCCCTGGAAGACCAGCCGGCCCTCGGCGAAGAGCACCACGTCGGTGCAGGCGGCGGCCACGTCCTCCACCAGGTGGGTCGAGACGACCACGCAGGTGTCCCTGCCCAGCTCCTGCAGCAGCTCGCGAAAGCGCAGCCGCTGCGCCGGGTCCAGGCCGACCGTCGGCTCGTCCAGCAGCAGGATCGTCGGGTTGTTGACGATGGCCTGGGCGATGCCCACCCGCCGCACCATGCCGCCGGACAGGGTCTTCATCCGCTTGTCGGCGCGGTCGGCCAGGCCCACCCGCTCCACGGCGTGCTGCACCGCCGCGGGGATGTCCGCCTTGGGTACCTCCTTCAGCCACGCCATGTACTCGACGAACTCGCGGACCGTGAAGCGCTTGTAGTAGCCGAACTCCTGCGGCAGATAGCCGATCCGGCGGCGCAGCGCACGGCGTTCGCCCATGCCGCCCGCGGACTCCCCGAGCAGCTCCAGGGTGCCCTCGGCGGGGCGCAGCACGGTGGCCAGCGCCCGGATGAGGGTGGTCTTGCCCGCCCCGTTGGGTCCGAGGAGGCCGTGTACGCCGGTGCCCAGTGACAGGTCGAGGCCGCAGACGGCCATCCGGTTCCTGCCGACCCTGACCTTCAGCCCGGTGGCCCGGATCTCCCAGGCGTAGGGCGTCGGTGCGAGGTCGGCCGCGCTCACCGCGGGCATCATGTGGTGTTCCTCTCCGATGGTCAACGATGGGCTCCCAGCACGGAGTACGCGCCCCTGCGGGCGATCACGACACCGATGCCGAGTGCGAGGATCAGCGCCCACACGGGCAGGCCGACCGTCCGCAGCGCGAAGGTCGTACGGCCGGTGGACAGGCTCGGCGCCACCACCACGGCGGCCCACCCGGCCACCAGCCAGCCCGCGGCGCGGGTCACACCGACGACACCGCCGAGCGCCAGGGTCGTCGAGGTGAAGGCCAGACAGGGCAGCAGCCATTGCGCGGCCGTCACCCCGGTCACCCCGGTCGCCCATCCGCCGAGCAGCAGCGCGGGGACGACCACGGCGAGCACGGCCGCGGTGCGCCGCAGCACGAGATACAGTCCCGCCCGTGGCGCGGAGGCCGTCAGCTCGTACGCCGGGTCCAGGCCGCGCGACCACGACGCCGCGACGCCGAGCACGGGCAGGACCGGGGCGAACAGCAACACCAACGACACGCCGGAGCCGGAGCCGGTGTCCGGGACGGTGCCGGTCAGGTCGAGCAGCAGCGCGAGCAGCGTCACGGCCACGACCATGGCCACCCACGGCACCATCGTCGGCGTCAGCCATCTCGACATCCGCGCCGACCAGCGCCGTCGCCGCGGCATCGGCGCGATGTCGGCCAGCCGGGGTTCGAGGTCGGACCACACGGAGCCGACCAGCGCCGCGACGGCAGGCGCCTGCGCCGTGACCGAGTCCGACAGCCGCTCACGGCACACCCGGCACGCCTCCAGATGGGCCTCCAGGGCCCACACCTCGTCGGCGGCGAGCTCCGTGTCGCCGCGCGCGTACCCGTCGATGATCCGAATCGACGCGTGTTCCCCACTCATGCCAGCGCCTTCCGCATCTCGATCCGGGCCCTGCGGGCACGGGTCTTGACCGTGCCCTCGGGCAGTCCCAGCAGCACCGAGGCCTCCCGGACGGACAGCCCGTCGAGCACCAGGGCCTGCAGCACCTCTCTGAGTTCCGGCGCGAGGCGCCGCAGCGCGTCCCCGACCTCACCGCCGACGGTCGCCGCGAGCGCCTCCTCCTCGGCGGCGGGCGCCATGGGGCGCGGTGCGGCCGCGGGAGGCGGCTCCGCGTGGTGGGCCCGGCGCCGGAACGCGTCGACGAGCCGGCGCGCCGCGATCGTCCACAGCCAGCCGACGGCGCTTCCCCCGGCCGCGGTCCCGACGAACGCGCCCGCCGCGCGCCACACGGCCAAGTACGTCTCCTGCATGACCTCGGCGACGATCTGCTCGTCCGCACAGCGGCGGCGCAGCCGCACCGCCATCCACGGCGACGTACGCCGGTACAGCTCCTCGAACGCGGCACGGTCACCCTTGGCCACCAGCCGCACGAGATGCTCCTCGTCCAGCTCGCCCGGTGCCTTCCTGACTGATCTCACACCCGCTAGACGCCGCCCATGGACGGCAGGTTTTCCCCTGGCCGTGATAGCGGTCACATTGCCGTACGGCGTCGACGACGGCGGTACAGCACGCAGCGGGAGGTCGATCAGCGTGTCGGAACCCACCAACGTGTCGGAACCCACCAAACGGAGGGTGTCGACGGTCGGCATGACCTGCTACAGGCCCGGCCGTCCCGGCTGTTTTCCGCGGTTCGGGAGTACACGGGGCGAAAGGACCAGCCGAAGAGTTTCGGCTGGCGTGACTTCCGCGACCTGATCGTCCGCGCCCGCATCCAGCTCGGCGGCCCGATCGTGCTGGTCTGGGACAACGTTCGCCTGCACCTGACCAAGCCGCTTCGCAAGTTCATCGACGCGAACGCCGAGTGGCTCACGGCCATCCAGCTGCCCACCTACGCGCCCGGCCTGAACCCGACCGTAGGGGTCTGGTCGCTGGTCAAGCGCGACATCGGCAACCTCGCGGCGGCCGCCTCGAAGACGTCACCCGCGCCGTGAAGCGCTGGCTCAAAGGGCTCCAGCACCACCCGGACGTGGTCGACGGATGCATGTCGGGGACCGGGCTCGCCCTGGACCAGCCCGCGGGATGCTGTCCGAAGTGCCGGTGCCCGGGCCCTGGATGTAGCCGCCCTGGTCGAAGTGCTGCACCGGGCCACCGCTCGCCCGGCGCAGCAGACCACCGTTCGCCGACCGGCCGGCCGCCGAACCCGATCGTGCTGAGCGCGCCGCCCGCAGCGGCCGTCACCTTCACCCTGCCGTCCGGGAGGCGCTTCACCTTGAGGGAGGATTGTGGGAAACGATCTCTTGTGGTTCCGCTGAAACCGTATCTGACCAGCAGGTATCCGTGACGGCGTAGCACCGCCCCACGACTGTACGAGCGCTCCCGGGCGTCCGCTCGTCACGTCGCACACTCCGGTACCGGAGCGGCGGCCGTGTCGAGCCGATATGCGGGGCGGGGGTGGTGCGCCTACCGTGGCCGCATGGGCGATGCGGTGCAACTGGAGGTGGCGGGCCGGTCCGTACGGCTGTCCAGCCCCGACAAGGTCTTCTTCCCGGAGCGCGGTTTCACCAAGCTGGACGTCGCCCGCTACTACGCGGCCGTCGCCCCCGGCATCCTGCGCGCCCTGCGCGACCGCCCCACCACCCTGCAGCGCTACCCGGACGGCGTCGAGGGGGAGTGGTTCTACCAGAAGCGCGCCCCCAAGGGCATGCCCGACTGGATCCCCACCGCCCACATCACCTTCCCCAGCGGCCGCACCGCCGACGAGATGTGCCCCACCGAGGAGGCCGCGGTGGTGTGGGCCGCGCAGTACGGCACGCTCACCTTCCACCCCTGGCCGGTGCGGCGCGGTGACGTCGACCGTCCCGACGAGCTCCGCATCGACCTCGACCCGCAGCCCGGCACCGACTTCGCCGACGCGGTCCGCGCCGCCCACGAACTGCGCGCCGTCCTGGACGAGTTCGGCGGACTGCGGGGCTGGCCCAAGACCTCCGGCGGCCGCGGGCTGCACGTCTTCGTGCCCATCGAACCCCGCTGGACCTTCACCCAGGTCCGGCGCGCCGCCATCGCCGTGGGCCGCGAACTGGAACGCCGGATGCCGGACCGGGTGACCATCAAGTGGTGGAAGGAGGAACGCGGCGAGCGCATCTTCGTCGACTACAACCAGACCGCCCGCGACCGCACCATCGCCTCCGCCTACTCGCTGCGGCCCCGCCCGAACGCCCCCGTGTCGGCGCCGCTGCGCTGGGAGGAGGTCGACGACGTGCAGCCCGCGGACTTCGACCTGGTCACGATGCCCGCCCGGTTCGCCGAACTCGGCGATGTGCACGCCGACATGGACGACCACGCCTACTCCCTCGACACCCTCCTGGAACTCGCCCGCCGCGACGAGGACGAGCACGGCCTCGGCGACCTGCCCTATCCGCCGGAGTACCCGAAGATGCCGGGCGAGCCCAAGCGCGTCCAGCCGAGCCGGGCACGGCCCGAACAGCCCTCCTGACGACGGGAGTCGGTGACGTCCCGGCCGCGGTCGGCAGGTGCGGCGCCCGGCGCGGGCGCTCCGGCCGCCTCCCGGTGCCCGGGACTATGCTGATCGCCAGCCGCCGAGGAGGAGGGCCGAGGTGTCCGAGGCAGTGTCGCGCCCCACGCTGGAGGCCGTGGCCGCGCGGGCCGGGGTCTCCCGGGCCACCGTGTCACGGGTCGTCAACGGCGGGGACGGCGTGCGCGAGCCGCTCGTCGAACGGGTGCGGCGGGCCGTCGAGGAACTCGGTTACGTCCCCAACCAGGCGGCCCGCAGCCTCGTCACCAGACGGCACGACGCCGTCGCCGTCGTCATCGCCGAGCCGGAGACCCGGATCTTCACCGACCCCTTCTTCGCCCTGCAGCTGCGCGGCATCAGCAAGGAACTGACCGCCCAGGACAACCAGCTCGTCCTGCTGCTCACCGAGGGCCGGGACGACCACGCCCGGGTGGCCCGCTATCTCGCCGGCGGCCATGTCGACGGCGCGCTGGTCTTCTCGCTCCACCTCGACGACCCGCTGCCCGGCCTGATCGAGGGCGCCGGTGTCCCCACCGTGTTCGGCGGCCGGCCCGGCTGGGGCGACGGCACGGACAGCGCCGTGTACGTCGACTGCGACAACCGGGGCGGCGCCGAGGACGCGGTGCGCCATCTCGTCGGCCTCGGCCGGACCCGGATCGCGCACATCACCGGGCCGCTGGACCAGACGTCGGCGGCCGACCGGCTGCAGGGATACCGGGACGTGATGGGGGAGACCGATCCCCGGCTGGTCGTCGCCAGCGACTTCACCCCCACCGGCGGCGAGCGCGCCATGGGCGAACTCCTCGACCGCTGCCCGGACGTGGACGCCGTGTTCGCCGCCAACGACCTCACCGCGCTCGGTGCCCTGCGCGTCCTGCGCGAGCGCGGCCGCCGGGTGCCCGAGGACGTCGCCGTGATCGGCTTCGACGACGTGCTGCCCGTCGCCGAACAGACCGAGCCGCCGCTGACGACGGTCCGTCAGGACATCGAGGAGATGGGCCGGCTGATGGCCCGCCTGCTGCTGTCCACGCTGACCCGCGGCGGGCCGGCGACCGGCGCGCCGTCCAGCGTCGTCCTGCCCACGACGCTGATACGACGCGCGACCGCGTGACGGGTCCCGGCTCCGGCCTCAGGTCTGCTGCGGTTCGCTCCTGATCACCGCGAAGCGGGCGCCGTACGGGTCGGCCAGCTTCGCCATCCGGCCGACCCCCTCCAGCGTGGTCGCCGGCATCCGCACCCGGCCGCCCGTCTGCTGGGCCTTCTCGACCACCGCGTCCGGGTCCTCGACCTCGAAGTACGGCAGCCAGTACGCACCGGCCTGCGCCTCCGCCGGGTCCTCGGCCAGCGGCACCATCCCGCCGAACACCGACGCGTCGTCGCCGCCCGCCGGGTTGACACAGGTGTAGGTGCCGCCGGGGAAGGGCACGCCGGAGGTCTCCAGACCGAGCACCTTGTGGTAGTAGGCCGCGGCAGCCGCGATGTCCGGGGTGTACAGCTCGACCCAGCACAGCGAACCCGGATCCCCCGCCACGTCGACGCCCTTGGTCAGCGCCGGCTGCCAGATGCCGAAGGGCACCCCGGCCTGGTCGGTGAGGACCGCCAGGTGGCCCTGGCCCAGCACGTCCATCGGCTGCGCCAGGACACTGCCGTGCGCCTGCTCGGCCGCCTTCGCGGTGGCCTGCGCGTCCTCGCTCCGGAAGTACACCGTCCAGGACGGCGGGCCCTGCTCCGGGCCGGTCTGCATACCGCCGGCGACGGTCCGGCCGTCCAGCTGGAAGAAGCCGTAACCACCGGCCTCGGGACCCGCCGACCGGAACTGCCAGCCGAAGAGGCCGTGGTAGAAGGAGACGGCGCCGTCGATCTCGGGCGTGCCGAGGTCGATCCAGTTGGGAGCGCCGTTGACGAAACGGGTGGTGAGCATCATCGCCCTCCTCGGAAGGGTCCTGTTCTCTGCTGCGCCGAGTCTTCCACCGCCCACTGACAATCGCTGCCCGCCCACGCCCACCGCGTCCCGGTTACCGTGGGTCACCCGATGCCATCGCCGAGTTTCGGATCCGTTCCGCGCGCCGCCGTGCGCAGGCGTGGCGCACGGGAGCATGATCGAGGCTGAAGTGCTCTGCCGCCGGGGCGTTGAGCGGGCGTTGAGCGAACGTTTTTCGCCGCCCGGCACGATCCTGGCCATGCACTTCGACACCATCACCCCGCCCCGCACGCCCGTCCCGGCCTGGCAGGCACAGGCGTTGTGCGCGCAGACCGGGGCGGACTTCTTCTTTCCCGAGCCCGGCAGCTCGGTACGCGAGGCCAAGCGCATCTGCGGCATGTGCGAGATGCGTTCGGCCTGCCTGGAGTACGCGCTCGACAACGACGAACGCTTCGGTGTCTGGGGCGGCCTGTCCGAGAAGGAACGCCTGGATCTGCGCCGCGCCTCCCGCTGAACCCGGGCCGCCGGGACCATGCGGTACGACCGTACGTCCGGGCCCGGATACCATCCGGGGACGCGGCCGGACGTAGCGCAGAGGCAGACGCACCGCCTTGCCAAGGCGGACACGCCGGTTCGAATCCGGTCGTCCGGGCCGCGTGACGAGGTCCTGTAGAGCAGAGGCAGACTCGCCGTCATCGCATGACGGATACGCCGGTTCGAATCCGGCCGGGACCACGCTACGGCGGACACGGGGCGGGGCGGATGAGCAAGGCGATCACCGAGGCGGAACTGGCCGCCTTCCACGAGGCCGTGGGGAAGCTGCGGGCGCTGCCCGCCGACGACCCGGTGCGGCTGCGTGCCGAGCAGGTCGCCGCCTCCTTCGCCCGTGACGGACGGCTGCGCCGCCGCCGGACACGCGGCACCGAGACCTCGCAGGCCGACGCCGCCGTGATGGCCGCGACCGCGACCGGCGCCCCGGACCGCCGCGAGGACGCGCCGCTGGCCGTGCCGGGCACCGGCGGCGTCTTCCGGAAGCCGCGCACCTGCTACGTCTGCAAGTCGCCCTATCGACAGGTCGACACCTTCTACCACCGGCTCTGCCCCGACTGCGCCGCCGACAACACCGCGCGCCGCGCCCTGACCACCGACCTCGGCGGCCGCCGCGCGCTGCTCACCGGGGGCAGGGTGAAGATCGGCTTCCAGCTGGCGCTGATGATGCTCCGCGACGGCGCCGAGGTCCTCGTCACCTCCCGGTTCCCGCAGGACACCGTGCGCCGCTTCGAGGCCGCCCCCGGCAGCGCGAAGTGGCTGGACCGGCTCACCGTCCTCGCCGTCGACCTGCGCGACCCGCGCCAGGTGCTCGGCCTGTGCGAGGAGTTGCGGCAGGAGGGCGAGCCGCTGGACATCCTCGTCAACAACGCGGCGCAGACCGTGCGCAGGCCGCCCGAGTCGTACGCCCTGCTGGCCGCCGGCGAACCCGACGCGCTGCCCCCGGGGGCCCGGCAGGCCCCCGGATTCACCCCGATGCGCAGACTGGCGGGCTCGGCCGCGGCCCTGCCCGTCGCCCTGCGCGAGGCCGACGAGGCCGGACTGCTGCCCGATCCGTCGCCCGAGAACTCCTGGTCGGCCCGGCTCGGTGCCCTCGACCCGGCCGAGGTCCTGGAGACCCAGCTCGTCAACGCCCTGGCGCCGGCACTGCTGTGCGACCGGCTGCTGCCGCTGCTGCTGGCCTCGCCCCGGCCGCGCCGCTACGTGGTGAACGTGACCGCCGTCGAGGGCCGGTTCGCCGTCCGCAACAAGATGGCCGGCCATCCGCACACCAACATGGCCAAAGCCGCCCTCAACATGCTCACCCGCACCAGCGCCGCCGAACTCGCGGAGCGGGGCGTCCACATGTGCGCCGTCGACACCGGCTGGATCACCGACGAGAACCCGGCACCGAAGAAGGCCCGGATGGCCGGCGCCGGCTTTCGCACGCCCCTGGACGTCGTCGACGGCGCGGCCCGTGTCTACGACCCGATCGTGCGCGGCGAGGCCGGGGACCCGGTGTCCGGGGTGTTCCTGAAGGACTACCGGGAGGCGGAGTGGTGAACGAGGACCCACAGGACCGGCGGCAGACCTTCGCCGGTGTCCCGCACGTCGTGCCGCGCCCGGCCGCCGAACTCGCCCCGCTGCTCGACTGGCTGAGGGCCGGCCGCCCGGCGGGGGAGCGGCTGGACTTCACCGCCGGCACCGCGCTGCCGGACGGCCGCCTCGACCTGTGCAAGCAGGACGTCGGCCCGGCGGGCGCCGCCCTGATCGCCGAGGCCCTCGGCGAAGGACCCACTCCGGTACGGCACCTGCTGCTCGGCACGGACGCCCTCGGCGACGCGGGCGCCGAAGCCGTGGCCGGTTCCGGTGCCGAGGTGGAGACGCTCTACCTCGGCTGCAACGGCATCACGGCGGGCGGCGCCTGCCGGATCGCCGACCAGCTGCGGGCCTCGCCGCAGGTCGTCACCGGGGTGTGGCTCAAGCGCAACCCGCTGGGCGGCGGAGGCGGTCGGGCCGCCGCCGAACTGATCGAATCCGCCCGCTCCCTGCGCACCCTCGACCTCGTCCAGACCGGACTCGACCCGGACGGAGCGGCCGTGCTCGCCGACGCGCTGCTCGCGGCGGCCGGCAACGGACGCCGGATCGAGCGGCTCTTCGCCGGCGGCAACCCGCTGGGCGCGGCCGGGGCGCGGGCCCTGGCCGCCGTCGTCGCCGGCGGTGGGCTCGGCGAACTGTACGTGTCCGCCGCCCGGTTGGGGGATGCGGGCGCGCTGGAGCTGGCCGGCGCCCTGGACCGGGCGCCGTACGGGCGGCTCACCCGGCTCGCGGTCGCCAGCAACGGCATCGGACCCTCGGCCGCCGCCCGCCTGGTGACGGCAGCGGCCGGCGCCGGGGTGACCCTGCTCGACCTGGGGCGGGTACGCGCGGCGGCCGTCCTCGCCGCGGGCGACAACCGGATCGACCTGGCCGCCGCCGACACGATCGGCCGGACCCTGTCCGCCTCCGAACACCGCCTCGCCCACCTGGTGCTGACCCACACCGGGATGCGCAGCCGCGAGGCCCACCGCCTCCTCGACCACGCGGCCCACGCCGGCACCGCCACCCGCTACCGCCTCGGCGCCGGCATCGCCGCGAGCGTCAAGCGCCGCCTGGCCGGCCTCAGCGCCGGCATCCCGGCCCCCGCGGTCCCGGCCGACGTGGCCGCCGTACGCAGCGTGCACCGGAGCGCACCGCCGCAGGCCTGACCCGTCAGCTCCCGCGCAGGTCCGTGAAGACCTCCGTCCAGTACCGCTGCTGCCGCTCGGACGCCCCCACCAGGTAGGTCGCGCGCAGCTTGGCCGGAAGCAGGGCCACCAGGCGGCCCACCACCGCCCGGTGCCTCTTCAGCTGGGACAGCTCCGCGTTGGCGAGGATCTGGTGCACCACGTCGCTGTCGTCACCGCCCTCCCCGGAGTGCGCGGCGGCCCTGCGCAGCCGGTCCTCCCAGGCGTCGACGTCACGGGCCAGCTCGCGCAGGCCCGTGACCGGGCGGCCCCGGAAACGGTCCACGAGGGCCGTCAGCGGCACCGGCGCGTACTCGCCGTCGCCGAGGTAGACCGTGGCCATCTCCAGCGGCAGCCCCTTGCGGTGCAGCTTGACGAGGCGCTCCAGGGTCCGCTTGGTGATCCAGGCCCGGCCCTCGTCGTCGATGTCGTGCTTCCACCACTCCAGGACCGTCTCGGCATCCCGGCCGTACCGGGCCAGCAGCCACTCGTTGGCCGGGATGTCCTCGGGCTCGACCAGGAGCGACGCCGTGAACCGGGTCGCCTGGGCGATGTTGTTCCGCGACACCAGCAGCTTGCGCCCCAGGTGGTACGGCGGGTTCTGCACGGCTATCTGGGCCCGCAGGTTCTCGATCCGCTGTCCCGCCAGCGACCACTCCTGGGTGACCTCCATCAGCTTGGCGAACGCGGCCCGGTCCTTGGGCCGGTTGTACTCGTCCCACACGATCGCCTTCGGCTCCGGCCCCGTGAAGGGCGCGGCGAGGAGGTTGTCGAGCGTGCCGTCCGGGGACGGCACCGGCGCGCACAGGTCCTCGACGTTCGTCACCGGCAGCGAGAAGTACAGGGCGTCGCGGCCGAGCCCGGCGCGCAGGGTCTCCCGGACCAGCTCCGTCTTGCCGCAGCCCGGCGGCCCCTGGAGCAGCACCGTCCAGCGGTTGCGCAGCGCCGCCCGCACCACCTGCCGCACCGGGTCGGCGACCGTCGCGGGGTTGGCGACGCCGACGCTCGCGGCGATCCGGTCGAGGATCTCGGCCGTGCGGTCCTGCCCCGGCCGTCCGTCCGGGCCCGGCTCGGCCAGCCGCAGCCGCTCGCCGTCGACCAGCGGCAGGCCCCAGCGCAGCGGGAAGCCCTCGCGCGCGTTGGCCAGCACATGGTCCAGGGTGCGCGGGGAGAGCAGCTCGCGCAGGGCGGGGGAGAGGGACGTCCACAGGGAGAAGACCGGACGCAGGTCCCAGGGGCGGTACTTGGCGGCGAGATGCCGGCGCCAGGACGTGTCGTTCGCCGTGATCCGGATCGTCACCATGCGGTCCAGCAGCGCCAGGTCACCACGGCGTGCCGAGGTCTCCGACAGCGACTCGTTGTCCGTGAGGAACACGCCCACGCAGCCCAGGGCGCGCAGGTCGTGCTCGCCCAGCGTCCAGTTGCAGGCGACCTGCATGAGCTGCGACTGGATCGTGTCGCCCGCCTGCAGCGAGTCGTCGACGAGCAGCACGAACGGCCGGCCCGGCCGGAGCCGGCCCATCACCAGCTGGCGCAGCACCAGCTCTCCCGTGCGCGGGTCCCGGACCGGCGCGTTGACCAGCAGGTCGTCCGGGGTCAGGTTCGCCGCCGGCACGTACACCAGCGTGGTGTCCGGGTGTGCGCGGGCGAGGTGCGAGAAGAACGTCGCCGTCTTGCCGATGCCGTGCTCGCCGAAGACCTGCCCCGTCTGCCGCATGTCGATCATCGCGTCGATGAAGGACTCCAGACGGGACGCGGCCGGTTGCCGCGCCTGCGCTGTCTGCTGTGTCTCCGTGGTCATCTACCGCGATCCCGTCGTGACGCGATGGCAGTCCATCGCGGGTGTGTGCGTCTCGGGCCACTCGTTGCCGCCCTCGGTGATCAGCCAGATCCATTTCTCCGGCGCGGCCGGGGTGATCGGCGGCGCGTAGCCGTCGGTGAGGACGAGGACCGCGTCCGGATGCATCTCGCAGCGCCGGCCCGCCACCTCGGTACGGCCCTCCACGTAGTCCGCGACCGCCTGGAAGCTGGTACCGCCCCCGCCGTACACCCTCTCGCCGGGCCGGAACGGCATCACCACGGCGTCGAAGGACAGCCAGTGCGCCGCCACCCCGTCGATCCGGCCGACGAGCCGGGTGAGCCAGTCGATCACCCGCTCCGGCATCGAGCCCGAGGTGTCGTAGGCGATGACGAGCACCTTCTCGCGCACCGGACCGCGCCGGGCGAGCATCGGGTCCTGGCCGAGGGCCGCGAGCAGGGCGCCGCGCTTCTTCGGGTAGACCAGCCGCTCGCCGTCGCGGAGCCGGGAACCCAGTACGTCGACCAGCCAGCGCTGCCACCAGTCGACGGTCCGGGTGCGGGTGGTCTCGCCGCGGAGCATGCCCGCGCCCAGCTTCCCCCAGAGCCTCGCGGCCCGCGCCGACCCCTCCTCCGTACGGTTCATGAGGTCGAGCAGCTCGCGCTCCGCGCCCGCGTGGCCGCGCCGGGCCGCCAGCAGGGAGTTGAGCAGCGCCGACGACGTCACCTCGTCCACGGTCGCCTGGTCGGCGGGGACCAGGCCGGCCACCAGGTGCGGGCACAGCGGCGGCGGCACCGGCGGCTCGCGCATGCGTTTCAGCTCGCCGTAGATCCGCAGGTCGGTCTCGGTGAACGCCTCGTACGTGAGCGGCTCCAGGCCGTGGGCCGTCAGGTCGTCCCGGTAGGCGCCGTACACCGTGCGCGGGTCGACGCCCGTCGGCCTGCCGTCCAGCAGGGGCAGCTCCGTGCGGCCGAGGCGGACCAGGGCCACGTGGTTGACGGCGACCTCGGCGGCGAGCGCGAACACCGGGTCCTCGCGCAGCTCGGGACCGGCCAGGAGGTGACGGTGCACCAGGTGCCGGGCCTCGTGGAACAGCACGAACTTCACGCCGTCCAGGCCCAGCCCGACGAAAAAGTCCGGGTTGTAGAGCAGCAGGCAGCTGCCGTCGCCCGAGGCGACCACGGCCGCCGTGTCCAGCGCCGTCGTCGGGATCTGGTGCGCGCACTTCGAGTACAGCCACGAGGCGACCGCCGACTCCGTCAGCCCGAAGTCCAGCAGCGCGGCCTCCTTCAGCCGCCGGGCCCGGACCACGACCTCCGGATCCGCCGGGCGGTACGCCTCCAGTGCCCTGCGGTCGGCCAGGCCGACCACAGGAGGGTAGGGCCGCCCCCGCTCTCCGTACGCCATGTGCCGTCCCCCGCCGTGCAGTTCCCCCGTTGGTCCATTGGTACCAGCCGGCACCGACAACGGGCCAAGGCATTACGATCTGCCGCAAGGGCGGGGCCGTAGCGCAGAGGCAGGCGCACCGGTCTCCAGAACCAGAACACGCCGGTTCGAATCCGGCCGCCCCGCCCCCTGAAGCGCCTCGAACGGGCCGGGCGGTTTCGTTTGGATCGATGCGGGGGTGAGCGATGGCGGCGGGCCCTGCCTGGCACTCGGCGATCTGGGAGTCTCGATCCGCCCGGCTGTGCCGGTGTACTGGCGCTGGACCCCGACGGTGTGGCTGCGCTTCGTCAGGTCACCGGTCTCGTCGACGACCAGGACCGCGGCCTCGTCGTGGAGGTGCTCAACAACGTATTCGCGCACGTTGTCATGGACAGCATCCGCGTCCCAGGAGGCCCGGCACAACAGGTGCTGGATGCCGTGCGGGGTAGATTCCCCGGTCCGCTCCGCGATCGTCCAGCAGTGCTTGCTTGGCAGGTCCGACAGCAGGCCCAGCACCAACCGCCCGGCCTGCCGCTGTGGTTCGACCCGGGCGAACCGCCCTGCAATACGGCCCATGGCCATCTCGAACGCCTCCCGCCAACGGGCGGGATCTATGCTGTGACCTGCGGCCACTGTCGCGTCGTTCGTCCACACAACTCACGATGATCGACGGTGCCCTACCCGTACCCGAACCTGGCCCCATCAGTAGGCCCGAGCACCAGAGTCGGCGAGACCGAGCCTGCACTTCGTGGTCCGTTCGGGCGAACGTCATGGCTGTGCACTCTGACGGTGCATGGGTGGCCGGTCGAGAATCTCGATGTACATGATCCGGCCGTCCACGATGTCCAGGACCAGCATGCCTTTCGAGGGCGAGAGAGGCACACACCGATGGCCCGGGCCGTAAGGCTGCCCCCGCGGATGATCTGCCGTCCGGATGCTCTGACAAAAGTCATCGCCGCAACCGCACTCGTCAACCAGACGCAGATCCCACGCGCAGACAGCCAGCTCGCGTTCTCCTTCATCCTCCAGGAGGGCGGTCAGCTCGGTGATGAAATCTGGGAAGACGTTGCGAACGAGGGGGTGGTCCTGCTCCATGGGCGGAGGGTAGCCGGGGCGGTCGGCTGGGCGCGATGACAGGGTGCCCGGCCACAGCCAGCAAGATCAGGATCGACAGCTGGAGTACTAGGCGACGGCCCCCGCCGTCCTGACCAGTTCCCCGGTCGTGCCGTGGAAGGTGTCGAGAAGCTGGGCCAGTACCGCCCAGGCCTCCTCGCGGTCGCCCAGGTGGTCCCGGACCAGTGGGCGCAGCGCGTTCTCGGCCTCGGCGGCGCGGCGCGGGAACATCACGTGTCCCAGGGAGAGCACCTTCAGGACGTCCCGGGCCGGTCCGTGGTCCAGGGCGTAGCCGGCGGGCCCGTCCAGGATGCCCGCCTGGCGGACCCGGAAGTCGAACTTGGGGTGGGAGCCGAACTGGGCGCGCAGGGTGGGCGGGCAGTCCGGGCGGACGGACAGGGCCCAGCGGACGTAGCCGGGCAGGGAGTTCTCGCGGTCCGCCTCGGCGACCGTCTGCCAGTGCTCACGCCGGTAGACCATGGAGGCGGCCTCCCGCGCGGCGGCCATGGAGTCCGACTCGCGCAGGGCGGCGACGAGCCCGAGACGGGCGACCCGGTTTGGGACCGGCGGCTCGGCGTAGTCGTCGCGCAGGACCGGATCGACCTCCACCGCCAGCAGGCGCCCGGGTGCGAAGGGCACGCCGTCCAGGATCGCCCGTCGCAGCGCCGTGTCCCGGTCGGAGAGCAGACGCCAGACGACGGCGTTGAGATCCGGGTCGTCCTCCTGGAGCATCCACAGCACCACCGAGGAGGGCAGCGCCGGCAGCCCCTGGTGGACCCGGCGCCTGGTCTCCCGGAGGTCCTCCGGCGCCGGGCGGGGCAGCCCGACACGCGCGCGTACCCGGTCGGCGGCCGCGGCGTCGATCAGGTTCAGCAGGAAGCCGACCGCCCGGCCGGAGGTGGTGTCAGCGCGCATGCGCGCATGATGCCCCAGGCCACCGACAGGGCGCACCGGAAAATCGGGGCGCCCGTCGGCCGGGCCGTCAGGCGCCGGCGCGCGCCGCCATCCGGGCCTTGCGGGCGGCCAGCTTCTCGTCGAACTTCGAGGCCTCCGCGTCGAGTCCGCCCATGAACAGGCCGAGTTCCTCCTGCGCCCTGAGGCCCTCCGGGCCGAGGCCGTCGATCTCCAGGACCTTCAGGTGGCGCAGCACCGGCTGGAGCACGTCGTCGTGGTGGATGCGCAGGTTGTAGACCTCGCCGATCGCCATCTGGGCGGCGGCCCGCTCGAAGCCGGGGATGCCGTGGCCGGGCATGCGGAACTCGACGACGACGTCCCGCACCGCCTGCATGGTCAGGTCGGGGGCGAGTTCGAAGGCGGCCTTCAGGAGGTTGCGGTAGAAGACCATGTGCAGGTTCTCGTCGGTCGCGATGCGGGCCAGCATGCGGTCGCAGACCGGGTCGCCGGACTGGTGGCCGGTGTTGCGGTGCGAGATGCGGGTCGCGAGCTCCTGGAAGGCGACGTAGGCGATGGAGTGCAGCATCGAGTGCCGGTTGTCCGACTCGAAGCCCTCGCTCATGTGCGACATCCGGAACTGCTCCAGCTTGTCCGGGTCCACCGCGCGCGAGGCGAGCAGGTAGTCGCGCATCACGATGCCGTGCCGGCCCTCCTCGGCGGTCCAGCGGTGCACCCAGGTGCCCCAGGCGCCGTCCCGGCCGAACAGCGAGGCGATCTCGTGGTGGTAGCTGGGCAGGTTGTCCTCGGTGAGCAGGTTCACCACCAGCGCAGTCCGGCCGATCTCGGTGACCTTGGACTGCTCCTTGCCCCAGGCCTCGCCGTCCTCGAAGAAACCGGGGAAGTTGCGGGCGTCCGTCCACGGCACGTACTCGTGCGGCATCCAGTCCTTGGCGACCTTCAGATGCCGGTTCAGCTCCTTCTCGACCACTTCCTCCAGGGCGTACAGCAGCCGCGCGTCGGTCCACACGGACGGGCTGCCGAGGTGGGGAGAAGTGATCGTCACGAGAACTCCAGGGGGACGCCGAACAAGAGCGGATGAACGGGAGAAGACCGGCGAGCGGGGCCGGAAACCTACGTGATCGTAGGCTACGAATCCGTAGGTTACGAAGCCGTAGGTTAAGTGCGCTGTAAAGACTGCTGATCAGGCCCGGTGTGCAAGGCGAATCGGGACATGCCAAGCCGCCCCGGGACCCGCAGGTCCCGGGGCTGAAGAGGTGAAACGATCACTCGTCAGGCGTACAACTCCCGCAGCCGCACCGAGAGGCACGTCACACATCCCTCAAGTTTCTCGAACTCGGAAATGTCCACCGTGACCACCTCGTGGCCGAGATCGGCCAGCAGCTCCGCGGACTTGGGGGCGCTCGCCGACATCAGCAGCTTGCCGCCGCCGAGCAGCACCACATGGGCCCCCGCCTCCTCGGGCACCGCAAGGAAGCCCGGGAACAGCGACGGCCGGTCCACGAGCGGGATGTGCCCCAGAATCGTTCCGTCGGGCAGCGCGGTCACCGCCGACTTCAGGTGCAGCACCTTGCTCACGGGTACGGCGACCACCCGCGCGCCCAGCGGCTCGAACGCGGCCCGCAGTTGCTGCACCCCGGCCGCGTTGGTCCGTCCGCCGCGGCCGACGTAGACGGTGTCACCGACCTTGAGGACGTCACCGCCGTCCAGGGTGCCCGGCTCCCAGATCCAGTTCACCGAGCAGCCGAGGCGGGCCACCGCCTCCTCGACGCCGGCCGTCTCCGCGCGCCGGGACTCGGCGCCGGGCCGGGTGATCAGCGCCACGTTCTTGTACATGACGACCGTGTCCTCGACGAACACCGAGTCCGGGCAGTCGTCCTCCGGGTCCACCTCGACGGTCTCCCAGCCGTGCGCGCGCAGCGTCTGCGCGTACGCCTCCCACTGCTCCTGGGCGAGCTCGACGTCGACCTTCTCCCGCTCGACGTGCGTCACCAGGCCTTCGGCAAGGCGCGGGCTGGGGCGGCGGATGAGGGCCTTCTTGCTGGGCACGGCGGGTCTCCGGGGTCGGTGATTCGGTCCGGCGCCCGTTGCGGGGCGCCGGACCGCCATCATGCAGGGCGGATCGGTGTCGACAAAACCCCTGTCGTCAGGCTGTGCCCTCACCGAGACGCGCCACCTCGTCCGGAGTTGTGCCGGTCAGCTCCCCGTCCGCCATCAGCAGCCACCGCGTGATCCCGATCGACTCCAGGAACGGCAGGTCGTGACTGGCCACGATCAGGGCCCCCGCGTACGACTCCAGGGCCGTGGTGAGCTGCCGGACGCTCGCCATGTCGAGGTTGTTCGTCGGCTCGTCCAGCATCAGCAGCTGCGGTGCGGGCTCGGCCAGCAGCAGCGCGGCCAGCGCCGCCCGGAAGCGCTCGCCGCCGGAGAGCGTCCCCGCCTGCTGGTCCGCGCGGGCGCCCCGGAACAGGAAGCGGGCCAGCCGCGCCCGGATCCGGTTGTTGCCGGCGTCCGGTGCGAACCGGGCCACGTTCTCGGCGACGGTCAGCCCGTCGTCGAGGACGTCCAGCCGCTGCGGCAGGAAACGCAGCGGCACGTGCGCGTGCGCCTCGCCCGCGACCGGCGCCAGCTCCCCGGCGACCGTCCGCAGCAGCGTCGTCTTGCCCGCGCCGTTGCGGCCGATCAGCGCGATCCGCTCGGGCCCGCGCAGGTCGAGGATGCCCTTCACCCGCGAGCCGTGCGCGAGCTCCAGGTTCTCCAGCGTCAGCACGTTCCGGCCCGGCGGGACGGCCGTGTACGGCAGCTCGACGCGGATCTCGTCGTCGTCCCGTACCGCCTCCACCGCCTCGTCCAGCCGCTCCTTCGCCTCGCTGAGCCGCTCCTCGTGCATGATGCGGTGCTTGCCCGCGGACTCCTGCGCCGCCCGTTTGCGCGCCCCCATGACGATCTTCGGCTCGCGTTTCTGCTCGAACATCTTCTGCCCGTACCGCTTGCGGCGGGCCAGTTTGACCTGGGCGTCGGACAGTTCGCGCTTCTGCTTGCGGACGTCGGCCTCGGCGACCCGCACCATGCGCTCGGCCGCCTCCTGTTCGACCGCGAGGGCCTCCTCGTACGCCGAGAAGTTGCCGCCGTACCAGGTGACCTCCCCGGCGCGCAGGTCGGCGATCTGGTCGACCAGGTCGAGGAGTTCGCGGTCGTGGCTGACCACGATCAGCACGCCCGGCCAGGAGGCGACGGCCGCGTACAGCCGCTTGCGGGCGTACAGGTCGAGGTTGTTGGTGGGTTCGTCGAGCAGCAGTACGTCCGGCCGCCGCAGGAGCAGCGCGGCCAGCCGCAGCAGCACCGACTCGCCGCCGGACACCTCGCCGACGGTCCGGTCCAGGCCGATGTGGTCCAGCCCGAGTTCGCCGAGGGTGACCAGGGCGCGTTCCTCGACGTCCCAGTCGTCGCCGAGCGCCTCGAAGTGCCGCTCGGACGCGTCGCCCGCCTCGATGGCGTGCAGCGCGGCCCGCCGGGCGGCGATGCCGAGCACCTCCTCGACGCGCAGCGAGGTGTCGAGCGTGACGTTCTGCGGGAGGTGGCCGACCTCACCGGTCACCTTCACCGAGCCCTCGGCCGGGGTGAGTTCTCCGGCGACGAGCTTCAGCAGCGTCGACTTCCCCGAGCCGTTGACACCGACCAGGCCGGTGCGGCCGGGGCCGAAGGAGATGTCCAGGCCCTCGAAGACGGGGGAGCCGTCGGGCCAGGCGAAGGAGAGGGACGTGATGGTCAGGGATGCTGACATGGGCGCCTCGCGGTTGCTTGCGGTGTCGGGGGACAGACGCGTGTCGAGACACCGCGAGGCAGAAGCCGAGAGGGCCAGGAGGGGATCCTGCGCCGGGAGGACGGCTCACACGCCGAGGTCGAACGCCACAGACACACCTCACGGGTGTGACGCGGTGTCTCAGGACCTCAGACGAGCAACGTCCTTCTCCAATCGGCGACAACAGGACCGAGTTACACGTTAGGAGGGGCCACCGGGAGTGTCAACGCAATTAATCACCGCAGGGAACGCCTGGTCAGCGGGCGTCCCGCATCAGCTCGGCCAGGTCGTGGTCCAGGTCCAGCTGAAGGTGTTCGAGACCGGTGGGCACCAGGTCGCCGGTGGCCTCCAGGAAGCGGCGTATCTCGCCGGAGCGCACATGGACGACCGCGGTGCCCTCGGGGGCGTGGAACTCCAGCACGGTCCGGTCGTAGCCGTAGGGCCGCACCCGGACGTCCCCGTCGCCCTCCGGCGCGTGCAGCCCGGCGGTCAGCAGCTCGCGGGAGAAGGTCCAGCAGACGTCGACCCCCTCCAGGGTGGCCGGGGCCGGGAAGGTCATGCGCACGGCGAAGGGGTCCTCGCGGTCGTAGCGCAGGGTTGCGGGAATGCTCGGCATGCGCGGTGACGCGGCGACCAAGCGGGCCTCTACGGGCTGCTCGATGACGGTGGACAACGCCTTGCTCCCTCGTGACGGTGGTACGAATTCCCGGGTGTGCGAGACCTGGTACTGAAAGAGACGAAGGAAGCGGCCGATCCGTGCACAGGAAGGGCGAGTGACCTCTGTCACCGGCCTCATTCACACCCGGGGCTTACCCGTCGCCGGGGCGGCCGGGCCCTCTGGACGGCGCCGCGACGGTCGGCTAGCTTCGCGCGCCATGAGGCGCTTGGGGAACACGCGACGCACCGGACGAGTCCGACGCACCGGCCGAGCGGTCGCGGTGGGGGTGGCGTGCACCGCGGCGCTGGCCGCGGTGACCGCCGGTTCCGCACAGGCCACGGCACGGGCCCCGCACTGGGCGCTCAAGGACACCGGCACGCCGGACGTGCGGTTCCGGGGGCTGGCCGCCGTCGACCGGCACACCGCCTGGCTGGCCGGAACCGGCGGCACCGTGCTGCGCACCACGGACGGCGGGACCAGCTGGCGGAACGTCTCCCCGCCGGGCGCGGGCGACCTCCAGTTCCGGGACGTCCAGGCGTTCGACGCGCGGCGCGCGGTGGTGCTGGCCATCGGCGAGGGCGAGGCGTCCCGGGTCTACCGCACCGACGACGGCGGCCGGACCTGGACGGAGTCCTTCCGCAACACCGACCCCGCCGCCTTCTACGACTGCATGGCCTTCTTCGACCGCCGCCACGGCCTCGCGATGAGCGACCCGGTCGACGGGAAGTTCCGCATCCTGTCGACGAGCGACGGCGGCCGGTCCTGGCGCGTGCTGCCGGACGACGGCATGCCGGCCGCCCTGGCGGGCGAGGCGGGCTTCGCGGCGAGCGGCCAGTGCCTGGTCACCGCCGGCCCGAAGGACGCCTGGCTGGCCACCGGCGGCGGGGCGCACGCGCGCGTGCTGCACTCCGCCGACCGCGGCCTGAACTGGACCGCCGCCGACACCCCGATCCCGGCGGGTGACCCGGCCAAGGGCGTCTTCGCCCTCGCCTTCCGGGACCGCGGCCACGGCCTCGCGGTCGGCGGAGACTACCGCCCCGACCAGGCCTCGCCGCAGGCGGCCGCGGTCACCCCGGACGGCGGCCGCGAGTGGCGGCCCGCCGCCACCCCGCCGCCCGCCTACCGCTCGGGCGTCGCCTGGCTCCCGCACAGCCGCACCTCGGCCCTCGCCGTCGGCCCCACCGGCACCGACCTGACCACCGACGGCGGCCGCACCTGGCGCACCGTCGACACCGGCTCGTACGACACCGTGTCCTGCACACCGGACCTGAGCTGCTGGGCGGCCGGCGAGCAGGGCCGGGCGGCACGCCTGGAGAACTGACCCGGGGGTACCCGTTCCTCGCCCACCGGAAAGGAGCGGTCATGCCACGCGGATCCAGCCCCAAGCGGGAACGGCAGTACGAGCACATCAAGGAGAGCGCGCTCGACCGGGGCGAGAGCGAGGGGCGCGCCGAGGAGATCGCCGCTCGGACCGTCAACAAGGAACGCGCCCGGTCCGGCGAGTCCAAGACCGCGAGCCGCACGTCCACGCAGGACATGTCGTCCGGCCGGCGCGGCGGGAAACGGTCCCACAGCGGCGCCCAGGGCCCGACCTACGACCAGCTCTACGAGGAGGCCAAACAGCGCGGCATCGAGGGCCGCTCGGACATGAACAAGGCGCAGCTGCAACGGGCTCTGAACGCCAGGAAGAGCTGAAGCCTGCCCGACGCGGGGCTGCTCACGGCCCGTCAGCGCACGCGCGCGTGGCACCCCGTACGCTCGTGCCCACCATGACGACGACCGTAGGCGTACCCGCGGACTGGCCCGCGACCGAGGAACAGGCCCTGGCCGTACAGGACGGACTGCGCGGGCGGGTGGTCCTCGACGAGCCGGGCCCGGCGCCCGGCACCGGGCTGGTCACCGGCGTCGACGTGGCCTACGACGACGAGCGCGACCTGGTCGCCGCGGCGGCCGTCGTCCTGGACGCGGCGACCCTGGAGGCCGTCGCCGAGGCGACCGCCGTCGGCCGGGTCTCCTTCCCGTACGTGCCGGGACTGCTCGCCTTCCGCGAGATCCCGACCGTACGGGCCGCCCTCGACGCCCTGCCCTGCCCGCCGGGCCTGGTCGTCTGCGACGGCTACGGCCTCGCCCACCCGCGCCGCTTCGGCCTCGCCAGCCACCTGGGCGTCCTCACCGGCCTGCCCACCATCGGCGTCGCCAAGAACCCGTTCACCTTCGCGCACGCCGACCCGGACACCCCGCGCGGCAGCCACGCCCCGCTCCTGGCCGGCACCGAGGAGGTCGGCCGCGCGCTGCGCACCCGGGACGCGGTCAAGCCGGTGTTCGTCTCCGTCGGACACCGCGTCAGCCTCGACAACGCCTGCGCCCACACGCTCGCGCTCACCCCGGAGTACCGCCTGCCGGAGACCACCCGCCGAGCCGACGCGCTGTGCCGCAGGGCGCTGCGGGAAGCCCAGGGCTGAGCGGCTCGGACCCGGCTCGGACCCGGACGGCCCGGACCCGGACGGCCCGGACCCGGATGGTCAGGACCCGGATGGTCAGGACGTGAGTAACGATTCTGAGTACGAGTACGGATGCCGCTGTTACCGTCGGGCGGCAGGCTGGCCCGCATGACGACACACCGTGCACCCAAGTCCCCGGCCGCGCCCGCCCAGTCCACCGGGCGTGCCGTGAACGCGGCGCTGGTCCTCGCCGTGGTGGCGGGGTTCGCCTGGATCGTCGGGATGCTCTGCACCGTGCTGGCGTGGCAGGCCTGACCGCGCCCGGCTCCGCTAGAACGTGGCAGCCACCCGGAACCCGATGCCCGCCGCCCGCAGCCGCTCGGTCAGCGCGTCGCCCATCGCCTGTGCGGTGGTGACCTGGCCGGACGCCGGCGGCAGTTCGTCGAAGGCGAGGGAGAGGGCGGCCTCCGCGAACATCTTCGCCGTCTCTCCGTAGCCGGGATCCCCGCCCCTGACCTCCGTGAAGACCCGCCGTCCGCCGCCCTCGCCGACGAACCGGACCGTGAACCAGCTGCGCGCCCGCTTCTCCGCGTCCGGCCCGTCCCCGGGCCTGAGCCGGTCCGACAGCCAGCGCCGGGCGGGCGGCAGCTGGGCAGCCGCGGCGACCGCGCCGACGGCCGCGATCCCGCCGAGGGCCACCGGCAGGTGCCTGACGGCCGCGTAGTGCCGGTAGCGGAAGTCCGGGCCGTAGCGGTCCAGTGCCTTGGCAGAGCGGCGCACGATCTGGGCGTCGATGGTGGGCAGCGGCAGCGCCCAGGCGCCGACCTCGGGCGCGAACCGCGGGGCACCCGCCGGAGTGCTCGTCCGGCGGTCCAGCAGCCGGGGCTCGTGCCGGGCGCGGTCCCGGGCGGCGGCGAGCATCTGCCGGGGGCGCGCGAACTGGTCCAGCGCGGAGGCGAAGGTACCGCCGGAGAAGGCGGCGTCCGCGGTGACGAACCCGTCCACGGTCAGCGGCACGCCTTCGGGCAGCTGCCGGACCGTGAAGTACGCGCCCAGGTCGTGCGGGACCGAGTCGAAACCGCAGGCGTGCACCAGGCGGGCGCCCGTCTCCCGCGCGCGTGCGTCGTGCCGGACGTACATCAGGTCCACGAACTCCGGCTCGCCGCACAGGTCGAGGTAGTCGGCGCCGGTGTCCGCACAGGCCGCGACCAGTTCCTCGCCGTAACGGCCGTACGGGCCGACCGTCGTGGCCACCACGCGCGCGTGCTCGGCGAGGGCGCGGACGGTGGCGGGCTCGGCGACGTCGGCGCGCAGCACCCCGACGGCCGCGCCGCCCGGCAGCCGCTCGCGCAGGGCTGCCAGCCTGCGCTCGTCCCGGGCCGCGAGCGCCCAGCGCAGGCCTTCGGGCGCGTGTGCGGCGAGGTACTCGGCGGTGAGCTCGCCGACGAAGCCGGTGGCTCCGAAGAGCACGAGGTCGTAGGGACGGTCCGTCGTCTTCAGCCTGCTCATGACACCTCTCGGTCGTGCAACCCGTGCCGTTGTCGGTGGCTGAGGCTAGCGTGAGGAGTGCGGACGCACCCCCACCGGGTATCTTGACTAAGCGCTTGCTCGCCACTTGCCCGCTGGCTCTTGTGTCCAGTGGAACGTGTTCTTAGCATCGTCGGTGTTACATCAGTTGTGTCACATGACCGGGGGCGGCATGACCATGGCAGGGACGCCAGGACACGGCCCGCTCTCGGGCGTGCGCGTGGTCGAGCTGGCCGGTATCGGGCCGGCCCCGTTCGCCGCCATGCTCCTCGCCGACCTGGGCGCCGACGTGGTACGCGTCGACCGGCCCGGCGGCCCCGGGCTCGCGATCGACCCGGCGTACGACGTCACCAACCGCAACAAGCGCTCGGTGCTGATCGACCTGAAGTCCCCGGACGGCCCCGCCCGCGTCCTCGACCTCGCCGAGCGCGCCGACATCCTCGTCGAGGGCTACCGCCCCGGCGTCGCCGAGCGGCTCGGCGTCGGCCCCGGGGACTGCCACGCCCGCAACCCCCGCCTGGTCTACGGCCGGATGACCGGCTGGGGCCAGGAGGGACCCCTCGCACAGCGGGCCGGCCACGACATCGCCTACATCGCCCTCACCGGCACCCTCGGCATGATCGGCCGCCCCGACGAGCCCCCGGCCGTCCCCGCCAACCTGCTCGGCGACTACGCCGGCGGCTCCCTCTACCTCGTCGTCGGCGTCCTGGCCGCGCTGCACCACGCGCGCGCGACCGGCACCGGCCAGGTCGTGGACGCCGCCATCGTGGACGGCACCGCACACCTCGCCGCGATGATCCACGGCATGGTGGCCGCGGGCGGCTGGCAGGACCGGCGCGGGGCCAACCTGCTGGACGGCGGCTGCCCGTACTACGGCACCTACGAGACCGCCGACGGCGGCCATATGGCGGTCGGCGCCCTGGAGCCCCAGTTCTACGCCGAGTTCCTCCGGTTGCTCGGCGGGCTGGACGACCTGGCCGACGCCCGCAAGGACTGGACCCGCTGGGGCGAGCTGCGCGAGCGCGTCGCCGCCCGTTTCAAGGCCCGTACCCGCGACGAGTGGACGGCCCTCTTCGAGGGCTCCGATGCCTGCGTGGCCCCCGTCCTCTCCCTCCGCGAGGCCCCGCACCACCCCCATCTGGCCGCCCGCGGCACCTTCACCGACCACGGCGGCATCACCCAGCCGGCCCCCGCCCCGCGCTTCTCCGCGACACCCACGGCCGTACGCACTCCTCCCGCCCGGCCCGGCGCCGACACCGCCGCGGTGGCCGGCGACTGGGACGTACCGGCACTCCTCGACGGCCACGCCGACGACCACGACCGCCCCGACGACCACGACCATGCCGACGACCACGACAAGGACGCCACCTGATGGAGCTCTCGACCTTCCTGGACTACGCGGGCGACCCGCGCGCGGCGGCGGACCGGGCGGCCGCGCTGGAGTCGGCGGGCCTCGACGCGGTCTGGGTCGCGGAGGCCTACGGCTTCGACTCGCCCACGATCATGGGCTACCTGGCCGCCCGCACCGAACGGATGAAGATCGGTTCCGCGATCCTCAACGTGTACTCCCGCACCCCCGCCCTCATCGCCCAGACGGCCGCGGGCCTCGACGCGATCTCCGGCGGCCGCGCGATCATCGGACTCGGCGCCTCCGGCCCGCAGGTCGTCGAGGGCTGGCACGGGAAGGCGTACGACAAGCCCCTCGGCCGGACCCGCGAGACGATCGAGCTGACCCGGCGGATCCTGCGCCGTGAGGTCATCGACCACCACGGCATCACGGACATGCCCCGCCCCGGCGGCCTCGGCAAGCCCCTGAAGCTCCTCACCAGGCCGGTCCGCCCCGCCGTCCCGCTCTACGTGGCCTCGCTCGGCCCCGCCAACGTCCGGATGACCGCCGAGATCGCCGACGGCTGGCTGCCCACCCTGTTCATCCCCGAGAAGGCGCACGACGTCTGGGGGACCGCGCTGGCCGAGGGCGCCGCCCGCCGGGACCCGGCCCTCGGCCGGCTGCAGATCGTCGCCGGCGGCCTGCTGGCCATCGGCGAGGACGCGGCCGCCGCCCGGGACCTGGTCCGCCCGCGGATCGCCCTCTACGTCGGAGGCATGGGCGCGCCCGGCAAGAACTTCTACAACGACCTCGCCGTCTCCTACGGCTACGAGAAGGAGGCCCGGCTCATCCAGGAGCTGTACCTCGACGGCCGCCAGCGGGACGCCGCCGCGGCCGTACCGGACGAGTTCTGCGAGCTCATGTCCCTGTGCGGCCCGGAGGGCTACGTCCGGGACCGCATCGAGGCCTTCCGCGAGGCGGGCGTGACCATGCTGGACGTCACCCCCGTCGGCCCGGACCCCGCCCGCTTGGTCGAGACCGTCAAGAACTGGCTCTGACCCTCCCCGCTGGAAAACCCTCGTTGAAAGGCTTGTCAGTGAGCACCGAAGCGTACGTGTACGACGCGATCCGCACCCCGCGCGGCCGCGGCAAGGCGAACGGCGCCCTGCACGGCACGAAGCCCATCGACCTGGTCGTCGGACTCATCCACGAGATCCGCGACCGCTTCCCGGACCTCGACCCGGCCGCCATCGACGACGTCGTGCTCGGTGTCGTCGGCCCGGTCGGCGACCAGGGCTCCGACATCGCGCGGATCGCCGCGATCGCCGCCGGACTGCCGGACACGGTCGCCGGCGTGCAGGAGAACCGCTTCTGTGCGTCCGGCCTGGAAGCCGTCAACATGGCCGCCGCCAAGGTCCGTTCGGGCTTCGAGGACCTCGTCCTCGCGGGCGGCGTCGAGTCGATGTCCCGGGTGCCGATGGCCTCGGACGGCGGCGCCTGGTTCAACGACCCGATGACCAACCTGGCCGTCAACTTCGTGCCGCAGGGCATCGGCGCCGACCTGATCGCCACCATCGAGGGCTTCTCCCGCCGGGACGTCGACGAGTACGCGGCGCTCTCCCAGGAGCGTGCGGCGACGGCCGTCAAGGAGGGCCGCTTCGACCGCTCCGTGGTCCCCGTGAAGGACCGCGCGGGCCTCGTCGTCCTCGACCACGACGAGCACCTGCGGCCCGGCACCACCGCCGACTCCCTCGCGAAGCTGAAGCCGTCCTTCGCCGACATCGGCGAGCTGGGCGGTTTCGACGCGGTCGCCCTGCAGAAGTACCACTGGGTCGAGAAGATCGACCACGTCCACCACGCGGGCAACTCCTCCGGCATCGTCGACGGCGCCTCCCTGGTCGCCATCGGCACCAAGGAGATCGGCGAGCGCTACGGCCTCACCCCCCGCGCGCGGATCGTCTCGGCCGCCGTCTCCGGCTCCGAGCCGACCATCATGCTCACCGGCCCCGCCCCCGCCACCCGCAAGGCCCTCGCCAAGGCCGGCCTCACCATCGACGACATCGACCTGGTCGAGATCAACGAGGCGTTCGCGGCCGTCGTCCTGCGCTTCGTGAAGGACATGGGCCTGTCCCTGGACAAGGTCAACGTCAACGGCGGCGCCATCGCGCTCGGCCACCCCCTCGGCGCGACCGGCGCGATGATCCTCGGCTCGCTCGTCGACGAACTGGAGCGTCAGGACAAGCGCTACGGCCTCGCCACCCTGTGCGTGGGCGGCGGCATGGGCATCGCCACCGTCGTCGAGCGCGTCTGACATCCCCGCGGAACCAAGAGACCTCACGGAGACACGAGCCATGACCGAGAGCACCACCATCCGCTGGGAACAGGACGACACCGGCGTCGTCACCCTCGTCCTGGACGACCCGAACCAGTCCGCCAACACCATGAACGCGGCCTTCGCCGAGTCCCTCGCCGCGGTCACCGACCGCCTGGAGGCCGAGCAGGACTCGGTCAGGGGCGTCATCTTCACCTCCGCCAAGAAGACCTTCTTCGCCGGCGGCGACCTGCGCGACCTCATCCGGGTCACCCCCGAGACCGCCCAGGACCTCTTCGACGGCGGCCTCGCCGTCAAGCGCAACCTGCGCCGCATCGAGACCCTCGGCAAGCCGGTCGTCGCCGCCATCAACGGCGCGGCCCTCGGCGGCGGTTTCGAACTCACCCTCGCCTGCCACCACCGCGTCGCCCTCGACACGCCCGGCACCAAGATCGGCTGCCCCGAGGTCACCCTCGGCCTGCTCCCGGGCGGCGGCGGAGTCGTCCGCACCGTCCGCCTCCTCGGCATCGCCGACGCCCTGCTGAAGGTCCTCCTCCAGGGCACCCAGTACAACGCCGCGCGCGCGTTGGAGAACGGGCTGGTCCACGAGGTCGCCCAGACGCCGGAGGACCTGCTGGCCAAGGCCCGCGCGTTCATCGACGCCAACCCCGAGTCGCAGCAGCCCTGGGACAAGCCCGGCTACCGGATCCCCGGCGGCACCCCCGCCAACCCCAAGTTCGCCGCCAACCTGCCCGCCTTCCCGGCCAGCCTGCGCAAGCAGACCAACAACGCCCCCTACCCGGCGCCGCGCCGCATCCTCGCCGCCGCCGTCGAGGGCAGCCAGGTCGACTTCGAGACCGCCCAGGTCATCGAGGCCCGCTACTTCGTGGAGCTGGCCGCCGGGCAGACCTCGAAGAACATGATCCAGGCGTTCTTCTTCGACCTCCAGGCCGTCAACTCCGGCGCCAACCGCCCCAAGGGCGTCGAGCCCCGCAAGGTCACCAGGGTCGCCGTCCTCGGCGCGGGCATGATGGGCGCCGGCATCGCCTACTCCTGCGCCCGCGCGGGCATCGACGTCGTCCTCAAGGACGTCTCGACCGAGGCCGCCCAGAAGGGCAAGGGCTACTCCGAGAAGCTCTGCGCCAAGGCCGTCGCCAGGGGCCGCACCAGCCAGGAGAAGGCGGACGCGCTGCTCGCCCGGATCACGCCCACCGGGGACCCGCAGGACCTGGCCGGCTGCGACGCGGTCATCGAGGCCGTCTTCGAGGACACCGCCCTCAAGCACAAGGTGTTCCAGGAGATCGAGTCCGTCGTCGTCCCCGACGCCCTGCTCTGCTCCAACACCTCCACGCTCCCCATCACCGCCCTCGCCGAGGGCGTCGAGCGCCAGACCGACTTCATCGGCCTGCACTTCTTCTCGCCCGTCGACAAGATGCCGCTCGTCGAGATCATCAAGGGCGAGCGCACCGGCGACGAGGCCCTCGCCCGCGCCTTCGACCTGGTCCGGCAGATCAACAAGACGCCGATCGTCGTCAACGACTCGCGCGGCTTCTTCACCTCCCGCGTCATCGGCCACTTCATCAACGAGGGCGTCGCCATGGTCGGCGAGGGCATCGAGCCCGCCTCCGTCGAGCAGGCGGCGGCCCAGGCCGGCTACCCGGCCAAGGTGCTCTCCCTCATGGACGAGCTGACCCTCACCCTGCCGCAGAAGATCCGCCGCGAGTCCCGGCTGGCCGTCGAGGAGGCCGGCGGCACCTGGACCGCGCACCCCGCGGAGGCGGTCATCGACCGCATGGTCGACGAGTTCGGCCGCCCCGGCCGCAGCGGGGGAGCGGGCTTCTACGACTACGCCGAGGACGGCAGCCGCGCCGCGCTCTGGCCCGGCCTGCGCGAGCACTTCACGAAGCCCGGCCACGAGATCCCGTTCCGGGACATGCAGGAGCGCATGCTCTTCTCGGAGGCCCTGGACACCGTGCGCCTCGTGGAGGAGGGCGTCCTCACCTCGGTCGCCGACGCCAACATCGGCTCGCTCTTCGGCATCGGCTTCCCCGGCTGGACCGGCGGCGTCCTGCAGTACATCAACGGCTACGACGGTGGCCTGCCCGGCTTCGTGGCACGCGCGCGTGAACTCGCCGAGACCTACGGCGAGCGGTTCACCCCGCCCGCGCTGCTGGTCGACAAGGCGGAGAAGGGGGAGACCTTCACGGACGGCCGCTGAGCCGCCGCCGGGCCGGGCGCGCGGAGCGGGTCCTCCTCAGGAGCCGTCTCCCGAGCCGTCGAGCCACTGGTGCACCTCCGCGCTGAGCGACCGCTGGAAGGCGGTCAGCAGCGCCTGGACCACCAGCGGCTGCATGTGCGCGGACAGGGACTTCACGTCCGCCTCGGTCCGCTCCGCCACCTCGGCCCGGAACAGCAGGGACAGCTCGCGTGCGGCCGCCCGCGCGTGCTCGGTCAGGACCGTGCGCGCGGCCAGGATCGCCTTCTCGGACAGCGGAACGTCGAGGAGCTGCACGGCGAGCCGGAGCAGGCCGGGGTCGATGCGGTAGCCGTCCCCGTCGGGCCGTACGACGTCCATGGCGACGAGCCGTTCGACGTCCTGCGCGTCCAGCGGCCGCCCGGCCCGCCGCCGCAGCTCGCCGGCCGGCACGGTCTCCTCGGCGTCCGGGGCCCAGGAGGCCACCACAGCCCGGTGGATGGCCAGGTCGTGGTGGCTCAGGCCGGGCGGCAGCTGCCGGACGTAGCGCTCGATCGCCGCCAGCGTCATGCCCTGGTGCTGCAGCTCCTCGATCAGCGCCAGCCGGGCCAGATGGTCCCGCCCGTAGTGGCCCACCCGGCGCGGACCGATCACCGGCGGCGGCAGCAGCCCCTTGGTGCCGTAGAAGCGGACCGTGCGGACCGTGGTGCCGGCCCGCGCGGCCAGTTCGTCGATCGTGAGCGCCGGCTCCCCGGAGCCGCCGTCGGTGTCGGTCGTCATGTGCAGCAGTATCGCTGTCACACCGGCACTGTTACACCGGAGGGTGACCGAGATGTGTTCGGCTGATGTTCATCTTCCCGCCAGGGCGGTGACCTTGTGAGAAGTTCCGCTCTGTGATCTGTGCCATCGCATACGCCCTGGTGTCCGGGGGAAGGTGGCGCCTTGGTCTGTGCCCACCACCGAGCGCGCCGACCGACGACATCCGGACACCCGAGCGTGACCCGCTCGGGCGCACCAGAGAGTGGAATCCCCTGTGAGCAAGGACTCCGTGGACACGGCACAGGCTGCCGCCACCCGGACCGACGCAGCCCAGGCGCCCGTGGACGCGGGCGACGCCGGCTACAGCAAGGACCTCAAGGCCCGCCACGTCAACATGATCGCCATCGGCGGCGCGATCGGCACCGGCCTCTTCCTGGGCGCCGGCGGCCGTCTGCACAACGCGGGCCCGGCTCTCGCCCTCGCCTACCTGGTCTGCGGCATCTTCGCCTTCTTCGTGGTCCGCGCCCTCGGCGAGCTGGTCCTCTACCGCCCCTCCTCGGGTTCCTTCGTGTCGTACGCGCGCGAGTTCCTCGGCGAGAAGGGCGCGTACGTCGCCGGCTGGATGTACTTCCTGAACTGGTCGACCACCGGCATCGCCGACATCACCGCGATCGCGCTCTACACCCACTACTGGAGCATGTTCACGAGCGTCCCCCAGTGGACGCTCGCACTGATCGCCCTCGCCGTGGTCCTGGCGGTGAACCTGATCTCGGTGAAGATCTTCGGCGAGATGGAGTTCTGGTTCGCGATCATCAAGGTCGCGACCCTCGTCGGCTTCATGCTGATCGGCATCTTCCTGCTCGCCACCCAGCACAAGGTCGACGGCCAGACCCCGGGCGTGAGCGTCATCAGCGACCACGGCGGTCTCCTCCCGCACGGGCTGATGCCGGTCGTCCTGGTCATGCAGGGCGTGATCTTCGCGTACGCGGCCCTGGAGCTGGTCGGCGTCGCGGCGGGCGAGACCGCCGAACCGGAGAAGGTCGTCCCGCGCGCGGTGAACTCGATCATGTGGCGCGTCGGCCTCTTCTACGTCGGCTCGGTCGTCCTCCTGGCCCTGCTCCTGCCCGGTTCGGTCTACTCGGCCGACGAGAGCCCCTTCGTCACGGTCCTCTCCAAGATCGGCGTCTCGGGCGCCGGTGACGTGATGAACCTGGTGGTCCTCACCGCCGCGATGTCCTCCCTCAACTCCGGCCTGTACTCCACGGGCCGCATCCTGCGCTCCATGGCGGTGGCCGGCTCGGCCCCGAAGTTCACCGCGCGCATGAACCGCAGCCAGGTGCCCTACGGCGGCATCCTGCTGACCTGCGCAGTCTGCGTGCTCGGTGTCGGCCTGAACTACCTGGTGCCCAGCCAGGCCTTCGAGATCGTGCTGAACGTCGCCTCCCTCGGCATCATCAGCACCTGGGTGATCATCATGCTCTGCCACCTGGTCTTCGTCCGCCGGGCGCGGGCGGGCCTGGTCGAGCGCCCGGCCTTCCGCCTCCGCTTCAGCCCGTACACCGAGCTGGCCACGGTCGCCTTCCTGCTGGTCTGCCTCGGCATGATGTGGAACGACCCCGAGGTCGGCCGCAAGACCCTCCTGCTGATCCCGGTGATCGCCGCACTGCTGGTGGCCGGGTGGTTCGGAGTCCGCCACCGGGTCTCCCGCACGGCGGACAAGGAGCTGACCCAGCTCACGAAGTAGCAGGTCGGCGCCGTTGTCAGTGGCATCGCCTAGGGTGTCGTCATGGGGGAGATCACGTACATCCGGGGCGACGCCACCTCACCGTCGGGCAAGGGCGTCAAGGTGATAGCGCATGTCTGCAACGACCTGGGCGGCTGGGGAAAGGGCTTCGTACTGGCCCTCTCCCGCCGCTGGCCGGAGCCCGAGAAGGCGTACCGCGCCTGGCACCGCGACCGAGCCGCGAACGACTTCGGCCTGGGCGCGCTCCAACTGGTCCGCGTAGACCGGTACATCTGGGTGGCCAACATGATCGGCCAACGGGGCACGAGGACCGGCAGCAAGGGCGTACCGGTCCGCTACGAGGCGATAGACACGGCGCTGGCCAAGCTCGCCGACAAGGCGACCGAACTCGGCGCGTCGGTGCACATGCCGCGGATCGGTTGCGGTTTGGCCGGGGGTAAATGGTCGCGAATCGAGCCGCTGATACAGGAGCGCCTGGTGGCCAGGGGAATCCCGGTCACCGTCTACGACCACGGCACGGAGGCGCCCCTCTAGGGGCGCTGGGGGTACCCCCGGCCGAAGGCTGGGGGAGGACTGCGCGACCAGCCGCAACGGACCCGCAGCCCTCCACTCACCGCACCCGGCACCCCCTCAGTGCACGTCGTTCGTAGCCTCGATCCGCTTCCACGACTTCGGCTGCACCGGAGCCACCACGGCCCTCAACGCGGGCGCCGCCGGCTTCGCGGGCTGGAACAGCCACGCATCGAACAACCCGGACAGCGACTTCCCCGACACCTTCTCCGCGTACTCCTCGAAGTCGGCCACGGACGCGTTCCCGTACGCGTGCTCCTTCGGCCACCCCTTCAGAATCGCGAAGAACGCGTCGTCCCCGACCGCGTTCCGCAGCGCCTGCACGGCCAGCGCCCCCCGGTCGTAGACAGCGATGTCGAACTGGTCGTCGGGGCCGGGATCCCCCGGCTTCACCGTCCAGAACGCGTCGTCGCCCGGATGCGACGCGTACACGTAGTCGGCGAGCTCCTGCGTCGTGCCCTCGCCCTCGTGCTCCGACCACAGCCACTGGGCGTAGCGCGCGAACCCCTCGTTGAGCCAGATGTCCTTCCAGCCCTTGAGGGAGACGTCGTCGCCGTACCACTGGTGCGCCAGCTCGTGCACGACCACCGACGTGTTGGAGCCGTTCGCGAACTGCTTCGGGCTGTAGTACACGCGGGTCTGCGTCTCCAGCGCGTACCCGGTCGTGGTGTTCGGCACGTACCCGCCCGCCGAACTGAACGGATACGGCCCGAAGTAGCCGGAGAGCCAGTCGACCAGCTCCCCGGTGCGCTCCACGCTCGCCCGCGCCGCCCCGTCGTTGTCGCCGAGGTCCTTGCTGTAGGCGTTGACGACGGGCACCCCGCCCTCGGAGGTGCTCGTCGTGATGTCGAACTTCCCGACCGCCAGGGTGGTCAGGTAGGTCGCCTGCGGCTTGTTCTGCCGCCAGTTGTACCGGGTCCAGCCGCGCTGCGAACTCGTCGACTGGAGCAGGCCGTTGGAGATGACCTGGGTGCCGTCGGGGACGGCCACCGACACGTCGTAGGTCGCCTTGTCCAACGGGTGGTCGTTGCTCGGGTACCACCACCAGGCAGCCTCGGGCTCGTCCGCCGCGACCGCCCCGTCCGGGGTGCGGTGCCACGTGTCGAAGCCGTACGCGCTCTTGGTCGACGGCACCCCGCTGTAGCGGACGACGACGGTGACCTGCGTGCCCTTGGCCAGCGGCGACCTGGGGGTGACGACCAGTTCGTGCTGACCGGACGTGGCGAAGTCCGCCTTCACCCCGTTCACCCGTACCTCGCTGACGTCCAGCAGGAAGTCCAGGTCGAAGCTGGACAGGTCCTGCGTGGTGCGCGCCAGGATCGTCGCCGTACCGGCCAGCTCGTCGGTGGCCGGCTGGTACTGCAGGCGGAGGTCGTAGTGGGAGACGTCGTAACCGCCGTTGCCGTAGTACGGGTAGTAGGGGTCGCCGATGCCCGGTGCGCCGGGGCTGTAGCTCGCGGCCGATGCCGGGATCGCCAGCAGCAGGGAGGCCGCCGCGAGGGCGCCCGGCGCGAGGATTCTGCGGTGCACGAGAACTCCAGGTCGGTAGGGGGCCGAGACGCGTCCGCCACACCGGGGCGGGCCGCGCCAAGTCGATGGAGCACGAAACTGTTCGGAGCCTATTCAGTCCCTGTGCCACCTGGCCTGTCCATGGCACCTGCTGTCACACGATCGCCATTCGGCCGCAATCCGGCCTGACGGCCCCCCAGATGCCCCCTTCTGCACAGGAGTTGACGGGGGTAGCGTCCGCCGCATGCCGAAACGCACGCGCTTCACGATCTGGAGACCGCTCGCCGTCGCGGCCGTCGCCGCCCTGATCGCCGCCTTCCTCACCCCGGCCGCGGCCCAGGCTTCCGGCGCCCCGCGCGAGAGCCAACCGGTCTACTCGTACGCGAACGCCATCCGCGAGGCGGTCTGGGTGGACACCGGCCTCGACTCCGACGGCGACGGGAAGACCGACCGGGTCGCCGCCGACATCGTCCGGCCCGCCGAACCCGCCGCGCAGGGCCGCAAGGTGCCGGTCATCATGGACGCCAGCCCCTACTACTCCTGCTGCGGCCGCGGCAACGAGAGCCAGCTGAAGACGTACGACGCGGGCGGGAACGTCGTCCAGATGCCGCTCTTCTACGACAACTACTTCGTGCCCCGCGGCTACGCCGTCGTCGGCGTCGACCTGGCCGGCACCAACCGCTCCGACGGCTGCGTCGACGTCGGCGGCCGCTCCGACATCCAGTCCGCGAAGGCCGTCGTCGACTGGCTCAACGGCCGGGCGAAGGCGTACCGCAGCCGGACCGGCACCACCCCGGTCAAGGCGAGCTGGACCAACGGGAAGACCGGCATGATCGGCAAGAGCTGGGACGGCACCATCGCCAACGGCGTGGCCGCCACCGGCGTCAAGGGACTGAAGACGATCGTCCCGATCAGCGCCATCTCGTCCTGGTACGACTACTACTTCGCCCAGGGTGCCCCGCTCTACGACTCGGGCCCCGACTGGCTGGCCGGCGCCGTCGAGAGCGACGACGCCTACGCCAAGTGCGGTGCCGTCCAGCAGCAGCTCGTCGACGGCGCCCCGCGCAGCGGCGACTGGACCGGCCTGTGGACCGAGCGCGACTACGTCAAGGACGCGTCCAAGGTGAGGGCCAGCGTCTTCCTCGTGCACGGCATGCAGGACCTCAACGTCCGCACCAAGCACTTCGGCCAGTGGTGGGACGCCCTCGCCAAGAACGGCGTCGAGCGCAAGATCTGGCTCTCCCAGACCGGGCACGTCGACCCCTTCGACTACCGGCGCGGCGCCTGGGTGGACACCCTGCACCGCTGGTTCGACCACGAACTCCTCGGCTACGACAACGGCATCGACCGCCGGCCGATGGCCGACATCGAGCGCCACCCCGACCAGTGGGTGACCTCGTCGGTGTGGCCGCCGCGCGGCACGCAGACCACCACCCTGCGCCCCGCCGCCGGCACCCAGGCCGGTGTCGGCACCCTCGGCCTGCACCAGGGCTCCGGCACCGAGACGTTCACCGACGACCCGCAGCAGAGCGAGACCGACTGGGCCGCCCAGCTCGCCACCCCGACCCCGGACAAGGCCGGCTTCCTCACCGCGCCGCTCACGCGGGACCTGCGGCTGTCCGGCTCGTCGAAGGTGACCGTCACCGCCACCCCGACCACCTCGACGGTCCACCTGACCGCCGTCCTGGTCGACCTCGGCCCGGACACCATCCGGGACTACGCCGACGGCGCCGAGGGCATCACCACCCTCACCGACCGCACCTGCTGGGGCGAGAGCACCGCCGGTGACAGCGCCTGCTTCCTGAAGACGGCGGCCAAGACCAAGGCCGTCGACTACACCGTCTTCAGCCGCGGCTGGGCCGACCTCGGCACCTACGCCGACCCCGGCAAGGGCGTCCCGCTCACCCCCGGCAAGGCCTACACCATCACGCTCGACCTGGCGGCCACCGACCACGTCGTACCCAAGGGCCACCGCCTGGCACTGATCGTCGCGGGCACGGACAAGGACCTCATCGACCCGCCGTCCAGCACCCCGACGCTCACCGTGGACCTGTCCCGTACGACGGCCAGGGTCCCGCTGGTCGGCGGCCCGGACGCGCTCACCCGCGCGACCGCCACCCGCTGGACCGCGCCCGAGAAGAACGCCCTGCACGGGGTCCGCGCCCCGCGCACCGTCCAGCGCGTCCCCGCGAGCTGACCGCTCAGGCGGCCGGGCCGGTGTCCACCAGCCCGGCCGCCTCCCGCGCACAGCCCCAGGCGACCGTGACGCCGGCCCCGCCGTGCCCGTAGTTGTGCACCAGTACTCCGCCGTCCGGCCGGAGTTCGTGCTCCAGGCGGACCGCCGACCGGTATGGCCGCAGCCCCACCCGGTGCGCCAGCACCCGCGCCCCGGCGATCTCCGGCCGGACCTCGGCGCAGCGCGCCACGATCCCGGCAGCGACCTCCGGATCCGGCTCCAGCGACCAGGCGTCCTCCTCCGCCGTCCCCCCGAGCAGCAGCCCGCCGGGCTGCGGGAAGAAGTAGGCGGACGCGCCCCCCGCCACCTCGTCGGACGTGTACCAGGTGGTGATCCCGGGGTTCTCCACCACGACCAGCTGCCCGCGCACCGGACGCACCGCCGGATCGGGTACGAGCGAACGGGCCCCGAGTCCCGTGCAGTTGACCACGACCGGCGCGGGCACCTCGTCCAGCGTCGCCACCACCCGCTCCTCGACCGTCCCACCCGCCTGCTCCAACCGCTTCCGCAGCCACTCCAGATGGACCGGCATGTCGATCAACGGCAGCCGGGCCGCGAGACCTTCACCGGTCTGCGCCAGCCCCGGCACCTCGGCCGCCCACGCACCGAGCCCGTCCAGGCGCAGGCCGCCGTGTACGCCCTCGACCAGGCGTACGCCCGTCTCCTCCGGCTGCGCCGCCAGCGCCTCGTACACGACAAGTGAGGCGAGCGACCATTCCCCGACCAGCGCCTCCGGCTCGATGCGGTACGGCCACCACAGCGCGCCGGCGACCGCCGAGGTCGTACGCCCGCCGGTCTCCCGGGCCCACACCCGCACCCGCCGCCCGCCCTCGGCCAGCACCACCGCCGTGGTCAGTCCGACGACCCCGCCGCCGACCACGATCACCTCGTCACTCAGCTCAGGCTGCACACCGCGACGTTAGCGGAATATGTCATGCCGCGCTCAGATCGTCCCGCTCTGGGGATACTCACAGCATGTCTGCCGCATACGCGACCTTCGGCCTGGCCCCGGCGATGCGCGCCGGCGGTGTCCGCGCCGACGGCGGCTACCAGCTCCACCGGGACTTCGTGGACTTCGTCGTCGACGGTCACCCGCTGCTGTTCCAGCTCTCCGACCTGGACGCCGTCTCCCCGCTCGCCTCCGACGTCCCGCCCGCGATCTTCACCGCCCAGGTCCGCAGCCTCCTACTGGAGTCCGAGGCCCCGCTGCCCGACGGCCGGTACGTCGTCTACGGCTGCCCCGAGTGCCAGGACCTGGCCTGCGGGGCGGTCACCGCCGTCATCGAGCACGACGGCGACGACTACATCTGGCGGGACTTCGCCTGGCAGACCGCCGAACACGCCGACCTGGAGCTCAACGGCTACCACGGCATCGGCCCGTTCCGCTTCCACGGCCCCGGGTACCGGGAGGCACTCGGTGCACTCCTGGCCGACTCCGGCCCGCCGCCCGGCCGCCGGGTGCTGCTGATCGGCGCGCGCGTCGCCCTCCTCGCCAAGCTGGCCGCGGCCCTGCGCGCCATCGGCATCGGCGCCGACATCACCCGCGACGCCGACGGCGTCCCCGCCGAGGAACTCCGCGGCTACGCGGCCGTCGTCTTCGGCCCCGCGGCCGGCGAGGCCGAGCGGTCCGCCGTACGCCAGGCCTTCGAGCGGGCCGGCGTGGCGGTGTCCTACGTCGACGGACTCGCCCCGATCGTCCCGCTCCTCGTCGCCCAGATCGAACACGCCCTCGACCGCAGCCCGCTCCCGCAACGCCGGCTGGCCGCCCTGGCCGCCGCCGACGGCACCGCCGGCGTCGAGGTCACCTCGCCCTGCCGGGTGCGGCTCACGTCGTACCGCCTCGACCGGCTCTCCCGCCCCCGCGCCCACGAACTCTTCGACGGCGTCCTGGAGCCCGGCCGCCACCGCATCCCGCTGGACGGCAGGACGGCCAGGGGCGGCTCCTTCGTCGTGGCCCGCACCTCCGGAAGCGTGCTGGTGGCGGCCCTGGAGCGCTGACCGGGGGAGAACGGGGCTGAGGACGGGCTGCCCGGCCCATTAGGATCGGCGTCCTGATGACTGCCACCCTCGTCGCCAAGAACCTCGCCGCCGGGCACGGCGACCGCTCGCTCTTCTCCGGGCTCGACCTCGTCGTCGCGCCCGGAGACGTGATCGGTCTGGTCGGTGCCAACGGCGCGGGCAAGTCCACCCTGCTCCGGCTGCTCGCCGGGCTCACCGCCCCCGAACAGGGCGAACTGCGGCTCTCCCCGCCGACCGCGACCGTCGGCCACCTGCCCCAGGAGCCGGAGCGGCGGCCCGGCGAGACCGTCCGCGCCTTCCTCGCCCGGCGCACCGGGGTCGCCGAGGCACAGCGCGTGATGGACGAGGCGACCCAGGCCCTGGTCGACGGCGCACCGGGCGCCGACGACGCCTACGCGGTCAGCCTGGAGCGCTGGCTCGACCTCGGCGGTGCCGACCTGGAGGAGCGCGCCGAGGAGGTCGCCGACTCCCTCGGCCTGGCCGTCGACCTCGACCAGCCGATGACCGCCCTCTCCGGCGGCCAGGCCGCCCGCGCCGGCCTCGCCTCCCTGCTCCTCTCCCGCTACGACGTCTTCCTCCTCGACGAGCCCACCAACGACCTCGACCTGGACGGCCTGGAGCGCCTCGAACGGTTCGTGACCGGCCTGCGCGCCGGCACGGTCGTCGTCAGCCACGACCGCGAGTTCCTCACCCGCACGGTCACCAAGGTCCTCGAACTCGACCTGGCCCAGCAGCAGATCCACCTCTACGGCGGCGGCTACGACGCCTACCTGGAGGAGCGCGAGACGGCCCGTCGGCACGCCCGCGAGGACTACGACGAGTACGCCGACAAGAAGTCCGCCCTCCAGGACCGGGCCCAGATGCAGCGCGGCTGGATGGACAAGGGCGTCAAGAACGCCCGGCGCAAGGCGTCCAACGACAACGACAAGATCGGCCGCAAGTTCCGCAGCGAGGCCAGCGAGAAGCAGGCCGCCAAGGCCCGCCAGACCCAGCGCATGATCGAACGCCTGGACGTCGTCGAGGAGCCCCGCAAGGAGTGGGAACTCCGCATGGAGATCGCCGCGGCCCCGCGCTCCGGCGCCGTCGTCGCCACCCTGCGGGACGCGGAGGTACGGCGCGGCGACTTCGCCTTCGGACCGGTCTCCCTGCAGATCGACTGGGCGGACCGGGTCGCGGTGACCGGCGCGAACGGCGCCGGCAAGTCGACGCTGCTCGCCGCGCTGCTGGGCCGGGTGGAGCTGGACGCCGGGCACGCCGCCCTCGGCCCGGGTGTGGTGGTCGGCGAGGTCGACCAGGCCCGCAAGCTCTTCCACGGCACCGAGTCCCTGCTGGACGCGTTCTGCGCGGCGGTCCCGGACACCGAGCCGGTGGAAGTCCGCACCCTGCTGGCCAAGTTCGGCCTCGGACAGGACCACGTGCTGCGCTCCGCGGCCACGTTGTCACCGGGGGAGCGCACCCGCGCGGCCCTGGCCCTGCTCCAGGGCCGCGGCGTCAACCTCCTCGTCCTGGACGAGCCGACGAACCACCTGGACCTGCCCGCCATCGAGCAGCTGGAGTCGGCGCTCGACACCTACGAGGGCACCCTCCTCCTGGTCACCCACGACCGCCGCATGCTGGACGCGGTCCGCGTCACCCGCCGCCTGGAGGTCGCGGCGGGCAAGGTGACGGAACGCTGACCCCGCCCGACAGCGCCCCGTGACCGGAGCGCCCCGCACGGGGCGCGGGCAACTGCGCGAGCAACCACAACGCACCCGCAGCCGGCCGACAACCCGACCCGGCCCCTACACCCGGCAGGAGACTGGCCATGAGCACATCGCCGAAGCGGTCGGCCCCGCGGATCGCGAACGAACAGGACGTCCTCGCCCAACTGCGCGGCACCCAGGACCGCATCGCCGACGCGATCACCGCCTTCGCCGGCACCATGACCTTCGTCTACTTCCACGCCCTGTGGTTCGCGGTCTGGATCGTCTGCAACGAGGGCGTGTTCGGCAAGGGCGCGATCTGGGACCCGTTCCCCTTCGGGCTGCTCACCATGATCGTCAGCCTGGAGGCGATCTTCCTGTCCACCTTCGTGATGGTGAGCCAGAACCGCCAGGCCGCCCGCGAGAACGTCCGCGCCGACCTGGACTTCGAGACCAACGTGCGCTCGGAGGTGTGGTCCATCCACATGGGCCGGGCCCTCGGCATCGACCCCGTGGAAGTGGAGAAGCGCGTCCAGGAACTGCTCGCCGAGAACCGCGCCCGGATGAACGGCACCGCACAGCCGCCGAAGGAGACATGATCGGCCGGCCGACAGCCGGCCGACTGCGTCTGCCTGACAGTCATTCGACGCAGGCGCGGAACTCCTGCCGCATGGAACCATGGGCCGACGTCCGGGCGAGCCGGACCTGTGCCCCAAGGAGCATGCGCATGGGCTGTCCTGGCCGCCTCGCCGGAGGCGGGGCATGACCGACCGGCACAGCATGCTGCTCTCCTCCGACCTGGTGGGCGACGCCGGAGCGGGCGGGGCGGCGCCCACCGTCGACGCCCCGCCGCCCCGGGACGTGCGGCGCGCGGCCGACCTGCTGCGGCTGCTGGTCTCGCTGGCCGCCCTCGCGCTCACGGTGCTGGTGGCGGTCGCCACCCGGGACTTCGCCCGCAGGGCGCAGCAGGGCCTGCTCACCGCGGCCACCGCACTGCCACCCGCCCTGCGCGACGCGCTCGTCGGCACGGTGCAGGCGGTCGCCATGCTCGCCCCGCTGGCCGCCCTGGTCGTCCTCGTCGTACGGCGCCGGTTCGACGCGGTGTCGAGGGTGCTGCCCGCCGCGGCCCTGGGCGCGGCCGTCGGCTGGACCCTCACCCGTCTCGCGCTGGCCGAGAGCAGACCCGAGCTGTGGCCGGAGGTCCTCGTCGGCCGTGGTGGACTGGTGCACGCGGGCTGGCCTTCGGCGGTGTACCTGGCGGCCTGCGCGTCCTCGGTCGTCGCCGCGGGCCCCTGGCTGGCCCGGCCGTGGCGGCGGGCGCTGTGGGCCCTGACCGCCGGCTGCGCGGTGCTCGGCGCGCTGGCCGCCTCGCTCGTCCCGCTGGACGCGTTCGGCGCCCTCGTCGTCGGCGGCGCCGCGGGATCGGCCGTCCTCCTCATGGCGGGCGGCCCGCCCGACCGGCCGCCGGCCCAGGCCGTCGCCGACGCCCTCGTCGCCTGCGGGATCCCCCTCGCCACCCTCCGCGAACTGCCGGCCGACCGCCAACTCCCCGGCGAGGGCGTCCTCTACGACGCCGAGACCACCGAAGGCGCGCAGTTGACGGTACGCGCCCTCGGCGCCGAGGACCGGGGGCGCGACCTGTTCCACCGGCTCGCCCGGCGCGTCCTGCTGCGCCACCCGTCCGACCCCGGCGAGCAGACACCGCTCGGCGCCGCCGAACACGAACTGCTCATGCTGGTCTTCGCCGCCCGCACCGGCGCACGGGTCGCCGACCCCGTCATCGCCTACCCGGTGACCGGGGGCGGTGCGGTCCTGGTGACGGTCGGGCACGGCGCCCGCCCGCTGTCCGTGCTCCCCGACGAGGAACTGACCGACCCCCTGCTCGGCGCGGCGTGGGCGGCCGTGGCCCACATCCACGAACACCGCCTCGCCCACCGGGCCCTGCGCCCCGAGCACATCCTGGTCACACCGGACGGCGGCACCCGGCTCACGGCGTTCGCGCGGGCCCAGCTCAACGCGCCGCCGGAGACGCTCGGCAGCGACCTCGCGGAACTGCTCGCCACCACCGCCGTACGCGTCGGACCGGCCCGCGCCACCGCCTGCGCCCTGGCCGGCCTCGGCCCCGAACGGCTCGCGACCGCCCTGCCGTACCTGCAACCGCTCGCCCTCCTGGGCCCGGCCCGCCGCGCGGTGGCCCGCTACGACCAGGCCCGTGCCCGGGAGGCCACAGCCGGTACCGGGCACCGCACCCTGCGCCCCGGCGGCCGGCCGAACCTGATGCACGACCTTGCCGCCGAAGTACGCACGGCCTGCGACGCACCGGCCGCCAAGCCCGCCCCGCTCGCCCGGTTCACCTGGAAGAGCGTCCTGGGACTTGCCGGTGCCTTCCTGATCCTCCACCTCGTGCTGCCGCAGCTCGCCAACGCCCCGGCCGCACTCCGCGCGCTGCGCGACGCCGACTGGTGGTGGCTGCTCGCGGTCGTCCCCGTCACCTTCGTCTCGCAGGGCTTCTCGACCTGTCTGCAGCTGGGCACCATTCCCGGGCGGCTGCCCTTCCGGGCCACCTACCAGGTGCAGTTCGCCAGCTCCTTCCTGAACCGGATCACCCCGGGCAACGTCGGCGGCATGGCGCTGAACCTCCGCTACCTGCAGAGGACGGGGGTCGAGACCGGCGCGGCGACGGCCTCCGTCGGACTGCAGAGCCTGGCCGGCGCGGTCTCCAACGTGGTGGTCGCCACCGTCTTCTTCGCCGCGGCCGGACAGCACCACGGCGGCGTGCACCTCGACCTGCCCGTCGGCAGGTACACCCTGCCCGCGATCGTCCTCGTACTGGCTGCCGGAGGCCTGCTCGGCCTGACCCCGCCCGGCCGCCGCTTCCTGCGCGCGAAGGTGTGGCCGTTCCTGCGCGCGGCCGGGACGACGCTCACCGGGGTCGCCGCCGACCCCGCCAAGCTGACCCTGGGCGTCGTCGGCATGCTCGGTCTGCCCCTCGTCCAGATCGTCGGACTCGCCCTCAGCCTGCACGCGCTCGGCGGCGACCTCCCCTTCGTCCAGCTCGGCGCCGCGTTCATGGCGGCCCGCCTGCTCGCCAACGCGGCCCCGGTCCCCGGCGGACTCGGCGCCCTCGAAGCGGGCCTCATCGCGGGCCTGACCGCCCTCGGCGTACCGGCGGGCCCGGCCACCTCGGCGGTCCTGGTCTACCGGCTGCTCACGTTCTGGCTGAACGTGCCGCTGGGCGCGGCCGCGCTCGGCTTCGTACAGCGTCGCGGGTACGTCTGACGGGCAAGGTCCGGTGCCGGGTCGCGGTTCGGGTCAGGCGGCAGCGCCGAAAGCGGTGACGACCAGCTTTTCGTTGCACGGGGAGAGGAGCGGACCGGGCACCAGGGTCAGCGCCCGGGAGCTGCCGGGCAGGCGGATGTCCACGCCGTAGGGGGCGCCCGGCCCCGGGCACTGGTCGTCCGCGTGCAGCACGAACGACGTGGTCTGTCCCGGGGTGAGCAGGACGGCAGGCGGGACGGTCGCTGCGGACCGGCTGACCTTGAACGGGCGGGTACCGGAGGTGCTCACCGGCCCGCTCTTGCAGCCCGGGGGGTCGGCTGTCGTGCAGATGTAGAGGGTGGCGTCACCGAAGAAGGTGAGACCGGGCCAGCCACTCAGCAGGCACGTCGAGCGGGAGCGATTGCGCAGCACGATCTCCGCGGCGAACCCCGGGAGGGGGCCACCCACCTGGGGACTGGTCCGCCCCTCGGCGGCCGCGAGGTCCTGCGTCGTGCAGGTGGGGGCACTGGGTGCCGTGGTGGTGCGGGACCGGGTGTCCGAGGGAGCGGCTGTCCGGCTGGAAGCCGGGGTCTGGGCTGCTCCGGTCGCCCTGGCGGGGTGCCGGGCCGGAGTGGCCGGGGTCGTGGCCGCGTCAGGTCGCGCCGACGTCTCGTGACTGGTCTGCGTATCGGGAACGGAATAGTGAACTCCCGAATCACAGGCCGCCGTTGCGGCCATCAGCAGCCCGGCCAACAGCAACTGCCTCCCACCCCGTGTGCGCATGAGGTGAACGCTATGCACGATCACGGGGCACACACAGGTACGTCAGCGTTTTGACATGCCCCTTTCGCCTCGGGTTCACCGGCCGCCCCGCCCGGCCTCCTCGGCCGCCTGCTGCCCCGCTGCCCCGGCGACGAGCTCGCGCACGATGTCGGCGTGACCGGCGTGCCGCCGGCTCTCGGCGGCCAGGTGGGTGAGGACCCGGTGGAGGGTGATGTCCTTGGGCGGGTCGACGGGCAGTTGCCCGACGGCGTCGAGGGGCAGGGCGGCGATCGTTCCGTCCGAGTGGGTCCAGATCGGCCGGGGGCACCCCCGGCCGACGGCCGCCGGGGGAGGAACCGCGCGGCCAGCCACGACGGACCCGCGGTTCCCCACCCCGGAAGGCCTCGTCAGCGCTTGCCGTCCTTCCCGCCCAGCAACCCGGCCCGGCGCAGCGCATCGGCCATCGCACTGTTCGCGGGCGCGGGCGCCGCCGCCTGACGGCCGCCGCCTCCCTGCCGCTGCTGCTGTTGCCGCTGCTGCGGCGGACGCCCGCCGCCGCCCCGCTGCTGTTGCGGGCGGCGCTCACCGCCGGAGGCCGGCGCCGCCTCGTCGTCCAGCCGCAGCGTCAGCGAGATCCGCTTGCGCGGGATGTCCACGTCGAGGACCTTCACCTTGACGATGTCACCCGGCTTCACCACGTCCCGCGGGTCCTTGACGAACGTCTTGGACAGCGCGGAGACATGCGCCAGACCGTCCTGGTGGACACCGACGTCGATGAACGCGCCGAAGGCCGCCACGTTCGTCACGACGCCCTCCAGGACCATCCCGGAGGACAGGTCGGAGATCTTCTCGACGCCCTCCTTGAAGGTGGCCGTCTTGAACGCCGGACGCGGGTCGCGCCCCGGCTTCTCCAGCTCCTTGAGGATGTCGGTGACGGTCGGCAGACCGAACGTCTCGTCCACGAAGTCCGACGGCCGCAACGAGCGCAGCGCCCCCGTGTTGCCGATGAGCGCGGCCACCTCCTGGCCCGACGTCTTCACCATCCGCCGGACGACGGGGTACGCCTCCGGGTGGACGCTCGACGCGTCCAGCGGGTCGTCGCCGCCGCGGATGCGCAGGAAGCCCGCGCACTGCTCGTAGGCCTTCGGGCCGAGCCGGGCCACGTTCTTCAGCTGGCCACGGGCGGTGAACGGGCCGTTGGCGTCGCGGTGGGCGACGATGTTCTCGGCGAGTCCGGAGGTGATGCCGGAGACCCGGGCGAGGAGCGGGGCCGACGCCGTGTTGACGTCCACGCCCACGCCGTTCACACAGTCCTCGACCACCGCGTCCAGCGAACGGGACAGCTTCACCTCGGACAGGTCGTGCTGGTACTGGCCGACGCCGATCGACTTGGGGTCGATCTTCACCAGCTCGGCCAGGGGGTCCTGGAGCCGGCGGGCGATGGAGACGGCGCCGCGCAGCGACACGTCCATGTCGGGCAGCTCCTGGGAGGCGAACGCGGACGCCGAGTACACGGACGCGCCCGCCTCCGACACCATGACCTTGGTGAGCTTCAGCTCCGGGTGCTTGGTGATCAGTTCACCGGCGAGCTTGTCGGTCTCGCGGGACGCCGTGCCGTTGCCGATCGCGACCAGGTCGACCGCGTGCTCCTTGGCCAGCCGGGCCAGCTTGGCGATCGCCTCGTCCCACTTGTTGGCCGGCACGTGCGGGTAGATGACGTCGGTGGCGACGACCTTGCCGGTGGCGTCGACGACGGCGACCTTCACGCCGGTCCGGAAACCGGGGTCCAGGCCCAGTGTCGCGCGGGTGCCGGCCGGGGCGGCGAGCAGCAGGTCGCGCAGGTTCGCCGCGAACACGTTGACCGCCTCGTCCTCGGCGGCGGTGCGCAGCCGCAGCCGCAGGTCGATGCCGAGGTGGACGAGGAGGCGGGTGCGCCAGGCCCAGCGGACCGTGTCGGTCAGCCACTTGTCGGCCGGCCGGCCCCGGTCGGCGATCCCGAACCGGTGGCCGACGATCCCCTCGAACGAGGACGGGCCCTCGGTGGGCTCCTCCGGCTCCAGGACGAGGTCGAGGACCTCCTCCTTCTCGCCGCGCAGCATCGCCAGGATGCGGTGCGAGGGCAGGTCGGTGAAGGGCTCGGCGAACTCGAAGTAGTCGGCGAACTTCGCGCCCGCCTCCTCCTTGCCGTCCCGCACCTTCGCGGCGAGCCGGCCGCGCACCCACATGCGCTCGCGCAGCTCACCGATCAGGTCGGCGTCCTCCGAGAAACGCTCGGTGAGGATCGCGCGGGCACCGTCCAGGGCGGCCTGCGGATCGGCGACACCCTTGTCCGCGTCGACGAACGCGGCCGCGGCCGCCAGCGGCTCCACGCCCGGGTCCCCGAGCAGCCCCTCGGCCAGCGGTTCGAGACCGGCCTCCCGCGCGATCTGCGCCTTGGTCCGCCGCTTCGGCTTGTACGGCAGGTAGATGTCCTCCAGCCGCGCCTTGGTCTCGGCGCCCCGGATCTGCGCCTCCAGCTCGGCGGTGAGCTTGCCCTGCTCCCGAACCGACTCCAGGATCGCCGTCCGCCGCTCCTCCAGCTCCCGCAGGTAGCGCAGCCGCTCCTCGAGCGTGCGCAGCTGCGCGTCGTCGAGCATCTCGGTCGCTTCCTTGCGGTAGCGGGCGATGAAGGGCACCGTCGAACCGCCGTCGAGCAGCTCCACGGCAGCCTTGACCTGCCGCTCCCGTACGCCGAGCTCCTCGGCGATCCTGCCTTCGATGGACCCTGGAACCAGGGACCCGGGTGTCGTCACGATCCCGTACCGCCTTCTCCACTGAGGTTGCGCCGCAATTGTGGCAGGTGACACCGACAACCGGGCCCCAGGGCGCCGTTCCGCGACACGGACACACCTCGAATCCACCGCACACCCGGCGATTCGCTCGCACGCCTGAACGAAGCCAGACAAACGAATCGCCCCCACACCGAGAACCCACTCCCGGCAACCTGCCCGCTCCGGGGAACCTGTCCGCCCCCGGGAACCCGTCCGCTCCGGGGAACCTGTCCGCTCCCGGGAACGCGTGCGCTCCCGGGAACGCGTGCGCTCCCGGGAACCCGTCCGCTCCCGGGAACGCGCCCGCTTCCGGCGATCCGCCCGCCTCCCACATTCCGCCGCATCGGCGCTCAGCCCCGACGGCGCTGTCCGGCGGTGCCGAACCGGCCGCGCTCACCGGCCGCGCTCACCGGCCGCGCTCACCGGCCGCCCCCCGGGGCCGCACCCCCCCGGCCGCGTCACCCCTTGCCGATAAGGTCCGCAGGGAACGCTCCCGCGGCCACCGCCGTCCTTGCGAAGTCCGCCGCCAGTTCTGTCAGCCGGGCCACTCCGTCGGGTCCCAGGTGCTCGTAGGGTGCCCGGTCCAGGCGGTCCGTCTCCGTTTCGATGTCCGCCCGCAGGGCCACCCCCGCCTCGGTCAGCTCGCCCGCCGCGTCCAGCAGGCCGCGGTCGCGCAGCCGGTCCGCCGTCGCGTCCCAGTCGTCCTGGCTCCAGCCGCGCGTGGCGAACACCCACTTCGGGGCCATGCCCTTGCCGGTCGCCGTGTGCGTCACCACCGCCTCAAGGCCGTCGAGACCGGCCGCCAGCAGCACCGCGAGGTGACCGTCGCCGCGGTGCTCGCGCAGCAGCGTGCTCGCGTGCCAGTAGGCGAGGTGGGGTTCCTGAGGCACCGGCAGGTCGGCGTGGGCGGCGTACAGCGGGCGGCCGGAGCGCGAGCAGGCCTCGGTGGCGCGCAGCGCGAGCCGCGCGGCCTCGGCCATCCGGTCGGAGGCCACCGCGTCCGCACCGAGCAGCCGCCGCATCGACGCGTCGACGGCACGCACGCGTGCGGCGAGGACGTCCTTCGGGGACGCGGTCTCCCAGACGGCCGGCACATGCCGGGCCACCAGCTCGTACTTGTAGTTGTAGAACGTCGCCGTCACCGTGCCGGCCCCGACCGGCCCCAACGCGGCCGCCCGCACCGCGAAGTTGACGGCCCGCGGATGGGTGACCCCGAGCGCGGCCAGTTCCTCGGCCAGCTCGGGGCTGAAGAAGTGGCTCGCGTGCAGGGAGTTGAGCAGGGTGTGGCAGCGGCGGCCGGCGCGCGGCTCCAGGACGGCGGTTGTCATGGCGGCACGCTACTGACTGGTTGGTACGGACTTCCAGTGTCCGGACCGAGGCCGGCGCCGTACGCCGTCCGGGATGGCAGGAAAGGTGGGCTGCTCGTCATTGCGGCCATCGGCGGACCGGCCAACAATCGATGACATGGCGCAGCGAACCGTTCTCGTCGTCCTCTTCGACGGCGTCCAGAGCCTCGACGTCACCGGCCCGGTGGAGGTCTTCACGGGTGCCGACACCCACACCCCGGGCAGCTACCGGATCCGTACCGCCTCCCTGGACGGCGCTCCCGTGCGCACCTCCAGCGGGCTGACGGTCGTACCGGACCAGACCCTGGCCGACGCGTCCGGCCCGCACACCCTGCTCGTCCCCGGCGGGCAGGGCACCCGGTGGCCCGACCCGGAACTGGTGGCGTGGCTGCGGGCGCACGGGCCGCGCGCCGCACGGCTGGTCTCGGTCTGCACCGGAGCCGTCCTGCTCGCCGCCGCCGGGCTCCTGGACGGGCACCGGGCGACCACCCACTGGGCGTACTGCGACAAGCTGGCGCGGGATCACCCCGCCGTCGAGGTCGACCCCGACCCGATCTACGTCCGGGACGGTCACGTCGCCACCTCGGCGGGGGTCACGTCCGGCATCGACCTCGCGCTCGCGCTCGTCGAGGAGGACCTGGGCCGGGACGTCGCGCTCACCGTCGCCCGGCACCTGGTGGTGCACCGGCTCCCTGCTGCTCGCCGCCGCCGGCCTCCTCGGAGGACGGCGCGCCACCTCGCACTGGCTCGCCCTCGACGAACTGCGCGGGTTCGGCGTCGAACCGACGGGGGAGCGGGTCGTCCTCGACGGCAAGTACGTCTCCGCGGCCGGTGTCTCCGCCGGCATCGACATGGGCCTCACCCTGATCGGCCGGATCTCCGGGGACGCGGTCGCCCAGGCGGTGCAGCTCGGCATCGAGTACGACCCGCAGCCGCCCTACGACGCGGGCTCCCCGCAGAAGGCGCCCGCCGAGGTCGTCGCCCTGCTCCGCTCGATGAGCCGGTTCATCCTCGGGGCGGAACTGCCCACGTGAACCGCGGCTGACGGCGCTCCAGGAAGGCGGCGACCCCCTCGGCGGTGTCGCCGCTGCCGCCTGCCTGCTCGGCCCAGTGCGCGTCCCGGTCCGTACGGCCGTTCGCGAACTCCTTCGCGGCGGCCTGCGTCAGCTGCGAGCGGGCGGCCAGGATCCGGGTGAACCCGGCCACCCGCTTGTCCAGCTCGCCCGAGGGCAGCACCTCGTCGACCAGACCGGTGCGCAGCGCCCGCTCCGCGTCGATCAGCTCGCCGGAGAAGAGCAGGTACTTGGTGGCGGCCGGGCCGACGAGGGACACCAGGCGGCGGGTGGAGGCGGCCGGGTAGACGATGCCGAGCTTGGCCGGTGTCACCCCGAACAACGCGCCCTCCTCGGCGAACCGCAGGTCGCAGGCGGCGGCGAGCTGCGAGCCGCCGCCGACGCAGTGGCCGCGCACCGCGGCGAGGGTCGGCTTGGGGAACGCGGCGAGGGCCTCCTCGGCGGCGACGGCGAGGGACTGCGCCTCGGCGGGGGAGCCCCGGAGGGTGGAGATGTCGGCGCCGGCGCAGAAGGTGCCGCCCTCGCCGGTGAGCACCAGGGCCCGCACGGCGGGGTCGGCCGCGAGGCGGTCGAGGAGCGGCGGGAGGGTGCGCCACATCTCCGCGGTCATCGCGTTGCGTTTGGCCGGGTTGCCGATGACTACGGTGGCAACGGCTTCTTCGACCTGGTGGGTGAGGCGGGGCTCCATGGGCGGGATGCTATAGGCGCGGGTCCGCCCTGCCCCGGGCGGCCGCCGTCGTATCCCTCGGAAAGTTCTCATACCCGTACAACCCGAATAGTTCGCGAAATCGGTATCGAGGAGGGCAAGAGTCGTTCCACAACTGACCTTGTCATACGCCAACGGTCAGATCCGCTCGATATTTGCTGACTTGTGTTCAGTCCTCCGGAGCGGAGCGGGTCGTTGCCAACACTCGACGTGTGGTGACAATCGAGCGCGAGGGTGGCGACCGGACGATGGAGAACCACGGGCGCGGGCACGACCCGCGTCCAGAGGGAGGCGGCGCTCCGCCGCCGGGTCCGCTGCCGTACGAAGGAGTCTGGCGGTTCACCGCCCCCGCCGTGGACGCCTCGGTCCCGCAGGCGCGCCGCGCCGTACGGGACCTGCTCCAGCGCCAGGGCGTCCCGGTCTCGGAGGACCTGGTGTACGGGCTGTTGCTGATCGTCTCCGAACTGGTCACCAACGCGGTCAAGCACGCGGCGCTGCTGTCGCCGGTGCTCGCCGTGGAGGTCGCCGTCGGCGCCGAGTGGGTGCGGGTGTCGGTGGAGGACAGCCATCCCTACCGCCCGACCGCCCTGGAGGCCGACCACGGCCGGACCGGCGGCCGGGGGCTGCTGCTGGTGCGGGAGGTGGCCCGGGAGGCGGGCGGGGTCGTGGACGTGGAGCACACGTCGAGTGGCGGCAAGGTGATCTGGGCCGCCCTGCCGCTCAAGCCCGCGACGCTGCCCTGAGCGGCCGGTTCACCAGCCCGCGGACGGGCCCGTCAGCTCCCTGATCGCCGGGCGGGCCGCGTCCAGCACGGTCATGAACCAGGACGAGAAGGGGTCCTTCGCGTGCCGCTCGGCCAGCTCGGCGGCCGTCACGAAGACGGTCGCCTCGACCTCCTCCGGGTCCGGCGCGAGCGTCGCCTGCACCATGCCGACGAACAGGTGGTTGAACTCCTGCTCGACCAGGCCGGAGGCCGGGTCCGGGTGGTTGTAGCGGACCGTGCCCGCCTCGGCGAGCAGCGACGGGGAGACCCCCAGCTCCTCGAAGGTCCGCCGGGCCGCCGCCGCGAAGGGCGCCTCGCCGGGGTAGGGGTGGCCGCAGCAGGTGTTGGACCACACGCCGGGGGAGTGGTACTTGCCCAGGGCCCGCTGCTGGAGCAGCAGCCTGCCGTGTTCGTCGAAGAGGAAGACGGAGAACGCCCGGTGCAGCTGCCCGGGCGGCTGGTGCGCGGCCAGCTTCTCCGCGGTGCCGATGGTCACACCCTTCTCGTCGACGAGTTCAAGGAAAATCGCGTCTGCGGTCCCTTCCGACGTGCTGTGCGTCGCGGTGGCAGGTGTGATCGGCATACCCATCCTTCGCCTCGGTCCTCGCACCAAGTCTGCCGTACGAATCCGACACTCCCGGCACTTCCCGGCACGGGCACGCCGGAAGAGGGACCCGGTACTTGATCGTGCCCTACGGGTGCGAGAGGGAACCGTCCGGGGGTCTCGAACACCAGCCCGCCGGGGGAGTGCGGAGCGCCGCGTTCCAGGCCCCCGGGCCCGGCGGGGTCAGTGGCAGAGCCGGGCCTCGTGCTCCGCGTGCCCGCCCGGCTCCAGCTGGAAGGTGCAGTGCTCCACGTCGAAGTGGTGGCCCAGGCAGCCCTGCAGCTCGTGCAGCATCTTCTCGTGGCCGATGGCGCTCAGCACGTCCGAGCGGACCACCACGTGCGCCGACAGCACCGGCATCCCCGAGGTGATCGTCCAGGCGTGCAGGTCGTGGACGTCCTCCACGCCGTCCAGTGCCAGGATGTGCGACCGCACCTCCGCCATGTCGACGTCCCGCGGCGCCGCCTCCAGCAGGACGTCCAGGGTCTCGCGCAGCAGCTTCACCGTCCTCGGCACGATCATCAGGCCGATCACCAGTGAGGCGATCGGGTCGGCCGCCTGCCAGCCGGTGGTCAGGATCACCACGGCCGAGATCAGCACCGCCAGCGAGCCCAGCGCGTCGGCCGCCACCTCCAGGAAGGCGCCGCGCACGTTCAGGCTCTCCTGCTGGCCGCGGACCAGCAGCGTGAGCGAGATCATGTTGGCGACCAGACCGATCAGACCGAACACGATCATCTGGCCGCCGTGCGTGTCCGCGGGCGTGAGGAACCGCTGGACCGCCTCGTACAGCACGTAGCCGCCGACCACGAGCAGCAGCAGGCAGTTCGCCAGGGCCGCGAGGATCTCGGCGCGGGCGAGGCCGAAGGTGCGGTTGGTGCTGGCCGGGCGGTTGGCGAAGTGGATCGCCAGCAGGGCCATGCCCAGGCCCAGCGCGTCGGTCGCCATGTGGGCCGCGTCCGCGATCAGCGCGAGCGAGTCGGCCAGCAGGCCGCCGGCGATCTCGACCACCATCACCCCGAGGGTGATGGCGAGCGCCACCCGGAGCCGGCCGCGGTACGCCGCCGCGGCCGTACCGGTCGGCGGTGCGTGGCTGTGGCTGTGGCCGTGGTCGTGCCCTGCCCCCATGAGATACGCCTCCTGTGTTCGCCCGGGATCACAGTGAACTACGGGTGGGGGGTATCCGGCAACGCGGCACTGAACACCGTTGTCATGTGCCCTGACCTGCGGAAACGAACCCCAGGCCAGGGCACCCTCAGTTGCCTCGGGTGCCGGGCCGGGCACCGTGGGCGACCGGCCGGCCGCCCGTCGGGCGGTGTCCTCAATGCCCGTTCTGCGAACGTCATTTGTGGGCCGGGGCCCGGATCGCGGATGATGATCTCGGCAAAGGCAGGGACAGAGCGGGCCGACCGTGCCGTGAACGGCCGGTGAACAAGCAGTCCTCACCATCCGCTAACCTCTGCCGAATGCCGTCCGGGGGCCGCCAGGCACACCCCGCCCCACCACGCAGCAGACCGGCGCCCGGCCGCCGGCACCCAGGGAGTGAGTTCGGTTGTCGACCGCCATCGTCACCGGTCCGCCGGTCCCCGGATCGTCACTGGAGAGCGATCTGCGGGCCCTCGGCTTCGAGGTGCGGGCGGCGTCGGACACCGCCGAGGCCGAGGCCCTGCTCGCGGCCGTACCGGCCGACGGCCGCGTCGCCGTCGTCGACGCCCGCTTCGTCGGCCACCTGCACGCCCTGCGTCTCGGCCTCACCGACCCCCGCTTCCCGCTCGCCGCGATCCCCGGCGCCGTCACCGCCCAGCCGGCCGCCCGGCCGGCCCTGGCCCGCGCGCTGGCCCGGGAGGCCGCCGCCGGCGGTGCCACCGCCCTCGCCGTCGACGGCCTGGTCACCGCCCTGGACGCCGACGTCCACCGCCCCGAGCTGGGCAGCCTGGTCGCCGCCGTGCCCGCCGACCCGCAGGCCCGCAACGAGGCCCGGCAGGCCGTCGCCGCCGTCGACGACGAGGCCGTACGCCTCAGGTCGGCCGTGAAGTCCCGGGACGGCTTCTTCACCACCTTCTTCATCAGCCCGTACTCGCGCTACATCGCCCGCTGGTGCGCCCGGCGCGGACTGACCCCCAACCAGGTCACCACCGCCTCGCTGCTCACCGCCCTGATCGCGGCGGCCTGCGCGGCCACCGGCACCCGGACCGGCTTCGTCGCCGCGGGCGTCCTGCTGCTCTGCTCGTTCGTCCTGGACTGCACCGACGGCCAGCTCGCCCGCTACTCCCTGCAGTACTCCACCCTCGGCGCCTGGCTGGACGCCACCTTCGACCGGGCCAAGGAGTACGCCTACTACGCGGGCCTCGCCCTGGGCGCCGCCCGCGGCGGCCATGACGATGTATGGGCGCTCGCGCTCGGCGCGATGATCCTGCAGACCTGCCGGCACGTGGTCGACTTCTCCTTCAACGAGGCCAACCACGACGCCACCGCCAACACCAGCCCCACCGCCGCGCTCTCCGGCCGGCTCGACAGCGTCGGCTGGACGGTCTGGGTGCGCCGGATGATAGTCCTGCCCATCGGCGAACGATGGGCCCTGATAGCCGTCCTCACGGCCGCCACCACCCCCCGGATCACCTTCTACGTGCTGCTGGCCGGCTGTGCATTCGCCGCCACGTACACCACGGCCGGGCGGGTGCTGCGGTCGCTGACCCGGAAGGCGAAGCGGACCGACCGGGCGGCGCGGGCGCTGGCGGACCTGGCCGACACCGGCCCGCTGGCGGAGCTGAGCGCCCGCGTCCTGCGCCGTGCGAGCAAGGGTCCGGCGGTGCTGTGGGCGGCCGCCGGCACCGCGCTGCTGCTCCTCGCCGCCTGGCTCGACGGCCCGGGACCGGCGCTCGTCGGGGGCGCCGTCGTCTACGTCCTGATCTCGTCCGAAGCGGTCGTCAAACCCCTCAAGGGCGCCCTCGACTGGCTGGTCCCGCCCCTCTTCCGGGCCGCCGAATACGGCACCGGCCTGATCCTCGCAAGCAAATCCGGGGTGAACGGAGCCCTTCCCGCGGCTTTCGGTCTGGTGGCCGCCGTCGCCTACCATCACTACGACACGGTGTACCGCATCCGCGGCGACGCCGGGGCGCCGCCGGCCTGGCTGGTACGCGCCATCGGGGGACAGGAAGGGCGGACGCTGCTGGTCACCGTCCTGGCCACGGCGCTCACCGCCGCGCAGTTCAAGGCCGCGCTCACGGTTCTCGCCGTGCTCGTGGCCGGGCTGGTGCTCGTCGAGAGCATCCGCTTCTGGGTGTCCGCAGGGGCGCCCGCCGTACACGACGAAGGAGAACCCGCATGATCGGCCTCGTGCTGGCGGCCGGCGCCGGACGGCGTCTGCGCCCCTACACCGACAGCCTGCCCAAGGCGCTGGTGCCGGTGGGGCCCGCCGGGATAGAGGACTCGATCACGGTGCTCGACCTGACCCTCGGCAACTTCGCCGAGATCGGCCTGACCGAGGTCGCGATCATCGTCGGCTACCGCAAGGAGGCCGTCTACGAGCGCAAGGCGGCCCTGGAGGCCAAGTACGGGCTCAAGCTCACCCTCATCGACAACGACAAGGCCGAGGAGTGGAACAACGCCTACTCCCTGTGGTGCGGCCGTGACGCCCTCAAGGACGGTGTGATCCTCGCCAACGGCGACACCGTGCACCCGGTCTCCGTCGAGAAGACGCTGCTCGCCGCCCGCGGCGAGGGCAAGAAGATCATCCTGGCGCTGGACACGGTCAAGGACCTCGCCGACGAGGAGATGAAGGTCGTCGTCGGCGCCGGCCAGGGCATGACGAAGATCACCAAGCTGATGGACCCCGCCGAGGCCACCGGCGAGTACATCGGCGTCACCCTCATCGAGGGCGACGCCGCGCCCGAGCTGGCCGAGGCGCTGAAGGCGGTCTGGGAGACCGACCCGCAGCAGTTCTACGAGCACGGCTACCAGGAGCTGGTCGACCGCGGCTTCCGGATCGACGTGGCGCCGATCGGCGACGTCCGGTGGGTCGAGATCGACAACCACGACGACCTCGCCCGGGGACGGGAGATCGCGTGCCAGTACTGACCCGGCTGATCCCCTCCCCGGTCGTCGTCGACATCCGCCCGGGTGCCCTCGACGACCTCGCCGGCGTGCTCGCCGACGAACGCATCTCGCACTCCGGCCGGCTCGCCGTCGCGGTCAGCGGCGGCTCCGGTTCGCAGCTGCGCGAGCGCGTCTCGCCGAGCCTGCCCGGCGCCACCTGGTACGAGGTCGGCGGCGGCACCCTCGACGACGCGATCCGGCTGGCCGGCGAGATCAAGGCCGGCCACTACGACGCGGTCGTCGGCCTCGGCGGCGGCAAGATCATCGACTGCGCCAAGTTCGCGGCCGCCCGGGTGGGCCTGCCGCTGGTCGCCGTCCCGACGAACCTCGCCCACGACGGCCTGTGCTCGCCCGTCGCCACCCTCGACAACGACGCGGGCCGCGGCTCGTACGGCGTGCCCAACCCGATCGCGGTCGTCATCGACCTCGACGTCGTCCGGGAGGCCCCGGCGCGTTTCGTGCGCTCCGGGATCGGCGACGCCGTCTCCAACATCTCGGCGATCGCGGACTGGGAGCTGTCCCACCGCGTCACCGGCGAGAAGATCGACGGTCTGGCGGCCGCCATGGCCCGGCAGGCCGGCGAGGCGGTACTGCGCCACCCCGGCGGCATCGGCGAGAACGACTTCCTCCAGGTGCTCGCCGAGGCGCTGGTGCTCAGCGGCATCGCCATGTCGGTGTCGGGCGACTCCCGCCCGTCCTCCGGCGCCTGCCACGAGATCAACCACGCCTTCGACCTGCTCTTCCCGAGGCGTGCCGCCAGCCATGGCGAGCAGTGCGGGCTCGGCGCGGCCTTCGCGATGTACCTGCGCGGAGCCCACGAGGAGTCCGTGCACATGGCCGATGTGCTGCGCCGGCACGGACTGCCGGTGCTGCCGGAGGAGATCGGCTTCACCGTGGACGAGTTCGTCCGGGTCGTGGAGTTCGCTCCGGAGACCAGGCCCGGCCGCTACACCATCCTCGAACACCTCGACCTCAAGACCCACCAGATCAAGGACTTCTACGTCGACTATGTCAAGGCCATCGGTAGCTGAACTCCGTCCGGTCGTGCACCCCGTGGGGGTCAAGGACCGGCGCAGCGGTGAGCACTGGATGGGGCGCCTCTACATGCGTGAGGTGTCCCTGCGGGTCGACCGCTACCTGGTGAACACCAGGGTCACGCCCAACCAGCTCACGTACCTGATGACCGTCTTCGGCGTCCTCGCCTGCCCGGCCCTGCTGGTGCCGGGCGTCTGGGGCGCCGTGCTCGGTGTGGTCTGCGTCCAGATGTACCTGCTGCTCGACTGCGTCGACGGCGAGGTCGCCCGCTGGAAGCAGCAGTACTCGCTGGGCGGCGTCTACCTGGACCGGGTCGGCGCCTACCTCACCGACGCCGCCGTTCTGGTGGGCCTCGGGCTGCGCGCCGCCGACCTGTTCGGCAGCGGCCGTATCGACTGGCTGTGGGCCTTCCTGGGCACCCTGGCCGCGCTCGGCGCCATCCTGATCAAGGCCGAGACCGACCTGGTGGGCGTCGCCCGGCACCAGGCCGGCCTGCCGGTGGTCAAGGAGGCCGCCGCCGAGATGCGCTCCTCCGGGATGGCACTGGCCCGCCGGGCCGCCGCCCTGTTCCGGTTCCACCGGCTGATCCTCGGCATCGAGGCCTCGCTGCTGATCCTGCTGCTCGCCGTCGCCGACCACTTCCACGGCGACCTCTTCTGGACCCGGCTCGGCACCGCCGTGCTGGCCGGCATCGCGCTGCTGCAGACCCTGCTGCACCTGGTCTCGGTCCTCGCGTCGAGCAGGCTGCGGTGAGCGCCGGGCTGAAGGTCGGCGCGGTCGTCATCACCATGGGCAACCGCCCCGACGAACTGCGCGCCCTCCTCGACTCGGTCGCCAAGCAGGACGGCGACCGGGTCGAGGTCGTCGTCGTCGGCAACGGCTCGCCCGTCCCCGACGTCCCCGACGGCGTCCGCACCCTGGAGCTGCCCGAGAACCTCGGGATCCCGGGCGGCCGCAACGTCGGCATAGAGGCCTTCGGCCCGAGCGGCCGCGATGTCGACATACTGCTCTTCCTCGACGACGACGGCCTGCTCGCCGAGCACGACACCGCCGAGCTGTGCCGCCGGGCCTTCACCGCCGACCAGCGGCTCGGCATCATCAGCTTCCGCATCGCCGACCCGGACACCGGCGTCACCCAGCGCCGGCACGTGCCGCGGCTGCGGGCCTCCGACCCGATGCGCTCCTCCCGGGTCACCACCTTCCTCGGCGGCGCCAACGCCGTCCGCACCCAGGTCCTCGCCGAGGTCGGCGGCCTGCCGGACGAGTTCTTCTACGCCCACGAGGAGACCGACCTGGCCTGGCGGGCCCTGGACGCCGGCTGGATGATCGACTACCGCTCCGACATGGTCCTCAACCACCCCACCACCGCCCCCTCGCGGCACGCGGTCTATCACCGGATGGTCGCCCGCAACCGGGTCTGGCTGGCCCGCCGCAACCTGCCCGCCCTCCTGGTGCCGGTCTACCTCGGGGTGTGGATGCTGCTGACCCTGGTGCGCCGCCCCTCCCGCCCCGCCCTGCACGCCTGGTTCGCCGGCTTCCGGGAGGGCTGGACCACCCCGTGCGGACCCCGCCGCCCGATGCGCTGGCGGACCGTGTGGAAGCTCACGCGACTGGGCCGTCCCCCGGTGATCTGACAAGCTCGAAGGTGCGTGTCCGCGCGTACGGCGTGCGGACCCGCCTCGGGGACGGCCGCGCACGGCGCGCGGACACCCCCGGGAACGTGCCCGATGGCGGGGACGTGTCGCGCCCGGTAGCACAATTCCGTAAGACGAACGTAAGACGCATCCGAGAACGGATCCGAAGGCGAATCCGACCACGGATGCGAAGACGGATCCGAAGACGAAGGCTTCCATCCTTGAGTGAGACAACGCATGACGGCGGGATCGCGGTGACCGCGGTGCCGTCCCCCGACGAGGGCCTCACGGGGGCGCAGCTGGCCGCCAGGTACGGCCTCGCGGTGAGCGGTGCACGCCCCCCGCTGGCCGAGTACGTACGCCAGCTCTGGGGGCGGCGCCACTTCATCCTGGCCTTCTCGCAGGCGAAGCTCACGGCCCAGTACAGCCAGGCCAAGCTCGGCCAGCTCTGGCAGGTGGCCACACCGCTGCTGAACGCGGCCGTGTACTACTTCATCTTCGGCGTGATCCTGCACGCGAGCCGGGGCATGTCACAGGACGTCTACATCCCGTTCCTGGTCACCGGCGTGTTCACCTTCACGTTCACCCAGAGCTCGATCATGACGGGCGTGCGGGCGATCTCTGGCAACCTCGGTCTGGTGCGCGCGCTGCACTTCCCGCGCGCCTCGCTGCCGATCTCCTTCGCGCTCCAGCAGCTCCAGCAGCTGCTGTTCTCGATGATCGTCATGGTCGCCGTGGTGGTCGGGTTCGGCAGCCGGCCGGGGCTCGCCTGGGTGCTGGTCGTCCCGATCCTGTTCCTGCTGTTCCTCTTCAACACCGGCCTGGCCCTGATCGTGGCCCGGATGGGCGCCAAGACGCCGGACCTCGCCCAGCTGCTGCCGTTCATACTGCGCACCTGGATGTACATGTCCGGTGTGATGTTCTCGATCACCAAGATGATGGAGGGCCGCCCGGAGTGGGCGCGCACGCTGCTCCAGGTCAACCCCGCCACCGTCTTCATGGACCTGATGCGCTTCGCCCTCATCGACGGCTACGGCGCCTCGAACCTGCCGCCGCACGTCTGGGTCGTCGCGCTGTCCTGGGCCGTGGTCCTGTTCGCCGGTGGTTTCGTGTACTTCTGGAAGGCTGAGGAGCGGTACGGCCGTGGCTGAGCAGAGCATAGGGGAGCGCATCCCCACCGTCATCGCGGAGGACGTGCACATCGTCTACCGCGTCAACGGCGCCAAGACCGGCAAGGGCAGCGCGACGGCCGCCCTCAGCCGCATCTTCCGGCGCGGCGACGAGCGGGGCGTCCGCAAGGTGCACGCGGTCCGTGGCGTCTCGTTCGTCGCCTACCGCGGCGAGGCCATCGGCCTGATCGGTTCCAACGGCTCCGGCAAGTCCACCCTGCTGCGCGCCATCGCCGGCCTGCTGCCCACCGAGCAGGGCAGGGTCTACACCCACGGGCAGCCCTCGCTGCTCGGCGTCAACGCGGCCCTGATGAACGACCTCACCGGCGAACGGAACGTCATCCTGGGTGGGCTCGCCATGGGAATGACCCGCGAGGAGATCAAGGACCGCTACGAGGAGATCGTCGAGTTCTCCGGCATCAACGACAAGGGCGATTTCATCACCCTGCCGATGCGCACCTACTCCTCCGGCATGGCGGCCCGCCTCCGCTTCTCCATCGCGGCCGCCAAGGACCACGACGTCCTCATGATCGACGAGGCGCTGGCCACCGGTGACGCGGCCTTCCGCAAGCGCTCCGAGGACCGGATCCGTGAGCTGCGCGAGCACGCCGGCACGGTGTTCCTGGTCAGTCACAACAACAAGTCGATCCGCGACACCTGCGACCGCGTCCTGTGGCTGGAGCGCGGTGAGCTGCGCATGGACGGGCCGACCGAAGAGGTGCTCAAGGAGTACGAGAAGTTCTCGGGCAAGTAGCCCCGTCCGGCCCAGGCCCCGCCGGAACCTTTCCGGCGGGGCCCGCGTCTGCAAAGGAAACGTCAACTCGGGCTCGCCTTAGGAATCTTGACGCCAATCGGTGTGTTGTTGTGATCTGCGGGACACCCCGACGAACCTCGATGCGTTGTACAACGTAAGCTGTACCGGTCCCGGAAAGCGGCAAGAGGGGCGATAATGCGCGACACCCTCCGCCGGGCCGCCCGGCGGACTGCTGGGCGGCGTGTCCGAAATAGTGTGTATTGGGTCGGCAGTGTAGAACGGGAGATGTGACGGCAATGGCTACGGAAACTCCCCAGCTCAACGCAGGCCGCGCCGTCCCCGCCCCGGGCAGCGAACGGTGACGGCAGCCGGCCCGGTGCGCACCGGAGACCCGGAGCGCGGCACCCTGGACAAGGCCGCGGACGAGAACTTCCCCGTGGCCCCCTTCTTCCTGCCGAAAGCCTGGCGCGACGACCTGATGGCGGTGTACGGCTTCGCCCGCCTCGTCGACGACATCGGCGACGGCGACCTCGCTCCCGGCGGCGGCGACGCCCGCCTCCTCGGGGTCTCCCCGGAGGAGGCCGAGGACCGCCTGGTCCTGCTCGACGCCTTCGAGGCCGACCTGTGCCGCGTCTTCGACGGCGTCCCGCACCACCCCCTGCTGCGCCGCCTGCAGCCCACGGTCCGGCGCCGCGCGCTGACCCCCGAGCCCTTCCTCGGACTGATCGCCGCCAACCGCCAGGACCAGCTCGTCAAGCGCTACGAGACCTACGACGACCTCCTCGCCTACTGCGAGCTGTCCGCCAACCCCGTCGGCCGCCTGGTCCTCGCCGTCACCGGAACCTCGACCGCCGAGCGCATCCGGCTCTCCGACTCGATCTGCACCGCACTGCAGATCGTCGAACACCTCCAGGACGTGGCCGAGGACCTCGGCCGCGACCGGATCTATCTGCCCGCCGGGGACATGAAGCGCTTTCACGTCCAGGAGGCGGATCTCGCCAGGAAAACCGCAGGCGCATCGGTGCGTGCACTGGTTGCATACGAAGCACAACGCGCCCGCGATCTCCTGAATGAAGGCGCCCCCCTTGTGGGTAGCGTCCACGGCAGGTTGAAGCTGCTGCTTGCGGGGTTCGTGGCGGGGGGAAGGGCGGCGGTCCACGCGATCGCCGCCGCCGAATACGACGTACTTCCCGGCCCGCCCAAGCCCGGCAAGGGCCGGTTGCTGCGTGAGGTGGGCGTGACTCTGCGAGGAGAGGGGTGATCCGGACCGTGGACTCTCCCACACATGTGTCCGCACCGGTACTCGCCGCCTACAGCTACTGCGAGACGGTCACCGGACAGCAGGCACGGAACTTCGCCTACGGCATCCGGCTGCTCCCGGCGCCCAAGCGGCGCGCCATGTCGGCGCTCTACGCCTTCTCCCGGCGTGTCGACGACATCGGCGACGGCGAGCTGGCGGACGACGTGAAGGCGGCCCGCCTGGAGGACACCCGGGCGCTGCTGGCCCGGGTCCAGGACGGCGCGGTCGCCGAGGACGACACCGACCCGGTCGCGGTCGCCCTCGCCCATGCCGCCCAGGCCTTCCCGATCCCGCTGGGCGGCCTGGACGAGCTGATCGACGGCGTCCTGATGGACGTCCGCGGCGAGACCTACGAGACCTGGGACGACCTCAAGGTCTACTGCCGGTGCGTGGCCGGTGCCATCGGCCGGCTCTCGCTCGGCGTGTTCGGTACGGAACCGGGGGCGCGCGGCGCCGAGCGCGCGCCGGAGTATGCCGACACGCTCGGGCTCGCGCTCCAGCTCACCAACATCCTCAGAGACGTCCGCGAGGACGCCGGCAACGGCCGTACCTACCTGCCCTCCGACGACCTCGCCAAGTTCGGCTGCTCGGCCGGATTCCACGGGCCGACCCCGCCGGAGGGCTCCGACTTCGCCGGACTCGTGCACTTCGAAGTACGGCGCGCCCGTGCCCTTTTCGCCGAGGGCTACCGGCTGCTGCCCATGCTCGACCGGCGCAGCGGCGCCTGTGTCGCCGCGATGGCCGGTATCTACCGCCGCCTGCTCGACCGCATCGAGCGCGAACCCGAGGCGGTGCTGCGCGGCCGGGTCTCGCTGCCCGGACGCGAGAAGGCGTACGTCGCCGTGCGCGGCCTGTCCGGGCTCGACACCCGGCGTCACACCTCCCGCCTGACCGTCAGGAGGCGCGCCTGATGGACAAAGTGGGTCAGGGTGACTCCACCGGAGAGAAACGGCAGGCAACCCTCCGGCACGGCGTGGCGTCCCTGACTGCGACGGCCCGACCTGCCCCGTTCCACCGGCACGGCGGGCGGCCAGGGGAGGAAACACGATGACCGACGGCACGCGATCCGAGCGGACGCCCGACGACATCCCGTCCGGGCGCACCGCGGTCGTGATCGGCGGCGGTCTCGCGGGCATCACGGCCGCGCTCGCGCTCGCCGACGCGGGGGTGCGCGTGACCCTGCTCGAAGGCAGGCCGAGGCTCGGCGGGCTCGCCTTCTCCTTCCAGCGCGGCGACCTGACCGTGGACAACGGCCAGCACGTGTACCTGCGTTGCTGCACCGCCTACCGCTGGTTCCTCGACCGCATCGAGGGCACGGCGCTGGCACCGCTGCAGGACCGCCTCGACGTACCCGTCCTCGACCTCGCCAAGCCGGAGGGGCGGCGCCTGGGCAGGCTGCGGCGCGACCCGCTGCCCGTCCCCCTTCACCTGGGGCGCAGCCTGGCCGCCTATCCGCACCTCTCGCTCGCCGAACGGGCCAGGGTGGGGCGTGCCGCGCTCGCGCTCAAGGGGCTCGACCTCGCCGATCCGAGCCTGGACGCACAGGACTTCGGCAGCTGGCTGGCCGCCCACGGCCAGTCGGCGCGTGCCGTCGAGGCCCTGTGGGACCTGGTCGGGGTCGCCACCCTCAACGCGGTCGCGGGCGACGCCTCGCTGGGGCTCGCCGCGATGGTGTTCAAGACCGGTCTGCTGTCCGCCCCGGGCGCGGCCGACATCGGCTGGGCCCATGTGCCGCTGGGCGAACTGCACGACCGGCTGGCCCGCAAGGCGCTCGACTCCGCGGGCGTGCGTACCGAGGTCCGTACACGCGTCACCTCCGTCTCCACTAACGAGAACGGAACCTGGAGCGTTCAGGTTCCCGGCGAGACGCTCACCGCCGACGCCGTCGTGCTCGCCGTCGCCCAGCGCGAGGCCTACGACCTGCTGCCTTCCGGCGCCCTGGACGCCCCGGAAAACCTGCTGGAGATCGGCACCGCGCCGATCCTCAACGTCCATGTGGTCTACGACCGCACGGTGCTCACCAAGCCGTTCTTCGCGGCCCTCGGCACCCCGGTCCAGTGGGTGTTCGACCGCACCCACGCCTCCGGGCTGCGCGCGGGACAGTACCTCGCGCTGTCCCAGTCGGCCGCCCAGGACGAGATCGACCTGCCCGTGGCCGACCTGCGCGAGCGCTACCTGCCCGAGCTGGAACGGCTGTTGCCCGGTGCGCGCGGCGCGGGGGTGCAGGACTTCTTCGTGACCCGGGAGCGCACCGCGACGTTCGCCCCCACCCCCGGCGTCGGGCGGCTGCGGCCCGGCGCCCGCACCAAGGCACCCGGCCTCTACCTGGCCGGAGCGTGGACCGCCACCGGGTGGCCCGCGACCATGGAGAGTGCGGTCCGCAGCGGTGTGAGCGCGGCTGACGCCGCCCTCGGCACCCTGGGCCGGCCCCGCCCCCGTCACCTCTTCGAGTTCGAGGAGGCGGCGTGACGCTCGATCAGCAGGCGGCAGGCCTCCGCACCCCCGGTACCGCAACAAGAGGAGAAACTGTGCCCACTGTGCCCCCGGACTCGAAGGGCGCCCGAGAGACCGCAGTGGACGTGACCGCGCTCCTGGAGCGCGGCCGGACCCTTGCCACACCGGTACTGCGGGCGGCCGTCGACCGCCTGGCCTCCCCCATGGACACCGTGGCCGCCTACCACTTCGGCTGGATCGACGCCGAGGGCAACCCCGCCGACGGCGACGGCGGCAAGGCCGTGCGGCCCGCGCTCGCCGTGCTCTCCGCCGAGGTCACCGGCGCCGCCCCCGAGGTCGGCATCCCCGGCGCCGTCGCCGTCGAACTCGTCCACAACTTCTCCCTGCTGCACGACGACCTGATGGACGGCGACGAACAGCGCCGGCACCGCGACACCGTCTGGAAGGTGCACGGCCCCGCCCAGGCCATCCTGGTCGGCGACGCCCTGTTCGCCCTCGCCAACGAGATCCTGCTCGAACTCGGCACCGCCGAGGCCGGCCGCGCCACCCGCCGGATCACCACCGCCACCCGCGCCCTGATCGACGGCCAGGCCCAGGACATCTCCTACGAGCACCGCGACCGGGTCAGCGTCGAGGAGTGCCTGGAGATGGAGGGCAACAAGACCGGCGCCCTGCTCGCCGCCTCCAGCTCCATCGGCGCGGTGCTCGGCGGCGCCGACGACCGCACCGCCGACACCCTGGAGAAGTACGGCTACCACCTCGGCCTCGCCTTCCAGGCCGTCGACGACCTGCTCGGCATCTGGGGCGACCCGGAGGCCACCGGCAAGCAGACCTGGAGCGACCTGCGCCAGCGCAAGAAGTCCCTGCCGGTCGTCGCCGCGCTCGCCGCCGGCGGACCCGCCTCCGAGCAGCTTGGCGAGATCCTCGCCGCCGACGCCAAGAGCAGCGACTTCGAGAACTTCTCCGAGGAGGAGTTCGCCGCCCGCGCCGCCCTCATCGAGGAGGCCGGCGGCCGCGAGTGGACCGCCGAAGAGGCGCGCCGTCAGCACACCATCGCCATCGAGGCCCTGCACGCCATCGACATGCCCGACCGGGTACGGGCTCAGTTCACGGCGCTCGCGGACTTCGTCGTCGTACGAAAGAGATGATCATTATCGGTCGAATAGTCCTCGCGTAGTCGCCGGCCGGTGCGAGCGCGCAGCCAGCACCGGCCGACGGCGGACCCACAGCAGAACGATTTCGCACGACTGCACGAAGGGGAAGCCATGACAGCGACGACCGACGGAAGCACCGGGGCCACCCTGCCGCCCCGGGCCGACTCGGCCACCACCGAACTCACCACCCCCGTGGCGACCGGGGTACAAGAAGCCGCCGAACGCGCCGTACAGCGTGCCACCGGCCATCTGCTCGCCCAGCAGGACGCGCAGGGCTGGTGGAAGGGCGACCTGGAGACCAACGTCACCATGGACGCCGAGGACCTGCTGCTCCGCCAGTTCCTCGGCATCCGCGACGAGGCCACGACCACCGCCGCCGCGCTCTTCATCCGCGGCGAGCAGCGCGAGGACGGCACCTGGGCCACCTTCTACGGCGGCCCCGGCGAACTCTCCACCACCATTGAGGCCTACGTCGCCCTGCGGCTGGCCGGCGACGCGCCGGACGCCCCCCATATGGCGAAGGCGTCGGCCTGGATCCGCGAGCGCGGCGGGATCGCCGCCGCCCGGGTCTTCACCCGGATCTGGCTGGCCCTGTTCGGCTGGTGGAAATGGGAGGACCTGCCCGAACTCCCGCCGGAACTCCTGTACTTCCCCAAGTGGTTCCCGCTCAGCATCTACAACTTCGGCCAGTGGGCCCGGCAGACCATCGTGCCGCTCACCGTGGTCTCGGCCAAGCGCCCGGTGCGCCCGGCCCCCTTCCCGCTGGACGAGCTCCACACCGACCCGGCCGACCCGAACCCGCCCCGGCCCCTGGCCACGGTGGCCAGCTGGGAGGGCGTCTTCCAGCGGCTCGACAAGGTTGTCCGCGGCTACCGCAGGGTCGCGCTGGGCCGGCTGCGCGGCTCCGCCCTGAAGTCCGCCGCCCGCTGGATCGTCGAGCGCCAGGAGAACGACGGCGCCTGGGGCGGCATCCAGCCCCCGGCCGTCTACTCGGTGATCGCCCTGTACCTGCTCGGCTACGACCTCGAACACCCCGTGATGCGCGCCGGGTTGGAGTCGCTGGATCGTTACGCCGTGTGGCGCGAGGACGGCGCCCGGATGATCGAGGCCTGCCAGTCGCCGGTGTGGGACACCTGCCTGGCGACCATCGCCCTGGCCGACGCCGGGCTCCCCGCCGACCACCCGCAGCTGGTCAAGGCCGCCGACTGGATGCTCGGCGAGCAGATCGTCCGCCCCGGCGACTGGGCGGTCAAGCGGCCCCAGCTCCCGCCGGGCGGCTGGGCGTTCGAGTTCCACAACGACAACTACCCCGACATCGACGACACCGCCGAGGTCGTCCTCGCGCTGCGCCGGGTCAGGCACCACGACCCGGAGCGGATGGAGAAGGCCATCGGGCGCGGGGTGCGCTGGAACCTCGGCATGCAGTCGAAGAACGGCGCCTGGGGCGCCTTCGACGTCGACAACACCAGCCCGTTCCCCAACCGGCTGCCGTTCTGCGACTTCGGCGAGGTCATCGACCCGCCGTCGGCCGACGTCACCGCGCACGTCGTGGAGATGCTCGCCTTCGAGGGCATGTCCCACGACCCGCGCACCCGGCGCGGCATCGACTGGCTGCTCGCCGAACAGGAGCCGAACGGCGCCTGGTTCGGGCGCTGGGGCGTCAACTACGTCTACGGCACCGGGTCGGTGGTACCCGCGCTCACCGCCGCCGGGCTGCCTGTCTCGCACCCGGCGATCCGGCGCGCGGTGACCTGGCTGGAGCAGGTCCAGAACGAGGACGGAGGCTGGGGCGAGGACCTGCGCTCCTACAAGTACGCCGACGACTGGAGCGGTCGCGGCGCGTCCACCGCCTCCCAGACGGCGTGGGCGCTGATGGCGCTGCTCGCGGCGGGGGAGAAGGACGCCAAGGCCGTCGAGCGGGGCGTCCGGTGGCTCGCCGAGACGCAGGCCGAGGACGGCTCCTGGGACGAGCCGTACTTCACCGGTACCGGCTTCCCGTGGGACTTCTCCATCAACTACCACCTCTACCGGCAGGTCTTCCCGCTCACCGCGCTCGGCCGCTACGTCCACGGCGAGCCCACCCCCGAGGCAGAGGGGGACTGATGAGCACCACGCCCGCGCCGGCCCCGCTGCTGATCGCCTGCGCACTCGGCATCGAGCACCTCGCCCTGCGCGCCGGCGAACGCGGGGGCGCGGGCGGACCTGTCACCGTGCTGCGCACCGGCATGGGCCCCAGGGCGGCGGAACGGTCCGTCACCCGGGTCCTGGCCGATCCCGCGCTCGCCGGTGCCGCGGTCCTGGCGACGGGCTTCTGCGCGGGACTCGCGCCCGGGATGCACCCCGGCGACCTGGTCGTCGCCGAGGAGACCCGGGACCCCCGCGGCAGCGTCCCGTGCGTGGGCACCGAGCTCCTCGTGAAGGAACTCGTACGGACCCTGCCCGGCCGGACCGTCCACACCGGGCCGGTCACCGGCTCCGATCACGTCGTCCGCGGTCACGAGCGGTCGGATCTGCTCGCGACCGGCGCAATCGCGGTCGACATGGAATCGGCGGCCACGCTCCTGAGCGCCGTGCACGCGGGTGAGCGCCCCGTTGCGGCCGTCAGGGTGGTCGTGGACGCTCCTGAACATGAACTCGTCCGGATCGGCACGGTGCGCGGTGGAATATCTGCTTTCCGCGTTCTTCGATCCGTTCTTCCAGCTTTCTTCGAATGGCACCGTTCTTTGCTGCTCCCCCGGAGGTGAGCCAGATGGCCATGCCGCTGCGTCAGTCGATCAAGGTCGCTACTTACTTGGCCGAACAGAAGCTCCGCAAGCGGGACAAGTTCCCGCTGATCGTGGAGCTGGAACCGCTCTTCGCGTGCAACCTGAAATGTGAGGGCTGCGGCAAGATCCAGCACCCGGCGGGGGTGCTGAAGCAGCGCATGCCGGTCGCGCAGGCGGTCGGGGCGGTGCTGGAGTCCGGTGCGCCGATGGTGTCCATCGCGGGCGGCGAACCCCTGATGCATCCTCAGATCGACGAGATCGTGCGGCAGCTGGTGGCGAAGCGGAAGTACGTCTTCCTCTGCACCAACGCGATGCTGCTGCGCAAGAAGATGGACAAGTTCACGCCCTCGCCCTACTTCGCCTTCGCGGTGCACATCGACGGGCTGCGCGAGCGGCACGACGAGTCCGTCGCGAAGGAAGGCGTGTTCGACGAGGCGGTGGAGGCCATCAAGGAGGCCAAGCGGCGCGGCTTCCGGGTGACCACCAACTCGACGTTCTTCAACACGGACACCCCGCAGACCATCATCGAGGTGCTCAACTTCCTCAACGACGACCTCAAGGTCGACGAGATGATGATCTCGCCCGCCTACGCCTACGAGAAGGCCCCCGACCAGGAGCACTTCCTGGGCGTGGAGCAGACCCGGGAACTCTTCAAGAAGGCCTTCGCCGGCGGCAACCGGAAGAAGTGGCGGCTCAACCACTCCCCGCTCTTCCTGGACTTCCTGGAGGGCAAGGTCGACTTCCCGTGCACGGCCTGGGCGATCCCGAACTACTCGCTCTTCGGCTGGCAGCGCCCCTGCTACCTGATGAGCGACGGGTACGTGCCGACGTACCGCGAACTCATCGAGAAGACCGACTGGGACAAGTACGGCCGCGGCAAGGACCCGCGCTGCGCCAACTGCATGGCGCACTGCGGCTACGAGCCCACCGCCGTCCTCGCCACCATGGGGTCGCTCAAGGAGTCGCTGCGCGCGATGCGCGAGACGGTCTCCGGGAACCGGGAGTGACGGCATGACCGCAGTCTCCCTGGGCCTCCCCGAGGTCCCGGCCCGGCCGATCGCCGAGCGGCGCGTGTCCCGGCAGATCCAGGTCGGGCCCGTGCCGGTCGGCGGCGGCGCCCCGGTGTCGGTCCAGTCGATGACCACGACCCGCACCTCGGACATCGGCGCCACCCTCCAGCAGATCGCCGAACTCACCGCGTCCGGCTGCCAGATCGTCCGCGTCGCCTGCCCCACGCAGGACGACGCGGACGCCCTGGCCACCATCGCGAGGAAGTCCCAGATCCCGGTGATCGCGGACATCCACTTCCAGCCCAAGTACGTCTTCGCGGCCATCGAGGCCGGCTGCGCGGCGGTCCGCGTCAACCCCGGCAACATCAAGAAGTTCGACGACCAGGTGAAGGAGATCGCGCGGACCGCCAAGGACCACGGCACCCCGATCCGCATCGGGGTCAACGCGGGCTCGCTCGACCGCCGGCTCCTCGAGAAGTACGGCAAGGCGACCCCCGAGGCGCTGGTCGAGAGCGCTCTCTGGGAGGCCTCGCTCTTCGAGGAGCACGACTTCCGGGACATCAAGATCTCCGTCAAGCACAACGACCCGGTCGTGATGATCGAGGCGTACCGGCAGCTCGCCGCCCAGTGCGACTACCCGCTGCACCTCGGGGTCACGGAGGCGGGCCCGGCGTTCCAGGGCACCGTCAAGTCGGCGGTCGCCTTCGGGGCATTGCTGTCCCAGGGCATCGGTGACACGATCCGCGTCTCGCTGTCCGCCCCGCCCGCGGAGGAGGTCAAGGTCGGCATCCAGATCCTGGAGTCGCTGAACCTGCGGCAGCGGCGCCTGGAGATCGTCTCCTGCCCGTCCTGCGGGCGCGCCCAGGTCGACGTCTACAAGCTGGCGGACGAGGTGACGGCGGGCCTGGAGGGCATGGAGGTGCCGCTGCGCGTCGCCGTCATGGGGTGCGTGGTCAACGGCCCCGGCGAGGCACGGGAGGCCGACCTGGGGGTCGCGTCCGGCAACGGCAAGGGGCAGATCTTCGTCAAGGGCGAGGTCGTCAAGACCGTGCCCGAGTCGAAGATCGTGGAGACCCTCATCGAGGAAGCGATGAAGATCGCCGAGCAGATGGAGCAGGACGGCGCCGGGTCCGGAGCACCCGCCGTCACGGTGAGCTGAACAGCACGGACCGAGAGGGGGCCGAGCGTGACGATTCTGGAGACCATCCGGGGACCACGCGACCTGAAGGCGCTGTCCGAGGCGGAACTCGGCGAACTGTCCGAAGAAATACGCGAGTTCCTGGTGCACGCGGTCGCCAGGACCGGCGGCCACCTCGGGCCCAACCTGGGCGTCGTGGAGCTGACCGTCGCGCTGCACCGGGTCTTCGAGTCCCCGGCCGACCGCATCCTGTGGGACACCGGCCACCAGAGTTACGTCCACAAGCTGCTGACCGGCCGTCAGGACTTCTCCAAGCTGCGCGGCAAGGGCGGCCTGTCCGGATACCCCTCGCGCGAGGAGTCCGAGCACGACGTCATCGAGAACAGCCACGCCTCCACCGCGCTCGGCTGGGCCGACGGCCTCGCCAAGGCCCGCCAGGTGCAGGGGGAGAAGGGCCATGTCGTCGCGGTCATCGGCGACGGCGCGCTGACCGGGGGAATGGCCTGGGAGGCGCTCAACAACATCGCGGCCGCCAAGGACCGGCCGCTGATCATCGTCGTCAACGACAACGAGCGGTCCTACGCGCCCACCATCGGCGGCCTCGCCAACCACCTGGCGACGCTGCGCACCACCGACAGCTACGAGAGAGTGCTGGCCTGGGGCAAGGACGTCCTCCTGCGCACCCCGGTGGTCGGCAACACCATCTACGAGTCCCTGCACGGCGCGAAGAAGGGCTTCAAGGACGCCTTCGCCCCGCAGGGCATGTTCGAGGACCTGGGTCTCAAGTACGTCGGCCCGATCGACGGCCACGACATCAAGGCGGTCGAGTCGGCGCTGCGACGGGCGAAACGCTTCCACGGGCCGGTGCTCGTGCACTGCCTCACGGAGAAGGGGCGCGGCTACGAGCCCGCCCTCGCCCACGAGGAGGACCACTTCCACACCGTCGGCGTGATGGACCCGCTCACCTGCGAGCCGCTCGCGCCGTCGGGCGGCCCTTCCTGGACCTCGGTGTTCGGCGACGAGATCGTCCGGATCGGCGAGGAACGGGACGACGTCGTGGCCATCACCGCGGCCATGCTGCACCCGGTCGGCCTCGGCAGGTTCGCCGAGCGCTTCCCCGGCCGGGTCTGGGACGTCGGCATCGCCGAGCAGCACGCGGCGGTCTCGGCGGCCGGCCTCGCCACCGGCGGACTGCACCCGGTGGTCGCCGTCTACGCCACGTTCCTGAACCGCGCCTTCGACCAGTTGCTGATGGACGTGGCGCTGCACCGCTGCGGGGTGACGTTCGTCCTGGACCGGGCGGGCGTGACGGGAGTCGACGGCGCCTCGCACAACGGCATGTGGGACATGTCGATCCTCCAGGTCGTCCCCGGCCTGCGGATCGCCGCCCCGCGCGACGCCGAGCAACTGCGCCTCCAGTTGCGGGAGGCGGTCGCCGTGGACGACGCGCCGACGCTGGTCCGCTTCCCGAAGGAGTCGGTGGGACCGGACATCCCGGCGGTCGACCGGGTCGGCGGGGTGGATGTGCTGCACCGCGGGGAGGACGCGCGGGTGCTGCTGGTGGCGGTCGGCGTGATGGCGCCGGTGTGTCTGCAGGCCGCGGAGCTGCTGGCTGCCCGGGGGATCAACTGCACGGTGGTGGACCCCCGTTGGGTCAAGCCCGTGGATCCCGCGCTGCCGGTGCTGGCGGCCCAGCACGAACTGGTCGCCGTCGTCGAGGACAACAGCCGGGCGGCCGGCGTCGGCGCGGCGGTCGCGCTGGCGCTGGGCGACGCCGAAGTGGACGTGCCGGTACGGAGGTTCGGGATTCCGGAGCAGTTCCTGGCGCATGCCAAGCGGGGGGAGGTGCTGGCCGACATCGGGCTGACGCCGGTGGAGATCGCGGGGCGGATCGGGGCAAGTCTCGCGGGGCGGGGTGCCGCGGGGGGCCGTTCGGCGGGTGCGGCGCCGTCCGGGCTGGTCGCGCAGTTCCTCCCCCAGCCTTCGGCTGGGGGTACCCCCAGCGCCCCTACGGGGCGCTGACCGTGAGGGCGCTTACAAGGAGAAGGAATGACGACGGAGTTCGACCTCGGTGCCTTGCTCGCCGAGCGTGGCGGTGAGCGGTACGAGCTGCATGCGAAGTACCTGAACCACCAGCTCCCGCGCATGCTGCACACCATCGGGTTCGACAAGGTCTACGAGCGGGCCGAGGGCGCGCACTTCTGGGACGCGGACGGCAACGACTACCTGGACATGCTCGCCGGGTTCGGGGTGATGGGGCTGGGCCGCCACCACCCCGTCGTCCGCAAGGCCCTGCACGACGTGCTGGACGCCCAGCTGGCCGACCTCACCCGCTTCGACTGCCAGCCGCTGCCCGGACTGCTCGCCGAGCGGCTCCTCGCGCACAGCCCGCACCTGGACCGGGTCTTCTTCGGCAACAGCGGCACCGAGGCGGTGGAGACGGCCCTGAAGTTCGCCCGTTTCGCCACCGGCAGACCCCGCGTCCTCTACTGCGACCACGCCTTCCACGGCCTGACCACCGGCTCGCTGTCGGTCAACGGCGAGGACGGCTTCCGGGACGGCTTCGCCCCGCTGCTGCCCGACACCGCCGTCCCCCTCGGCGATCTCGACGCGCTCGCCCGGGAGCTGAAGAAGGGCGACGTGGCCGCCCTGATCGTCGAGCCGATCCAGGGCAAGGGGGTGCACGAGGCGCCGCCCGGCTACCTGCGGGCCGCGCAGGAGCTGCTGCACAAGCACAAGGCGCTGCTCATCGCCGACGAGGTGCAGACCGGCCTCGGCCGCACCGGCGACTTCTACGCCTACCAGCACGAGGAGGGCGTCGAACCGGACCTGGTGTGCGTGGCCAAGGCGCTGTCCGGCGGGTACGTCCCGGTCGGCGCCACCCTCGGCAAGGACTGGATCTTCAAGAAGGTCTACTCCTCCATGGACCGCGTCCTGGTCCACTCGGCCAGCTTCGGCGCCAACGCGCAGGCCATGGCGGCCGGGCTCGCCGTCCTCTCGGTCATGGAGAACGACCAGATCGTCGCCGGTTCCCGGGCCGTGGGGGAGCAGCTCAGGTCCCGGCTCGCCGCCCTCACCGACAAGTACGAGCTGCTCGCCGAGGTACGCGGCCGGGGCCTGATGATCGGCATCGAGTTCGGCCGGCCCAGCTCGCTGAAGCTGCGCAGCCGCTGGACCATGCTGCAGGCCGCCCGCAAGGGCCTGTTCGCCCAGATGGTCGTCGTACCGCTGCTGCAACGGCACCGGATCCTCACCCAGGTCTCCGGCGACCACCTGGAGGTGATCAAGCTCATTCCGCCGCTGGTCGTCGACGAGTCCGACGTGGACCGCTTCGTGGACGCCTTCACCGACGTCATGGACGACGCCCACAGCGGTGGCGGCCTGATGTGGGACTTCGGCAAGACGCTGATCAAGCAGGCGGTGGCCAACCGCTAGCTTTTTGTCTCTGAGGCAAGAAAATTGCCTCGGAGACAAAGCTGCGGCTGAATGGAGGCATGAGCTCCTCCGCGAACGAGCGGGCGGGCGGGCCGGTCGAGGACCTGCCCGTCGTCGCCCCGCAGCTGCGCGCCCTGCGCCGCCGCGCCGGCCTCACCCTGGAGGCCGCCGCCCGCGACGCCGGGCTGTCGCCCGCGCACCTGTCCCGGCTGGAGACCGGGCAGCGGCAGCCCTCGCTGCCGATGCTGCTCGCGCTCGCGCGTGTCTACGGTACGACGGTATCGGATCTGCTGGGGGAGACCGTCGCCGACCGGGACGCGATCGTGCGGGCCGGCGACATGGAACCGACCCATGCCGGCGGCTGGACGTACTGGCAGGCCGGTGCGTCCGGCCGGGGGATGCAGGCGCTGCGCGTCCGGGTGCCGTACGGCTCCCAGGGCGACATCGTGCGCGTGCATCCCGGCGAGGAGTGGCTGTACGTCCTGCGCGGCCGGCTCCGGCTGCGTCTCGGTGACACGATCCATGTGCTCGCGCCCGGCGACAGCGCGCACTTCGACTCGCTGACCCCGCACCGGCTCGCCGCCGAGGACCACGACGGGGTCGAGCTCCTGTTCGTCCACACCCTGCTGCAGAGCCCCACGGCCACCCTGTGCCTGGGCCCCAGCACTGGCATCACTGGAGAGCTGCCGTGAGCAACATCGAGGAGAAGTTCCCCCGGTCCCTGTGGATCCGGCTGGTCATCTATCTCGCCGTCGGGCACGTCCTGGCAGGCTTCCTCTTTCTGCTGTTCTCCCTCGGTGGCAAGGGCTGAGCCGCGGCCTTCCGCCCGGCCTCAGTCGAGCAGGCGCTCGCGCAGCCGCTCCCGGGTCTCCGGGGCCAGCTTCAGGCCCTGCTCCAGGTAGGTGTCGACGTCGCCCCAGGTCTCGTGGATGCTCTCGAAGGCCGCCGCGAGGTACTCCGCGCGGGCGTCGAAGAGCGGGCTGAGCAGCTCCATCACCTCGGGGCTGTACACGCTCTCCCCGCTGCCGCTGCGCCGCACCTTGTAGCGGCGGTGCTTGGCGTTGGACTCCAGGTAGTCCACGAGGATCGCGTCCCGCTCCACACCCACCGCGAGCAGCGTCACGGCTATGGAGATGCCCGCCCGGTCCTTGCCGGCCGCGCAGTGCATCAGCGCCGGGACGCTGTCCTCGGCGAGCGCGTGCAGCACGCGCGAGTGCTCGTCGGTGCGGTCCTTGACGATCGAGCGGTACGAGGTGACCATCCGGGCCGCGGCCTTGCCGTCGCCCAGGAGTGCGCGCAGCTGGTCGATCTCGCCCTCACGGACCATCTTCCAGAAGTCGGCGCCGTGCGCCGGGTCGGTCAGCGGCAGGTTCAGGTTCCGTACGCCGGGCAGCTCGACGTCCGGGCCCTCCAGCTTCTGGTCGGCCGCGTTGCGGAAGTCGAAGATCGTGTGCAGACCGAGCGAGCCGAGGAACTCCGCGTCCTCTTCCGTCGCGTGCGCCAGATGGCCGCTGCGGAACAGCACGCCCGGCCGCACCCGGCGCCCGTCCACGGTCGGCAGGCCGCCCACGTCACGGAAGTTGCGCACACCGGCCAGCTCGGGCTCGGTCGACGGGACCTGCTGCGTCACGGGGGGCTCCTCCCGGTCGGACCCGTCGGCGCTGCTCGTCGACGGGCACTGGACCGACCATACGACATCGGTTTCCACAGGCAATGAGTTGTCCACAGGCAGCGCCTCCGCGGCCAGTGGCCCTTGCCTCCGGGGCCCGTGGCCCCGGATGATGTTGGTGCTTGAGTGGATCTGTTGGCACCTGTGTGAGGTTTCTCGATGGTGGACATCGCCGAAAACGGTCGTACCTGGCTGCTGTCGGGCCCCGGCAGCAGCTATGCGCTGCATCTGACGGAGACCGACGAACTGCTCCACCTGCACTGGGGGCCCAGGATCCGGCTCGCCGACGCCGAGGAGCTCAGCACCCGGGCACTGCCCGACTACTGGGCCTTCGAGTCCCCGCTGGACGGCCGCGAGGAGTACCCCGTCGAGGGCGGCCCCCGCTTCGTCCGCCCCGCGCTGTCCGTGCGGACCGAGGAGCGCCGGGGCACCGAGTGGACCTTCGGGTCGTACGAGGTCGTCGAGGACGACGAGCTCCGGCTGCGCTTCACGGACGACGGCATCGTCATCACGCTGCACTACCGGATGCGCGGCGATGTCGTCGAGCGCTGGGTGACCGTCGACAACGAGGCGCACGCGCGCGTGGAGCTGCTGCGCGCCGACCCCGCCGCCTGGACGCTCCCCGACCGCGAGGGCTGGCGGCTCTCCCAGCTGCACGGCCGCTGGGCCGCCGAGTCCCGGCTCACCAGCGCCCCGCTCACCTACGGCGAGAAGGTCATCGGCAGCCGCCGCGGCCATACCAGCCACCAGCACCTGCCCTGGGTCGCCCTCGACACCGACGCCACCGAGGAGCGCGGCGAGGTCTGGGGCTGCGCCCTCGGCTGGTCCGGCTCCTGGCGCATCGCGGTCGCCCAACTTCCCGACGCGCGCGTGCAGATCACCGGCGGCGCCGGCTACGACGACTCGGGCCTGCTGATGCTGGCCGAGGGCGAGTCGTACACCAGCCCGGTCTTCGCGGGCCTGTGGACCGACGGCGGCTTCGGCGGGGCGAGCCGCGCCTGGCACGCCTACCAGCGGGCGTACATCATCCCGGACGCCGACCAGGACCGGCCGGTGCTTTTCAACTCCTGGGAGGCCACCACCTTCGACATCTCCGAGGAGCAGCAGGCCACCCTCGCCCGCCGGGCCGCCGCGATCGGCGTCGAGCTGTTCGTGGTGGACGACGGCTGGTTCGGCGCCCGCACCAGTGACCGCGCCGGCCTCGGCGACTGGACGCCCAACCCCGACCGCTTCCCCAAGGGCCTCAAGCCCCTCGCCGACTACGTGCACGCCCTCGGCATGGAGTTCGGCATCTGGGTCGAGCCCGAGATGGTCAACCCGGACAGCGACCTGTACCGCGCCCACCCCGACTGGGTGCAGTACCAGGAGGGACGGAAGCGGACCGAACTCCGCAACCAGCTTGTCCTCAACCTCGCCCGCGAGGACGTCCGGGAATACCTCTGGGAGCAGCTCGACACCCTGCTGTCCAGCGCCCCGATCGACTACGTCAAGTGGGACTTCAACCGCTGCTTCACGGACGCGGGCTGGCCCGGCGAGCCCTACCCGCAGCGCCTGTGGGTCGACCACGTGCGCGGGCTGTACGCGCTGCTCGACCGGATCCGCGCGGCCCACCCGAACGTCGCCATCGAGTCCTGCTCCGGCGGTGGCGGGCGGATCGACCTCGGGATCATGAGCCGTACCGACGAGGTGTGGACCTCCGACAACACCGACCCGCTGGACCGCCTCGCCATCCAGCACGGCTTCAGCCAGATCCACCCTGCCCGGGTGATGTCCGCCTGGGTCACCGACAGCCCGAACCACCAGCTCAACGGCCGGGTCAGCTCGCTGCGTTTCCGGTTCGTCAGCTCCATGGCCGGGGCGCTCGGGGTCGGCGGCGACCTCTCGAACTGGACCGAGGAAGAGCTCGCCGAGGCCGGCCGTTGGGTGGAGCTCTACAAGGAGATCAGGCCCCTGGTGCAGCGCGGCGACCAGTTCCGGCTGCGGCCGCCGGCCGGCGGGCTCAGCGCGGTGCAGTACACGCTCGGCGACGAGACCGTCGTCCTGGCCTGGCTGCAGGCGCAGAGCTACGGCGAGCCGGCGCCGGCGCTGCGGCTGCAGGGGCTTGACCCGACCGCGTCGTACGAATGCCGTGAAACGGGCGAAGTGCACCGGGGTGCGGTGCTGTTGCACCACGGGCTGCGCACCGGGCTGAAGGGCGACCTGGATGCGGCGGTCTTCCGACTCCGCCGGATCTGAGGCATCTGCCCGAATTGGTACTTTCATTACGACTTGCTCCGGAATAAGTGGACGTGGCGTGACGTGCGTGAGGAGCGTCATATTCGTGACCGTCCGTCGCGCGTCATGCTCACGTAATGCCGATATTTCGCAGGCGAATTGGAAATCCGAATGGGCCGGAATTCACGGAGGGTGACCGGAATTCCCGGTAACGGATCAAGTCGGGACCTGACGGCCGGAACCGGGCGCTTGTCCACGTCCGTCTCACTCGCTTACGTTCGCCACACATCCGGGCGGAACGCCGAATCCTGCCGCCGCCCGGAGTCCCCACACACACTCACCCGTGCCCGGCAGGAGCGGGGGACCCGCCAGGTATGACCGCCTGTTCCGGTTCCCGGGACGGCTAGGGGTGTAGCCACGTCTTCCGGTGTGGCCGGGCAGCTCCAGCCCGAACCCGACAGCTCACCTCGCAGGCGCAGGAGAGGAATGCGCCATGCCCGCGAAGGGTAAGCACCGCCGTCCCAAGTCCCAGCGCCTCACTCGTTCGATGGCCGTCGCCGGAACCGGCGGTGCCGCGCTGGCCCTGCCGCTCATGGGGGCCGCCGGCGCCCACGCGGCCACCACGCAGTCCCTTTCCGAAAAGACCACCCAGTCGCTTCCCGTCGTCGAGAAGGCCGCGGTGAAGGAGGCGCCCGCAGGGAATTCCGGCACCGCGCATTCCGCACGGCGGATCTACACGGTGGTCCCCGGTGACTATCTCGCGAAGATCGCCCGTGACCAGAACGTCCGCGGTGGCTGGCACCGGCTCTACGCCGACAACCGGCAGGCGGTCGGCGGCAACCCCTCGCTGATCCACCCCGGCCTCAGGCTCACCCTCGGCGGCCGGCACGCCGCGCCGACGGACTCCGGCTCCCGTCACGAGGCGCAGTCGAACCCGCAGTCGTCCACCTCGTCCTCGGCCCCGTCCTCGTCTGGTTCCTCGGCCTCGTCCGATTCCCTGGGTTCCTCGAGCAGTTCGGTCAATTCGGGCAATTCGGTCGCGACTGCTTTCGGCTTCACCCTCCCGGTCTCCGGTGGCACCATCGGCACCGGCTACCACGTGGCCGGCAGCATGTGGTCCAGCGGCTACCACACTGGCGTCGACTTCGTCGTCCCGACCGGCACCCCGGTCAAGGCCGTCGGTGCCGGCACGGTCGTCACGGCCGGCTGGGGCGGCGCTTACGGCAACCAGGTCGTCATCCGGCTCGCCGACGGCTACTACGCGCAGTACGGCCATCTCTCCGCCCTGTCGGTCTCGGTCGGCCAGACCGTGACTGCGGGCCAGCAGATCGGCCTCTCCGGCGCGACCGGCAACGTGACAGGCCCGCACCTGCACTTCGAGATCCGCACCACCCCCGACTACGGCTCGGACGTGGACCCGGTCGCCTACCTCCGCTCCAAGGGCGTCACCGTCGGCTGACCGCGCGGCCCCGGCCTGCGGTGTTTCCGGGGTCGCCCCACACGCGGCCCCGGAACTCGATCAACACTTCAACGCCGCTGGTCAGGGACTTATTCCAAGATTGGCAAAGTATTTAAGGGTGTCTTATCTCACCGAGCGTCAACCCCTTATTACGGTCGCGTAGGTCACAGCCGAAGGTGAATCATGGCCCGATGTGGGAGACGATTCGAAGAGTGACAATGCATCAGTGATCGGGTCGTACGCAGCGGTGGGGGACAGCTTCACCGAGGGCGTGGGAGACCCCGGCCCCGACGGGGCGTTCGTCGGCTGGGCCGACCGGTTCGCGGTACTGCTGTCCGACCGGCAGCCCGAGGGCGACTTCAGTTACACCAACCTCGCCGTGCGCGGGAAACTGCTCGACCAGATCGTGGCGGACCAGGTGCCGCAGGCCCTGGAACTCGCCCCGGACTTGGTCTCCTTCTGCGCGGGCGGCAACGACATCATCCGCCCCGGCACCGACCCCGACGAGGTGGCCGAGCGGTTCGAGCGGGCCGTGGCCCGGCTGACCGAGGCCGTCGGCACGGTGCTCGTGACCACCGGCTTCGACACCCGGGGCGTGCCCGTCCTCAAGCACCTGCGCGGCAAGATCGCCACGTACAACGGACACGTCCGGGCCATCGCCGACCGCTACGGCTGCCCGGTCCTCGACCTGTGGTCCCTCAAGACCGTGCAGGACCGGCGGGCCTGGGACGGCGACCGCCTGCACCTGTCCCCCGAGGGGCACACGCGCGTGGCGCTGCGCGCCGGTCAGGTGCTCGGCGTCGAGGTGCCGGCCGACCCCGACCAGCCGTGGCCCCCGCTGCCGCCCCGCGGCACCCTGGAGGTCCGCCGCGACGACGTGCACTGGGCCCGCGAGTACCTGGTCCCCTGGATCGGGCGCCGGCTGCGCGGCGAGTCGTCCGGCGACCACGTGACGGCCAAGGGGGCGCTCTCCCCGGACGACATCAAGATGCGGATCGCCTCCGTGGCCTGAGGCGGAACCGGCGGGTAAGGGGCGGCCGCACTGCGGGCCGCCCCTTACTCCTGCTCGGGCAGCCCGAGTTCGCGGGCCAGCGCCTCGTCGGCCCACGCCTGGGCCCTGGCCCGGGGGACGGCGCCGGGGTACGAGGTCAGCTGGACGGCGAGCCCGTCGAGCAGCGCGGTCAGCCGCAGCGCCGCCGCCGTGGGGTCGGGGCACCGGAACTCGCCGGCCGCCACCCCCTCGGCGATGACCTCGGCGATGGCCGCCTTCCACTGCTGGTCCAGCCCCTTGGTGACGTCCCGCAGCGCGGGCTCCCGCAACGCCACCGCCCAGCCCTCGATCCACAGCCGCCAGCCCTTGGCCTGTCCGGTCGGCGCGTACCAGCGCACCGCGGCCCGCAGCCGGCGCAGCGCCGACGTACGGCGGCCCAGCAGCTTGCGCAGATGCGCCAGGTCGTCCTCGGCGGCATAGGTGAAGGCGGCGGCGACCAGCTTCTCCTTCGTCGAGAAGTGGTACAGCACCAGGGCGTTGCTCACCCCGAGGGCCGAGGCCACATCGGCGATCCGGACCGCCGCCACGCCCCGCGCCTCGATCTGCTCGATGGCGGCCCGCAGCAGTTCCTCCCGCCGCTCGGCCACGCTCAACCGCACTCTCGCCACGCGGTCACCCTAATCGGTCGTCCCGCCACCCGCGTTGCCGTCTCAGGCCAGCGGCAGCCGCATGATCGTCAGGTCCAGCCAGCGGCCGAACTTGGTGCCCACCTCCCGGACCGTGCCGACGTGCTCGAAGCCGAACCGGTCGTGCAGCCGGACCGACGCGGCGTTCCCGGCCTCGATGCCGGCGATCATGACGTGGTGGCCGGCCTCGCGCGCCGCGGCGATGAGCGGGCCGAGCAGCGCGGAGCCGATGCCGAGCCCGTGGCTGCCCTCGCGGACGTAGACCGAGTTCTCCACCGTGTGCCGGTAGCCGTCCAGGGCGCGCCACGGGCCGTAGACCGCGAACCCCGCCACCTCGCCCGGCGCGTCGGCCGACTCGGCCACCAGCGCCGAGCCGCGTTCCAGGTGGGCGGCGAACCAGGCCGCGCCCTCGGCGGGGGACTGCGGGGTCTCGGTCCACAGGGCCGTCGAGTGCTCGATCGCATGGTTGCGGATCGCGCGGACGGCCTCCTCGTCACCCGGCCGGGCCGGACGCACGGCCACCAGCCCTCTCTCGTATATTGGATTCATGTCCAACATAGTAGAACCATCGGCCGACCCCTTGGTGCGGCAGATCGCCGCCCGGGTCCGCACCGAGCGGGAGCGCCGCCGCTGGACGCTGGCACAGCTCGCGGACGCCTCCGGTGTCTCCCCGGCGATGATCAGCCGGATCGAGCGCGGCGAGAGCAGCCCTACCGCGGTCGTCCTCGGCAAGCTGTCCGCCGCCTTCCGCATCGGCGTCGCCTCGCTGCTGGCCCCCGCCGAAGGCGCGCACGACGCGCAGGAGTCCGCGGCCGACACCCCGGGTGTACGGCGCGCCGCCGACGCCGCCGAATGGCGCGACCCCGGCACCGGCTACCGGCGCCGCCAGATCACCGGCCCGCGCTTCCCGGCGGAGATCGCCGAGATCCGGCTGCCCGCCGGAGCCCGGGTGCCCTACCCTGCCGCGGCCTTCGCCTTCGTACGGCAGCTCGTCTGGGTCCTCGACGGCCGCCTCACCTTCCACGACGGAGACACGGTCCACGAACTGGACGCCGGCGACACCGTCGAACTCGGCGCACCGGCCGAGCGCGTCTTCGCCAACACCACCGACGCCGAATGCCGCTACGCCGTCGTCCTCACCCGCGACGCGCAGCCGTGACCCCGCCGCTGCCCCGCGGCGGCACGGTCCTGCTGGCCGTCCTGGCCGGGACGGCGATCGCGAACAACTACGCCGTGCAGCCCGCGCTCACGGCGGTCGCCACCGACCTGGACGTGCCGCTCGCCACGATCGGCCTGGTGCCGACCGCCGCGCTCGCCGGCAGCATGACCGGCTTCGCCCTGCTGCTTCCGCTCACCGACCACCTCGCCCCGAACCGCCTGGTCGCCACAGAGCTCACGGCCCTGGCCGCCGCCCTGGCGCTCGCCGCCACCGCACACCATGCGGCCGTCCTGCTGGCCGCCTACCTGCTCGTCGGCGCCGCCGCGAGCGTGGCCGCCCAGGCCGGCAACATCGCCGGCCGTCATGCCCGGCCGGGCCGCGCCGGAACCGGCGTCGCCCTCGTGGCCGCCGGCATGTCGGCCGGCATCCTGCTCAGCCGGCTCGTCGGCGGCGCCCTCACCGACGCCTTCGGCTGGCGCCGGATGCTCCTGGTCTTCGCCGCCCTCGCCCTGCTCGGCGCGCTCGCCGCCGCGACGCTCCTGCCCCGGCACCGGCCGCCCGCCGCCCGCGGCTACCGGGCCACCCTGACCGCCCTCCCGCCGCTGCTCCTGCGCCGGCCGGGACTGCGCCGCACGGTGGCCACCGGAGCGCTCTGGTACTTCGCCTTCAACCTCGTCTGGATCGCCCTCACCCTGGCCCTGGCCCAGCCGCCGCACTCCCTCGGCCCGACCGCCATCGGCCTCTACAGCCTGGCCGGGCTGCTCGGCTTCGCCGCGCTTCCGTACACCGGCCGCCTCACCGACCGGTACGGCCCGCACACGGTGATCGGCGTCTCGATGGCAGCCGCCGCGGCCGGTGCCGCCCTGCTGGCCACGGGCCTGGACGCCCCCTGGCGCACGGCCCTCGGCCTCGCCCTCTTCGACGCCGGCTGCTTCGCCGCCCAGGCCGCCAACCAGAGCCGTGTCATCGCCCTCGACCCCGCCCGCTCCGGCAGCCTCAGCAGCGTCTACCTGGTGGTGTACTTCTCGGTCGGCGCCCTGGGCACGGCCGTCGCCGCGCCCCTGCTCGACGTGCTCGGCTGGCCGGGCACCGGCCTCACGGCCGCGGGCGCGCTGCTGCTCGCCGCGGCACTCGGGCGCCGCTGAGGGCGTGGCCGCGTCAGCGGTACCAGCCGAACCGCTCCGCGATCACCGGCAGCCGGTCGGTCACCAGGGCGTGGGCCGCGGCCCGCGGGGTCGTGCCGTCCGCCGCCGCGCGGTCCAGCATCAGCTCCACCAGGGCCCGCATCGAGCGCCGGATGTGGGCGAACGCCTCGTCGGCGGCGGGGCCGATGTCGCCGAACAGGGTCCACCACCACCAGGCGTTGGTGCCCGAGTTGACCACCACGTCCGGCAGCACCGTCACCCCGCGCGCGGTGAGCCGCTCCTCCGCCTCGGAGAGCACGGGCATGTTGGCCGCCTCGACGATCCAGCGGGCGGTGACCAGGTGCTCGTTGGCCGCGTCGACCACGTACGACACCGCCGCCGGCACGAGCACCTCCGCGTCCGCGGACAGCCAGGCGTCACCCGGCAGTTCCACGTCACCGGGGCGCAGCACCGCGCGGTCGACGGTGCCGTACGCGTCCCTCGCGCGCAGCAGCGCCTCGACGTCCAGACCCGCCGGGTTGGCGATCGTCCCCTTGACGTCGGCGACCGCGACGACCGTGAGCCCCGCGCGGGCGAGGAACCGCGCCGTGGCCCCGCCCATCGTGCCGAGCCCCTGCAGGGCGACCCGCGTCCCCGCGTACGGCACTCCGGCCCGGTCCAGCGCCGCCAGCGCCGACTCGGCGACCCCGCAGCCGCCGGCCAGCTCGTCGAGGCCGATCCCGTCCACCTCGACGGCGAAGGCGTCCGCCAGCCGCCGCCGGGCCGCCGCCTCGTCGTCCAGCAGCGGATACACGGCCTGGACCGAGGAGACCAGACCCGCCTCGGCCGCCGCCCGGTCCACCAGGTCCTGGGTGAGCCCCAGGTCCTCGCCGGTGGTCCAGAAACTCTCCACGTACGGTCGCATGGCGCGCAGGTAGCGGACCAGCAGCGGGTACGCCCCCGGGTCCTGCGGATCGCAGTCGATTCCGCCCTTGGCGCCGCCCAGCGGGATGTAGCGGCCCTCGGGGTTGTAGTGCAGGGCCTCCTTCATCGTCATGCCGCGCGCGAGTCCGGTCACCTCCTCCAGCGTGCAGCCGGGCCGCATCCGCAGACCGCCGCTGGCCACGCCCCGCACCAGCCGGTCGACGACCAGGAAGCCCCGGCGGCCGGTGACGTGGTCGGTCCAGACCAGGGACATCAGGGGAGCGGTCACAGGGGCTCCTCGAGAGCGGTGTGAAGGAACGGTGTTACTGAACAGTGGGTCAGTATTGGGAGGCAGGTGGTGCGGTGTCAACGCCGACTGTCGGAAGGGCCGACCATAATGGGGACCTCGGCGACACCACTGGAGGTACCGTGACCGGTTTGCGTTCCCTGAGCTCCGGGCTCCGCGTGCTGCGGCCCGCTGCCTTCGGCGCGGACCCCGGCGGCGCGCGCATGGCCCGTATCCAGGCTTCCCCGCACTTCAAGGACGGTGTCTTCCAGAACCCCGGCGGCACCGCCCGGACGCGGCCCTCGGGCTCGATGCTGGAGTTCGCCAAGACCTACTTCGAGAAGGACCAGCGCGCCCGCAGAGCCCCCCGGGGCACCGTCCCGGTGCACCCCACCACGGTCGCCGACCTCGCCCGGCCCGTCGCCGGCGGTCTGCGGGTGACGTGGATGGGCCACTCCAGCGTCCTCGCCGAGATCGACGGACACCGCGTGCTGTTCGACCCCGTCTGGGGCGAGCGCTGCTCCCCGTTCCCGTTCGCCGGGCCCAGGCGGCTGCACCCGGTGCCGCTGCCGCTCGCCGCGCTCGGCCCGGTCGACGTCGTGGTCATCTCGCACGACCACTACGACCACCTCGACCTGCCCACCATCAAGGCGCTGGCCGGCACGGACACCGTGTTCGCGGTACCGCTCGGCGTCGGCGCCCACCTCGAACAGTGGGGTGTCCCCGCAGGCCGGCTGCGCGAGCTGGACTGGCACGAGGAGACCAGGATCGGCGGACTCACCCTGACCGCTACCCCGGCCCGGCACTTCTGCGGTCGCGGGCTGCGCAACACCCAGCACACCCTGTGGGCGTCCTGGGCCGTCGCCGGCGAGGAGCACCGGATCTACCACAGCGGCGACACCGGCTACTTCGACGGCTTCAAGGAGATCGGCGCCGACCACGGGCCCTTCGACGTGACGATGATCCAGATCGGTGCGTACAGCGAGTTCTGGCCCGACATACACATGACGCCCGAGGAGGGCATGCGCGCCCACCTCGACCTCCAGGGCGGACAGCCGCACGGCGTGCTGCTGCCGATCCACTGGGGCACCTTCAACCTCGCCCCGCACGCCTGGGCCGAGCCGGGGGAGTGGACCAAGGACGCCGGCGACGAGGCGGGCCAGGCGGTCGCACTGCCGCGCCCCGGCGAGCCCTTCGAGCCGTCCGGGAAGCTGCCCGCGGACCCCTGGTGGCGTACGGTCTCGGCGCCCGTCGCCCGGCCGTGGCAGCGCGAGAAGCGGGCCGAGGGCATCCCCGGGCAGGACGACCTCGGCCTCGCGGGCGAACGGTGACGACGGGCATCCGGCGCCGAACGTGACGAAACACCGATGACTCCCGCACGGCTGTGGCGATGCCGTGAAAGTGACGTGCATGCCCCTGCACAACCTGGGCAGGGGCATCGTCATGAGCCATGCACATATGCCAAGTCCTGCTTTCTTACCGGGACTTGAGCTCTCCCGGCGCTTCTACACCGAGGCCGTCCGCCCCCTCCTGGAGGAGGCCGCTCCCGGTACCCCCCACTCCGCCGCCCGCATCGGCGCGGGTTCCGAGGTGCTCGGTTACGACACCGAGCGCTCCACCGACCATGAATGGGGCCCGCGGCTCCAGCTCTTCCTCCACTCCCACGACGTGAACCGCCACGCCGGACGCATCAGACATGTGCTCTCCGAACACCTGCCGAAGACCTTCCAGGGCTGGCCCACCCACTTCGCCGCGACCGGGGACCGCGACATCCGCGTCATGCGGGTCACCGACGGTCCCGTGCACCACCGCGTGGAAGTGACCGGTGTCTCCTCCTGGTTCCGGGCCACCCTCGGCTTCGACCCCGCCTCCGGGGTCACCCCGGCGCACTGGCTCGCCCTGCCCACCCAGATTCTCGCCGAGGCCACCGCGGGAGCCGTCTTCCACGACGGCCTGCACACGCTCACCCCGGCCCGCGCCGCCCTGCGCTGGTACCCGCACGACCTGTGGCTGCACGTCCTCGCCTGCCAATGGCAGCGCATCTCCCAGGAGGAGGCCTTCGTCGGCCGCTGCGGCGAGGCCGGCGACGAACTGGGCTCGGCCGTCGAGGCCGCCCGCCTGGTCCGCGACCTCATGCGGCTCTGCCTGCTGATGGACCGCCGCTACCCGCCGTACGGCAAGTGGCTCGGCAGCGCCTTCGCCCGCACCCCCGCGGCCCCGCGGCTCACCTCCGAACTCGCCGCGGTCCTCGCTGCCACCGACTGGCACCTCCGGGAGCGGCATCTGGCGCAGGCGTACGAGATCGTCGCCCACCTGCACAACGAACTGAACCTCACCGACCGGGTCGACCCGGTCACCCGCCCCTACCACTCCCGCCCCTACCGGGTGCTGCGCGCCGACCGCTTCACCCGGGCCCTCACCGCCCGCATCAAGGACCCGGACATACGGGAGCTGCGCAGGGCCGGCGCGGTGGACCAGTTCGTCGACAGCACGGAGGTCCTGAGCCGCCCGGACCTCGCGCGGGCCGCGACCGACGCCGTGACGGGCATCGACGCGCACGACGGCCCGCCCCGCGCGCCGACGAAGGGCCGCCGGAGCCGCGGCGGTCACCGTGGGTGACGCTCTGGGGGGTGCTGGACGGGGGGTGGGCGACCGCACAGCCGCCCTGACGGGCCGTCCGAGGGCCGCGGGCGGAGGGGAGGCGAGCGGGACGGGGCACCGGAGGCCCTGGCCCGCATCTTCTGCGTGTGACCGTTTCTGAGCAGGTCGGATCGGTGGGTGACTGTTCGAGGGTGGGGCGCCGAGGGGGTTATCGGTCTTTCGTACGACGGCTCATACCAGAGCGGGACCATCTCCGGGGGACTTTGTCAACTGCCCACCGCACATGATGCGTCGGCGACTACTGTGAGTGTCCGTCGGGCGACACGGGGCCGAATTCTTTTGCGGTCCCCTCGCCCGGCACCGCGATGGCGCATGCCCGACTCGCGCGCCCCGCGCGAGAAACCAGGCCCGACGGACCAGTACGAGGACGCAGATGTCTCACCTCCGTGCACCGGCCGCCCGCGCCGACCGCCGTGAGGGCGGCCGGCACGGACGACCGGTCGCCAGACCCGTTCCCGCGCTGCCCGAGACCCACATACGGCCTCAGCTCATGCGACTGGCGGTCCTGCCACCGGTCGCGGTGGCGCTCAGCGGCTGCGCGGCCGTCCTGTTCACCGTCCGCTCCACCGGCGCCCGGCCCAGCCTCACCCTGGTGGCCGTGCTCGCCGGAGCGGTCTCGGTGACGGCCGCCGGCATCGTGATCGCCGCCGTGGCCGCGGGCCGCGCCGCCCGCTCGGTCAGCGACCGCGTCGGCATCCTGCGCCGCAACGCCGCCCGTGGCGAGGCCGATCTGCTCGCCCTCGTCGACGCGCTGCGCCGTGGCGAGACCCCGCCCCAGCGCAAGTCGCGCGGCGGACCGCCCGAGGACGCGGACGACTTCGAGCTGCTCGCCGCCGACCTGTCCCGCGCGCACGACGGCGCCGTCACCGCCGTCGTCCAGGCGGCCCAGCTCTCCAGCCAGGCCGGCAGCGAACAGAAACTGGAGGTCTTCGTCAACCTGGCGCGGCGGCTTCAGTCCCTCGTGCACCGGGAGATCTCGATCCTCGACGAACTCGAGAACGAGATCGAGGACCCGGACCTCCTCAAGGGCCTCTTCCACGTCGACCACCTCGCCACCCGGATCCGACGGCACGCCGAGAACCTCGCCGTCCTCGGCGGCGCCGTGTCCCGGCGGCAATGGAGCAACCCCGTCTCCATGACGGAGGTCCTGCGCTCCGCCATCGCCGAGGTCGAGCAGTACTCCCGGGTCAAGCTCGTCCCGCCGATCGACGGCGAACTGCGCGGCCACGCCGTCGCCGACGTCATCCACCTCCTCGCCGAACTCGTCGAGAACGCCACGGTGTTCTCCGCCCCGCACACCCAGGTGCTGCTCCGCGCCAACCTCGTCACCTCAGGCCTCGCGGTCGAGGTCGAGGACCGCGGACTCGGCATGCCGGTCGGCGAACAGTCCAAGATGAACGCCCTGCTCGCCGACCCCGACCAGGTCAACGTCGCCAGCCTGCTCGCCGACGGCCGCATCGGCCTCTTTGTCGTCTCCCAGCTCGCCCGCCGGCACGGCATCAACGTCCGCCTCCAGACCAACATCTACGGCGGCGTCCAGGCCGTCCTCGTCGTCCCGCAGGGCCTGCTGGGCACGGCGCCGGGCGTGTCCGGCGCACCGGGTTCGGTTCCGCAGCCGCTCGACACGGCGCACGGGGGCGGCGCGCCGGGGACGCAGACCGGTGCGCCCGGCACCGGAGGGGCCCGGCCGTCCGACGGCACCGGGGCGTCGGCGGGCGTCCGCGGCACCGCCGGGCCGGACACGGGAGCCCGGAGCAGGTCCGCCGCGGCCGGACCGCCGGCCGGCGGCGGGCCCGTCCAGCACCAGAGCCCCACTCCCGCCCCCGCCACCGGCGGGCGGCGCCGGCACGCGCAGCACGACGGTGCGCCCGCGCCGTTGCCGGTGCGCGGTGCCCAGGAGACCCGCCCCAACCCCGCCGAGGCACTGCCCGGCATCCGCCCCGAGGACCGGCCGGCGGTCGCCGAGCACGCGGGCGCCCCGCCGGTACCGCGGGTCGGCGCGGTGCGCGGCACGATGGGCAAACCCCAACTGCCGCGTCGCCGCGCCCAGGAGCACATCGTTCCCCAGCTGCGCGGCGGCCCGGCACCCCGCCCGGAGAACGAGAACCCGGCCGGACACGACCCCGGCCTGATGGCCGCCTTCCAGCGCGGCATCGGCCTCGCCGAGGCCCAGCAGCACCTGGAAGCCACCGAGACGGACCCGAACGCCGCGGAGCCGGTGGTCGGGGCACATGGCGCGTCGCCCCATGACGGGTTCACCACCATGGGCTTCGCCGACATGTCCACCCACGACGGATCCGGCGATCGCCGGGCCAACACGTCGCATGCCACGCACCTGGACGCGCCGCACATGGATGCCATGCACATGAGTGCCGGACATATGGGGACACCACATGTGGACACGGCACACATGACGCCGGACCCCATGGCGTCTGATCCCCTGGCCCCAGGGCACATGGCCCCAGGCCACATGACCCCAGGCCACACGACCTCGGACCACACGACCTCGGACCTCATGACCGCGGGTTCCCCGGCCACGGACCACATGGCGCCCGCACACATCAGCCGGGCCCACAGGGACCCCGCCGAGAGCCAGTCCGCGTCCCGGCCCCAGTCGTACTCCCAGGCCCTGCGCCCGGTGCACACCTCCGAATTCACCGCCCGGCCCGACGGGAGCGCACCTGCCGGATGACCAGCACTGTTTCCACCCCCACAGCCGCCCCCACCCGCACCCCCACCCCCACCCCCAGCGCTCCCGCTGATCCTCGTACCCCAAGGAGTCGATCCATCATGGCGAGCGATGCGCCGACCGCCCAGGTATCCGACCTCGACTGGCTGATGAGCGGCCTGGTGCAGCGCGTGCCGCACACCACCAGCGCGGTGCTCCTGTCCTGCGACGGGCTGGTCAAGTCCGTCCACGGCCTGGACCCGGACAGCGCCGACCACATGGCGGCGCTCGCCTCCGGCCTGTACTCGCTCGGCCGCAGCGCGGGAGTCCGGTTCGGCGACGGCGGGGACGTCCGGCAGGTCGTCGTCGAACTCGACTCGACGCTGCTGTTCGTCACCACCGCCGGCTCCGGCACCTGCCTCGCCGTGCTGGCGGGCCGGGAGGCCGACGCCGCGGTCCTCGGCTACGAGATGGCGATGCTGGTCAAGAGCGTCCGCCCGTACCTCGTCACCGCTCCCCGGCAGCACGCCGTCGAATCCACGGCGATGAGGCCTTGAGGGTGGCGGCAGCCGGCGACGGGCCCTGGCTCGACGACGCGGCCGGACGCCTCGTGCGCCCGTTCACGGTCAGCAACGGCCGGACCGAACCCAGCATCGCCCTCGACCTCATGTCGCAGGTGATGGCGACCGGGTCCACGCCTCTCGGCTACCTCGGCCCCGAACACGCGCAGGCACTCGACCTGTGCCGCGCCCCCGTCCCGGTCGCCGAGGTCGCCGCGCACCTCAAACTGCCCGCCGTGGTCACCAAGGTGCTGCTCTCCGACCTCGTCGACTGCGGGGCGCTGACCGCCAAGCCCCCCGTGTTCCACCACAACCCCACTGACCGGTCCCTCCTGGAGGCAGTGCTCGATGGACTACGACGACAGCTCTGATCCCTTCCCCACCGCGCTGAAGATCCTGGTGGCCGGTGGGTTCGGGGTCGGCAAGACCACCTTCGTGGGTGCGGTCAGCGAGATCGCGCCGCTGTCCACGGAGGAACTCCTCACCACGGTCAGCGCCGCGACCGACAGCCTCGACGGTATCGAGAACAAGGTCGAGACGACCGTGGCCATGGACTTCGGCCGCATCACCCTGGACCCGGAGCACGTGCTCTACCTGTTCGGCACGCCCGGCCAGGAGCGGTTCTGGTTCATGTGGGACGAACTGTCCGAAGGCGCGCTCGGCGCGGTCATCCTCGCCGACACCCGGCGCCTGGAGGACTGCTTCGCGGCCGTCGACTTCTTCGAGGAGCGCGGCCTGGGATTCATCGTCGCCATCAACGAGTTCGACGGCTCCTACCGCTACGACCCCGAGGAGGTGCGCGCCGCCATCGACCTCGACCCGGAGGTCCCGGTGGTCCGCTGCGACGCCCGGATCTCCAGCTCCGGGGTGCAGACCCTGCTGACCCTCGTCCGCCATCTCATCGCCCACGCTCCGGTCTCCGCGCCGAGCCACGGCGCCCACATGTGAACCCCATACACCCCTCACGGAGCCCGTATATGACCCACGTCCACTGCGACGGAGCCCGCGCATGAGGTACGACCCGTCGCGCCCGGCCGGCCGGCTGCTGCTCACGCCGGAGGACAAGGAGGCCCCCGAACGCACCCGGCGCCTTGGCCAACTACGTCTGGGCGCAGACCCGGACCCCGCCCTCGACGCCTACGCGGACCGGCTCGCCGAGGTCACCGGAGCGCCGTACGCCATGGTCAACTTCATTGACGTGAACCGCCAGTTCTTCGCGGGCCTCCACCTGCCGGACGTGGCACCGGCCGTGGTACGGCCGGACGGCAGCACCCCGGTACTGGGCCGTGAGCTGCCCCGCGACCATGGTTTCTGCCCCCATGTGGTGGTCCGGCGCAAGGCGCTGGTCCTGGAGGACGTCTGCGACTACCCGCGGTTCGCGGGCAACCCGGTCGTCGACGAGTTCGGCATCCGTTCCTATCTGGGCGCCCCGCTGATCGACAGCACGGGGACGGTGCTCGGCACGGTGTGCGTGGTCGACGTGGAGCCGCGGCCCTGGGGCCGGCCCGGTCTGGAGACCATCAAGTCGTCGGCGGCGGAGCTGGTGGCCCGCATCGAGCGCCGCGAGGCAGACGGTCTGCCGCTGTTGTGACGGCGGGAGCGGCACGGGCACAGCCCCTTCACTAGCCGACCGGTCTAGTACCTTCGTATCCTGGCGGTATGGGACGTACCAGTGACGCCAGGCGGAAGATCCTCGACGCCGCTCGCTCGCTGATCGAAGGGCGCGGCTACGCGGCGCTCGGCGTCGCCGAGATCTGCAAGGCCGCCGGGGTGCCGAAGGGCAGCTTCTACTACTTCTTCGAGTCCAAGGAGGCCCTCGCGCTCGCCGTCGTCGACGAGCACTGGGCGGCCCAGCAGCGCGACTGGACCCGGGCCCTGACCGGTGACGCGGAGCCGCTGCGGCGGCTGCGGCGGCTGTTCGAGGAGACCGAGGCCGGTCAGCTCGCCGCTCAGCGGGGCTGTGGGACTGTGGCGGGCTGTCTGTTCGGGAACCTCGCCCTGGAGCTGAGCAACCGGACCGAGGCGGTCCGCGGACGGCTGCAGGAGATCTTCGACGCCCAGGTCGACATGGTGGCGTCGGTCGTCGCCGAGGCCCGGGAGCGCGGCGAGGTGGGCGTGACCGACACCCGGGAGGCGGCGCGGGCGGTGGTGGCTCAGCTGGAGGGCCAGGTGATGTTCGCGAAGCTGTACAACAGCACCGGCCGGCTGAGCCCGCTCTGGGACAACTGCCGGGCCCTGCTGGGCGTGACAGCGGCGCAGGGCCCGGAGAGGGGGGCCTGAGCGCTCCGCTGGAAGTGCCGTGACAGGCCGTGTATCGACCGCGGCGCCGTGTGGCCGGTCGCGCGGTTCCTCTTCTGGCCTTCTTCCGGCCTTCGGCCGAGGGCGCCCCACCGCCCCTTCGGGCGCTGTCGAACCGCAAGGGACCGCCGGACCCGCTCAGGGACGGGCGGCCTCCGCCGGTCGCGGGTGCCGTACCGGCCCCGTGTGGTCCGCACCCATGTGGTGCGGGAAGCCGATCCGCAGCACGGTGGCGGCGACGGCGGCCGCGAGGACGACCAGGGCGGCCAGGAGCAGGGCCTGGTGGTAGCCGTGCCGCAGCAGCGGGGCGACGACCAGGGGGCCGAGGATCTGGCCGACGGAGTACCCGGCGGTCAGCAGGGCGACGGAGCGCGGGAAGCGCAGGTGCGCGCCGGTCGCCAGGGCGAGGGTGCTCACGCCCAGGAACGTGGCGCCGAACAGTACGGCCGAGCCGAGGGCGGCGGCCGTACTCCCGGTCAGCGCCGGCAGCGCGATACCGGCCGCCTGGATCGTGAGCGCGGTCAGCAGCAGGCCGGGACGGGACCAGCGGCGCCCGAGCCGGGCCCACAGCGCCGAGGACGGCACGGCGGCCAGCCCCACCAGCACCCAGGCGCCGCTGCCCACCCAGCCGGGGGAGCCCTGGCCGATCGCCGCGACCAGGAAGGTACCGGCGACGATGTAGCCGACGCCTTCCAGGAAGTAGCTGACGAAGAGCGCGCCGAACCAGCGGCGGGTGCGGATCCCGGGCCGGGCGCCGCCGGTCACCGCGGCGGCCGGCGCGTCCTCGGGCCGCAACCGCCACGAGGCCGCGGCCAGCACCGCGGTGAGCGCGGCGGCCGCCCACCAGGCCGCCCGCCAGCCGGAGACGGACCGCAGGGCCAGGACCAGCAGCCCGGACAGCGCGATGCCGGCGCCCACCCCGCCGAACGCCCAGCCGGGCAGGTGCGCCGGGTGGTCCCGCAGATGGTGCAGCAGAGCGGCGACGGCGATCACGAACACCAGGGCGCTCGCCGCTCCGGCCAGCAGTCGCAGCGCGCCCCACACCGCCGTGCTGCGGGTGAGGGGCATCGCGGCGAGCGTGGCGGTCAGCAGGAGCAGGGAGCCGCGCAGCACGGCCCGCGACCGGACCAGCGCCGGGGCCAGGGTGCCGGCCAGCGCGCCGACCAGGTAGCCGGCGTAGTTGGCGGTGGCCAGGTTGGCCCCGGCTCCGGCGGACAGGCCGGCCTGATCGTGCATCAGCGGCAGGATCGGGGTGTAGACGAAACGGCCGACGCCCATGCCCGCGGCGAGCGCCGCGGCGGCCCTGGCGACGTGCGCCCAGGGAGAGCCGGGGTCGTCGGCAGAGCCGGGGCCGGAGCTGGAGCGGGAGCCGGGGCCGTCGGTAGAGCCGCAGCGGGAGCGGGAGCCGTCGGCAGAGCCGGAGCGGGAGCTGGAGCCGTCCGCAGAGCCGGAGCCGGAGCCGGAGCCGGAGCCGGCGGCAGACGCGGAGGCAAGGCTCATCGGGTGCCCTCGGCCCGGCCCGGGTCGTTGGGGTGGGACTCCAGCGGGGTGACGGTGACCGTCATCCACGGGCGCAGCGGCAGCGTGCCGAGCACCTTCTCGTGGAGCTCGTCCTCGTCGGCGGCGCACCAGACGCCGATGCTGCGCAACTCGCCCACCGGGCGCCACAGCCGGGCCAGGTGACCGGTCGCGGCCAGTTCCCGCGCCCGGACGGCCTCCGCGGCCCGCCGCCGGTCGACCTCGTCCTGGCCCGTGCCCTCGGGTATGCCGGTGGTGATCTCGACCAGGAACTCGCGCACGATGTGCTCCCTCCGTCGTCGGTGCCTCCATCGTCCGCCGCCACCGGAGCCACCGCCACGACCGGTCGGCTCACTGCTGAGAGGCGCAGCCTCCCAGCGCGCGTACGATGACGCGCGTGGAACTGCGCCAGCTGCGGTACTTCGTCGCCGTCGCCGAGGAGCTGAACTTCGGCCGGGCCGCCGAGCGGCTGCTCATCGCCGGCCCGTCCCTCTCCCAGCAGATCAAGGCGCTCGAACGGGACCTGGGCATCCGGCTGTTCGACCGGGACCGCCGCTCGGTCTCCCTCACCCCCGCCGGTGCCGCGCTGCTCCCGCACACCCGGGACCTGCTGGAGCGGGCCGACGACCTCAGGCGCCGGGCGGGCCGCCTCTCGGGCTCCGAGTCGGTACGGCTCGGCTACGTCAACTGGCTGCCGCCGGAACTGGGTTCGCGGACGGCCGCGGTGGCCCGGATCCATGTGGACGCCTGGGTCGCGCCCTCCCACACCCAGGCCGCCCGGGTCGCCGACGGCAGCCTGGACCTGGCCGTCTGCTGGGTACGTAGCCAGGACCTCGAACGGCACGGGCTGCGCGCCCGGCTGATCGGCGCGGACCGGCTGTACGCCGTCGCCAAGGGCACCGACACGAGCGACCTGCCGGCCCGGGACGCCGACATCCTGATCGACGACGACGTCACCTCCTGGGCCTCCTGGAACGTGTACGCCGAGGAGCTCACGCAGGCCGTAGGCGCCCGCCCGGTCCGCATCTCCGACGGCGCCGTCACCGGCCCCGCCTACTTCGACCACGTCCGGCGCTGCACCCGGCCCGTCCTCAACTCGCCGAAGGGCCAGACCGCTCCACTCCCGCCCGACCTGGTCCGGCGCGAGATCGTCGCGCCGAAGGTGTACTGGACCTGGTCCCTGGTCTGGCGCGCGAGCGAGGACCGGGCCGGCGTCCTGGCCGTCGTCGACGCCCTGTGCGAAGGCGTCGGCGACCTCGGGATCCACGCCCCGGACGCCTGGCTGCCGGCGGACGACCCCTACGCCCTGCGCGGCTGAGCCGCGCTGGGAGGCCACGCCTCCCAGCCGGGAGGAATCCGATCCTGGCACGCCCGCCGTACCCGGCCTACGTTCCGAATCGGATTCCTCCCAGCCGGGAGGAATCCGATCCTGGCACGCCCGCCGTACCCGGCCTACGTTCCGAATAGTCGACCGGTCGCCTAGTGGCCGGTCAGCCACTACGGAGAAGGTCAGCATGAGCACGCAGCAGCAGAAGGTCGCGATCGTCACCGGTGCCTCGCAGGGCATCGGCGCCGCCCTGGTCGAGGGCTACCGCAAGCTCGGCTTCGCGGTCGTCGCCACCTCGCGCACCATCGCCCCCGCCGACGACGCCGACGTCCTGGCCGTCCAGGGGGACATCGCCGACCCGGCGACCGCCGAGCGGGTCGTGGCCGCCGCCGTCGAGCGGTTCGGCCGGATCGACACCGTGGTCAACAACGCCGGCGTCTTCGTCGCGAAGCCCTTCACCGAGTACACCGCCGCGGACTACGCGGCCGTCACCGGCATCAACGTCGCCGGTTTCTTCCACCTCACCCAGCAGGCGGTCCCGCACCTGCTCGCCCAGGGCGGCGGGCACGTCGTCAGCGTCACCACCAGCCTGGTCGACAGCGCGGACGTCCGGGTCCCCTCGGTCCTGGCCTCGCTGACCAAGGGCGGCCTGCAGTCCGCGACCAAGTCCCTGGCGATCGAGTACGCCACCCGCGGCATCCGCGTCAACGCGGTGTCGCCCGGCACCATCAAGACCCCCATGCACCCGGCGGAGACCCACGAGTTCCTCGCCGCCCTGCACCCGGTCGGCCGGATGGGTGAAGTGGGCGACATCGTCGACGCGGTGCTCTACCTGGAGACCGCGCCGTTCGTCACCGGCGAGATCCTGCACGTCGACGGCGGTATGAGCGCCGGACACTGATGGCCCGGCACGTCACCCACCGAGGAGAACCCCACCGAGGAGAAAAGGAGCGGACATGACCAGTACGACGGAGGACACGGCGATCCTGAGCGCAGTCCTGGACCGGTGGCAGGCGGCCGTCGACGCGCACCAACCCGAGCGCGTCGCGGCCCAGTTCACCGAGGACGCCGTCTTCCAGGGACTGCACCCCTACAGCGTCGGACGGCAGGGCGTCGCCGCCTACTACGACTCCCAGCCCCTCGGGATGAGGGCGGCGTACCGCGTCCTGGAGACCCGGCGGCCCGCCGGCGACGTCGTCCTCGGCTACCTGGCCGCCGAGTTCTCCTTCACGGACCGGCCTCCGCTGGACGTGAAGCTCTCGGTCCTCGTCACCCGGACGGGCGAGGACTGGCACATCGCCCACTACCAGGTCTCCCGCCTCGACTAGCCCTCTCCTGCCGGGTGTTCCGCGGGCGTGAAGCCGAGCTGTGGCGGCGCTTAAGAAATCCTCGATGGACCGATGCCCCCGGGTGCGGCAGATTGCAGTGAGATTCCACCCCCCTCCCCGGCCGCGGGCCGCTTCGGCGTCCCCGCGGCCGGGATCTCACGCACAGGAGCCGTAGCGTTGAAGGCGCTGGTCAAGGAGAAGGCGGAGCCCGGACTGTGGCTCACGGACGTGCCGGAGCCCACGGTCGGACCCGGTGACGTACTGATCAAGGTCCTGCGGACCGGCATCTGCGGCACCGACCTGCACATCAGGGCCTGGGACGGCTGGGCCCAGCAGGCGATCAGCACCCCGCTCGTGGTCGGCCACGAGTTCGTCGGCGAGGTCGCGGCTTTCGGCCGGGACGTCACCGACGTCAAGGTGGGCGACCGGGTCAGCGGCGAGGGCCACCTCGTGTGCGGCAAGTGCCGCAACTGCCAGGCCGGCCGGCGCCACCTGTGCCGGGCCACGATCGGCCTCGGCGTGGGCCGGGACGGGGCCTTCGCCGAGTACGTCGCACTGCCCGCGGGCAACGTCTGGGTGCACCGGGTCCCCGTCGACCTCGACGTGGCCGCGATCTTCGACCCGTTCGGCAACGCCGTGCACACCGCCCTCTCCTTCCCGCTGGTCGGCGAGGACGTCCTGATCACCGGTGCGGGGCCGATCGGCCTCATGGCCGCCGCCGTGGCCCGCCATGCGGGCGCGCGCCATGTCGTGATCACCGACGTCAGCGAGGAGCGCCTCGACCTCGCCCGCAAGATCGGCGTCAGCCTCGCCCTGAACGTGTCGCGGGCCGGGATCGCCGACGGGCAGCGGGAACTGGGGCTGCGCGAGGGCTTCGACGTCGGCCTGGAGATGTCCGGCCGGCCCCAGGCCATGCGCGACATGATCGCCAACATGACGCACGGCGGCCGGATCGCCGTACTCGGCCTGCCCGCCCAGGAGTTCCCCGTCGACTGGGCCCGGATCGTCACCTCGATGATCACCATCAAGGGCATCTACGGCCGTGAGATGTTCGAGACCTGGTACGCGATGTCGGTTCTCCTGGAAGGCGGACTCGACCTCGCCCCCGTGATCACCGGCCGCTACGGCTACCGCGACTTCGAGGCGGCCTTCGCCGACGCGGCGAGCGGCCGCGGCGGCAAGGTCATCCTCGACTGGACCGCGTAGTCCGTCGCACCAATCCGCGCGTAAACCCTTGGGAGCTTCTGGAATGTTCGACTCCGTGCGCGACGACCTGCGCGCCACCCTCGACGAGATCCGCGCCGCCGGCCTGCACAAGCCCGAGCGCGTGATCGGCACCCCGCAGTCCGCGACCGTGTCCGTCACCGCGGGCGGCCGCCCCGGCGAGGTCCTCAACTTCTGCGCCAACAACTACCTCGGCCTCGCCGACCACCCCGAGGTGATCGCCGCCGCCCACCAGGCCCTGGACCGCTGGGGCTACGGCATGGCCTCGGTCCGCTTCATCTGCGGCACCCAGGAGGTCCACAAGGAGCTGGAGGCCCGCCTGTCGGCGTTCCTCGGCCAGGAGGACACGATCCTCTACTCCTCCTGCTTCGACGCCAACGGCGGCGTGTTCGAGACCCTTCTCGGCGAGGAGGACGCGGTGATCTCCGACGCCCTCAACCACGCCTCCATCATCGACGGCATCCGCCTCTCCAAGGCCCGCCGCCTCCGCTACGCCAACCGCGACCTGGCCGACCTGGAACGGCAGCTCAAGGAGGCGCAGAGCGCCCGGCGCCGGCTGGTCGTCACCGACGGCGTCTTCTCCATGGACGGCTACGTGGCCCCGCTGCGCGAGATCTGCGACCTCGCCGACCGCTACGACGCGATGGTCAAGGTCGACGACTCGCACGCCGTCGGCTTCGTCGGCCCCACCGGGCGCGGCACCCCCGAGCTGCACGGCGTCATGGACCGCGTCGACATCATCACCGGCACCCTGGGCAAGGCCCTCGGCGGCGCCTCCGGCGGCTATGTCGCGGCCCGCGCCGAGATCGTCGCCCTGCTCCGCCAGCGCTCCCGCCCCTACCTCTTCTCCAACACCCTCGCCCCGGTGATCGCGGCGGCCTCCCTGAAGGTCCTCGACCTGCTGGAGGCGGCGGACGACCTGCGGGTCCGGCTCGCGGAGAACACCGCTCTGTTCCGCCGCCGGATGACCGAGGAGGGCTTCGACGTCCTCCCCGGCGACCACGCCATCGCCCCCGTGATGATCGGCGACGCGGCCGAGGCGGGCCGCATGGCCGAGCTGCTCCTCGAACGGGGCGTGTACGTGATCGGCTTCTCCTACCCGGTGGTCCCGCAGGGGCAGGCCCGGATCCGGGTCCAGCTGTCCGCGGCCCACTCGACGGACGACGTCGACCGTGCGGTGGACGCCTTCGTGGCGGCCCGCGCGGAGCTGGCGGCCTGACCGGATCCGGCGGGCTGAACGGGTCCGGCGGCCCGAGCAGATCCGGTGGCCCGACCGGCCCCGACATATTGCGATAATCAATCTCATGATCGAGGCGCGGCGGCTCCACATCCTCCGTGCGGTGGCCGACCACCGCACGGTGACGGCGGCTGCCGCCGCGCTCTACCTGACCCCCTCGGCCGTCTCCCAACAGCTGACGGCCCTCGAACAGGAGACCGGCCACCGCCTGGTCGAGCGCGGCGCCAAGGGCGTACGGCTGACCGCGGCCGGCGAGATCCTGCTCGCCCACACCAACGCGGTCCTGGCCCAGCTGGAGCAGGCCGAGGCCGAACTGGCCGCGTACGGCTCCGGCGAGGCCGGCACGGTCACCGTCGCCGCCTTCGCCACCGGCATCGCGCAGGTGGTCGCCCCGGCCGTGGCCCGCCTCGCCGGCACCGCCCCCGGCATCCGCATCCGCGTCCAGGACGCGGAGGGCGACGCCAGCCTCCCGATGGTCCTGGACCGGCAGGTCGATGTCGCGGTCGCCGTCGAGTACCGCGGGGCCCCGCCCGCCGACGACCCCCGGCTCACCCACGTGCCGCTGTACGCCGAGCCGTTCGACGCCGTCGTCCCGCTCCACCACCGGCTGGCCGGGACCGCCGAGGTCCCCCTCGCCGAACTGGCCAAGGACACCTGGATCGGCCCGTACCCCGGCAACCCCTGCCACGACGTGGCCGTCCTGGCCTGCGAGAGCGCCGGTTTCCAGCCCCGCTTCGAGCACTCCTCCGACGACTTCCGGGCCGTGGTGGCCCTGGCCGCGGCCGACGCGGGCGTGGCCCTCGTCCCGCGCTCCGCGCTGCGCGGCATGGACCTGACCGGCGTGGTCGTACGCCCCGTCGACGGCGTCGCGCCGACCCGCCGCGTCTTCGCGGCCGTCCGGCGCGGAGCCGAGGACCATCCGCTGATCCGGCCGGTGCTCGACGCCCTGGGCGAGGCGGCACGGCTGTGAGCCTTCCGTGACACCGCTGCTTCACATCAGGGATATCGTCCCGGATGTGAAACAGACTGAGACGGTCGCCCTCGTCCCCGACCCCGTCGACGCCCGCCTCGGTGGCCGCCTGGCCCAACTGCGGGCCGAACACGGCTGGTCCCTGGGGGAGTTGGCGGAACGCAGCGGAATCAGCAAGTCCACCCTGTCCCGGGCCGAACGGGCCGAGACCAGCCCCACGGCAGCCCTCCTCAACCGCCTCTGCAACGTCTACGGCCGGACCATGTCCCAGCTGCTCAGCGAGATCGAAGCGGCACCCGCGCCGGTGCTGCGCGCCGCCGAGCAGCAGGTGTGGGAGGACCGCGCTTCCGGTTTCGTACGCCGGTCTGTGTCGCCGCCGCACGCCGGGCTGCGCGGCGAACTCGTCGAGGGCCGGCTCGCGGCGGGCGCGGACATCGGCTACGACCGCCCGCCGGTGCCCGGCCTGGAGCAGCACATCTGGGTGCTGGACGGGAGCCTGGCCGTGACGGCCGAGGGCACCGAGCATCTCCTGGCCGCCGGGGACTGCCTGCGGCTGCGGGTGTGGGGGCCGACCCGGTTCCGGTGCGCGGGACCGGCGCGGGTGCGGTACGTGCTGGCGGTGGTGCGGCCGTGAGGACACTGCGCCTGGACGCGGACCAACTGCCACAGCGGGTGGGGGCGCTGGCCGAGCTGCTGGCCGACACCGTGAACGGCGGGGCGTCCGTCGGCTTCCTCGCCACCCTCGGGCGGGAGCCGGCCGTCGCCTGGTGGCGGGAGCGGGCCGCCGCCGTGGCCGCCCGGCAGCTCGCCGTCTGGGTCGCACTGGACGACGCCGGCCGGACCGTCGGCACGGTCGGCCTCGCCTTCCCCCACCCCGGCAAACCCAACAGCCCGCACCGTGCCGAGCTGGTGAAGCTGATGGTCCACCGCGACGCCCGGGGCCAGGGCGTCGGACGCGGCCTGCTGGCCGTCGCCGAGCAGGCCGCGGCCGCCGCCGGGATCACCCTGCTCCATCTGGACACCGAGACGGACAGCCCCGCGGAGCACCTCTACCGCTCGGCCGGCTGGACCCGCGCCGGCGTCATCCCCGACTACGCCCTCGACCCCGCCGGCGTACTGCGCCCGACGACCCTCTACTACAAGCGCGTGGGCACTGCGGGCGGGTGACTGTCAGTGGCAGCGGTTACGGTTCGGGGCATGCCGGACGCCGAAGACGTACGCCGAGTCGCCCTGTCCCTGCCGGACACCGGCGAGAAGATCGCCTGGAGCATGCCCACGTTCCGGGTCGCCGGGAAGATGTTCGCCACGCTGCCCGAGGACGAGACCTCCATCGCCGTGCGCTGCCCCAAGGAGGAGCGCGACGAGCTGGTGCTCGCCGAGCCCGGCAAGTTCTGGATCGCCGATCACGAGGCCCAGTTCGCCTGGGTCCGGGTCCGGCTCGCCGCGCTGGAGGACGAGGGTGAGCTGCGCGACATCCTCGCCGACTCCTGGCGGCAGGCGGCCCCGCCCCGGCTCCTGGACTCCTACCCGGAGTTGGGGCTGCCCGACGCGGAAGGCTGATCCCTCGGTCCCTCGGTGCCTCGGCGCAGGCGGCGCCGGACCCGGAGCCGAGCCGATCCCGGCCCCGGACGAAACGCGTGCGCGACCACGGACCCGAGTGCGGTATTGTTTCCCTGCACGTTTCGGCCAGGGAAACCCCAGGTCAGACGGGCACCGGGACGTGGCGCAGCTTGGTAGCGCACTTGACTGGGGGTCAAGGGGTCGCAGGTTCAAATCCTGTCGTCCCGACGGTGCGAAGGGTCTTCGCAGGCGAGAGCCTGTGAGGGCCCTTTTTCGCGTCCGCCGCCCGTCGGCACCTGTGCGCGGGCGGAGTTCGCGGTGCTCGCTTATGCCGTGCGGACATCCGGCCGGAGTACTCTGACGACCGCTGGTTTGAACTCTCAAACGGTTGCTCATCGGAGAACGTCATGCGCGTCGCGATCACCGGATCCACCGGACTCATCGGTTCCGCCCTCACCCGTTCCCTCCTCGCCGACGGGCACCGTGTCCTGCGCCTGACCCGCGCCCGGACCGCGGGCCGGGCGGCGGACGGCAGCCGGTCCGCGACCTGGGAGCCCGGCGCCCGGCTGGACCCGGCCGTCCTGGACGGTGTCGACGCCGTGGTCCACCTCGCCGGAGCCGGGGTCGGCGACCGGCGCTGGACCGCGGCGTACAAGCAGGAGATCAGGCTCAGCCGCCTCCGGGGGACGCGGACCGTCGCCGAGGCCTGTGCCGAGGCGGCCGTGCGGCCCCGGGTGCTGATCTCGGCCTCGGCCACCGGCTACTACGGCGACACCGGCGACCGCGTCGTCACCGAGTCCGACCCGGCCGGCAGCGACTTCCTGGCCTCCGTCTGCGTCGGCTGGGAGGCCGCCGCCGCACCGGCCGAGCGGGCCGGCGTCCGGGTCGTGCACCCGCGTACCGGTCTCGTGGTCTCCGCCGACGGCGGCGCCTGGGGCAAACTGTTCCCGCTCTTCCGGTACGGCCTCGGCGGCCGGCTCGGCTCCGGCGACCAGTTCTGGCCGTTCATCTCGCTGCCCGACCACATCGCCGCCCTGCGCCACGCGATCGACCACGAGGACGTCGCAGGTCCCCTCAACTTCACGGCCCCCGAACCGCTCACGAACCGCGCGATCACCCGTGCGACGGGCCGGATCCTGCACCGGCCCACCCTCGCCGCCGTCCCCGCCTTCGCGCTGCGGATCGTCCTCGGCGAGTTCGCTGAGGGCATCACGGGCAGCTGTCGGGCCGTTCCGGACGGTCTGCTGAAGTCGGGTTTCACCTTCCGGCGGCCCGGCATCGACGAGGCGCTGCGCGCCGCGCTGGACCAGGGTTAGCCGGAGCGGCGTGCGGCGGCCCCGACCGGCCCCCGTGGTCGCCCGTACCTGCCGCGGCAACCCTTCGAACGTCTCCCGGCCCGGCCCCCTGATATTCCAGCACTGACAGGTCGAATCCAAGATGTCTTACTGAATCTGTCAATAATGGATTTACGATGGAATCATGAGCCTTCGCCACGCACTCATCGGACTCCTCGTCGACCGGCCCGCCAGCGGCTACGACCTGCTGAAGCTGTTCGACACCTCGCTGGCCCACGTCTGGCCGGCCACCCAGAGCCAGGTCTACGGGGAGCTGAACCGCCTCGCGGAGGCCGGGCTGGTCGACGTGTCCGCCGAGGGGCCGCGCCGGCGCAAGGAGTACCGGGTCACCGAGGAGGGGCTCAAGGAGCTGCGGGAATGGCTGGCCGCCCCGACCCCGGAGCAGCCGCGCCGCAGCGAACTGCTGCTCAAGGTGTTCTTCTTCGGTCTGGCGTCGGACGACCAGGCCCGCGCGGTCCTCGCCGAGCGGGAGCAGCTGGCCGGGGTCTACCACGAGCAGCTCGCGGAGCTCAGAGCCGAACTGGAGCAGGACGAGGGGCCGTTGACCACCAACGGCCGGATCGCCCTGGAATACGGCCTGCGCTGGGCCGAGATGGAGCGGGACTGGGCCCGCTGGGCCGCCGAACAGCTCGGCTGAACGCCGTCGGCGGCACGCCGGCCGGGTACCCCGGAAGGCTCCCTAGCTCACGAACCCCACATGGGCCAGGGCCTGCTTCAGCAACACCCCGTGACCGCCCGGCATCTCGCTCTGCACGGCCTCCAGCGTGGCCTCCTGCGGACTGAACCACACCAGGTCCAGGGCGTCCTGCCGGGGCCGGCAGTCACCGGTGACCGGCACGATGTAGGCCAGTGACACCGCGTGCTGACGCGGGTCGTGGTACGGGGTGACGCCCAGCGTCGGGAAGTACTCGGCCACCGTGAACGGCTGCAGGGAGGCCGGCACCCGGGGCAGCGCCACCGGGCCGAGGTCCTTCTCCAGATGGCGCAGCAGGGCGTCACGGACCCGCTCGTGGTGCAGGACACGGCCGGAGACGAGGGTCCGGCTGACCGTTCCGTCCGGGCCGATGCGGAGCAGCAGGCCGATGCTGGTGACTTCGCCGCTGTCGTCGACGCGCACGGGCACGGCCTCCACGTACAGGATCGGCATGCGGGCGCGTGCCATCTCCAGTTCGTCGGAGGACAGCCAACCGGGCGTGGTTTCGGTCATGTCAGACATTGCTTGATCATACTTTCCGGACAGGGCACGCGGTCAGTCGCGGCCGGGGTCGGATGCGGGAAGTCCGTAGAGGCGACGGGCGTTGTCGCGTCCCGTCCAGGCGGCGATCCGCACCGCGTCGGTCGGGCTCATTTCGTCGGCGTCCACCCGGGCCTGCAGCATTCCGGCCAGCCCCTGCCGGAAGGACAGCGCACCGAGGTGGTGGAACTCGGCGACACCATAGGCGTCCGAGCTGTACAGCAGTTTGCGGAACGGGGTGATCTCCATCGCCTCCGCCAGCACCGCCCCGGCCCGCGCCGGGCCCACGTGGTGCAGGGCGAGCCCGACGTCGAGGTGCACGTGCTCGAACACCGCGGCCAGGTAGGCGGCCTGGCGCTGGTAGGGCCAGCAGTGCAGCAGGAGCACCGGGACGGTCCCGGCGGTCAGCCGCAGCCAGTCGGTGAGCAGGGCCGGATCCGCGTGGTGCAGCCGCAGGTCCGAGTCGCCGAAACCGGCGTGGAGCTGGAGCGGCAGCCCGAGTCCGACGGCGGTCCACAGCAGATGGCGCATCAGCGCCGGGTCGGTGAGCCTGCCGCCCGTGGCGAACCACAGCGCGGCCGCCCGGGTGACCTCGGCGTACGTCGGCCGCGCCGGGTCCAGGGCGAAGCCGGTGCGGTAGGCGGCCACCGACTTGACCGCGACCACGCCCGGCCGCCGTACCGCCTCCTCGGCCGCCGCCCGGAAGGCGCCCGCGTACTCGGCCGCGTCGATGCCCCGGGCGGCCACCGCCTCGGCGATGCTCTCCAGCCGTACGACCTCGTAGGCGCGTGCCCCGGCCGCCGCCGCGAGTTCGGCGGGGGAGGTGACCGGGTGCGGGGCGTACCCGGTGTCCACGCAGAACGTCTCCGTGTGCGCGGCCGTCAGGAGCCGTCGGTTGACCTCCTGCCAGCCCAGTTCGGCCCGGCGCGCGAGGTAGTCGGCGGCGGGCGCGTGCCGGTCCAGCCCGAGCAGGGGTGCGCAGTGCCGTCGTACGGCGATGCCGGCCGGGCTGTCGAACGGCGAGACGCCCGGCCAGGCCTCGCCCTCGGTCAGCAGTGACTCGAACTCGGGCCCGGTGAGGTCGGCGGTGACCGCCCCGTGGCAGTGGTGGTCGACGAGCGGGAGCGCGTCGAGGGCCTCCCGGACCGGTCCCGGCATCAGTACTTCCAGCGGTAGGCCGCCGCCACCCCGGCGTCGTCGAGCCCGGCGACGGACCCCGACTCGCCCTCGCGTACGGCGATCACGGCGTCCGCGAGGACCGGGCCCAGCGCGGTGCGCAGCACCTTGTCCTCACGGAACTCCTCGACGGCCTGCGCGAGCGAGGTGGGCAGCCGGCGCACGCCCCGGGCCACGGCTTCGTCCGGCACCAGCCGGCCGGGATCGTCGGTGACCTCCTCGGGCAGCGGCGCGGCCGAGGCGAGCCCGTCGAGTCCGGCGGCGATCACGCAGCCGAGGGCCAGGTACGGGTTGGCGGCCAGGTCGACCGGCTTGACCTCCAGGTTGGCCTCATGGCTCTGGTGGCCCGCCGTGCCGGTGACGATCCGGATGCCGGTCTCGCGGGTCTCCCGGCCCCAGGCCGTGTACACCCCCGCCCACTGGGAGGGCCTGAGCCGCAGATAGCTGGCCGGGCTCGGGGCGGTCACCGCCGTCAGCGCGGGCAGGTGTGCCAGCAGCCCGGCGATGAACGACTCGGCCGCGGCCGTCATGCCGTACCGGGCGTCGCCCCCGGCGTGCAGGTTGATCCCGCGGCGCCACAGGGAGAGATGCAGGTGGCCGCCGTTGCCGACGCCCCGCTCGGTGACGGCCGGGGCGAAGGAGGCGCGCAGTCCGTACTTCTGCGACACGGCACGGATGGTCTGCCGGACCAGCACGCTCTGGTCGGCCGCCGCCACCGGGTCCAGGGCGTCGGTGGACAGCTCGAACTGGCCGGGCGCGTACTCGGGATGGAGCTGGGCGACCGGCACCTCCTGCTTCTCGAAGGCCGCGAGCAGGTCGGCGGCGTAGTCGCTCAGTTCGGTCTGCCGGGCCGCGCTGTACGCGGGACCCGACGTGGCCGGTGCGAACTCGTCGGCGGGCGCGGCGGCCCGGCCGAGTGTCCACTCGATCTCGACCCCCGCTTTGAAGGTGATGCCGTGCCGGTCCTCGGCGTCGGCGACGACCCGGCGCAGGAAGGTGCGGCTGCACCCCGGATGCCGTTCACCTTCCTGGGTGACCCGGTCGACGGGCGCCCAGGCCCAGCCGGGCTGCCCGGCAAGCACCACCAGCCGGTCCAGGTCCGGGACCAGGCGCAGATCGCCGTCGGGCGAACCGAGCACGTCGGTGCGCACGATCGCGTCGTTCGCCAGGAAGGTGTCGAACACCGGGGACATGCCGACGCCCCAGGCCACCGCCGACTGCAGCCCCTGCCAGGGGACGGTCTTCACCCTGCAGATCCCGGCGGTGTCCACGAAGGCCAGCACGATCCCGCGCACGCCCTGCGCGGACAGCTCGTGGGCGAGGGCATGGGCCCGGGCCAGATCGCCGGGGTTCCCGCCGGGTACGGGGTCGACCAGGGGTGGCATACGACGTCCTCCTCGACGGGCTCGGATGCACGCGTCCCGGCCAGGGTTTCACGCCGACCGCGCCGAACTGCGCTACCGGCGCCGGGGAGTCGGCCCCGGCGGCGCGTCCGGCTCCCGCAGACCCGGGGTTCACGGCTCAGCCGGCGAGGAGTTCCTCCGACAGCTCCCACCGGCGGCGCGCGTGGGCCACCGGGCTGGTGCGCCGCCGGACGGCGCGGGGTCCGGCGGTCACGGCCTGACGAGGCGGTCCTGCTCCACCGGAGGGGTGCCGTCGTGCCAGGGCAGCGGCTTGCCGAAGCGGACCAGCTCGCCGTAGAGGGCGGGGTCGACGTCCTCGGCGAAGACCAGGTCGAGCACCGCACGGGCGGCCTCGGCGGGGGACTGGGCCCCGCTGTAGTCGCTGAACCAGGGGCGGGACGTGGCGGTGTCGACCATGCCGGGGCAGACCGAGGCGACCAGGGTGCCGGTGGCCAGGTCGTGCTCGCGGCGCTCGGCGGCGACCGCGCGGACGGCGGCGACCTGGGCCACCTTCGAGGGCACGTTCAGCCAGACCGGCCAGCCCGCCTCGGCGGCGGTGCGGTTGTGGACCGCGCTGCGCCAGGACTCGACGGCGTACTCGACCTGGTCGAGGCTCGCCCCGTCGAACAGGTGGTGCAGCCGCGGGTCGAGGTGACCGAGGGTGCCGAGCGAACTGGCCACCACGAGCAGCCGCCCGCGCGGGCGCAGGAGCGCGCCGAAGGAGCGCAGGACCGCATGGGTGGCGGTGTTCGAGACGTCGATGAACTCGTCGGCCCGCTCGGCCTGCGAGTCCTCGGGCAGGACCCGGGCCACCGCGTTGGACAGGACGATGTCCACACCGCCGTACCGGGCCCCGAGGTCGTCGGCGAGCCGGGCGATCGCGTCGATGTCGGTGACGTCCAGGACACGGCCCTCGACGCGGGCGCGGGTTCCGGGCAGCCGGGCGACCTCGGCGGCGGCGTCCGTCACCCGTTCCGGGTCGCGCCCGGTGAGCAGGAGGAGGTCGTCCGGGCCCAGCCGGGCGGCGAGGCCTTCGGCGAGGGCGCGGCCGAGTCCCTGGTTGGCGCCGGTGACGAGAGCGATGCGGGAAGCGTTCATGCATCCCACGCTAGGAACCGCGCGTCCATGAGTCCAACGAGAGTTACGCACGGCTAGTATGCGTGAACGTCATGGACTTCAACGATGTGTCACTGACCGCGCTGCGGGTCTTCCGCGCGGTCGCCGAACAGGGCACCTTCACCGCCGCCGCGGCCTCGCTGGGCTACACCCAGTCCGCGGTGTCCCGGCAGGTCGCCGCGATCGAGCGCGCGGCGGGCGCGGAACTCCTCGAGCGGCGGCGCGACGGGGTACGGCTCACCGCGGCCGGCCGCATCGTCATGCGGCGCGCGACGACCGTGCTCGACGAGATCGAGGCGACCGCGAGGGAGCTGTCCGGGCTGCCCGGAGAGGGCGGGACGGTCCGGCTCGGCTGGTTCCCCACCGCGGGTGCCGTGCTGGTCCCGCTCGCCCTGACCGCGCTCCGCCGGACGGACCCCGGCCTCCAGGTCGTCGGCCGCGAGGGCACCACGCCCGCGCTGGTGCGTGCCCTGCGCGCCGGCAGCATCGACCTGGCCCTGCTGGCGTCGGCGCCGCCGTTCCGGGCGCCGGACGCCGAATCGCCCCCGCTGGTGCTCCAGACCCTCACCGAGCGTGCCCTGTGCCTCGCGCTGCCGGCCGGTCATCCCCTGGCCCGCGGCGACTTCGTCGACGTGGCCGACCTGCGCGGGCAGCGCTGGATCGCGGGCTCCGCCTCGGGCGAGGACCGGCTGATGGGTGTGTGGCCCGGCCTGGACGAGCGGCCGGAGATCGTCCACGTCGCCCGTGACTGGCTGGCCAAGCTTCATCTCGTCGCCGCCGGCTGCGGGCTGACCACCGTACCGGCCGCCCTGGCCTCCGCGGCGCCGGCCGGCGTCCGGATCCTGCCGGTCCGCGGCGGGCCGCAGGAGCAGCGCCGCCAGCTGCTGGCCCGGCTGCCGCATCCGCCGACCGAGGCGGTCAGCCGGGTGGCGGCCGCCCTGCGCGCGGCGGCCCTCGACGCGGACGCGCCGGACCGATCGGACTGATCGGACTGATCGGATCGGGCGGACTGATCGGACCGGCCGGACCGAGTAGGCCGAGCGGATCGAGGAGACCGGCCGGATCGAGGAGACCGGCCGGATCGAGAAGGCCGGCCGGATCGAGAAGACCGGCCGGATCGAGAAGACCGAGCGGCTCGTCGGGATCGGCCCAGGTGAGTCCTCGGCAGGATCAGTTGTTCTCGGCGGCGAACATCCAGCGCTGCTTCTCCAGGTCGGCGGTGATCGAGATCAGCAGGTCCTGGGTGACCGGGTCGGGCTCGTCGGTCGCGGCGATCCGCTCGCGCAGCCGCCCGATCGCCTCCTCCAGGGTCCGCACCATCAGGTCGACGACCTCGTCGTCGCGCAGCCAACCGTCCTTGGCGCCGGGCAGCGAGAAGGCGGCGGCGACGGTCTCCGGGCGGCCGTCCGGCGGCAGGCCCAGGGCGGCGGCGCGCTCCGCGACGGTGTCCGAGTAGGCGCGCGCGGTGGCGACCACCTCGTCGAGCTGGAGATGGATCGAGCGGAACCGCGGCCCCACGATGTTCCAGTGCGCCTGCTTCCCCATCAGCGACAGTCCGAGCAGATCCACCAGGGTCTCCTGGAGTGCGCCGCCGGTGACCCGGAGCGCCTGGTCGGGCAGCGTGTTCTTCACCACGGACATGGTGCGCGTCTCCCATCTGAGCTGTGCCGTCGTCGAAGCGCGGGTGCCCTGGCGCAACGGCCGCAAACGCAGCCGACCAGCGAGACGGTACTTACACCATCCGGTTGTCCGGACATAACATCGGTCCCCGCATGAACACGATGACGCTCTGGCACATATCCGGCTGGGAGTTCGCCGCCCTGGCATTCGCCGCCCTGCTCGTCGGCTTCTCCAAGACCGCCGTCAGCGGGGCCAACACCGTCAGCCTCGCCGTCTTCGCCGCCGTCCTGCCGGCCCGCGCCTCGACCGGCGTCCTGCTCCCGCTGCTCATCGCGGGCGACGTGCTGGCCGTGGCGACCTACCGGAGGCACGCCCACTGGCCCACGCTGTGGCGGCTGTTCCCGGCGGTCGCGGCCGGCGTGGTCATCGGCACGCTGTTCCTGGTCTGGGCCGACGACGGCGTCGTACGGACCTCGATCGGCGCGATCCTGCTGCTGATGGCCGGGGTCACCCTGTGGCGGCGCCGCACGGCAGACCGCCCCGACGACCCGGACCAGGTCACCACCCGCGCGGGCCGGGCGAAGGCCGGTTCGTACGGTGTGCTCGGCGGCTTCACCACGATGGTCGCCAACGCGGGCGGCCCGGTGATGTCGATGTACCTGCTGTCGGCCGGCTTCCGCAAGCTCGGCTTCCTCGGTACCTCGGCGTTCTTCTTCCTGATCGTGAACCTCTCCAAGGTGCCCTTCAGCGCCGGCCTCGGCCTGATCGACGGCAACTCGCTGCTCCTGGACGCCGCGCTCGTGGTGTTCGTCGTGCCGGGCGCGCTCATCGGCAGGTGGGCGGTGCACCGGATCAACCAGCGGCTGTTCGAGCAGCTGGTCATCGCCGCGACGGTCCTGGGCGGCCTGCAGCTCCTGCTGCGCTGACCGGTCCGCCGCCCCGTCCTGCGACCGACCGGTCCGGTGACCCGGGAATGCGACGGCGGGAGGCGTTGTTGGACCGGTCGTGAATGACATGCCCGGATCAAGAACCTCGGGTGTGGGCGAAGGGAGAACCTCATGGCACGCAGCACCGCACGTCCCGTCGTCAGGCTGAAGTCGACGGCCGGGACCGGAGTCACCTACGTGACCCGCAAGAACCGCCGGAACAACCCCGACCGGCTGGTCCTGCGCAAGTACGACCCGGTGGCCGGCGCGCACGTCGACTTCCGCGAAGAGCGCTGAAACCGACCGTAGGCGCACCGAGAGCAGCCGAGAGAGGAAACCCCATGAAGGCCCGCATTCATCCCGCGTCCCGTCTCGTGGTCTTCCGGGACCGCGCCGCGGACACGGCGTTCCTGACCCGCTCCACCGCCGACTCGTCCCGGACGATCGAGTGGGAGGACGGCAACACCTACCCGCTCGTCGACGTGGAGATCTCGTCCGCGTCGCACCCCTTCTACACCGGCAGGGCGCGAGTCCTGGACAGCGCCGGCCGCGTGGAGCGTTTCGAGCGCCGCTACGGCCGCACCGCCGCCGCCCGCGGCTGATCCGGCCCGGCGACCGACCCGAGGAGAACAGAACCATGAAGGTACGCAAGTCCCTGCGCTCACTGAAGGCCAAGCCCGGCGCCCAGGTGGTCCGCCGACGCGGCGTGGTCTACGTGATCAACAAGAAGGACCCCCGGTTCAAGGCCCGTCAGGGCTGACCGGGGTCCGGTTCCACGACGGCCGCCCGGCGCACCCCGCCGGGCGGCCGTCGCGCGTGACGGCGCCGGCCGGTCGACCGGCCCCACGGCCTCGCCCCCGCGGAGCCCCCCGTACGCTCGCCCCATGTCCCCGCACGTCCTGATCCTTGGCGGTACCGCCGAGGCCCGCCGTCTCGCCACCGAGTTGTCGGGGCGCCCCGGAGTCCGGGTCACCACCTCGCTCGCGGGCCGGGTCGCACGGCCCGGCACGCTCGCCGGCGAGGTGCGGATCGGCGGGTTCGGCGGAGCGGCCGGCCTCGGCGACTGGCTGCGCGAACACCATGTGGACGCGCTGGTGGACGCCACCCACCCGTTCGCCGCGACGATCACCGCGAACGCGGCCCGCGCCGCCCAGGCCACCGGGATCCCCTCCGTCGTCCTGCGCCGCCCCGGCTGGCAGCCACGTCCCGGCGACGACTGGCACCCGGTCCCGTCGCTGCCCGCGGCGGCGGCCGTCCTGCCCCGCTTCGGCCCCCGCGTCCTCCTCACCACCGGTCGCCTCGGACTGTCCGCCTTCGCCCACCTGACCGACCGGCACTTCGTCGTACGGTCCGTGGAACCCCCCGAGCCGCCCCTGCCCCGGCACACCGAAGTGCTGCTGGCGCGCGGCCCGTTCACCGTCGCCGACGAGACCGCGCTGCTGACCGGGAGCCTGATCGACGTCCTGGTCACGAAGGACAGCGGGGGAGCGGCCACGGTCGCCAAACTCACCGCCGCACGAGACCTCGGGCTGCCCGTGGTCGTTGTACGGCGGCCCCCGTTGCCGGACGGCGTGACGGCGGTGCCGGACGTCTCCGGAGTACTGGAACGGCTCGGGCTCGGCCCCGCGTGACCACCCCCGGACGCCCGAGTGGCGGTGCCGGACGTCTCCGGAGTACTGGAACGGCTCGGGCTCGGCCCCGCGTGACCACCCCCGGACGCCCGAGTGTCCGGTCGTCGCGGCGTCCGGACGTCAGGCCGTCCTGGCGGCGGGCGTCCAGCACGGGCGGCTGGGACGCGTCGGACCGGACGGACTCCTCGGTCACTGCCACGAGGTCACCTCCACGCCGGCGGCGCGCTACCGACGCAGACCGGAAGGGGTCACCGGGATCCGCTCAGCGATCCGCTCAGCCCTCCTTCGGAACCTCCGGGTGGCGGCGCAGCAGATACGTGTCCATGATCCAGCCCTTGCGCTCACGTGCCTCGGCCCGCACCCGCTCGATGCGCGGACCTGCCTCGGCGATCGGACCGGAGACCAGGATCTCGTCCGGGGTGCCGAGGTACGCGCCCCAGTAGATGTCGATGTCCTCGTCCGCGTACCGGCGGAAGGCCTGGTGCGCGTCGAGCATCACCACCACGTCGTCCACCCCGTCCGGCAGCCCCTCGGCGAGCCGCCGCCCGGTGGTGATCTGCACCGGCCGGGCCACCCGGTTCAGCCCCGTGCGGTGCCGGGCCGCCAGCGCCGAGACACTGCTGATCCCGGGCACCACGTCGTACCCGAACCGCACCGAACCCCGGGCCAGCACCTCCTCCAGGATCGCCAACGTGCTGTCGTACAACGACGGATCGCCCCACACCAGGAAGGCGCCGGTCTGCTCCTCGCCCAGCTCGTCGCGGATCAGCCGCTCGTAGATGTCCGCGCGGGCGCTGCGCCAGTCGCCGACCGCCGGCGAGTACGCCCCGCCGCCCGCGGCCCGGTCCCGCTCCGGATCCCGCGCCTCGACCACCCGGTAACCGCCGTCCGGTATGTGTGTGTCGAGCATGTCCAGGCGCAGCTGTGTCAGGTCGCTCTTGACCTCCCCCTTGTCGAGGAGGAAGAACACGTCCGTGCTCTTCAGCGCCCGGACCGCCTGGAGGGTGAGCTGGTCGGGGTCGCCCGCGCCGATACCGATGACATGAATCTCTCGCACGCCTCCGAGTCTGCCGCATGCCACTGACAGCGGGTCACCCCGGTGCTACCGGGAGCCGCGCAGCCGGGGCGCCTCGCCCTGCGCGTCCACGCGCCCGGCACCGCCCTCCACCCGCCCGGCCAGCTCCCGAGCCCACCGCGCGAGCCCGTCGACATCGATCCCGTACGGCTGCGACCCCCCGCCCCCGCCCGCCCACTCCTCCACCGCACCCGCGCCGCGCCGCAGCAGCCGCGCCCCGCCGGTCACGTTTCCGCGGGCCGCGTGCGTGAGCCCCACCGCCAGCTGGGCCAGTCCCCGCCACAGTGTGCGCTCCGCCTCGGGCCCCGACTTCCAGGCGTCCTCGAACACCTCGTGCGCGTGGAACGGCTTCCCGGCGTCGAGCAGCGCCTGCGCCTCGGCGACCGTCGCCTGCGGAGTCCGTACGACCCCCTCGGGCTGCCGCTCGACACCCGGCGCGCCGTACGGCAGCGGCCGCCCCAGCCCGTCCCGCGGCCGCGCACTGCGCGCCCGCCCCTCGGCGTCCCGGTCCCGTCCGTCTGCTCCCGCGTCTCCCATACGACCGATTGTCTCCCTGCCGTCCCCCGCCCTCTTTCTGCCCGCGCGGGTACGTGGGGTAAGGTGCTGTTCACGCGATCACGCGGGTCACCGCGAGTGAACGCATCGGGACGTGGCGCAGCTTGGTAGCGCACTTGACTGGGGGTCAAGGGGTCGCAGGTTCAAATCCTGTCGTCCCGACGGTGCGAAGGGTCTTCGCAGGCGCGAGCCTGTGAGGGCCCTTTTCGCGTGGGTCGTTTCCGATCTTCGAGGTTGAGCATGCCGGTCATCGGCATTTTTACTCGGAGGCCGGCGAAGACGTCGCTGCTGGACATGGGGACCGGCCCGTCCGGGGCGGGACTGCCGGAGTGTTCGTCGGCGCGGACGACAGCGAGGAAGGCATGGGCGAGCATGGCGGGGGTGACCCAGCGAGTCCAGGTGGGGTAGCGGCGCACCCGTTCGATCATCGTGCGGGCCAGTTCCGGCTTGGTCGCGAAGACGGGGTCCTCGCCGAGCCCTGCTGCCTGGCATCGTTGCGGGTCGCACGCCCAGGAGCGCGGGGTGTACAGCTTCCGGTCCACCGCCGTGTGTCCCCGATCGCCCGCGTCGACGAGGTGGACCGCGCCCTGGGAGTTGTCGATCCTGCCGGCGGTACCGGTGTACCGGCGCTGGACGGCGAGGGTCGGGGTGCCCTTCTTCACGTCGCCGCTCTCGTCGACGACCAGTACTGCGGCCTCGTCGTGGAGGTGCTCAATGGCGTGTTCGCGCACGTCATCACAGACTGCTTCGGCGTCCTGGACGGCCCGGGACAGCAGGTGCCGCATGCCGTACGGGGCCGTCTCACCGGCCCATTGCGCGATCGTCCGGCAGTTCTTGCGCGGCGGGTCCGACAGCAGACCCAGCACCAGCAGCCACCGGGCCCGCAGCCGTGCCTCGACCCGCGCGAAGCGCCCCGCGGCCACCTCGAACGCCTCCCGTCAACGCGCGGGATCTATGCTCTGGCCCCCGGCCACCGTCTCTTCGGAGTAATAGTCAAGACTTGTGGATCAAGTCAGATTGGCTGCGCGGGGTGTTGGAGGCGGCGGGTGGCTGCGTTTCGAACGCGGCGAGTCCGTCCCTGTTCGGCAAGTAGCGTGAGGGCTTCGGGCGAAGTGGCGACCTGCCCGGCCGTGACCGTGCGCTGGCACCAGTCGGATGCGGTGGTCAGTTCCTCGGGGGCCCAGGAATCGCCCAGCGTGATGGCTCTGAGCAGGCTCCACTCCTGCAGGCGGCGGGTAAGGAAGTCGTGCTCGGCGATGACGCCGGTCAAGGTGTGGGCCCAGGCCGTGAACCGGGAATCGGCCAGCAGCTCGGCGGCCCGGCGGTCGACGTGGCGGACCACCACGCTCTGGGCCATCGGTGCGTCCTCGTCTTGCAGAACGGCGGTCACCAGCTCGGCTTCGTCTGCCTCGGCCACGGTTTCCAGGGCCGAGAGGTAACGGGCGAAGCGCCGGTGCTCGGCTGGTTCCTCGTCGATGTGGGAGTCGGTCATGCTGCTCGCCCTTCCGATCGCTCGGCGAGCTGTCCGGGTTCGAAGCGGGCGCCGGCTCGGACCAGGGCGACGAGGTGGGGTGCGTTCACGGCTCTCCAGTGGGCCTGGGCGGACTCGACGAGTTCAAAGACCATGGCCAAGGCAGCGACCGCGCTGCCGGCGCCTCGGGTGACCTTGGTCCGCAGCCGGACCGTGGCGGAGGCCGACTCGATCGGAGTCGTTGTGCGCAAGTGGATCCAGTGCTCGGCAGGGAAGTCGTAGAACGCCAGCAGCTCGTCGACGTCGTCGGTGATCTTCTTGACGGCCTTGGGGAATTTCGCGCCGTAGGTCTTGGAGAACGCGGCGACGGTCTTGACCGCGAGGTCACGGTCTTCGGCGTTGTAGATCTCCTGCAGGGCCTTCTTCGCGTCGGGCTGGGCGGACTTCGGCAGGGCGTTCGCAACATTGGCGATCTTGTGAAGCCGTAAAGAATCAAGGTGCTGCTTTACAGGTGCGGGCTCGTTGTCTGGGTATGGCGGTTCCGGAGGACATCTGTTCCCAACTTCAG
>NZ_JBIVXP010000022.1:0-158881 GCF_044769305.1 Streptomyces sp. NPDC090499
CCCGCCGTTGTCACTACCTGCGGCGTTGTCGCACGATCGAGGGGCGGTCCCCGTGAGACCGCCCCCACACGATCGAAGCCGCGCTACACTCCGGCCGCCCGGTGAAAGACCAGGTCAGACAGCGAAATCCTGCTGGAGTACTAATACTCCAGCCGTAGATCGTGATCTTGTTAGCAGGGACCACGGCCTCCACGAGTTCCTGTCAGTACCAAAGAGTGAGCCCGACTGCGCCGACTCCCAAGTGCGCCGCGTACCGCAGCACCCGAAGTGGGCCGTCGATCAGCTCGTTGATGTCGCAGTTCGGGTCATCCGCCATCTCGTCCAGCCACAGCCGGATCCGGGCGGTCACGTGCGCCCGACGCGGCGGGGGAAGGACGAGCGCTTGCTCAGCCGCGGGGAGCGCGGCCCGTACTTGGGCGGCATCGAACAGGAACTGCCCGCAGCAGCCGGGGGTACGGAGTGTCGTGTCGCGGCCGAGCCCCCACATGAGTGCCGCCGCGCCGTCGCTCCTGGGTACGGCGGCGCAGAACATGCCTTCGCTCTCCTGCTGCGGGACTGCCTGAAGCAGGTAGTCCTGGAACTCGTCCACCTCGGGCTCGTCGTTCCGGACTCTGTACACCGCGTCGGCGAAGCGAGCGATTTCGTCAATGCGCGACGGCCGCGCGGGTATCCCGTCGAGCAATTCCGCGGGCGCGAGAGGCTCGCACCACTGGCTCATGTCGGCGGAGGACGTCGGCCACGTCCCGTGGGCGCCTGCAGCGTCGGGGAATCGGCGCCGCGCTTCCTCAAGGGGACCGTCCGCTACTACGCCGACCACCCAGACCCCCATCACGCCCATCCGCGCTCCCTACATCCATGTCACCCAAGACCGGCGATGGGGAAAGCCAGTGCCGTGACCGGGAAGGTTACCGTCGGAGGGCCTGGCGCTGGTAGTGGCTGCTACGCGCACGGGCCTGGTGTCGTCGGCGCCAGTTTGACCAGCTGAGTCGGTGAGCCAGGCCGCGTGGTTGCGGTGCGGCGAAGGCGGTGAAGAGTCGTTGGATCTCGCCGCAGGTCAGCGGGGCGAGCCCTGGTGGCGTGATCACGGTGGTCCGTTCGTTGGCTGCCGTGACCACGAGGAAGGCGTGCGCGAGCATGGCCAGCGTGGTCCAGCGATGCCAGGAGGTCCAGCGGCGGACCTGGTGCTCGTCCAGGCCGGTCAGGCCCTTCGCGGACTGGAAGGTCTCCTCCACCGTCCAGCGGCGCCCGGCCACCCTGACCAGGGCGCTCAAAGGAACGGGTCCAGCCGAGTAGCAACGGTAGAAGGCGAGTTCGCCGGTGCGCCGGTTGCGTCGAATGAGCAACGACCGGTGACCCGTGCTGCTCGCCGGGCTGTTGATCTCTACTTGGGCCCAGTCGTAGAAACGGTGACCTTTGGCGCCTTCTCCGGCTGAGAGTCGCTGCCATGCAGTCTTCGGGAGGCAGTGGGCCAGCATGCCGGCCGTGAAGACGCCCGCGCGGGTCGGGATCGGTCGCTTGCGCGAGACGGCGAGGACGTAGCCGAACTGACGGCGCTCGAGTTTGTCAATCCCCTCGCAGCGTGGAGACGATCTATGCGGCCAGTCCCTCGGTGAGGGTGGCTCGGTAGTCACGTTCGTAGTCGATCGGGCTCTTGAACCCGCATACGCTGTGTAGCCGCCTGGTGTTGTAGAAGTCGGTGATCCAGGTGGCGATCCTGATCCGGGCCTCGGTGCGGGTGGCGAAGGTGTGCCGGTGGACGTACTCGACCTTGAGCACGCTGTTGAATGCCTCGCTCACGGCATTGTCGAAACAAGATCCAACTCTGCCCATGGACTGGGTGATGCCCAGCCTGCGGCAGGCCCGCTGGAACGTCCGGGAGCAGTACTGGGCGAGTTCAACCGATCCCAGGGGAGTCACTGACCAGCTGGGTGAGTGAGCTGGCCCATCAACAGGATTTCGAGATGAAGCCGCTTCTTCGGGAACTTCACCTCGACAGGGTGGGTGGGCTCACTGCGGCCGAAACGCGGTTGTCCGATGCTGTGGTCCGGCGGATGGAGAAGCTGACCGGGATCGACGCCGAACGCCTGCACGCGATGACCCTCGCGCGCTACGCCGGTAACGCGCTGCCGCATCTACCGCTGCTCGCATCTGATGGCGTGGCAGTTCAGCAGTGGCACACGGGGGCGTGGCTCCACCGTTCGCGGGCACGCTGGTGCCCCAGGTGCCTGCGCAACGGCAGTAGTTCGCGCTGGCTCCTGCGCTGGAAACTGCCCTGGTCATTCGCGTGCGTTGATCACGCCGTCTACATGGTGACCGAATGCCAGTCCTGCTGGGACACCGTCGATTTCCGGCACGACGCCCCACCCCAGCGAAACTGCGACAACATGACCGACGAGGGCGAGTGGACCTACGACCTCAAGGAACCCTGCGGACACCCCCTGAAAATGTGCCAGTCGGTACCCATCAGCGACGACTCCGTCCTGACCTCGCAGGAGCGTGTCAACGCCTGGCTCGACGGAACGCCCACGCATGAGGACAGGCAGCTCGTGGCCCTTGCGGCCGTACTTATCCCACTGCTTTCGCCGTCGATGGTGCGCCGCGGTGACCCCCTGCTGCGGTATGCAGTCCGGTCTCCGCGGGGCACCGCGCAGCGGCAGAGGAACGGCAAAAGGCCGTGGACCGATTCGCTTCGGGTGGCCGCCGCGGTATATGCCGCAGACCGGCTCTTGGACGGGTATTCAGTCAGCGACATCGTTGACTGGATCTTCGACCTACGCCTTATCGATCACCGGCGCAGACCATGGCACATGGACATCGCGGAGCTGGCGTACGGGCCTGGACTGCGGCCCAATCCCTTCGTCGAGCCGCTGGTGCGCCGCGGGCTGATCACTCTCGGCGGCTGGCTCTGATCGGACCAGCGCGGCGCGCTCGACGTCGTCCAGGTCGGCGGCACGGAGGAAGTCGGCGACCTTACCCGGCATGTCGAGGGTGACCGGCAGCTCCGGGGCTGGGGTACCCCGGGTCGGCGGCCTTGTACTGGGGCAGGGGGTCGGCGACGGCGGTGCGGATGGCGCCGCAGCTGATGGCGTGGTCGGGGGCGAGGGCGGCGATGGACCGGCCTTCCAGGTACGCGGTGTGCACGGCGTCGGTCTTGTTGGCCGCGATGGCCGGGCGGCGCCCGCCCCTGTTGCCCTTGGCCTCGGTGGTCCGCAGTCCGTCGTCGTAGGTCAACTCGCGTGGGAGGTCGCCCTGGAGATCGCCGGCGGCGAGGGTCTGCACCATGAACTTCACCGTGGACAGCGGTTCTCCGGTGCGCGGGTGGCGGGCGGTGAGGTCGATCGCGGAGGACGCTCCGTCGTCGATGCGCAGGGCGGGACGGTCGCGGTGGAAGCCTGGAGTTGCCCTCCTTTCCTGCGCTGATGCGTGTCGTGAGAACAACAGTCATCGCAGGAAAGGAGGGCAACTCCAGGGTGGTTCCAGGCTCAGTGGGCCATCACCGGCTCGCCCTCGGACGGCGCCAGAGCCCGGTTCGGGATCAGGAGCGCCGCGATCACCGCACCGGCTACGAAGAACCCGGAGCCCCACGCGAAGGTGGCTGTGTAGCCCTCGACCCCGGCCTGCGCCGCGGCCAGCGCGCTGGGCTTGTGCGACGTCAGGTAGTCGGTCGCGGCCGAGGAGGCGATGGTGGTCAGCAGCGCCGTACTGATGGAGCCGCCCACCTGCTGACCGGTGTTGATCAGCGCCGAGGCGACGCCCGAGTCCTCGTGGTGCAGGCCTGAGGTCGCCCCCTGGAACGCGGTGGTCATCACGCTGCCGATGCCGAGACCCATAAGGATCATGCCGGGCATGATGTGGGTGGCGTAGGTGCTGTCCAACTCGATCCGGGTCAGCAGGGCCATACCGGCGGCGGCGAACAGGAAGCCGGCGGTGATCACGATCTTCGGGCCGACCCTGGGCAGCACCAGCACAGGCATGGTGGTCGACGAAGCGACGACGGCCGCGACCATCGGCAGGTACACCAGACCGGTCTTGATCGGCGAGTAGCCGAGGCTGGCCGCGAAGTAGTAGGTCAGGAACAGGAAGATCGAGAACATTCCCATGCCGATGACGAACACCGCCATGAACGAACCACCGCGGGTCCGGTCCAGCACGACGCGCAGCGGCAGCAGCGGATGCGCGACCCTGGACTCCAGCCAGACGAACACCGCGAGCAGCACCGCGCCGACGATCATGGAGCCGAGGGCGACCGGGTCGGTCCAGCTGGTGGACTCGACGTGCGCGAACCCGTAGACGACGGCGAACAGCGCGGCACTCACCACAACGATGCCCGGAATGTCCAGTTGAGGCTTCTTGGTGATCACGGGCTTGGCCAGCAGCAGCAATGCACCGATCAGGGCGGGGACCGCGAAGACGACGTTCACGTACATCACCCAGCGCCACGACGCCCATTCGGTGAGCATGCCGCCGACCAGCAGCCCGATCGCGCCGCCCGCACCACCCAGCGCACTGAAGATACCGAAGGCCTTCGCCCTTTCGGACGGTTCGGTGAAGGTCACGCTGAGCAGGGAGAGTGCCGCGGGCGCGAGCAGTGCGGCGAAGAGGCCCTGGGCCACACGTGCCGCGACGAGGATCTCGAAGTTGCCGGCCGCGCCGCCGAGAACGGATGCGGCCCCGAAACCTGCCAAGCCGATCACGAAGAGGGTGCGTCGGCCCAACAGGTCACCCAGTCGCCCGCCGAGCAGTAGCAGGCTGCCGAACGCCAGGGCGTACCCCGTGATGACCCACTGCCGACTGCCGTCGCTGAAGCCGAGGTCCTGCTGCGCCTCGGGCAGCGCGATGTTCACGACGGTCGCATCGAGCATGACCATGAGCTGTGCCAGGCCTATGACGGCCAGCACCCACCAGCGCACGGCATGTGAGCCGCGAAGGCCCGAGTCATTCTTCCCGGAGGCGGGCGCCTCGCGGTCGATGCTGGTACTCATTTTCTTCCCTTGCTTGGTGGGCATGACTGAACGCCGTCTGGAATCTGATGGGGTTTCCTCGCCGGTGAAGGTGAGGGTGGTGGGTGGTGGGCGGGGATTTCAGCCCTGGAGGGCCGCGTCGGTGTCCGCGATGGCCAGCTTCTTGTTGATGTCGATGCCGGCCAGTGCGCCGGCCGCTGCGGAGGCCCCGACCTGGGCGACCGGATCGGTGACGTTGCCGGCCACCCACACACCCGGCACCTCGGTGGTGCCGTCCGGGCCGGAGGCGAAAGCGCGGCCCACATTCGGCAGGTCCCGCACCGGCAGGCCCAGTCCTTCCAGGCCCTGAGTGCGGGCCTGCATCTGCGGGACGACCCCGAGGACGCGGCGGGCCACGACCTGCCCGTCGGCCAGGCGCACCCCGGCGAGGGCACCGTCCTCGTCGTCGACGACCTCGGCAACCGGGGTGTCGATGACGCGGATACCGCGGGCGGCGAAGCGTGCGCGGCTGTCCTCGTCCAGGTCGGTGCCGTTGGTGAAGTAGGTCAGGTCCTCCGTCAGCTGCCGGAACAACAACGCGGGGCCGATGGAGGCCGGACCGGTGGCGAGGATGCCGATGGGCTCGTCACGCACCTCCCAGCCGTGGCAGTACGGGCAGTGCACCACACTGTTCCCCCAGTGCCCGGCGAGCCCGGGCACCTCCGGCAGCACATCCTTCAGGCCGGTGGCCACCAGGATGCGGCGGGCGGTGATGCCGCGGCCGTCGGCCAGGGTGACGGTGAACCGCAGGTCCCCGTCCGCCGACAGGGCGGCAGGCTCGGCCGAGACCACCTGGCCGTGGACGACGCGTCCGCCGTACTGGCGCACCTGCTCCCGGCCCCGCCGGAGGATCTCGGAGGGCGGGGTGCCGTCCAGGGCGATGAGGCCGTGAACGGCGTCGGCGGGCGCGTTGCGCGGGGAGCCGCTGTCGATCACGACGACCGAGCGGCGAGAGCGGGCGAGGATCAGTGCACCGTTCAGCCCCGCGGCGCCCCCGCCGATCACCACCGCGTCGACGGTCCCCTCGGCCAGTGCGTCGCTCGCGTACGCAGGAGCCGTCACAGCTGTCGCCTCCTGCTTTTCCTTGTCAGTCATGGTTCGCTCAACCCTTCGAGTTCCGGATGGTTTGCAGGGGGATTCAGCTGTTCAGGAAGCCCAGGAAATGGTGGGCGACCGTCTTGGGCTGCTGTGGAGGGCTGCGCCGAGGAGTTCAAAGGCATGGGTTGCCCTCGATCGCGCCAGGCGTGCACGCAGCCGGTCCGGTGAGCTCAGGACCGTTGTGTACTGAACAGTCAGAAACGTAGGCGGTTCTGTACTGAGTTGTCAAGTTGAACAGGGTGACCCTCGCCCATCAGGGCAATGTCCGTAATGTCAAGTTTGGGCTTCTGGGTGATCACGGGCTTGGCCAGCAGCAAGCCACCGACCAGGGCGGGGCCGTGAAGGCGGCGGTTACGTACATCACCCACCGCCACGACGCCCATTCGGTGAGCGTGCCGCCGGGCAGCAGCCCGAAAGGCTCGATGGTTCCGGGCCCGTAAATGCCGGCGAAGTCCTCGCCGAGGCGAACAGCAGAAGACCGCAGCGCCACGCTCTGATCGAGACTCAGTGCGTTGCGGAAAAGGGGGTACCTGTTCGATGAGCGGGGGCTTCTTCGTGTGCGGTGCGTGATCGCGACGGGGTAGGGGCAGGCAGGGGCGGCTCGTTGTGACGGCGTGAGTCGCGGGCACGGCAGGATCTGGAGTCCTGGACAGAGGTTCCGGAGCAGGCTCAGGCGGAGGTGCGAGCCGCGCGGGAGCGAGTCGAGCGGGCCCGGGTGGGGCGTGAGGAGCCCGTGTCACTGCTGGCCGGGGAGAACATGGTGAGTTCGCCGGTTTCCGTGCCGTCCGGTGGTGAAGCGGTTGCCGCTGGGGGGTCGAGTGGCTCCGGCGCGAGTCATGGCGAGAGGCCACCGGTGTGGGCGGTCGGGCGGCCGAACGGGCGGTTCCTGACGGCTGCGGCGTGAGAGGCCCAGCCGAAAGGCCGACGTCAGCCAGGAACACCTCGGCAAACGGTTCACACGACGGTCGGCGATACGCCGAAGCCGCGGGCCCACAGAGCAGATGCGCCACCGTTCGCGCCGGGGCGGGACACGGCCCGCCGCACCGCCAGCGCGCTACCCACCCCGAACGGAGACGCCACCCTCATGAACGCTGCCATCGGCGCGGTCACCGCTACCGCGCTGGACGCCCCTCAGACGCGGTACGCGGGCCCCCGACCGTCGAGTCACCGTCTGCGGTCGGTGATGTTCAGCAACACGGCGCTCGGAGTGGTGAATGGGACGTTGAAGGTGCTGCCGGTGACGGGGATCCGCAGTGGCCTGTTCGGGGTGAAGCTCCCGTCGGGAGCGACCTGGGAGCCGGCGAACCGGACTCCCGAGGTCGCCTCCAGCGAGGGACCTTCCAGTCGCTGAAGACCGGCCCGGCGGGCGGTAACGCCGTTGATCCTCACCGCGACGGTGCCTTTCAGTGTGTTGTCGAGATTGTCGATCACGACTCGGACAGCGCGGTCAGGACTCCGCACGGCATAGGCGGTGACGTTCGCCGCGGCGCCTGAGACACGGGTGGGCAGGAACTGTCCTCCGTGCAGGGCGGAGACCAGCAGGCCGGCGTAGTAGGAGGGTTGCGCCTGTAGTCGTGCGTCGGTGGTGGCGGTCTGGTCGGGGAAGCAGATCCAGGTGTAGCCACCGCAGTCGTGGGGCTGCTGGTGAAAGTTGATCCCGCTGATTCCCTCGTGAGCGGCGGTCAGCGCGTAGTCGACGGTCCACAAGGCAGCGGCCAGGGTGTTGGACACCCCAGCCTTGCCTCCGTTGGCGACGCTATTGGTCTCTGAAATGTGCGCCGGCAGCCCGGCCGTGCGTGCTTGCTGTGCGAACAGGTCGACGAAGTTCCTGGTGTTCGCGGCGGTCGTTTTGGACAGGAGGTTGTCGATGGTCGCCGGTGTTTGGATCTCGGGCCTGTTGACCAGCGGGTAGTAGTGCTGGTCGAGGAACCGGGTCTGGTGACCGAACGCGCTTGTGTAGGCCGACCACCAGCTCGGTATCGGCTTGGTGATCGGGTCGGCCTGGGGCAGGCCCCACAGGAATCCCGCGGCGTCGGGGCCGGAGAAGCGCACCCCGTGCGCGGACTTGCCGATGGCGGCCAGGTAGGCGGTGGCCTGCTTGATGTAAGTGTCGGTGGTGTAGTTGGGGACGCCGCGTATCGGCAGGTACAGGTTGGGTTCGTTGCCGAGCTGGATCGTGCGCAGCAGTGGCCCGAACTGGCGCCGTGCGGCGGTGGCCAGGCTTGCGGCCGCGGCCGGGTCGTCGTGGAACAGGTTGACGCCCAGATCGATCGGCCACCGGGTGTGCCGCGCCAAGGCGCCGGCGCGGGCCAGGTCGGTCGGGGTGATGACCTGCCCGTCGGCCCAGGCCGGCGGCGGCACGGAAGGATCTGGCTGCCAGGCGGTCGCGTCGGCACCGTTGGCGGCGAACCGCATCGAGCCGCGGCCGAGGTTGTCCAGCATTCGGGCCAGGTTGCCGTGGCTGGCGCTCACCCACGGCTCGTGCAGTGCTCCCTCTTCGAACGACAGGCCAAGGAAGTCGCCGGGAATGGCCGCTTCGCCCTGGCCGGAGGCGTCAACGGTCACCGTCAGCGCCGGGGACGGGCGGGCGGTCGATGCGTGAGCGACGGCGGGCGTGATCGCGAGCACGGCGGCCGCCACGGCGGCCGGAAGCCGGACTTTACGCATGGTCACCTCGGGTCGATTCAAGGGCTGCGGGTGGGTCAATTCAACGGCTGGTTTTGGTTGCTGAGTGGTCAGTTGCTGCTCGGGGTCAGGCGGCCCTCGAAGGCGATCTGGAACGCATGGAGGGGTGCCTTCCAGCGCATGGTCCACCTCTTGCTGCGGCTAGGACCTTTGAGATCCCCATTTGTCGGAGTGTCGGCTACGTTCCGCTTTGGGTGGCTTCCCAGCGGGCGGGTGCGGGCGCATCGGCCTGCAGCGGACGCTGATAGGCGAGATCGGTCCGGTCCCGGGTCCCTTTGAGATAGCCCTGTGCGGTGAAGAACGGAGACCGCAGCACGGAGGCGTCGGCAGTGAACATGACCTCGACGGTGGAGTGAAGTTCCCCCGTGATCGTGGACAGCGGATGGTTACGCTGCAGGGGCGAGGTCTTGTGTCGTCAGGGCCCTGGTCTCGACCGGGGTGACGTATCCGTAGACGGGATGCTTCCGCAGGCGGGTGCGGTTGTACTCGACCTCGATGAAGCGGAAGACATCGGCGCGAGCTGCCTCGTGGGATGCCCAGATCGTGGTGCCGATCTCCGCCTTCAGCAGCCCGAAAAAGCTCTCAGCTGCGGCGTTATCGTAGCATGAGCCCGTTCTTCCCATGCTCTGCCGAATACCCAACTCCCTTATGAGAGTGCGGTATTCGTGTGAGGTGTATTCCGAACCGCGATCCGAGTGCGCGATGCAGCCGGCCTTCAGCCCGCCTCGGCTGGCGGCCATCCTCAACGCGTCGACGACGAGCCCGGCCCGATGGTGGTCAGCCATCGAATAGCCGACGACCTCGCGAGTGGCCAGGTCGATCACCGTGGCGAGATACCACCAGCCGGCCAGTGTGGGCAGGTAGGTGATGTCGGAGACCAGTTTCGCGCCGGGCTCGGTGGCGGTGAAGTCACGTCCGACCAGGTCCGGCGACGCGGACGCCTTCCTGTCCGACCGGGTCAGGCCACGGCGCCGGCGGCGGGTGATCCCGCTGATGCCACGTTCGCGCATCAACCGCTCGACCTTCTTCCGGTTGATCCGCCGCCCCTTCCTGCGTAGCGCCGCCGTGATCCTCGGGGCGCCGTATGCGCGGCGGGACGCAGTGTGGATATGCCGGATCTCGGCAACCAGTTCGCCCTCCTGGCGGGCGCGTTCCTCGGCCGTGGGCCGGGCGGCGAGGTGGGCGTAGTAGCCCGAACGGGACACGCCCAGCACCTTGCACATCAGGGTGACACTGTGACCACCGGGGTTGTTCTCGGTGGCCTTCTCCGCGTCGATGAACGCGTAGCGCGCGGCTACTTCGTCGACTCCCTCGCGAAGAAGGCCGCGGCTTTTTTCAGGACCTCGATGGTCTGCTGCTGTTCCCGGTTCTCCCGTCGCAGGCGGCGCAGTTCCTCTTTCTCGTCGCTGGTCAGCGCGCCCGTCGGGCCCTGGCCCCGGTCGGCTTTGTCCTGGTTCACCCAGTTCCGCAGCCCCTCCGGACTCACGCCGATATCCCGGGCGACCTCGGTCACCGTCTTCCCCGACGAATGGACCAGCGCGACCGCGTCCCGCTTGAACTCGGCCGTGTACCGCTTGCGCATGTTGCTCTTCTTGCTCACTACCTGGAACTGCTTCCTCCGGGACCAACCGTCCCAGTATCAGGCTGTCCAGCCCCAAGGGGGAACTTCAGGAGCGACGTAGCGCGATGCGCCAACGGCCTTCGCGTCGTTCCAGCCGGTCGAGGTAGCGGCCGCTGACTATTTGTGCTGTGCGCCCGTCGGTGCCCAGCAGGACAACCAAGGCGTAGCTTTCGCAGTGCGCCGTGTCGCCGTCGATCTCGCAGGAATGGGTCGTGATGTTGTGCGTATGCACCTGTGAGGTGGCGGCGTGCGCGGGGTTGACCCAGTCTGCGTAGTCGGCGCCGGTGTTGGTGGCGAAGCCGTGCTCGTCGAGCGCGTCGGCATGGTACGCGCTGGTGATCAACTCGTCGTCGTGCCGGTCGCAGCCGCGAGCGTGGCGGGCGAGGCAGTCGAGGATCTCGCTGCGGTCCAACAGGTAACGCACGTCGCGTTCGACGGTGTCGGGACGGGTCTTCATGTCAGGCCACCGTCTCCTCGCCGACGAGTGTGGTGCGGTGCATCAGCCGCCGTGATGTGGGGTCGAAAGGCAACGCCCGGTGCAGCATGCCGGTGTTGTCCCAGATGACCAGGTCACCGCGGCGCCAGTGGTGGCGCAGCGCGAAGCGCGGCTGGGTGGCCCATTCCAGCAGATGGTCCAACAATGCCCGTCCTTCGTCGGCGGCCAGGCCGACGATCTCACCGGCGGTGGCGCCGAGCAGCAGGGACTTTCGGCCGTTGCGCCGGGTCCACACCAACGGATGCACGGCGGAGGGCACCTGATCCCACGCGGCGCGCTCCTGTTCCGAGGCATCCGGGTTCGCTCGCAGCTGTGCGGCGGCGAAGCTGTGCGCCACGCGAAGATCCGAGATCTTGGCGCGCTCTTCGTCGGGCAGCGATTCGTAGGCGAGGTAGGTGTTGGCGAACTCGGTGTCGCCGTCGGCATCATCGACCTCGCGAGCGGTCAGCAACGTGGCCTTCTGCGGCAGCATGTCCGTTGCGCCGTCGATGTGCCACAGGAAGTTGCCCTGCCGGTATGTCGCGAGCGCAGCGTTCGTCTTCGCCGGGTCCAGGGTGATCGTAGCTATCTCGGGATACCGGTGTTCCCCCGTTTTGGCGGTCACCACGTCGCCGAGCAGTCGACTGAGCGCGACCAGTTCGTCATCGCTGATGTTGAGTTCGCGATAGACCACGACACCATGCTCATCCAGTGCCGCACGGCACTCCTCGGCTGCCTCCTGGTTGACCAGCTGGTGGCCGGCAGCGCCGGTGACCTCGACCCCGAACGGCTTCAGAGTTGCGTAGGTGAAGGCCATGGCATCTCCTCAGAGGTTTGCTGTTTTGTACAAGAAGACTATATTCGAATGAGGAGAGTCAAGTTCTCATCCTTGAGAAGTGAGACTTCCATTAGGTGGAAGGGGTATCTCGCGAGTGCACTTGGCGCCGATCACAGCCTGGAGAACTTGCGCGGGATGCGGCCTTCCTCACAGGGCGGTTTCTCTCGGCCGAGTCGAGCTCCGACCTTCCGGTCGGACGTACTGAACCAAGGAGGCAGCGATGCGGATCGGCCTGACCGGCGGCGGTTCGTCCCTCGACAAGATCGTCCAGCAGGCACAGCGCGCCGAGCACGACGGCTTCAGATCCCTGTGGTATGCCAGCGTCGTTGCGGGCGACCCCCTCGTCGCCATGGCGTTCGCCGGGCAGGCGACATCGTCGATCGAACTCGGCACCGCCGTCCTGCAAACCTATCCGTGCCATCCACTGCTGCAGGCCAACCGTGCGGCATCCGTGGTGAACGCGATGGGCCGGCCCGGCCTCACCCTCGGCGTCGGCCCTTCGCACGAAACACTGATCCGTGACGTGTACGGCCTCTCCTATGACAGGCCCGGCCGCAACACGGAGGAGTACATGGCGATTCTGACCGGCTTGCTGCGCGGCGAGGAGATGGACCACGTCGGCACCGAGTGGACAACGCACAGCGCAGGCCGGATGGCCTCACTCGATCATCCGGTTCCGGTGCTGGTCGCCGCGCTGAGCCCGCGCCTGCTGCGCGTCGCGGGTGAGCTCGGCGAAGGAACCGTGCTCTGGATGGCCTCGGCGCAGGCGATCGAGACACACGTCGCTCCGCGGCTGCACGCGGCCGCGGCCGGACGGACGACGCCCCGGATCGTCGCCGGGCTGCCGGTGGCGGTCCACGATGATCCGGCCGAGGCGCGTGCGGCCGCGGCCGCACGCGCCAGGGTTTACGCCGGAATGCCGAACTACAACCGAATTCTCCACGTCGGCGGCGCCAGCGAGCCAGCCGACGCTGCCATCGTCGGCGACGAGAAGTCGGTGAGTAAGCAGTTGACGGCTGTGCTCGACGCCGGCGCAACGGACATCTGGGCAGATGTCTTCCCCGTGGGGAACGACCGATCCGCATCCCGGCGCCGAACCATGGACCTCCTTCGCGAGCTCGCGACGTAGCGAACCGCAGCACTCTCGATGATCATCTTCTCGAAGTCGTCCATGCCACCGCCGAGCCCCGTCCCCGGACGATGTGGACCGCGAAGCTGATGGGAGGCACCACGGCCCGACCGCCTGTGGTCCCGCACAGGCCTGCACCGGGCATGCCGTGCCGGTTTGACTATGGAGGGCATGGGCCGCAGCACGTGGTGCGCAGGCGCCATCTCATTCTCAAGGAGGAGGCATCCGGCCCGCTGCTGGTGCGCTGCTACTAAGCACAACTGCCAGTAGGTGCACGATGCCCGGAGGGCTCGGATCCACGAATCTTGGGGAGTACCCGACTTCGATGTGGAGACCCTGACTCGTGGCTACCCTCCTCTACCGCGTGGGCCGCGGCGCCTTCCAGCGGCGCCGGCTTGTCCTTTTCGTCTGGACAGCGGTCCTCGTGGCCGTCGGCGCAGGCGCCGCCCTGGCACCGTCCGCCAACGACAGCGGCACGTCCTTCATGCCCGGCATCGAGGCGCAGAAGGCCTACGACCTGATGGCGAAGCGCTACCCCGGGGCGAACGGCAACGCAGCCAGCGCCCGGATCGTGTTCGTCGCGCCGCACGGCGAAAAAGTGACCGCGGGCAGCAACCGCAGGATCATCGAAGAGTTCACCACCGCCGCCGGTAAGGGACCTCAGGTCGCCACCGCGGTCGATCCCTTCGACGCCGGTACCGTGAGCAAGGACGCGTCCATGGCGTACGCGACCGTCTCGTACAAGATCGCGGCCAAGGATCTCACCGACGCCGGGAAGACCTCGCTCCAGCACTCCATCGACGTGGCGCGCAAGAGCGGGATGACCGTCGAGGTGGGTGGCACGGCCCTCGCCACCCAGCCGTCCGCGGGCGGCGCATCCGAAGGTATCGGCATCCTCGTCGCCGCACTGGTCCTCCTGGTGACCTTCGGCTCCCTCGCCGCTGCCGGTCTCCCCCTGCTCACGGCGATCATCGGCGTCGGTGTCAGCACGGCAGCGATCATGGCGCTGTCCAGCACCTTCAATCTCTCATCGACGTCCGGGACGCTGGCATCCATGCTGGGGCTGGCGGTAGGAATCGACTACGCCCTGTTCGTCGTATCCCGGTACCGCGAGGAACGGGCGAAGGGGCACGCGCCCCAGGAAGCCGCCGCACTCGCCGCCGGCACAGCGGGATCCGCCGTCGTCTTCGCAGGCGTCACGGTCGTCATCGCCCTGGCGGGTCTGTCGGTGATCGGCGTTCCGATGCTGACCAAGATGGGGCTGGCCGCAGCCGGTGCCGTCGTCATCGGTGTCCTGATCGCTCTCACCCTGATCCCGGCTCTTCTCGGCTTCTGGCCCAACGCTGTCCTTGCCCGCCGCGACCGTAGGAGGGGGATGCCCCAGGACCACCACAAGGCCAACGGCGGCAGCCGCTGGGCCCGGTTCGTGCTGCGCCGGCCGGTCCCCATCCTGATCGTCGGGACGGTCGGCTTGATCGCCGTCGCGGTGCCTGCCACGGGTCTGCGCCTGGGCATGCCGGGCGACGAGTCCAAGCCCACCTCCACCACCGAGCGCCGCGCCTACGACGATCTGTCCCGCGGATTCGGAGCCGGGTTCAACGGGCCGCTGACGATCGTCGTGGACGCCAAGGGTGCCCACGATCCGAAGGAGGCGGTATCAGCGATCAGCGAGAAGATCAGGAGTACCGAAGGGGTCGTGAGTGTCTCGGCGGCCCGGTACAACGCCTCCGGTGACACCGCGATGATCTCCGCCACGCCGTCGACCGGCCCGACCGCGGAAGAGACCAAGGACCTCGTCCACACCATCCGCGGCGAGCGTGGCGCACTGGAGTCCGCCACCGGCGCGACCTTCGAGGTCACAGGCAGCACGGCGATGAACATCGATGTCGCCCAGGCGCTGCAGGACGCGCTGATCCCCTACCTGGCCGTCATCGTGGGCCTTGCCCTCCTGCTCCTGCTGGTGGTCTTCCGCTCGGTTCTCGTGCCGGTCAAGGCAGCCCTTGGCTTCCTGCTCTCGGTACTGGCAGCACTGGGGTCGGTGGTCATGGTGTTCCAGTGGGGATGGGGAGCCGGCCTCCTCGGCATCGAGCAGCCCGGACCGATCATGAGTCTGATGCCCATCTTCCTCGTCGGGATCGTGTTCGGACTCGCCATGGACTACGAGGTCTTCCTGGTGTCCCGTATGCGCGAGGCCTACGTCCGCGGAGAACGGCCCAGTGAGGCGATCGTCAGCGGCTCCCGCAACAGCGCCCGTGTGGTGGTGGCGGCCGCGGTCATCATGATGGCTGTCTTCTCGGGCTTCATCGGCGCCAGTGAACCCATGATCAAGGCCATAGGCTTCGGCCTGGCCATCGCGGTGCTGTTCGACGCCTTCGTGGTCCGCATGGCGCTCGTGCCCGCGGTACTCGCTCTCCTTGGCGCACGGGCCTGGTGGCTGCCATCCTGGCTCGACCGGATTCTGCCCCACATGGACGTCGAGGGCGAAGGGCTGACCCAGCAGCCGTCCCTCATGACGTCGGGCACCAGCACCCAGGCTCACCAGCCGGCCGGCATCTGAATCCGGACGCTCATGGGTCGCCGTTCCCTCACCGGGCGGCGACCCAGGCCATGACGTCGATGTCCTTGAACGGAGACAACGATGAAGCTCACGGGGCGCAGCGCCGCAGCGAGAGGCTACCGCCCGGGCACAACCGCCCAGGTGCTCGCGCTGCTCTGCTTCACCGTGGGCGGCAGCCTTCTCTCCGACGGACTGCTGGACAGCCGGACCACCATCTGGCCCGGCGTGGTCCTGTCAGCCGTGGCCTGCCTGGCCCTCTTCCGGCAGGCGGATCAACCCCGTCTCGTCGTCCTCATCACCACCGCGTGCACCATGGCCGAGGGAGTACTGGGCTATCTGCTCACTCCGTTGGTCATGGCCCCGATGATGGCGGCGCTCTACCTGATGGGTGCCCGAGCCGACCGGTTCATCATCCGCAACTGGTCCCTGGGAACGGCACTGGCGGTCGGAATCACCACGCTGATGTTCGGGCCGGGCGGCAGATCAGCCATCCTCACCACCGTGAACCCCATGGCGTGGGCCCTGCTCCCCGCGGCCGTCGGGAGCTACGTGCGGGTACGACGGGCCTACATCGCGGAAGTGCACGCCCGCGCCGAGCACGCGGAACAGACCCGGGAAGAGGAGGCACGCCACCGGGTGGCCCAGGAACGGATGCGCATCGCCAGAGAACTGCACGATGCTGTCGCCCACCATCTGGCCCTCGCCAACGCCCAGGCCAGCACCGCGGCACACCTCACCCGGACCCGTCCGGAGACGGTCGGACCGCTGCTCGACAACCTGGCGGAGACGACTGCCTCCGCCCTGCGCGAACTCAAGGCCGCGGTCGGACTCCTGAGACAGGACACCGACACGGACACCGCACTCGTACCGGCGCCCGGTCTGGAGCGACTCGACGAGCTGACCGACGGCCTGAAGGCCTCAGGACTCGATGTCGACGTGACCGTGGACGGCACCCCCCGCAGGCTCTCGGCCGGAACCGACCTCACCGCCTTCCGCATTCTGCAGGAAGCGCTCACCAACGTCGCGAAACACGCACCGACCGCCACCGCGCACGTCCGCATCGCCTACGCACCGAACCGTCTGACACTCACAGTGATCAACGGCAACGGAACCGTAACCGCAGCTCCCGTGTCCGCCACGGGCTTCGGGCTCATCGGCATGCGCGAGCGCGCCCACTCGCTCGACGGCACCCTCAAGGCAGGTCCCCGTTCTGACGGAGGGTTCGAGGTTATTTGCGATATGCCTTTGCCCCCACCAGCTGACGAAAAGACTCACTCATGACGATTCGCGTGCTCCTCGCCGACGACCAAGCGCTCCTGCGGGCCACCTTCCGCATCCTCATCGAGTCAACCCCCGGGATGACGGTCGTCGGTGAGGCGGCGGACGGGCTGGAAGCGATCGACCTCGTCCGAACACATCGGCCCGACGTCGTCCTCATGGACATCCGTATGCCCAACAGTGACGGTCTGGCCGCGACGGCGGCGATCTGCTCGAATCCGGAGCTGGCGGACGTCCGAGTACTCATCCTCACCACCTTCGAGAACGATGAGTACGTCGCTCGGGCTCTGCGGTCCGGTGCCAGCGGATTCCTGGGCAAGGACGTCAGCGCCCAAGTCCTCCTCGCGGGAATCCAGACCGTGGCTGCCGGAGAGTCCCTCCTTTCCCCGGCGGCGACCCAAGCCCTGATCACGCGTTTTCTCGCCACGCCGGACCCCGACGAACAGCTCGCGTCGCCCGAGACGATGGCCCTGCTCACCCAGCGGGAACAGGAAGTCGTAGTACTGGCGGCACACGGCAAGTCGAACAGCGAGATCGCCGAGGAACTCGTCGTCAGCCCGCTGACGGTGCGCAGCCACATCCAGCGAGCCATGACAAAGCTGAGCGCCCGCGATCGTACTCAACTCGTCGTGATGGCCTACCAGTCGGGCCTGGTCCGGGCCCTGCCGAGAGACTGAAACGGCTCGGCGGAACATGAACTCTGCTCACCAGCGTGCCGGCGCCTCCGACTCGACACGCAGTGGGCGCCGGCAGGAGAGATCCTTCCGGTCGCGTGCGCCCTTGAGGAAGTCCTGTTCCTTGTAATAGGGCGCCTGAAACGCCCTGGCTTCACCCTCGCTATCGGTCCGTCCTACGCACCCCTCGTCCATGGCTCAGTCAGTTACTCGAAGGCGTCGAACAGGCCGTAGTCGGCGTTGCTGACGACGCGTCCAGGCGGCCGACGTGTGCGGGTGCCTGCTGGAGGGCCTCGGTGGTGGCGGCCCTGGCCGTCATGTTCAGGACCGGCGAAAGGATCGCCGCGCCGTGGGCGGCAAATGGGCCTGTCTTCAAGATGACGGGGCCTCATGCGCGATCGAGGTCAGGCCGTGATCAGCTCCGGTGGTACCGGCAGTGTCATGAGGCGGAGCAGTTCAGCGACTTTGGCGTCGAGTTGTGCTCCGACCTCGGCGATGCGGGGATCGCCGAAGCTGGCGAATTTGCTCGACGGCTGGTCGATGCTGAGTTGTACGTGCCCGGAAGCGGTCTCGTAGATCGCGGTTCGCAGGGGGGCGTACAGGATGGTGCCGGGGTCGTGCCGGAACATGGTTTCCGCGATGACGTTGTTGCCCATCATGTAGGTGACCGCGCGCAGCCGGTGTCCCGACAGTCGCATCACCGGCATCGGATCCAGCGTCCAGTAGATGGCAAACGAATGAGGCGTGTGTGTGGCGATGTAGGCCTGCAACGCCGCGAGGTCGCCTGTGCCGGCCACCTCGGCGAGTTCGGCGAAATCGATGGCGGGTACCAGCGATTCGTAGCACCGGCGGACGTCGTCGAAGGAGTCCTCGGTGTCGATGACAAGGCGGTTGACGAGGTGGGGGACGGCCTGAGTCATGGTTCTTTCCCATGTCTGGACGGGGATTGGCGGGGGGTGCCGGTCGTTTGGGGTCAGGCCGCGTCGAGCAGGATGCGTGCCATCTCGTCGGGGCGCTCCAGCGCGGAGAAGTGGCCGGTGCGGGGCACGGTGATGCGGTGGACGTCGGTCAGCGCGTTGGCCACGCGGTCTCGTTCGGCGGGCTTGGACCAGTCGTTCTCGCTGTAGACGAGGGTGACGGGTGCCGACACGCGCGGATAGCGCTCGCGGGCCCGGTCGAATCCCTTGAGGCTGCGGAAGATCCCTCGGCCGACCTTGTCGTAGCCCTTGCGGCGGCCGCTCCTCAGCAGCTCGGTGATGAAGTCCTCGGGCAGCTTGGTCTTGTCGACATAGCCGCCCTGCAGGATGGCCCGGAAGATGGGTCGCGGCTCCTGGGTGGCGAAGAAGGGGCCCAGCACGGGCATCCGCACGCTGGAGATGATGACGCGGGCGATCAAGTTCCCGCGTTCACCTCCCTGGGGGTAGTCGTAGCTGTTGAACGCCACGACCCGGCTGACCCGGTCCTTCAGGTCGACCGATGCCGACAGGGACAGGGCGCCCCCGAGCGATTCGCCCGACAGGGTGACGTCGTGCAGGTCCAGTCCGCGGACGAATTCGACGACCGCGGCCCGCAGCTGCGGCTCCTCGTACTGTGCGCCGGGGACGATGTCGGACCATCCCATCCCGGGCAGATCCAGCGCGTAGACCGTGTAGTGGTCCCACAACAGCGGGATCACCCGCTGGAAGTAGTCGAGCTGACCGCGCACGGTGTGCATCAGCACGAGGGCGGGGCCGGTGCCCACGGTGTAGTAGCGCAGCCGCGAGCCATCGGCTCTTGTGAAAAACCGCACCTCGCCGCGGCCGTTGCTCCAGGTTCTCGCGTACGTCGCGTCGGGAAACTCGTTGCGCTCCATGGTTCTGTCCTTTCAGACGAGGAGAATGCCACAATGCGGGCAATCTGCTCATTTCTTTGATCTGTGAAGTTGATCAGGCGCAAAGAGGTGCGGTCGCCCGAAGTGTTCTGTCTCAGCGGCCCGCGAGGGCCGTGCCGGTGATCCGGTGGAGCGTCGGCCGGTAGCACTGCTCGGCCATGACCCGCAGCCCGGCGCGGGTGTTCTGCATGAGCAGCGCCTGCGCTCTGGAGTCGACGTCGTGGCCGACGTCACCGTCCCGCTGCCCCTGCCGGATGAGGGCGGCTGACATCCACCACTGGCAGCCCTGGTCGGCCAGGCTCAGCGCAGCGTGTCCGCCCAGTTCGCCGGCACGCGCCCCGCCGGTCCCGGCGAGGGCTGGTCGGCAGGGTGGGCGTCCGGGGGCGCCAGGGCCGGACCGGACTCGTACAGCTCGGACGTCTCGTAGTTCCAGAACCAGGTCTCGCCCGGCTCGTAACTGCGGATCACTGGATGGCCGGTGTCCCGGAAGTGGCCGGTGGCGTGCTTGGCCGGTGAGGCGTCGCAGCAGCCGATGTGGCCGCACTGGGCGCAGCGCCGCAGATGGAACCACCAGCCGCCGTCGGCGTCGCACTCGACGCAACCGGCACCGCTGGGCGGGACGCTGGGGTCGATGCCGGTGTCCATGGTCATGACGGCTCCTGGGCCGGGTCGGGGACGGTATCGGGGTCGGGGGCGGTGAGGGGGAGCAGCACCTGGAAGCGGGTGTCGCCGGGTACGGACTCGACTTTCAGGTCACCGTGGTGCTTGTTGACGACGATCCGCCAGGAGATGTCGAGCCCCAGCCCGGTGCCCTCGCCCACGGGCTTGGTGGTGAAGAAGGGATCGAAGATCCGTCCCCGGATGTCCGGCGGCACTCCGGGGCCGGTGTCCCGGAACTCCACCAGCAGCCGGTCGTGTTCGAGGGCCGTCCGTACGGTCAACGTCCCTTCGCCGCCCGCGCTCTTGATGGCGAAGACGGCGTTGTCGATCAGGTTGGTCCACACCTGGTTCAGTTCGGCCGGGTAGGCCGGGATCCTCGGCACCGAACGGTCGTACTCCTTCACGACCTTGACCTGGGGACCGAACTTGCCCGACAGCATCAGCAGCGTGCTGTCGAGGAGTTCGTGCACATCGGCGACCTGGTAGGGCGCGCGGTCCAGCTGCGAGTACTGCTTGGCGGCGTCGACGAGATGCGAGATACGGGTGGTGGAGTCCTCGATCTCGGACATCAACAGCTCGGTCTCGACCGTGTAGGTGAGCCACCCGATGGCACTCTGCAGGGTTTCCTGCTCGTCGACGGCCGCCGCGATCTGCTCCAGCCAGTCGACGTCGAGACCGCCCTGCACGAAGGTCGGCGCGATCTGCCAGCCGTTTGGGACACCGTGGTCGTCCAGCCAGTCGGCGAGTTCGTCCTCCCGGTCGGACGCTTCCAGCGGGCTCAGTGCCGGCGCCTTGGAGACCCGCTCGGCCGTACGCTCCTGGAAGTCGACCAGGGCCACAAGGAGGTCGCGGTGGTAGGGGCCCGAGGCGATGACGCCGAGCTTGTTGCGCATCTGCGCGACCCGGTCCCTGAGCGCCGAGGTGGCCCGTACGGCCGCCGCGGCCGGGTTGTTGAGCTCATGGGTGAGACCCGCGGACAACGAGCCCAGCGCCAGCAGCCGTTCACGCTGCCCGACAGCCCGCTGAAACGTCTGCGAACCGAGGGTGAGCCCCTCCAGGAGATGGACCGCCATCGGAAACCACTCGTGGATGAAGTTCGCGAACGACTCGGCGGGCAGGACGAAGAACCGTGTCGGCTCCGACACCCGCAGCGAGTTCATGTACCGCTGCGGTTTCCCGTCCCCGAGGAACGCCATCACGGCCCCCGCGTACACCCCTGGCTGGGACGTGCGGCTCACCTCGATGTCATCGCTGCCCACCCGGCGCGACATGACGACCGTGCCCTCGATCATCACGTAGAAGTCGGTCGCCGGGTCACCTTCGGCGAACACCGGCCCGGGGTGGAACAGTTCGACCTGTCCCTCGCTGCACAGCCTGCCGAGCTGCTCGGAGCTCAGCTTCTCGAACAGGAACAGCGAACTGATCTCCGCCGCGCTGCACGGCATCACCCGCCCGCTCACGACTGCTCCCGATACCGGTGTACGAGCATCACGGCCATGGCTCCCTCTCCGACGGCGGACGCGACCCGCTTGGCGGACTCCGCGCGCGCGTCCCCGGCGACGAACACGCCGGGGATGTTGGTCTCCAGGTGGTACGGCGGCCGGTCCAGCTCCCAGTCGGCCGGTGGCCGCCCGTCGGCGGTCAGATCGGGCCCGGCGAGGATGAACCCGCGCTCGTCCCGCAACACGGTGCCCTCCAGCCAGTCGGTCAGCGGGGCCGCGCCGATGAACACGAACATCCACTGCGCGTCGACCCGTTCGGTCTGACCGCTCGTCGTGTCGCGCAATGTCAGCTGTTCCAGATGGCCGTCGCCGTGCGCGGCCTCGACGACCGTGTGGGCCCGTACGAAGATGTTCGGCGACTGGGCGATCTGCTGGACCAGGTAGTGCGACATCGACGCGGTGAGATCCGCTCCGCGCACCAGCAGGGTGACCGACTTGGCGCCCCGGGACAGGTACATCGCCGCCTGCCCGGCCGAGTTGGCACCGCCGACGATGTACACGTCGTGGCCCTGGCAGGCGGCGGCCTCGGTCAGCGCGGACCCGTAGAACACCCCGCGGCCCGACAACTCGTCGGCACCCGGCGCCTGAAGCTGCCGGTAGGACACACCGGTCGCCAGGATCACGCTGTGCGCCGCGATCTGCGACCCGTCCGCGAACCGTACGAGCCGCGCGGCCCCGCTGCTCTCCAGACCGGTCACCTCCCGCGCGGTGAGGATCTCGGCGCCGAACTTGGTGGCCTGGCGTCGCGCCCGGTCGGTGAGCTGGCCTCCGGACACGCCGTCCGGGAAGCCCAGATAGTTCTCGATCCGTGAACTCTGCCCGGCCTGTCCGCCGGTCGCCGTCCGCTCCACGAGCACCGTTCGCAGGCCCTCCGAGGCCCCGTACACGGCCGCGCCCAGCCCGGCCGGTCCGCCGCCGATGACGACCAGGTCGTAGAAGTCGGCCGTGGGTGTGGTCGCCAGCCCCACGTGCGCGGCCAGTTCGGGCACCTCCGGCTCGACGAGCGCCGTACCGTCCGCCGTGATCACCACCGGCAGCCGCTGCCCGTCCGCCCCGGCCGCCGCGAGGAGGCGCTGCCCCTCGGGTTCCTCGCTGGAGTACCAGCGGTAGGGCACCTGGTTGCGGGCCAGGAACTCCCGTACGTCCGACGAGCGCGCCGACCACCGGTGACCGACGACCTTGGTGCTCGGCACCGGCCGGAGGTCACTGCGCCGCCACGCCTCCAGCAGGTCGTCGAGCACCGGGTAGAGCTTCTCCTCCGGCGGGTCCCACGGCTTGAGGAGGTAGTGGTCGAGGTCGACGACATTGATCGCGTCGATCGCCGCGTTCGAGTCCGCGTACGCGGTCAGCAGCACGCGCCGGGCGCCCGGGTACACGTCCAGGGCCTGTTCGAGGAACTCGATGCCGTTCATCTGGGGCATCCGGTAGTCGGCCAGGATCACCGCGACCAGATCACCTCGCAGCTTCAGCTCCCGCAACGCCTCCAGCCCGGACTCGCCGGACTCCGCACGCACGATCCGGTATGACCCGCCGTAGCGCCGTCGCAGATCGCGGGCGACGGCCCGGGACACTCCGGGATCGTCGTCCACGGTCATGATGACGGTCCGCGCAGCGTCCAGGAGCGGTCTGACGGGAGATGCTGATGATGGCTTCGGTGTCTCTGGTTCGGACATGTGCGTCTCCTCGGGCGCCGCCCCGTACTGCGGGGTCAGCCGGCCAGTCGGTTGAGCTTGCGGATCTGTCTGTCGAAGGCGTTCGAAGGCACGATCCGGCGCAGGATGCTGACGCGTTTGGCCATCGAGCCGGCGGTGTACCGGAGCTTGGGCCTGGAATCGGTGGAGGCCGCGACGATCACCTTCGCGACAACGTCCGGGGTGTCGGCGTTGCGCACGGCCGCGGCCAGTACGTCTCGGGAGATCTCCCGCTGTGCGGCGTAGACGGGCAGGGGCGAATCGGGTGCCATGCTGCTCGCCTCGAAACTCGTCTTTGTGTAGGCCGGCTCGACCAGCAGCATCCGAACGCCATGCTCGCGAAGCTCGTGATCGACGGACTCGGAGTAGCCCTCGACCGCATGCTTGGCAGCGGCGTAGACGGCCATGAAGGGAGCCGGGATCAGACCGAGTACCGAGGAGACGTTGACCACGCGGCCGCTGCCCTGGGCGCGCATCTGGGGCAGCACTGCGTTGGTCATCCGGATCAGGCCGAAGAGGTTGATGTCGAAGACCTCCATCGCCTGGCTGATCGAGCTCTCCTCGCCGGCGCTGACCGCGCCCACGCCTGCGTTGTTGACCAGGACGTCGATCCGGCCGAACCGATCGATCACCTCTCCGACGAGGGCGCGGACCGACTCGTCGCTGGCCACGTCGAGATCGAGGAACGTCACCCCGGCGAGCGGCTCGGCCTTCGCCGCGTTGCGGCTCGTGCCGACCACCGCGAAGCCGGCGCCCACCAGGGCGAGCGCCGTCGCCCGCCCGATCCCGGAGGAGGCGCCCGTCACGAGGGCCACTCGGTGAGCTGTCTGCATGGTGGTTCCTTGGGTTGTGGGCATGGCTTCGTCGGGCGCGGTGCGGGTTCGCCTGTGCTCGGGCAGACACGGTCCGCACCGATCCTGCAAGTCCGGACCAAGCCTGTCCGGTGAGCTCAGGATGGTTGTGTACTGGACAGTCGGAAACCTAGGCAGTTCTGTACCGACTTGTCAAGAAGGATGGGTCGGCTTTACCGTCTTTGTATGGCCAGACCACGCAGCTTCGACCGCGACCACGTCCTGCATGCCGCCGAGCGGCAGTTCCGCACCTCGGGCTACAACGGCACGAGCGTCGACGACATCAGCGCCGCCACCGGCCTGGGCCGCGGCAGCCTCTACGGCGCGTTCGACGGCAAGCACGGCGTGCTGCTGGAAGCGATGTCCGGCTACTTCGGCCGGCTGGCGCAGGGTCCGCGGAAGATGCTGGACGGACCGGACGAGGGCGCCCTGGAACGACTGCACGCGTACTTGCTCCGCGCCGTCCACGGGGTGCCACTCGCCGCCGACGTACCCCCCGCCCCCGACCGGGCGGGGGCGGCCTGCTTCGCCGCCAAGATGGCCCTGGAGATCGGCGCCTCCGACCCCGAGGTGAAACGCCTGGCCAACGAGTGCTTCTCCGTGGTCCGGGCGGCGGTGGCCGAGTGCGTGCGAGCCGCGCAGCGCAACGGCGACATCGACCCCGACGCGGATCCCCACGACCTCGCCTACCTTCTGCTGACCGTCATCCGCGGCAGCGATGTCGTGGGAGCGTACGGCCACAGCCCCGAGCGCCTGACCTCGATAGCGGAGAGCGCGTTCGCCCTGCTGCCTCGCCCGCACCACACCTGAGAAGAGCACGGCCGACCTCGTTGCACAGGCAGCTGATGCGGTCGGCCCACTTCGACGCCGCAGAGGGTTTGCGCGCCGCCGAGCGGTTGCCTGGGCGGTCGGCGAAGAACTGCGCTCGATTCCAGCAGCGTCACCCGGCGCTCGCGGCACAAGACAACTACTGTAGCCCTCGTCAGGTCCTCGGTGGACCGCCCGAGCGGATACGGCCTCATGCGATCTATTTCAAAATCGATGATTGTCATCAGCTACTACGCTTCAATCTCTGCGGCTTGACTGCTGGCGAGGATACAAACGACATCCTCGCCAGCAGTCAACCTACCTAATGGGATGTGCGGTACGCCGACCTCCGTCGCCGTTCAAAATAACCCGCACTCCCACAACTTCGCCGCAATCCCCCTATGAAGGACGGGCCACATCCGAAGCCAACGCCGCCAGATTGCGAACCTGCCCAATAGCACTCTCACGATCGAAACCTGATCTTAGGATCAGACGCTCCTCGGCAACAGGCAGGATCCGACTCGCGAGAATATCCAGAATCTCTTGGGAGGCGCGGTCTTCGAAATCCCCAAGATCCAGCAAGCCCAAGTTGAGCTCTACAATCTCCCTGAGGCGAGTAGCCAACTCGCCCGACTCAACCAATTCGGCTATCCCGCTAACCACCCAGTCAAACAACCACGACGGCCCGGTCCAGTAACCCCGACCTGAAAGGTCCACCATCCCTGCCATTAAGATCCCTTACCTATCAGAAAGACCCGATCACCAAGCCCGCGCACAAACTGCTCCACCTTGGCGACCTGGGCGGGCGTGAACTGCGAGACATCAACGGGCACATAATACGCCTTGCCGAGATGCCGCACAATTTACTTCTGGAATTGTCCCGCATTCCATTGACGGTCGAAATGCATCCCCGGGGTTGAGTTCGTACGGCTTCGCGGCCACCGGCCCGTCGGGCTGAAGGTAGTAGCCCAGGGCCCCGGGGAGAGCCCTGATCGTCCGTCTTGATCACGGGATTCCGTGGAGGGCGAGAATGGTTTCTGGTCGGGTACGAGCACGTCGGCCGCTGGCGATGTTGGCCCAGCCGGCCCGGTGAAGGGCACCACGGGCGAGGTCGCGTAGCGCGCTCATGACGGCGGGGGTGCGGTGGCGGCGGACCTGGCTGGCGTCCTCGGCGAAGGTGACGTCCTTGGTCCAGTGGACCGTGTTCTCGATGATCCAATGGCCGCGGGCCCAGGCCGCGATCTCGGCTGCGCCTGCCTAATGCGCAGACAGGTCGGTGACAGCGTAGAAGGTCTCGGTCTGCCATCGCTTCGTTCCGATACGGCGCCGCTTGCGGTGGATCCGCACGACCTGGCGGGCGTGGGGGAACAGCAGCCCGTCCACGCTGCAGACCTTCACCTCGCGGACCTCTTCCCGGCCGTGCCCGCGGTCGCGGGAGCGGTGAAGGACGGGGACGTCCCTCCAGGGCAGCGCCCTCAACTGCCGCGCCAATGTGGGCTGGTTGTTCTTTACCGACAGCAGATAGTGGGCCCCTCGGTCCTCGATGACGTAGCGGGCGTGCTCCGTCTGCGCGTGCAGGGCGTCCACGGTGACCACGGCACCGGCCAGGTCCGAATCGTCCACGGCATCCAGCAGCGGGGCGAAGGCGGGGATTTCGTTCGTCTTGGCGCCGATCTCGCGCAGGGCGGCGGTCAGGGCATCACCGTGACGGACGGCGGTGATGACGAATGCCCGGCTGCCGTCGGAGCGGACGGCCCCGCGCAGGCACTTGCCGTCCACCGCGAACGCCTGACGGCGCGGTGGTGGCTGCTCGCTCGCGCGGTGCGCCGCCCGATGGGCGCGGCGCTGTTCACGCTCGCGGACGCCGTCAGGGCCGAGCGCGTCGGCAGGCGTACCAGCCAGCGCGGCCAGGCGCGCGAAACCGGCCGCGGTCAACGCGCCCGGGTCCACCCGGGCGAACACATCGCGCAAAGTCCGTTCGCCCGGCGCCCGGAAGCGACCGGCGAACGGATCGAACGGGCAGCCCAGGCGGGCCAGTACGTCCTGGTCCAAGCGGCGCACCCACTCGGCAATCGCCGTCAGCGAGTTGTGCCCCGCACACGCCATGGCGCACACGCCCACGGCGAGCAGGGTCACCAGCTTGAAGCGCACCCCGCGCCGATCACGCGGATCGGGAACCTGGGCCAGCGCATCGAGCAGCCCGGGCCGGCGCCACCACTGTCCCGGCGGCAGAGAGCATGGGTGTCGCGTCCGGCGCAAGAGACATACGGGATGACGGAGCAACGAGCACGGGGACCTTGCCCTTGTCGACGTCTGTCGGGCAAGCACCGACGAACGGGCGTTTCAGAGCCGAGATGAATCAGAGAGTTGAGGAACGTTGCACCGCAGACACCCGCCGCGCTGACGTCCCGACGGTTACCGGTCCTCGCTCCGGCTGTCCCTGAGGTAGGCGAACAGGCGAACCCAAATGCGCGGACGGCCAGCCATATCTGTGGCGAGAACTGCCGGGTGTGCGGGTGGCGTGCGATGTCGATCATGCACAGGACGGCTGGCAGGATCGCGATCAGCGCAACGATCGCGATCCACAGTGTGGGCGGCGATGTCGTAAAGGAGTCACCCGACGGTCTTTCTGGGAGCGGTGGCGCGGAGGGCGGCCGCGGTGATGACGCCGAACCAGCCGGGCTCGGGTCGTAGATGCGGACGGGGCTTCACGGCGTTTCGGGCGTGAGGATGAAGAGTCCGGCGACCTTTTCGTCAGTGTCGAACGCGACCCGGGCCTTCATGTCGCCGGCCTCGTAGCGCAGCGGGATGTCGACGACTATGTGGTCGCCGATGCGGCGGACGAACGGCTCGCCCTCGCCGAAGCCCTCGAACGTGCCGACGAGTCCGGCGACCGCGGCCAAGCCATCGCCTCGGACCTCGTTGGTGAATGCTGCCAGGACCTCGGCGTTGAACGATTGCCGGGCTTCGTCCATGCGTCCTTCGAGGACGTCCGTGACGATCTGGACAGCGCGTTCCACGGCGTCGGTCATGCGTACTGTCTTGTCCATGGGTTCTCCCGTCCGGGGGTCGATGGGCTTACCGAACCGCTGGAAGGCGGCTTGGCGGGTGACTCCGAGCAGGTCCCCGATCTCCTGCCAGGTGTGGCCGGCGTCCCGGCTTTGCTGCACGCACAGCTTGAGCACCTGTTCGGCCAGGACATCGACATCCTGGGCGCGTCGGACCAGGTCGAGGTAGGACGGCGGGGTCAACGGGCTTCCGACCGACGCCGCCAGGACCGAGCTCTGCTCGGCAAGCAGGGCGCTCAGTGCTGTGAGAGACAGAGGAGCATCGGCCACGTGTAAAGGATGCCTTTACAGAACCCTAGTGTCAAGAAACCCTTGACATCGACCTTGGTCTCCGAGATCTGGGCAGACCAAACGGACGATCAGGACTCTCCCCGGGGCCCTGGGTAGTAGCCCTCGCCGATGCGCAGGACGTCGAGCCCGAACTCCTCGACGCGGCCACTGTTGTCGCCCCCTCCGGAACGCACCGAGTCCCCCACCGCGCCGGCGTACGTCGCGCTTACCCGTCCGGCCGGTCAGTCATTGTCCGCGGGGGCGGGCGGCGGATCGGACGGTCCCCGGCAGGTCAGGCGATCTCGGAGTCGATGCCGGTGATCACTGCGGGGCCGAGCGGCGCGCTGTCCGCGTCGAGCCCGGCGTCCCGCAGCGCGGCAGCCGCGAGCCGCCGCGCCTCACCCTCTGCGTCGGTATTGCTGTCCGCCTCCACGGTGAGCCGGAGGGCGAAGGTGTTGTCGTCGTTGACGGCGAGCACGTCCAGGTCCTCGGCGCTGCCCATCCTGGTGCCGTGCGGATCCGCGGGCCGCAGCGCCCGCCGCAGCCGCTGCCGTGCCGCGTCGTCGACACCAGCGGTGAAGGTGCCGGGCACGGTGATCACGTAGGTGGTCATGACGATCCTTCCGTCGGGTGCCACACCACCTACCCCCAATCACGGCGAGGAGTGCGTCCGTACCCCGGGCGGCCCCACCCGTGCGAAGCGCGGGCCGCGGGAGAGTCGGGGAACATCGGTGCGGCTACGGAGTGCGACCCCTGCACGGTCTTGAAGGGGGCTCCGTCGAGAGCCGACCCGCACGCCCACGGGGGGGGCGCGATGCGTCCCGCCCACGGGGGGGGCGCGATGCGTCGCCCCCCTCCAACCACGCATGTACATGCCCCATACTGCCCGCACGGGAGGCCTACCCAGGGGGAACCAGTGAGAGCTGGATCGATGAGACGGTCAGCGGTGTGCGGCATGCTCCTGCTCGCCCTCACCGGATGCACCGACGGCGACGGACGCCGACCACAGGACGCCCGCCCGCCCGCCGCTACGACCCGGACGTCGGCACCCACGAAGCCGGCGGCCGTCGCCGGCCCGGCTCGCCCGGTGGAAGCGGCGGCGGGGCTCGGACCGGCGGACGAGGTCCTGGCCAGGGTTCTCAGCACCACGACCCTCCCCGCCGGCGCTCTGCGGCCGCCCCGGGAGGCGGTGGTGGTGGTCCGCCGGAACAGCGAGGGCGCCAGGGTCTTCGGATGGATCTCCGGCGACCGCTACTGCCTGGGCCACTCCCGCCAGGAGGCGATCTCCCTGACTTGCGGCCCGTACACGGGCACCGCCACCGTGCCCGCGGCCCGGGCGGGCTACGAGCCCGCGACGGAGGTCGGCCGGATCCAGGGGTTCAACGATGCGCTGTGGTCAACCAACTCTCCCCACCAGTACTACTACTCGCTCGCCGTCATCGTGGACGACGCCGGTCCCTTCCGTCTCACGGGGGCCGACCACCACCGGGGCGTCATCCACCAGGCCGCAGCTCGACTGGCGCCACACCGCGCGGTCACCTTCGTAGAGTGGGGCTACTACGGCCCGGAGATACCGGACGGCGCCAGAGTCTGCAGCACGTCGACCCACCGCTGCATCACCGACTTCGACTGACGGCGCTTCGGCCCGTACGCCCGACGAAGATCCCCCTCGCAGAAGATTGACGTACGCAGGTGCGGCGCTATTGACCTGCCTCACCTCTGAGGTTCCAGTTCTGGTGGCTGGCTGACAGCCCTTCACGGAAGGCTGGAAGTCATGCCTCGTCCCTGTCCTCCGGAGTTCCGGGCGCGCGCCATCACGCTGGTCCGCGCCGGCAAGCAGGCCAGACAGACAGCGGTGGAGCTCGGCATCCATCGCGTCAGGTTGTCGAGGTGGTTCTGGCAGGACGACATCGACAACGGGCGGCGGCCGGGCACGCCGTCGAGCGAGTCTGCTGAGCTGCGGACCGCTCGCCGGCGGATCCGTGAGCTGGAAACCGGGGGCGTTGGTGATGCTGGCGGCCTCGTCTGGGCGCCGGTTGCGCAGCAGCCGGCCGACGGGGACGAGAAGGGCCTCTACGGGGTGCATGGTGTTCCTGTTTCAGGAGTCGGCGATACGAAGGAGCAAGGGGGCGATGCGGAGCAGGTCGACACGCTCGTCGGCGGTGAGCTCGGCGAGCCGGTCGTTCAGCCAGTCCTGCCGGTGACGGCGGGGGGAACGGCGGATGCATCCCGGCCCTGATCCGTCAGGGTGAACAGCACCTTGCGCGTTCGCGAGGTACGAGGACAGGGTGTCGGCGATCTCGCGGTCCTGGTCGGTTCGGCCTTGCGCGGCAGCGTCCGGGTAGAGGTTGCCGAAGAAGTACACGATCTCGCAGCCGTGGTACGCGCCCCGGATGGCATGCAGTCGTAGTCGGGAAGCATGCAGGTGGTGTCGGCGTAACCGCCGGTCAGATCGGTCGTGAGGACGGCTCGGCCGAGCGCCGGGCGTCGGTCACCGCGGCGCCGCTCGCCCGCTCCCCGCCCACCCCGCACCGCCGGGGACCGGGTTGTCCTTGTACCAGCGGGCGAGGAAGTCGAGGAACACGGTGATCTTGCGAGGGGTGGGCTGCCCGGGCCCGTAGATGGCGTAGAGGGGCCGGTCGGGCACCGTGTGGCCCGGAAGCAGCGACCGCAGTCTGCCGGCGATCAGGTCGTCGTGGACCGACCGCTCCGGAAGCAGGGCGATGCCCCGACCGTGTACGGCGGCCTTCTGCAGAGCGATGTAGGAGTTGGACGAGTAGGCGACGTTACGGATCTTGTGCAGGGCCGAGGTGGCCCCGTACCCGAACCGCCAGACGGGCTCGTTGACGTGTGCGAGGCAGTCGTGTGCCGACCGGTCGTTCGGGTGGGTGAGCGCCTCGTGTCTGTCGATGTACTCCGGCGACGCGCAGAGCACGAAGGGCAACGACGTGATCTTCTTGAGGTGGACGCTGGAGTCCCGCAGATCGCGGGTGTGCAGGGCGACGTCGAAGCCGCTGTCCAGGAATTCGTAGGTGCGGTCGGACAGGCCGCCCAGCTCGAACCGTACGGAGATCTTGGGATGGGCGGTGGAGAAGGCGGCGATCACGTCACCGAGGTCGAGGCTGCCGATCCACTTGGGCGAGACGATGCCGAGGCTTCCCTCGGCCCGGTCGTGGACGCACGCGATGCCGGCGTCCTCGGCCTCGATCTCCTTGAGGATGCGGGTCGCGAACTCGGCGTAGCGCACGCCGGCTTCGGTGAGGCTGACCGAGCGGGCCGTCCGGTTGACGAGCCGGACACCGATCTGCCGCTCCAGCTCCGCGACATGGCGCGAGACGAGCGATCCCGAGGAGCTGAGGGATCTGGCTGCCTGACTGAAGCTGCCCGCCTGCGCGACGGTCACGAAACTGTTCATCAGGAGGATGCGGTCCATGGCGTCACCCCGCCGATACGTCGGTTCGTCGGCGGTCCGGCTTGAAGGGCAGTGCCGCAACCGTCGCCCTGATCTCGCGCTGCGCGGTCCCGGGCCCGCCCCACACCACGACGACCTCGGTTCCGGGGGTCGCGCGGCTTTCGTCGATCACACAGAGCGAGATGGTCGACCGGAGGTTCACGCTGACGGTCCGCCCCGTCGAGACGCCCACCGGACGTCCGCCCGCGAGCACCTGGTCGAAGACGGGGCCTCGCCCGCGCGGCAGCTCCATGGGGTCGGGCAGGTCGCCCTCCCCCAGAGCGGCGGTGAGGACGCCGACGACGTCCGCCGTGTTCCAGCGCAGCCCCACGAGGGTCCGCCGGGGTCCCCCGCCCGCCGCGTCCGCCGCCAGCGCGTCCCGCCCGAGGAAGTCCCGGCCGGGTACCCCCTTGCGGAAACCCCAGCCGAGCTCGGCCGGCTTGCGGAAGTAGTCCGTGATGCCGTTCTCCGGCACGTAGCTGCCACCGGGCCTGCCGGTCCTGAACTGGGTGGGCGCACCCGGGGTGAGGATCGAGGCGGGGAGGTAGTCGAGGCCGTTCGTCGCGATGCCGGCCTCGATGTGCTGCACCGGCTGGGATCGCAGGCCGAGCTGGCTGATCCCGAACGGGCGGCCGGCCTCGACGGTCGCCGACCAGATCTCGCCGGCCTGTTCGGCGGGACCGTGGATCTCGTAACCGAGCTCGCCCGAGATCCCGGTGCGCAGGAGCCGCACCGGCACTCCGGCGAGCCGCGACATACGGCTCCGGCTGAAGCCGATGTCACGGAGGCTTTCGCCGGTCAGGTGCTCCAGTGTCGCCAGCGACGCCGGCCCCTGGACGCCGAAGATGAACCGCTCGGGGCTGACGTCCTGGAACTCGGCGTCCCAGTCGCCCTGGCCGAGCTGCCAGATCAGCCAGTCCCCGCTGCCGGCCGTGTACAGGAACTCCTCCTCGGCCAGGCGGCACAGGATGCCCTCGGACGCCACCCGGCCGTGCTCGTCGAGCTGGACGTGGTGCTTGATCTGCCCGTGCTCGAAGCGGGTCAGGTCGCGCATGCCCAGCCAGGCGAGGAAGTCCCGGGCACCCCGTCCCCTGACGACCACCTTGTGCAGGCTGGACCAGTCCCCGAGGTAGCAGGCGCTCACGTGTGCGGCGCTCTCCTCGGTCCAGTTCGTGTACTCCAGGGGCAGGAGAGTCTGCGCGAACTCACCGAAGCCGCCCCGGGTGTTGCTCTTGTCCTGGGCCGCCGCGGCGGGACTGAAGTAGGCCGGCCGCTGGGCGATGAAGGGGGCGCCCTTCAACCGCTGGACCGCGTCGTACGTGGTGCGCTGAATGTCGGCTGTACCCATGACACTCTCCTGCTCGCGGGCGCTGGTGACTCTCGCCGCCCCGGCCCGGTCGTACCGGCCGAGGCGCGGGCGCGCGCGTGACCTCTTCGTTCGTCCCTGACGAAGAAGCCACCAGATCGAGTCACTAGATCGGTTCACTAGATCGGTTAAGTGCGACCGTAACAGACGATTCCACCGATGGCGAAGAACCCGTCGGAGACCAGTTTTCCGAGCAGTGGAGCGGGCGGTACGGGGTCAGACCGACTCGCGCACCACGATCCGGCTGGGCACCGGGGACAGGCCCGCGGTGTCCAGGCCGAGGGCCTCCCGCGCCGCGATCCGCCCAAGGACCTCGGCATCGATACGGACGGTCGTGAGGGCGGGAGTGGACAGGGAGCCGTACTCCGTCTCGTCGAAGCCGATCACTGCCACCTCGTCGGGCACCCGCCGTCCGAGGTCGCGCAGGGCCGTGAGGCTGCGCAGCGCGATGTCGTCGTCGAACGCGGCGAGGGCGGTCACCTCCGGATGCGCCGCGAGCGCCGCCGCCACGGCTACCTCGCCGGCCCCTCGCGGTCGCGGTACGACCAGACGCTCCAGGGGCGGAAGCCCCAGACGCCGGGCCGCCTCCCGGGCGAATCCGAGGCGTGCCCCGGTCAGCGGGAAGTCATGGTCGGGCATGGCCATGGCGATGTGACGGTGCCCGCGTTCCGCGAGGTACCCGATCTGCAGGCCGGCGTTGAAGGCGAATCCGCGCTCCCAGTCCTCGTCGGCGGGCTGGTCACCCCGCATGTAGGCCTCACCGAGCCGGAGGACCGCCCGCGGGACGATGGTGTCCAGATCTTCTTCAGGTTCTCCGGCGCCGCACGCCCGTGCCGGACGAGAAGCACGTGGTCGTGTGCGGCCAGTTCCTCGTCGAGGCCGAGGACGTAGCTCCGGGAGAAGTTGCCTTCCAGGCCGTGGTCGACGTTGAGCACGACGATGCGCGAGGAGCCCTCACGCAGTGCCCGGGCGATCCCGTGCGGGACGTACCCGAGGTCGCGGGCGGCCGCCAGGACGCGTTCGCGGGTGGCGGTGGAGATGGTCTGCCGTGGGTCGTCGTTGAGCACGAAGCTCACCGTCGCCCGCGACACGCCGGACGCCTCGGCCACGTCGGTCAACGTCACCCGGCCGGAACGTGCCATGTCGGACGGACTCCCTCTGCTGCGCGCGCAGCGGCTGTCCACCGTGCGTCGGCTGTCCGTCAACCTTATGGGACTGGATCGATTCAGCCGCGGGCGCCGCCGCATCCTCATCCTCCTCGGCGGTCCCGTCACCCCCGTGAGGGGAGGAGAGAAGACGACGTCCTCTCCTGACGCGTCGCGGACGGATGCCCGCAACGCGTCTGGGCCGGCAACTCGCTGCGCCTGAAGGAGTCCCCGGAATCGTGCAGATAGATGTGGTCCTGGTGAACGACCACTCCGGTGACCGGCTCGCCGAGAAGGCGGGCGACGACGTAGGCGGCGGCCATCCCGGTGACGTCCCTGACCGTTCCCATCGGCAACAGCGAGCGGGTCTCGGCGATGGCCTCGTGTTCGCCGGCCCTGATGAGGACACGGACATGAGGAGCCACACCGTGGGCGGCGATGGCGACGGCGATGTTGTCGAGGTCGTCGGAACCGACCGCGGCGAGTGCGCGGGCCTGCCTCAGGCGCAGCCGGTCCAGTACGTGGCGGTCACCGCCGTTCCCGGTCATGACCGGTATCCCCAGGCTGCGTGCCAGCCGCGCGGCGGATGCCTGCGGGTCCCGCTCGACCCCGACGACGGGGACGCCGAGGCGCCGCAGCTCGACGCAGAGGCGCATGCCCACCTGGCCCATACCGACGACGATGACGTGGCCGGTGCGCGGCAGGGTGCGTGGCCCGATGAGTCCGATCAGCCGGGGACCGAGCATCCGCTCGACGACTCCGGCCGTGAACAGCGCGCTGAAGGCGATGGTGGCGAGCATGGCGAGGGCCGAGAGCACCTGGTACTCCCGGGCCTTCGGCGGAGCCACGGCAGGACCGACGCCCGACACCACGCGCGCCGCGTCGAAGAACGCTTCCGCCGCAGGGTGGCCGTGCCCGGCGAGCCATGCCCAGTCGGCGGCCAGGACCGTCAGCATGGCCAGCATCCCCAGCACCAGCAGGCGGGTGCCGGCGTCGTGCGGCCGCAGTTGGCCCAGCGCTCTGCTCGCGCGGTTCCGCCATCGCGCCTGCGGCCTCTCCTGCCAGTCCTCGACGTACAGGACGTCCTTCGGGACGTCCTTCAGCATGTCCTTCGTGACGTCCTTGTTCTGACGCACCGCCCGGACCTGCCCGTCCTGCCGTCGGACCGCGATGATCCCGGGGTCCAGGGACGGGCCGGCCAGCGCGGGTGCCACCAGGTCGGCCGGCGACGTGATGTCGCACTGCGGCAGCAGGCGGCGCAGTTCGTCGGCCACCGTGCGGTCGAAGACCGTGGCGACCAGCGGGGTCGTGGGCGAGAGGTGCGCGACGGCGAGGGCGTGGCGCAGCGCTGCCACGTCGTCGTGCAGGAGGACGGCCACGCCCCTCGGCCGGCCGCTCATCGCGGTGCGGAGATCCTCGTCTCCGGGCCGGGCGAGATGGTCGACCGTCCGGTGGCCGGCGCACAGCGTGGCACACACGCGGCTGGCCAGATGCGTTTCACCGATCACGATGTAGGGGTGGGCACCGGGGCCCGGCGAGTGCGTGGTCACGTTCCGTGGTTCCTGCCGTAAGAGGGCTTGAGAGGGCCTCGCCACGCCGGCCGTGAGCCGCGTCGGTGTGCCGACAGCGGGGTGCCGACAGCGGTGTGCCGACGGCGTCGACGCTCGGGGCTGTCGCTGAGGGCGAGGTTGTTCGGTCACTCTTGCGGTGGGGAGATGGTACGGGCGCGGAACGCGCGGTGGGCGAAAGCTGAGCTTGCGCGCGACTGGGCGCGATTCACCTCTCGACGGGAAGGTGCAGCAGGTCTTCGCCCAGGACCACCCGGCCGGTGAAGCCGCCTCGCCGTGCACTGTCCTTGAGCAGCCTGCGCCAGGTCGCGTGGGGGACCACCGCCGGGTCGCCGGGGCCGAGATGGGTGGCGACCAGCGTTCGCACGCCGGCCTGCGCCGCGATCCGCCCGAGGTCGGCGACGTCGGTGTGGGTGGCCAGGATGTGGTCGATCAGGGCCTGGGGCAGCCCGAGGCCCGCCAGCCCGGCCGGGTAGACGGCTTCATGCACCAGGACGTCCGCGTGCCGAGCGAGCCCGACCACGTTCGTGTTCGGTGCCGTGTCTCCTGAGAAGACGACGCTGCCGTGTTCGGTGTCGAACCGGTAGGCGTAGGCCGGGAACACCGCGCCGTGCGGGACCAGCACCGCGGTGACCTTGACGTCGTCGTCCTCCATGACGGTGAAGGGGGCCATGTCCGGTGCGGTGTCCGTGGCCGACGCGCCGGTGCTCGCCGGCGGCAGCACGTCGTGGACGCGCAGCAGTGTCATGGGGTCGATGCCCGCGTGCTCGCTCATGAAGAAGGTGGGGGACGCGGCGTACGCCCGCGCCGCCAGCTCCGTCATCTCGACGGTGCCCGGAACCGGGCCGGGAGCGGCGGCGACGGTCGAGGCGATGCCTGCCGGGCCGGGCCCGTGGACGGTGATCGGGGCGGCGAAGCCGACGCCGGCCGAGGCGCCGGCGGCGAGCATGGGGAAGGCGAAGTAGTCCACGACGTGGTCGGCGTGCAGGTGGGTCAGGAAGATGCCGGTGAGCGACGGCATCGACAGGCCCGCCCGCAGGTACTGGCTGACCGCTCCGCGTCCGCAGTCGACCACGTAGGTCCTGCCGTTGACGACCAGCGCGGAGGAGATGCCGTACCGCGTGGCCAGCGGCGCCGGACCGGCGTTGGTGCCCAGCAGGGTCAGGGAGAGCGGGGCGGCGCCGGACGGGGACGCGGATCGTGGCGTGGCCGCGGCCGCGGTCTGGGCACCGCTCCACTGCCCCGCGGCCGCCGCCGCGGTGGCGGCGAGTCCGGCGAGCATCGTCCGGCGCGTGGCCGTCCGGTGCGGCACAGGCCCCGCTTCGGCTGCCTCACGGTTGCTGGACGACATGGAATCTGCGGCCTGGCACATACTCGGGACCTTTCTTCGGCTCACCGGAGCAGGCGTGAGCGCGAGGGGGCCCACGGCTGCGTGACGCAACGGGAGATCTCCGTGATCTCTCCCGTCGCCGTGCCACGGTGTCCAGCGGCCCGGGATCTGTCCACAGCGCGGTACGAAACGGTCCTTCCTGCAGCGCAACATTAGGTACTGCGTTTTCCGCTTGCGCCCCCCGAGCCGACGCACCGACAGGAAGGCCGGGCCGAACCACAGGAAGGCGGTCCTGTGCCGTCCCATAACATCCAGGACATGGCAAGCGAGCGGAGAATGACCGCGACGGACCGGCGGCGACTCATCGTGCGGGCAGCCGGCGAGCTGTTCATCGTGCGGGGCTACAGCGGCGTCTCCATGGACGATGTGCTGGCAGTGGTGGGCGGGTCGAAGGGAACGCTCTACCGGTACTTCTCCGACAAGAGCGCGCTCTTCCGCGCCGCCGTGGAGTCGCTCTGTGACGAGTGGTCGGATCCCTTGCACGCCTTCTCGCCGAGCGGCAGGAGCCTGCCCGAGACCTTGGTGGCCCTGGGCGAGCACTTCGCCTCGATCGTCCTGACCCCGCAGGCCATCGCCCTGCACCGGCTGGTGACCGCCGAGGCGGGGCGCATCCCGGGGATCGGGGACGCGTTCTTCGAGCACGGGCCGGCCGGCGGGTACGCGGTGCTCGGGCGCACCCTGCGGCAGGCGTGCGACGACGGTCTGATCGAGGTCGAGGATCCGCTCCGCGCGGCGGCGCAGCTGTACCAGGCCATGCTGGGAGACGCCCAGATGAGGCTGCTCACCGATGCCCCGTACAAGCTGACGGAGGCCGAGGTGCGCGCGTCCGTCGTCGAGGCGGTGCGGGTCTTCCTCCGCGGGGTGTCCGTCCCTGGGGCCGACGCCCGGGGCTGATGCCGTCCGGCGGCCGACCCCTTGTCCTCTGTTCGTACCGTACCGTACGGTCGCTGCCGCCGTCGGCAGACGCCGGGGCGCGCATCGGGCACCGCACGGAGGGATGACCCATGGGTACGACGACCATCCGGGCCGAGCATGTGGGAAGCATGCTGCGCCCCGCCGAACTGCTGACGGCCCGTGCCGAGGTCCGGCGGGGCACGATGACGGCGGAACGTCTCCGTGAGCTGGAGGACGCTGCCGCGACCGCTGCGCTCAAGCTGCAGGAGGACGCCGGGATGCAGGTGTTCACCGACGGCGAGGTGCGGCGCGACGACTTCATGGCCTCGGTGGTGGAGACCGTCGGTGGACTGGTGCCCGCGGCGGAGTCCGCGGGCCGCCCTCGCTGGCACCGCGACGCCGACGGCGCCGAGTTGGAGGGCGAGGTCGCTCCCGTCACGATCGGCGCCCCGCTGTACCGGCGTACGCCGTTGTCGCTCACCGAGGCGCAGTGGCTGGCCGGGAACTCCCCGGGACCGTACAAGATCACCATGGCCAGTCCCACCATGGTGGCGGGCTTCTGGCGGCCGGGAGTGTCCAGCGCCGTCTACCCGACCCGCGAGGACGCGGTCGCCGCGCTGGCCGGGATCTACCGGCAGGACATCGCCGACCTGCTCGGCTCCGGAGTCACCTGGCTCCAGCTCGACTCCCTGGCCTACTGGGCCAACATCGACCCGGAGGCCGCCCGGATGCGCCGGGTGAAGGACCTGGACGGCCATCTCGGCCATGTCATCGACACCGACAACTCCCTGATCCGCGCGGCGCGTTCGCACCGGCCCCGGGTGACCGTCGCCATGCACTTCTGCCGCGGGAACATGCGCAGCGCCTGGTCCGCCCAGGGAGGCTACGAGCCCATCGCGGAACGCGTCTTCGGCGAGGTCGAGGTCGACCGCTTCCTGCTGGAGTACGACACCGGGCGCTCCGGTGGTTTCGAGCCGCTGCGGTTCGTTCCGCCCACCAAGACCGTGGTGCTGGGGCTGGTCTCGTCCAAGGTGGCGGAGCTGGAGTCGGTCGACACGCTGCGCCGCCGTATCGACGAGGCCTCCCAGTACCTTCCCCTGGAGCAGCTTGCCCTCAGCCCGCAGTGCGGGTTCGCCTCGACGAGTCAGGGGAACCTGCTCACCGTCGACGACCAGCGCCGCAAACTGGAACTGGTGGCCGAGACGGCCCGCCTGGTGTGGGGCTGACGGGCGTTCGAGGGTCGTCGTGCGGCCCCGGTGACGGGTGGTCGGCCGGCCAGTCGCTCACCCACCGGTGATCACCGTTTCGGTGATCAGGTGCCGGACGGCCGCTCGGTGTCCCTCCGGCCCACCCTGGGACGCGATGGCCAGAAGTCTGGCCGCCTTCAGTTCGGTCTCCTCCCACTCCCGGTCGGGATCCGACCCCCAGGTGATGCCCGCTCCGGTCCCGAAGAGAAGCCGGCCGTGCGCCCGGTCGATCCAGAACGTGCGGATGCCCACGGCGAGTTCGCCGGTGCCGCGGTCGGCGTCGACCCACCCGATACCCCCGCAGTACGGGCCGCGCGGCGCGGTCTCCAGCGCCTCGATGATCCGCAGGGCGCTCGCCTTCGGCGCGCCGGTGACCGAGCCCGGCGGAAAGGAGGCCGCCAGCAGTTCCCCCCAGCCGGCACCGTCCCGCAGCTCTCCCCGGACGGTGGAGACCAGGTGCACGAGCCCCGGGTGTTTCTCGACCGCGCACAGTTCGGGGACGGTGACACTGCCGGTCGCGCAGACGCGGCCGAGGTCGTTGCGGACCAGGTCGACGATCATCACGTTCTCGGCGTGGTCCTTGTCGAGGAGGTCGGCCGCGGTGCGTCCGGTGCCCTTGATGGGACCGGACTCGATCACCCTTCCGGTCCGCCGGAGGAACAGCTCGGGGGAGGCCGACGCCACCTCGATGCCGTGCTCCGGCAGGCTGATCATCCCGGCGTACGGCGCCCGGTGGCGCTCGGCCAACAGGTCGGCCAGGGCCTCGATGTCCGCGCCGGGGGTGACAGGGGCGGACAGGACACGGCACAGATTGGCCTGGTACACCTCGCCTGCCGCGATGTGCTCGCGGATGCGCCGCACACCGGCGGTGTAGGCATCCCGGTCCAGAGATGTCGTCCACTGAGCCCGTCCGGGCCCGTTCCACCGGGTTCCGGGGGCCGCGCGTCGCGGCAGCGACCGTACGTCGCGGAAGCGGGCACAGGTCAGCCGGCCTTCAAAACCGGCCACGAGGGCCCACATGCCCTGCGAGTCGAGTGCCTCCGGGTCGGAGGTGACATCGACGAGTCCGCTCATGACGCGACCACCGAACCGGGCTGCGGAGGGGAGATCCTTCATGTCCAACGCCTTCCTGAGCGCAGGGGACGGATCGGTGGCCCCGCGTGGCGCCCGGGGGGGGCGGGCGGGCGCCGACTACGCGGGGACCGCTTCACGTCCGGCGCTCCATTCGGCGGCCTGGAGTGTGTTGACCAGGAGCATGGCTATGGTCATCGGGCCCACTCCCCCGGGAACCGGGGTGATGCGGCCGGCGATGCCGTCGAGTTCGGCGGCACGCACGTCGCCGGTCAGGCCGCCCGGCGTGCGGTGGATGCCGACGTCGATGACGGTCGCGCCGGGCTTGACGTGTTCCTGGCCGATCAGGCCGCGCACGCCGGTGGCGACCACGACGACATCGGCCGGACGGGTCACGGCGGCGAGGTCCGCGGTGAATTCGTGGGCCACGGTCACCGTCGCCCCGCGGCGCAGCAGCAACTGGCTGAGGGGGCGGCCCACGAGTTCGCCCCAGCCGACCACGGCGACGCGGGCACCCTTGAGTTCGATGCCCTCGGCGTCGAGGAGTTCGATGACACCGCTGGGCGTGCACGGGCGCAACCCGCGTTCACCCCGGGCCAGTCGGCCGGCGCTGGCCGTGGTCAGTCCGTCGACGTCCTTGGTGACGGGGATGCGGTCGATCAGCGGCGGGGCGTCGAGCTGTGCGGGCAGGGGCAGTTGGAGGAGGATGCCGGAGACGTCGGGGTCGGCGGCAAGGTCGTCGATGACCGCCGCCACCTCGACCTGCGTGGCCTGGTGCGGTAGATGGCGGTGGATGTCGTGCATACCGGCTTCGCGGATGGCGCGGCGTTTGGCGGCGACGTAGACGGCGCTGGCGGGGTCGTCGCCGACCAGGACGGTGGCGAGCCCCGGTACCTGTCCGGTGGCCGCGGCCGCGGCCACCCGCTCGGCGACCCGGATCCGTATGGCGCGGGCGATCTCCGCGCCGTCGATGGTGTGTGTCATGGTGGCGAACCGCTTTCTGTCGGCGAACGATTCGCCCGGTGGAGAGGACCGCGTGCGGGGACCGCGGCCTGGTGCGGCCACGGTGTACGGCGCCGGGGATCGGGGCGGCGGCGAGCATCGCGGCGGACCGTGCGGAAGTCCGCCGTGTCTGCCGCGTCCGCCGCCCCGACGGCCTGTTCCGGCGCACGACAAGACCACCTGTCCCTGTTCCGGGCGGGTTTCCCTGTCGGGGGTACGAGTGAAGGGTGGTTCAGGCGAAGACGATGGTGTGGTTGCCGTCGCGGATCACCCGGTCCTCGGCATGCCACAGCACGGCCCGGGAGAGCACCGCCCGCTCCACGTCGGCGCCGCGGCGGGTGAGGTCGGCGGCGGTGTGGGCGTGGGTGACGCGGACGACGTCCTGCTCGATGATCGGGCCCTCGTCGAGGTCCTCGGTGACGTAGTGCGCGGTGGCCCCGACCAGCTTCACGCCCCGCTGCTTGGCCTTGGCGTACGGCCCGGCGCCGATGAAGGCCGGCAGGAAGGAGTGGTGGATGTTGATGATCGGCACTGCGGCCTTCGCGATGAAGTCGCCCGACAGGATCTGCATGTAGCGGGCCAGGACGACGAAGTCGACGTTGTTCTTCAGGAGCCGCAGATGCTCGGCCTCGGCCGCCGACTTGTCGGCCCCCTGGCACGGGACGTGGAAGAAGGGGATCCCGAACGACCGTACCTCCTCGGCCAGATCGGGATGGTTGGAGATCACCATCGGGATGCTGACCGGGAGTTGGCCCTGCCGGTGCCGCCAGAGCAGGTCGAGCAGGCAGTGGTCGGACTTGGAGGCGAAGATCGCGACGCGTTTGGGTGCCGACATGTCGCGCAGGGTGCAGCTCAGCCCGAACTCCTTCGCGAGATGCTCGTCGAGGTCTTCGCGCAGCGCGGGCAGGACGGCCTGGAGGCCGGGGAGGGTGAAGACGGTGCGCTGGAAGAAGGCGCCGCCCTGCGGGTTGTCGGAGTACTGGTCGAGGGAGACGATGTTCGCGCCGTGCTTGCTGAGAAGCGAGGTCACCGCCGCGACGATGCCGGTGGCGTCGGCGCCCTGGACGATCAGCGACGCCTGGTGGTCCGCTTCCTTGCCCTTGCCGGTGTTGCCGGCGGGCGCGGTCTGCGTGATCGTCATGCGCGGGCTTCCTTCCTGAACTGGCCGATCCATTCGGAGGTGGCCTTGAGCCCGCCGAACGTATAGAAGTGGATCTTCACCGTGCCGTGCCGCTCCGGGTCGTAGCCGTCCGCCAGGGCGTGCAGGAACCGGTCCGGCCCTGCGGTGCCCATCAGGTTGGTGAGCGACAGGCCGTACTTCTTGGCGATCGAGGCGCTGGTCCCGACGCCGAACCGGGCCGCGTAGCCCATGAGTCGGCGCACCCCGGCCGGGCCGGGTACACCGATGCGGATCGGCAGGTCCATGCCCTCGTCGCGGACGCGCTCGACCCAGGTGAGGACCGGATCGACGTCGAATCCGAACTGGGTGATGATGCTGCCGTCCAGGCCCTGGGCGGCTATGGCCGCGCTCTTGTCGCGGAGCGCCGACCACAGCTTCTCCCCGCTGATGGCGGGGTGGCCCTCCGGATAGCCGCTGATACCGACGTGCCGTACGCCGTGTTCCCGGAGCAGGCCGGACTCGATCAGGGCGAGCGAGTCCTCGTAGGGACCCTCGGGCCGAGTGGGGTCCCCGCCGATGGCGAAGACGTCGGTCTCAGTCCCGTCGGCCTGGAGTCCGGCCAGGAACTGCTCGAAGTCGGCACGCGAGCCGAGCCGGCGGGCCGAGAAGTGCGGGACCGGCACGAAGCCGAGCCTCTTGACCGCGCGAGCGGCATCCAGCCGCATCGGCAGGTTCTCGTTGCCGAGGAAGGTGACGTTGATCCGCGTGCCCTGCGGGATGAGGTGGCTGGCCTCCTCCAGTTTGGGCACGTCCTTGCCGGTCATTTCCAGGGAGAAGTCTTCCAGCAGCGATGTCCTGACCGCCGCGGAAGCCGTACTGAGCTGGCTCATCGTGCTCCTAGTGGTGAGGGACGCGGTCCGGCCGGCAGCCGTGCGCCGAGGCGCCGGTCCGGACCGCGGGGGTACTGCTCCGCGTCAGGCGTTGCGGCGGTATTCGGTGCGGGCGTGGCGGTCGTACGGGCTGGGCTGGACCGTGGCGCGCATGCGCGGGAACCCGAGGTCGGCCTCGGGGTCCGTACCGGTACCGGGGTGCTCGCCCCAGACCACCGCGACCTCGGTGCCGGGCTCGGCGTGCGCGGCGTCGATCAGCGTCTGCGACAGGAGCGTGCCGACCGGGTCGATGGACGCCGTCTGCATCGTGACGCCGGCCAGACCCGCGGAGGTCTCCACCCGGTGGCGGGCGTAGCTGAGCACGAAGCCCGCGTCCGCTCCGCCGCCCAGGACACGGCGCACGTCGTCCGGGTCGAAGACCAGCGTCACCTTCCTGCGCAGTCCGGTGCCCTCCTTGGCCGCGAGCAGGGCGTCGCGGCCCAGGAAGTCGTGGCCGAAGTGGATCAGCTTGCCGTAGCCCAGTTCGTACGGGGAGACGTAGTAATCCTCGATGTCCTCGGAGAAGAAACTGCCGTTCAGAGGGCGCTTGCCCTCGATGCCGAACAGCGGGAGCCACTTGCGGTATTCCGCCAGTTCCGGGTCGGAGTAGATGCCGGGGACGGGCGAGGGGATCCAGCCGCTCTCCACGCTCGGCGTGGCGTACGCCAGGGCGCCGACCTGGATCAGGCCGAGAGGTTCGCCGGCCGTGAGGAACGCGTCGTGCACGTGGGCGGCGTGCTCCCAGGGGCCGATGAACTCGTAGCCGGCCTGTCCGGCCATGCCGTGGCGCAGCGCCTTGAAGGCACGGCCGTCCAGGGTGACCGGCGTGGCGTGGAAGAACTTCGTCTCCGGGATCGGGGCGCCGAAAACCTTCTCGATGAGTTCGAGCGCTCCCGGTCCCTGGATCTGGTAGCGGAACAGCTTCGGATCGCCGCCGCCGGGCCGGAAGGCGCTGGAGGCGTCCGTCTCGAAGGCGACGTCGTAGCCGCCCTGCTCCGCGTGGTACTGCACCCAGTGCTGGGCGGCCGGGATGCCGCTGAGCAGGTAGGCGTTGTCGGCCTCCCGGGCGAGGATGCCGTCGGTGACGATGTGACCGTGGCGGGTCACCGGCACGTACTGCTTCGCCTGCCCGACGGCGAACTTCTCGAAGTTGTTGGCGCCGTGGTCGGCGAGCAGCCGGGTGGCGTCGGGGCCCTCGATCCACAGGTCGTACATGTGGTGCGACAGGTTCAGCAGCGCGACGCCCTCGTGCCAGGCCGCCTGCTCCTGTCGCCATCCGGTGTACTCGCGGGCGACGACCTCCGGGGTCCACGGCTCGGCGCCGGGCTTCCACAGCAGGTCGATGGGCGAGCCGGCCTTGTCGATGCCGTCCTGGAGGCTGGGGATTGCCATGCGGCTCCTTCTTTCATGGAGATCCATCAGGTGACTGAAACAGGTGCTAAATCGATCTAGTTACCGACCGAGAGCGGCCTACTCGGCGGGGATGACCGCAGGAAGCGGAACAGCGGGAAGCGGAACCCCGGTGCTAAATCGATCTAGCGCAAGCTAGCAGAGGCCACTTTCTCCGGCGAGACCCATGAGGCACTTTTCTCGTCAGGCGTCCGGCGGGCCACTCCGGGCGAGAGCGTCCGGCCACCGTCGACCCAGGCCGCGGCCATGCAGACCGCGTGGAGGCTGGAGCGGACATCGTGCACGCGCACGCAGGCCGCCCCGGCGGCCGCCGCGAGCGCGGAGACGGCGGCGGTCGCGGCGTCCCTGGCGCGGGGCGCGGACCCGCCGTCCGCGCATCCGCTCAGCGCCGCGCCGATGAAGCGCTTCCTGGAGGCGCCGACGAGCACCGGGAAACCGGCGGCCCGCACGGTGCGCAGCTCCGCGAGCAGCCGCCAGTCGTGGCCGACGTGCTTGGCGAAGCCCAGGCCGGGGTCGAGGATGATGCGCCCCGGATCCACCCCAGCCGTGACGAGCGCGTCGACACGCCTCAGAAGCTCCGAGACGACCTCGCCCACGACGTCCCGATAGATCGCGTGACGATGCATCTCGCGGCTCGGCGCCCGCCAGTGCATCACGACGTAGGGGACGCCCAGTTCGGCGACGACGGCCGCCATCGCCGGGTCCGCGAGACCGCCGCTGACGTCGTTGACCAGGCACGCCCCCGCCTCGACGGCGGCGTACGCCACCTCGGCGTGCATGGTGTCGACGCTGACGGACAGTCCGGCGCGCGCCAGTGCTCGCACCACCGGCACGACCCGGGACAGTTCCTCCGCCACCGGGATCGGCTCGGCCCCCGGACGCGTCGACTCCCCGCCCACGTCGACGAGGTCGGCGCCTTCGCGGGCCATCCGCAGGCCGTGGCGCACCGCGCGCCGCGTGCCGGCATGACGGCCGCCGTCGGAGAACGAGTCCGGCGTCACGTTCAGTATCCCCATCACGAGGCACCTGCCGGGCCGCGGAAGCCCGTCGGGGAGCTCGGAGGGCGGTCGGAGGGCGGCAGGGGATTCCATCTCGATCACGGCTCGGGAACCTCCTCGGCCCGCGGATCGGGACCTGCGGGCAGGCACTGCTCAATCGATATGACGGTGAGGTTACATGAATTCGCTAAATCGATCTAGCCCTACACGGGAAGCCGTCGGACGTGGACGAGCCGCTGCGGACGGTGCCCGTGCGGGCCGCGGGCGGCGACCGCGTGCGCGACGGGCCGGTCCCTAGAATGGCAGCGCGCCGGCCCGGAGGGGGATGCGGCGCGTGGACCGCATCGGAGCAGGGGTGATGGGCGCTTCCCGAAGAGTGACGCTGAAGGACGTGGCCGCGGCCAGCGGCGTCTCACGTGCCACCGTCAGCTTTGTCCTCAACGACGATCCGCGCCAGACGATCTCCGCCGCGACGCGGGACCGCGTCCAGCAGGCCGCCCGCGATCTCGGCTACGTGCCGCACGGAGTCGCCAAGGCCCTTCGGGAAGGCACCTCACGGGTGGTCGTCCTGAACATCGACACGGGCATGGAGGGCAACTACTCCTCCAGTTACGTCCGCGGTCTCGATGCCGAACTCGCCGCCCACGACCATGTCCTGCTCGTCCGTCACGGCCGCCACACGCCACGCTCCACCCAGCAGGTACTCGACGCCATCGCCCCTCGTGCCGTCGTCCGCTTCGGTGAGACGTATCTGACGGGCGACGACCTCCACGACCTCGGAGGCGGCTGGCGTGACGGGCTCGCGGCCCACTCCGCACTGCAGCTCCGTCACCTGGTGGAACACGGCCACGCCCATGTCGCCGTGGCACTGCCGGACGTCGAGGCCCCACTGACCGCGGCCCGTCTGAAGTTCACCGGACATGCCGCGATGAACATGGACATCCCTGTCCCGGTCTCCTTTGCCGCTCTGCGGAACCGGGCTGCCTGCGCCGAAACCGTCGGGAGGTTCCTCGCCGGCGCACCCGAGGTCACCGCCTTCGCCGGGTTCAACGACGATGTCGCCCTGCGCGTTCTCGTGGCGCTGCGCGACCTCGGCCGCCGCGTGCCCGATGAGTTCGCCGTCATCGGCTTCGACGACAACGGGTTCGGCGCGTACTCCGCTCCCGCGCTGACCACGGTCAACATCGACGCCGAGGCGCACGGCCGGCTCAGCGCCCGCCTCGCCCTGGGCCTCGAGACCAGCGGCCTTCGCCCGCCGCCCGCCCGGGTCGTCGTACGCGAGTCGGTCTGACCGCCGACCGCCGGCCCGGCTCGGCGCCGTCCGGGGCCAGACCTGCGCCGACCACGACGAGCGGCTTTCCGCCTCGGAGGCGCACCGCGGGACGCACCCCTCCACGGAGCGCAAGGTAAGCCTGCGCCGGGCGCAGACTTCGACATCCGGGCAGCTCAGAGGGGAGAAAGCCCTCCGGGAAGGCGGCACTTGGATCTCGGTGCGCGCCTTGTGACGCCTCGAAGGCGTACCGTACCGTACGGTTCCGTACCGACGTAGGCACCTCCGTCGGCGGCCCCACCCGTGGGGTGACGTGATCGCGGTCGGACACCCCGCGCCGGTTCGTCCAGGACATCCGGGCGACCTACCCGTCGGTCGCGTCGCGCGGCGACCGCCGCCGCCCCTGCCGCCTTGCCCGCACATCGCGCGACGACATGGAGAACCCGATGGCACACCTCGAAGACCAGATCCAGGCGAGCGGTGGTCCGCTGGCCCTCATGCGCAGCGGCCGTTCCGGCGCCTACCCCTTCCCGATCAGGGCCGAGTTCACCAACTGGCGTGACGAGCAGGAGTCGTGGCGCAACTCGGCGGCCCTGATGGACCTGTCCCACCACATGACCGACCTGACGGTCGAGGGCCCGGACTGCTACCGGCTGCTGTCGGAGGTCGGCGCCAACACCTTCGCCGGTTTCGGCCCGATGAAGGCCAAGCAGTTCATCGCCGTCAACCACGACGGTTACATGGTCGGCGACTGCATCCTGTTCTGCCTGGCCGACAACCTGGTCCGGCTCGTCGGACGGCCGCCGGCGCTGAACTGGGTCCAGTTCCATGCCGAGACCGGCGGTTACGACGTCACCCTGCGCCGCGACGAGCGCACCGCGCAGAACCCGAACGGCCGCGAGTTCTTCCGTCTCCAGCTCCAGGGCCCGCACGCGGCGGCCGTCTTCGAGAAGGTCAACGGCGGCCCCATGCCCGACATCCCGTTCTTCTCGATGGGGAAGTTCAACATCGGAAAGCACGAGGTCACCGCACTCAACCACCGCATGTCCGGCTTCCCCGGCCTGGAGTTCTTCGGCCCCTACGAACACCTCGACGACGTCCGCGACACCATCCTGGAGGCCGGCGAGTCCTTCGGGGGCCGTCAGGTCGGCGGGCGCGCCTACGCGTCGGTGGCCACGGAGTCGGGCTGGATCGCCAACACCGTCCCCGCGGTCTACTCCGGAGACGCGATGAAGCCCTACCGCGAGTGGGCGAACGCGCGGAGCTTCGAGGGCAGCCTCTCCCTCGGCGGCAGCTTCGTCTCGGACCGGGTCGAGGACTACTACGTCACCCCCTGGGACCTCGGCTACGGCCACATCCTCAAGTTCGACCACGACTTCATCGGCCGTGCGGCCCTGGAGGCGAAGCGCGGCCAGAAGCATCGCAAGAAGGCGTGGCTGTCCTGGCACCGCGACGACGTCGCCAGGATCTTCGCCAGCCAGTACGAGCAGGGCGAACGTCGCTTCAAGCACATCGAGATGCCCGCGGCCTTCTACGCGGCCTCGCAGGTCGACCGCATCGAACGCGACGGCCGTCTCATCGGCGTGTCGACCCTGTGCAGCTACACCGCCAACGTCCGGGGCTGGATCTCCGTCTGCATGATCGACGAGGACGAACTCACCTACGGCCAGGAAGTCGAACTGGTGTGGGGCGAACCGGACGGCGGTTCCGCCAGTCCCACGGTGGAGCGTCACTCCCAGACGAAGATCCGCGCCACCGTCTCCCGCCGGCCCTTCGCCGGCGACAGGCACTGACCGCACTCCACCCCGGCCCGTGAACAGCGGGGCGAGTCGCCCGGCAGACACTGTTCTGCTCGGCCGTCACGGTGACTTGTCCCCGCCCGGCCGTAGAGACGGGAGGCTCATGACCGACCTCGTAATACCCCTCGTCGGCGCTCACCCGGGCCGATTCGATGCCCGACGAGCCGAGAACGCCGTTCGGGAACTGCTTCTCGCCATCGGCGAGGACCCGGATCGCGAAGGGCTGCGCGCGACACCGGCCCGCGTGGCACAGGCGTACCGGGAACTCCTCTCGGGGATGCGGCAGGAGCCCGAGGACGTCCTGGCCACGACCTTCGAGCTCAGCCACGACGAGATGGTGCTGGTCAAGGACATAGAGATCGTCAGCCTCTGTGAACACCACCTGCTGCCGTTCCGCGGTACGGCCCACGTCGGTTACATCCCCGCCCAGGACGGCAGGGTCACCGGACTGTCCAAGCTGGCCCGCCTGGTGGACGTCTACACGCGCCGCCTCCAGATCCAGGAACGGCTCACCGGGCAGATCGCCGACGCCCTGATGCGCATACTCCACGCTCGCGGCGCGATCGTGGTCGTCGAAGCGGAGCACATGTGCATGTCGGCCCGCGGCATCCGCAAGCCCGGTGCGCGGACGACGACCTCAGCCGTACGCGGCCAACTGCGCAGACCGGCAACCCGCGCCGAGGCGATGAGCCTGATCCTCGCACGCTGACTTGCGGGGAGACGGCGGGCGAACCGGGGCCGCCGATCTCGCACCGATCGCACCCTGGCACTCGAGGACAAGACGCCGGTGTGGTCCGACTGCTGGGCGACGACGCACTCGACAAGCACCCCGACCCGCAGCCGTCCTGCAGTCCTGGCTCGACTCCCCCGCCGCAGGTGAGATCTTCTCCCGCTCCGAGGTCTACCGCGCCGTCGTGAAGTCCCGCCACCACACCCCGGAGCACCTGCGCCAGATCCCCGCCGACGAGGTCCTCGACTCCCTGGACGGCGCACCCGCCGGGGCGCGCGCGTCCTGACCCGGCTGCTTCGTGCGTCACGCGATCCAAAGGCCCTGGACGGACGGCCGGCCGTCCGGACGGCTGGTCAGGGCTTCCAGGTGCGCAGGAGGACGGCGATCTGTTCGGCGGTGCAGCGAGGGCTGTTCAGCTCGCGGGCCAGCGCCGAGAGCTGTTCGCGGGTGGGGTCGACCGGGATGTTCGACGCCGCGAGGTACATGACGGCGACGGCGCAGGCGACGGTGAGGTTGGAGCGCTCCAGCCACCGGCAGCGTCCCAGGGTCTGCACCAGGGCGGCGGCGCGCGCGTAGGGGCCGTCGTAGACGGGGCGGTCGAAGAACTCGCCGCGGTGCCGGGCGACGGCTGCGAGTGGGACGCCGTAGTCGTCCACGCCCGGATCGCGGTGACCGGCCCGTTCGGCGACTTCCAGGATCCAGGACTCGTCGACATGCACGATCACGCCGCGGCTCCCGGGCGCACGTCGCCGGCCGGCTCGTCGAACTGACGCTCCAGGTCATCGAGGAATCCGCCGTGCTGGTCGATGAGGCGCTGCGCGGCCTCCATGCCGGCGGCCCGCGCACCGGTCGTGTCTTCCACGATCAGCCGCTCGACGTACTTGTTGAAGTCAAGCCCGCGGGCCTTCGCGGCGTCCTTGCCGGTGGCGAGGACGTCAGGGGACAGGCGGAGCTGGGTCTGCTTCCGGTCAGAGGCCATACCTCATGGTAGCAGGGTGGTAGCAGGTGGAGTAGTTTGCGGCCGGATCATGGAGCGACCCTGCAGCCCGTCCTCGTCTGAGCCTGGAGGACAGCGGCCGCTCCGGGGAGGTGGGTGCCAGAAGCCCACCGATCGCGAAGCCGGCCAGCATGTGAACCTGCCATGCCAGCTCAGTGGCCTCTTCGGTCGGAGCACGTGCGCGGCAGGGCAGATGGCGCCGGATCACCTTCCGGCGATCCGGCGTCCGCCCACGTCTTCGCCCGAACTCCGGTGAGCCGTGCCATGAGCCGGGAGAGACGCCGTCGAGAGCGAACTCGCCGGTGACTCCCATCTCGCAGAACAGGGCGTCGTCGTGCCGCACGCCCGCCGGCCAGGGCCCCAGAACCGGTCGCCACGGTCAGCGTCGGGGCCGACCACGCCCGGGACGGCGCTGTGGGGGCAGTCCGCCGGGCGCCGCGGATCGGCCAGCACTACGGCCTCTGCCGCGCCCTGACCGAGAACGTTCCACACCGGCGGATCCACCGGGGCGGCCGGAGCGATGCTGTACAGGTGAAGGCCCTCCGACAGCAGGGCTTCGGCATAGTCGACGGGCCGCCCGTTTCGCGATCACTTGAGATGAAGAACGGGCGGTTCCTGCTCACGTCCAACGCCAGCACGGAGCCCTTGTGTCTCCCCCTCTCTGTCTGGTGGAGAGAGCGGACCGCGTGGTGACTTCCGCGCATGTGTCCAAGGCACCTTGGGTGAAAGTGTCCGCTGACAGTGGGTGTCAGTCACCGGGGCACCTCGTGGCGGCTTCCTCGAAGCGCCGGCCGTCCGGGAGCGTGACCGTCACCGGCCCGGGTTCGCCGACGGGGTCGGCTGTGCGCTGTGCCGCGTCGGCCGTGCAGGCGAGTTGGGCGGCCGCGAGGCCGGGATCGCCCGGCTCACCCGCCGCGGACGACAGTCGGACGGAGATCCGGCGGGCGCTCACCGTCACTTTCACGAGGTCCGCCGAGGACGTTGTCCGGGGTACGGCGGTGGCTCCGCCGTACGCCGGGACGGCCGGGACCGCCGTCGGAATGCCCGTGGGCAGGGGCAGCCGGGTCGTCAGTCCCTTGTTCAGCTCCGCGGCGGTCGGGCCCAGGAGCAGGTCCCGCACCGCCGCCGCGGCATCACCCGGCGCGGCGGTCGGGCGCCGGACGGCGACCAGGGCGCCGTCGCGCACGAAGTACAGCCGCGCTGTCGGCACGACGCCGCTGGCGGGACCGCCCGCCTGCACCACGCCGGTCGTAGGGATGCCGCAGGAGGCCAGGACGCACACGGCCGGGGGAAGGAGGAGCGCGCGGCGGACCCGCCGCCGTAAGGCCGTCACCGGTCCTCCCCGGGCGGTTCGTCGGCCGGCAGGGGCAGCCGTACGGTGAAGACGGCTCCGCCCCCGGGCCGGTTCGCGGCGCGGACCGTGCCGCCGTGCACCCGGACGTTCTCCGCGGTGATGGCGAGGCCCAGGCCGCTGCCCTCGGTGCGGGTGCGGGCGGCGTCCGACTTGTAGAACCGCTCGAAGACCTGCGGCAGCACGTCGTCCGGGATGCCGGGTCCGCTGTCCAGCACCTCGATCACCGCGAGCCGTGCCCCGCCGGGCTCTCCGCCGTCGTACAGGCGCAGCACGACGGGCCGGGCGCCGTGCCGCAGCGCGTTGCCCACCAGGTTGGCGACCACGACGCCGAGGCGGCGCGGGTCGACGCGGCCGCGCAGCGTGCCGGGCGGCGGCAGGTCGCACTCCACCAGGCCGGCCCAGGCACGGGCGTCGAGGCTGCGCCGCAGGGACTCGGCGAGGTCGATCTCGTCCAGGTGCAGCACCGCGGCGCCCGCGTCGAAACGGGAGATCTCCAACAGGTCGTCCACCAGCCGGGCCAGTTTCACGGTCTCCTCGCTGATCAGACGGACAGCGGTGGCGGTGTCCGGGTCCAGGCGGGCGGCGTCCTCGTCGAGGACGTCGGTGACGGCGGACATGGCGGCGAGCGGGGTGCGCAGTTCGTGCGACACGTCCGCGGCGAACCGGCGGGCCCGGGCCTCCATGCCGCGCAGTTCGGCCACCGACTTCTCCAGCGCGGCGGCCGTCTCGTTGAACGTGTGGGAGAGATCGGCGAGTTCGTCGGACCCGTCGACGGCGAGCCGGGTGTCCAGGCGTCCCTCGGCGATGCTGCGGGTGGCATGGCGAAGTGCTCTCACCGGTCGCAGCACCCCGCGGGCGGCGAGCAGCGCCAGCAGCACGGCGAGCGTCAGCGCGGGCACGGCGGCGCGTTCGGCGGCGGTGACCAGGGCGTCGACGTAGGCGCGCTCGGTGGTCTGCGGCACGGTCAGGAAGACATGGACACCGGAGGCGTAGACGCCCGTCGTGGGTGCCTCGGCGAAGGTGACCGACATGCCGACGACGAGTGCGGTGCGGTCGCCGACGGCCACCCGCTGGAAGACGGTGGCCATGCTGGAGCCGACGGCCGCGCGGACGGCCGGGGTCAGTTCGGTGAAGCGGTCGCCGGGGGCGGAGGTGGCGCTGAGGCGGCCGTAGGCGGCCAGCACCCGCCAGGTCCCGGAGGGCTCGGAGCCGGCCACGTCCGCCGCGAACCGCGTCAGTGCGGCCCGGTCCGGCGGGAAGGCGAGGTCCGGGGCGAGCCGCCCGACCTGGGTGCGCAGCTGCTGGATCACGGCGTCCTGGCTCTGCTGGAGGACGCCGGTACGGGCCTCGCGGAAGGTCAGGGCACCGGTGGTGGCGGCCGTGACGGCCGCCACCAGCGTGAAGGCGAGCACCAGGCGGATCCGCAGACCGCGCAGTTGTGGCAGACGCGGGCGCTTCACCGGGCCGTGAACCGGTAGCCGAAGCCGCGCACGGTCTGGACGAAGCGCGGCTCGCGCGGCGGCTCGCCCATCTTGGCGCGCAGCCGCCGCACGCAGGCGTCCACGAGTCGCGCGTCTCCGTGGTAGCTGTGCTCCCAGACCGCTTCGAGGAGCTGCTGGCGGCTGAACACCTGACCGGGCGAGGCGGACAGGGTGAGCAGCAGCCGGAGTTCGGACGGGGCGAGCGGGACCGGCACCCCGCTGCGGGTGACGGACAGCCCGGCCCGGTCGACGGACAGCTCTCCGTAGGTGTCGATCCTCGGTATGCCGGCGTCGGCGGGCGGCCCGCCCGCCCGGCGCAGCACCGCGCGGAGGCGGGCCTCGAGGACCCGTGCCTGCACCGGCTTGACCACGTAGTCGTCGGCGCCCGCCTCCAGGCCCACGACGATGTCCTCGTCGTCGCCCCGCGCGGTCGCCATGACGATCGGCAGGGTCTGGTCGAGGCCGCGGATCCGGCGGCACACGTCGAGTCCGGGCATCCCGGGCAGCATGAGGTCCAGCACCACGACGTCCGGCCGGAAGGACCGCACCCGTTCCAGCCCGTCCTCCCCGGTCGCGACGGCGGCGAGTTCGTGCCCCCGGCGGCGCAGGGCGAGGGCCACCCCCTCCCGCACGGCACGGTCGTCTTCGATCAGCAGAACGCGTGGCATGCGCTCAGTATCCGCATGCGATCCGCACAGCTGTGCGTTTGTTACGGGACGATCATATAAACCCGCAACCCCTTGTCCGTTATCTTCTCGTTATCGCTTGCGCCATGCTCGATCACATTCCGGTCACAGCCTGACCGTCATGACCACGCGCACAGCACGTTCCTCCCGTGGCCGCCGCCGGAGCGCCCCCGCCCACGCCGTCCACCGCGGGCGGAAGGGGAGAGGCCCGGTCCTGGGAGCCGTGGCCGCGCTGGCGGTCCTGGTGGCCGCGGGGTACGTGGCCGTCGGCGGGAGTTCGTCCGGTACGGGGGCACCCCACGCCGGCGACAAGGGCCGGTCCACCGAGCGGGCCCGGTCCGGGCGCGTCGGCGCTACCGGCCCGGCGCACGGCTCCCGGTCCCCGTCGCCCGGCCCGGCCTCCGGCTCCGCCTCCCCGGGCCCCCGTACCTCGCCCACGCCGCGGATCCCGGCCACCGGACCGGGCAGGTTCGTCACCGCGACGGGTGGCAGCACCAGGGTCGGCTCCGGCACGCTCCTGCGCTTCCGGGTCGAGGTCGAGAACGGGACCGGCCTCGCCACGGCGGACGTAGCCCGGCAGGTCGAGCACATCCTCGCCGACCCGCGTGGCTGGACCGCCGACGGCCACTCGGCGTTCCAGCGGGTGTCGAGCGGTCCGGCCGACTTCGTCGTCCGGGTCGCGACTCCTGGGACGGTGGACAGGGTCTGCGGGAAGTACGGCCTGGACACCGGCAGTGAGGTCAACTGTAACGTGGCCGACCAGGTCATGGTGAACCTCAGACGCTGGCTGCTCGCGACCCCCGTCTACGCTCACCGCGTCAAGGACTACCGGGCGCTGATCATCAACCACGAGGTCGGCCACTTCCTCGGCCACGGGCACGTCGGCTGTCCCGGTCCCGGGCAGCCGGCCCCCGTGATGATGCAGCAGATCAAGGGCATGCACGGCTGCCTGCCCAACGTCTGGCCGTACGACGGGCAGGGCCGGTACCTGACCGGACCGGCCGTGTCCTGACCGCCGGGCCGGCCGCCCCCGGCGTCTGACGGGTCACAGCACCGCGAGCCGTTCCACCGCCTGGAGCGGCCGCGGATGGACGAGGCGCACGTTCGGCTGGTCCAGGACGCGGCCCACGAGTTGCGCACCCCGCTGACCAGCCTGCGTACCAACACCCCGTCCTCGGCCGTCTCGACGGCCTCTCCCCCGCCGCCGGGGCCCGGCTGCTCGACGACGTCGAGGGCGAGACCCGTGAACTCAGCGGCCTGGTGGAGGAGCCGGTCGAGCCGGCGCGGCCCGGGACCGGGAGGAGCCCGAGGAGTCCGTGGACCTGGGCGAGGTGGCCCGGCGGGCCGCCCGCCGGGTCCACCGCCACACCCGCCGCCTCATCCGTGTCGACGCCGACGGCTCCGTGATCCTGGGCCGGCCGCACCGGCTGGAATGCGCAGTAAGCAATCTGGCGGAGAACGCGGCGAAGTTCGACGCCCGCAGCGCCGGGGAGACGGAGGACGCCGAACCGGTCCGGCTGGAGATCCGTACCGGGCGGGTGACCGTCTCCGACCACGGCCACGGCATCGGCGCGGCCGACGCCACGCGCGTCTTCGACTGTTTCCACCGCGTCGACTCCGCACGCGGCCTGCCGGGCTCGGGCCTCGGCCTGGCGATCGTCCGGGACGTCGCAGAGACGCACGACGGCACCGTCTTCGCCCGCTCCCGTCCGGGCGGCGGCGCGGAGGTGGGGTTCAGCGTCGGCGGACGGGGGCTGCTCCCGCCGGGCTGACCGTCCGTGGGCGGCGCCACCGGGTCAGGTGCGGGTGAAGCTCAGTCCGGTGAACTCCCCGCGCTGCCGCCACTCGGCGAGCATCTCGAAGTACGCCGTGGAGGTGCCCGGGTAGTTCGCGTTCTTGCGGGGCCTGTCCTCGGGGCGCCCTTCGTTGTTCCAGCGTCCCGGTGTGCAGTCCTTGAGGAAGCCGCCCGAGCCCAGCAGGACCAGGCCGGAGCCGTCGACCACCTGCTCGACGTATGCCTCCTCGGCCTGCCGGGTGACGTCCGCGATCACTCCCTGCCGTTCGAACTCGGCGATGAGGAAGGAGATGTGGCGCGCGGTCTCCTCCAGGATGTGGGAGAAGTTGATCGCGGCGGTGCCCTGGGTGTAGTTCGGCGGCAGCAGGAAGAAGTTGGGGAAGCCGCTCGACATCACACCGTGCAGCGTCTCCGGACCGTCCTTCCACTTGCCGGAGAGGGTGCTGCCGTCGCGGCCGGTCACGTCGAGGCCCACCCGGTCCGTGTACGCGGAGTCCTGGTCGAAGCCGGTCGCGAGGACGAGGCAGTCGAGCGGGTACTCGACGCCGCCGACGACGACCCCGCGGGGGGTGATCCGTCGGACCCCCTGTCCCTGGGTGTCGACCAGCCGCACGTTCGGCCGGTTGAAGGCCGGCAGGTACTCGTCGTGGTAGCAGGGGCGCTCGCACTGGTAGCGGTAGTAGGGCTTGAGCGCCTCGGCGGTCCCGGGGTCCCGTACGGTCGTGTCGATCCTGGCCCGGATGGTCTCCATGTGCCGCAGGTCGGCCAGCTCCCGCCGTTCCGCGAGCTGTTCGGGCGTGGGTCCGCCGTGCTCGTCGCTGTCGGGTACCGCGTGGTAGAAGACGGTCCATCCGTCGCCGACCAGGTCCTCGGTGACCTTCTCCCCGTTGGTGACGCGGGTGAAGTTCTCCCGCCGCCGCTGCTGCCAGCCCGGCTCCAGGGTGCGGAACCAGTCCTGGTCCGTCTCCCGGTTGTCGCGGACGGCGACCGTGGAGGGGGTCCGCTGGAAGACGAGGAGCTCGCGGGCGGCCGCAGCGAGCGGGGCGACGATCTGGACGGCGGACGCGCCGGTGCCGACGACGCCGACCGTCTTGTCCCCGAGCCTGGTCATGGGGCTGGAGGCGTCACCGCCGGTGTAGTCGTAGTCCCAGCGGGAGGTGTGGAACAGCTTGCCCTCGAAGTCGTCGATGCCCTCGATGGCAGGCAGTTTCAGCGAGGTGAACGATCCGTGGGCCACCACCGCGTACCGGGCCCGGAACCCGTCCCCGCGGTCCGTGCGCACGGTCCACCGGGCGCTTGGCTCGTCCCAGTCCAGTCCTGTCACCGACGTGTGGAAGAGCGCGTGGTCGTAGAGCCCGAAGTGCCGGGCCAGCCGCTGGGTGTGGGTGTGGATCTCGGCGCCGTAGGAGTAGCGGTGCCGGGGCATGTAGTCCAGCTCTTCGAGCAGCGGCAGGTAGATGTACGACTCGACGTCGCACATCACGCCCGGGTACCGGTTCCAGTACCACACGCCTCCGACATCGCCTCCCTTCTCCACGATGCGGATCCGGTCGAGGCCCGCCTTGCGCAGATGGGCGGCGGTGAGCAGGCCGCCGAATCCGCCGCCCACCACGACCGCGTCGACGCTGTCGTGCAGCGGCTCGCGCGGTACGACGGCCGTGAACGGGTCCTCGACCAGCTCCCCGTGTCGCGCGAGGTCGAGGACCTCGCTGCGCGAGGGGTCGAGGCGCTTGTCCCGCTCGGCCCGGTACCTGGCGCGCGCCCGATCGAGATCCGTGCGCTCGGCCGAAGTCTGCGTCATGCCTGCTTCTCCGTTCTGTGGCGTTCGAGGATGCCCTGGTCCGCGGCCCGCCTGCTCGCCGAGATGCCGGCGAGCCGCGTCAGGCCATGGACGCGCCACCGTTGACGCGGACGACGTGTCCGGTGACGCACCGGCTCGCTTCCGACGCGAGGTAGAGGACGGCGTGGGCCGAGTCGATCGGCTCGGCGACCCGGCCGAGGGGAGCGGCGGCGGCCATCCTGTGGCCGAGTTCGTCGAACCCGCTCTGCCGGAACCCGCCGGAGGGGTCCGTGTGCCGCTGCCGGGTGATGCCGGTGTCCGTCCAGCCGGGTGCGACGCCGTTGACCCGGATGCCGCGGGGTCCCAGTTCGACGGCGAACGTACGGGTCAGGGCCTCGCCGCCCTTCTTCGTGGCGGCGTAGGACCCCGTGCCCGCGGTGGCGAAGTCGATGATCGTGGACAGGGTGTTGACGATGCTCGACCCCGGCCGCATCACGCGGGCCGCGGCCTGGCAGCCGTAGAGGACGCTCTTGAGGTTGACCGCGAGGACCCGGTCGAACTCGTCCGGCGGGACCTCCGTGAGGGGGCGGCGGATCATGATGCCGGCGTTGTTGACCAGGACGTCGAGGTGTCCGAACCGGGAGACCGTGTCGTCGACCAGCGCGGTCACGGCGGCCGGATCCGCCACGTCCACCTGCCGGGCCACGGCTGTCCCGCCGTCCTTCGCGACGCCGGCCGTGGTGGCCTCGGCGCTCTCCGCGTCCAGGTCGGCGGCGACGACCCGGGCGCCGGCCGCGGCGAGCACGCCCGCGACGGCCCGTCCGATGCCGCTCCCCGCGCCGGTGACCACCGCCACCTTTCCGGTCAGCCGGAACGCCTGTGCCAGGTCCATCTCGTCTCTCCCCACTGCCGTACGGCGGTTGCGTGCTGGTGTTCCGTCAGCGGCCGGACACCGGACGCGCCGGTGGCGTGTGTCGGCCGAGTCCGGCCGCGACGTGCGGCGTGACGCGCTCGGCGAGGGCGCGGTGGCCCTCGTCGCCCGGGTGCACTCCGTCCACGAGGTGTGCGGCCGGTACGAGGTCCCGCCCCGGGAGCAGGACCAGACGGTCGTCCTGGGTCGCCTCGGCGAAGCGGCGCACCGCGTCCTCCATCGCGGCGCGCAGTTCCGCGAGGCTCGCGCCGAAGCGGTTGGGTACCTTCTCCGCCGCCGGACGGACGATCGGGCTGACGACGAGGACGGGGACGTCGGGCAGGCCCTGGCGTACGGCGGTGAGGTAGAGCCGGGTGGTCTCGGCGAGCTGGGCGGGGCTCGTCGGCAGGGACGAGTAGGCGTTCGTTCCCCACGCCAGGGCCACGGCGGCGGCGCCGGAGGCGGCCACGACGTCGGCGGTGGGCAGTTCGCCCCGGGCGGCGCCCGCGAAGCCGAGGTTGACCAGGTCGAGGCCGAGCGCCTCGGCGACCAGGGTGGGCCAGGCCAGACCGGGCGCCGACACCGACCAGCCCTGGGTGACGGAGTCGCCGTACACCACCCAGCGAGGTCCCGGCTCGACGGGTTCGAGGCGGCGGTCGGCCCCCAGGGCGACGACCCTCACCTCGGCCGCCTCCGGGAAGTAGACGCGCACGACGCTGCTCGGGTCGCGCGCGGGCAGCACTATCAGCTCAGTCCCGCCACCGGGCGGCAGGGGCACCAGCCGGGCCGGGAAACCCGGCACCCGTACGGCGAAGGCCTCGGGGAGAGTCGGGGCCGGCACGCTGGTCCGCTCCCCCGTCTCCACCGTCAGCTCGACCGTCGACGCCGGGCCGGTGAAGGCCAGATACAGGCCGGCCGGCACCCGGGCGGCCCGGACGGTGTCGGCCGTCAGCTTCGTGCCGACCGCGAGCGGCAGCCGCGAGCCGCCGCCGGTCCAGGACACCCCCGGCAGGACGCCGTGGAGGAAGCGTTCGGGCTGAACCCGGATCATTCGAGCACCGCCCCTCTGTCATCAACTGCCCTGCTATTGAATGTTTTCAGCTGATACATCTATATTTCCTGATCGATATACCTACAGAGCTGAGGTGTAGCGATGAGCATCACGGAACTGACCCCCGATTACCGTGGGTTGATCGACCTGACGGGCAGACACGTCCTGGTCCTCGGCGGTGGGCTGGGCATCGGCCGCCAGACCTGTCTCGCCGCGGCGGGCGTCGGCGCCAAGGTGTCCGTGGTCGACGCGGACCGGAAGCGGGCCGAGGCGGTCGCCGAGGAGGTCGGCGGTCTGGCGCTCACCGGTGACGCGACCGTCCGCGCGGACGTCGAGCGGATCTTCGGCGACGCCGTAGAGCGCTTCGGTCCCGTCCACGGGATCGCGGACATCATCGGCATCGCCGACAACGGCCCGCTGGGCGACGTGACCGACGAGCTCTGGCAGCGTGGGCTCGACCTGAATCTCCGCCATGCCTTCCTGGCCCTGCAGATCGGTGCGAAGGCCATGCCGGAGGGCGGTGCGATGGTGTTCGTCGGCTCCGTCTCGGGCCTGCGGTCCGCTCCCGGCCACGCGGTGTACGGGGTCGCGAAGGCCGGTCTCTCCAACCTGGTGAGCACCGCCTGCCTCGAACTCGGCCCGGGCATCCGCGCGAACGTCGTCGCGCCCGGTCAGACGGCCACCCCGCGCATCGCCGAGCGCCATCCGGAGCCCGGTTACTACGAGCGGGCGGGCGCCCGGGTGCCACTCGGCCGGGTGGGCGCGACCAGCGACATCGCGTCGGCGATCCTGTTCTTCCTCACCGACCTGTCGGCGTGGATCACGGGCCAGACACTGGTGGTCGACGGCGGCACGGGCCGGAAGTTCGCGTACGCGGAGTCCTGACGTCCGCGGTGGCGGGGCGGCGCGGCAGGGGACGCGCGCAGCCGCCCCGCCCTGCGTGGTCGCGGGCTCGCGTCCCGGCCGGTGTTCAGCCGAAGTCATAGTGCTCCGGCTCGAACCGGGCGAGGAGCTCGTGGTACTCCTCCAGCCGCCAGGGCGCGTTGACCTGCTGCCTGCCGAACTCGTTGACGTAGTAGTTGCGTTCCGTCGAGGCCGGGTCGTACCAGACGAGGGCGCGCATCGCCGCGTCCAGGCGGCGGTTGTAGTCCTCGAAGACCTCCTCGCGGACGGTCAGATACCTGTGCCCCGTCTCGACGAGGGCGACCAGCGCCTCGCCTATGTAGCGCGCCCAGGTCTCCATCCACACGATGAGCGACCCGGAGCGGTTCTGCGCGTTGGGGCCGTACATGATGAACAGGTTCGGGAAGCCGGGCACGGTGAGGCCGAGGTAGGCGCGCGGACCGCCGCTCGCGGGGTCGCTCCACCGCTCCTCCAGGGTCTCGTCGGCGAGGCCGCGGTAGCGGGTCGGCCACAGGTATTTCTGGGTGACGAAGCCGGTGGCCGTGAAGACGAGGTCGTAGTCGCGTTCCCTGCCGTCCGCGGTGCGGATCCCGGTCGGGGTGAAGCGTTCGATGGTCTCCGTGACCAGCTCGACGTCGTCCTTGAGCAGCGAGGCGTACCAGTTGTTGTCGACGATGAGCCGGCGTGCCATGGGAGCGTGCCGGGGAATGAGCTTGTCCCACAGGTCGGGGCGGCTGCCCAGCTGGGACTTGACGTACCGGGTGAGGGTCTCGCGGTACGCGTCGTTCGCCTCGCTGACCAGACCGCCCGCGGCCTGCCACCGCGGGTCCGGCTCCTGGAGGACCTGGCCGCCGAGGCGGAGGGCGGCGGCGGAGTAGCAGTACCAGTTCCAGTAGTACGGCATGGTGTCCAGGAGCCAGCGCGTCTCCGGGCGGATGGGCTCGCCGTAGCGTTCGCGCGGGGTGATCCACTGCGGGGTGCGCTGGAAGACGCCCACGCTGCGGGCGCGGCTGCGCACGGAGGACAGCATCTGCACGCCGGTCGAGCCGTTGCCGATGATGGCGACGTCGCGGCCGTCGAGCCGTTCCCGGCCCGTGCACTCGGCGGTGTGCACGACCTCGCCACGGAAGCCCTCGACGCCGGGCACGTCAAGTCGCCTGGGGGTGGCGAACAGCCCGCTCGCGCTCACCACGGCGTTGGCGGTGAGGTGCCGCACCCGGCCGTCCACCACGGCCTCGATCGTCCAGCGCCCGGTCGCCGCGTCGAAGGACGCCTCCCGCACGTCGCTGTCGAAGCTGATGTGCTCGTGGACGCCGTACTTCCTGGCGACGTGTTCGAGGTATCCGCGTACCTCGCCGGCCCGGGCGAAGTACTCGGTCCACGGATAGTTCTTCTCGAAGAAGAACTGGTAGAGGAAGTTGGTGGTGTCCACCCGCACGTCGGGGTAGGTGTTGATGCTCCAGGTGCCGCCCAGTTCCGAGCGCCGCTCGTAGATCGTGTACGGGATGCCCAGGTGCTCCAGTTGTACGGCCATGGCGATGCCCCCGAAGCCGGCGCCGACGACGGCCACGTGGAAGTCCTCGGGCAGGGCGGGTCGCGGGCCGGTCCACCGGGCCAGCCTCGGATGGTCGTCGAAGGCGGCGAGTCCACGCCGGTAGGCCCAGTCCCGGTCGGTGAGCTTCTCGCCGCCGAACGCCTCGTACATGCGCCGCAGTTCGGCGTCGTCGGGGCGCGTCTCGGTGAAGTCCTCGGGTGGGTCGAGCAGGAATTCCCTTGCCTGTGCCCGCAGTTGGTCGACGGCCTCGTCGGCGACGACGGTCTGCCGGAGCGCGCCGCCGTACATCGGGACGGTCCTCAGCTCCAGTTCGAGCAGGGACTCGTCCGCGGTGGCCTGGTACAGCGCGAGCCTCAGGGCGTTCAGGTCCGCGTCGTCCAGTGCGCGGTCGACGAACGCCCGGTCCACGCGCGGTGACGCTCCCGGCGCGGGACCGTCCTTCCCCGTCATGTGGTTCCTCCGCGCCTGGTCATGGTGCTCCTCCCCGGTCGACCGGATCCGACTTGAGGAAAGCAGGGGAGGGATCAACGCCCCGGTGGGGTTTCCACTGACCGGGATCCGCCCGGCAGGGCCTTGGACGAACGGGGTGAATGCCGGTCGACGCACAACGGCGAGAGGCGGAGACCGTGTTGAGTGTGGCCGAGTTCGACGTCCTGGCGGGGCAGGTGGGCAACTGGGGGCGCTGGGGCGTGGACGACCAGCGCGGCACGCTCAACCTCGTCACCCCCGAGGTGGTCAGGAGGGGGACGGCCGCGGTGGTCACGGGCGAGACCTTCTCCCTGGCCATGCCGTTGTCGCTGGACGGCCCGCAGAACGGCGTGGGGGTACGGGGCCGGATCAACCCGGTCCGGACCATGCTGGCCATCAACACACCGATGGGCCCCGGCCCGGACGCGGCCGCCTACAGCGACGACATCGTGGTGACCCCGACGCAGGCGGCCACGCATTGGGACGCGCTGTCGCACTGCAGCCACCGGGGCCTGATGTACAACGGCGTGCCCGCGGACGCCGTCGACGCCTTCGGCGCCGCGAGGCTCGGCATCGATACGGCCGGCCCCATCGTGTCGCGCGGCATTCTGCTGGACGTGGCCCGGCATCAGGGCGTCGACGTCCTGCCCGGCGGGTTCCCGGTCACGCGGTCCGTCCTGGAGGCCGTCGAGGAGGCCCAGGGGACCCCGGTGGAGGAGGGCGACATCGTCCTCGTCCGTACCGGACAGGCGTCGTACTTCCTCGCGGGCGACGTACCGCGCTATCGCCGGCCCGTTCCCGCGCTCGACTTCGACGCCCCGCTCTTCTTCCACGCGCGGGGGGCGGCCGCCGCCGCGATCGACAACATGCCCATGGAGCTGCTGCCGTCGAAGGCCGAGGACGTCATGCTGCCCGTCCACGTGCTGTGCCTGGTGATGATGGGCATGGTCCAGGGCCAGAACTGGGTGCTCGAAGAGCTCGCGGCGGCCTGTGCCCGGGACCGCCGCCACACCTTCCTGCTCGACGCGACTCCCGAACCCTTCCTGCACAGCACCGGCGGCCTGGTGAACCCCGTGGCCGTGCGCTGACGGGCACGGCCACGGCGGTCACGATGGTCACGACGGTCACGGACCGGTTTCCTCGACCGGCCCGTCCGCCGCCGGCGCCCGCAGCCGGTCGCGCAGTTCGTACTTGCGGACCTTGCCCGACGGGGCCCGCGGCAGGTCGGCGACCACCTCGACGCGCTCGGGCGCCTTCTGCGGTGCCACCCGGTGCCGGGCGAACAGCTCGCGTACCTCCTCGACGTCGAGGGTGCCGCCGTCGAGGACCACGAACGCGGCGACCCGCTCGCCGTAGCGCGGGTCCGGTTCGGCGACCACGGCCGCGTGCCGCACCCGGGGATGGGTGGCGAGGATGTCCTCGACCTCCTTGGAGGCGATGTTCTCCCCGCCCCTGATGATGATGTCCTTGATGCGGTCGGTGACGGTGAGCCGGCCGTCCCCGTCCAGCCGTCCGACGTCCCCGGTGCGGAACCAGCCGCCGGGCAGAAACGCCGAATCGTCGTGCGCCGGGTCCCGGTAGCCGACGAACTGGCTGGGGCCACGGGTCACGACCTCGCCCGTCTCCCCCGCCGGCCGGGAGCGCAGCTGCTCGTCGACGATCCGTATCTCGTCGCCGAACCGCGCGAGACCGTCGGTCGCCGCGCGCTGGTGCGCGGAGGCGTCCAGGGGCGAGGTGGCGCATCGGGGGTGCTCGGTGCTGCCGTAGGCGCGGGCCATGACGAGGCCGGCCGCGTCGGCGCGGGCGACCAGCGCGGGCGGGACGCCCGCGGCGCCGATCTGCACGAAGCGCAGGCTGGAGATGTCGTGGCCGCTCTCCTCGGCGGCCTTCAGGAGCGCTTCCACGTGCAGCGGTGTCCCGCTGGTGATCGTGCACCGGTACTTCTCGACGAGTTCGACGGCGCGCACGGGGTTCCAGCGGTCCATGTGGACCGTGTCGGTGCCCGAGACGATCCCGCTGCACGCGGCGAGCAGTCCGGCGACATGGCCCGAGGGCCAGGGGATGAGGCGGATGTCCTGCGGCCCGGCCTCGTTCATCAGGTCGCCCTTGCGGAGCTCGTGCAGCAGGGTGTTGTGCGTGTGCTGGACGCCCTTGGGGACGCCGGTCGTCCCGGAGGTGTAGATCAGCGCGCAGACGTCGTCGGCGTGCACGCCCGTGGGCAGAGCTGCCTGTGCGGTCCCGGCCACGAGGTCGGTCCAGGGCATCGCGCCGGGTGCGGTCCGGTCGCCGATCATGACGACGTGTTCGAGTCCCGGGCCGCCGTCGAGCCGGGCCAGGCGGTCGGTGAAGTCGATGGACCGCCAGGCGTCGGGCAGCACCAGCACCTTCGCGCCGGCGTCCCGCAGGATGACGCCGACCTCCGCCGAGCCGTAGATGTGGGTGACGGGGAGGACGACGGCCCCGGCCAGCCATGCGCCGAAGTACGAGACGATCAGCTCCAGGCGGTTGGGGACCTGGACGGCCACCACGTCGCCGGGCCGCACCCCCAGGGCGCGCAGCCCGGTCGCCGCACGCCCTGCGAGAGCCAGCACCTCGGCCAGGGTGACCGTGGTCGTCCCGGCATCGGTCCCGGTGCCGGTCCCGGTCTCCGTCTCGGTTCCCGTCCCGGCCTCCGCGGCGAATACGAACCGCGTCCCGGGGACGCGCCGGCCGGCGTCCGCGAGGGCGTCGGCCATGGTCCGCGACGAGTAGTGCCCCTCCGCGTACCAGCGTTCCCGCAGCCCGAGGAGGTCGCGCCGCCGCTGCTCGGGTGTCACGCTCACTGCCGTCTCCTCCGTCGCCGCATCACTCGACGGCACAGGGCTACCAGCCGGCGGCTTCGCCCGATGAGCCCGTTCCACTGAACGGAAGCCTGTCGCCCCCGATGCCGCCGGTCCCGGCATGCTGCGGGAGCGCACGAAGAAACCGAATCGAGCAATCAGGCAATCGAGCTATCGAGCAGAGGAGGCGCGGATGGCCGGGTCGCTCGTCGGCAAGGTCGCGTTCATCACCGGCGCGGCCCGCGGGCAGGGCAGGGCGCACGCGGTGCGGCTGGCCCGTGAGGGCGTGGACGTCATCGGGGTCGACATCTGCGGGGCCGTCAGGACGATGGACTATCCCAACGCGTCGCCGGACGACCTGGCCGAGACGGTGCGGCTGGTGCGGGCGCAGGGGCGCCGTATGGTCGCCCTGCAGGCCGACGTACGCGACTACCCAGGCCTCAAGGCCGCGTTCGACGAGGGGCACGCCGAGTTCGGCCGGCTGGACCTCATCCTCGCCAACGCGGGCATCGTCCGCTACACCGAGGAGGCGGGGGACGAGTTCGTCGAGATCTGGCGGGACATCGTCGACACCAACCTCACCGGTGTGTTCCACACGGTCCGGGCCGGTCTCCAGGCCATGATCGACGGCGGCCGGGGCGGCTCGATCGTGATCACGAGTTCCAGCGCGGGCATCAGGGGGACGGGCTCACCGAACGCGGGCGCGCAGGCGTACACCGCCGCCAAACGCGGACTCGTCGGCTACATGCAGACGCTGGCGAACGACCTTGCCCCGCACATGATCCGGGTGAACACGATCCACCCGACCGGTGTGGCCACCGGGATGACCCAGAACGAGGCGCTGGCCAGGAAGGCCGCGCAGCCGGACAGCGAGATCGCCCAGATGCGCAACGCCCTGCCCATCGACATCCTCCAGCCCGAGGACATCGCCGACGCCGTCGCCTACCTGGTGTCGGACCGGACGCGGTTCATCACGGGTGTCCAGTGGCCGCTGGACGCCGGATTCGGCGTCCGGTGACTGCACGGACCGATGGCTCACTCGGACTGGCACGGGTGCCTGCATTTTAAGTGCATTGACTTAAAGAGTGAGACGTGCTGGCATGGTCGGGTGACGGGAACGAGTCTGAGTTCGACCAAGGCGGAGATCGTGACGGCGGCCGAGCGGCTGTTCGCGCTGCACGGCATCGACGGCGTGTCCCTGCGGCAGATCGGCACGGCGGCGGGGGCAGGCAACAACTCCGTCGTCCAGTACCACTTCGGCTCCAAGGACCGGCTCGTCGACGCCGTCATCGAGTACCGCCTGCCCGCCCTGCACGCCCGCCGGACACAGCTGCTGGAGCGCCATCGCGCCGGTGACCTGCGGAGCCTGCTCAAGTGCCAGGCGCTGGCCATCCTTGAGCAGGGCGAACAGCCCGGCAGCCACTACCTGGGCTTCATCGCCACCCTGCGCCAGCAAGGCCACCAGGAGCTCCTCGACCGGCTGCCGGAAGAAGTACGCGCCTCGCTGCACGACTTCCACCAGCGGCTCGGAGCCCATCTGCCGCATCTGCCCGAGCACTTGCGGGCCCATCGGCTCGCCCGTGCGATGACCCTGATCGTGCAGACCGCCGCGGACCGCGAGCGCGCCCGTTCCCTGGGGCGGCCCGTGCCGCCCTTCGGCCTCGAACTGGCCGACCTGGTCGACAGCCTGGTCGGATCGCTGCTGGCGACCCCCTCGCCGGAGTCGCTCGCCCCGCTCTCCGAGGACGAGGCGGCCGGCGTGGCCTGGCCGCCCTTCATCTAGGCCCCTGTCCCGCCTCCTCCCCCCTCAGACCTCCTCCCCCCTCAGACCTCCTGCCCCTCGGATCCCTTCCCGGCGATCCCTTCCCTGTGACGATCGGAGTCCGATGAGTACTGCCCGCGACGACGGCTTGGCGCTGCTGCGTCAGATGATTCCGGACCTGACCTCCGGCGACAGCGACCAGCTCCGGCTTCGGGACGGGTTCGCGACCGGTCTCGGCGAGCAGAGCCTGGAGACCGTGTTCGGCCGGCTGTGGGTGCGCCCGGGGCTGGATCTGCGGGCCCGCAGCCTGGTGACCCTCGGCATCCTCATCGCGCTGCGGGCCGACGGCGAACTGCGGATCCACTTCCCCACCGCGCTGCGCAACGGCCTCACGCGCGAGGAGCTGGAGGAGGTCGTCTTCCACTCCGCCGCCTATGCGGGTTTCCCGGCCGCCGCCCTCGCGGGACAGGTCGGACGCGAGGTTCTGGACCCCCCGCAGTCCACGGACTGAATCGCCGGGCGGAGTACGAGGGAGGGACGGTGGCGTCGGCGCCACCGTCCCTCCCTCGTACTCCGCCCGGTCCACGCTCAGGGTGTCGGGATCAAGGTTCCGGCCAGCCCTCCGTCTACGAGGAGGTCCGTGCCGGAGATGAACGACGCGCGGTCCGACGCCAGGAACTCGACGGCGTCCGCGATCTCCAGCATCGTGCCCTGCCGGCCCAGCGGGGTCCGGGTCAGCAGGTCGCGCTTGGTCGGGCTGTGCTCGAACTCGATGGCGCCCATGGGGGTGGCGATGAGCCCCGGGGACAGGGAGACGATGCGCGCTCCGTGCTCGCCCCACGCGCCGGCCTCGCGCCGGCACAGGGACAGCAGGCCGTACTTGGAGATCTGGTACGCCAGGGCCCCGGAGCGGTTCTCCGGAGGCGTCTCCGCCTCGATGCGCTCGGCCGTCCGCTCGTCGTGAGGCTCCGTCAGCAGGGGCGCGACCGCCGGTGCCGGGGTGAAGCCGTGGCCCGCCAGCGAGGAGACGAGGATCGCCGCGGCCCCGGCGGTCGCGTGCGGCAGCAGCGCCCGGGTCACGAGGGCCGGTCCTGTGAGGTTCACCCGCAGGATCTGCTGGAAGTTCTCGGCGGCCGGGGAGAGTCCGGCGACATGCGCGAGGACCCTGAATCCGCCGGCGTCCGCCACCGCGCGGGCGAGAGAGTCGACCGACGTCGTGCTGGTCACGTCGCACGCGACGGGCTCGACGTCACCGCCCTCGTCGGTCAGCTCCCGGGCGAGGGTCTTCGCCCGTTCGGCGTCGATGTCCGCGACGAGCACCCGGTAGGCGTGGCTCAGGCGCCGCGCCACCGCCGCGCCCATGCCACCCGCCCCGATCACCACGGCCAGTCGCTGGTCCGGCCGCTTGCTCGCGTACGGATTGTCCATTGGGTCTCTCCTGTGTCGTGCGCTGCTATTCCTCGGCCAGGGCGGCCGTCTGCCGCCTCATGAACGCGTTCCAGTCGCTCGCCCGCTCCACCAGGACGTCCCGCACCCGTTCGTGCGTGAGGACCATGAACGTGTCCGTCAGCACCGCCTGTGCCACCTGCTCGCCCACGGTGTCCGCGGACAGGACGGCGAACTCCTCGCCGGGGCCGCGCGTGGCCACGACCGGCCCGAAACAGGGCAGCCGCGCGGCGGCGATGTTGGTCCTGACCGGTCCGGGGCACAGCAGGGTCACCCCGATCCCCCGTGGCCGCAGGTAGGCCCGCAGCCCCTCGGAGAGCTGCACGAGCGCCGCCTTGGACGCCGCGTACGGCAGCCGGTCGTACGAGTAGGTGTAAAGGCCCGCGACGGACGCGGTGTTGACGATGTGTCCCCGGCCCTGTTCGAGGAGGTACGGGACGAACACGGCGTTGCTGCGGACGACCGACATGAGGTTGATGTCGATGACGCGCTGCCATTCCTCCACGGGGATGCGGTCGGGGTGCCCTCGGGTGAGCACCCCGACGTTGTTCATCACGAGGTCGACCCTGCCGAAGCGGTCCAGGGCGGACGCCTTCAGCTCCTCGAAGGCCGTGTCGGCGGCGACGTCGCACCGCACCGTCAGGGCGGCGGCACCGTAGGAAGCGAGCTCGTCGACGACCGTCTGCGCGGCGGGCGCGTCGACGTCGGCCACGAGAACGTGCGCCCCGCGCCGGGCCAGGGAGTGGGCGGTGGCCCGCCCGATTCCACTGGCTCCACCGGTGACGACGGCGACCGCGTCCTGCAACGTGTCCATGCGCCGATGCCAACACGGATCACCGAATAAGTCAACTGCCTTAGAAGTGAGTGGAGCACGGTGGCGAGCGGAGCGGGAAGGGCCGGCTGTACGTCGCCGACCGCCGCGCCGCCGGCCACGGGCGGCGGAGCGCCCCTGAGGGGACAGCAATAGTTGACACTTCACCTATCAGTGATGTGTCATCTACGCGTACGGGAAACCCCGGGACGGGCTGAGGAGTTCCCATGAGCACGCCACCGATGCGCGGCCTGGTCGCACTGCCGCCGCCCGAGGCGAGTGTCCTGCTGCCGATCGACAGGCCGCTCGTCGACAGATGGGACGACCGGAGGGTGACGGACCGGGTACTGGCCACCGGACGCAGGAACCTGATCATCTCTGGCCTGCGCACGGAGACGTCGGTGTGCGCACCGGCCCTGCGGGCGGTCGCCGAGATGCTGGATGTCCACGTCGTCACCGACGCCTGCGGGGGTGTGCCGTTCGAAAGCCACGACAGGGCCGTTACGCGGAGCGGTGAGGGCTCTTCGCCAACCTTGGCCCGGTCGCGTCCGCTTGTCACCGCCCCTGCCTCCGGGTGGTAGGCCTTGCCCGGCCTCCGTCAGGTGTCTCGCCGTGACCCCACAGGTCGCCGCCGTAACGATCCGGTCACCCCCGCCCCCGTTCCCCCCTCTCCTGCCCGGCGCGACGATCCCGATCCGCCCGCCGGCCGGGCCCCGCGCGGACGCGACGCACAGTGCGGCTTGCTCCGCTGGGCCACTGGCGTGGCGGTCACCGTCCTCGTCTACGCCGCCCTCTTGACCATGACCGCGGGTGCCACGTCCCGCTACTGCTGCGATTAGCGAACACCCGTCGATCCCGACGTCGATCCGGAGTTCGATCCCCGAAGGTGTCACCACTCATGACCACCGTGCCGTTCCCGCCGCTCGCCGTGCCACCGAAGCTGGTCGCCACGGATCTGGACGGCACGCTGCTGCGCAGCGACGGGTCGCTGGCGCCCCGGACGAAAGCCGCGTTGGCCGCGGCGGAGGAGGCGGGGATATGCGTGGCGCTCGTCACGGGCCGCCCGCCGCGGAGCGTACCGGCACTGCAGGAGCGGATCAGGCCCCACGTGGTCATCGCCGCGAACGGCGCCACGGTCCATCTCCCGGACGGGGCCGTCGCCCAGACGTTCCCCATCCCGTTTCCCGCAGCCGTGCGGCTCGTGCGACGCGTACGCGCGGCCATCCCCGGGGTCTCCTTCGCCTTCGAGTTCGGCGAGGCCTCGGGTCATGAACCGACCTATCCGGACTGGTCATTCGGAGGCGAGGCAGTCGAACTGGTCGGTCCGGCCGAGGAGATACTCGCCCATGTCCCGGGCGGTCCCCTGGTCAAGATCCTCGGCCACCATCCCGCGCTCCCGTTGGCCGACTTCTACCGGCAGGCACGGCACACCGCCGGACCGAGCGCCGAGACCACGCACTCCACCGGGCTGTCCCTGGTGGAGTTCAGCGCGCCGCACGTCACCAAGGCGACCACCCTGGTCGCCTGGAGCGGCCGACAGGGTATCGCCGTCGACGAGATCGCCGCTTTCGGTGACATGCCCAACGACCTGCCCATGCTCCGCGCGGTCGGCCACTCCTACGCCATGTCCAACGGCCACCCGGACGTGCTGGCGGCCGCCCGCCATCGCGCGCCCTCCAACGACGAGGACGGCGTGGCCCGGGTGCTGGAGGGTTTCCTCAGCGCCCGGGTCCGCCGATCGACCGAGCGGGCCGGCGCATGTGGTGCACATGCGCCTGGCCCGGGATCCGTTCCAGGCTGATCGCCGGTGCGTGCGCATCCACCGCTCGCACCTGCGCCACCGCACCGCTCAGTCGCCGTCGGGGAACTCCCCGGAGAACGCGGCGGCCATACGCAGCCAGGGCTGTGCCTCGTCGTGGCGGCCCTGGCGTTGCAGGGTCCGGCCCAGCAGCAGGTGGGCGTAGTGTTCCACCGGGTCGCGCTCGACGATCCGGCGCAGTTGTTCCTCGGCGCGCCGCAGCTGTGCGGAGTGGTAGTAGGCGCGGGCCAGCAACAGCCTGGGGCCCGTCTGTTCCGGGGCCTCCTGGACGACGTCGGTGAGCAGCCGTGCCGCGCCGATGTAGTCCCTGCCCTCGAACAGCAGCTGCGCCCGCTCCCAGCGCTCGATGGCGCTCTCCTCGTGCGGTGCGCCGACGCCGTTGTCGAACAGGTGCAGAGCGCTTGCCTACCGGTCGGGCGCCACTCCGTCGGTGGCCGGGTAGTCGTTGAAGTTGTCGCTCATCGTTCCCTCCGTTCCCGAGCTGCGTGCGCAGGGTGGTCTCAGACCGCCCGTGCGGTGGTCGGTGTGCCGGCCGCGTCGCGTGCGGCGAGCAGCGAGGCATGGGTGGGGGCGTCGGGGACGCCGGCGGGCCGGTTCCCGGCGAATTCCTTCCGCAGGACCGGTACGACCTCCTCGCCGAGCATGTCGATCTGTTCCAGGGCGGTCTTCAGCGGGATGCCGCCGCCGTCCACCAGGAACAGCTGACGCTGGTAGTCCCCCGCGTACTCGCGGAAGGTGAGCGTCTTCTCGATGACCTGCTCGGGGGTGCCGACGGTCAGCGGGGTCTGCGCCATGTACTCCTCCATGGAGACCCCGCCGCCCATCACCGGTGAGTGGTCGAAGACCGGGCGGAACTCCCGCACGGCGTCCTGGGAGTTGCGGCGCATGAAGACGTGGCCGCCGAGGCCGACGATCGCCTGCTCCGGGCTGCCGTGGCCGTAGTGCGCGTAGCGCTGCCGGTACAGGTCGATCAGCTTCTGCGTGTGCTCCCTGGGCCAGAAGATGTTGTTGTGGAAGAAGCCGTCACCGTAGTAGGCGGCCTGCTCGGCTATCTCGGGCGAGCGGATCGAGCCGTGCCAGACGAACGGCGGGACACCGTCCAGCGGGCGCGGAGTGGAGGTGAAGCCCTGCAGCGGCGTACGGAACTTCCCCTCCCAGTCCACGACGTCCTCGCGCCACAGCCGACGCAGCAACGCGTAGTTCTCGACAGCGAGGTTGATGCCCTGCCGGATGTCCTTGCCGAACCACGGGTAGACCGGGCCGGTGTTCCCCCGGCCCATCGTCAGGTCCACCCGGCCGTCGGCCAGGTGCTGGAGCATCGCGTAGTCCTCGGCGATCTTCACCGGGTCGTTGGTGGTGATCAGCGTGGTCGACGTGGACAGGATGATCCGCTCGGTACGGGCGGCGATCCAGCCCAGCATCGTGGTCGGGGAGGACGGCACGAACGGCCTGTTGTGGTGCTCACCGGTCGCGAAGACGTCGAGCCCCACCTCTTCGGCCTTCTGCGCGATGGCGACCATCGCCTTGATCCGTTCGTGCTCGGTCGGCGCACGGCCCGTGTTCGGGTCCGTGGCCACGTCACCGACGGTGAAGATGCCGAACTGCATCGCCTTCAGCCTTTCCATTTTGTTGACGCATCAACTACATCGTGGGAACGCAGGCACCCCGGCGCCTATTCCGCTGCCGCCGGGCGCAGCGCTACTCGTACCGCTTGTCCAACTGCTCGACGACACGGCCCGCGACCCTCGCGAGCGTGCCGAGCTCCTCCGGTGCGAGAAGGTCGACGAAGAGATCGCGGACCGTGGCCACATGGCCGGGTGCGGCCGACGCGATCGCGTCCCGCCCTTGCGGGGTGATGACCACGAACGCGCCGCGCCCGTCCTCGGGGCACTCCATCCGGACGGCCAGCCCGCGCTTGACCATGCGGGAGATCTGGTGCGACACCCGGCTCTTCGCCCACTCCACCGCCTGGGCAAGGTCTGCGGAGCGCATACGGGCGCCGGGCGCCTCGGTGAGATGGACGAGCACGATGCAGTCGGCGGCGGACAGGCCGGAGTCCGTCCGCAGGCGGCGAGCCACCCGGCTGTGAAGTCTCTCCTGCATCCGGACCAGACGGCGTCAGGCATCACCCTCGGCGGGACCGGGCCGTCCCGGCGCCTCGTTCACCCGGAGCACTCAGCCAAGCTGCGCCTCCAGCCACCGCAGGACGTCCGGCGTGACCGGGTCGGTGATGTCCGCGAACTCGGCATGACGCCTGAGGAACTTGGCGACGTAGGGGCAGACCGGGACGATCCGCATTCCGGACGCGCGCACGTCGGCGAGTGCCTGCTGGACCAGCTGTGCCCCCAGTCCCTGGCCGGCGAAGGCCTCGTCGATCTCCGTGTGGAAGAAGACACGCTGCGCGCCCAGGTCACGGTAGGCGGTCAGACCGGCGCGCCGGCCGTCGACCAGGATCTCGTACCGGTGATCGGCGTCCGCACGCTCGACGACCGTGGTGGTGGAGGACTCGCTCATGGTGAGCCTTTCGTCAGGGGAGTCAGCGGGTCGGCGGGTTCCGGCGCGGTGTGAGCACGGCGTTCGGCAGGGCCGGTGCGGGGAGGCGGCCGCCGGGAAAGTCCCCGATGACGCCGAAGCGGTCGGAGGAGGCCTCCCAGTCCTCGCGGGCTTTCACGATGTCCTCGTGGCTGCGGCCGACGAAGTTCCACCACATGACGATCCCCTCCTCGAAGGGAGGTCCTCCGAGGAGGATGGTCCGCGCGGGGACGTCGGACTCGTTCACCATCGTCAGGGCGTCCACGCCGCGGGGGACGTAGCCGAGTTCCGCGGGCCGCAGCAGGGTGTCGATCAGGCGGACGTCCCCGCTGTCCACGAGGAGGCCGTGCTCGAAGGCCTCGTCCACGGCGAGGGTGAGCGCCGCGCGCGGTTCGATGACGATCTGGGCGCCGAGCAGCGGCGTGAAGGCCCGCACCGGAGAGGTCCGGCCCGCCAGCGAACCCAGAAAGACCCTGATCTCGGCCCCGTCGACCTGCCCGGGTTCGGGCACGTAGTGCTGGAAGTCCCGGGCGGTGTCGCGGTGTTGCTCAGGCAGTGCGACCCACAACTGGACGCCGTGGACGACGGTGGTGTCCGGGGTGGAGACCTCCGAGTGGGCGATGCCGTGTCCACCGGTCATGAGGTTCATCTCGCCGGGCCGGACCAGCGTGCGGGTGCCGAGGGTGTCGCGGTGCTCGACCTCGCCGCTGAACAGCCAGGTGACCGTCTGCAGGCCGGTGTGCGGATGCGGGGGCAGGTCCATGCCACCCGACTCGGCGACCCGGTGCGGGCCGTAGTGATCGGCGAAGCACCAGGCGCCGATGAGCGTGCGCTCCCGCTGCGGCAGCGTTCGCCGCACGTGCATCGCACGCGGACCGCCCAGCGGGACCTCACGTGCCGACAGGACGTCGACTTCCACGTTGCTCACCGAGAGCACCTCCCACACAATCTGGTTGTTGCATCAACTATAATGTCATGGTGGTCGGACAATGACCACGACACCGTCCGAACACTGGCCACTCCGAGCGTGGCCCGAAGGAGACCCCGACGTGAGCAACCTCCCCGACAGCTCCCCGCCGCGCAGGATCTTCATCGACAAGCAGAGCCCCAAGGCCTTCCATGCGCTGGTACAGGCCTCGGAGACGGTCCGGGCAACAGCCTCCGAGGCCGGGCTCGACCGCACCACCGTGGAACTGGTCAACCTCCGCGTGTCGCAACTCAACGGCTGCGCCTACTGCCTCGACGTGCACACCCGAGCGGCCCTGCGCGCCGGCGAATCAACGCGGAGACTCGGAATCCTGAGCGCGTGGCGGGACACCGACCTGTTCACTCCCCATGAGCGCGCCGCCCTGGCGCTGGCCGAGGCCACGACCGATCCGCTGAACACCGCGGCGCAGACATCTGCCTACGAGGCCGCACGGCAGGCCCTCTCCGAGGACCAGATATCAGCCGCGATCTGGGTGGCGGTCACCATCAACGCGTTCAATCGCGTGTCGGTCATGAGCAAGCACCCGGTGCCGCCGCTTCAGGACGAGTAGACGAACAGGTGCGGTCGGCCCGCCGCACCGCGGGACTGCGCTCGCGCAGGGGGCAGGGTGCGGCTCTCTCTCGGCAGGTCCTCGGCCGGTCCTCCGCCGGTCCAGCCGGACCTCGGCCGGTCAGGCCGGTTCCTCGTCCAGCTTCTCCACCACGCGCTCGGAGACGCGGGCCAGCAACCGCAGCTCCGACGGCGTGACGTGGTCGAGGAAGAGCTCGCGCACCGCCTCCACATGGCGCGGGGCAGCGGCCTCGATCATCGCCCGCCCCTCGTCCGTGATCACCACGAACGCGCCCCGGCCGTCCTCGGGGCACTCGTCCCGCACCACCAGTCCACGCTTCACCATCCGGGCGATGTGATGGGACATCCGGCTCTTCTCCCACTCCAGCGCCCGGGCAAGGTCGAGAAACCGCCGCCGCCCGTCCGGTACGTCCGTCAACTCGACCAGGACGGCGAAGTCCGCAGGCGACACGTTGGACTCCGCCTGCAACAAGCGGGACAGACGGCCCATGAGCCTCTCATGCATGCGGACGAAGCTCCGCCAGGCATGCTGCTCCTCCGCCGTCAGCCAACGCACCGTCTGCTCCATGGAGCAAGTGTAAACGTAGTTGACAGTTCACCGAATAGGCGCCGGATACCCACCGCATGCGCGCCCGCTTCAGCGGCACACCGGCGTGCCGCTGAAGACGCGTGGCGGGTCAGCCCACCTGGATGTCGGCGGCGTTCTCGGCGAGCCAGTCGTCGAAGCTCTTCAGCGCCGGGTTGATCTCCCGAAGGAGGTCCAGGTCACGGGCACCGGTGAACTCCTGGTCGAAGTCGCCGTAGTACTGGAACATGTTGGCGATCTCGTCGCCCGCCGGTACGCCCAGGGAGCGGAAGACGTCGTAGGGCACCGACTGGAAGCGCACCGGCTCGCCGATCGCGGCCCCCAGCTTCTGCGCGTACTGGGCGCCGGTCAGGTGGTCGCCGGCGAGGCCGACGGTCTGGCCGACGAACCGCTCGCCGCCCTTGAGGATGGCGAGCGCCGTGCGGCCGATGTCGTTCACGTCCACGCCCGCGAGCAGCTTGCCGTCCTCGAGCGGCAGGGTCAGCGTCAGCACGCCGTCCTCGGCACGCTTGGGACCCATCGCCGACAGGAAGCCCTGGAAGAAGAAGGTGGTGTTCAGGAAGGTGGTCGGCACCCCGGCCCGCCGGAACAGCTCGTTGCCCTCGCCCTTGGCGTCGAAGTGCGGGACGTTGTACTTCTCCTGGAGGACGGGCATCCGCTCGTCCTCCAGCGGCAGCAGCTCGCGGGTGTCCTCCAGCGTGGACCACACCACGTGCCGCAGCCCGGCATTCTGCGCGGCCCGCGCCAGAACCCCGATCTCCTCGGTCTCCTTGGCCGCCGAACCGTGCGCCCAGAAGTTGGTGACGAGGAAGGCGCCATAGGCACCCTCGAACGCCTTGTGCACGGTCGGCTCGTCGTGGAAGTCCGCCCGCACGACCTCCGCACCGAGCTCCGCGAGTTCCTTGGCCGCGGGCGAGTCGGGGTTCCGGGTGAGCGCACGCACGGTGAACCCCGAGTCCGGATCGGCCAGGATCGCCCGCGCGGTGCCGCCTCCCTGCGCGCCGGTGGCTCCGGCGACCGCGATGACCTTCTGCTCGCTCATGTCATTACCCCTGACGAAGAAGAGATCGTTGACGCATCAACCAAAGCACAATCCGGTTGACGAATCAACTTGCGGAGTGGGATCCAGCCACGATCGCCGTGAAAGCCGCCCGATCGGCGCACTGCAGGTGACCACCCAAGGCGCCCCCCGAAGCCGACACGGCCGCGCGGCCGGCGCGGCCCATCGCTGCGACGGGTCCAGATCCCCGGCATCCGGGATGGTTGATGCATCATCTTCTTGCTAGTCTCGAACGAACACATCCACTGAAGAAGACGGACGGAGTCACGAGATGTCCCTTGCAGTGCAGTTCTCCGAGTACGGCACCACGGAACGACTGCGTGTCGTCGACGTGACGCCCCCCACTCCCGGGCCGGGCCAGCGGCCCGCGACTTCCTCCCCCGACTGGGACAAGCCGCCAACGACGTCGCCGCAATGCTCCGTGGGGAGGCCGGCCGAAACCCCTACAGCAAGGACCTCACCGACCTCATCGGGGAGCTGTCCACCCGCAGCGAGACCTTCCGGAAACGCTGGGCTGACCACAATGTCCGGCAACACCGCACCGGACCCAAGAAAATCCATCATCCGGCCGTCGGGGATCTGGAGCTGAACTTCGAGACCATGTCCCTGGATTCCGACCCCAGCCTCACGCTCGTGATCTACACCGCCGTCCCCCACAGCCCCAGCGCCGACGCCCTCCGTCTCCTGGCCACCTGGGCCGCCACCCAGAACCAGTCGCAAGCCGACCTTCACGAACGCCTCACGTAAGCAACGGCGTCAACGCGGGCGCTGATCGTCAACTGCGCTGCCCATCGAACCGGTTCGACAATGCGTCGCATGCGCAGTCGAGCGTGGACATCCGACGCTTCGCACCCACGGAGGCCTCAGTGACCGCAGAGCCGGAACGACCGGTACGACCGCAAGAACAGGTGCGACCGGATCGGCCGGAGCGGCTCGTCATCGACCTCGGTACCGACACCGGCCCCTTCCACGGCGGTGCCGCCGGCACGCTGTACGGGATCTACGGAGACGGCGTACCGAGTCGCACCCTCGTCGAGGGCATGTACCTGCGCACGGTGTCGACGAAGGCGCAGGACGGCCCTCAGCACCCGGGGGCGGACGCACTGGAGATCCTGCCGCCGTTCGTGGATTCGGGCGGCCAGGACGTCTACATCTACCTGACCGACATCTACCGCGGGTTCCCCTACCGGTGGCCGGGCGCCACCGGCGCGGAGCGGCTCGCCGACTTCAAGGAGCGGATCGGGAAACAGGTCCGCCAGGTCCTGACCATGGGCGCCTACCGGCACCACGTCGTCTGCGTCCCCTTCAACGAACCCGAGGGGAACATGTTCGGCACCGGCGAGTGGAGCTACGACGGGACGTCCTGGCTGGACGACCCACGGCACTACTTCACGGCCTGGAAGGAGGTCCACCACCTCATCAAGGACCTCGCCCCGGACATCCGCATAGCCGGCCCCAACACCAGCGTCCTCTACGACCAGGTCAAGGACTTCCTCGCCTACGCCAAGGCCAACGACGTCCTCCCCGACGTGACGACCTGGCACGAGCTGTCGTCGCCCGCCGAGGTCCGCACGAACGTCGCGAGGTACCGGCAGATGGAGCGGGACGTCGGGATCGCACGGCTCCCGGTCAACGTCAACGAGTACGGCCACAACTACCACCTGTCCGTGCCGGGCCAGATGGTGCAGTGGGTCGCCGCCATCGAGGACTCCAAGATCGACGCGGACCTGGCGTACTGGAACATCGACGGCAACCTGAACGACTCGGCCGTGGAGGCGAACAAGGGCAACGGCCAGTGGTGGCTGTTCAACGCCTACGGCCAACTGTCCGGCCACACGGTCGCGGTGACCGCACCGCACCCCAACGTGCAGTACACGCTCCAGGGCGTGGCCACGCTCGACGAGGACAAGAGGCAGTGCCGACTGCTGTTCGGCGGCCAGGGAGGAGACGCGGACGTCGCCTTCCGGAACATCGACCCCGCGCTGTTCGGCACGACGGTGCACGCCAGCGTGTGGGAGATCCCGTGGACCGGGCAGGTCGGCGACTCGGCGCAGCCGCTGCGGCTGGCGGAACAGGAGATCGAGGTCGGCGCCGACGGCACCGTCACCCTGCCGATGAACGGCATGAACGGCATGAACGCCATGAACGGCATGAACGCCATGTCCGCGTACCAGGTCGTCCTCTCCCCGGGTGGGACCGGCAGAGCCCCGACGGCTCCGTCGCCGGGCCGGCGCAGGACCTACCTGGCGGAGGACGCCGCCCACACCGGCAGCGGCTACTCCAGGAACGGCCCCGAGGGGACGCCCTCCGACGTCGGGAAGTTCGCGACGTCCGGCACCTACCACGTGGGCGGCCTGCGCACCGGCTCGGACCTCGTACTCTCCTTCGAGGTGGAGGCGGACCAGGACGGGACGTACGACCTCAGCGTCTTCGCCAACTCCTACCACCTGGACGACCTGGTGAAGGACCAGGGGCCGACGAACGTCTTCCTCCGCGTGGACGGCCGGCACCCGCAGGAGCTGCGTCTGCCGCTCGGCTACAAGCGGGCGGTCTGGGGCCGCACCGACACCACGGCGGACCTGACCGCCGGCAAGCACACCGTCACGCTCGCCGCGCAGGATCCGGACCTCGGCGTCACCAAGGGCGACGCGTTCGTCGACAGGATCGACCTGGCGCTGCGGGACGAGAACGCGATCCGGCCGCCCGTGTACGAAGCCGGGTACGCCGATCTCCGCGGCACCCGGCCGGGTTACGGATACACCGACGCCTCGGGCCCCGGAGCGGTACCCCTGCCCGGAGGCGCTTCGGCGACCTTCTGGGTCCACTCGCCCGTCGACGGCGAATCGACCGTGTCCGTAGACCACTTGGGCGGCGGCCGGGCGGCCCTCGCGCTCAACGGGGAGAACCTGGACATCCCCCCGATCGGCGGCAGCGGGAAGGGCACGCACCCGGTCAAGGTGTTCCTGTCCGGCGGCATCAACAAGATCACCGTCACCGGCACCTCGGGGGAGCTCGTGCTCGACCGGCTCCGCGTCTCACGGTCGACGGGCACCCTGGTGCCCAGCGTCCACCAAGCCGAGAACGGCACGGTCTCCGGGACGGCCAGGGTGACCGGCGCGCACACCTTCGCAGTGGGCGGCAAGGCCGTCACGGGCATCGGCGGCGGCACCGCCAACGCCCTGACGATCGACGTGGTGGCCGCCGGGACCGGACGGCACGCCCTGACCATCCGCTACTCCAACGCCGAACAGGCCCCCGCCACCCACTACAACCCCGACCCGGTCGCACGCCATGCCGACCTCTCGGTCAACGGCGGCCCGCCCCGCAGAATCCTGTTCCCGACCACCCTGCACTTCAACAACTTCCGGGACCTCACCGTCCCCGTCACCCTGGCACAGGGCACCAACCGGCTCACCTTCACAGCCGACGAACTGCCCGACTTCGACGGAGACACCTACAACCAGTACGGCCAACGCTCCCCGTACGCACCAGTGATCGACCAGGTCACCGTCACACCGCTGGCGGCACAGTGGACCGCTCCGCAACCCCCGCTCTGACCAGCCAGTTCACTGCGTTTGTCTTCCTGGTCGCGGAGGTTGGGAGCGGAGGCGGGTGCGGCCGGCGCCGGTCTCCGAAGGAGACCACAGACGACCCGGCGCAGCCCTCCCCCCTCCACGCACGGGCCGTCGTCCGCGACCCTGAGCTGCTATCACCGGCAGCCCGTGGAGCGTCCCTGGATCCGGAGCCGTCCTGGCCCTCCGCGCTCTCATCAGCGACGGCGACTGCCCGCAGTCCTGGACCCTCCGCACCCACAGAGAACGCGGACGCCTGCACACCCGGCCCGACCAGGACAGCTACGAGCTCCGGGCCTGAGCATCAGGACCGGTGGAGGGGAGCCGCACCGACCCAACGGTGATAGGCGTCTACGTCGACGTTGCTGCCGCACACGATGGTGACCACGTGCCGGCCGGCGAAGCGGTCGCGGTCTTCGAGGATCGCTGCAATGCCAAGCGCGGCCGACGGTTCCACGACGAGGCCGGCGTGATCGAGGAGTATCCGCATGCCGGCGATGATCGACGCCTCCTGGACCAGGACAGCGTCGTCAGCAACCAGGAGGAGGTCGTCCAGGACGGCCGGAATCGGGTACCGGCCGGCGACGCCGTCGGCGATGGTGTCGGTCGAATCGGTGGTGACGACACGTCGTTCGCGCCACGAGTGTGTCAACGCCGGTGCGCCCAGCGGCTGGACGCAGATCACCTCGACTTCGGGTGCCAGGTCCTTCACCACATGACCCACGCCGGTGGCCAGCGCCCCGCCGCCGAGAGCGATCAGTACGGTGTCGAACGACGGGGCGGTGTCCACCAGTTCCAGGCCGATGGTCGCCGCGCCCTCGCAGGTCTCGATATCCAGGCTGTCTTCGAGCAGCCGGATGCCGTCGTGCCGCGCGATGGCCGCCGCCCGCTCGCGTGCCATCTCGTGGTCGCCGTCCACCAGCTCCAACCTGGCGTCCAAGGCGCGGATACGGTCAAGCTTGGCCACGGTCGCAAAGCGGGATGCCACGACGGTCACGTCGAGCCCCCGGCCACGCCCCGACCATGCGAGGGCTTGGCCAAGGTTGCCCGCGCTGGCGCACACGACGGCTCGCGAGCCGTTGTCGGCAAGCAGATTCGCCGTTATCTCGGTGCCACGGGCCTTGAAGCTGCGGACCGGGTTCGCCGTTTCGAGCTTGATGCTCACCGTGCACCCGAGATCGGGCTCCAGCGCCTCGCAGCGGTACAGCGGAGTGTCGAGAAAGATCGGGTGTCGGCGGCGGTTGAACCGTGGCTCTTCCAAGATTTCCGTGAAGCCGGTCAGTGAGTTGCCTGGGTTGTGACTCTGTGTTGCCGACGGTCGGCGGCCACGAGCAGGACGCGCTTGCGGAGTAGCGGGAGTCCGGCTCTGCCGCCCATCTGGCGCTTGAGGAACTTGATGTCCGTGACTCTGCCCTCGACGCAGCCCGAACTCCATTCCGTGCTCAGGCCAAGGACGACGGCGTCGAGGTCGGTGAGCAGGCCGTCGGCGAAGCCGCGGAGGCCGATGGCGGTGTCCGCTTGGGCTGCGGCGATCCATTCGGGCAGGCGGCTCGCGCTGCGGATGGCCATCATCGCGGCGAAGGAGCGGACGTGTCCGGTGGCGGCTTCGAGTTCGGGGCAGCGGGCCAGGATGGCCTTGAGTTTCTGCTGGTCGTCGTCGTTCATGCGGTCGGGGTTTCGGGTGATCCAGCCGGTGACCTTGCGGGTGCCGGGTGGCCGGTGTGGGTGCGGGGCATCGTCGGGCAGACGGCGCAAGCGCCGGAGGTAGTCGCGGACGACGGAGTAGGAGCCGGTGAAGCCGCGCTCACGGAGTTCGGCGTGGAGTTTGGCGCCGTTGGTGTGGCCCTCGTGCCACCGCTGGTGCAGGTAGGGCTTGTAGGGGTCCAGGGTGCTGGGGAGGTTCTGCCAGCGCCCGGTGGCCAGTTCCTCCCAGGTGACGGCGCGGGCATAACGGCGGACGGTGTTCCGGGACAGCTCCAGGCGGCGGGCGACGGCCCGGATGTTGAGGCCCTGGCCGATCAGATTGTGCACGGCGGTGTGGTGCTGCTGGACCCGCTCGGCCAGCCGGCCCGCGTGGGAGACCGGCGGGTGTAGGACTTCAGGGGGTGACTCCGGGGCGGGTGCCGGTTCGCGAAGGCAGGAACTGTGCTTGCTGACCAGGGACTTCACGGCCTCGGCGAGGTTGTGCCAGAGGTGCCACAAATCGGCGACCTGGACGGCGTCGGGGGCGCCGGCGCGAGCGCCGTCCGCGAAGGCGCCGCCGCGGTCGCGGCAGATGATCTCCACTCCGGGGTGGTCGGTGAGCCAGGCCGCGAACGTCGCCGACTCCCGGTCGGCCAGCAGGTCGATGGGTGCGTGGGTCTCGCAGTCGACCAGCACGGTGCCGTACTTGTGGCCCTTGCGGGTAGCGAATTCATCGACCCCGAGCACCCGGGGTGTCTGTGCGTACGGATCAGCCAGGTCCATGGCCAGGCTTAGCAAAGTGGTGTCGCTGACCGGAGCCGGCAGCCGGGCCGCCAGGCGTTCACCGGCGCGGCCCGCCAAGGCCACCGCGATCGCGCCCAACAGGCCCGTGAACTGCGGAGTCCGCCGACCGTAACGCACGGTTAGCCCATCAACCTGCTCGGCGAACGTCACTCTCGTGCAGCCTGGGTTGTCGCAGAACAGGCGCCGGATGGTCAACGTGATGGACACCCGCCGGCCTCCGACTGCGTCGTCGGCGAGCCGGCGCTCGTAGCCGCTGTGCCGACGTCTCGACAGAACCTCGCAGTCCGGGCACGACGCTGAGATCGCCGATGCCGTACTCGCCACGATCCGTAACAGACCGCCCTCTGCCGACACTTGCTCCACCAGCACCCCGCCAAGGTGCGGAAACACCGTCTTCAGCAACTCCCCACACTGACCGAGCATCCCGCCGCCCGTGACGGAGCGTCACCGGCGCACGGAAACATGACCGGCTTCACGGAAATCTTGGAAGAGCCACGGTTCAACCGTGTGCACGTACGCGGTGTCGGCTGGGACGTCACCGGTCCGAAAGTGCCCGAACCAGCTCTGCGCGGCCCAACAGCCCATGCCTCTCCATCTGCAGATACCTCCGCACGGCAATGCGGCCGGCGCGGGCCGCCTCCTTGGCCTCGCCACAAAGGGCGGGCATTCGCCATTACCCGGCTCACGGCCGCGCCGTGCCGCACCCACACCGCCTCGGCCAGCGTACGGAAGGCATTACTGTGCTGTGATGCACAGGCGACACCAGCACGACGGGCATCGTCTGGGAGTCGGCCCGACCGGGGCGCTCCTCCCAGGGCCGTGTCCGCCTCAGTCCCGTCAGCGAGGTGCGACGCCATTGAAGGCGATGTCAAGAATGCGAGTGACTGCATCTGCGGCCGACTCAGCCGCGGTCGCGATGGCGTTGGCCATGATGAACAGTTCCGCGGGTTTCACGTCCGCTCGGGCTGTGCCGTTCGCGGCAGCATCGGTGAGCAGCTCCGAGAGGGCCGCCTCCAGCGGCTCGTGCCAATTGCCAATGAGGTCTTCCCTCTCCCCGACGGTGTTGAGCGAGGCCGAAGCCAGGCCCTGGCGACAGATGAGGTACTCGACCAAGACCACCAGCCAGGCCCTGAGCGCCTGGCCGTTCTTCGTGGTCTCCAGCAGTTCACGGGCCGCGGCACTGAGTGCGCCCACGTCGGCGGAGTACACCTCGACCAGCAGGGAGTCGCGGGTGGGGAAGTGCCGGTAGAGGGTGGCGTTGCCGACACCCGCGCGGCGGGCGATGTCGTCCAGCGCGACCTTCGGACCCTCCTCGGCAACGGCCTCACGGGCGGCTGCCACGAGTCGTTCGTAGTTGCGGCGGGCGTCGGCCCGCAGTAGCCGGGGTGCCATCGTTCACTGCCTCCTAACCGGGGAATCCCCCGGTTATGCTACAGCAGCCAACGCCTCAAGCCGCCGGCGTCCAAACTCGCACGCCTGCCGACTGCGCCGAGCGACCTATCGGATATGAAGAAGCAGGACCACGGCCATCAAAGACGAGGCCCGCAGACAGCTCGCGGCCGAGGGCGCGGCCAAGCCGACGCTGCGGGCGGTCGCGCGCGAGCTCGGGATGGTCTCCTCGGGGCTCTACCGCTACTTCTCCAGCCGCGACGACCTGCTCACCGCACTGATCATCGACGCCTACGACTCCCTCGGCGAGGCCGCCGAGACCGCGCAGGCCGCTGCCGCCCCGGCGGAGCGCTGGGTCGCCGTGTGCGAGGCGGCGCGCCGCTGGGCGCTGGCGCATTCCGCACGAATACGCGCTGATCTACGGCTCACCGGTGCCCGGGGCTCCGCGCCGGACACGACCGTCCGACCGGCCGCTCGGGTCGCCCTTCGTGCTGATCGGCATCGTGCGTGAGGCGTTCGAGCGGCGCGGCCTGGCGCGTACGCCCGTCCCCGCAGACCTCGCGCCCTAGGTGTACTGACCCGTCAGGTTGGGGACGCGGCTGGCGGGTGGCTTGCCCTTGAGCGCGGTGTGTCCGCGGTGGAGATTGTAGGTGTGCAGCCAGTTCAATGGAGTCGTGGAGGACAATAACCGGCTCTTCCGGCACGCGGCCGCCCAACTCGCGCACGGGGCCGGGTGGGTCTTTCCGTAGCGGGACGCGGGGCGAGTCGGGCCGCTTGGCGGCGAGTGGCGAACCCGTGCGGTCGGCCCGCTCGGTGATCGCCCGTACCCGGCGGACGCCGGGAAGCCGATCGCGCCGAGGCGCGCTCGAACGGGCTCTCGGCGAGGGACAGCACGCCGTGGAGCGGGGCGGGCCGACCGTGGACGAGTCCGAGCGGGTGGAACGGCGGGGCGTCGGTGCGGCAACCGGCTGGTACTGCGGGCCAGTCGGAGCTTCCGCGTCGGCAGGGTGCCAGGGAGCCGCAGGGCAGTGACCCGCACAGCCTGGGCCGACGAGCAGCGAGCACAAGCCTGGTCATAGACCTAGATCCGCGTCCTGTTCCGCCCAGATCGTCTTGCCCGCGGCGCTCTGGCGGGTTCCCCAGCGTTGGGTCAGCTGAGCGACCAGGAGAAGCCCCCGGCCGCCCTCGTCGTAGGTGCGGGCGCGGCGCATGTGGGGAGCGGTACTGCTGGCGTCCGAGACCTCACAGATGAGGCTCCTGTCGAGGATGAGACGTAGCTGTATCGGCGGCTCGCCGTACCGGATTGCGTTGGTGACCAATTCGCTGACGACCAGCTCGGTGACGAAGGCGGCCTCGGTCTGGCCCCACGCTTTCAACTGCTCGACGGTGTCCTTGCGCGCCTTGGCGACGGCGGACGGATGGGGTGTCACACCCCAGGTGGCGACATGGTCGGCGTCGAGCGCGCGGCTACGGGCAACGAGCAGGGCCACGTCGTCCGCGGGCCGCCGCGGGAGCAGAGCTTCCAGGACCGTGTCGCACAGCGTCTCCAGGGAGGCCGCGGGACCGCTGAGGGCCTGGCACAACCGGGAGATGCCTTCGTCGAGGTCGCTGTCGCGGGACTCGATCAGGCCGTCGGTGTAGAGAGCGAGCAGGCTTCCCTCCGGAAGTTCGGTCTCGAACGACTCGAAGGGCAGCCCGCCCAGGCCCAGTGGGGGTCCCGCCGGAAGGTCGAGCAGTTCCACAGTGCCGTCCGGGCGCACCAAGGCCGGCAGCGGATGCCCAGCCCGGGCAAGCGTGCAACGACGGGAGACCGGGTCGTACACGGCGTACAGACAGGTCGCTCCGACATCCCCCGTGCCTTCCCCGGTGCCTTCCCCGTCCGAGTCGGCCGTCCCCCACGCTTCCGTCTTCGTATGACGAGGGGGGACGCCCACCGCGCCGTCCGTCTCGGTGGCCAGGCGCGCCACCAGGTCGTCCAGATGGGTGAGCAGCTCGTCGGGAGGCAGATCGATATCGGCGAGGGTGCGCACGGCGGTCCGCAGCCGGCCCATGGTCGCGGAGGCATGGATACCGTGACCCACGACGTCTCCCACGACCAGTGCCACCCGGGCCCCGGACAACGGGATCACGTCGAACCAGTCTCCGCCCACCCCGGCCCGCGCCCCGGCTGGGAGGTACCGGGATGCGACCTCCACGGCGGCCTGCTCGGGCAGACTCTGCGGCAGCAGGCTGCGCTGCAGGGTGACGGCCGTGCGGCGCTCGCGGGTGTAGCGCAGGGCGTTGTCGATACAGACCGCCGCCCGGGCCGCCAGCTCCTCGGCCAGCACCAGATCGTCCTGCTGGAACGGGTCGGGGTGCCGATGGCGGGCGAACACGACTACGCCCAGGGTGGTGCCGCGCGCCGTCAGGGGAACGGCCATCGCCGAGTGGAAGCCGAACTCGCGGATCCGGGAGCTGCGGAGCGAGTCTTTCGCCAACCAGTCGGGAATCGCTCGGTCGGTCACCTGGTAGAGCACTGCATGTCCTGACCGCAGGCTCTCTGCCGACGGGGAGCCCTCAGGGTACTGATCCACCTCGTCAACGGCGACGACGGCCTCGGGGGTGCCCGGAAACACGGACCGGTGGGCGACGCGCCGCAGCGCGAGAGGGGTGCCTGCCCTCAACGCTCCCGGAGGCTGCTCGGGTAGGTCGTCGAGGGACGTCAGCAGATCGACGCAGAGGAAGTCAGCGAGGTCCGGCACTGCCACGGCCGCCAGTTCCTCTGCCGTCCGCCTCACGTCCAGCGTGCTGCCGATACGGGTGCTGGCCTCCGCGATCAGCTGGAGACGCTTGCGGGCCCAGTACTGTTCCGTCATGTCGTGCGAGGTGGAGGCCACGCCCAGGACACGGCCGTCCTGGTCCTCCAGGCGGAAGAGGTGGATCGACCAGGCGTGGTCCCGGGTCTCGCCGGGGGCGCGCGCATGCCTCTCCAGGTACTGCGACTCACCGGTCTCCAAGGTCCTCAGCATCCGCCACTCGACCTCCTCGGCCACGGGGTCACCCAGCATCACGTCCCTCAGCCGGAGCCCGCGCATGTCCTCGTCGCTCAGGTCCATTGCCACCTCGGCGGCCTGGTTGCACCGGCGGTAGCGCAGACTCGTGTCGAGCAGCGCCGTCGGGCAGCACGGGGAGTCGAGCAAACCCCGCCTCATGAGCGCGTCGTCCCCGGGGCTGGGTTGTGTCCCGGCCACGGCGGAGACCAGGACCCAGTCGTGGGTCCCGCCCTCCAGCGCCCGGCGGTGAGCTATGACCCTGACCTCCAGACGGTGGCCGTCACGGTGCCGGAGAGTCAATGTGCCATGCCACCTCGGCAGCTCTGAAAAGAGCGGGAGAGCGCTCGCCGCAGGCTCGTCGGCGAGAAGTGAGACCGCCGGCCGACCCAGGATCTCTACCGGCAAGTAGCCGAGCAGTTGTTCGAATCCGGTGTTCCATCCCGTCACGATGCCGCGTTGGTCGACGGTGGCGAGCGCCGTGAACGCCGCATCCGCCTCGTTCGAGGTGAGGCCCTGTTCTGGGTCGCCGACGGGATACTGCTCCATGGCGCTCATCTCGCTCTCGTCCAGGTGCCTACCTTGCGCTGCGCTGACGCGCGCATGTCCAGCCGTGACTCCGGAACTCGGCGTTGCTGGTTTGTATCATTTTGCCATTTATGGCGTGATCCGTGGCAGGCGGCTGAGCGTCAAGGCGGAGTGGTCCTGCGGATTGGGCGGGTAATCAGCGAGGAACGGGGAGAAGGGGCCGCGGTGCCAGGCGCCAGCTGCGGTCCAGTCGCCTGCTTCCAGATGAGTGGCACCGCTTCCGGTTGACCGGAAGCGGTGGTTCGGATGCTTCGCGCGGTGGCTCAGCCGCGGGTGGTCATGCCGCCGTCGACCGACCAGGCCTGACCGTTGATCCACTCCGCGTCCGCGGACAGCAGGAAGGCGGCGGCGCCGGCCAGATCGGAGGGCCTGCCCAGCCGCGGACCGAGGACCATCCCCAGGACCGTGGCCTTCAGCTCCTCGGGCGCCTGTCGTTCCGCGGTCTCGCTCAAGGTGATACCGGGTGCGAGGGTGTTGCAGCGGACGCCCTGCTTGCCCCAGGTGGTGGCGATGTGCCGGGTCAACGCGTTGACGGCAGCCTTGGACGACCCGTAGGCGGGACGCACGGGCTCGCCCATCCAGGCGGTGCCCGACGAGGTGTTGACGATTGCGCCGCCGCCCTGGGCCAGGAAGTAGGGGATGACCGCACGGCAGGCGAGGGCGTAGCCGAACAGGTTCACCTCGAAGGTGCGGCGCCATACGGCCAGGTCCATCTCCAGCAGGTTCAGGTCCCGACCGAGGTTCTGGGGGGAGAGGTCGGCGCCGACATTGTACAGCCCGTCGACTCCGCCGAGTTCGGTGACGGTGGTGTCGATGAGCTGCTGGATCGAGCCCTCGTCGGCGAGGTCGAATTCGACGGCGAGCGCGGTAGCGCCGGCGTCGGTCAGGCGCTTGGCCGTGGCCTGCGCACCATCGAAGTTCCTGTCGCCGATGACGACCGAGGCGCCTTCCTCCGTGAGCCGCTCGGCCGTGGCCGCGCCGATTCCGGTTGCACCCCCGGCTATGACGATCCTCTTGCCCTGCAGTCCTCGCATGTCCCTCTCCCTCTCTGGTGGTGACGGTTCCAGGCGACTATAACCAGCAGGTGTTGGATTACCAACGACTAGTGGAAAATCGGCAGCTGTTGGCATTGTGGGTGTCAGGGGCTAGGCTGGCGAACATGGCCATGATCAAGAGCGGCGGTGCCGCGCCGGGCGATCGACGTGTGCGGCGCAGCCGGGCGGCTCTGCAGAGCGCCCTGATCGGTCTTGTCGAGGAGCGGGATCTCTCGCAGATCAGCGTTGCCGACGTGGTCGACCGGGCCGACGTGAACCGTTCAACGTTCTACGCCCACTATCAGGACGTGCACGAACTCGCTGAGGCTGCCTGCACCTCGATGATTGACGAGCTGATCGGGTTGGTCGTCTCACTCGACCTCGCCCGGGCGAACCTGTCGGATTCGGTGGCCCCGGACCCCGTACTGACGGCCTTCTTCACCCATCTCGTTGAGCATGCGGGCCTGTACCGCAGTCTGTTGGGGCCGACGGGAAGTGCCCGTGTCATCGAGCACGTACGCCTGCGCACCACGGCGGCCGCACACTCCTCCGGGTACCTTGGCGCGACGGACGACGTGCCGCCGTCGGACGCGGCCGACCCGTCCGACATCCCGCACGACGTCCCTGCGGCGTTCGCGGCCGGTGCTCTCCTGGGCGTGGCCGCCGACTGGCTGCAGCGCGGATGCCCGCGAACGCCGCTCGAGATGGCCATCCTGACCAAGCCGCTTCTGCTTATCCTGCCGGCCGCCGCCGGCGCGCCGCTCAAGCCGTAGCCCCTGGTGACCGTTGTGCCCCGGGGGGAGGCCGGATACTTCGCCACGGCCAGGGGACGAGACGAGACCAGTGCAGCGGCCCGCCGAATGCGGGTGAGTCGCAGGCGCCGGTCGAGCACTTCTCATTCCTCTTGGAGGGCTCGACGGTGCGCGTCGGCCTGGAAGGCTGTGCCAGGGCATCCGCTCCATCGCCGTGGCACTGCTGGACGGACCGGGAGGTGGGCTGCCGGACATGGTCCCGGACGGATCGGCGCCGTCGTTGCCGATGATGCCGTAGGTCTCCGAGCCGGCGGGGTGACGACGACATGGCCGTCGATGCGAACGCTGCCTACGGCCGAGCCGACCTCGGTAACCCTGTGCCCGAGCCCGCAAGCCCCCTGGCGGAGCTCGGTCCTGCCTATGTGGATCGAGGCGGTGTTCGTTCCTCAGGTCCCGTATCCGCTACCTGGACCACCGTGTTTGTGTCTCCGGTGGGGGCTGTTCGGTGTTCCGCGGTTCAACCGACCTGGGGCCGGTGACAGGTGTCGTTGTCGCTTCGGCTTCCGTGTCGTTGTACGGCGTCCGGCGCCGTGGCCATTCAGTGCCAGGGCCATACGGAGGCTCCGTCCCCCTTTGGGACGTCCTCCGGGTGAGAGGCGAGTGTGGGGGCTGCGGCACGCCGTGGTGATTTCCATCCTGGCTCGCGCGCGGACACCCTGCGCGGTGCTCACGGGAGCAGTGTGCCACTCGCACGGAGCAGTGGACGTGGTTCGGAGCGGCGCACTCGACTGGAAGCGGCGCTCTCGGGTCAGGTCGTCAGACACTCGTCCATGGCGGGGCGTCGAGACGCGTCCAGTCGCGTACATCCGCCGCGAGCACGATCTACCGTCGGCCCACGTGAAGCGGCATGGAAGCCGACCATCTGCTGCACTCCAAAGCTCCCGGAATCCAGTTGCAGGTAAACCGGCGGGGCCGCCCCGGAATCGAATCGGCCCCGCCCGACCTGCATTTTCGTTTAGCTCGCCAGGTCCATGCTGACCTGTGGCCCACATATCGAACCGAACGTTGGCCACAAAGCTCTCACCTGCGAAAACGCACCGCATCAGCCAGCGGGTCAGCACTTGACCAGCACGCGCCGGACATGTCGAGAGGCAGCCAACCACATGGTGCCCGGTGATGGTGCCCGCCGCGGGGCACCAGCCTGATTGTGGTCACATTCGCTACGCACCCTCTGACGGCTCGGACCCGCGATGCCGCACTTCGAGAACCGTGGCCGCGTCCTTGTTGAACGCCCCGATCTCGTCGTCGGTGAACGCGCGTACCTCGTCGAAGCCGAGCCCGACCACGGCGAGCACCCGCGTCTCGTCGTCCGGGTCGAAGACGGGCAGCGTGAGAGAGCCCCGCGACCCGGCGACGCGGCCCGCCTTGACCGCGACGCCAGTGGTGTCGTTCTGGAAGTCGTCGACGGCGACGGCCTCTCGGCGGTGTGCGGCGGTTCCGGCCATGCCCTTGCCGAAGGGGATGACGGAGGTGCCGTTCTGCACCGCGGGCGGCAGGTTGTGCGCCGCGACGAGGGCGATCTCACCCTCTCCCGCGAGTCCGGCGAGATGCACAGAACCGACGAAGCCGCCGTGCCGCTCCACGAAGGCGGCGAGCCAGGCCGCGATGTCGGGACGGGCGTTACGCAGAACGGTGTCATTGAGGGGGATTGACATCTGTATTCCTTGATGATCGAAGGAGGGAAAACGTGAAAGGTGGGCGGCAGGGGTCGGATGGAGTCAGATGTCTGCCAGCCGCAGGAGCAGCGCCTTCACCTCGGTGGCCGCGTAGGTATCCTGACCCAACTCCGGTTCGGAACACAGGAGTACGGGGGCGTGGTCGGGGTCGTCGGGCAGTCGGCCGTGGCTTCCGCGCACGCCGGAGGGGTCCAGCGGGACCGTGCGGATGCGGTAGCGGAAGCCCGCCTTCTTGCGCACCACCGAGCCGACGGCGCGCAGTCTCACCGCCGGGACGGTGTCGTCGTAGAGCAACTCGGCCGGGTCGTAGCCGGGTTTGCGGTGGATCTCGACCTGGCGGGCGAAGTCGGGGGCGCGGGCGTCGTCGAGCCAGTAGTAGTACGTGAACCAGGCGTCGGGGTCGGCCAGTGCGACGAGTTCGCCCGAGCGCTCGTGGTCGAGGCCGTGGGCGGTCTTGCCGTCCGCGTCCAGGACCTGTGCCACGCCCTCGAGGTCGCCGAGGAGCTTGGCGACCCCGTCGACATCGTCCGGGTCCTTCACGTACACGTGGGCGATCTGGTGGTCGGCGACGGCGAAGCCACGGGAGGTCCAGGGGTCGAGGTACTCCATGCCGTCCTGGGTGTGCACCTCCAGCAGACCGGCCCGGCGCAGGGCGCGGTTGATGTCGACGGGGCGGGACGCGGGGGCGATGCCGTACTCGCTGAGCGCCACGACGGTGGCGCCGGCGCGCTGGAAGTGGTCGATCAACGGGCGCAGGGCGTCGTCGAGTCGGCGGGCGGCGCGGATGGTCTCGGGTGAGGTGGGGCCGGTGCGCTGGGGCTCGTAGTCGAGGTGGGGGACGTAGACGAGGGTGAGGTCGGGCTGTTTCTCGTCGAAGATCTGGCGGGCGGCGCCGAGGATCCACTGGGTGGAGGGCAGGCCGGCGTTCGGTCCCCAGTAGGTGAACAGGGGGAACGGGCCGAGGCGCTCGGTGAGTTCGTCGTGCAGGGACGGTGGCCAGGTGTAGCAGTCGGGTTCCTTGGCACCGTCGGAGTAGTAGATGGGGCGCGGGGTGACGGTCCAGTCGACGTCGGCGCCCATGGCATACCACCAGCAGACGTTGGCGACCGTGTACCCGGGGACGGCCTTGCGTGCCGTCTCCCAGATCTTCTCGCCACCCACCAGGGCGTTGTGCTGCCGCCACAGCAGTACGTCGCCCACATCCCGGAAGTACCAGCCGTTGCCCACCACGCCGTGTACGCGAGGGAGTTCACCGGTGAGGAGAGTCGACTGGACCGTGCAGGTCACGGCAGGCAGCACGGTGTGGATACGGGCCCGGGAGCCACGCTCACCGAGGGCGGCGACGGCAGGCATGTGCCGCAGCAGATTCGGGGTCAGGCCCACGATGTCGAGGACCACGAGGCGTTTCATGACGGCTCCTCCTTGAGGCCGAGTCCGGTCAACCGGTCGCGGGCCCAGGCGAGTTCGGCGGCGATGCCGCCGGGGAGGTCGGTGGGGGGGTCGGGGAGGACGGACCAGGTGTAGGTCTCGACCTCAATGTGGTCGCAGTGGGCAGCCGGTCCGCCGAGGAGTCCGGCGAGTGCGTCGGCGAGGTGGGCGGCCGTCGTACGCAGGGGTGGCTCGGGGTCTGCATGCAGAGGAGCGTGGAAGTGGGTCCGCCACGGTCCGGAGGTCGTGGGCAGCCCGCCGTCCAGGGCGTGGCCGAGGTCGTCCGTGCCGGACACGTCCCCCAGGTGCCAGGTCCGGGTCTGGTGCAGGAAGCGGGGCTCGGCGAGTCTGCGCAGAGCCGCCCGGGCCGCGGGATCAGCGGGGTCGGCCGCCTCCACGGCGCACGAGGCCTGGAGCTTCACCACGGGGATGCCGGCCTCCGACAGCCGGTTCAGGGCTGCGGCCGGTTCCTCGAACTGGACGGCGAGGTGGCAGGCGTCCAGACAGACGCCGAGCCGTTCCGGGTCGAGGCCGCCCAGTTCCCGTACCGCCTGAGCGGTGGTCTCGACGACGCAGCCGGGCTCCGGCTCGAAGCCGACCCTGATACGGCAGCCGGTGCCCGCCTCGATGGCGGCGAGCCCGTCGGCCAGCCGGTCCAGGGCGCGCCGGGCAGCTCCCGCGCGCTCCGCCGGCCAGGGCTCCCGCCAGGCCAGCGGCAACGTCGAGACGCTCCCCCGCTCGGCGTCGTCCGGCAGCAGTGCGGCGAGCACCTGGGCGCAGTCCAGGGTGTACCGCAGCCGGGCCTCCTCCGCCCAGTCGGGGAGGTAGACGTCCTTCTTGACGACGTCGCGATGGAAACCGGCGTAGGGGAAGGCGTTGAGGGTGACGGTCTCCAGGCCACGGGCGGCGAGTTCGGTCTTCAGTCGCGCCAATTCGCCTGCGTCCGCGACGAGTTCGGACACCGCGTCACGCGCGAGCCACAGGCCCACGCCCAGCCGGTTAACGCCCAGCCGCTCGCACACGGGCTCGGCGTACTGGGCGAGTTGGGCCAGGACGCCGTCCAGGTCCTCCGCCTGGTGGACGTTGCTGCAGTAGCCGAGGTGGACGACGGTGCCGTCCTGGTGCCGGAAGCGCATGGGCGGCTCACTCTCCCCCGCGGCGGATGGAGTTGCCCTGGAAGGTCGAGGCGTCGTCCGGCTTGGGCTCGTCGAGGTCGAGGCGGCCGCTCTGTCCGTAGAAGGCGACCGGGTTGCGCCACATGACCCGGTCCACCGTGTCCTCGTCGAAGCCGGCGGCGAGCATCGCGTCAGCTGTTCCGCGGGTCTTGAGCGGGTCCGAACGGCCCCAGTCGGCGGCCGAGTTGACCAGTATCCGCTCGGTGCCGTGCTCCTTGAGGATCTCGACCATGCGGTCCTCACTCATCTTGGTCTTCGGGTAGATCGAGAACCCGGCCCAGCAGCCGCTGTCGAGGGCCATGCGCACGGTGAGCTCGTTGAGGTGGTCGAGCAGGACGAGTTCGGGGGCGATGCCCGACTCCCGGACCACGTCCAGGGTGCGGCGGGTGCCGGCCGCCTTGTCGCGGTGCGGGGTGTGCACCAGGGCCGGCAGGCCGTGATCGATGGCGAGTTGGAGCTGCCGGGCCAGGGCCTCGTCCTCTTCGGGGGTCATCGAGTCGTAGCCGATCTCGCCGACCGCGACGACCCGGTCCTTGGCGAGATAGCGGTCGAGCTCGTCCAGCACGGGGGCGCACCGCGGATCGTTGGCCTCCTTGGGGTTGAGCGCGATCGTGCAGAAGTGCTGGATGCCGAACTGGGCGGCGCGGTAAGGCTCCCAACCGAGCAGCGCGTCGAAGTAGTCGTAGAAGCTCTCGGGCGAGGTTCGGGGCTGGCCCAGCCAGAAGGCGGGCTCGACCACGGCGCGCACTCCGGCGGCGTGCATGGCCTCGTAGTCGTCGGTGGTGCGGGACGTCATGTGGATGTGGGGGTCGAAGATGCGCACGGTCAGGACTCTTCCTGTGGTACGGCCGCCCCGAGGGCGGCCAGGGCGCGGGTGGCGGCCTCGGGGCGAGTGGGTGCAAGGGCGCGGGCCCGGGCGGCCAGGGTGTCCGCGATGTCGTGGTGGGGGCGGACCAGCGGCCAGACGTCCTGCGGCACTTCCCGGCCGGCGGCGATCCGTTCGTGCGCGAAGTCGGCCAGCATGCGGGCCAGTTCCTCGTCGGCGCGCCGGTCGAGTCCGGTCACGCGCGAGAGCGGGATGTCGACGAAGACGCACTTGAGGACGGCCTGGCGGAACTCGTCGGTCGGCAGGTGAGCCGCGGTGTACGGGCCGAGGGCGGCCTCGACGACGCTGGTGTCGTTGCCGCGCAGGGCCTCGCGGATCAGAGTGAGGGCGAGGTCGCGGAACGGGTCCTGATCGGCAGCGGGGAGCAGCTGCAACGAGCGCAGGATCGCGCGCTGTTCGGCCGGATCCCCGTGCCGGTACAGGCCTGCCACCTCGTCGGCGAGGGCTTGGCCGCGCAGCGGAAGTGCGGTGAGCAGGGCGGCGCGCACCGCCTCGTCCGTCGTCCAGTGCTCGTCGAGAGAAGCTTGTCCGCAGCATCTTCGGGCCGCGGGGAACAGGGCCCGAATCGCGGTGGGCCGGTCGGCGATCCGGGCGGCCGACGCGTCCAGCCAGATGCGGGCGGTCGGGGTCAGATGGGATCGCGGGTCGGGGGGTGTCGTCGGCGGAAGGAGGGGGGCGGTGGGCATGACGGCCGAGCCTCCGGTGGGGCGGGAGGAGTGGGACAGGAAGGGGTTATGCCACTGCGGCGCGGAGGAATTCGATGGAGCGCCGGGCGACCTCGGGAGCGTCCAGCGCACCGCCCTGGATCTCCACGGAGACCAGCCCGCGGTGCCCGAGGGTGCGCAGTTCCGCGAGCACCGGTGGGAAGTCGATCTCGCCGGCGCCGAATTCGAGGTGCTGGTGGATGCCGCGCCGCATGTCCTCTATCTGTACGTTCAGCAGGCGCGGCGCCGCCAGCCGGACGCACTCCAGTACGGGCCGCTCCTCCACGCAGTGGGCGTGCCCGATGTCCAGGGTGATGCCGAACAGCTCGTGCCCGCCAAGGAGTTCTGCCAGACGCAGACACCGCGCGACGGTGTCGACGAGCATGTACGGCTCCGGTTCGAAGGCGAGCGCCACTCCGTACCGCTCCGCTGTCTCGAGCACCGTCGCGAGTCCGTCCGTCAGCCGTTTGAAGGCGTCCGCCTCCGACAGCCCGTCCGGCGCCGGGCCGCTGCACAGGTGCACGGTGGGAGACCCGATGTCGGCGGCGATCCGAACGGCGCGGTGCAGCAGGTCGGTTCTCCGCCCGTCCGTCTGCGCCATCAGCGTCGGGAGGTGTTTGCCCCGGGGGTCGAGGAGATAGGGCGCGCCGGTCTCCACCGTGACGTCCAGGCCGTAGCGGTTGAGGGAGCGGGCCAGGGCGGTGAGGCGCTGGGACAGGTCTTCGGCATACGGGTCGAGGTGGACGTGGTCGAGAGTGAGGGCGACGCCGTCGTAACCGAGGTCGGCGAGGATGCCGAGGGCCGCGTCGAGCCGGTGGTGGGTGAAGCCGTTGGTGCCGTATCCGAACTTCAGGGGCGTGGGGGGTGGTTCCATGCTGGTGGTACCTCACACAGCGTTCAGGTGGGGGATATGCGCCGGGCGAGCCGTCGCGCGAGGGGGTGGCCGACGCCGAGGACCGCGGCGGCGACCGGTGCCCCGGCTCGTGCGGTGAGCGCCGCCTGCAGCGGCATGAGAGCGAGGATTCCGGAGCCGACGGCTTTCCGTACGTTCTCCCCGGAGGGCTTGCGTACGGCTTTGAGCTGGGCGCTTCCGTAGGTGCCGAGGTAGGCGAGGGCGGCGCCGACGGTGACGAGGGCGGTGGACCGGGCGGCGTCGGCGCCTGCGACCGCCCGGCGCGGGGCGGCTTGGCCGGTGAGCCCGGTTCCGGAACGCCGCATGTCACGGGCGGCCCTGCTCAGAACCGGAACGACCGCCGCGACAGCCGTGGCAGTGGAGGCGGCCAGGGTCGCGGCCGGCAACCGGGCCGGTGCTCCGTGCATCTCGTGGCGGCTCAGGGCCATGAGCGTGTACGTGTGCGCTCCGACCAGCGCCGCCGGGCCCGCGCCCTTCCGCAGGACGCTGCCGGCCCGCCCGCCGGGGTCCGCCGCCAGCGCGCCCGCGAGAACGTCCACGGCGCGTGCGCCCGCCATGGCCGCCGGGCCCGCCGAAGTACCCTTGAGCCCCAGGTCGTACGCCCACACCAGCCCCGCCAGAGGCACGGCACCCAGCAGGCTGCGGCGCCCTCCGGTGACGGCCGCGAGTCCCAGACCGGCCGCGGTCAGACCGCCCGCGACGGCGAGTGCGGTGCGACGGGGCACCCGGCCCGACGGCACCGGCCGCTCGGGGCGCTCCACGGCGTCGATCGTGGCGTCGGCGTAGTCGTTGAGGGCCATCCCCGCCCAGTAGAGGCAGACGGACGAACCCACCACACCGAAGGTTCGGAAGTTCAGGGGGCCGCCCGCGGCCGCCGCTCCGGCGAGGACATCGCCAGGGACGCTCAGCGCGGCAGGCGCCCGGACGAGATGTACGAGGTCGGAGAGTCGCCTCCGTGTCTTCATGACCGCACACTAATCCAAATTTGCATCTTTCACATGGGTCACTCGTGCCGATCGAAGTGACAAAGGAAACAGAGAAGCCGCTTTCCTGATGCTGAACGCCGTGAGCACAGTGTTCAGTTGAGCCGGACCGGCACGGCGGTCACGGCTACCGCAGTCGCCGCACGGCGCCTTCTCCCCGTCGTGACCGGACACGCCGCGCCCGCCCGGTGACGGCGTCCCGCCGGGTGATGCATCCGATCAAGGCGCCGGGACCGCTCGGGGTGCGACGGGCCCCGGATGGCAGCGCTCCATCACGTCCGTGAGGTCTCCGGTCCAACCGCTCGGCACATGCCTGTGCCCGGACGACCTGACTGCCGTCGGGTGCGCGTCGAACCCCCACTCGTCGGCGTCGGGACGGTGATCGCGCTCAGCGCTTCGCGCCTGCGCAGTTGCCGACTCTCGTCGAGTCAGTTGATGCGGCGAGGGAGTGCGACGGTTTGCAGGCCATCCGAGCGGACGGCACCCTCCCAGATCATCGCTCGACGTGCTTCAGCCGGCGTGCTTCAGCCGGCGTGCTTCAGCTCGTGCGGCACGGAGACCGACCCGATGACGAGACCGCGCGTGCCTACCCGCTCGCGCTGCCGCGCGCGGCTCGCGCGTCCAGCTCGCGCACCGGCCTGTTTCGGCTTCCGGTACGCAGCTCCACATGACACCGACATCGACCGCGGGCCGGGGCTGGCCATCTACTTCTGGCTATGATATTTATGAGAAGAACGGTTCAGGCTATAACTAGATGGAGGACACATGAAACCCTTCACTTTCAAGGCCACGACTCATCGGGTGACGCGGGCGGGGCTTGGGACGCCGGTCGGTTCGGCGGTCATGGAGGACCTGATCGATCAGCCGGGTCCGGTCGAGATCAGGACGGTCGCCGCGGACTGGGAGGTGCCCCTGTCCGGGGTGGTCAACATCAAGCACCCCAAGGCCGTTCAGGCGGGCCTGAAGGACGGGCCGGAGGCGATCAAGATCTACGCCCACGTCGTACGGCATCCTGCGCACGGCGTCTTCCTGGTGGACACGGGTGTCTCCCGGAAGTTCGTGAAGGATCCCGCCGGCGAGGGGGTGGGCTGGGTGCTGAGGAAGTTCCAGGCCATCGACAAGATGAAGGCCCAGGAGAGCACCGCGGAGATAATCCAGGCGGAGGGAGCTCTGGCGGGGGTCTTCATGACCCATCTCCACCTCGACCACGTCTCCGGACTGCCCGACATCCCCAAGGACGTCCCGATCTACACGGGCGCCGACGAGGCCGAGGCACAGCTCTTCCTGAACCTGTTCGCCCAGGGAACGACCAATAACCTCCTGGAGGGAAGGCCTCCGCTGCAGGAGCTCCAGTTCGCCAAGGACCCGGACGGCAGGTTCGAAGGGGTGAACGACGTCTTCGGCGACGGCTCGTTCTTCGCGATCCTGACCCCGGGGCACACCACGGGACACCTCTCCTTCGTCGCCCGCACCCCGGCGGGCCCCGAGCTCCTGACCGGCGACGTGTCCCACACGCGCTGGGGCTGGGAGAACGACGTCGAGCCCGGCACCTTCCTGGCCGAGCGCCAGCCCAGCATCGACAGCCTGCTCAAGCTGAAGGCGCTGAGCAAGCGCCACCCGAACATGACCGTGAAGCTGGGACACCAGCCGTAAGCCCGGACACACCGCGACATGCGGCCGGCCGAGCGAGCGTGCCACAACGCCGAGATGTCCTTGCGTGACAGGAGAGCCGCAGCCGTTCAGGACTGCGATTCCCGCCGCCACCAAGGGCATCCGGCGTATGCGGCTCTCTCCAGTGGACGACACTGCCTTCGACGGAATGCGGGCGTCCACGACGTCGGGACGCTCCTGCGGGTGTTCCGGCCTGGGCACGTCCGTCAACTCGACACGGTCGCTGGGGCGTCTGGTCGAGCCCAGCACGCCCCGACAACGCGCCATGTCGAGTTTCGATGCCTGGCGGAGTCGGCAGCACCGCACCGACCTCCGCCACCGGATCGGCGGCGGAGGCGTGCCAGGATCGTTCACGTGCCCGCGGCCCAGTGGCTCACCTGGCACAAGGCCCGTCAGTCCACGCCACGGGCAACGAGGCCACAACTGCCGAGGGAGTCCCGTCGCCCACCCCTGACCGCCACAGCACGGCAAGCAACAGGCACCAGCCGTGCGCGACGACGGGGACCACCACCCCGCGCCAGGCTCGGCTAAGCACCGTCCGCGGGTCCGGGGAGCAGGCGGTTGAGTATCGAACGCTCCAGTTCGACCAGTCGCGCTTCGCTGCCGGCCTGGGGATGCGGCAGGGTCCGCCACAGGACGAGTTGGCCGTGCACGGCTGTCCACAGGTGAATGCCCAGCACCTGGGCCTCCGCGCGACGCTCGGGGGCCACCGCCATCAGGTAGGTATCCACGGCCTCGATCCATGCCTGGTACACGGTGCCCCTGGGGTGGTCCGATGCCATGCGACCCGTTGGCTCGTACTCCAGGCTGAACATCAGCCGGTACCGGCGGGGCTTGTCGACGGCGAACCGGCGATACGCAGCGACGGTGGCGAACATCCGCTCCCATGGACCCGCACCGCCCTTGGCCGCCGCCTCCCCTGCCCCGGCCATGTCCGCGGCCAGCCCGCGGTAGGCGTCCGCGAGCACGGTCCAGACCAGTTCGGCCTTGTCCTTGAAATGCAGGTAGACGCTGGGAGCGGCGATGCCCACCTCCCGGGCGACACCCCGCAGGGACAGCGCGTTCTCCCTTCCGGTCTCCTCCAGGATGCGGGTCGCGGCGTCCAGGATCTCCTGCCGCAGACGCTCCCCTTCCCCCCACGCGTTACTGACTCGCCGGCCCTGCCCCTGTCTGTGCCCTTCCACAACCGCTCCTTCTCTTCCCCCACAGCCGCTCGCCCCGCGCTGCAATTTTCGGCCATAACCGCGACGACCGGCACCTCCGCCCAACTCCCCATCACCTTACGGTGTTAGTCTCCTCAGGCAATCACGTAACACTGTTAGGTGAGCAGACAGGAGCAGCTATGCCTGCGACTTCGTCCAGTCCCGCGTACACCCTCGCCCACTCGAAGGACGCGCCCCTCGACCCGCCGCCCCTCCACACCCGGCTGCGCGAGGAACAGCCCATCACGCGTGTCTCCCTGCACGACGGCCGGCGCCACCCCTGGCTGGTGACCCGGTGGGAGGACGCCCGTACGGTGCTGGGCAGCCCGGCCTTCAGCACCGACATCACGCTCCCGAACGCGCCCATCGTCAGGGAAGGCCAGCCGCGAGGTCCGCTCGGCTTCTTCCAGGGGTACGACGACCCCATCCACGCGACGATGCGCCGCACCCTGACCCGGGAGTTCATGGTCAAGCGCGTCAACGCGCTGCGTCCGGGCATCGCCCGCCTGACCGAGGAACTCCTCACCGACATGACCAAGCACAACGGTCCCGTCGACTTCGTGGAGCACTTCTCGCTTCCGCTGCCGTCCCTGGTGATCTGCGAGCTGCTGGGCGTGCCCTACGAGGACCACGGGTTCTTCCAGGAGCAGTCGGGAATCATCGTCAACGTGAAGGCGACCGGAGAGGAGGCCGCTCGGGCCATCACCACCCTCGGCGAGTACCTGGTGGAACTCGTACGGGCCAAGCGCGCCACCCCCGGCGACGATGTGCTCACCCGGCTCGCCGCCCAGGCCGACGAGGGGATCATCAGCGACCAGGACGCCGCCGACCTGGGCTCCTTCCTGCTGTTCGCCGGCCACGAGACGACCGCGAACATGATCGCGCTGAGCACGATCACCCTGCTGCAGAACCCCGACCAGATCCCCTATCTGCTGGGCGGGCCCGAGCAGGCGACGGCCTCGGTGGAGGAACTGCTGCGCTACCTCAGCGTCGTGCACTTCGGGCTGCGCCGCACCGCCCTGGAGGACGTCACCGTCGGCGACGTCACCATCCCCAAGGGCGACGGCGTGATCATCTCCCTCAGCGTCGCCAACCGGGATCCGGAGTTCTACACCGCCGCCGACGACCTCGACCTGGCCCGCGCCAACGCCCGCCAGCACCTCGCCTTCGGATACGGCATCCACCAGTGCCTCGGCCAGCCCCTGGCCCGCGCCGAACTCCAGATCGTGATGCCGGAACTCTTCCGCCGCCTGCCCGATCTGAAGATCGCCGTACCGCCGGAGGAGATCGCGTTCAAGCAGAACACCTCCGTCTACGGCGTCCTCGAACTCCCCGTCACCTGGTAGGCGAAAGCCCCCGTTCCCCCCACGAAGATCAGGAAGAACGTCATGCGTGTAGAAGTCGACGTCCCCAAGTGTGTCGCCTCGGGCCAGTGTGTGCTGATCGCCCCCGACGTCTTCGACCAGCGGGACGAGGACGGCATCGTCGTCCTCCTCGACGAGACCCCGCCCGCCGAACTCCACGACGCCGTCCGCGAGTCCGCGACCGTGTGTCCCGCCGCGGCCATCCGGCTGGTGGAGTCGTGACCGGCATACCCGACCGCGTCGCCATCGTCGGCGCCTCCGCGGCCGGCCTCGCCGCCGCCGAGACGCTGCGCCGGGAGGGCCACACCGGCACCATCACCCTCATCGGCGACGAACCCACCGCACCCTACGACCGCCCACCGCTGTCGAAGGAGATCCTCTCCGGCGCCTGGGCCCCCGACAAACTGCCCCTGCGCACGGAGGCCGATCTCGACGCCCTCAACCTCGACGCCCGGTACGGCACCGAGGCCATCGGAGCGGACATCGCGGCCCGGACGGTGCTGCTGTCCGACGGCAGCGAGGTGTCGTACGACGGCCTGATCGTGGCCACCGGAGTCCGTCCCCGGCAGTTGCCCGGCACCGCGGCCCACACCCTGCGCACCCTGGACGACGCCCTCGCCCTCAAGGACCGCCTCGGCCCCGGGCGCAGCCTGGTCGTCGTCGGCGCCGGATTCCTGGGTGCCGAGGCCGCCGCCGTGGCGGCCGGCCTGGGCACCCGCGTCACCCTCCTCGAACCCGCCCCGGTCCCGCTGGCCCACGCGGTCGGCGAGGACGTCGGCCGCGTCCTCGCCCAAGCCCACCTCGACCACGGCGTCGACCTGCGCACCGGGACCGGCGTGTCCGAGGTCGTCCCCGACGGCGTACGACTGGCCGACGGCAGCCTCGTCGAGGCCGACTCCGTCCTGGTGGCCGTCGGCTCCCGGCCGAACACCGAGTGGCTCACCGGCAGCGGCCTCGCCCTCGACGACGGGCTGGTCTGCGACGAGTTCTGCGCCGCCGCCCCCGGGGTCTACGGCGCGGGTGACCTGACCCGCTGGCACAACCCGCTGTTCGGCACCTCGATGCGGATCGAGCACCGCACCCACGCCGCCGAGCAGGGCATGGCCGCCGCCCGCAACCTCCTCGGCGCGGGGCGGCCCTTCGGACCCGTCCCCTATTTCTGGTCGGACCAGTACGACATGAAGATCCGCGCCTACGGTTACCTGCGTGGGCACGACGAGGTGCGGATCGCCGAAGGCAGCCTTGCGGAACGGAAGTTCACCGCCGTCTACCGCACCGGCGACCGGCTCACCGGCGTCCTGTCCGTCGGCATGCCGCCCAAGGCGATCCGCCCCTGGCAGCAGGCCATCGCCGCCCGCACCCCCTGGCGCCAGGCCGTGGCCCCACTGGAAGGAGTCCCAGCATGAACAGCACCATCGACTTCGAGAGACGCGGGGTCATCGTCACCGGCGCCGGGTCGGGTATCGGACGTGCCGCCGCGCTGCAGTTCGCGCGCCTCGGTGCGAAGGTCCTCGTCGCCGACATCAACGCCACCGGCGCCGCGGACGTCGTCAAGGAGATCGAGGCGGGCGGCGGCACCGCACTCGCGGTCGTCGGCGACCTGAGCGACCAAGACGCCGTCGACGAGGTGATCACCACCGCCGTCGACTCCCTCGGTGACCTCACCGTACTGGTGAACAACGCCGGGATCATGGACAGCATGACCGCCACCGGCGACGTGAGCGACGCGGAATGGGAACGGGTCATCCGCATCAACCTCACCGCCCCATTCCTTCTGACCCGCGCCGCCCTGCCCTACCTGACGGCCGGCGGCCGAGGCGCCATCGTCAACACGGCGTCCGCTGCCGCCCTGCGCGGCAGTGCCGCCGGTACCGCCTACACCGTCTCCAAACACGGCCTGCTGGGGCTGACCAGGTCGACCGCGGTCATGTACCGGGACCGGGGCGTCCGCGTCAACGCCGTCGCTCCCGGCGGCACCCTGACCAACGTCATGGACTCCATCACCGTGGACGCGGACGGGGCGGCGGCCATCCAGCGCTACCGGGAGAACGTCGGCCGCGGTGCGTCGCCGGACGAGATCGCCGCGGCCATCGTGTTCCTGGCCTCCGACGCCGCGAGCAACATCAACGGTGTCGTCCTGCCCGTCGACAACGGCTGGTCGGCTGTCTGACACCCCCACACCAACCCACGGTGCCCGGCCCTCACCAAAGGGGGCCGGGCGCCACGCGTCGATACGGTGCAACGGAGTGCCCGCCTCCTGGCGACATCGGACGGCTCTATTCCAGCAGGAACCCCCTGCACTTATGGCTTGGCTCGAGTGCTCAGCCTGTTGCTACCGGGAACGAACCGGAATCCTTGACGCCCCGGTGCAGGGCCACGATGCCGCCTGTCAGATTGCGCCCGGCCGCCTTCGACCAGCCGGCCTTCTGCAGGCGCTCCGCCAGGGCGGGGCTGGTCGGGCCAGGCGCGGATGGACTCGGGGAGGTAGACGTAGGCCTCGGGGTTGGAGGAGACCGCGCGGGCGACCGGGGGCAGGGCCCGCATCAGGTACTGGGTGTAGACCGTGCGGAAAGGCGCCCAGGTCGGGTGCGAGAACTCGCAGATCACGACCCGGCCGCCGGGCTTGGTCACCCGATACATCTCACGCAGGGCCGCATTGAAGTCCTGGACATTGCGCAGCCCGAAGGAAGATGGTGACGGCGTCGAAGGTGTCGTCCTTGAACAGCAGCCACGCCGCGTCGCCCGCCGTCAGCGGCAGCCACGGGTGGTTCCGCTCGCCGACCCGGAGCATGCCGATCGAGAAGTCGCACGGGACGACGTACGCGCCCGTGCGTGCGAACGGCAGCGAGGAGGTGGCCGTACCAGCCGCCAGGTCCAGGACCCTCTGGGCGGGGCGGGCGTCGACGGCCTTGGCGACCTCCTTGCGCCACGCACGGTCCTGGCCGAGCGAGAGCACGTCGTTCGTCAGGTCGTATCTTTCCGCCACGTCGTCGAACACCGAGGCGACTTCGTTGGGCTGCTTGTTCAGGAAGGCACGGTTCACGGCCCCATTCCTGCAGTCCGCCCTCCGGGAAGAAGCGGCGGTCTCTTCCTCGCAGCCACGTCTTCCCCCACGCGCACGCCATCTCCCACACGTCATCGCCGACCTGCCCTTCCAGGCCGCCACGCGGCGCCGCTACGCCGCCGCCGTCCTGCTGGGGCGAGGCCGCGGTGAGGGCGGGTGCACGGCCGGCACGCTGATCGAGCAGTATGACGGGGCCTGTCCGCAGCCAGACCAGCCGCACTTCCTCACGCCAACCACCATGCCTGCCACGCCGGTTATATGGTGGTCCGTCGGCGCGGGACGTCACCGGACGAGACCGCCGCGGCAATGGTGTTCCTGGCCTCTGATGCCGCGAGCGACGTCAATGGTGTCGTCCTGCCCGTCGACAACGGCTGGTCAGCCGTCTGACACCCCCGCACTCACCAACGGTGCCCGGCTGACGTAACAGGGCCGGACACCACTGGTGGTTCTCACACGGCCCTGTGGCTAGCCGCCCTGGAGGGCGGTCCAGAAACCGCAGTTGTGCGTGTGCGCGAAGTCGGACTCGGTGTGCGACACGGACGGTACGAGTGACCGCATCTTCTGGGTGTGCCCGCTGAAGTGCGGCCAGGAGGAGGTGCCGGAAGCTGCGGGAACCCCATGCTTGGCGAAGTTCGTCCAGTACGTCTTCATGACCGCCGCCAGGTGCTGCTGCTGCGCCGAGAGGGCTCCCGGGAAAGCGGCGTGCGGCAGGCCCAGCAGGTACTGGAGTTCGGAGCCGTGGGCCGCGCCGTAGGGGAAGCCGACCGAGGGAAGGAAGTTCTCGGGGGCGTTCTGGTCGTTGAACTCATAGGCGTAGGTCGGCACGAAGCGGGAGGCGGACCGGTCCAGGATCAGCGCGGTGCAGGCGAACTTGGCGTCGGTGCCGACCGCGCTGAGGGCGAGGGCCGGGCTGGGGTACGCGGTGAGCGGGTACTCGGTGGCGACGGCCTCCGCCTGCGCCGCGGAGATCCCGAGCGTGGAGGAGATCATGGACTGGTAGTTGTCTGCCGTGACGGGGTAGCCCGCCAGTTCGCCGGCCGCTACGGACAGCCGCCATTCATCGTGGTTCGTGCCGTTGATGACCGGGACGCGGTTGAAGTGGCCGGTGGCGAACGCGGTTTCCAGCGACCGCGGCAGCACTTCGGTGTTGATGTTCGGCAGGTAGTACCCGTCGGTCTGGTTGGCCAGGAGGGTGGAGACGGGCACGTTCCGCAGGCAGGCCGCGGTCTGGTCGGCGCATCCCACCTTGTCCGCGAACGTCTTCCCGGACGCCTCGGCGGCCGCGAGCGTCGGCTGCGCCAGGCTGTAGGTTCCGCTCTGGGCGATCACGCGCTGGAACAGCCCCTTGGCCTGCGGCGACGCAGCCTGTGCCAGCGCGGACACACCGCCCGCGGACTGGCCGAAGACGGTGACGTTGTGCGGGTTCCCGCCGAAGCCGGCGATGTTGCGCTGCACCCAGCGCAGGGCGGCCTGCTGGTCCATGAGGCCGTAGTCACCCGACTGGCCGTGCGCGTCGGCCAGGGCCTGGTGCGCCAGGAAGCCGAGCGCACCGAGCCGGTAGTTGATGGTGACCACGGTCACGCCGTCCGCCACCAGCGCCGTGGGGTCGTAGAAACTGCCCGCGCCGCCGGTCAACTGGCCACCGTGGATCCACACCATGACGGGAGAGTGCGCGCCGGCCTGCTGGTGGCTGGGCGTGTACACATTCAGGTACAGGCAGTCCTCGGACGTGCTCGCCTGACCGAAGATCCCCGCTGACTGGGCACAGTCCGGCGCGAACCGCGTCGCATCGCGTACGCCGGCCCATCTCGCGACGGATTGCGGCGGCTGCCACCGCAGCGCGCCGACCGGCGGTGCGGCGTACGGAACGCCGAGGAATTCGTCGACCTCCCCCTTGACCAGGCCGCGAACCGCCCCGTCGGCGGTGTGCGTCACCGGTCCGCCGGCGGTCGCTTGTGCGCGTGGGACGCTCGTGCCGGCCGCAGGCGTTGCCGCGACCAGAGCCCCCAGGGTGATACCCAGGGCGGCTCCCGCTGCCGCCAGCCGAGTGCGGGCTCTCCATCCGGACCATGTCTTGAACATTCAGGACTCCCTACAGGCTGGCACCGACCATCACCCCCATACCTGAGCAGCTCAGGCTCATGAAAGGCACGGTGCGTCCGCCAGGTCTCAGCGCGGTGTTCGCGTTTCGCCACTCTGCCCACACAGACATGAGTTGACGTGTCACCCCGAAGGTATCCAGTTCGGGATGACACGTCAACTCATAATTGGGCCTCGGATTTCGGTCCCACCGCGACCAAGCTGAAGAACTGATAGCGGCTCGTGCGCCGGGCGATGCGCCGTTTCCACTTCCACGCAGGTGCTCGGATGTGTCTGAGCCGCGCCTTCGGGCCGGCCCTGAAGCACGGTGTGGTCATGGGCAGCTCGTCCACGCGGTGCTCAATACATGTCAGGTACCGCTTGGGCACGGCTGAGAGCGGAACCCATGAGACGCTCCGGGACCGGTCGAAGCTCCGGAGGCGCCTCAGGTGACCGTGACTTTGATCGTGTGCCAGCCGGTGGCCCCATCGGGAACCGGCTTCTGCTCTTTTCCTGTCTGCACCTGACCGGTGCGGTCGATGGCGCGTACCTGCAGCCGATGCTTGCCTGGCGTCGCCTGCCACGGCCAGCTCCATTGCCGCCATGTGTCCACCGACGGCACCGCCGCGAGCTGCGCCCGCTCCCATGGTCCGTCATCCACGCGGACCTCCACCGCGGACACCCCGCGATGCTGCGCCCAAGCCGCTCCGGCCACCATCACCTGCCCCTGCGCCAGCCGCCTGCCCGCGGCCGGTGTGTCGATCCGCGACTGGGTCTTCACCGGAGCCTTCTCCGCGTAACCCCGCCGTGCCCAGTAGGCGCTGAAGTCCGAGAAACTGCTCAGCTCCAGCTCCGTCAGCCACTTCGTCGCCGAGAGGTACCCGAACACCCCGGGCACCACCATCCGGACCGGAAACCCGTGCTCGACCGGCAGCGGCTCCCCGTTCATCCCGACCACCAGCAACGCGTCCCGACCGTCACGCAACGCCGCCGTCGGCATACCGGCCGTGTACCCGTCCACGGAACGGCTCACCACCTGGTCCGCGCCGTCGTCCGGCTCGACCTCGTCCAGCAGACCCTTGATCGGCACCCCCAGCCACCGCGCATTGCCGAGCAAATCGCCGCCGACCTCGTTGGACACGCAGGTCAGCGTGATGTACCGCTCCACCATCGGCATCGCGAGAAGTTGGTCGTACGTCAATGTCAGGGGCCGTTTCACCCGGCCATGAATCCTCAGCTGCCAGTCTTTCGGCTCCACCTGTGGCACCGACAGGGCGGTGTCGATGCGGTAGAAGTCCGCGTTCCTGGTGACGAACGGCTTCACTCCGGGCACGTCGACGGAGACCTTGGCGGGCAAGGTCGGTGCCGGACTCGCCGGGGCCGGCAGAACCACCGCGTCCCGGGCCGCGGCCACCCGCTGTGCCCAGAGCCGGCGTCCGCCCGGTACGGCCACCGCGGCCGCACCGATCGCCCCGATCGCCAGCGTGAGAAACCGCCGCCGACCCGCCGCCTGGCCCGTACCGTCCACCACCGGGGTATCGGCATCCGACGACGAACCGGTGCCTCTCGCGCTGGGGTCGGCTCCTCGCGCCGCCGCGTCCGTCTCCGGTGCGGACTCCTCTCCGAGATCCCGCGCCGATACCGCCGAGGGAGCAGGCAAGGTGCGCCGCAGCAGCGCGAGGAGGCCGGCGGCAGCCAGGGCACCGACAACGGAGGGCAGCGGATATTCCCAAGTGGCGCCGTAACGGGTGGCCGCCGCGAGCCCGCCGACCACCCCGAACAGAGCGACGCCGACCAGCCCGTACCAGAGTCGGCGCATGGCCAGTACACCGATGAACGCGGCGAAGACCGCCAGCACCAGGACGATGCCCGCCTGCAGCGCCAGCTTGTCGTACGTGTAGAAAACCGCGACCGCGAACTCCTTGACCGGAGTCGGCGCCGCGTCCACGGCGACGCCCCCCACCGCCACGAGCGGCGCGGAGGGCCCGCCCGTCGCGGCGGCCACCAGTTCACCGACGCCCAGGGCGAGCGCGGTGGCCGCGACACCGGCGAGTTCGCCGTACCACTGCTTCGGCGGCCTTTGCGGGGTAGGCCCGCCCGTCTCCCGACTCTCCATCTCGTTGCCGGACAACCGAGGGGCCCTTATCGGCCGACCCGGCGTCGCCGGGCCACGCCGACACCCAGCAGGACCAGACCGGCCAGCACCGCGATCGGCCCGAGGACAGCCCACATCGTTGTGCCGCTCATGGCCGAGCCCTTCATGACGTTGATTCCCTGCAACGTCCAGGTGGTGCCGGCCAAGATCAACAGTGCGCCGAAGATGAGGATGATCCAGTTCTTTTTCACAAGGGTGTCTCCAGGTCGGGAGCCGAAGTTCTCGACAACGAGCGTGCCGGTTCCGGGGCCGCGGCGTCGACAACGTTCGGATGGACTCCCTCGTCCACCGATCGGCTTACGCACCGCTCCACCGGTGCGTGGACGATCCCTGGCGCCGGGCCGGGCATCCTTGACACCGGTGTCCGTAAACTGGTGACCGGATCCCGGCGGGCGAAGGTGGGCAGGACGTGGCAGTGCGCAGCACCCTCCACCTCATCAACCGCCACCGCCTCGGATGGCATGTCCTCATCGGCGCTGTAGCGGTCCCTCTCGCCATCGCCATCGCGGCCGACATAAGTGTGCCGCTCGGACAGCGCCTGCTTGCTCTCGGTACGCTCGCCGTCATCGTCGCGTGGTACGCCCTGGTCTCCAGGCAGGTGATGGAGGACGGCAACGAGCGTTGGGCGATGGTCTATTTCGCCGCCCTGGCCGTCGCGTTCCCGCTCCTGCTCGCCATCGCCCCGCTCAGCGGCACACTCATGTTCGCGCTCAGCCCACAGCTGTTCGTGATGGTCACGAGGTGGCGGATACGCCTGCCACTGCTGTTGGTTCTCTACACCGAACTCGCCTGGGCCATGCTCGCGCGAGGGGGAGTCAGCCGCTACACACTGGCGATGGCCGGCGTGACCATTCTGGTGCCCATGATCGTGACGATCCTCGTGGGCGCCTATCTGACCGGCATCCGCGAGCAGAACCGCAAGCGGGCCGTACTGATCGAGGAGCTGACCACCACCCGGACCGCGCTGGCGCGCGCGGGCCACGAGGCAGGCGTCCACGCCGAACGTGAACGCCTGGCCGCCGAGATCCACGACACCCTGGCCCAGGGTTTCACCAGCGTTCTCATGCTCGCCCAGGCCGCCCGGACGAACCTGCTCCGTGATCCGACGGCCGCCGACGGACAGCTCGACATCCTGGAGAAGACGGCCCGTGAGAACCTCGCGGAGGCACGCTCGCTGATCGCCGCGCTGGCCCCGGTCGACCTGACCGGCCGTGGTCTCCCGGATGCGCTGGACCGGCTCGCCGCCCGGCACACCCGCGACACGGGTACACGCGTCGAGGTGTCGGTCCTCGGCGGACGGCCCGGCGCACCGACCGGCACCGACATCGCCCTGCTGCGTACCGCACAGGAGGCCCTGGCCAACATCGGAAAGCACACCGACGCCACGACGGTGCGGATCGAACTGCGCCACGCGCGAGATCTCATGACACTGGCCGTGACCGATGACGGCCAGGGCTTCGACCCGGCCACCGTCCGCGGGGGATACGGTCTGAGCGGCATTCGCGCCCGCGCCACCGGTCTCGGCGGAACCTGCACGGTGCTGTCGGCTCCGGGCCAGGGCACCACGGTGCGGGTCGAGGTGCCGCTGGCCCCGGCCGAGCAGGCGGCGCGCGGCCCCCAGCCCGTGGCCGATCTCAGTACCACCGAGCGGACGGAACCGGGCCGATGACCGTACGCATCCTGATCGTCGACGACCATCCCGTCGTACGCTTCGGCCTCCGCGGCATGCTGGAGACCTATGACGACCTGCGGGTCGTCGGCGAAGCCGGCTCCGGCGAGGAGGCGATCGTCCTCGCAGCCACGACGGGCCCGGACGTCGTGCTGATGGACCTGCGGATGCCGGGTACCGACGGCGCCACCGCGACGGCACGCATCCGCCAGGAGCATCCCGGAATTCGTGTGCTCGTGCTGACCACCTACGAAGGTGACGCCGACATCCTGCCGGCGATCGAGGCCGGCGCGACCGGATACCTGCTCAAGGACACCCCGATCGGCACCCTGACCGACGCGATCCGGGCGGCAGCCCGCGGCGAAACCGTCCTGGCCCCGCCGGTTGCCGCCCGGCTGGTGACGCACATGCAGGCCCCTGCCGGGGACCAGCTGACCCCCCGAGAAGTCCAGGTGCTCGACCTCGTCGCGCGCGGGCTCTCCAACAGCGAGATCGGCCGACAGCTGTACATCGGCGAAGCGACGGTGAAGACACACCTCCTGCGAACGTTCGTCAAGCTCGGCGTCAACGACCGGACCGCGGCCGTCACCATCGCCCTCTCCCGTGGCATCCTCGCCTCGCCGCACCAGTGAGCCCTCCGTCAAGGCCGCAGGATCGTGTCCGTGTCTGCGGCCGGGTTCGGCATGGTGACTGACGTGCGGAGCCGTTCCTCAGAGGCGCTGGCGCGTGATGAGGCCGTTCCGTTCCGGACTGCGTCGGGGTGGTGGCCATGGTCGAACGGAGGGCGCACACCAGCGGACGTGACGTGCCGAGGGTGACCGACCGCCAAGCCGGCCACCCTCCTGCGGCACAAAGCCCGGCTCAGCTCGGTGCCGAGCCAAGCTGCTGGACGATCGGTTCGAACTCCTCGTACGTGCTGACCAGAGGAGCCGACTCCCACGTCTTCTGTGCCATCACCCGTAGTCTCGGGAAGAGGGACGCGGCGGTCTGTTCCTCGGTCCAGGTGGTGGACCCGCCGCTCCAGAAGTGCACGGCGGCGCCGCGGTTGCCGGGCTCCGCCGGAGCGAGGTCGTGGAACGGAAACCCGGTGCCGTTGTCGTCGAAGTAGGCGAATCCGTGGAATCGGTGCACGGCCCAGTTCTCGTACATGGCGCGGGGCGTTGCCGGGGACGGGGAGCTGGGCACGGGGTAGGCGTATGTGGGATAGAAGCTGGCGTTGAGGACGGTATAGCCCTCGGTGACGAGCTCCTGAGGCGTCACCGGGTTCGTGCTGGGTATCGGCGTGTTGAGGTCCGTCCACCACTCCACGACGACGTTCTTGTCGACCGGGAAGAGACTGTCAGGGGTGAAGGTGTCGTTCCAGACCCGGAGCGTCCTGCCGCGGGAGCGCACCAGCTTGTTGAAGTCGTTGACGAGTCCGTGGATTCCGTCTTTCGCCGTGGCGGTCGGGCCGAGAGTGTCCTTGGCGTACGCGTCCAACTGCGGATACTTCAGGAACTCCGCCTCGCCGAGGAACTCGTCGCTGCCCATGTGCCAGTAGGGGGCGGGGAAGAGCGGAAGATACTCCTCGACGAGATCGCGGAGGAACTTCCGGGCGGCCGGGATCGAGTAGTCGATCTTGTTGGGGGCGATGTTTCCGTCCGTGTCCTTCAGCTGGAACTCGGGGTGGGATCTCAGCGCCCAGCCCAGGTGGCCGGGCATGTCGATCTCGGGCACCACGGTGATGTGGTGCCGCGCCGCCAGCTCGATCAGGCTGCGCACCTGATCCTTGGTGAGGTACTCCGGTGACTGCAGGCCGTCCCGGCTCTCGATGCGCCAGCCCTCGTCGTCGCTGAAGTGGATGTGCAGGTAGTTGAGCTTCAGGTAGGCCAGGTCCTTGATGTGCGCGGCCAGCCAGTCGTACGAGTGGTGCTTGCGGGCGATGTCGATCATCAGGCCGCGTTCCGCGTAACGCGGCCAGTCGCGGGCGGTACCGGCGGGGACCGTCGTGTTCTGCCGCAGGAGCTGGAGCAGGGTACGGGTGCCGTAGAAGACACCGGCCGACGCCCTCGCGCTGATGCGGACGCTCTCGCCCACGGTCAGGAGGTACCCCTCGGTGCCGAGGAGCGTGTCGCGTGCGCGAAGGTCGAGCACCACGTCGCCGCTCTGGGGGGCGTCGTTCGTGATCACGGTCCGGCCGGCGTGCCCGGTCAGGGCCCGCAGGTCCTCGGCGAGGAGGCCGGCGTCCGACCGCAGGCGGTGCGAGTCAGTGGGACGGACGAGAATCCTGGAGGACGGTCCGATCCGGAACGAGCCGGACCGGGCCGTCCACTCCCGCAGCGCGGGGATCGTGGCCGGCCGGGACGAGCCCCCGTCCGTGACCGGGCTGTCGGCCGTGGAGGCCGCAGTGGACGCGGTGGACGCGGTGGACGCGGTGAGCGGCGCGGCATGCGCGGTCTGCGCCGCGGCCACGCCGGCCAGCGTGCCCAGCGCGCCCGCCAGGATGCGGCGTCTGCTGAAACCGTTGTCGTTCAATGCCAGTTCCTCTCTCGACGGCGACGTCCGGCCGGTCGGACGGACGTCGGCACCTTGGACATGAACAGGGAGCATCCGTGCTCCGTCGGAACGTCGGTTCCGGGGGCGGGAGTTACTTCACCGCGCCCGCGGACAGTCCGGACTGCCAGAACCGCTGAAGCAGCAGGAAGGCGATGACAAGGGGAATGATCGAGATCAGGGCACCGGTGATGACCACGGAGAACAGCGCCTGGGATCCACCGCCCGCGTTGGCGGTGGCGTTCATCTGGGCGAGGCCGACGGTGACGGGGTACCAGCGCGGGTTGCTGATCATGACCAGTGGCAGGAAGTAGTTGTTCCAGGTGGACACGAGCGAGAACAGGAACACCGTGGTGAATCCCGGCACGGTCATCGGCAGCGCGATGCGGAAGAAGATCTTCGCCTCGCTCGCTCCGTCGATGCGCCCGGCCTCCAGGATCTCGTCGGGCACCGAGTCCGCCACATAGGCCCGCATCAGGTAGATGCCGATGGGGTTGACCAGGGACGGAAGGATCACCGCCCAGGGTGTGTCGGTGAGTCCCGCCTTGCTGAACAGCAGGTAGGTCGGGATGGCGAGCGCCGTCGTCGGTACGGCGATGGTGCCGAGGATCAGGTTGAACATGCCGGACCGGCCGGCGAAGGCGAACTTCGAGAACCCGTATCCGGCCGAGGTGGCCAGCAGGGCCGCCCCCAGCGCTCCGGCGACCGAGTACCAGGCGGAGTTGGCCATCCAGTGCCAGAACACGCCGTCGGAGTAGGTGAAGACGGCCTGGATGTTGTCGAACAGGTTGAAGTGCCCGGAGAACCAGAAGCCGAAGGAGTCGAAGAGGTCGCCGTTCGTCTTGGTCGCGGAGACGACCAGCCAGAAGAACGGCACGAGGAAGTAGCAGAAGAAGGCCAGGAGGAAGACGGTCGCGAGGACCGACTTGCGGTCCTTGCGGCGCCTGACCGGGGTGACAGGCTGCGTCGGCGTGTGTGAGACGGCGGGGGCGTCCAGGGTGCTGTTCATCGAGACCTCCTCAGCTTTCCGAGGCCGAAGACCACGTATGTCGCCACGAGGATGACGAGGCCGAGGGCGAAGGACACCGCGGCGGCGTAGTTGGTCTGCTGATCGGTGAAGGCGAGGTTGTAGACGTACAGGTTGGGTGTCCAGCCGGGTGTGATGGCCGAACCGGCCGAGGGGACGAGCACCTGGGGTTCGTTGAACAGCTGGAACGACCCGATGATCGAGAACAGCAGGATCACCCCGAGCGCGGGCCGCAGCAGGGGCAGCTTGACGTGGAGGGCGGTGCGGATCGGCCCGGCGCCGTCCAGCGCGGCGGCCTCGTAGAGCTCCCCAGGGATGGCCTGGAGCGCCGCGTACAGGATGATCATGTTGTAGCCGGTGAACTCCCACGTCACGACGTTGGCGATCGAGGGGAGCAGATGGCCGGCCGACAGGAAGTCCGGGTTGGACATTCCCAAGTGCTCGGCGAGCTGGGTGAAGGCGCCGAACTTCCGGCCGTACATGTAGCCCCACATGAGGCTGGCGACGACCGCCGGGACCGCGTACGGAACGAAATACGCCAGTCGGAAGACCTTCGGAGCCCATACCCGGCCCGAGTCGACGACGAGGGCGAAGACGGTGGCCAGCACCATCGAGAGGGGCACCTGGAGGAGGAAGAACTTCACGATCCGGGTCAGGCCCGCGCGGAGCTGGGGGTCGTGGAAGGCGTCGACGTAGTTGCCGAGGCCGGTGAAGACCGTTCCGCCGACGATCTGCGTACGGAACAGGCTCAGGTATCCGGCGTAGCCGAGCGGAGCCACGAACATCGCGATGAAGACGACCATGAAAGGCGCGACGAACAGGAACCCCGCCAGGCCGTGCGGCCGACGCTGTCGGGGGCGTCCTCGACGCCCGGGAAGTGCGAGAGCCATGACTCAGCCAGTCACCTTGAAGCCCTGCTTGCGGGCGTAGGAGGTGAGCGATTCCTGCCACCCGTCCAGCGCGTCCGACAGCGACTTCTTGCGCGTCAGGGCGGTGCCGACGGTCGGGTTGTAGCTGTTGGTGACGTAGTCGTTGAACGGGCTCCACTGGAAGTCGGCGCTGACCGTCTCGGAGTACTGCGAGAACAGCTGGTTGACCTTCTGGCCGCCGAAGAAGGTGGACTCGTGCCCGACGTACGCGGGGTCGCTCAGAGTGCTCCGCAGGGGCGGGAACAGCGACAGGTCGGTCGCCATGCTCAGCGACGACTTCTTGTCGTGGTTGATGAACATGGCGAAGGCGGCCGCTGCCTCCGGGTGCTTCGTCTGCGCGGTGACCGCGTTCGTCGAGCCGCCCCAGTTGCCCGACACCGCCGCCCCGTCGCTCCACTGGGGAATGGGTGCCACGCGCCACTTGCCGGAACTCTTGGCCGCGGCGCCCTGCAGGAAGAGCGGAGCCCAGCCGGCGGTGACCCAGGTGGCGTACGTGCCCTTGGTGAGGCCGGCGTACCAGTCGTTGTTGAAGTCCGGGTCGGCCGAGACGATCCCCTGCTGCACCAGCGGGGTCCAGAAGTCGGCCAGCTGCTTCATCTTCGACGAGTTGACGCCGATCGTGACGTTGCTCCCGTTCACCTTGAAGGGACGGGCGCCCGCCTGCCAGGCCAGCCCCAGCCAGTTCGGCGCGTCGTTGTCGGGCAGGTTCGTCATCGCGATCCCGGAAGTCGCGGAGTGCAGCTTGCGGCCCTGGGCGGCGAACTCCTCCCAGGTCTTCGGCACGCTCAGCCCGTAGTGGTCGAAGACGTCCTTGCGGTACAGCATGCCCATCGGACCGGTGTCCTGCGGAATCGCGTAGACCTTGTCCCCGACCGACACCTGCTTCCACGTCCAGTCGACGAAGTCGTCCTTCAGGCCGCCCGCGCCGTACGGTGCCAGGTCCAGCAGGTCCTTGGTGATGACGAACGCGCTCAGGGTGTCGAGCCCGATCTGGACCACGTCGGGTGCTCCCGTGCCGGCCTTGAGCACCGTCCTGAGCTTCTTGTACTCGTCGGCGCTCTGGCCGGCGTTGACGACCTTGACCTTGATGTTGGGGTACTTGGCCTCGAACATGGCCACTTGCTTCTTGAGATCGATCCAGGTCCAGAAGGTGATCTCGGTCGGCTTCTTCAGTGCGGCCGCCATGCTCGCCGACGACACCGGCTTGGCCGCCGTGCCGGACGAGCCGTCGGAGCCGGAACAGGCGGTCAGCGCCGTTCCCGCCGTGGCCAGGGCACTCGTGGCGAGGAAGGAGCGGCGGCTCCATCCTCTCGAAGGGGTCTCCGGCTGACTGATCATCAGTTGTGCTCTCCCTCTTCCGGGCGATCGGACGCCCTGGTGCTGTCGAACATCGACCGCGTCGGACACTGCATGTCGGCGCACAGGGACTGTGTCGCCTGGTCTGAGGCGGATGGATGCTCATCGCGCCTGTCGGCGGGGCTTCGGCGCACCCATACGTGAACCAGAGAGCATGACGCCTCTTCGGCCCGGGGGCCGATCACCGTGGCGATCGCCTTGTGCGCACCTTCGCGCTTTGACTACGAAGTCAAGCGGTACCTTGAATCGCGGGACATGCCGAAGTCAAGAGGTCCGCCATACCTTTTCCAACCCGCAATGACGGGCTGGTGACGTCGGACGGACGATCATCTGAGTTCTTCCCATTCCGTTATTGACTACGTAGTCTGGGCGCGTTCAACTTCCCGGTGCGGCAGCCGCCATCGGGCGGGTCGAGATCTGAAAGGATCGGTGAGTCGTGGTACCCACCGGCGGGGACGGGGTCGCTCCCCGGCCTGCGAGCACGGACGTGGCACGCCTGGCCGGCGTGTCGCAGAAGACCGTGTCGCGTGTGATGAGGGGCGAGCCGCATGTCCGTCCCGAGCTGCGGGAGAAGGTGCTGCGCGCCGCGCAGCAGCTGCGTTACCGCCCCAACGCGGCCGCCCGCAGCCTGACCTCCGGCCGGACGGGCCGGATCGGTGTCGTCGCGCTCGGCGCCCGGTTGTACGGCCCTGCGACGCTGATCGTCGCGGCGGAATCGGCAGCGCGCCGGCTGGGTTACGCGACCGTCGTCGCGCACACCGGCGAGGACGACGACCATGCTCTCGCCGGTCCGATCGAGCGGCTGCTGGAGCAGGGCGTCGACGGGATCATCCTGCCCGAGGACACTGACGAGGGCCCCATAACGGTCAACGTCGACGTGCCGGTGCTGACCATGGGACGGTTCCACGGCCTCGCGGCCCCGCGCCGGATCGAGGCGGCGGAGCGCGACGATCGCAGCGGCCAGGTGGCGACCCGCCACCTCATCGAGCTCGGCCACACCGAGATCCGTCATGTCAGCGGACCCGACCGCTGGTGGGCGGCGCGGGACCGTGCCGACGGCTGGCGCTCGGCGCTGACCGACGCCGGTCTGCCGGCGGTCGACCCGGTCGAGGGCGACTGGACCTGCGAGGGCGGCTACGCGGCAGGGCTCCGACTCGCCGAGGACCGGGCGATGACCGCGGTCTTCGTCGCCAACGACGAGATGGCGATCGGCGTGATCCGGGCCCTGCACGAAAGCGGCCGCCGCGTGCCCGACGACGTCAGCGTCGTGGCCATGGACGACATCCCCGCGGCCCGCTTCCTCAACCCCGCCCTCACCACCATCGTCCAGGACCTGGACACCATGGCGGCCGAGGGAGTCGCGCTGCTGGTCGAGGAGATCACCGCACCCACCTCCACGGGCCGCCGGATACATCTCGGTGAACCGGTCCTCGCCGTCCGCGAGTCGACCGCACCGCCCCGGTGAGCAACCCCCACACAGTCAGGAGTTCTCGTGACGAACACGTCGCGCCTGCCCCGCCAGATCCTCTTCGGAGCGGCCTATTACGCCGAGTACCAGCGCGGCCCACGCGTCACCGAGGACTTCGACCGGATGGCCGCGGCCGGGTTCAGCGTCATCCGCGTCGGAGAGTCCGTGTGGTCGACCTGGGAACCCGAGGACGGCCGCTTCGACGTCGACTGGTTGCAGCCCGTCCTCGATCATGCGCACGCCCGTGGCATCCGGGTCGTCCTCGGTACACCCACCTACGCGGTGCCACCGTGGCTCGCACGCAGGTACCCCGAGATCGCCGGTGAGACGTCCACCGGCGAACGTGTCGGCTGGGGCGCGCGCCAGGAGGTCGACTTCACCCACGCCGCGTTCCGCTTCCACGCCGAGCGGGTCATCCGCGTCATCATGGAGCGCTACGCCGGCCATCCCGCGGTGATCGGTGTCCAGGTGGACAACGAGCCGGGCTTCCATCTGCTGCACAACCACGTTGTCTTCCAGCGCTTCGTCGACCACCTGCGCCATCGTTACAAGGACGTCGAGACCCTCAACGAGGAGTGGGGGCTCGTCTACTGGTCGCACCGCCTGTCCGACTGGGCCGACCTGTGGAGACCGGACGGCAACGCACAACCCCAGTACGACCTGGCCTGGCGCCGGTTCCAGGCCGAGCAGACGGCCGAGTTCATCCGCTGGCAGGCCGGCATCGTACGCGGCTACACCGAACCCGGGCAGTTCGTCACGACCTGCATCGCCTATCAACTTCCTGCCATGAACGACGAGTTGGTCTCCCGCGAACTCGACATCACCTCAGGCAACGCCTACTACGGCATGCAGGACGCGCTGCTGCTCCCGCAGCCGCACCCCACGCAGCGGAACTGGTTCACCACAGGCGTGCCCGCCCTGCACCTGACGGCGGACCGCATGTACGCCTCCCGCCAGGCGCCGTTCATGGTGACCGAGACGGTCGCGTCGTCGATCAACGACGCCGGGCGCATCAAGCCCGCCTACGACGGGCAGTGGCGCCAGGCCGCCTGGGCACTGGTCGCCCGCGGCGCCAAGATGATCGAGTACTGGCAGTGGAACACCCTGCGCTTCGGCGCCGAGACGTACTGGGGCGGCGTCCTTCCGCACAGCGACGTCCCCGGTCGCGCCTACCACGAGATAGCGGGGCTGGGAGCCGAGTTCGCCGCCGCTGGCGAGACGGTGGCCGACCTGACGCCGCACAGCGACGTCGTCTTCCTGTACTCCTCCGCCAGCAAGTGGCTGATGGAGAAACAGCCCCTGCTGGCCGATGCGCACGGCGCCCCCGACCGGCACGCCTACCGGGAGATCTTCGACGCCTTCTACCGGGGTGCCTTCGACGCCCGGCTGCAGGCACGGCTGGTCCACGACGACCAGATTCTCGACGGAGCGCCAGGACAGGAAAGCCCGGATCCCGCACGGTTCGCCGCACAGCACCCGCTGCTCGTCGCCGCGGGCACGCAGGTGACCGAGCGACGCCTGCTCGACTGGCTCACCGCCTACGCCGCCGTCGGCGGACACCTGGTCCTCGGCCCGCGCACCGGCTACACCGACGAGGAGGGCCGCGCCCGGGAAGAGGTCGCGCCTCCGGTGCTGTCCGGCCCCGCGGGGGCCTCCTACGGCGAGTACAGCAACTTCGACACGGACATCCCCCTGACCGCCGGCCAGGACGGCGGGCTGCGGCTGCCGGGCGACGCGACCGCCACCCGCTGGGCCGACGGCCTGGTGGCCGGTGACGCCCAGGTCCTGGCGGTCTACGAGCATCCGCACTTCCGGCGGTTCGCGGCCGCGACGACCCGGTCGCACGGCAAGGGCCGCATCACGTGCGTGGGTACCCTGCCGGGCGTCTCCTTCGCCAAGGCCCTGTTCGAGTGGGCGCGCCCCACAGCCGCGCTCTGGAACGAACTGCCGCAGAGCGTCACGGTCAACAGCGCGACCAACAACGACGGCCAGAGGGTGCACATCCTCCACAACTGGGCTTGGGAACCGCAGACGGTCACCGCTCCCGTCGACCTGGAAGACATCCTCGCCGAACGCAAGTTCCGCGCCGGGGACATCGTCGAACTGGGGCCGTGGGACGTCGTCGTCACCGTCGAGCCGTGATCGTTCCGGCTCCGCCGACCGCGCGCCGCGCTCGCCACGTCTCGGCCGCTCTCCATCACCGAAAGAAAACCGTCCCATGAACCAGACAGCCGCCGGCCACGCACGGCCGGGCGACGACAAGACGGAGATCACACCATGACCCGCCGGCCCAACCCGCTGATCCCGGGCTTCAACCCTGACCCGAGCGTGGTGCTGGTCGACGGCGTCTACTACCTGGTGACCTCGACGTTCGAGTACCTTCCCGGCCTGCCGGTGTACCGCAGTACCGATCTCGTCGAGTGGGAACACATCGGCAACGTCGCCGAGCGCCCGGAGCAGGTCGCCGTCGGCTCCGTCGTCACCGGCGCCGGCGTCTTCGCACCCACCATCCGGTACCACGACGGGCTCTTCCACGTCATCGTCACGGTGGTCGGCAGCCCCCGGGGCTGCGTCGTTTTCACCGCCACCGACCCCGCCGGCCCGTGGAGCGACGGACTGACCATCACCGGCGTCGACGGCATCGACCCGGACCTCGCCTGGGACGACGACGGCACGGCCTACGTCACCTACTCCGGGTTGCGGCTGTCCGGAAACGAAGCGGGTCGCCACTACGGCATCGAACAGTTCCGGGTCGACCTCACCACCGGCCGGGCTCTCGAAAGGCCGCGCTCGCTGTGGTCCGGCACCGGGCTGCGGTTTCCCGAGGCGCCGCATCTGTACCGGCGCGGCGACCACTGGTACCTGGTCATCGCCGAGGGCGGCACGGAACGCGGACACGCGGTGAGCGTCGCACGCGGAGCCTCACCCACCGGCCCGTTCACCGGGCATCCGGCCAACCCGCTGCTGACGGCGAGCGGGTCCCCACGCGCGGTCCAGAACACCGGGCACGCCGATCTGGTGGAAACGCCCGAGGGCGGTTGGGCGATGGTGCTGCTGGGCGTGCGTCCCATCGGGGAGGCGCAGGCGTTCTCCCCGCTGGGCAGGGAGACGTTCATCACCGATGTCACCTGGACCGAGGACGCCTGGCCGGCGATCTCCGCGGTCGGCCTCACTCCTCGTGCCGACACCGAGGGTCACGAGTTCTCGTTCGAGGACGCTATCGCTCTCGACGATCCCGGGTGGCTGGCGGTCCGCACCACACCGGGAGCCGTGGGCCGTGTCACCGACGGCCGCCTGGTACTGCGCGGCCGGGGAGCCGGCCTCGACGACCCGCAGCCGGTCTTCGTGGGCCGCCGCCAGCGCCACCTGAACGCCGTCGTGACCACCACGGTGGACGCGGCCGACGGCGTGGGCGGTCTGGCGACACGCTACGACGAACGGCATCACTTCGGCCTGGAGGCGAGAACGCAGGACGGCAGCACCAAGGTGACCGCATGGGCCGCCGTCGCCGGTCTGCGCCAGGAGTGGCACAGCTCATTCCCCGGCGGCCCGATCGAACTGCGCATCGAGTTCCAGGAACCGACCGAAGCGGCCACGGCCACGGGCGGGGACCGTATCCGGTTGCTGTCGGGCGGCACCCTGCTCGCCGAACTCGACGGACGGTACTGGACGTCGGAGACCTGCGCGTCCTTCACCGGCCGGATCGTCGGACTCCACGCGAGCGAGGGGACGGCGCGTTTCGCCGATTTCCACTACTCGGGGTGGGAAACCTCGCCCGCTGCGGGCTGACGGTGCCACGAGCCGCCGGCTGTCGGCTGTCGGTGCTGATGTCACCGCGCGGTAGCCGTACAGCGGCAACGGCAAAAGGCATCTCCTGCCCCAGGCCTTCCGCCTACCACCCCACCCATGATGGGAAGCCTCTTGAAAGACCTCTTCATCGACTCCGCCTCCGGCCAGTTGCTCGTCAACGGCGAGCCGTACCTGATCCGAGGCGTCGAGCTGCACAACTCCACGTCGTCCAGCGTGGAGTACCTTCAACCGCTCTGGAAGCGATGCGCCGACGCCGGGGTGAACACCGTGCTCGCCCCGGTGAGCTGGGAACTCGTTGAGCCGCGCGAAGGAGCGTTCGACTTCGGCCTGGTCGACGCCATGCTCGTCGGCGCCCGCGACCACGGGCTCAAGCTGGTGCTTCTCTGGTTCGGAAGCTGGAAGAACGCCTCCTCCAGCTACACGCCTGCCTGGGTCAAACTCGATCCGTCCCGGTTCCCCCTGCAGCGCGACGAGAACGGCGACCCGCTGGACAACCTCAGCCCGTTCTCCACGGCCAACCGCGACGCCGACGCCGCCGCCTTCGCCGCCTTCATGGAACACCTCGCACGCATCGACGGCCACGACCGGACCGTAATCATGGTGCAGGTGGAGAACGAGGTCGGCCTGCTCGGCGCCGCCCGCTCCCACGGACCGGACGCCGCTGCCGCCTGGGACGCTCCCGTACCGGCCCCCCTCCTGGACGCCCTGCGCTCCAAGGCCTTCCCCCACGTCCACGCCCCTGCCGAACCGCCCGCCCCGACATGGGGGGCTTTGACGGGCGACCCCGACCGCACAGCCGAGTTGTTCATGGCCTGGCACTACGCGGCCTACGTCCAGCACGTCGCGGCCGCGGGCCGGGAGCGCCACGACATACCGCTGTTCGTCAACGCGTGGCTGGACTCGATCATCCCGGACGCGTCGCAGCCCACGGACGTCACCTTCGCCGGCGGCCAGACACCCGGTGTGTTCCCCAGCGGAGGACCGCTCCCGCACGTCAACGCGGCCTGGAAGCAAGCCGCCCCCGCCATCGACTTCCTCGCGCCGGACGTGTACTTCGGCGACTTCGAGATCCCGTTCAAGGACTACGCGGACACCAACGCCGCCTTGTTCGTGCCCGAGTTGCGCGCCGACCGTCACGGCGTCTCGCACACCTTCCTCGCCATCGGGAGGTACGGTGCGATCGGAGTCGCGCCGTTCGGCTTCGACTCCCTCAAGGACGAGGAGACCCTCGACCTGCGCCGCACCTACGCTCAGCTCGCGGCACTCGACAGGCACATTCTCACCGCCTGGCCCCAGGACCGCGTGCGCGGCTTCAGGGTTCCGCCTGGCGAGAAGGAGACGCTCACGCTCGGGCAGCACCGGTTCGTGATCAGGGCTGACACGGCGTGCGGCGACGGCGAGGCCGTCGGCTACGGCCTCCTGCTGCAGAGCGACGAACACACGTTCATCGCCGCCGGCCACGCGTTCACGGTGGACCCGTGTCCGCGGGGCGACGGGCCGATCGCGATCCTGGAGGCGGACGAGCTCGTCGTGAGAAACGGCGAACTCGTGCCGCAGCGGAGGCTCAACGGCGACGAGACCTCCTCCGGAACCCGGATCAGGATCGCGGACGACCCGGCCCGAGCACACGGCTTCATGCCCGCCTCCGGAGTCCCGTCCGGTCTGGTGCGCTTCTCAGTGTACTCCCGGACGAGGAGTCTTTCGGGCTGAACCCGTGATGCCGGCCACCTGGCCGGAGTCTGGTTCAGTACGTGGCACGCCCACCGCTGATGTCGTACACGGCGCCGGTGGAGAAGCTGACGCGGTCGGAGCCGAGGAAGGCGACGAGTTCGGCCACCTCCTCGGGACGTCCGATCCTCCCCATCGGAATCAGGCTGGTGAGGCGTTCGAGTACGTCCGGCGCCGTGGTCTCGTTCATGGGTGTGGCGATGACGGCGGGCGTGACCACGTTGACCAGGACTCCGCTGGTGGCCAGTTCCTTGCCCGCTGCCTTGGTGAGGGCGATCACGGCGGCCTTGGACGCCGAGTAGACGGAAAGGTTGGGATTACCGTCCTTGCCGGCCATGCTGGCGAAGTTGACGACCCTCCCCCATCCCCGGTCCCGCATGCCGGGCACGAACAGACGCATGGTGTTCACGGTGCCCAGGACGTTGACGTCGAGGACGCGGAGCCAGTCGTCGCGCACGGTGTCCGGCAGCGGCTTGTTGGGCCCGACAATGCCGGCCGCGTTGACCAGTACGTCAATGGAGCCCAGCTCGTCGGTCGCGTGGCGAAGTGCCGCTTCGTCGGTGATGTCGACGCATATGTCGGCGGCTTCGAGGTCAAGTGTCGTCACCTTCAGACCGTCGGCTCGCAGACGCTCGGCAGCGGCCGCACCGAGTCCGCGGGCGCCGCCCGTCACGAGGGCCGTTCTGGCGTTCATGCGGTGACTCCTGTCGGGAAGGGGGATGTCGGCGGATGCCGCTTCCACGTGGGCCGACACGGCCGCGTCCGTGGCGAGGGATTGCCGGGGCTCGGAGCCGGTCAGTGGGACTCACGGGTGACCTGCGAGCCGCTGGCACCAGTGAGGAAGTCCAGGTCGGCGCCCGTGTCGGCCTGCTGGACGTGGTCGACGTAGAGCCGTTCCCAGCCGCGGCGGGGGGCGGCGAAGCCTGCGACGGTCGCCTCGTCGGGGGTGCGCCGGGCGAGTTCTTCGGCGGGGACTTCGAGGTCGATGCGGCGGGCCTCGACGTCCAGGCTGATGACGTCCCCGGTGCGGACCAGGGCGAGGGGGCCGCCGGCGGCCGCCTCGGGTGCCACGTGCAGCACGACCGTGCCGTAGGCGGTGCCGCTCATCCGGCCGTCGCAGACGCGGACCATGTCGCGCACGCCCTGTTCGAGCAGTTTCCTCGGCAGGGGCATGTTAGAGACCTCCGGCATGCCGGGGTAGCCCTTGGGGCCGCAGCCGCGCAGGACCATGACGGAGTCGGCGTCGATGTCGAGTTCCGGGTCGTCGACGCGGGCGTGGAAGTCCTCGATGCTGTCGAAGACGACCGCCCTGCCGCGGTGGCGCAGCAGGTGGGGCGAGGCCGCCGCCGGTTTGACGAGGGCGCCCCGGGGCGCGAGGTTGCCGCGCAGGACGGCGATGCCGCCCTCGGCCACCAGCGGCTTCTCCCGGCTGCGGATCACCTCGGGGTCCCAGACCGGGGCGTCGTCGAGGTGGTCCACCAGGGGGGTGCCGGTGACGGTCAGCGCCTCGGGGTCGAGCAGGTCGCGGACCTCGCGCAGGACGGCGAGCAGGCCGCCGGCCCGGTGGAAGTCGTCCATGAGGAACCGTCCGGCCGGCAGCAGGTCCACCAGGACCGGCACCCGGGAGCCGATGCGGTCGAAGTCGTCCAGGGTCAGGTCGATGCCCAGGCGGCCGGCGATCGCCAGGAGGTGGACGACGGCGTTGGTGGAGCCGCCGACGGCGGCGAGCGCCACGATGGCGTTGTGGAAGGACGCCTTGGTCAGGAAGGTGCCGGGCCTGCGGTCGGCGACGACCATGTCCACCGCGAGCCGCCCGGTGCGGTGCGCCGCCTCCAGGAGCCGGCTGTCGGGGGCGGGAGTGCCGGCGGTACCGGGCAGGGTCGTGCCGAGCGCCTCGGCGACGATGGCCATGGTGGACGCGGTGCCCATGGTGTTGCAGTGCCCGCGGCTGCGGATCATCGCGGACTCGGAGCGGGTGAACTCCTCGTTCGGCAGCGTGCCGGCCCTGACCTCCTCCGACAGCCGCCACACGTCGGTGCCGCAGCCCAGCGGCGCGCCCCGGAAGGTACCGGTCAGCATCGGACCGCCGGGGACGACGACGGCGGGCAGGTCGACGGAGGCGGCGGCCATGAGCAGCGAGGGGATCGTCTTGTCGCAGCCGCCGAGCAGGACGACACCGTCGACGGGGTTGGCCCGGAGCATCTCCTCAGTGGCCATGGCGGCCATGTTGCGCCAGAGCATGGCGGTGGGGCGCATCTGGGTCTCGCCCAGGGAGATCACGGGAAGGTTCAGCGGGATGCCGCCCGCCTCGTGGACGCCGTCGCGGACGGAGGCGGCCACCTCGGTCAGGTGTGCATTGCACGGTGTCAGGTCGGAAGCGGTGTTGGCGACGGCGATCTGCGGGCGGTCTGTGAACGCGTCGCCCGGTATGCCCCGACGCATCCAGGCCCGGTGGATGTAGGCGTTGCGGTCCTGACCCTCGTACCACTGTGCGCTACGTAGCTTCACACGCGCTCTTTTCAATAATCGGTACGGCGTTCTAGAGTTTGGAACACGATGGAGCATACGCAGATGTCCGACGGATCGGCAGACCTCGCGGACAAGAAGAACGCCGACCACGACGACACCAGTCGCCTGGTGGGGTCCGACCGGGTACTGGCCGTACTCAAGGAACTCGCCCGTCACCCCGACGGAGTGGGACTCGACGAGATGACCCGGGCGATCGGTGCGCCGAAGCCGACGGTGCACCGGGCGCTGGGCTCCCTGCGCCGGGCCGGGCTCGCCGACCAGGACGGCCGCGGCCGCTATCTGCTGGGCGACGAGTTCCTCCGCATGGCGTTCGCCCACCACGAGGCCCGCCCGGAACACGTACGCGTCAGTCCGTTGCTGGACACCCTGGCCACCCGGTTCGGCGAAACCGCGCACTACGCCGTACTCGACGGCCGCGAGGTGGTCTACCGGGCCAAGGTGGACCCGCCGAGCGGCGCGGTGCGGCTCACCTCCACAGTGGGGGGACGCAACCCGGCACACTGCACCGCGGTCGGCAAGCTGCTGCTCGCGTACCGGCTGCCCACTCCGGATGCGGTACGGGACTGGGTGGGCGCCGACCCGCTTCCGCGCCGGACACCGGGGACCCTGTGCACGGCCGAGGAACTGCACCAGGCGTTCGAGCTGACCCGGGAGCGCGGGTACTCCGTCGACGACCAGGAGAACGAAACGGGGGTCAACTGCGTCGCATTGCCCGTCTACGGGGCCGCGCCGGCCGTTCCCACGGGCGCGGTCAGCGTGAGCGCCGTGGCCTACCGCACCCCGCTGAGCACCCTGACGGACGCCGTCGAGGAGATCAGGGGTCTGCTCGGCGTTCTGGGAACGGCTCGCCCGTGACCCTCGCGGGCCCCGCCTCGGCGCGGACGTGCCGACCCGTTCACCCCGTCGCCTCCCCCGGCCGGTCCGGTCCGGCCGCCCTCGCCCTTTGTCTCGTCTGACCCGGCACACCGCCTCACCCTGGAGAACCGTCCCGTGTACCTCATGCGCATCGGCGCGCCCGGCGCCGAGAAGCCCGTCGCCCATATCGACACCGACACCTACGTCGATCTGTCCGACGTCGTGACCGACTTCGACGAAGCCTTCTTCGGTTCCGGCGGCATCGACCGCGTCCGTCCCATCGTGGCCAAGCGCGCCGCCGCCGGCCAGGTGTCCCGCCTGGCCGGCGAGCGGATCGGCGCACCGATCGCCCGGCCGCACCAGATCCTGTGCATCGGTCTGAACTACCGTGACCACGCGGCCGAGAGCGGTATGCCGGTACCCGACGAGCCGATCCTGTTCACCAAGTCGCCCAACACGCTGGTCGGGCCGAATGACGACGTGCGCATCCCGCGCGGCTCCACCAAACCGGACTGGGAGGTGGAGCTGGGCATCGTCATCGGCAGGCGTACCAGCTACCTCGACTCCGTCGACGAAGCCCGCGACGCGATCGCCGGCTACCTGGTCGTCAACGACGTCAGCGAGCGCGCCTTCCAGCTGGAACGGGGCGGGCAGTGGGCCAAGGGCAAGTCCGCCGAGACCTTCAACCCCGCGGGGCCCTGGCTCGCCACCACCGACGAGATCGACGACGTCCTCGCCCTGGACATGTGGCTGGACGTCAACGGCATACGCCGGCAGACGGGCAACACCAAGACGATGATCTTCGACCCGTACTTCATCGTGTATTACCTCAGCCAGTTCCTGGTCCTCGAACCGGGCGACCTGATCAACACCGGCACCCCGCCCGGCGTCGGCATGGGCTTCGACCCGCAGGTGTGGCTGCAGCCGGGCGACGTCATGGAACTGGGCATCCAGCAGCTGGGCAGCCAGCGACAGCACGTTCTCGCAGCACGGTGAACGACGCATCCATGCGCGCGTTCGTCCTGACGGGACCTGGCGCATACGAGGTTCAGGAGGTGCCGTCACCGGTGGCGGCCCCCGGCGAGGTCGTGGTCGACGTCGAACGGGTCGGCGTCTGCGGAACCGACGTCGAGTTCTTCACCGGCGAGATGGCCTACCTCCACAGCGGTCACGCCTCCTACCCTCTGCGTCCGGGCCACGAATGGTCCGGACGCGTTGCCGCGGTCGGTCGCGGCGTGGCCCGCTCCTGGATCGGACGGCGGGTCATGGGCGACACCATGCTCGGCGACGGCACCTGCAGGCGCTGCCTCAAGGGGCGCCAGCACCTGTGCGAGAAGCGCCAAGAGGTGGGCGTCCGAGGGGACCGGCCCGGTGCGCTCGCCGAACGTCTCGCCGTTCCGGTCACCTCGCTGCACGTCCTGCCCGACGGCGTCGACTCGGTCCTCGGTGCCCTGGTGGAACCCGGCGGCAACGCCCTGCGGGCCGCGCAGGCCGCCGCCCTCGGGCCCGGAACCCGCGCTCTGGTGCTCGGTCCCGGGACGATCGGCCTGCTGGTCGCGATGTTCGCCCGGACCACCGGTGCCGAGGTGCACCTGATGGGACAGACCGACGAGTCACTCGCGTTCGCCCGCGGCCTCGGCTTCGAGCACGTCTGGCGGGAGAACGAGATTCCCGCGCTGCGTTTCGACGCGGTCGTGGACGCCTCGAACGCCGTCCACCTGCCCGCCGCCGCCCTCGACCTCGTCGAGCCCGGCGGCCGGGTCGTCCTCATCGGACTGGCGGGCGAACCCAGCCGGATCGACACCCGCACCCTGGCCCTGAAGGACGTGACCGCCGTCGGAATCCTGTCCGCCTCCCCCGGCCTGGCCGCCACCATCCGGGCCTACGCCGCCGGAACCGTCGACCCGAGACCACTCGTCGCCGCCACCGTCGGCCTCGACCAGGTCGGTACCGTCCTCGCCGGACAGCGTCCGCCCGGCGCCGGACCCGGCCCGAAGATCCACGTCGATCCCCGACTGCCCTTTCCCAAGAGCGCGTCGTGACTGAACCCCCGGGCTTCCCTGCCGAGCACCACGCGACCTACATGCCGTAACAGTGGCGGCCCCAGCGGCCGTTGGCGTGGGAGGTGAACAACAATCGATTTGATCTTTTCGGCCAGAAATTGACCTAATCGCCAGCACATTAAAATCGCGTCATGACCTTCCAGCGTGCGCGCAGCGAGGAGCAACGTGACATCCGGCGTCGATCGATCCTGGACACGGCGGCGGCCATGCTGGAAGACATGCCGGTCAGCGAACTCACGCTCAACGAGCTGAGCCGCCGTGTCCAGCTGGCCAAGTCGGCCATGCTGCGCTACTTCGAGAGCCGCGAGGCGGTCCTGCTGGACCTGCTCGATGTCGCGCTGAGCCGCTGGGTGGCCGAGATCTCCACGCAACTGTCCGACAGCACCAGCCGACCGGGCTCGGCCCGCGAGCGCTGCGACCGCCTGGCCGCGCTGGTCAGCCGTTCGCTCCAGCAGCACGCCACACTGTGCGACTTGATCGCCGCTCAGTCCGGCGTACTGGAACGCAATGTGTCTGCCGAGGTTCTGCTGCGGTTCAAACAGTCCACCCACACCAGTCTCCGCAGGCTGGCCGACGCGGTCCGTCGTTACATCCCCGAACTCGACGAGGATTCCTTCAGCCTGTGCCTGACCATGCTGGTCACCGCCGGCGCGCTGTGGACACACGCCCGTCCTCCCGCCGGTACGCCCGCCCTCGTCCAAGCCGACCCTTCTCTGGCCGACCTCCACCTCGACTTCTCCGTCGACCTGGAAACCACCCTCGCCCGGCTTATCACCGGCACTCTGGCCCGGCGTGCCACCTGATCCCCATTTAATGTACCGGCGGTCCCTTGATAGTGGACCGCCGGTACACTAGTGTCGGGTCGGTAAGCATCCGGCCGCCCGTGAACCGGGAGTGAATCTTCGTGAAGCTCGGACTGCAGATCCCCAATTTCACCTGGCCCGGCGGACCCGCCACCCTGGGCGCCGACCTCGCCGCCATCGCACGCGCGGCCGACGAAGCCGGCTTCGAGTACCTGGGGGTCATGGACCACTTCTTCCAGATCCCTCCTGTCGGACCCGCCGACCACGACATGCTGGAGGCGTACACCGCGCTTGGTTTCCTTGCCGCCCACACCGAACGCGTCAAGCTGCTGACGCTGGTGACCGGCGTGCACTACCGGCAACCGGGCCTGCTCGCGAAGACGGTCACCACGCTCGACGTGCTGTCCGGCGGACGCGGCGTCCTCGGCATCGGCGCCGGCTGGTACGAGGAAGAGTCCCGCGGCCTTGGCCTGCCCTTCCCGCCCCTCAAGGACCGCTTCGAAATCCTTGAGGAAACCCTCCGGTTCGTACGGCAGATGTGGTCCGACGACGAGTCGGCGTTCGAGTCCAAGCACATCCACGCGGAACGGCTCCTCAACTCGCCGCAGCCACTGGCGAACCCGCATCCGCCCATCCTCGTAGGAGGCGAGGGCGAGAAGAAAACCCTGCGGCTCGTCGCGCAATACGCGGACGCGTGCAACCTCATGGCCAGTGATGAGCTGCCCCGCAAGCTCGACGTGCTGCGTGCGCACTGCGAGGCGGTGGGGCGCGATTTCAAGGAGATCACCGTAACCGTCACCGACGCGCTGGACGTCGGCAAGAACGGGGAGAACCTCGACGAGTTCAAGGCCCGCCTGCGCAAGTACGCCGGACTCGGAGTGGACGCCACGATCGTGGGATCGCTGGACGGCCCCGACCTCGATGTGATCAAGCTGGTCGGCGAGAAGGTCATCCCCGAAGCGGCCGCCTACTGACCACGCCGGAGTCCAGGCCGACCCGGCGGATTGTCCGACCCGTCCCACGTTCTCACCTGCGTCGACAAGTGCTTCGCCATGAGCAGGCTCGACTTGCCCGACGACGCCGGTCGGCCGGTCGAGCGGGGCCTGCTGCACACGACGCAGGACGGGAAGTTCGCCGATGACCAGGGCTCAGTGATGCCATGGGCGCGCCTGCTTCTCCGGTCCACCGCTCAACAGCGCCTGGAGCCGACGCGCAGAGGACAGTTTTCCCCCGGGAACCGCGGACGGTCCGGTCGTCCGGGGAGGGTCGCTGGTGCCGCGTACGACAAGGCGGGGGCTCACGACATGGTGCCACCGGTTCGACGCGGCCCTCCAGACGCTCCAGGAGCAGTTTCGCGGCTCCCGGATGGCCGACCGTCCGCACCACTCCACGAACCCTGGCCCGGGTCAGCGATGGCCGCTTGGTACTGCGCGGCCGGAAGGCCGGTCTCAACGGCCCGTAGCCGGTCTTCGTCGGCCGCCGCCAGCGCCACCTGAACGCCGTCGTGGCCACCACGGTGAACGTGACCGATGGCGTGGGCGGTCTGGGCACGCGCTACGACGAACGGCATCACTTCGGCCCGAAAGCGAGAACAGAGGGCGGAACCACGCAAGTGACCGCGTGGGCCGCCGTCGCCGGTCTGCTCCAGGAGTGGCACGACACGTTCCCCTCCGGCCCGATCGAACTGCGCATCGAGTTCCAGGCACCGAACGAGGTGGCCACGGGCGGGGACCGGATCCGGTTGTTGGCCTTGGTGGCCGGGAGGGCTAGGGGCAAGGCCGCTGTTTTAGGCAGTGACCTCGCGCCTAGCCCGGCACTGGGTCCGTGACCACTTGGTCGCCTGGGGCCTCGGACACCCCCGCGGTCCTCGACGCGCCACTCCTCACCTCCGACTGGAACGGGGGTTCGAGGTGTCGGTGACCGCCCTGGCCGACGACTCCGGCCTGACAGAGGTCTCGGACGAGGGCCGCGCGGAACCCCGGCTGCGGCTCGTGAGAGCGAACGACGAGACGGGCCGGGCCGGGGCCTGCACCTGGTGGAGACCCTTGCGACGGCTTGGGCGCGACCAGCCCCCACCAACCCGCCACCCGGAACTCAGGCCGACGGCAACGTCACCGTCACAGCCAGCCCCTCCCCGGGCGCTGTCCGCACCCCCACCTCGCCCCCGTGCGCCTCCACCACCCCCTGCACGATCGCCATCCCCAGCCCGCTGCCCTCCGCACTCCCCACCCGGAAGAACCGGTCGAAGATCCGCGCCGCGTCCTCCTCCGCCAGCCCCGGCCCCTCGTCGGCCACACAGACCCGCACCACCCCGTCCGACCGCTCCACCCCGAGGGTCACCCCCGCCTCGGCCGGCGTGTAGGTCCGCACGTTGGCCAGCAGATTCCCCAGCACCTGCCGCAACCCGGACTCGTCGGCCCGCACCAGCACCGCACCCTCGGCCGCCACGACCACCGGCCGCCCCGGCTGCTGCGCCCGCAGGTCCTCCGCCGCGTCCCGCACCAGCCGGCTCACGTCCACGTTCCGGAACCGGATCTCGGGCCGCTGGTCGAGCCGCGCCAGCAGCAGCAGTTCGTCCACCAGCCGCCCCATCCGGTCCACCTCGCCGTGCATCCGGTCCCAGGCCCGACGCCGCTCCCCGGGCTCGCGCAGCATCCCCTTCTCGTACAGCTGGAGATAGCCGCGGATCGCGGCGAGCGGCGTGCGCAGCTCGTGCGAGGCGTCGGCGACGAACCTGCGCAGCTGGGCCGCGCTGCGCTCGCGCGTCCGGTACGCCGTCTCCACCTGGTGCAGCATGGAGTTGAGGGCCAGCCGCAGCTGCTCGACCTCCTCGGTCGGATGCTGGCTGGACGGCACCCGCCGGGTCAGGTCGCCCTCGGCTATCGCCGACGACGTCTCCACCATGTCCTCCAGCGGCCGCAGCTGGCGCCGCACGCTGTACATGGTCAGGCAACACAGCAGCGCGAGCAACAACGCGCCGACGGCGAAGTCCAGCTTGAGCGCCTTGGCTATGCCCTCGTGCAGCAACTCGGTGGACGAGGCCAGCAGGACGTACGTGCCGTCGGCGAGCCGGGTCGCCGTCACCCGGTAGGACGCGCCGTGCAGGGTGATGCCATGCGGGCCGAGATCTGCGACGAGGGTACGCGGGTCGTGCACGGCGGTCGCCAGTTCGCGTTGCGCCTCGGTGGGCGTCACCTCCAAGACGGCGAGGGCGTTCCCCTTGGCGTCCACGAAGGCGTAGATCGAATGCGGTGTCGGGTCGGACTTGGCAGGGGCGATCTGGTCGCGGACCACGCTGAGCGCGGCCAGCGAGTCAATTCCCCGCAGGGTGAGTCCCGAACCGGCCAGCGAGGTCCGCGTCTTGAGCAGCTCGGAGTCCACCTGGTCGAGCAGGTACAGCCGCATGCCCATGATGCTCACCGTGGCCGCCACCACGATGCCGACGGCGAGGAGCCCGACGTTGGCCAGGGTCAGGCCGCCGCGCAACGAGTGGATCCCGTGCCGTTGCCGGCGCTTGGCGAGGCTCATGTCAGGCCGTATCCGACGCCGCGCCGGGTGGTGATCACCGGTGCGCCCAGGGCGTCGAGCTCGTGCCGCAGGTAGCTGATGTAGGTCTCCACGACGGTCGACTCGGACGGCGCGTGCTCGTACTGCCATACGTGCCTGAGCAGTTGCGCCTTCGGCACGATCCGGCCGCCGTTGCGCACCAGGAAGCGCAGCAGCGCGTACTCGGTCGGGGTCAGCTCGACCGTGCGGCCCGCGCGGTGCACGCAGTACGTCGTCTCGTCCAGCTCCAGGTCGCCGTAGCGCAGCGGCGGGCGCTGCTGGATGACGTCGGCCGGGCGGGTGCGGCGCAGCACGGCGCCGATCCGGGCGACGACCTCGTCGATGTTGAACGGCTTGGTGATGTAGTCGTCGCCGTAGCCGAGCGCCCCGACTATCTCGGCCGGGGCGTCCCGCGCGGTCAGGAAGAAGAGGGCCAGGTCGGGCTGTCGGACGCGCAGTTCGCGGGCCAGCGCCCGCCCGTCGCCGTCCGGCAGCATCACGTCGAGCAGGGCCGCGTCCGGCCGGGTGCGCTCGGCCAGCGCGAGGGCGTCCCGGACCGTGCCGGCCGTCATCACCTCGAACCGGTGGAAGCGCAGGGCGATGGCGAGGACGTCCGCGATGCTCGGCTCGTCCTCCACGACCAGCACGGTGCTGCCTGGAGCCGTCATGCCCCCAGTATCGGCTCCTGCATCGACAACCGTAGGCGCCACAGTATTGGAGTTCCTTGAGAATCATGCGCACCACGTGTCCCGGCGCCCGGCGCTCCGCCGATCCTGTTGCGCGGGACCTGAGGGCCCACCGATAGAACCGACGAAACCAAGGAGCTTTGAACGTGACGGCATTGGCACGGTGGTGCTATCGGCACCGGCTGGTGGTCCTGCTGCTGTGGGTGGGGGCACTGTTCGGCGTGGTCTTCTCGGCCTCCTCGGCGGGCACGAACTACGCGAACGACTTCTCCCTCCCGAACACGGACTCCAAGACCGCGTACGACCTGATGCAGAAGGCCTTCCCGAACACCTCCGGTGACACGGACACGGTGGTCTGGAAGGTCACCGACGGCTCGGTGAAGGACCAGGCGGTCCGGAACCGCGTCCAGTCCGCCCTCGGCGAGATCGCGAAGCTGCCCGGCGTCGGCGCCGTCACCAGCCCCTACACCGGCACCCAAGGGGCCGCGCAGATCAGCGAGGACGGCACGATCGCCTACGCCCAGCTGACCTTCACCAAGCAGGCAAACGCAATCCCCACGGACCAGGTCCAGAAGGTCCTCGACACCGCCAAGGACGCCGAACGCAGCGGACTCCAGGTCGAGTTGGGCGGCCAGGCCATCCAGCGCGTCCAGGCGCCGCCACAGGGCCTGTCCGAGCTGATCGGCATCGTCGCCGCGGCCGTCGTCCTCTTCCTGGCGTTCGGCTCGTTCTTCGCGATGATCCTGCCGATCGCGATCGCCGTCTTCGGCGTCGGCATGGGCCTGTTCTCCACCCAGCTGCTCAGCCACACCACCGACATCCCGGACGTCGCCCCGCTGCTCGCCTCTCTGGTCGGCCTCGGCGTCGGCATCGACTACGCCCTGTTCATCGTCACCCGGCACCGGCGCGGCATCCTGCGCGGCATGGACCCGGAGGAGTCGGCGGTCACCGCCCTCAACACCTCCGGCCGGGCGGTGCTGTTCGCTGGCGGCACCGTCTGCATCGCGCTCGCCGGCATGCTGGCCACCCGGCTGCGCTTCCTGGACGGCGTGGTCATCGGCACGTCCTTGACGGTCGTGCTCAGCGTCCTGGCGGCCACCACCCTCCTGCCTGCCCTGCTCGGCTTCCTCGGCCCGCGCGTCCTCAGCCGCCGCCAGCGCCGCCGGCTCGCTGCCGAGGGCCCCGAGGCGGAGAAGGGGAGCGGCCCGGCGGCCCGCTGGTCGGCGTACGTGCAGAAGCGCCCGCGCGTGATCGCCGCACTGGCCCTGGTCGTCATGGCCGTCCTCGCCGTCCCCCTACTCTCCCTCCGCCTCGGCACCACCGACCAGGGCAACGACGACGCGTCCACGACCACCAGGAAGGCCTACGACCTGCTCGCCGAGGGCTTCGGCCCCGGCTTCAACGGCCCCCTCCAGGTGGTCAGCGCCGGCGGCGACACCGCGAAGCTGGTGCAGGGCCTGGAGTCGGCCCGGGGGGTCGCGCGGGTGGCCGAACTGCCGCCCGTGCGGGGCGTGACAGTCATCCAGGTCGTGCCCACCACCTCCCCCCAGTCCAAGGAGACGGACGAGCTGATCGACACCCTGCGCGACCGCGTCATACCGAGAGCGGGCGTGCAGGCGCACGTCGGCGGGGTGACGGCAATCTCCAAGGACTTCGCGTCCGTCACCGGCGACCGCCTGCCCCTCTTCATCGCGACGATCATCGGCCTGGGCTTCCTGCTCCTCCTGATCGCCTTCCGCTCCCTGGTCGTCCCCCTGACGGCCGCCCTGATGAACCTGATCGCGGCGGCCGCCTCCTTCGGCGTCCTCGTCGCGGTCTTCCAGTGGGGCTGGGGCCTGAGTCTGCTCGGCCTCGGCAAGGCGGGTCCGATCAGCGCGTTCCTCCCGGTCATCATGCTCTCGCTGCTCTTCGGGCTCTCCATGGACTACCAGGTGTTCCTGGTGAGCCGGATGCACGAGGAGTGGGTGCGCACGAAGGACAACGCGCGGGCCGTGCGGGTCGGCCTCGCGGAGACCAGCCGCGTCATCAACTCCGCGGCCCTGATCATGGTCTGCGTCTTCCTGTCCTTCGTCCTCAGCGGCAACTCCAGCGCGGCGATGGCGAGCGTGGGCCTGGCGGGAGCAGTCGCACTCGATGCCTTCATCCTCCGTACGGCCCTGGTCCCGGCGGCGATGCACCTGCTGGGCAGCTCCAACTGGTGGCTGCCGACGTGGCTGGACAAGCGGCTCCCGCACCTGGCGGTGGAGCCGGCGGAGGAAGCCCTGAACCCGACCGAACCCACCGGAGGAGCCACGGCGATCCAAGGCTTCGTCCTCACGCCGAACGGTGATCCGGTGGAGGACGCTGCGGTGACACTGATGGCCGAGGGCGGGCGTCAGCTGGACCGCACGACGACCCTGGCGAACGGTTCGTACACCGTGTCGGTCCCGTCCCCTGGTTCCTATCTGCTGGCGGTGACCTCACCGTCGTACGGCTCGAAGACCCGGCATGTGACGGTGACGGAGGGGACGCTGGTGTACGACGTCGAGCTGGCGGAGGGGGAGGTGGACGTCGTCAATTAGTCCTCGACTGACCGGCGCTGAGGATCTCGTCGATGGCGAGGCTGACCTTGGCGCCGATGGAGTGGGTCAGGGTGACGATCTCGTCGGGGGCAGTACAGACAGTCGTTTTCGTACTTGTCCCCCGGCGGGTCGGTCAGCACGTGGGGCCGTTGGCGCTTTCGGTCGACGATCACGTAAACCGGGATCTCGGCGCGCGTATGCCTTGACCTTGGCAGGAAGGTCGGCCTGCCACTGCTGCCGGTACGGGTGACGGCGTACTTGGTGTTGGCGATGTGTCTGTTCTCAGGGCAAATGTATGAGGAGGCAGCACGGCTGCTGGTGGATAGGCTGGGACGGTCGCGCCGGTGGCGGGGTTCGTGGGAAGTACCCGCCACCTCGGCGATCTCCCGGGTGCGCGCCCAGCTCGGCCCGGAGCCGCTGCGGGCGCTGTTCGCGCGAGTGTGCCGGCTGGTGACGAGTGTGGACACGGTCGGCGGCTGGTGGCAGTGGACGGCACCACGCTGGACGCCGCGGACACCGAGGACAACAACGTGGTTCTTCGGACGGCTGGGGTCCGGGGCGAAGCGAAGAGCGCGTTCCCGCAGGGTCGGCTCGTAGACCGCCCCAACGAAGCGAAATCCCCAGGCCGCGGCTTAAAACAGCGGCATCGGCATCGGGGCCAGGTGCCCGATCACCCGACCGCCGGCCTGCGACCTCGACCGAACGGTTGACGATGGAGTACTGCGGCTGCTCGGTCCGGAGCCGGGCGTGGTCGCGCCGCCCGCGACTCTCCCCCGGTTCTCCCCTTCGCTCACCCGACCGGACGATCTTCCCAACAGGGAACATGGAGTGCCCCAATGCGCGGATCCCGGCAGGTTGCAAAGCGGTCATGATGCCGCGGGACTCGTCCAGGCCAGTGCTTCGGTCGTAGCGGTCCAGCTAGAACCTCGACGAGCTCAAGACCCGCCTGCGGAAGTAGGCCGAACTCGGGGTGCACGCCACGACCGTGGGCTCGTTGGACGGCCCAGACCTTGATGTGATCAAACTGGTCGGCGAGGAGGTCATCCCCGAAGCGCTCCCCCACGTCGGCGGGGGCTTCACCGAGAGCCGTCTCGACTCGCCAGGCGACGCCGGTGCGGCTGGTCGAGCGGGGCTGGCTGCGCACGATGCGGAACGGGGAGTTTCCACCGCGCTATGAGATGTGCGGAGCACCGGCCATGCGGTCCGGAAGCAGCCGTAACAGGAGCGATCCCGAGGTCGCACTTCCGACCGACTGTCCTCCCCGCAGCGGAACAAGCGAAGTTCAGGACAGTCCGGTCGTCCGGGGAGGGGTGCTGGTGCCGCGTACGACAAGGCGGGGGCTCACGACATGGTGCACCGGTTCGACGCGGCCCTCCAGACGCTCCAGGAGCAGTTTCGCGGCCGTCGCACCGGTGAGCCGGTCCGACTGGTCGACGGTGGTGAGGGACACGCGGCCGATGGTCGAGGTGTAGATGTTGTCGTACCCGACGACGGTGAGGTCCTCGGGTACCTTCACACCTCGCTCCTCCGCCGCCCGCAGCACGCCGAGGGCGGCGATGTCGGCTCCGGCGAAGATCGCGGTGGGCGGCTGCGGCCGGGACAGGGCCTCGACCGCTGCTTCGTAGCCTCCCTGCTCCGTGTAGCCGGTGACGAGCACGTCCGGCTCCAGTCCGTGCTGTCGCATCGCCTCGGCATAGCCGTCGCGCCTCGCGGTGTGCGACAGGACATGGGGGCGCCTGAGCCCGCCGGAGGGCTGGCTGGTGTGCAGGACGCGGGTGTGCCCCAGCGCCACCAGGTGGTCGACCATGAGACGCGCGCCCTGGTGATCGTCGTCGACAACCGTGTCGAAGGCCTCGCCGCCGCCGTGCAGGGCGACGATGACCGTCGGGATTCCCGCGCCGAGTTCCTCTAGCCGTTCGACGTCCACCAGGGGAGCGATGAGGATCAGGCCGTCGACCTGCCGGTCGAGCAGCGCCTCGGTGCTGCGCTGCTGCCGCTCGGGAGTGGCACCGGCATCGACGAGGATCGCCTGCCAGGGCGTGTCATCCAGCGTGCGTGAGACGCTCTGGGACAGCTGCTGTGGGAAAGGCGACGTCAGTTCGGGCAGGGACACACCGATCGTGTAGGAGCGTCCACGCATCGCCCGCGCGGCGGCGTGCGGACGGTAGCCAAGGGACGAGATGGCCGCGGTGACCCGCGCTCGCATCTGTGGGCTGACACCGTACGCGCCACGAATGACCTTCGAGACCGCGGAGTAGGAGACACCTGCCTCGCGGGCCACGTCCTGGATCGTGACGCGCCGTGCGTCCTGCCCTGTGAGCGCGTTGAGGATACGGCGTGGTGAGTGGTCGTCCGGTTTCCCATGGGGTCCGCCGACGACGGGCTCTGTCGTTCGGCCGCCCAGCCGACGGCCGGAGGAGTCGACCTCCCGCCCGTTCTCGCCGCTCGCCTCCTGTCCTGGCGACCGAGGCGTCTGGAAGACCAGGCGTACGAACTGGTCGAGCGCCCGCAGCACATCGACGTCCCGGTCGAGCCGCCACTGCAGGGCCAGGCCGTCCTGCACCGCGAGCCAGAGTGCCGCCGCCTCCTCGGGGTCGACGCCCGGGCGCAGCGTCCCCGCGTCGAGCCGCTCCCGGAAGTTGGCGGCGAGGAGCTCGCGCACGCGTTGGTGGCGTCGCAGGAAGTACTCGCGGGCGGGGTGGCCGGCTCGCCCCGCCGCCGCGATGAGTTCGTTGCGCAGCAGGACCAGTTCGGGGGATCCATGACGCTCGTGGATCCCCCGTCCCAGGAAACGAAGCAGTGCGTCCGGTCCGGAGTACGGGTCGGTCAGCTCGGGGGCACCCTGCACCTCCGTCGCGGTGTCCTGTTCCGCGAGGATCGCCGTGAGGATCTCGTCCTTGCCACGGAAGTGGTGCAGCAGGCCGGCATGGGTCATGCCAGCTCGCTCGGCGATGTCACGCAGAGAAGCACCGTCGAAGCCGCGTTCGGTGAAGCTTTCGAGCGCGGCCTTCAGTATCGCGGCGCGCGTGGCGCCACGACGGCCGGCAGAACTCTTCCGCGACGTGCCGCTCATGCCCTGGACTTCCCTTTCGCCGGCGGGGCGTCGGCCTCAGGCTAGCCGACGCCTTGCCCGCAACCATTCTTACCACGTGGTTAGTCAATTGAGCCACGGTCGGCCGTTCAGCACGTGCATCCGGGGCCGCACGCCGATCCCACCGCACGGCGGAACTTTGTCTGGAGCTTCAATATCTCCAGGTCAGAGCGGCAAGGCCGCCATCTTTGCGAAACCATTACCTTCCCGGGGACTTGACGCGGGTGAGGCCGGTTCTTACCGTCCTCGTCCGTAGATCGTTGCACGACTCCTCTCCGTACAGGTCATGCAGCGACGCATCCGGCGCCGGGACGCGCCTGGTCCTCCACTCCTAGGAGCAGTCATGCAGCGCAAGCAACAACGGGCCTTCATCGCGCTCGGCCTTCCTCTCGCGACGGGGTCGCTCGTCCTCACCGGCTGCACCGGCGGCTCCTCCACGACCGGCACCGGGTCGTCCTCGGGTGGGGGCAAGGGGACGCTCACCCTGGTGGAGACCGCGGACATCCAGGGCTGGGACCCTGCCAACCAGCCCAGCTACCAGAACTGGACGGCACCCGCGGTCTTCGACAGCCTCTTGCGCTGCGACGAGCACAACAACCCGTCGCCGGCCGTGGCCCAGACCTGGAAGGTGAACAAGGAGAGCACCGGGATCACCCTGCACCTGAAGTCCGGGCTGAAGTTCTCCGACGGCACCGCGCTCGATTCGGCGGCCGTGAAGGCGTCGTTCGAGCACGTCGAGAAGAGCCCCAACTCCAGCCGCTACGCCAACCTCAAGATCACGACTCCGGACTCGTCGACCGTCACGATCACCTGGCCCGACCAGCAGCCCCTGATCGTCCGGAAGATCTGCGACGCCTGGCTCGCCAGCCCGAAGTGGCTGGCCGGCGGCAAGCTCAACGGCACGCCCGTCGGATCCGGACCCTACGTCCTGGACTCCTCGGCCACCACCCGCGGCTCGGTCTACACCTTCACCAGGAACCCGTCGTACCGGAACCCCAAGGCCTTCCCGTACCAGAAACTCGTCGTCAAGATCATGACCAGTGAGACGGCGGCCGTGAACGCGCTCAAGACCGGGCAGGTCGACGGCACCCTCATCACCCAGGCGTCGTACAACGAGGCGAAGACGTCCGGACTGGGCATCGCGACGATGTCGGGGAACACCACACGGCTGCTCATCACCGACCATCTGGGCAAGAAGGTTCCCGCCCTCGGGAAACTCGACGTCCGGCGCGCGATCAACATGGTCTTCGACAAGGAGGCGATGGCGAACAAGCTGTACCAGGGCCACGCCACGCCGGCGTCGCAGATCTTCCGGCCGGGCACCTCGGCCTACATCAAGGGCCTGAAGGACCCCTACCCCTACAACGTCGCCGAGGCCAAGAAGCTCATGGCCAGGGCAGGCTACGCCAACGGCTTCACGGTCCAGATCCCCTACATGCAAGGGGTGGGGCTGGACGCGCTGCTGCCGTACGTCACCCAGCAGCTCAAGCTCATCGGCATCACGGTCAAGCAGGTCACGCTCTCCGGCCCCAACGCGATCTCGGAACTCCTGAGCGGGAAGTACCCGATGCCGCTCTGGCAGTTGGGGAACTACGGCGATCCACTCCAGGACATCCAGGACTACGCCCTGCAGGACGGCATCTGGAACGTGGAGCACCAGAAGGACACGAAGATCGCCGAGTTGTGGACGCAGATCCTGGACGGCGACAAGGAGCAGCGGATCCAGGCCGAGCAGGCCGTCAACCGCTACATCACCGACCAGGCCTGGTTCGCACCCATGGTCTACCCGCAGAACTTCTACGCCTACAGCAAGCGCGTCAGGATCCCCGAGATCACGGACTTCTCGCAGCTGAACCCGCAGCTCTGGGACTTCAAGTAGCCGCCGCCCCGCCCTTTGAGTGATCGGACTCATCCCGTGCTCATCACCGCCTTGAAGAAGGCCGCCCGTGCGGTGGCGGTCCTGCTCGTGGTCACCTTCGCGACCTTCACCCTCGTGTTCGGCAACGGGCCGGGAATCGCGCGTGGCGTTCTGGGCACCACCGCGACCGAGTCCGACGTCCGGCAGGAGGTGGTCAAACTCGGTCTGGACCAGCCACTGCTCGTCCAGTACGGCAAGTGGCTGCAGCACGCGGTCACCGGCAACCTCGGCGACTCGTTCTTCACGGGCCAGCCCGTGACGTCGACCCTCGCGACGAGGCTGCCGGTGACGCTGGCCCTCATCGTGCTGGCGCTCGTGCTGACCTCCGTGCTCAGCGTGCTGCTCGGCGTCGCCGCCGCCGTGTACGGCGGCTGGGTGGATCGTGTGGTGCAGTTCCTCGCGGTTCTCGGCACCGCCGTCCCGGCGTTCATCGTCGCGATCGTCCTGGTTTTCGCGTTCGCGATCTCGACGCGAATACTGCCGGCCACCGGGTACGTCTCACCCGACCAGAGCCTCGGGGGCTGGGCCAGGTCGGTTACCCTCCCGGTGCTCGCCCTGCTCATCGGGTCCATCGCGAGCGCCGCCTCGCAGTTCAGGGGCGCTGTCCTCGACACGTTGTCGCGCGACTTCGTGCGGACCCTGCGGGCGCGGGGCATCCCGGAAACCGTCGTCCTCTTCCGTCACGTACTGCGCAACGCGGCCGGGCCCGGCCTCACCGCGCTGAGCCTGCAGACCATCGGGCTGTTCGGTGGCGCGGTCTTCATCGAGCAGGTGTTCGCCCTCCCCGGGATGGGCGAATTGAGCACCACCTCGGCCCAACAGGGCGACGTCCCGGTGGTCATGGGGTGCGTGCTGGTGGCCATCGTCATCGTGCTCGTCGTCAACCTGCTGGGCGACCTCGCGACCGCCGCTCTCAACCCGAAGGCGAGGACCCGATGAGCACCACTCCCGACATCGGGGCCCTGTCCCCCGCGGCCGCGCCGGAGATTCCCGCGCCCGTGCGCGGGCAGTCGGTCCTGCGACGCCTGCTGAAGAACCCGCTGGCGGCGCTCTGCCTGGGCTACCTGCTCCTGGTCGTCGTGTTCGGCCTGTCGAGCCCATGGCTGGCACCCACGTCCGCGAACCTGTCGGACCTCGACGACGTGAACGCCGGGCCGTTCTCGGCCGGCCACCTGCTCGGCGCGGACAGTTCCGGACGCGACATTCTCTCCCGGCTCATGTGGGGCACCCGCGAGACGCTGCTCGCCTGTGTGATCATCCTCGTCGTCTCCGTGGTCCTCGGCCTGACCACCGGCCTGGTCGCGGGCTTCTACCGGGGCCGCTTCGAGGCGGTCGCGAGCTGGGTCTCCGACGTGATCATGTCGCTGCCCGGAATCGTCCTCCTCATCGCCCTGTACGCACGCACCGGACCGAACATCGTCGCGGCCATGACCGTCTTCGGCCTCATCGTGGCCCCGACCTACTACCGCCTCGTCCGGTCCATCGTCGTCGGCGTCCGCACCGAGCTCTACGTCGACGCGGCCAAGGTCGTGGGCCTGTCGGACCTGCGGATCGTCGGACGGCACGTCCTCTGGGCCGTCCGGGCCCCGGTCGTCATCCAGAGCTCCTTCATCCTCGCCGCCGGTATCGGCATCGAGGCCGGCGCCACCTTCCTCGGGCTCGGGGACCCGGCGAAGTCCTCCTGGGGCGTCGTGCTGCAGGAGGCCTTCAACAACATCTACAACGACAAGGCCAACGTCGTGTGGCCCGCGCTGCTCATCAGCCTCACCATCCTGGCGCTCATCCTGCTCGGCAACGCGCTACGGGACGTGCTGCAGAGCTCCTCGACGGTGAGGCCGCCGTCCCGCCGGCGCCGTACGCGGATCATCGCCCGCGCGGCCGGAACGGCCGCCGCGAGCACGTCGCAGGCGGCTCCCGCCCCGCCGGACACGATCCTCTCCGTCCGGGGCCTGCGCATGGGATACCCCGACGAGTCGGGCGGCGTGCGGGAAGTCGTGCACGGCATCGACCTCGACGTGCGCCGCGGCGAGATCCACGGGCTGGTGGGAGAGTCCGGTTCGGGCAAGTCGCAGATCGCCTTCTCCACCCTCGGCATCCTGCCCAAGGAGGCCGTCGTCCTCGGCGGGAGCATCCGGCTCGACGGCGACGACCTGCTCGCCGACGGCGAACTGATGCGGCGGGCGCGCGGTCGGCGGATCGCGTACGTGCCGCAGGAGCCGATGTCGAACCTGGACCCGTCGTTCACCATCGGAGCGCAGCTCACCCAAGGTCTGCGCGCGGTGAAGAAGGTGTCGAAGGCCGAGGCGAAGCGGCAGATGCTGGGGCTCCTCGCGCAGGTCGGCATCAACGACCCTGAGCGTGTCTTCGGCCTCTACCCGCACGAGATCTCCGGCGGCATGGCACAGCGCGTCCTCATCTGCGGAGCGGTGGCCTCCGACCCCGACCTCATCGTCGCCGACGAACCCACCACCGCGCTCGACGTGACCGTACAGGCGGAGGTCCTCGAACTGCTGCGCACCCTGCGCGACGAGCGCGGCCTCGCGATGATCCTCGTCACCCACAACCTCGGCGTCGTCGCCGACCTCTGCGACACCGTCAGCGTCATGAAGGACGGCCGGATCGTCGAACGCAACGACGTCGACTCGCTGTTCACGTCCCCCGCCCAGGCGTACACGCAGGAGCTGCTGTCCTCCTCGCGCCAGGTCGAGATCCTGGAGGTGTGAGAGATGGACCCCCAGCCGCTCCTGCGAGTGGACGACCTGGTCGTCCGGTACGGCGGCCGTCGCGGCGCCACGGTCATCGACCACGTCACCTTCGACGTCCACCCGGGAGAAACCCTCAGTCTGGTGGGCGAGTCCGGTTCCGGGAAGACGACGATCGGCCGCGCCGTCCTCGGTCTGGCCCCGGTGACCGGCGGATCGATCACCTTCAACGGCGAGACGATCAGCGGGATCTCCCGCTCCCGGCGGCGCAAGGTCGCCCGCGGTGTCCAGGTCGTCTTCCAGGACCCGTACTCCTCGCTCAACCCGTCGATGACCGTGGCGGACATCCTCGTCGAGCCGCTGGCAGGCGCCGGTATCACGGACGGCAGGGACCGGGTACGCGAACTGCTCGACGCCGTCGGGCTCCCCGCGGACGCCGGCCGACGCTACCCCCGGGAGTTCTCCGGCGGCCAGCGCCAGCGCATCGCCATCGCCCGCGCCCTGGCGCTGCGTCCTTCGCTCATCATCTGTGACGAGCCGACCAGCGCCCTCGACGTGACGACACAGGCTCGCGTGCTGTCCCTGCTCGCCGACCTGCAGAAGGAGACCGGCGTCGCATACCTGTTCATCAGCCACGACCTCGGCGTCGTGAACTCGATCAGCGACCGGATCGCGGTACTCCACCAGGGACGGATCGTCGAGATCGGTAAAGCGCGCGACATCGCCGCGAACCCGCAGGACCCGTACACGCGCAGGCTGCAGATGGCGGCGCCCGTCGCGGATCCGCAGAAGCAGCGGGCACGGCGGGCCAAGCGGCTCGAACTCGCCGCGCTCGAACACGACGCGCTGTCCGAACAGGACGCGACCCACAGCGCCTGACCCCCGCACGGCATCCGGGACACCAGCGGCTCCAGCACACCTACCACCGGGTGCGGGCCACGCTGCCCGCACCCGCGGCAGCAACGCGCATGCCGGTTCATCGAGGAGGAAGAAAGGTATGGAAAGCATGGGAAGACCCCGTGTCACCAAGTGGTGGCGCGCGACGGCACTGGCCGTCCTCACCGGCGTCCTGTCCACGGGGCCGGCGGCCACCCATTCCTCCGCCGACGCCGGCCCCGCGGCCTCGTCAGCGGGCCGGGACTTCTTCACCTACCCCGCGGCGGCCACGGTGCGCGACCTGGGGGACATCGCCTCCGCACCATGCCCCTCAGACGCCTCGCAGGTGTGCCAGGGGACCACGCCCTCGCCGTACGAGCCGGTCCTGGGCAACTACCCGCTCGACGTCACCGGCCTGGGAGTCCCCCTGGGGGGCGTCGGGGCAGGGTCCTTCATGGTCAACCAGTCGGGGACCTTCGGCCCGTGGTTCTTCGGCGGGTCGCAGGACGACAGCTGGGAGATGCGCGCGCTCCCGCAGGCGGCCTTCCACGTCCGCGAGCAGGTCGGCGGGGCCCCGGCGACCACCCGTACGCTCGCGACCAAGGGTCCCCAGGTGACGGGCACGACCGGCCCGGTCGCTGACCGCTCCTGGGAGTCACCCCTGCCGACCTGGAACCTGCTGCGGAAGGGCGAGGGCTCCTACGCCGCGCTGTACCCGTTCGGCTGGACGAACTACACCCCGTTCAAGACCGACGTGTCGATGCGCTTCTTCTCACCGATCGTCGCAGGAGAGGACCGCCGGACCTCGCTGCCCGTGGCGTACTTCGACGTGCGCCTGGCCAACCACACCACGTCGACGACCGACGTCTCGGTGATGTTCACCATGCCGAACGTCGCCGCGCACGAGGACCGCAAACCCGCCACGGTGCGCACCGGGCTCAAGAGCCGGTTCCACACCGACGCCAGGACCGGAGTGCAGGCCGTCACCATGTCGGCCGACGATCCCGGCAACACCGCCGACGCCGCGGAGTCCGAGTGGACCATCGCCGCACGGCCGCGGTCCGGCCAGAAGGTCACCTACACGACCTCCTGGAACGCCGACGGCGACGGCAGCGACGTCTACGCCCCGTTCGAGAAGACGGGCCGGCTCACCGACGCCCCGCTCGACTCCTCCGCGTCGGCCGGCGCCGTCTCGGTCTCCATGAAGCTGAAGCCGGGACAGGTCTCCACCGTCCCGTTCGCACTGACCTGGGACTTCCCGCAGGTCTCCTTCGCCGACGACAACACCGTCTGGATGCGCCGCTACACCGACTTCTACGGCGCGAAGGAGACCTCGCACAACGACTACGTAAAGGGCAGCTACCCGTTCCACCAGAGCTTCGCCATCGCCGACGACGCCCTGGCCGGCCATGACCGAGCCCTGCGCGACGTACTGCGCTGGTGGGAGCCGATCGCCACGAACCCGGCGTACCCGGTCGCGTTGCGGACCGGAGCGCTCAACCAGCTGGCGCAGGTGCCGTTCAAGACAGCCTTGTGGGAAGGCGGCCTCGTCTCCAACAGCGTGACACCGACCGGAGGGAAACGGTTGGGCACATCCGTGCCCGGCACACACCTCTACCTCGGCGTCGACTCCCCGGCGGGCGGTGAGGCCAACGGCGGCATGGGCACCGAGGTCGGCACCTTCAGCTACCTCGCCTACAGCCAGGTCTTCCCCACCATCGAACGGGACCGGCTGCGCGCCAAGGTCGAGGCCGTCCTGGCCGACCCGACCGGAGACCCGTACGACCCATCGGTCACCTCGTCCACCGACCCCTCGGTCTACACCGCCAACGGCGACCCGTTCGTCACCCGGATACAAGGCCCCCAGCAGGCACCCGGGACCGTGTGGTTCATCGACCGGCCCAGCGAGAACGCCTTCAGGCTCTACGACTACGCACGCAGCCACCACGACAGGAAATTCCTCGCGACGGCATACCCGGCGATGAAGAAGCTGCTCGCCTACGTCCAGGCGACGATCCCCGCGAAGTCCGAACTGCCCGAAGCTCCGTCACTGCTGAACCCGGACCCTGACCTCAAGAGCCCGCTGCCCTACGCCAACGTCTTCGACATCATCCCCGTCAACAAGGTCGACGCCTACACCTCCCAGCTCTACCTGCTGGCCCTTGAGGCGGTCATCGACGCGGGCAGGCAGCTTGGAGAGGTCCCGACCAGGCTCACCGCCTGGCAGGCACGACTGGACCGGGCCAAGGCGGAGTACGAGTCGGTGTTCTGGGACGCGGCACACCACTACTACCGCTACACACCGGGCCCGACGGCGACCCAGGACAGCGTCCTGCTCGCCACGTTCTTCGCCCAGCACCTGGCCGAGCGTGCGGGTCTGCCCGACCTCGTCGACCCGGCCCACTACCAGCGGCAACTGGCGTGCACCTACTCCCTGTTCGTCTCCCGCACCGACGCGCAGGGCCGCCTGCTCGGCGCGCCGAACATGGCCCTGCCCGCCGACGTCCCGTCCTTCCCCTACGTCCACCCCTACCTGGGTACACGGTTCGAGACGGAGGTGTGGCCGAGCGCCAACTACGCGACCGCGGCCGCCTATTACGCCGCCGGCAGGCGGTTCGGTGACGCGGCGCTCCAGCAGGACGGCCTCGAGATGGCCGGCGCCGTGGCCACACAGATCTGGCAGGTGCCGGAGAACGGCTTCCAGTTCGACGCCCCCATCGGCTGGAACCAGGCCCGGACCGACCACTACACCTACCCGGCGTTCGAGAGCGGCCTCGCCGCCTGGGAGGTGTTGGACGCCATCCAGCCCGTCAAGATCCCCAGCTAGCCCCCTGCCCGGCGTCTCGTACGCCCCACCTCCCACCAGGAGAAGCCCAGATGTGCACCTGCGCCCCACCGACCGCCCCGCGTGTGGAGCACCACTCCGACGGCCCCGCCGTACTCGGGGTCGGCACGGCGACGCCCCGCCTGTCCTGGACGGTGCCCCGGGCCGACCCCGGATGGGAGCAGACAGCGTACGAGATCGAGGTCACCCGCACCGGCCGCACCCATTGCGTAGTGGTCGAGGGGGACGACCAGGTGCTCGTCCCCTGGCCCGACCGCCCGCTCACCTCCCGTGAACAGGCGTCGGTGCGCGTGCGGGTGGCCCACAAGGAGGAGTGGTCGGCGTGGAGCGCGCGGACCACCGTCGAGGCCGGCCTGCTCTCGCCCGCGGAGTGGACCGCGCGCTTTGTCAGCCCTGTCGGGCTCGGGGAACCGGGCCAACCCGCTCCGGTGCTGACCGGAACGCTTCACGTACCGGGGCGAGTGGTCCGGGCGCGGCTCTTCGCCTCTGCCCACGGTGTCTGGACCGCCACCCTGAACGGCGGGCGCGTGGGCGACGAGGTGCTGGCACCGGGCTGGACGGCTTACCGGCACCGCCTGCGTTACCGCGCGCACGACGTCACCGACCTCGTGCGAGAGGGCGACAACCGTCTGGAGGTGCTGCTCGGCAACGGCTGGTGGCGCGGCCGTCTCGGCTTCCTCGGACAGCGCGCGTTCTACGGCGGCCGGCTCGCCCTGCTGGCCCAGCTGGAGGTCACGACGGACGACGGCGCGGTCCACGTGCTCGCCACCGACCCGACCTGGACGGCACGGGAGAGCGAGGTGCTGGCGGACGACCTCTACGACGGGCAGCGCACCGACCTGCGCCGGCGGGCGGACCCGCCGACGGCGACCTGCCCCGTCGAGGTCGTCGAGGGGGACCTCGGCCGTCTGGTCGCTCCCGACGGCCCGCCCGTACGGGTCACCGGGACGCTTGCGGCGCTGCGGGTGTGGACCTCTCCGTCAGGGCGGACGCTCGTCGACTTCGGTCAGAACCTGGTCGGCTGGGTACGGCTGCGCGTGCGCGGGCTCGGCGCCGGTGACGAGGTCGTCGTACGCCACGCGGAGGTGCTGGAGGACGGGGAGCTGGGCGTTCGGCCGCTGCGGACCGCCAAGGCCACGGACTCCTACGTCGTGGCAGGCCCCGACGAGGTGGTCCTCGAACCGTCGCTGACCTTCCACGGCTTCCGCTACGCCGAGGTCTCGGGGGTGCCCGGCCTGCGGGCCCGGGACGTCACCGCGGTGGTGCTGGGGTCGGACCTGCGGCGGACCGGCTGGTTCGAGAGCTCGGAGCCGCTGCTCGACCGCCTCCACGAGAACATCGTGTGGGGGGCGCGCGGCAACTTCCTCGACGTGCCGACCGACTGCCCCCAGCGCGACGAACGACTCGGCTGGACCGGCGACATCCAGGTCTTCTCGCCCACGGCGGCCTTCCTCTTCGACAGCGCCGGGTTCCTCGGCTCCTGGTTGCGGGACCTCGCATGCGAGCAGCGACCCGACGGCTCGGTCCCCTACGTCGTCCCTGATGTCCTCGATGACAGCGACCCGGTCGCGGCGGCCTGGGGTGACGCCGCCACCGTCGTGCCGTGGGTGCTGTACCAGCGCACGGGCGACACCGGCGTGCTGGAGCGGCAGTACCCGAGCATGCGGGCGTGGGTGGACCGGATCACCGCACTCGCGGGCGAGGACCGGCTCTGGAAAGGCGGCTTCCAGTTCGGCGACTGGCTCGATCCGAGCGCACCGCCGGAGGCCCCGGGCCGCGCCACAACCGATCCCGACGTGGTCGCCACCGCGCACCTGGCACGCTCGGCGGAGATCCTCGGCAGGGCGGCGGCGGTTCTGGGCCGCGACGCCGAGGCCGAGCGGTACGCAGTGCTGGCCGCACAGGTGCGGGAGGCGTTCGCCCGGGAGTACGTCACACCCGCCGGCCGGATCCTCTCCGACTCGCAGACGGCGTACGCCATGGCCCTGCGGTGGGACCTGCTGCCGACGCCCGAGCAGCGGACGGCCGCCGGGCGGCGGCTCGCGGATCTGGTACGACTCAGCGGCTTCCGCATCAGCACCGGCTTCGTGGGCACCCCCCTGGTGACCGACGCACTCGTCTCCACCGGGCACGCCCCGACGGCCTTCCGGCTGCTCTTCCAGACCCGGTGCCCGTCCTGGCTCTACCCCGTGACGATGGGCGCGACCACCGTGTGGGAGCGCTGGGACAGCATGCTGCCCGACGGCAGCGTCAACCCCGGCGAGATGACGTCCTTCAACCACTACGCCCTCGGCGCGGTCGCCGACTGGCTGCACCGCCGCGTCGCCGGCCTGGCGCCCGCCGCACCCGGTTACCGCGAGATCCTCGTCCGGCCGACCCCGGCGACAAGGCTCACCCATGCCGAGGCCCGCCACCTCACTCCCTACGGTGAGGCACGGGTCCGCTGGCAGCGCTCCGACGGCCGACTCCGCCTCGACGTCCGAGTCCCCGTGGGCGCCACCGCGCTGGTCCACGTCCCCGGCATCGAGGAGCCGGCCAAGGTCGGCCACGGCGAGCACTCCTGGACCGTCGCCGATCCGGTGACCACGCCGAAGCCGCTCGGGCCCGCCGCGAGGGTGCGCGACGTGCTGGACCACCCGGAGACCTGGGCCGCGGTCGTCGCCGCGGCCACCGAGACCGGGGTCGCCCCGCACGGAGAGCCGGAGGCCGCCGAACGGCTCGCCGCCCACCTCGACGCGCCCCTGACGGACCTCGCAAACGCTCTGGCCCCGGGAGAGCTGTACCTCCCCGGCGCGCCGGCGCTACGCGAGCGCCTGCGCGAACTGTTCGGCCGACCCACGACGTGACGCCCCCGCACCACCCCCAAGGACAAGGAACCGGCATGACCTTCGCCCACAGCGACGCCCGTCTCTCCCCCGCCGAGCGCGCTGACCTACTGCTCCGCGAGATGACCCTGGCGGAGAAGTGCGCCCAGCTGGTCGGCGTCTTCCCGTGGTCCCTCATTGGCCCGGACTGCTCGGACGCGGCCGGTGCCGAGGACCTGCTGCGCACTCCCCCGGGCCACGTCGCGGGTCTCACCTGCGACGATCCCGCACGGCTCGCCCTGCTGGCCGGGGCTGTGCAGCGGCAGTACGTCACCCGTACCCGCCTCGGCGTCCCCGCCCTGGTCCACATGGAGGCCCTGAACGGGTTCATGGTCGGCGGACATGTCGTCTTCCCCACCGGCACCGGACTCGCCGCCACCTGGAGCCCCGACCTCGTCGAGGCCATGACCCGGCTGATCCGGGAGCAGATGCGGCGCACCGGGGTGCGCCAGGCGCTCGCCCCCGTACTCGACGTCGCACTGGACCCGCGGTGGGGGCGGGTCCACGAGACGTACGGCGAGGACCCGTACCTGACCGCGGCACTCGGCGTCTCCTATGTCCGCGGGCTGCAGGGCGAGGACCTGCGCACCGGCGTCGTCGCGACCACCAAGCACTTCCTCGGCTACGGTCTGGCCGAGGGCGGCGTCAACCTCTCCGCCGCGGAGACGGGCGCGCGCCGGCTGCGGGACCTGTTCGGCTACCCGTTCGAAGCGGCGGTGCGACTGGCCGGGCTGCGCTCGGTGATGAACTCCTACGGCGACGTCGACGGCGTCCCGGTGGGCGCCAGCCGGGAGGTGCTCACGGATCTGCTGCGCGGCACGATGGGCTTCGAGGGGTTCGTCTCCTCCGACTACACCACCATGGGACACCTCGTCGACCGCCAGCGGGTCGCGGACGATCCGGCCCAGGCCGCACGGCTCACCCTGCACGCCGGGCTCGACGTCGAACTGCCCACGGAGTGGGCTTTCGGCGCGGCCCTGGCCAAGGAGGTGGAGGCAGGCCGGGTCGAACCGCGTGATCTCGACCTCGCGGTAGAGCGGGTACTGCGCGCCAAATTCGAGCTGGGGCTGTTCGAGAACCCCTACCCGCAGGAGAGCATCGACGTCACCGCGGTGGCGCAAGAGGGGCGCGAACTCTCCCTCGAACTCGCACGGCGCTCGGTCGTCCTGCTGCGGAACGACGGCACGCTGCCGCTGGCACCAGGCTCGCTCCGTGTCGCCGTCGTCGGCCCGCACGCCGACGCGGTCACGCTGCAGTTCCCGACGTACACCTATCCCGCCTTCCGGGAGATGACGACGCGTATGGCGCGCGGCGAGCTCGGCAACGCGATCGGCGTCGAGACCACGATGGCCTCCTGGAACGAGAGCGTCTTCCCGCCCCGCGAGGCGGAGTCCTTCCTGCGCGAGCAGTACGGTGCCACCTCGCTCACCGAGGAGATCGCGGCCCTGGCGAGCGCCGTCGAGACCGAGCCCGGCTGCGCGCTCACCACCGAACTCGACGCGGAAGCGCTGGACCGGGCCGTGGCCGCCGCGGAGGCCGCCGACGTCGTCGTGCTGGCGCTCGGCGGGGCGAGCCTGTGGTTCAACAGCGCCCGCACCGAGGGCGAGGCCAGCGACTCCGCAGACATCGCCCTGCCGGCCTCGCAGGTCCGGCTCGCCGAGGCGGTGGCGGCCACCGGAACCCCCCTGGTCGCCGTGCTCGTCCAGGGCCGCGCCTACACCCTGCCGCGGGCCGTCGCCGAGGCGGCCGCGATCGTGGTGGCGCCCTACGGCGGCCCCTTCGGCCCCAAGGCCGTCGCGGAAGTGCTCTTCGGAGTGACCGAGCCGACCGGCAGACTGCCGTACACCATCCCCCGGCATGTCGGGCAGCTGCCCGTCTACCACCACCAGCGCAACGGCACGGGACGCCGCAACCCGTACCCGCCCGCCGTACCGCAGCACTATCTCGACATGCCGGCGACTCCGCTGTTCACCTTCGGTCAGGGGCTGTCCTACACGGACTTCACGCTCGGCGGACTCACCGCCGACACGGAGGTCGACACGACCGGCACCGCGACCATCGCGGTCACCGTCACCAACACCGGGGTGCGGGCCGGCGCGACCGTCGTACAGCTCTACCTCAGCGCGACCACGACCGGCGTGACCAGGCCCGCCCAGCAACTCGGCGGCTTCGCCCGGGTGGAGCTGGCCCCGGGCGAGGCCCGCCGCGTGGAGTTCCGCGTAGCCGCCGCCCAGCTCGGCTGCACCGACCTCGCGCGGGAGTTCGCCCTCACGCCGGGCACGGTGCGCTTCTTCGTCGGTCTCGACTCGGACGACCGGGCGCTGGAGGGCGCCTTCGAACTGGTCGGCGAGCGGCGGGTCCTCACCAGCACGCAGCGTGCCTTCCTCTCCGAGACGGTGGTCCGCGATGCGTGACGGGACGACGCGGCGCGAGCCGCCCGGCAGCGGGGCCACCGAGCCCGTCGTGCCCGGGTTCTACCCCGACCCCACCGTCTGCCGGGTGGGCCGCGACTACTACCTGGCGCACTCCAGCTTCGAGTACTTCCCGGGGGTGCCGCTCTTCCACAGCCGCGACCTGGTCTCCTGGACCCAGCTCGGCAACATCCTCGACCGCCGGTCACAGTTCCGGCGCGGTGACGCGCGGCCCTCGACCGGCATCTACGGCTCGACCCTGCGCCACCACGACGGCCGCTTCTGGTTCATCACCACGAACATGAGCGACTTCAGGGCCGGCCAGCTCCTCGTGCACGCCGAGGACCCGCGGGGGCCGTGGAGCGAACCCGTCTTCGTCCCCGCGGCGGTGGGCATCGACCCCGACCTGTGCTGGGACGGCGACCGCTGCTACCTGACCTGGAACGCGCTCGACTTCGAGCACCCGCAGCAGATCCTGCAGGCACCGCTGGATCCGCACAGCGGACGCCTGCTCGCCCCGCCGTACCCGGTGTGGCAAGGCAGTGGGATGCCTGCGGCGGAGGGGCCGCACCTGCACCGCATCGGCTCGACGTGGTACCTCTTCCTGGCGGAGGGCGGGACGGAACGCGGCCACTGCGCGACCGTCGCCCGCGCTCCCCACCCCTGGGGGCCGTTCGAGCCGTGCCCGCACAACCCCGTGCTGACTCGCCGGAGTTCGGTCCACCCCGTGCAGAACGCCGGGCACGCCGACCTGGTCGAGGCGCCCGACGGCTCGTGGGCGGCGGTCTACCTCGGTGTCCGGCCCCGCGGGTCGACGCCCGGGTTCCACGTGCTCGGGCGGGAGACCTTCCTCGCCGGCGTCGAATGGACCGACGGATGGCCCGTCCTCGACGAGGGAAAGTACGACGTTCCCCGGACGCCCACCCGGTTCGCGGACGACTTCTCCGACGACCGACTGCACCCGCGTTGGGTGGTGCCCGGCGGCGAGCCCGCACAGGTCGCGGCCAGGCATCCCCTGGGCGGACTGGAGCTCCGTCCCGCCGAAGGAGGGGCGGACGGGCCGCTCTGCGCACGGGTACGCGACCACGTCTGGACGGCGGACGCGACCATGGCCCGGGCCGGCACCTTCGCGGTGCGCCTGGACGACCGCCACTGGTACGCCCTCACCCTGCAGGAGAGCACGGTCAGGGCACAGGCGCGCGTCGGCGACCTGCGACAGCAGCTCACGGCCGTGCCGGTGACCCGCGAGACCGTGGTACTGCGGCTGTCCTGCCACCTTCCCTCGAGCCGGACCGTGCCCCTGGGCCACGCGGGTCCCGACGAGATCGTCCTGTCGTTCGACGACGGCACCGGCTTCACGGAGCTGGCCCGCCTCGACGGCCGTTACCTGTCCACGGAGGTCGCCTCCGGTTTCACCGGCCGGATGCTCGCCCTGGGCCCGGCCGAGACAGGCGGGCGCGTGCTCTCGGTCGAGTACGTCCCGCACGGGTCATGACCGCCGCCGCTCCTCAGGTTTCTCCGACTGCTCTCCTCACGACCGACCGGCGAGCGCCGGCCCCGGAAAGGACTCCCACGTGACTCCCGCCGACCCTGCCGACCGTCCTTGGCAGGACCCCACGCTGCCGGTCGCGGAACGCACCGCCCTGCTCCTCGCCGCCATGACCCTGGAGGAGAAGGTCGCCCAGCTCGGCAGCCAGTGGAAGCTCGAACCCCTGCCCCAGGAGCCGGAGTCGGCATCGGACGACGATCCGCACCGCATGGCTCCGGTGTCCGAAACGCCTGGCGCGGTCCCGCTGGAGGAGGCCGCCCGCCACGGGCTCGGACAGCTCGCCCGGATCTACGGCAGCCGTCCCGTCGCCCCCGCGGAGGGCGCAGCCGACCTCGTCCGCCGCCAGCACGTCGTCATGGCGGGCTCCCGGCTCGGCATTCCCGCGGTCATCCACGAGGAGGTGCTGAGCGGCCTGACCGCGTGGCAGGCGACGGCTTATCCGACGCCCCTGGCCATGGCCGCCACCTTCGACCCCGGTCTCGTCGAGCGCATCGCCACCGCGGTCGGACACGACGCCGTCGCCCTCGGCGTGCACCAGGGGCTCGCCCCGGTCCTCGACGTGGTGCGCGACTACCGCTGGGGCAGGGTCGAGGAGACCCTGGGGGAAGACCCGTACCTGGTCGGCATGATGGGCGCCGCCCACGTGCGCGGGCTTGAGAGCACCGGGCTGGTCGCCACGCTGAAGCACTTCGCCGGCTACTCCGCCTCGCGCGGGGCACGCAACCACGGCCCTGTGTCGATGGGCCGGCGCGAGCTGCTCGACGTCATGCTGCCGCCCTTCGAGGCCGCACTGGCGCTCGGCGGAGCACGCTCGGTGATGAACAGCTACACCGACGTCGACGGCGTACCGGCCGTCGCCGACCGCTGGCTGCTCACCGAACTGCTGCGCGACCAGTGGGGTTTCACCGGCACGGTCGTCGCCGACTACGGGGCCATACCGATGCTGCACACCGTGCACCGCACCGCCGCTTCGCCCGGCGAGGCGGGTGCCCAGGCGCTCGCCGCCGGAATGGACGTCGACCTCCCCGACACCGCCGCCTTCGGTGACAGGCTCGTGGTCCGGGTACGCCGTGGCGAGGTGCCCGAGGCGCTCGTCGACCGCGCCGCGAACCGGGTGCTCGCTCAGAAGGTAGAGCTCGGCCTCCTCGACGCCGGATGGACCCCGGAGCAGTCGGTCGCGCGGGCATCGGACATCGAGCTCGACTCCGCCGCGCACCGGGCACTCGCCAGGGAGGCGGCCGAGTCCTCCGTGGTGCTGCTGGACGCCGGCACCGCCCTTCCGCTGCTCGGACAGGGCCGTCCGGCACCGCGCCGGGTGGCCGTCGTCGGACCGTGCGCCGACGACGCGCACACCCTGCTGGGCTGCTACGCGTTCCCGAACCACGTACTGCCCGGTCATCCCGGGCACCCCATGGGAATCGAGGTCCCGACCGTCCTCGAGGCGGTGCGTGCCGAGTTGCCCGAGGCCGACATCGCCCACGCGCCGGGCTGTGCCGTGCTCGGCTCCGACCGCTCGGGCCTTCCCGAGGCGGTCGCCGCCGCTCAGGGTGCCGACGTGTGTGTCGCGGTCGTGGGCGACCTCGCCGGCCTGTTCGGCAAGGGCTCCTCCGGCGAGGGCTGCGACAGGCAGGACCTCACTCTGCCCGGGATACAGGCGGAACTCCTGGAGGCGCTGCTCGCGACCGGCACCCCCGTCGTCGTGGTCGTCCTCTCCGGCCGGCCCTACGCCCTGGGCTCCGTCCACCGCCGGGCGGCGGCGCTGGTGCAGGCGTTCTTCCCCGGCGAGGAAGGCGCGGCCGCGATCGCCGGAGTCCTCTCCGGCCGGGTGAACCCCTCGGGTCATCTGCCCGTGCAGGTGCCCCGGGAGCCGACCGGACAGTCTCACACCTACCTTCAGCCGTCCCTCGGCGGCGCCGAGCCGACCTGGGTCACCACTCTCGACGCCACGCCGCTGTTCCCCTTCGGCCACGGCGGCTCCTACACCACGTTCGAGGTGTCCCACCTGCGGCTCAGCGCCACCGAGGTGCCGACCGACGGCGAGGTCGAGGTGACCGTGCGGCTCGCCAACACCGGCCCGCGCACCGGCACGGAGGTCGTCCAGCTGTATCTGCGTGACGTGGTGTCCTCGGTGGTGCGCCCGCTCCGGCAGCTCGCCGGCTTCGCGCGCGTCCGGCTGGAGCCGGGCGAGGAGGCGGACGTGCTGTTCGTCCTCCACGCCGACGTCACCTCGTTCACCGGGGCCGACCTCCGACGCGTCGTCGAACCCGGAGAGATCGAGGTGTTCGTCGGCACCTCCGCCGCCGAACTCCCCTGTCGGGCGCTCGTCCGTCTCACCGGCCCGCAGCGGACAGTGGGCCATAACCGCCGACTGCACACCCCGGTCCGCACCCGGCGGCTCGCCGACCACTGACCCTGAGTCACCTCCACCGTTCACGCATTGTCACATCTCCAACTGCACAGCGGGACCGGCCTACGACGGCGCCGGGAGACCCAGACACTCCGAAGACCGTCGAGGAGTACCACGTGTCCCTCAGAACCTGCACGTCCGACCTGCCCACCCGGCGGGCGAGCCACGGCACCGTCGTCCTGTACTTCCTCGCCGCCCTGGGCGCGTGGACGGTGGATCTCTACCTCCCGGCGCTGCCCGCGCTCCGGGCCGACCTGCGCGTGAGCCCGGCGGCCGCGCAGCTCACGCTCACGGCGACGACCGTCGGTTTCGCGGCGGGTCAGCTGCTCGTGGGCCCGTGGAGCGATGCGGTCGGGCGACGGTTTCCGCTGGTGGCCACTGTCGGGCTGCACGTGATGGCGAGTTTTGGTGTGGCCCTGGCACCGGAGATCTACAGCGTCCTCGTGTGCCGGTTCCTCCAGGGGGCCGGCGCCGCGGGAAGCGCTGTCGTCGCCGTGGCGGCGATCCGGGACATGTACACAGGGCGGCGGTTCGTCAGGGCGCTGGCCCGTCTCGCCCTGATCACCGGCGCCGCGCCCATCGTGGCTCCCACCCTCGGTTCGCAACTGCTGCGGCTGGTGGACTGGCGGGGTCTGTTCGTGTGTGTGGCCGCCTACGGTCTGGCAGCCCTTCCGTTGGTGGCGGTGTTCCTGCCCGAGACACTGCCTCCGGCACACCGGCACTCCGGTGTGCGACCGGCCGACATCACGGCGCGTTACGCACGGCTTCTCAAGGACCGGACCTTCACGGGCACGGCGCTCATCGGTGGTCTCGTCGTCTCCGGCGTGTTCGCCTACCTGACCTCCTCCCCGTTCCTCATCCAGCAGGTCTACGGCTTGGACACACAGAGCTACGGCCTCCTCTTCGCAGCCCAGGCCGGCTGTTTCCTGGTCGGCAGTCAGGCCGGCTCCCGAGTCATCCTGCGGTTCAGTCCGCAGAGGCTCCTGTGTGTGTCACTGCCGCTCCTCGCCCTCTCGGGATATGCCGTCGCGGCAGCGGCGCCCCTGCACACGGGACTTGTGGGCCTCGTCTGCCCGACCATGCTCTTCCTGTTCTCCGCCGGCCTGTCCGTACCCTGCCTGCCCGTGCTCGCGCTCGGCCGCCACGGTCACCAGGCAGGGACGGCGGCCGCACTGCTCGGAGCCGTCAACTTCGGCTTCGCCGGAGTGATGTCACCGGTCGTCGGGGCGATCGGTCTGAGCACGGCGGTTCCCACCGGGCTGGTCATGGGACTCACCGCGACCGCGGCGACCGGCCTCCTTCCCCTGCTCCTGCGACGGAAGGAGCGATAACCCCGCCTCGGTGAGCGCCGGGGCACCCCGTTCGCGGGTTGCCGTGGTCCATTTCGCCGGCCGACTGGGGCGGCCGGTGCGGCCGGATCCGTCAGGAGCCGTACGCGGCAGCGAAGTTCACTCCCCGCGGTGACTGACGCAGGCGCAGTTGACCGAGTGAACCGGTTCGGTTCGCGTCGGGGTCAGTCCTCGCTGGGCGCCGCGGGCAGCTTCGCCTGGATGAGGTCCATGACCGTCGAGTCGGTCAGGGTCGTGACATCGCCCAGCTGCCGGTTCT
>NZ_JBIVXP010000023.1:0-27314 GCF_044769305.1 Streptomyces sp. NPDC090499
TCCTTTGTACTCACCCTCTCGGGCTTTCCTCCGGGCTTCCCTTCGGTCTTGCGTTTCCGACTCTATCAGATCTTTTCTCGACCCGATTTCCTCGGCGCTTTCCAGGTTTCCGCTCTCGCGTTTCCCTTTCCGGCGTTTCCGACTCTATCAGATCCTTTCGGCGTCTGATTCCCAGTCAGCGGGAGTTGCCTTCCCGGCCGTTGGGCCGTTCCGACGAGTGAGACTTTAGCGGATTCCCGGCCTCCGAGCTAATCGGCGGCCGCGTCCTTTCGAACATGGATTCCTCATTCCGTAAATACGCACGCAGAAGCCGTCGACGACGGATCGCCGATTGCTGGTAGGTACTTGCGGAGTGGCTGTCCGGGGACCGACCGGGGTCGGCGCTCACGTCGGACAACTCGGAGAACACTACGTATCCGGTTGGGGTGTGTCAACTTGCGGCGGGACGGCACCCCGGCGGCGTAGGGTGGGCCGCATGACTACGCGTACGTGTACCCAGCAGTGGTGGCCCGCCTGACGGCGGCCGCGCTCACGTACGCATTCAACGGCCGCCGCCTCGGCGGCCGTTCGCGTATCTCCCTCCAGAACCCCTGAGGGCCGGCCGCCGGGGACGGCGGCCTCGACCAGGAGGTGGAGAGGGAATGACACGGGTCTTCAGCGGGATCAAGCCGACCGGGCACCTGACACTGGGGAACTACCTGGGGGCGATGCGGCAGTGGGCTGCCGTGGACCAGCACCAGTCCGACGCCCTGTTCTGCGTCGTCGATCTGCACGGCATGACCGTGGACCACGATCCGGCCCGGCTGCGCAGGCTCACCCGGCAGGCGGCCACGCTGCTGCTGGCGGCCGGGCTCGATCCGGAGCTGTGCACCGTGTTCGTGCAGAGCCATGTCGACGAGCACACCCGGCTGTCGTACGTCATGGAGTGCGTGGCGACCGACGGTGAGATGCGGCGGATGATCCAGTACAAGGAGAAGGTCGCGAGCGAAGGGGCGCGCGGGCGGGGAGTGCGGCTGTCCCTGCTGACGTATCCGGCGCTGATGGCGGCGGACATCCTGGTGTACGGGGCGGACGAGGTGCCGGTCGGGGACGACCAGGCGCAGCACGTGGAACTGACGCGGGATCTGGCGGTGCGGTTCAACCAGCGGTACGGGCACACGTTCGTGGTGCCGAAGGCGACCGTGCCGACCGTGGCGGCGCGGGTGATGAACCTGCAGGACCCGACGTCGAAGATGGGCAAGAGCGACGACTCCGGGCCCGGGATCGTCTATCTGCTCGACGAGCCGGACGTGATCCGGAAGAAGGTCATGCGGTCCGTGACCGACAGTGGGCGGGAGGTCGTGTACGACCGGGAGGAGCGGCCGGGGGTCGCGAATCTGCTGGAGATTCTCGCTGCGTGCACGGGTGGGAACCCTGAGTCACTGGCAACCGTTCACGATTCGTACGGCGCTCTGAAGCAGGCCACCGCGGAGGCGGTGCTGGAGACGCTCAGGCCCGTGCAAGCCAGGCACAAGGAGTTGTGTGCCGATCCGGGATATGTGGAGGAGGTGCTGCGGCATGGGGCGGAGAAGGCTCGGTCGATCGCCCGGCCGATCGTCGATACGGCTTACCGGGCGATCGGGCTGTTGCCGCCGGGCGCCGTCTCCGGCCCGGCGGCGGCGGCGGCGGCTGAGCCTGCGTTGAACGCGGCGCGGTAGGCGCGGGGCCGGTGGCGAGGCGCGAGGCGAGGTGCGGCGCATCTCGCCTGCTCTCTCCCCTTCCCTCCCGTCTCCTCGCCTCCCCTCTCGTCTCCTCGTCTCTCCTCGCCGGAACCAGCCTGGGGTCAGTCCTTCTTGCCGGAGGCGAGTTCGCGGCTGCGGTCGCGGGCGGCTTCGAGCGCGGCGATGAGGGCGGCGCGGACGCCGTGGTTCTCCAGTTCGCGGATGGCGTTGATGGTGGTGCCGGCGGGTGAGGTGACGTTCTCCCGGAGTTTGACGGGGTGTTCGCCGCTGTCGCGGAGCATCACGGCGGCACCGATCGCGGACTGGACGATGAGGTCGTGGGCCTTGTCGCGGGGCAGGCCGAGCAGGATGCCGGCGTCGGTCATGGCCTCGACCAGATAGAAGAAGTACGCCGGGCCCGAGCCGGAGAGGGCGGTGCAGGCGTCCTGCTGCGACTCGGGTACCCGGAGGGTCTTGCCGACGGCGCCGAAGATCTCCTCGGCGTGGGCGACATGGGCCTCGGTGGCGTGGGTGCCGGCGGAGATGACGGACATCGCCTCGTCGACGAGGGCGGGGGTGTTCGTCATGACGCGGACGACCGGGGTGCCGGTGGCGAGGCGCTCCTCGAAGAAGGAGGTGGGGATGCCCGCGGCGCCGCTGATGACGAGGCGGTCGGCGGGGAGGTGCGGGGCGAGTTCGTCGAGGAGGGTGCCCATGTCCTGGGGCTTGACCGTGAGGATCAGGGTGTCGGCGGTCTTCGCGGCCTCGGGGTTGGTGACCGGGGTGACTCCGTGGCGGGCGCGGAGTTCTTCGGCGCGTTCGGGGCGGCGGGCGGTGACCAGGAGGTCGGCGGGGGCCCAGCCGGCGCGGATCATCCCGCTGAGCAGGGCTTCGCCGATCTTGCCGGTGCCGAGGACTGCGACTTTCTGACTCATGCGGTTCAGTCTGGCACCGGGGGCGCGGGCGGGGGCCGGTTGTCCGCCGGCCGGACGTCGGCGGCGGGTCAGGCGGTCCGTCGGCGCAGGGTGGCCGCTCCGAGGGTCAGGACCAGCAGGGCGCAGCCGGCCACGATCAGGACGTCCCTGACGAAGGTGGCGGTCATGTCGGTGTGGTGGAGGACCTCGTTCATGCCGTCGACGGCGTAGGACATGGGGAGGACGTCGGAGATGGCTTCGAGGGCGGGGTGCATCTCGGAGCGGGGGGTGAAGAGGCCGCAGAGGAGGAGCTGAGGGAAGATCACCGCGGGCATGAACTGGACCGCCTGGAATTCCGAGGCCGCGAAGGCCGAGACGAAGAGACCGAGGGCCGTGCCGAGCAGGGCGTCGAGCAGGGCGACCAGGAGCAGGAGCCAGGGGGAGCCGGTGACGTCGAGGCCCAGGAGCCAGACGGCGAGGCCGGTGGCGAGGGCCGACTGGATGATCGCGAGGATGCCGAAGGCGAGGGCGTAGCCGGCGATGAGGTCGGCTTTGCCGAGGGGCATGGCGAGGAGTCGTTCGAGGGTGCCGGAGGTGCGTTCGCGGAGGGTGGCGATCGAGGTCACCAGGAACATCGTGATGAGCGGGAAGATGCCGAGGAGCGAGGCGCCGATGTTGTCGAAGGTGTGCGGGCTGCCGTCGAAGACGTAGCGGAGCAGGACCAGCATCAGGCAGGGGATGAGGATCAGCAGCGCGATGGTGCGGGGGTCGTGGCGGAGTTGACGCAGGACGCGGGCGGCCGTGGCGGTGGTGCGGGAGAGGTTCAGCGCGCCGACGGGGACGGTGTCGGCGGTGGTGGTCGCGGTCTGGGTGGTCATCGTGCCGTTTCCTTCGTGCGGGAGTTGGCGGCGGCTTCGTCGACGAGGTGGAGGAAGGCGGCCTCGACAGTGTCGGAGCCGGTGCGGGTGCGCAGGGCCTCGGGGCTGTCGTCGGCGAGGATCTCGCCCTCGCGCATGAGGAGGAGGCGGTGGCAGCGTTCGGCCTCGTCCATGACGTGGGAGGAGATGAGGAGGGTGGCGCCGCGGGTGGCGGCGATGGAGTGGAAGAGGTTCCAGAGGTCGCGGCGCAGGACGGGGTCGAGGCCGACGGTGGGTTCGTCGAGGACGAGGAGTTCGGGGCTGCCGAGCAGGGCGACGGCGAGGGAGACACGGTTGCGCTGGCCGCCGGAGAGGTTGCCGGCGAGGGCGTCGGCGTGGCTGGTGAGGTCGACTTCGCCGAGGACGCGTTCGACGTCGGCTCGGCGGGCGGCGGTGGGGCGGGTGGGGTCGAGGATCGCGCCGAAGTAGTCGAGGTTCTGGCGGACGGTCAGGTCGTCGTAGACGGAGGCGGCTTGGGTGACGTAGCCGATGCGGGTGCGCAGGGAGGGGTGGCCGGCGGGGCGGCCGAGGACGTTCAGGGTGCCGGTGACCTTGGCCTGGGTACCGACGATCGACCGCATCAGGGTGGACTTGCCGCATCCGGAGGGGCCGAGGAGGCCGGTGATCTGACCGCGCGGGACGGTGAAGTCGAGGCCGCGCAGGACGGTGCGGGGGCCGCGGACCGCGGTGAGTCCGGCGGCCTGGACGGCGGGGGGCAGGGCTGGGTTGCCGGGGGCCTGGAGCGGCTCCGGCGAATAATTCACCATGTGATGAATAATGCTCGGGAGAGGGTGGGCCGTCAAGGGGACGGGGCGGCCCCGGGGGCTGGGACGCTTACCGGCGCCGGCGGGGTGCCTCCCGCAGCCTTCGGCCGGGGGAACCCCAGCGCCCACCCGTGCCGCCTGGGGGCACCTCCCAGGCCTTTGAGGAACTGGAGGAGGCACGACTGCCCGCAGCTATGTCTTGTCTTCCAGGGGCGCGGGGAACTGCGCGAGCAACCCCCAGCAACCCCCACCGGCCCGCGGCCGGATCGGTGCCGCGGGCCGGTGGCTGCCGGCACCCGCTCAGGAGTTGAGGGCGACCAGCAGGAGGACGTCGTAGGTCTCCTCGACGACCCCGTCCGGGAAGACCTTCAGCAGGTGGGCGCGCTCCTCGGCGAGGAAGTCGGTGCGGCGGGCCTCGGAGGTGACGAGGAACGCCGAGTGGCTGCCGATGTTGGCGAGGTGGGTGTCGACCTGGACCCGGCGGCTCCAGCGGACCTCGCGGCGGGCGAAGCGGAGCCGGCCGCTGGGGTCGGCGAGGTCGGTGTGGTCGGCCCCCTTGCGCTGCTCGAACGTGTCGTCGACACCGAAGAAGCGGCTGATGCGTGCGGAGGCGTCGGCGATCCAGCCGACGTCAAGTGCGCTGGTGTTCCACCACAGCGCCAGCGCCCCGCCGGGACGGAGCACGCGGAGCGCCTCCGGCACCGCGCGGGCCGGGTCGGTCCAGTGCCAGGCCTGGGCGTAGGTGAGGAAGTCGGCGGTGGCGTCGGCGAGCGGCAGGGCGTTGCCGTTGCCGCGGACGATCGGGATGCCGGGGCGGGTGGTGTGGAACTCCGCCGCCATGCCCTCCCCCGGCTCCACCGCGATCACGTCGGCGCCGCGCGCGTGCAGGAGGGCGGTCGCGATGCCGGTGCCCGCGCCGACGTCGACCACCCGGGCGCCCGAGAGGGAGCGGCCGGCTTCCTCCTCGACGGCGTCGAGGAGAGCGGGCGGGTAGGAGGGGCGGTTCGCGGCGTACTGGGCCGCTGCGGCGTTGAAGGAGCGCGCGCGTGCGGCGTGCGAGGGGCCGGGGGTCAGGTTCCGGGGTTGCGACTGCGACTGGCCTGTGGTCATGCGGTCATGGTCCCCGCGGGAGGGGCCGGGACGACAGGGATTTCCGAGCGGTGGGCTGGATGGGGCGCGTCGGTCTCAGGGCTTCCGCTTCTTCTTCGACGGGTTGCCCGAGCGGCGGGTGGTGCGGCGTCCGTGTTCCCGGACGGCGGTGTCGTACTCGGCGCGGTGGAGTTTCTCGCCGGGGGCCTCGGTGAGGGAGCGGAAGAAGTAGGCGAGGAGCGAGCCGACGAAACCGATGGCGAGGAGGCCGCGCAGGGAGGCCTGGCGTTCGGGGTCGGGGCGCTTGCCGAAGGACTCCCAGGTGTTGCGGAAGGCCAGGGCGCTGCAGACTGCGAACATCGCGACGACGAGGACGGTCACGAAGGCACCGGTGTCGGCGAGCTGGACGCCCTCGTAGGCGAGTCGCAGGACCAGGCAGGAGCCGACGGCGGCGGCGAGCGAGCCCACGGCCACGCCGATCCGGCGGGCGGTGTAGCCGTCGTCGTGGTTCACCCAGGACGTGCCGAAGAAACGGAGGGGCTCGGGGCGGGGTCCGCCGGTGGAGCCCGCGGGGGTGTCCGGGGTGCCTGGTTCGTCGCTCACGGGACGATTATGGCGCCGGGCGGCCGCGGGCTCCGGGTCGGGTCGGACCGGTCGGGTCGGACCGGTCAGGTCAGGTCAGGTCAGGTCAGGCGCAGCGGTCGGCCACGTAGCCGTCGCTGCCGGTGTTGACGTAGGCGTCCGAGACGTATTCGCCGTTGTCGATGTTGTCCCAGATGTTGGACGTGCCGTAGTAGCCGGACACCGTCGTGCCGGGTGTCTGGCAGAAGATCGGGACGCGGGTGCCCTCGGGGAGGGTCCGCGTGATGGCGTAGCCGGTGCCGGGGCCGCTGCGGACGTTGAGGCGGACGCCCGGGGCGACCGCGTACGTCTTGACGGATGCGGCCAGCGTCGAGACGGCCTCCCCCTCGGCGCCGCTCTCGGCTTCCTGCGTGTGATCGACAGACATGTAGTGCTCCCCCCACTGGACCCATGAGTGCCATGGAGTCCCGTTGATTCCCCTCATTCGAGCCACGAAACACATGTGCGCAACTCGAACGCCGAGGCTGGCAAGCCGCCTCTGTCTCGTACGGGTCATCGACTAGGCTCCGTGAGTCGCGCTCCGCGGAAACAGCACGGGGGTGGTCCCTTGACGCCACAGCGCAACACCGGAGCGGGCGCGGAAGCGGAACTTCCCGAGTATGCCGGGCACTACCGTCTGGAGTCGTGCCTCGGCTCCGGTGGCATGGGCGTGGTGCACCTGGCCCGCAGCACCTCGGGGCTGAAGCTCGCGGTGAAGGTCGTGCATGCCCAGTACGCCAAGGACCGTGAGTTCAGGGGCCGTTTCCGGCAGGAGGTGGCTGCCGCACGCAAGGTCAGCGGTGCCTTCACCGCCCCGGTCGTGGACGCCGATCCCGAGGCCGAACGGCCCTGGATGGCGACCCTCTTCATCCCCGGCCCGACCCTTTCCGAGCACGTGAAGCGGAACGGCCCTATGCCTCCTGCCCAGTTGCGCCGGCTGATGGCCGGACTGGCGGAGGCGTTGCGCGACATTCACCGGGTCGGTGTGGTGCACCGGGATCTCAAGCCGAGCAATGTGCTGCTCGCCGAGGACGGTCCCAAGGTCATCGACTTCGGTATCTCCCGGCCGAAAGACAGCGAACTGCGGACCGAGACGGGGAAGTTGATCGGTACGCCGCCGTTCATGGCGCCGGAGCAGTTCCGGCGGCCGCGTGAGGTGGGGCCCGCCGCCGACATCTTCGCGCTCGGGTCGGTGCTGGTGCACGCGGCGACGGGGCGGGGGCCGTTCGACTCCGACAGCCCGTACGTCGTCGCCTACCAGGTCGTACACGACGAGCCCGACCTCACCGACGTACCGGAGGAGCTTGCTCCGGTGGTGCTGCGCTGCCTCGCCAAGGAGCCCGAGGACCGGCCGACGCCCGACGAACTGATGCGGGAGCTGCGGTCGTTGTCGGCGTCGTACGACACGCAGGCGTTCATACCGGCACAGCGGGTCAGGGTCGACGACGGCGGCAGTGACGGCGACGGCGACTCACCGGAGGCGGAGTCGTCTGCCGCGGTGCCCGGGCAGCAGGCAGGGCGGGCGCGCAGGACGGCGCGGCGGCGCATGGCCGTCGCCGTCGGGGCCGGTGTGCTGGTCCTGGGCGGTGTGGTCGCCTCGGCACTGTGGTTCGGGGACGGCGATCCGACGCCGGTGGGCAGCACGGTGCACGGTTCCGCGGCCGCGTTCGAGGCGTGGCAGGCGCAGGCGCCGGCCAAGGGCGGTTCGGGCATGCCGCAGTGCGTCGGCGGTGCGGGGAAGTTGCTGTGCTTCCGGTCGGGGCTCGCCTACGCCCTCGACCCGATGGGCGGCCGGGTGCTGTGGCGGCACCGGGTCGCGGACGAACGGACGAGCGGCGCGCCGTCGCTGTCGGGCGGGCTCGTGCTGCTGCCGACGGACGGCGGCCGGCGGGTGACGGCGCTGGATCCGGCGACCGGTTCGCCGCGCTGGCAGCGGGACCTGCCCGCGCACCAGGCGATGGCGATCACCCGGAGCATGCTGCTGACCGTCGGATCCGACCGCGTGATCACCGGCCTCGACAGCGGGACCGCCCGGACCAGGTGGAGCCTGCCGGTATCGGGCACCGTCACCCCGTCCCTGAGCTCGTTCGCCGGAGACCGGCTGGCCTACGCGAGCAGTACCTCCGACGACGGCACGCACACCCTGGTCACCGCGCTGGACCCGGAGGCCGGGAAACGGCGCTGGGAGGCGCGGCTCACGGGTGACCTCGAACCGGTCGGCAGCGCGGGCGGCTCGCTGTTCCTGCTGTCCACGGACCTCGCCTCCGGGCAGGCGGACGCGGTGGTGCGCTACACACCGGCCACCAGGACCACCCGCCGGGTGGCGCTGCCCGTCCGCCGGGACGCGCCGGGCGCCTCGGTGCACGGCGACATCGTCTACCTGCTGGCCGCCGGCGGCTCGCTGGAGGCCGTCGACCTGGCGAGCGGCAGACGGCTCTGGGGGCTCCAGACGTCGGTGAGCCGGGGCTCGTCCCCGACGGCCGACGACCGGAACGTCTACTTCACGGCGGCCGACGGGCGTCTGCTCGCCGTGAACGCCCGCAGGGGAAGCCTCGTCGGCCAGACCCCGGCGCGGCTGGCCGGCAACGCCGACCAGGTCGTCGCCGCGCTGTCGGCTCCGCTGGTCATCGGTACCCATGTCTACGCCGCCGCCCCGGACGGCAGCGTCTTCGCCGTGGACGCGGCGGATCCCGCCGGCTGGTGACGGCCTGACGACCTGCGAAAGGGGCCGTCTCCCGTACGGGAGGCGGCCCCTTTCCGGCTTACGGCGTGGTTCAGCCCAGCTTCGTCACGTCGCGGACCGCGCCCTTGTCGGCGCTGGTGGCCATCGCGGCGTAGGCGCGCAGGGCCGCCGAGACCTTGCGGTCGCGGTTCTTCGGCGCGTACACGCCGTTCAGGGCCTGCTCGCGGCGGGACAGCTCGGCCTCGTCGACGAGGAGCTCGATCGTGCGGTTCGGGATGTCGATGCGGATGCGGTCGCCGTCCTCGACGAGGGCGATGGTGCCGCCGGAGGCCGCCTCCGGGGAGGCGTGGCCGATGGACAGGCCCGAGGTGCCGCCGGAGAAGCGGCCGTCGGTGATCAGCGCGCAGGTCTTGCCGAGGCCGCGGCCCTTGAGGAAGGACGTCGGGTAGAGCATCTCCTGCATGCCGGGGCCGCCCTTGGGGCCCTCGTAGCGGATCACGACGACGTCGCCGTGGGTGACCTGCTTGTTGAGGATCTTCTCGACGGCCTCTTCCTGCGACTCGCAGACGACCGCGGGCCCCTCGAAGGTCCAGATCGACTCGTCGACGCCGGCCGTCTTGACCACGCAGCCGTCGACGGCGAGGTTGCCCTTGAGGACCGCGAGGCCGCCGTCCTTGGAGTACGCGTGCTCGACGCTGCGGATACAGCCTTCCGCCGCGTCCTCGTCCAGGGCCTCCCAGCGCTCGGACTGGGAGAACGCCTCGGCGGAGCGGACGCAGCCGGGGGCCGCGTGCCACAGCTCGATCGCCTCGGGGGACGGGGAGCCGGCGCGGACGTCCCAGGTCTTCAGCCAGTCCGCGAGGGAGGGGCTGTGGACGGAGTGCACGTCCTCGTTGAGGAGGCCGCCGCGGTGCAGCTCGCCGAGCAGGGCCGGGATGCCCCCGGCCCGGTGCACGTCCTCCATGTAGTACGTGCGGGTCTTCGCGACGTTCGGGGCGACCTTGGCCAGGCAGGGCACCCGGCGCGAGACCTCGTTGATCTCCTCCAGGCCGAAGGGGACGCCCGCCTCCTGGGCGGCGGCGAGCAGGTGGAGGATCGTGTTCGTGGAGCCGCCCATCGCGATGTCGAGGGCCATGGCGTTCTCGAACGCGGCGAAGGTCGCGATGTTGAGCGGCAGGACCGTGTCGTCGTCCTGCTCGTAGTAGCGGCGGGTGATGTCCATGACCGTGGTGGCCGCGTCGACGTACAGCTGCTTGCGGGCCGTGTGGGTGGCCAGCACCGAGCCGTTGCCGGGGAGGGAGAGGCCGATCGCCTCGGTCAGGCAGTTCATCGAGTTGGCGGTGAACATGCCGGAGCAGGAGCCGCAGGTCGGACAGGCGTTCTCCTCGATCTTGAGGACGTCCTCGTCGGAGACGTTCTCGTTCGCCGCCTCGACCATCGCGTCGATCAGGTCGAGGGTGCGGACCGTGCCGTCCACGAGGGTCGCGCGGCCGGCCTCCATGGGGCCGCCGGAGACGAAGACCGTCGGGATGTTCAGCCGCAGGGCGGCCATGAGCATGCCCGGAGTGATCTTGTCGCAGTTGGAGATGCAGACCAGGGCGTCGGCGCAGTGCGCCTCGACCATGTACTCCACGCTGTCCGCGATCAGGTCGCGGGAGGGCAGGGAGTACAGCATGCCGCCGTGGCCCATCGCGATGCCGTCGTCCACGGCGATCGTGTTGAACTCGCGCGGGATGCCGCCTGCCTCCTTGATCGCCTCGGAGACGATCCGGCCGACCGGCTGGAGGTGGGTGTGGCCCGGCACGAACTCCGTGAACGAGTTCGCGACGGCGATGATCGGCTTGCGGCCGATGTCCGCACCCGGTACACCGGAGGCGCGCATAAGGGCGCGGGCGCCCGCCATGTTGCGGCCGTGGGTGACTGTGCGGGACCTCAGCTCGGGCATCGTCGCTCGCTCCTTCAGACAGATAGGGCTGCTAACGAGCGTACGCCCGTTGTTCAGGCCTCGGGACGAGGTGTCCGGAATGCGGGACGCGCGTCTCGCACGGCCGGGCTCACGGCCCGGTCAGATGGCCCTGTACCACCGGGGCGATCCTGGCCACGATCTGCTCCAGGTCCGCGGACGCCAGCGGCTCCACCTTGATCACGTAACGCAGCATCGCGCACCCCACCAGCTGCGCCGCGGCCAGCTCGGCGCGCAGCTCCCCGTCGGGGTGGTCCACCTGCTCCGCGAGCCGGCGCAGCAACTGGGCGGCGATCAGGCGGCGGAAGACCGCGGCGGCCGTCTCGTTGTTGACGGCGGAGCGGACGATCGCAAGGAGGGGCGTACGGGTGGTGGGGTTCTCCCAGATCCCGAAGACGAACCGGGTCAGCCGCTCGCCGACACCCTCCAGCGGGCCGTCGGCGATGGCGCCGGGCGCGTCGACGACGGGGGCGAAGGCGACCGCGATGGCGGCCTCGAAGATCTGTTCCTTGGTGCCGAAGTAGTGGTGGACCAGGGCGGAGTCGACGCCGGCGGCCTTGGCGATGGCACGTACGGACGTCTTCTCGTAGCCGTGTTCGGAGAACTCCTCGCGGGCGGTGACGAGGATACGGTCCCGGGTGTCGGCCGACTCGGAACGCGGGGGGCGGCCGCGGCGGCGGGTACCCGCGCCGCTGCCGACCGGGGTGTCGCTCACCGGCGGGGCACCTTCACCGCCGAGGCCAGGTGCAGCCGGGTGAAGGCCAGGGCTTCCGCGAGGTCTGCCTCGCGCTCCGCGCCGGACATCGCGCGCCGGGTGTTGACCTCGATGACGACATGCCCGTCGAAGCCGGTGACCGCGAGCCGCTCCAGCAGCTCGGCGCAGGGCTGGGTGCCGCGTCCTGGGACCAGGTGCTCGTCCTTGGCGGAGCCGCGGCCGTCGGCGAGGTGGACGTGGCCGAGCCGGCCGCCCATCCGGTCGAGCATGGCGAGCGCGTCGGCGCGGGACGTCGCGGCATGGCTGAGGTCGATCGTGAAGTGCCGGTAGTCGTCCTTGGTGACGTCCCAGTCGGGGGCGTACGCGAGCATCTCGCGGTCGCGGTAGCGCCACGGGTACATGTTCTCCACCGCGAACCGCACGTCCGTCTCGTTCGCCATGCGCCAGATCCCCTCGACGAAGTCGCGAGCGTACTGGCGCTGCCAGCGGAACGGGGGGTGTACGACGACCGCGCTCGCGCCCAGCTTCTCGGCGGCGGCGCGGGCCCGCTGGAGCTTGACCCAGGGGTCGGTGGACCAGACCCGCTGGGTGATCAGCAGACAGGGGGCGTGGACGGCGAGGATCGGGATGCGGTGGTAGTCGCTCAGCCGGCGCAGCGCCTCGATGTCCTGGCTGACCGGGTCGGTCCACACCATGACCTCGACACCGTCGTAACCGAGGCGTGCGGCGATCTCGAAGGCCGTCGCCGTCGACTCCGGGTAGACGGAGGCCGTGGAGAGCGCGACCTTCGCATCCGGGATGCGGACGACGTCCCTTGGGTTTGCCACGAGGGACAGGTTACGGGGTGGGGGTGGGTGGACAGGGGGCGGCTGGTCGCCGGTGTGACGGGGGTCGCGTCGGCGAGTGCGGGACGGCAGGGGACGGGCGCCTGGTCGCCGTTGCGGATTGCGGGTGCCGGGTTGCGGGTTGCGGGTTGCGGGTTGCGGTGCCATCGGCGGGTGCGGCGCCGTCGTGGTCGTTCGCGCGGTTCCTCCCCGGCCTTCGGCCGGGGGTACCCCAGCGCCCCTGAAGGGGCGCCTACGCCGAACCCATGTGATCCAGGCGCCGCAGGATCACGCCCTCCCGCAGGGCCCACGGGCAGACCTCCACGCTCTCCACCTCCAGGAGGTCCATCGCGGCCTCCGCCACCAGCGCGCCCGCGACCAGCTGGCCCGACCGGCCCTCCGAGACTCCGGGGAGCGCGGAACGCTGGGCCGTGCTCATGGCCGCCAGTCTCGGGACCCAGGTCTGCAGCGAGCCGCGCTTGAGTTCGCGCTGGACGTAGAGGCCGTCGGCGGAGCGGGCCGCGCCGGCGATGCGGGCCAGCTGCTTGAAGGTCTTGGACGTGGCGACCACGTGGTCGGGGGCGCCGAAGCGGCTGAACTCGCCGACCGTGCGGGCGATCTCGGCGCGTACATGGCGGCGCAGTGCCCGTATGTCGTCGGCGGACGGCGGGTCCCCGGGGAGCCAGCCCGCGGTGAGCCGGCCGGCGCCGAGCGGCAGCGAGACGGCCGTGTCGGGCTCCTCGTCGATGCCGTACGCGATCTCGAGGGAGCCGCCGCCGATGTCCAGGACCAGCAGCTTTCCGGCGGACCAGCCGAACCAGCGGCGGACCGCGAGGAAGGTCAGCCGGGCCTCCTCGGCACCGGTGAGCACCTGGAGCTCGACCCCGGTCTCGGCCTTCACGCGCGCGAGGACGTCGTCGGCGTTGGTGGCCTCGCGCACGGCGGAGGTGGCGAACGGCAGCAGGTCCTCGACGCCCTTGTCCTCCGCGGCCTGGAGGGCGTCCTTGACCACACCGACCAGTTTCTCGACACCGTCGGGGCCGATCGCCCCGTTGCCGTCGAGGAGTTGGGCAAGGCGCAACTCCGCCTTGTGCGAGTGCGCCGGCAGCGGGCGCGCGCCGGGGTGCGCGTCCACCACCAGCAGATGCACCGTGTTAGATCCCACGTCGAGGACACCGAGTCTCATGTACGGAACTGTACGGAACACTGCTGACAGGGGTCCCTGAGCAGTCCCCGGAGTGGCCTTCGGCGACTTACCCTGGACGGGTGCCAAAGACGAAAAAGACGAAGGACCACAAGGCCGCCAAATCAGCCGACGGTTCTTCGCGGGCGAAGCCACCGAAGCAGTCGAAGCCGCCGAAGACCTCCCTCGCCGCGGACGAGAAGGGTCTCGACTTCGCGCGGGCGTGGGTGGAGTTCCCGGATCCGGCCGACGACGAGCAGGTGTTCCGCTGTGATCTGACCTGGCTGACCTCCCGCTGGACCTGCATCTTCGGCAGCGGCTGCCAGGGCATCCAGGCGGGCCGCGCGGACGACGGCTGCTGCACGCTGGGCGCGCACTTCTCCGACGAGGACGACGAGAAGCGGGTCGCCGGCCATGTGGCGAGGCTCACGCCGGAGATCTGGCAGAACCATGCCGAGGGCACCGCGCACGGCTGGGTCTCGGAGGACGACGAGGGGTCCCGCCAGACCCGCCCGTACCAGGGCTCCTGCATCTTCCAGAACCGCCCCGGTTTCGCCGCCGGCGCCGGCTGCTCGCTGCACATCCTCGCGCTGCGGGAGGGCCGTGAGCCGCTGGAGACCAAGCCGGACGTCTGCTGGCAGCTGCCGATCCGCCGGACGTACGACTGGATCGACCGCCCCGACGACACGCGGGTCCTCCAGGTCTCGATCGGCGAGTACGACCGCCGGGGCTGGGGCCCGGGCGGCCACGACCTGCACTGGTGGTGCACCTCGGCGACCTCCGCGCACGGCGCGGGCGACCCGGTGTACGTCTCCTACCGCCCGGAACTGACCGAACTGATGGGCAAGGCCGGCTACGACCGCCTGGCAGAGCTGTGCGAGAACCGCCTCGCCTCCCAGCTGCCCCTACTGGCCCCACATCCGGCAGACCCGGTCGAGTAACGCTCACCACAGCGCCCCGAAAGGGCCGCGGATCCGATCCAGTAACGCTCACAGCAGCGCCCCTTCAGGGGCGCTGGGGGTCCCCCCGGCCGAAGGCTGGGGGAAGGAACTGCGCGACCAGCCACAACGACGCCGCACCCGCCAACGCACCGCAACCCGCCACGGCGGCTCCCGCCCGGCTCGACACCGCCGAACTCCACCACCGTGGCCGAGCACCGCCGCGGCGGAAAAAGAAGACCGGCGAAGGCAAGAGACCGCCCGAGGCGGGAGGCCGCCCGAGGTGGAGAACCAGCCGAGGCAGGAGACCGCCACAGGCAAGGAACCAGCCGAGGCAGGAGACCGGCCGGGACAAGGGACCAGTCGGCGCAGCAACCGGCCGAGGCAGGAAAGCAAGCGGCACAAGAGACCAGCCCACGCAGCAAACCAGCCGACACAGGAAAGCAAGCGGCACAAGAGACCAGCCCACGCAGCAAACCAGCCGACGCAGGAAAGCAAGCGGCACAAGAGACCAGCCCACGCAGCAAACCAGCCCACGCAGGAAAGCAAGCGGCACAAGAGGCCAGCCGGCCCGGCAAACCAGCCGAGGCGGGAGGGCAGGCGGGGCAAGAGACCGCTCGGGGGGAGGGGGCTCGTGGGCAGGGGTTGGCTGGTTGTGTGGGTTACGGAGTCGGTGTGGGGGGCTCGCTGGTGGGTGCCGTCGGGGAAGGGGAGCCCGGCGGGTCGGTGGGGGTCGATTCGGTGGGGGTCGGGGTCGGCTCGCTCGACGTCGGTGGATCGCCGGCCGGCGATGACGGCTGGGTCGGGTCGGATGCCGTCGGTGTCGGCGTCGGCCTCCCCGCAGGGGGCGGTTTCGGCCCGCTGCGGGTCGGCGGAGCCATCCCGTAGCCGTCGATCGACACCACCGCCCCCGCCGGCGCCACCGCCACCCGCGCGCTCCAGTGCCCGGCCGGCTCCCGCAGGTGATCGACATACACCTTGATCGTGAACGACTCGCCCGGCCGGAGCGTTCCCGAGGGCCGGGAGAAGTACAGCCAGCCCGCAGTGGTGGACACCGACCACCGCACCGCCGCGTCCCCGGACGCCACGAGCGTGACCAGCGTCGTGTCGCCGTCGTTCGCGGCCGTCACCGCGAGGTGCCCCGCACCGGCCTTCCTCCGGTCGGCTCCGGTGACGCTGACCACCTCCACCGACACGTCGGCCTTGCCGTCCTTGCCGATGCGCGGCCCGGGTCTGGTGCTGGCGTTGCCGGCGTTCTCGTAGCCCCCGGCCGTGTCGCCGCCGAGCGCGTCGGGTCCCGCGGCCTCCCGCGCGGTCGCGGACGGCCCGTCGTGGCCCGCCCCCGCCGGTGAGCCCCGGTACGCCGCCCACAGGGCCAGCACCGGCGCGGCCACCACCGTGGCGACGACGGTCGTCGTGACGGCACGCGCGCGCAGCCGGTCGCGGCGGGCCGCGTGGTCCTTGGGGTCCATCGGGAAGCCGCGCCGGTCGAAGCGCGGGGCGGCGGCGCCACGCGCGCGTGGCTGGTGCGCCATGGCCACGTGCAGGGCGGCGCGGGGCGCCTCCAGGACGGGCAGCTCGGCCGGCGTGGTCATCGCGCCGGGCCACCGGCCGGGGGCGGCCCGCTCCGCGGTACGGCGGCAGCGCGGGCAGTCGTCGACGTGCCGGACCAGTTCGCGGCGCAGGGCGCTGCTGAGGACCAGCTGACTGTCGCCGGTGAGGTGGGACACGCTCGGGCAGCCGCCGGTCTCGACGACGGCGAGGGCGGCGCGGGTGCGTTCGACCTCGCAGGCGGCGGAGGCGAGCAGCTCCCGGGCACCGGCCAGGTCCATGCCGAGGACGGCGGCGACCTCGTGGGCGGCCAGGTGGTGGCGGACCGCGAGTTCGAGTGCCTCGCGCTGCTCGGGGGAGGTGCCGGCGGCTTCCGGCCAGGCGAGCAGGGCGAGTTCGCGGCGCCGCTGCTCCTGGGTGTCGGCGGGGATGTCGGCGGGGGCCACGGGGTCGGCGGCGGGGGTGGGGTGCCGGCCCGCCGCGTGGTGGGCCTGACGTTTCTGCTTGGCCTGGGCGAGCCCGCGCAGACAGGCCCAGCGGGCCAGCGCGTACAGCCAGGCCCTGCGGTCCCCGGCGGCCTCCGGGACGCGCTGGCCGCGCCGTTCGGCGAGGGCGAGGACGTCCCCGAGCGCGGCGGTGGCCGCGTCGTGGTCGCACAGCACCGAGAGGCAGTACGTGAACAGCCCGTCCAGGTACGGCTCGAAGCGGGCCGGCGGTCGCTGCGCCAGCGCACGCGCCGCCGCACGGTCACGCGCCGTGCGCGCCTCCCGGTGCGCCCGGTGTGCGCCGGTCATGCGGGGCGAGGTCTCCGGACTGATGCTCATCACCCGTGCGACCGTAGGCGGCGCCGTATGGCCCCTTCTGGCGGCTTGAGCTCTTTTAATCCGTACGGGTGAAACGATCCCTCAATCGGGGACAGGAACCTGTTCCACCGCGGCTCGTCCCCGTTCCGGCCCGGCCGGCATGGGTCCGCCCACACCTGTCACGCGGGCCACCGTGGACCCACTGTCAGTGGCGGGGGCTACGGTTTCCGCATGGCTGCCCGTACCAAGACCGCGAAGGACCGTCCGTCGTACCGCTGCACCGAGTGCGGCTGGCAGACGGCCAAGTGGCTCGGCCGGTGTGCCGAGTGCCAGGCGTGGGGGACGATCGAGGAGTACGGCGCGCCCGCGGTCCGTACGACGGCCCCCGGCCGGGTCACCACCTCTGCCGTGCCCATCGGCCAGGTCGACGGCCGCCAGGCCACCGCCCGCACCACCGGCGTCCCGGAGCTGGACCGCGTCCTCGGCGGCGGCCTGGTCCCCGGCGCGGTGGTGCTGCTCGCCGGCGAGCCCGGCGTCGGCAAGTCCACCCTCCTCCTCGACGTGGCCGCCAAGTCGGCCAGCGACGAGCACCGCACGCTCTATGTCACCGGCGAGGAGTCGGCGAGCCAGGTCCGGCTGCGCGCCGACCGCATCGGCGCCATCGACGACCACCTCTACCTGGCCGCCGAGACCGATCTGTCCGCCGTCCTCGGTCACTTGGACGCGGTGAAGCCGTCGCTGCTGATCCTGGACTCGGTGCAGACCGTCGCCTCCCCCGAGATCGACGGTGCGCCCGGCGGCATGGCCCAGGTCCGCGAGGTGGCCGGCGCCCTCATCCGCGCCTCGAAGGACCGGGGCATGTCCACCCTCCTGGTGGGCCACGTCACCAAGGACGGCGCGATCGCGGGACCGCGGCTCCTCGAACACCTCGTGGACGTCGTGCTGCACTTCGAGGGCGACCGGCACGCCCGGCTGCGCCTGGTCCGGGGCGTCAAGAACCGCTACGGCGCCACCGACGAGGTCGGCTGTTTCGAACTGCACGACGAGGGCATCACGGGCCTCGCCGACCCGAGCGGACTCTTCCTGACCCGGCGCGCCGAACCGGTCCCCGGCACCTGCCTGACCGTCACCCTGGAGGGCCGCCGCCCGCTGGTCGCCGAGGTGCAGGCGCTGACCGTGGACTCGCAGATTCCCTCCCCGCGCCGGACCACGTCCGGCCTGGAGACCTCGCGGGTGTCCATGATGCTGGCGGTGCTGGAGCAGCGCGGCCGGATCAGCGCGCTCGGCAAGCGGGACATCTACTCCGCGACGGTCGGCGGGGTGAAGCTCTCCGAGCCCGCCGCCGACCTGGCCATCGCCCTGGCCCTGGCCTCCGCCGCCAGCGACACCCCGCTGCCGAAGAACCTGGTCGCGATCGGCGAGGTCGGCCTCGCGGGCGAGGTCAGACGGGTCACCGGGGTCCAGCGCAGGCTCGCGGAGGCGCACCGGCTCGGCTTCACGCACGCGCTCGTGCCGGGCGATCCCGGCAAGATCCCGGCGGGCATGAAGGTCCTGGAAGTCGCGGACATGGGGGACGCGCTGCGGGTGCTGCCGCGCTCCCGTCGTCGAGAGGCCCCACGGGAGGCGGAGGAGCGCCGGTAGACTTTGCCCTGGTCTCGCCCGTCCGTACGAACCGAGTGCGGGGACGGCAGCGCCTCAGAACCTGCGACCCGAGGAGTGCAGTGGCAGCCAACGACCGGGCAGGAGCTCCCGGAAAGTCCGGTGGGAGTGCCGGTTCCGATGGCCTGATGCGCGCCTCGCTGAGCGCCGTGGCTCCGGGCACGTCCATGCGGGACGGCCTGGAGCGGGTCCTCCGCGGCAACACGGGCGGACTCATCGTCCTCGGCTTCGACAAGACGGTCGAGTCGATGTGCACGGGCGGTTTTGTGCTGGATGTCGAGTTCACGGCGACCCGGCTGCGCGAGCTGTGCAAGCTAGACGGCGGCATCGTGATCTCCTCCGACCTGTCGAAGATCCTCCGGGCGGGCGTGCAGTTCGTGCCCGACGCGACGATCCCCACGGAGGAGACGGGCACCCGGCACCGCACCGCGGACCGCGTCTCCAAGCAGGTCGGGTTCCCGGTGGTCTCGGTCTCCCAGTCGATGCGGCTGATCGCGCTGTACGTCGAGGGGCAGCGCCGCGTCCTGGAGGACTCGGCGGCGATCCTGTCCCGCGCGAACCAGGCGCTGGCGACCCTGGAGCGGTACAAGCTCCGCCTGGACGAGGTCGCGGGGACGCTGTCGGCGCTGGAGATCGAGGACCTGGTGACGGTCCGGGACGTGTCCGCCGTCGCCCAGCGTCTTGAGATGGTCCGCCGGATCGCCACGGAGATCGCCGAGTACGTGGTCGAACTGGGCACCGACGGGCGGCTGCTCGCCCTGCAGCTGGACGAGCTGATCGCCGGGGTGGAGCCCGAGCGTGAGCTGGTGGTCCGGGACTACGTGCCCGAGCCGACGGCGAAGCGCTCCCGCACGGTCGACGAGGCGCTGTCCGAGCTGGACGCGCTGAGCCACGCGGAGCTGCTGGAACTGCCGACGGTGGCGCGGGCGTTGGGGTACACGGGGTCGCCGGAGGCGCTGGACTCGGCGGTGTCGCCGCGCGGCTTCCGGCTGCTGGCGAAGGTGCCGCGGCTGCCCGGGGCGATCATCGACCGGCTGGTCGAGCACTTCGGGGGCCTGCAGAAGCTGCTCGCTGCGAGCGTCGACGACCTGCAGACCGTGGACGGGGTCGGCGAAGCGCGTGCGCGCAGCGTGCGCGAGGGGCTGTCGCGGCTGGCGGAGTCTTCGATCCTTGAGCGGTATGTCTGATTTAGCCGATTAGCCCGCCGGGTGGGCTTGTACGGCGGCTGCGGCCCGGTGGGGGTTGCTCGCGCAGTTCCTCCCCCAGCCTTCGGCCGGGGGTGCCCCCAGCGCCCCTTACGGGGCGCTGCAGCCGCGTCAGCTCCATAGCTGCGGGCAGTCGTGCCGCTGGGGCGGCACGGGTGGGCGCTGGGGAAGGCACCCGGCAGGCGTCGGTGAGCGTGCTCACCCCGCGGCTCGGCCTAGTCCGCCGCCAGTACGAAGGATGCCTGGGCCTTCGTGAACCCCGGTGCCGTCGCCTCCAGCAGGTACGTGCCCGTCCCGGCCGAGCCCGCCGCAGGCGTCGCGCACTGGGGGGCGCTCGGCTTGCGGTCCCACTTCAGGGTGTACGTGATGCTGCTCCCGGACGGCACCCGGTACCACCGGCTCGCCGCCGTCTTCGGGCAGTCCGCCGACGACCAGTAGGTGTCGTCCGCGCTGGCCTGCGTGATGGTCAGCACCGCGTTCTTCGGCCCGAGGTCGATCTTGCAGTCGCTGGACGACGTGCTCTTCGCGGTGAGCTCGAAGGTCGGCGTCTGCTCGGGCGAGTACGAGTTGTGCAGGCTCCGCAGCGTCAACGCGACCGATCCGGCGGTGCAGTTGGGCAGCGAGGAGGTCCCCGGCAGCGAGGCGACCGTACCGCCGGACCCGGACGTCACGTCGCCCCCCGAGCCGGTGGAACCGCCCGAACCGCCCGAACCGGCCGACGTGCCGCCGCCCGAACCGGCCGAACTCCCGCCGTCGTCACCGGAACCGGAGGTCGAACCGGAACTCGAACCGGAGGTCGATCCGGAACCGCCGCCCGAACCGCTCCCGCCCGACCCGTCCCGGCCGCCCGGTGCCTGGCTGATCGCCGGCCCGCTGCCGGACGGCCCCGGCGTGATCGTGGACACGGGATTCTTGCCGTTCGCCCCGTCGTCGCCCTTCTTGCCGCCTCCGCCGCCGGACGTGACGACCCAGACGATCAGCAGCGCCAGCACGGCGACCACGGACACCATGACGACCCTCCGTCGCCAGTAGATGGAGGAGGGAAGCGGCCCGACCGGATTGCGCAGAGATCCCACGGCGCAAACTGTACGAGAGATCCGTGCAGTTCCTCGCCCCACCCGCCGCCCAAACCTCAACTTTTCCGGATCATCATTTCGGCAACTCCCGTCAGCGCGGCCACCCTTCGCCGCGCGCGGCGTCAACCCCGACTCCGCCGCGCCCTCGCCGCGAACCACGTCCACCCCACCCGTCGCCGGACGTGGCAGGATCGGAAGGGCCATGACTGAGAAGCTTCACACCCCTGTGATCGCCTGGTTCGACGCCCACGCCCGTGACCTCCCCTGGCGCCGCCCGGAGGCGGGCCCGTGGGGTGTGATGGTCAGCGAGTTCATGCTGCAGCAGACCCCCGTGAACCGGGTCCTGCCCGTGTACGAGCAGTGGCTGGCCCGCTGGCCGCGCCCCGCCGACCTCGCCGCGGAGGCGCCCGGCGAGGCGGTCCGCGCCTGGGGCCGGCTCGGCTACCCGCGCCGCGCCCTGCGGCTGCACGGCGCCGCGGTCGCCATAACGGAACGGCACGGCGGGGACGTACCGACGGATCACGCGCAGCTGCTGGCCCTGCCGGGCATCGGCGAGTACACCGCCGCGGCGGTGGCCTCGTTCGCGTACGGGCAGCGGCACGCCGTGCTGGACACCAATGTGCGGCGGGTGTTCGCGCGGGCGGTGACCGGTGTGCAGTACCCGCCGAACGCCACCACCGCCGCCGAGCGCAAGCTCGCCCGCGAGCTGCTGCCCCCGGACGAGAAGATCGCCGCCCGCTGGGCCGCCGCCTCGATGGAGCTGGGCGCGCTGGTGTGCACGGCGAAGAACGAGACGTGCCAGCGGTGTCCGATCGCCGGGGAGTGCGCCTGGCGGCTGGCCGGCAAGCCGGAGCACGAGGGGCCGCCGCGGCGCGGGCAGACGTACGCCGGTACCGACCGGCAGGTGCGCGGCAAGCTGCTGGCCGTCCTGCGGGAGGCGCACACGCCGGTGCCGCAGACGGCGCTCGACCGGGTGTGGCACGAGCCGGTGCAGCGGGCCCGCGCGCTGGACGGGCTGGTCTCGGACGGCCTGGTGGAGCCGCTCGCGGGCGGCCTGTACCGGCTTCCGCTGAGCTGACGTACAGGCACATCACAGGAGCAGGGGCTCTGTTACGGCCCCACCGCACCCCCACCTCCGTACCAGATCGCCGCATAGCCGGGCATAAGCCTGTGCCCGCTTACCCCGAACCTACTTCCGTTACACAACCGACGGACAGCCGATTGCTACCCGAAGGCTGCTCCGCACAGCCCCGTGACAACGGGTCCGTAGCTTCGTTTCTGTGCCCGCCAGGACCGCGGGACGGCAGGAACTCAGGCGCAGGGCCGGGGAAAACGGGGATCGGGAGGCGGTTGATCATGGCGCAGGGCGAGGTGCTCGAATTCGAGGAGTACGTCCGCACTCGACAGGACGCGCTGCTGCGCAGCGCCCGCCGGCTGGTCCCGGACCCGACGGACGCCCAGGACCTGCTGCAGACGGCGCTGGTCCGGACGTACGGCCGCTGGGAGACCATCGAGGACAAGAGGCTCGCGGACGCCTACCTGCGCCGGGTCATGATCAACACGCGGACCGAGTGGTGGCGGGCCCGGAAGCTGGAGGAGGTCCCGACCGAGCAGCTGCCCGACGCCCGCGTGGAGGACTCCACCGAGCAGCACGCGGACCGTGCTCTCCTCATGGACATCATGAAGGTGCTGGCTCCGAAGCAGCGCAGTGTCGTGGTGCTGCGACACTGGGAGCAGATGTCCACGGAGGAGACGGCCGCCGCCCTCGGCATGTCGGCCGGAACGGTCAAGAGCACGCTGCACCGGGCGCTCGCCCGGCTCCGCGAGGAGCTGGAGTCACGCGACCTCGACGCACGCGCGCTGGAGCGTGAGGAGCGGGAGCGTTGCGCGGCCTGACCGGCACAGGGCCCAGCAGGGGCCCGGCGAGTGCACAGGCGGTGATCACGGCGACGGCCGTGCTCGCCGCCCTCGCCCTTTTCGCCGCGGCCTGCGGCACCGGCGGCACCGGAGCCCGTGACGAGGGCCCGGCGCACGCCGGCTCGGTCGCGCCCGCCCCGGCCGCCAAGGCCCCCTCACCCAACCCGTCGCAGACGTACGAGAAGGTCGACGCGGTCGCCCTGGTGAAGGCCGACCCGGCCGTCTCGGCCACGGTGAAGCGGGACCTGAAGCCGTGCTCGGGCGACGAGTACCCCGTCGACGTGACGTACGGCGAGCTGACCGGCGGCCCGGTCGAGGACATCGTCGTGAACGTCCTGACCTGCGGTGACGCGGTCGGGGTCGGGGCGTACGTGTACCGCAGGGAGAGCGGCGCCTACAAGAACGTCTTCAAGGCCGAGGAGTCCCCGGTCTACGCGGAGATAGACCGGGGCGACCTGAGCGTGACCAAGCAGGTGTACGAGAAGGGCGACCCGGTGTCGAGCCCCTCCGGCGAGAACGTGATCACCTACGGCTGGTCCGGGGGACGGTTCGTCCAGGAGGACTTCCACCACACCGACTACGGCAACGCGGCGGGCAGCGACGACGACGCCACACCGGTGCCCTCCCCGGCCAACTGAGCCCGCCGACCAGCCGCACCCACCGTACCCACCTGATCCCCCCACCGACCACCGACCACCGAGAGAGCCGGGATGGCAGACCAGACCCACGTCCTGTTCGTCGAGGACGACGACGTCATTCGCGAGGCCACCCAGCTCGCCCTGGAGCGGGACGGCTTCGCGGTGACCGCCATGCCCGACGGTCTGTCGGGCCTCGACGCCTTCCGCACCGACCGGCCCGACATCGCCCTGCTGGACGTGATGGTCCCGGGCCTGGACGGGGTGAGCCTGTGCCGGCGCATCCGTGACGAGTCGACCGTCCCGGTGATCATGCTGTCGGCGCGGGCCGACTCGATCGACGTGGTGCTGGGCCTGGAGGCGGGCGCCGACGACTACGTCACCAAGCCGTTCGACGGGGCCGTCCTGGTCGCCCGGATCCGGGCGGTGCTGCGCCGCTTCGGGCACGCGAGCGGCGGCGAGAAACCGCACGTGGACGCGGCGGAGCTGACGGGCGGCCTGCTCACCTTCGGCGACCTGGAGATCGACACCGAGGGCATGGAGGTGCGGCGGGCCGGGCAGCCGGTCGCGCTGACGCCCACCGAGATGCGGCTGCTCCTGGAGTTCTCCTCGGCCCCAGGGACCGTGCTCTCCCGCGACAAGCTGCTCGAACGTGTCTGGGACTACGGCTGGGGCGGGGACACCCGCGTCGTCGACGTCCACGTGCAGCGGCTGCGCACCAAGATCGGCCAGGACCGGATCGAGACGGTCCGCGGTTTCGGCTACAAGTTGAAGGCCTGAGCGAGGCGGTCATGCGGGGGTTCTCCAGCCGGTACCGGGGTCCGGGGTTGCGCACCGGACTCAGATGGAAGCTGAGCGCGGCGATCGCGCTGGTCGGCGCGCTGGTCGCGATCGCGTTGAGCCTGGTGGTGCACAACGCCGCCCGGGTCTCGATGCTGGACAACGCGCGCGAGCTGGCCAACGAGCGGCTGCAGATCGGCCAGCGCAACTACGAGCTGTACGGGAGGGCGAACTTCCCCGACGTCAAGGTCGACGACCCACGGCTGCCGCCCGCCCTGCGCGAGCGGGTCGACGCGGGCCGCCGGGCGACCGACGTCATCGACCACGGCAGCGGCGCGCCGGACATCTGGGCCGCGGTGCAGGCCAAGGACGGGCGGGTGCTGTCCCTGCACAGCACCTTCGCCAACCGCAGCAGCGACGTGCTGAGGGACCTCGACCAGGCCCTGGTCATCGGGTCCATCGCGGTCGTCCTCGGCGGCAGCGCGCTCGGCGTGCTGATCGGCGGGCAGCTCTCGGTCCGGCTGCGCAAGGCGGCGGCCGCGGCCAACCAGGTCGCCCAGGGCGAGCCGGACGTACGGGTGCGGGAGGCGATCGGCGGGGTCGTACGGGACGAGACCGACGACCTGGCGCGGGCCGTGGACGCCATGGCGGACGCGTTGCAGCAGCGCCTTGAGGCCGAGCGGCGGGTGACGGCCGACATCGCGCACGAGCTGCGTACGCCGGTGACCGGCCTGCTCACGGCGGCCGAGCTGCTGCCGCCGGGCCGTCCGACCGAGCTGGTCCTGGACCGGGCGAAGGCGATGCGCACCCTCGTCGAGGACGTGCTGGAGGTGGCCCGGCTCGACAGCGCCTCCGAGCGGGCCGAGCTGCAGGACATCATGCTGGGCGAGTTCGTGGCCCGGCGGGTGGCCGCGAAGGACCCGGAGATCGAGGTGCGGGTGGTGCACGAGTCGGAGGTCACCACCGACCCGCGCCGGCTGGAGCGGGTGCTGTTCAACCTGCTCGCCAACGCGGCCCGGCACGGCAAGCCGCCCATCGAGGTGACCGTCGAGGGCCGGGTCATCCGGGTCCGCGACCACGGCCCCGGCTTCCCCGAGAAACTCCTCGCCGAGGGGCCGAGCCGCTTCCGCACCGGCAGCGAGGACCGGGCCGGCCAGGGCCACGGCCTGGGCCTGACCATCGCGGCGGGCCAGGCCCGCGTCCTGGGCGCCCGCCTGACCTTCCGCAACATCCGCCCGGCCGGCGCACCCGCGCACATCCCGGCGGAGGGTGCGGTGGCCGTCCTGTGGCTCCCGGAGCACGCCCCGACGGCCACCGGCAGCTACCCGATGCTGCCCGGGCCGACCCAGACGGGGAGCCGCTGACCCTCAGGTCGAGGCCACCAGGAGTTCCTCGCCGCGGGACGGGCGGAGTCCGTCGGTGCGGTCGGCGAAGTAGCGGTCGGCGAGCTCCTCCGCCGGGACGTGCCGGGTCTCCCGGAAGCCGGCCTCGCGGGCCAGGGCCACGATCCGCTCGGGCGCGTAGAAGCTCAGGAAGGGCGTGCCGGAGGCCCGCGCGCCCCGCTGGGCCACCCGCAGCTGCTCCTGCTGGTCCGGCTCGACGTCCTCGATCGGCCGCAGGAACGTCGTGACCAGCGTCGACCCGGGGGCGAGCCGCGCCAGGTGCCGGAAGGTGGCGGCGACGGCGTCCTCCGTGAGGTACATCGTGACCCCGGTGGACGCGACCACCGCCGGCCGGCGCGGATCGAACCCGGCGGCCACCAGCTGCCCCCACCAGTCGCCCTCGAAGTCCACCGGAACCAGCGTCAGCCAGTCGGGCACCCCGTATCCCAGCTCGGTCAGCCGCCGCCGTTTCCAGGCCACGGCCCCGGGCCGGTCCGCCTCGAACACCCGCAGCCCGGCGGCCACCGCGTCGGCGGCCCGGCGCTGCGCGAAGGTGTCGAGCCCGGCGCCGAGGACGAGGTACTGGTCCACCCCGCCGCGCCCGGCCCGGACCACCACCAGATCCTCCACGAACCGCGCCCTGGCCACGATCGACGCCCGGGTCCGCCGGGTCGCCTCGACGTCCATGTCCGGCCGGTCCCGCCAGCCCCCGCCGTCCTGGGCGTCCGGTGCGGCGAGCCGCAGCCCGACCTCGTCCTCGATGACGTGCGGCGGCGCGTCGGCGCGCAGGTGCAGCGCCCGCCACAGTGCCGTGCGGACGGCGGTGTGGTCGGGCCCGGTCTCCGTCGGCATGCTCAGAACTCCTTGGAGAAGTCGAGCTCTTCGCTCCGCTCGGTCAGCGAGTACCAGTTGCCGTTGTCGTCGCGGAAGATCGCCTCGACGCCGTAGGGCCGTTCCTTGGGCTCCTGGACGAACTCGACGCCCCGTGCGCTGAAGGTCTCGTAGTCGCCGCGGCAGTCGTCCGTGCGGAAGGCGCCGGCCCCCATGACCCCCTTGGCGACCAGCCTGCGCAGCGCCTCGGCGGACTCGGGGTCCAGGCCCGGTCCGTCCAGGCGCATCAGGGCGAGTTCGACACCGGGCTGGTCCTTGGCGCCCACGGTGATCCACCGCATGTCGCCCATCGCGATGTCGTCGCGCACCTCGAAGCCGAGCTTCTCGGTGAAGAAGGCCTTGGTGCGCTGCTGGTCGAAGGTCCACACGGTGGTGATGGCCAGGCCCTGGATCATGCTTCCGCTCTCCTGCCTGCCCGGCCTCGGTACTTCAGCCGGGCGGTCGCTGTTCCTGACCGTCACCGTAGGCAGCCGGGGCCGGGCCGCGCTTCTCGGAAGTTGCGCTTCTGACCGGGAACCCGCCGGCCCAGAGCAGGGCGTAGCAGCCGGGGATGAGGGAGGCGCCGCGACCGACGTGTGCGGTCCGGTACTCGGTGGGGCTGAGCCCGGTGCGGGCCTTGAACCTCGCCGAGAAGGTGCCGAGGCTGCTGAAGCCGACCAGGTGGCAGATCTCGGTGACGCCGAGGTCCGCGCTGCGGAGCAGCTCCTCCGCCCGCTCGATCCTGCGGTGCGTCAGGTACTGGCCGGGGGTCTCGCCGTACGCCGCCTTGAAGGCCCGCAGGAAGTGGTACCGCGAGTACCCGGCGTGCGCGGCGACCGCGTCGAGGTCCAGCGCCGGGTCGGCCCAGTCCCGGTCCATGGCGTCCTTGGCGAGGCGTAGCTGCCGCAGTTTGTCCACGGGGCCAAGGGTAGGAAACCGGCCCGTCCGGCGCTTGCGGACGAGGCCGGAAGCCGATGACGCGGGGGGCGCGGGGGGGGGGGGCCCCCCGCCCCCCCCCCCCCCCCCCCCCACCCCCCCCCCCCCCCCCCCCCCCCCCCCCCCCCCCCCCCCCCCCCCCGCCGCCCCCCCGCCCCCCCCCCCGCCCCCGGCGCGGGGCGCCCGGCG
>NZ_JBIVXP010000023.1:27324-87865 GCF_044769305.1 Streptomyces sp. NPDC090499
GGCGCCCGCCCGCCGGGGCGGCGGGGGGGGGGGGCCGGGGCCCCGGGGGCGGGGGGGGGGGGGGGGGGGCCCCCCCCCCCCCCCCCGCCCCCCGCACCCGGTCTCAGATCGCCTCGACCGCCGGCATCGGCGCCGCCTCGTCCGCCTTCTGCGGCCCGCCCCGCAGCGGGACCTCCTTCACGAAGACCGCCGCCACCAGCACCAGCACCGCGATCACGGCACCGAGCAGGAACGCCGAGTGGGTACCGGCCGACACCGCGTGCTGGTACGCCTCGCGCGCCGCCGCCGGCAGCTTCGCCAGGCTCTTCGCATCCAGCTGCGCCGACTGCTCCGTGATCTTGGAGCCGAGCGAGCCGGCCCGCTCGGCCATGACGTCCTTGACCCGGTCGTTGAAGATCGCGCCCATGATGGCCACACCGAAGGACGAGCCGAGCGTCCGGAACAGGGTGGTGGACGAGGACGCGACGCCCATGTCCTTCATCTCCACGCTGTTCTGCGCGACCAGCATGGTGATCTGCATCAGGCAGCCCATGCCGAGGCCGACCACGGCCATGTACACGCCGGACATGAACCGAGTGGTGTCGGTGTCCATGGTGGACAGCAGGTACAGGCCGACGGTGAGCAGCACGCCGCCCGCGAGGGGGAAGATCTTGTAGCGGCCGGTGTTGGTGGTGACCCGGCCGGCGACCATCGAGGTCACCAGCATCGCGCCGAGCATCGGGAGCAGCAGCAGACCGGAGTTGGTCGCGGACGCGCCCTGCACGGACTGCTGGTACAGCGGCAGGAACAGCGTGGCGCCGAACATCACGAAGCCCACGATGAAGCCGATGATCGACATCAGGGTGAAATTGCGGCTGCGGAAGATGTGCAGCGGCAGGACCGGCTCGGCGGCCTTGGTCTGCCAGAAGACGAAGCCGATCAGGGCGACGACGCCGATGGCGATCAGTTCCATGATCCGCGCGGACGTCCAGGCGTACTGCGAGCCGCCCCAGGTGGTGACCAGCACGATCGAGGTGATGCCGAGGGTCAGCAGACCGGCGCCGAGGTAGTCGATGCGCGTCTTGTTCCGCTTCTTCGGCAGGTGCAGGACGGCGCTGATGGCGGCCAGCGCGACCACGCCGAGCGGCAGGTTGATGTAGAAGGCCCAGCGCCAGCCCCAGTTGTCGGTGATGGTGCCGCCGACCAGCGGGCCGCCGATCATGGCGAGCGCCATGACGCCGGCCATCATGCCCTGGTACTTGCCGCGCTCACGGGGCGGCACGAGGTCGCCGATGATCGCCATGACGCCGACCATCAGACCGCCGGCGCCGAGGCCCTGGATGGCCCGGAAGCCGATCAGCTGGCCCATGTCCTGGGCCATGCCGCTGAGCGCGGAGCCGATCAGGAAGATGACTATGGAGGTCATGAAGGCGCCCTTGCGCCCGTACATGTCGCCGAGCTTGCCCCACAGCGGGGTGGAGGCCGCGGTCGCGAGGGTGTACGCGGTCACGACCCACGACAGGTGCTCAAGACCGCCCAGCTCGCCGACGATGGTCGGCATCGCGGTGCCCACGATCATGTTGTCGAGCATCGCGAGCATCATCGCGACCATGAGCGCGAGCATCACGACCCGTACGCTCTTGGGCTCCTTCGCCGGCACCGCGACCGCTGCCGGTGCCTCCGGTGTTTCCTGGCCGGTCTCGGCCGCCTGGGTGTCCGCCATCTCTCCCACTCCCCCTGGCGACAGCTACTTACTTGCCGCCCGGCTAGTTCAGTACACTCGGAAGTTAGACCCGTTGCTAGCCGGGCGTCAAGTAAGTTTACTAGCCGGGCGGCAAGCAAGTTTTCGCGGGAGTGCGAGGAGTAAGAGGATGAGCGTCACCATGGACGGCACCAAGCAGCAGCGCCGCGGGAACACCCGCCAGCGCATCCAGGACGTCGCACTCGAACTCTTCGCCGAGCAGGGCTACGAGAAGACCTCCCTGCGGGAGATCGCCGAGCACCTCGACGTGACCAAGGCGGCCCTGTACTACCACTTCAAGACCAAGGAAGAGATCCTGGTCAGCGTCTTCGAGGACCTGACGCGGCCGATCGGCGACCTGATCGAGTGGGGCAAGGGCCAGCCGCACACCCTGGAGACCAAGCAGGAGATCGTACGGCGCTACCACCGGGCGCTGGGCGACGCCGAGCCGCTGTTCCGGTTCATGCAGGAGAACCAGGCGACGGTCCGGGAACTGAAGATCGGCGACACCTTCAAGGACCGGATGCGCGGCCTGCGGAACATCATCATCGACCCGGACGCGGCCCTGCCCGACCAGATCCGCTGCATCAGCGCGCTCTTCACCCTGCACGCCGGCATGTTCGTGATGCAGGACATCGAGGGCGACCCCCGGGAGAAGCGCGAGGCCGTCCTGGAGGTCGCCGTGGACCTGGTGACCCAGGCCCACCGGGGCTCGCACCCCGCGTGACCGCCCCTTAGAGGGTCACGCCCTTGGCACGCAGGAAGGCGACGGGGTCGACCGCGGAGCCGTAGTTCGGGGTCGTACGGATCTCGAAGTGCAGGTGCGGGCCGGAGGAGTTGCCGGTGTTGCCGGAGCGGGCGATGTGCTGACCGGTCCTGACGATCTGGCCGACCCTGACGTCGATGCGGGACAGGTGGGCGTACTGCGAGTACTGCCCGTTGCCGTGCTTGACGACGATGGCGTTGCCGTACGCGGGGCCGTCGCCGGCGCCGTTGCCGCCGGCCTTGACGACGGTGCCGCCGTGCGCCGCGACGACGTCGGTGCCGCTCGGCACCGCGAAGTCCTGACCGCTGTGCCTGGCGGACCACATGCCGCCGGCCTGGTTGAAGGTCGCGGAGAGCGTGTACTTCTTCACCGGGTCGACCCAGGCGGCGGCACTGGAGGTGGCGGCCGACGCGACCCCCGACCCCACCACGGCCGTGACCCCGACACCGGCGGCCAGAACGGCGGCCCGCCTGCGGAGCGAGGACGTGCGGGGGGAACGGAGAGCGGCGCGCAGGGACATCGGAACCTCGTGGGGTAGACGACAGGACCCCCCTCCGGCAGCTCCGGCCCACAGGGGCGGCCGCCGAACGGGGCATCCCTTGGTAACCCGGAGGGCGGAAACCGCTCAAGTCTTCCTTCTACGGCATCTCGTAGTATTCGCTTCGAAAATTGACCCTTTCTTGACAGAAGCCCCACGAGCAGGCAAGCCCGTCCCGGCGCCGACGCCCGACTCGCAACGTCGAGGCAAAGGCCCCGCCCGTGCCGGAGGGAACCCCCACTATCCGTCCTAGTAGGGGAGATTCCGCCCGTGCGCTATGTCACCGGCTCCCGTGATCCGACCCCGCCCAAAAGTGACGGGCACTACGCTGACGGGCGTTCGCGCGACTACGGGGGTGGGCGGGGATGGATCCGGCGGTACTCGGCACGAAGCTGGCGTCGAGCCTGATGGTCCCGCTGGTCAAGAAGCTGTTCCCGCAGGACGGGCCGGGTGCCGGGCTGGTGGACCGGCCGGTACGGCTGTCGGCGCTGGTGTCCTTCCGGGGCGAGCGGCGGACGCTGGCCGAAAAGGAGCTGCGACGGCTCGCGCACCGGCTGGTGGAGCGGGCCCTCGACCCGCCCGGCTCACCGGGCTCATCCGGCTCACCCGGCGAGCGCCCCTCCCCGCCTGGCGAGGAGGAGGCCGTCGCCGCCGCTCTCGCCGACCGGCTGCTCGGCCTCGGCGACCTCGACATGGACGACGTACAGGCCGTACGGCTGGGCCACCGGGAACTGGCCCGCGAGCTGCGGCGCCGGGCTCCGGCGTCCGGCCTCTCCGCCGACGCGGCCCTCTTCCTGGACTCGCTCACCGAGGCCGCGTGCCTGCACGTCCTCGACTTCTTCAGCCGCCGCTCCACCTTTGTGGCCCGCACGCTGGTCGAGCAGACCCGGCGCCAGTCCGAGCTGATCGCGAAGATGGACGAGCTGATCGCCCGTACCCCGCCCGTCGACGGCCCGGACCCGGCCTTCGAGCGCCGCTATCTCGCCTCCGTCCCCACCAGGCACGGCAGGCTCACCATCTACGGCATCGACCTGGTCGACTCCCCGGACCGCTGGCCCCTCGACGCCGCCTACCTCGGCCTGCGGGCGCTGGACCCCGCCGACGGCGCCGAGGCGGCGGACTCCCGCGGAGCCCCCATGGCCGCCCGCTCCCGGCCCGCCGACCAGGCTCTGACCGACCACGACCGGGTGCTGCTGCGCGGGGTCGCGGGCTCGGGCAAGACCACCCTCGTGCAGTGGCTCGCGGTCACGGCGGCCCGCGGCGAACGCGGTGACCGCATCCCCTTCGTCCTCCCCTTGCGCACCCTCGTCCGCCGCCCGGAGGGGCTCCCGGCACCCGAGGCGTTCCTGACCGCCGTACGCGTCCCCTTCCACGCGAACCAGCCGGCCGGCTGGGCGGACCGGGTGCTCACCGCCCGCCGCGGGCTGCTCCTGGTCGACGGCCTGGACGAGATCCCGGAGCGCGAGCGCGAACGCACCCGCCGCTGGCTGCGCGAACTGCTGGACACCTACCCGGGCAACCAGTGGCTGGTCACCTCCCGCCCGTCCGCCGTACGCGAGGACTGGCTGGCGGCCGACGGGTTCGCCGAACTCGAGCTCACCCCGATGGGGCAGGACGAGACCGCCGCGTTCATCGCGCGCTGGCACACCGCCGCCCGCGCCGACGCCGTGGACCGGCCTGCGCGGGCTGCACCGCGTCCCTGCGGCAGCTCAGCCTCGCCAACCTCTTCGAGAGCCCCTCTGCCGAGGACTACGAGGAGATCGCCCGCCTTCCCGCCCTGTACGAGCTGCGCATCAACTGGCAGGCCGTCGGCTGGCACGGCCCGCCCCTGCGCGGCATCACCGGCCTGCAGCTGAACAACCTCACGGGCGCCGAGGACCTCTCGCGGATCCGCACCCTGTTCCCGAGCCTGCGCAGGGTGACCGCGGTGCTCTCCCCGGGCCTCACCGACCTGCCGGAACACATCCGCGCCCAGCTCCCCGTCCCGCCTGTCATCAAGGGGACGCACGGCGTCGTGTGACGCACACCTCCCCCGGCCTACCCGCCAGTAACCCCGTCGTTCCCTCCCCGCCACCTGGCGCACTCACCATGCCCCTGACACAACTGCACAGCTGGGACCTGACGTGAGAGGACACCCCACACCGATGACCACAGGCACCTGGACCCGCCGCATATCCGTCACCGCCGTCTCCGTGGCCGCGCTCGCCGCGATGGCCGCGCCGGCCCAGGCCGCGACGGAGAGCAGCTCCACCACGGTCGACTACGCCACCTGGCAGCGGGACTGCCAGTCCGTGATGGACCAGGCCCTGCCCTACCTGAAGCAGCGGATCGCCGCCGCCAAGCCGGGCGAGAAGCAGGCGATCGTCTTCGACATCGACAACACCACGCTGGAGACCGACTTCGGCTTCAGCTTCCCGCAGCCGGCCAACAAGCCGGTCCTGAACGTGGCCAGGTACGCCCAGGAGCACGGCGTCTCGCTGTTCTTCGTCACCGCCCGCCCCGGCATCATCTACCTGCCCACCGAGTACAACCTCGAACACGACGGCTACCAGGTCTCCGGCCTCTACGTCCGCGGCTTCCTCGACCTCTTCAAGGACGTCGCCGCCTACAAGACCGCCCAGCGCGTCGACATCGAGAACAAGGGCTACGACATCATCGCGAACATCGGCAACAGCGCCACCGACCTCTCGGGCGGCCACGCCGACACCACGTTCAAGCTGCCGGACTACAACGGCCAGCTGTCGTAACCCGCCGGGACGACACACGACAGGGGCCGGTGCTTCGAAAAGCACCGGCCCCTGTTCTCGGCTCACCCCGGAGGGCTACGCCTCCTTGCTCAGGTTCGGACCGGCACCGCCGGCCGCCTGCTCGATCGGCGGGACGTCGGGCAGGGCCGACTTCTCCTCGCCGCGGAAGGTGAAGGTCTTGGTGTCGCCCTCGCCCTCCGTGTCGACGACCACGATGTGACCGGGGCGCAGCTCGCCGAAGAGGATCTTCTCCGACAGCGTGTCCTCGATCTCGCGCTGGATCGTGCGACGCAGCGGACGCGCGCCCAGCACCGGGTCGTAGCCCTTCTTGGACAGCAGCTCCTTCGCGGACTGGGAGAGCTCGATGCCCATGTCCCGGTCCTTGAGGCGCTCGTCCACCTTGCCGATCATCAGGTCGACGATCCGCAGGATGTCCTCCTGCGTCAGCTGCGGGAAGACGACCACGTCGTCGACGCGGTTGAGGAACTCGGGCCGGAAGTGCTGCTTGAGCTCGTCCTGGACCTTGTTCTTCATGCGCTCGTAGTTCGACTTCGTGTCACCCGTGGCCGCGAAGCCCAGGTTGAAGCCCTTGGAGATGTCCCGGGTGCCGAGGTTGGTCGTCATGATGATGACCGTGTTCTTGAAGTCCACGACCCGGCCCTGGGAGTCGGTCAGGCGACCGTCCTCCAGGATCTGCAGCAGGCTGTTGAAGATGTCCGGGTGGGCCTTCTCGACCTCGTCGAAGAGGACGACGGAGAACGGCTTGCGGCGGACCTTCTCGGTCAGCTGGCCGCCCTCCTCGTAGCCCACGTAGCCGGGGGGCGAACCGAAGAGACGCGACACCGTGTGCTTCTCGCTGAACTCCGACATGTCGAGGGAGATCAGCGCGTCCTCGTCGCCGAAGAGGAACTCGGCGAGGGCCTTGGACAGCTCGGTCTTACCGACACCGGACGGGCCGGCGAAGATGAACGAGCCACCGGGGCGCTTCGGGTCCTTCAGACCGGCACGCGTACGGCGGATCGCCTTCGACAGCGCCTTGACGGCGTCGACCTGGCCGATGACCCGCTTGTGGAGCTCGTCCTCCATGCGCAGCAGACGCGAGGACTCCTCCTCGGTCAGCTTGAAGACCGGGATGCCGGTGGCCGTGGCGAGGACCTCGGCGATCAGCTCGCCGTCGACCTCGGCGACGACGTCCATGTCGCCGGCCTTCCACTCCTTCTCCCGCTTGGCCTTGGCGGCCAGGAGCTGCTTCTCCTTGTCGCGGAGGGAGGCGGCCTTCTCGAAGTCCTGCGAGTCGATCGCGGACTCCTTGTCCCGGCGGACGGCGGCGATCTTCTCGTCGAACTCGCGCAGGTCCGGCGGCGCGGTCATCCGGCGGATGCGCATCCGGGAACCGGCCTCGTCGATCAGGTCGATCGCCTTGTCCGGCAGGAAGCGGTCCGAGATGTACCGGTCGGCCAGGGTGGCGGCCTGGACCAGCGCCTCGTCCGTGATGGAGACCCGGTGGTGGGCCTCGTACCGGTCACGCAGACCCTTGAGGATCTCGATCGTGTGCGGCAGGGACGGCTCGGCGACCTGGATGGGCTGGAAGCGGCGCTCCAGGGCCGCGTCCTTCTCCAGGTGCTTGCGGTACTCGTCCAGGGTGGTGGCACCGATGGTCTGCAGCTCACCGCGGGCCAGCATCGGCTTCAGGATCGAAGCGGCGTCGATGGCGCCCTCGGCGGCACCCGCACCGACCAGCGTGTGCAGCTCGTCGATGAACAGGATGATGTCGCCGCGGGTGCGGATCTCCTTGAGCACCTTCTTCAGGCGCTCCTCGAAGTCACCGCGGTAGCGGGAGCCGGCGACCAGGGCGCCGAGGTCGAGGGTGTAGAGGTGCTTGTCCTTGAGGGTCTCGGGCACCTCGCCCTTGACGATGGCCTGGGCGAGGCCCTCGACGACGGCGGTCTTGCCAACGCCGGGCTCACCGATCAGGACCGGGTTGTTCTTGGTACGGCGGGACAGCACCTGCATGACCCGCTCGATCTCCTTCTCGCGCCCGATGACCGGGTCGAGCTTGGACTCACGAGCGGCCTGGGTGAGGTTCCGGCCGAACTGGTCGAGGACCAGGGACGTCGAGGGGGTGCCCTCGGCAGGGCCGCCGGCGGTGGCGGTCTCCTTGCCCTGGTAACCGGAGAGCAGCTGGATGACCTGCTGCCGCACCCGGTTGAGATCAGCGCCCAGCTTGACCAGGACCTGGGCGGCGACGCCCTCGCCCTCACGGATCAGGCCGAGCAGGATGTGCTCCGTGCCGATGTAGTTGTGGCCGAGCTGAAGGGCCTCCCGGAGCGACAGCTCCAGGACCTTCTTGGCACGGGGGGTGAAGGGGATGTGCCCGGACGGGGCCTGCTGGCCCTGGCCGATGATCTCCTCCACCTGCTGGCGGACCGCCTCGAGCGAAATCCCGAGGCTCTCAAGGGCCTTGGCGGCGACACCCTCACCCTCGTGGATCAGGCCCAGGAGGATGTGCTCGGTGCCGATGTAGTTGTGGTTGAGCATCCGGGCTTCTTCCTGAGCCAGGACGACAACCCGCCGCGCGCGGTCGGTGAACCTCTCGAACATCGTTAATCGCTCCTCAGAGCGGTCAGGCAGTGGGGGGAACTTCCCCTCCCTGTCCTTCCGCAGCTTAGTCCCGCAAGCGGGGACCGCTCATTCCAACTGCCGACACCGTCGATGGCCTCCTGACCCCGAACGCCGACATCTGCTCCAACCCGATGGTGCGAGACGATGTTCCCGCAGGCCAGGCAGTTACCCCTTCCGCCAGTACGCCGATGGCGAACGTGAGACGGCCTCGCCTGCGTGTCGCCCCCTCCCACTAGGGATGTCTTACCCGCTGCTACTGACAGTCCATGCCGTGGGACCCCGGTCCCTCCGCTACGGGCGAACAACCTTGCGTCTCTACGGCCCCCCGGACGCCCCCGTTCACGGAACTGTGTGCAGCCACACGCACACCCAGCGTAACTCGGGCGGCTCCGGGGCGGTTGCACCCGGCATGGCTGGCACCGCACCTCTGGCCGCTTCAACGGTCCCGCACCCCCGTCGTCCGTTCGATTCCGCTTCCGGTTCCGGGTGCGACGCCGGTTCCGAAACGGGCGCCGTCCGGCACTGGTACGAGAACGATCTGGGGTGGGCAACGGTGCCCGCGGCGCCCGGAGAGCCGCTGCGGCTGGTCACGGGCGTGCGCTTCGACGTGCTGGAGGTGCCGGCGCGGGCGGGCCTGCGGGCGCTCGGGCACCTGGTGCCGGGCTCTCCGGTGGCCCTTCAGGACGGCCGGATGCGGCTGCTGGTGGCGGCGGGCAGCGCGGAGGAGCTGCCGGGGCTGCTGGCGTGGCTGGAGTGGGGCGCACCGGCCCTCGGTCTCCGCCTGCGGGCGCTGGGCGCCGGGGGCGCGATGGACGCCCCGGCCCGGCCCGGACCTACGGTCTTCGGAATCCGGCCGCCGTCCGGATCCGCCGAGGGCCCGGCCGGGCCCGGGCAGGGGGCCGCCGTCTGGTTGCGGCCCCCCGAGTCGGGGTGCGAGGTCGAGGCCTCGCTGCCGACGCTGTCGGCCGTGGGGGGCGTCGGAGGCGCCCCCGATCTCGTGCGACTGGTGAACACGCTGGCCACGGAGTGCCACCGCGTCCGGCTGCGGCGCGCGGGCCACGGGCCGGAGGACAGTCAGGCGTTCGCGTCCTCGTAGGCCTGGCGAATCGTCGCCGGAACACGGCCGCGGTCGTTGACGTCGTAACCGTTTTCCTTGGCCCACGCGCGAATCTGCGCGGTGTCCTGGCTGCCGCCGGAAGCCGCACGGGCCTTTCCGCGTCCGCCCGAAGCACGGCCACCGGTACGCCGGCCGCCCTTGACATAGGGGTCGAGAAGACCGCGCAGCTTGTCCGCATTGGCGGTCGTGAGGTCGATCTCGTAGGTCTTGCCGTCCAACGCGAACGTCACGGTCTCGTCCGCCTCGCCGCCGTCGAGGTCGTCGACAAGAAGGACCTGAACCTTCTGTGCCACCGGATTTCCTTTCATCGATAACTTCAGGACCGGGGTGTACGGCGCCCGCCGTTTCGCCGCCCCCTGTTATATGCAGTACTGCAGTACGTCGGAAAGCAAACCGCTTTTGCGGGAAAAACACAAACCCCTGGGAGAGGCCGAGGGGCCCGCTCCCACCCGGAAACATGCGCGTTTCGGACATAGGGCACCGGGGCAAGGAGGGGTGCCCGGAATAGCGGGCCGATCTCCGCCCCATCTCTGCTCATCTCTGCCTCGGCGACCCTTGTCCGCCGCGATCCCTCCGGATGGATCCGGAGGGATCTGGACCCCTCTGGATCCGGATGGATCCCCGTCGATCCGGAGGGATCCCTCTCGATCCCTCTCGGCGATCACAGATGCAGAAGCATCCGGCTGTTGCCCAAGGTGTTCGGTTTCACTCGTTCGAGTCCGAGGAACTCCGCAACACCCTCGTCATAGGAACGCAGCAGCTCCGCGTAGACATCGGTGTCCACGGGTGTCTCCCCGATCTCCACGAAGCCGTGCTTCCCGAAGAACTCGACTTCGAAGGTCAGACAGAAAACGCGGCGAACACCAAGCCAACGTGCGGTCTCCAGCAACTTCTCCAGCAACTGATGACCGACACCGGCACCCTTGAGGCTGCGGTTCACCGCGAGAGTGCGCACTTCCGCGAGGTCTTCCCACATCACGTGCAGTGCGCCACAGCCGACCACCTCGGCGTTGTCGTCGCGTTCCGCGACCCAGAACTCCTGGATGTCCTCGTAAAGCGTCACCATGGCTTTGTCGAGCAGGATGCGGTCGCGAACGTACACGTCGAGGAGGCGGCGCACGGCCGGGACATCGCTGGTCCGGGCCCGCCGGACGGTGATGGCTTTTGCGGTGACTTCGGGGCGCGTCGCTGACATGAGCGGACGCTATCGCCCGCCGGCGTCCGCCACCGAGCCGGGGTTCTCCCCTTGCGGAGCCTCCCGGTCTTCCCTCTCGCTATCCGGCCCCTGCACGATGCGTACGGCGTCCCGCAGGGCCTGCCGCTGTTCGTCGCTCATCATCCCGAAGAAGGCGACGAGCGCGGCGGCCGGGTTGTCACTCTGCGACCAGGCTTCGTTCATCAGGGCGGCGGCGTAGGCGGCCCGGGTGGAGACGGCCTCATATCGATAGGCACGCCCTTCGGCCTCCCGCCGGACCCAGCCCTTCTGATGGAGATTGTCCAAAACGGTCATCACCGTGGTGTACGCGATGGACCGTTCCTGCTGAAGGTCTTCCAGGACTTCTCGAACGGTCACCGGGCGGTTCCACTTCCACACCCGCGTCATGACCGCGTCTTCGAGTTCTCCCAATGGGCGAGGCACAGCTCAGAACAATAGTGGGAGATCTCCCCAATGGCGTGCCGGACGTGCACTTTCACCAACAAAGGCGAACAAAAGGGGCGTACACCCCGGAAGGTGCGGTATGCCGCAGTGGGCGCGGCCCGGCTCTCAGACGCCGTCGGTCTTGGGGACGGCGGCCTGGCGGGCGTTCTCCGCGAAGGCCGCGTCGACGGCGGCGTCCTCCTTGGCCTTGGCGGCGCCGCCCTGGGTCTTCACGATCACCCGGACCAGACCGATGAAGAAGACGGCCATCACGACCGGAGGCACGAGCGCGGAGACGTAGTCCATGGGTCCAGGGTAGCCACGGCGGACCGGGCGAAAGGGGCGGGGTGGGCGAACCACGCCGCAACCCCCCGCCAACTGCCGTTTTCTCAGCCCGCGGCGAGTTGCTGCGGGGGGCCGGCCGGCGGCGCGGCGGGCCGGCGCCGCGGAAAGACCTCGCCCGGCGTGGGGATGGGCCGCTTCGGAGCGGCGGGCCCGGGAGCCGCGGGCCGCGGCGCGGGCCGCTCCGCGGGCTTCTCCTTGGGCTCCTTCTCCGACTCCTCGGCCACTCCGCCGGGCAGGGCCGTCAGCCGGACCCTGGAGACCGGAACGGCCGGTGCCGGTACCTTCCGGGCCCCCTGGGCGAGCCGGGCCCGCACATCGTGCTCGGCGAGCTCCTGGCAGCGGCCCAGCAGGGCGGCGGCACCGGAGTTCCCGCGCAGCGCCCGCAGCGCGGCGAGGTCGTCCGGGGTGGGCCGGTGCCCGGCCGCCAGCGCCTCCTCCAGAAGGGCGAGGTAACCGGCGGCGGCCCCCGGCAGAGCGGCTCGGTACCGGGCCAGATCGGCCACCAGGAAGGCACGCAGCCGGGCCCCCTCGCCGATCGCCTCGTCGAGCGACTCGGCGAGCCGATGACAGTCCTTGACGTCCTCGGCGGAGACGGGACCGGGGTGAAGGGCGAGGGCGAGGGCACGGCGGAGCACACGCAGCTCCTCCGCACCGAACGCCATGCCGCCGCGGGATCCGTATGGCGTGGGCATGGACCGAAGATACGCGTAAATCAGACAAACTCGACATAGCGACCGGGTGTGGCGCAACAGGGCCACCCACCTGGCCGCCGCCGGTCCTGCCAGCCCGTCCGGCGTTTGAGGACGAAAGCCGATCCGCACTCCCACCAGCCCGTCCGGCGTTTGAGGACGAAAGCCGATCCGCACTCCCACCAGCCCGTCCGGCGTTTGAGGACGAGGCCGGAGGCCGAAGCGGGGGTCCGGGGGCGGCAGCCCCCGAACCGGGCGGTCGAAGGGGGCCCACCCCCTGGAAGGACGGGACGGGTAGGGGCGGCGGGGGCGAGAAGACCCACGCCCGCCCCCACCACCCGCTCACATCCGCGACACGTTCCGCTCGTACACCAGCCGCAGCCCCACCAGCGTCAGCCACGGCTCGTGCTCGTCGATCACCGACGACTCCCCAAGGACCATCGGTGCCAACCCACCGGTGGCGATCACCGTCACGTCGTCCGGATCGTCCGCCAGCTCCCGCGCCATCCGCCCGACCACCCCGTCGACCTGCCCGGCGAACCCGTACACGATGCCCGCCTGCATGGCCTCCACCGTGTTCTTGCCGATCACACTCCGCGGCCGTGCCACCTCGATCTTCCGCAGCTGCGCGCCCTTGACGCCCAGCGCCTCCACGGAGATCTCGATCCCGGGCGCGATCACACCCCCGACGTACTCCCCGCGCGCGGACACCGCGTCGAAGGTCGTCGCCGTCCCGAAGTCGACGACGATCGCCGGTCCCCCGAACAGCTCGACGGCGGCGACCGCGTTGATGATGCGGTCCGCCCCGACCTCCTTGGGGTTGTCGGTGAGGATCGGCACCCCGGTCTTCACCCCGGGCTCCACCAGCACCGCCGGCACGTCGCCGTAGTACCGCCGGGTGACCTCACGCAGCTCGTGCAGCACGCTCGGCACGGTCGCGCAGATCGCGATCCCGTCGATGCCGTCGCCCAGCTCGTCGCCGAGCAGCGGGTGCATGCCCATCAGGCCCTGGAGGAGCACCGCCAGCTCGTCCGCGGTACGGCGCGCGTCCGTGGAGATGCGCCAGTGCTCGACGATGTCCTCGCCGTCGAAGAGCCCGAGGACGGTATGCGTGTTGCCGACGTCGATCGTGAGGAGCATGGCGTCACTCCGCCTCGCGCAGGTCCAGGCCGATGTCCAGGATCGGCGAGGAGTGGGTGAGGGCACCGACGGACAGGAAGTCCACGCCCGTCTCGGCGTACGCCCGCGCGTTGTCCAGCGTGAGCCGCCCGGACGCCTCCAGGAATGCCCGGCCGCCGACGATCGCGACGGCCTCCTCGCACTCCCCCGGCGTGAAGTTGTCCAGAAGAATCAGGTCGGCGCCCGCGTCGACGACCTCGCGCAACTGGTGGAGGGTGTCGACCTCGACCTCGATCGCCAGGTCCGGGAACGCCTCCCGGACGGCCTTGAAGGCCGGTCCGACGCCGCCCGCGGCGACCACGTGGTTGTCCTTGACCAGGGCCGCGTCGGACAGCGACATCCGGTGGTTGACGCCGCCGCCGCTGCGCACCGCGAACTTCTCCAGGGAGCGCAGCCCCGGGGTGGTCTTGCGGGTGTCACGCACGCGTGCCTGCGTGCCCTCCAGCTCGTCCGCCCACGCGCGCGTGGCGGTCGCGATGCCGGAGAGGCGGCACAGGACGTTCAGCGCGCTGCGCTCGGCGGTCAGCAGGTCGCGGGTGCGGGTGGTGATCGACAGCAGCGGCTGCCCGGCCTCGACCCGGTCGCCGTCCTCGACGTGCCGCTCCACCTCGAACTCGTCGGTGCAGACCACCGAGACCACGGCCTCGGCGACCCGGAGGCCGGCGACGACGCCGGCCTCGCGCGCGACGAAGTCGCCGGTCGCCACCGCCTCCTCGGGGATGGTCGCGACGGTCGTCACGTCCAGGCCGCCCGCCAGGTCCTCCTGGATGGCCACGTTGGCGACGTCCTCGACCTCGATGGGATCGAGCCCGGCGGCGGCCAGCAGGTCGGCGAGCGCGGGGTCGAGCCCGCACTCCAGGTACTCCTCGTCGCCCTCGGCGCCACAGGCACAGCCGTCGCCGCAGCCGCCGCCGTCGGCGAGGGGAAGGTCGTTGGTGCTCACGTCTGTCACTGCTCCTGGTGTGGCTGGTGCGGCCGGGTAGGGGGGAAGTCTGCGGTGTCGGTGGTGCCGACGGCCAGCGTCCGGTCCGGATTCAGCCGTACGACGATGTGCCGCGCCCAGCGGGCGTCGTCGCGGTCGGCGTGGTCCTCGCGCCAGTGGCAGCCGCGGGTCTCCTCGCGGCGGCGGGCCGCCTCGACGAGCGCGCGCGCGACGCACAGGAGGTTGGTGGCCTCCCAGGTGTCGACGCCGGGCTCGGCGGTCTTGCCGTTCTCGTCCAGGGCGTCGCGGGCGTCCGTGTGCAGCCGTTGGAGCTGTGCGGCGGCCCTGGCCAGGGACTCCTCGGAGCGCAGCACGCCGGCGCCCTCGGTCATTGTCCGCTGGATGGCGAAGCGTGTCTCGGCGGCGAGCAGCGGGTGCGCGGGCTTCTCGGGGTGCGCGACCGGTGCGGGCACGCGCGCGTGCAGGCCGTGGTCCGCGCGGGCCGCCGCGATGTCGGCGGCGATGCGCTCGGCGTAGACGAGGCCTTCGAGGAGGGAGTTGGAGGCGAGCCGGTTCGCGCCGTGCACGCCGGTGCACGCGACCTCGCCGCACGCGTAGAGCCCGGGGACGGTCGTGCGCCCGCGCGCGTCGGTGCGTACGCCCCCGGAGGCGTAGTGGGCGGCGGGCGCTATCGGGATGGGCTCGGTGACCGGGTCGATGCCGTTGGCCCGGCAGGCGGCCAGGATGGTCGGGAAGCGGTGCTCCCACATGTCGGCGCCGAAGTGCCGGGCGTCCAGGTACATGTGCTCGGCGTCCCGCTCCTGCATGCGCCGCATGATCCCCTTGGCGACGATGTCCCGGGGCGCCAGCTCGGCCAGTTCGTGCTGCCCCACCATGAAGCGCACGCCGTCGGCGTCGACCAGGTGGGCGCCCTCGCCGCGCACCGCCTCGGAGACCAGCGGCTGCTGGCCCTCCGCGTCCGGGCCGAGGAAGAGCACGGTCGGGTGGAACTGCACGAATTCGAGGTCGCTGACCTCCGCGCCGGCCCGCAGGGCGAGCGCCACGCCGTCGCCGGTCGACACCGACGGGTTGGTGGTCGCGGAGAACACCTGGCCCATGCCGCCGGTGGCGAGGACGACCGCGGGGGCGTGCACGGCGCCCACGCCGTCGTGCTGGCCCTCGCCCATGACGTGCAGGGTGACACCGGCCGTACGGCCCTCGGCGTCGGTCAGCAGGTCCAGGACGAGCGCGTTCTCGAAGGTGCGCAGGCCACGCGCGCGTACCGCCTCCACCAGGGCCCGGGAGACCTCGGCGCCGGTGGCGTCGCCGCCCGCGTGCGCGATCCGGCGCCGGTGGTGGCCGCCCTCGCGGGTGAGGTCCAGGCCGCCCTCGGAGGACTCGTCGAAGATGGCGCCGGTGTCGATGAGCCGCCGTACCGCGCCGGGGCCCTCGGTGACGAGGATCCGTACCGCGTCCTCGTCGCAGAGGCCGACGCCGGCCACCAGGGTGTCCGCGAGGTGCTGTTCGGGGGTGTCGCCCTCGCCGAGGGCCGCGGCGATACCGCCCTGCGCCCAGCGGGTGGAGCCGTCGTCCAGGCGGGCCTTGGTGACGACGACCGTGGTGAGCCCGGCGGCCTGGCAGCGCAGGGCGGCGGTCAGGCCGGCCACCCCGGACCCGACGACGACCACGTCCGCCGAGATGCTCCACCCGGGGGCGGGCGCGTGCAGTCGTATGCCGGTGCTGGTGCCTGTGCTGCTGGTGCCTGTGCTGGTCACGAGGCGGCTCCGAGGGTTCCGAAGGTGAGCGGAAGGTTGTCGATCAGCCGGGTCGTGCCGACCCGGGCGGCGACGGCGAGGACGGCCTCTCCGGTGAAGTCGTCGTCGATCTCGGTGTAGTCGGACGGGTCGACCAGGGCCAGGTAGTCCAGTTCGAGCGGCGGGTCGAAGTGGACGGCCTCGTCCAGGACCTGGCGGGCGGCCGCGCGGACCGCCGCGGCGGCGTTCGGCACGGCCTTGGCGACGGCGTGCGCGTCCGCGGCCGCACGGGACTCGCCTATGGCGCTGAGCGCCTCGGCACGCGCCCGCGTGGACGGCACTTCGAACGCCCGCGCGCGCAGCGCCTCCTGTGCCGCGTGCCGGTCGCGGCCGGCGAACAGCGCGCGGGACAGCGTGAGCGCCGTGCGCCGGTCGTCGACGGACAGGTAGCGGTTGCGGCTGGACAGCGCGAGCCCGTCGGACTCGCGCACGGTCGGCACGCCGACGATCTCGATGCCGAAGTTCAGGTCGTGCACCATGCGCCGGATCACGGCCAGCTGCTGGGCGTCCTTCTGCCCGAACAGGGCCGCGTCGGGCCGGGTGAGGTGCAGCAGCTTGGCGACGACGGTGAGGACGCCGTCGAAGTGCCCGGGGCGGGAGGCGCCCTCCAGGACCGTGCCCATGGGACCGGCGGTGACCCGCACCTGGGGCTCCCCGCCCGGGTAGACCTCGTCGACGGAGGGGGCGAACACCACGTCCGCACCGGCCTGTTCGGCGATCTTCAGGTCGGCGTCCAGGGTGCGCGGGTAGCGCTCGAGGTCCTCGCCGGCCCCGAACTGGAGCGGGTTGACGAAGACCGTGACGACGACCTCGCCGTCCGGGCCAGCGATCTGGCGCGCGGTCCGGATCAGGGTGGCGTGGCCCTCGTGCAGGGCGCCCATGGTCATCACGACGGCACGGCGGCCGTGCCGCACGCGCGCGTGCAGTTCGTCGGCGGTGTGCAGCAGAGCGGTGCTCATCGGGAGTTCCCCTCGGTGCCGTCGGTACCGGTCGTGCCGTTGCCGCCGTCGGCACTGTGGGCGAGGACGCCGAGCAGGTCCTCGGCGAGCTCCGGCTTCAGCAGGCCGTGCGCGAGCGCCCGGTCTGCGGTCGCGCGGGCCATCGCCAGGTAGCCGTCGACGGCCTGCGGGGCGTGCCTGCGCAACTCCGCGACGTGCGCGGCGACGGTGCCCGCGTCCCCGCGCGCGACCGGCCCGGTCAGCGCCGCGTCACCGGAGCGCAGGGCGTTGTCCAGGGCGGCGCCGAGCAGCGGGCCGAGCATCCGGTCGGGGGCCTCCACGCCGGCGGTGCGCAGCAGCTCCATGGCCTGGGCGACCAGGGTGACCAGGTGGTTGGCGCCGAGGGCGAGGGCCGCGTGGTAGAGCGGGCGGTTCTCCTCGAAGATCCACTCCGGTTCGCCGCCCATCTCGATGACCAGGGCCTCGGCGGCCAGCCGCAGCTCCTCGGGCGCGGTCACCCCGAACGAGCAGCCCGCCAGCCGCTGCACGTCCACCGGCGTCCCGGTGAAGGTCATGGCGGGGTGCAGGGCCAGCGGCAGCGCGCCCGCGCGCAGGGCCGGGTCCAGGACCTTCGCGCCGTACCGCCCGGAGGTGTGCACGAGCAGCTGGCCGGGGCGTACGGCACCGGTCTCGGCGAGGCCGGCGACCAGGCCGGGCAGGGCGTCGTCGGGGACGGTCAGCAGGACCAGGTCGGCGCGCTGGAGGACCTCGGCGGGGGGTACCAGCGGGACGTCGGGCAGCATGGCCTCGGCGCGCCGCCGGGAGGCGTCGGAGACCCCGGAGACGGCCACCGGGCGGTGTCCGGCGAGCCGCAGGGACGCGGCCAGCGCAGGGCCCACCCGGCCGGCGCCGACCACGCCGACGGTGAGCCGCGCGGGGCGGTCACTGGGGTCTGGCTGTTGGACTGTACTCACGCGAGGGTGGCCTTCCCGTTCCAGTCCGCTCTGGGTACCGGACGATTTCTCGTCATGTTAACGCTATCCGGTCCGGGGCCGATCGGCCGTCCACAGGCTGTGGGTGACGGATCACACCGGCGGCGCGGAGGAAAATGACGGGCCCCCGGCCGCCGTGCCACGGCATCATCCACGGCATGAGCGATACGGCCACGGCCCAGGACGAGCAGCCGAAGGAACCCCTGTCGGCGGAGGACCGGATGCGGGAGCGGCGCTCCGCCGCCTACCGGGGCGCCAGCCGCGTCCTGGCGCGCGTGGGCGTGCGGGCCTCGCTCCGCGAACGGCTCGCGGGGCTCCTGGAGGCGGCTCCCGGGGTGTACGACCTGGACGAACCGTCGGACGTCTACGGCAACGGCGTCGTCGAGGCCCTGGAGCGGCGCGTCGCGGCCCTGCTGGGCACGGAGGCCGCCGCGTTCTTCCCGACCGGCACGATGGCCCAGCAGGTCGCCCTGCGCTGCTGGGCGGCCCGCACCGGCAACCGCACGGTCGCCCTGCACGCCCTCGCCCACCCCGAGGTGCACGAGCGCAACGCCCTCCGCGAGGTGGCCGGCCTGCGCACCGTGCGCGTCACCGGCGAGCCCCGGCTCCCGACCGCCCAGGAGATACGCGACTTCGCGGAGCCCTTCGGGGCGCTGATGCTGGAGCTGCCCCTGCGGGACGCCGGTTTCGTGCTGCCCTCCTGGGAGGAGCTCACGGAGCTGGTGGAGGCGGCGCGGGAGCGCGACGCCGTGGTGCACTTCGACGGCGCGCGCCTGTGGGAGGCCACCGTCCACTTCGGGCGCCCCCTCTCCGAGATCGCGGACCTGGCGGACAGCGTCTACGTGTCGTTCTACAAGTCCCTCGACGGCTTCGGCGGTGCCGCGCTGGCCGGCCCGAAGTCCCTGGTCGAGGAGGCGAAGACCTGGCGCCACCGCTACGGCGGCCTGGTCTTCCAGCAGTTCCCGAGCGCCCTGGCGGCCCTGGCCGGCCTGGACCGTGAACTGCCCCGCCTCCCGGACTACGTCCGCCACGCGCGCGTGGTCGCCGCAGCCCTGCGGGACGGCTTGACCGAGGCGGGCGTCCCCTGGTCCCGCATCCACCCCGAGCCACCGCACACCCACCAGTTCCAGGTCTGGCTGCCGTACGACGCCGACGTACTGCTGGAGAGGGCGCTGCGCCAGGCCGAGGAGACCGGCACCTACCTCTTCCCCGGCTTCTGGGAGCCGAAGGGCCCGAGCCTGTCGATGACCGAGGTGACGGTGACGGAGGCGGGCCTGGAGTGGACGGCGGAGGACGTGCGAGCGGCGGTCGCGGACTTCGTCGAACGGTTGCCCTAGGCGCCCCGCGCCGACGGTTGCCCCGGTCACCTCGCGCCGGGGGCGCACGCCCGGTACCGGAGCGCCCCGTCAGGGGTGCGGGGATCTGCGCGAGCGACCACCGCACGCAACCCGCACCACCGCGCCCCACACCCGCCCCCGCGCCGACCGCACGGCAACGACGGCACGGAACCGCCGGTACTCGCGCACCACGCGCACCACGTGCGCGCCCGGCGCCGGCGGCGCGGCCTCCCCGTGCTGCCGGGCACGGTACGTGTCGAGCAGATACTGCTGAACGATGCTCATGGCTCCTCAGCCTGCGCCGCCACCGTGCCGCAGTCCCGTGGATTGACGGCGGCCGTCAATCCACGGGGGCGTTGTCGGTGGCGGGGTGCACGATGGGGACATGGGCGTACGTATCGACATCGCGGGGCTGCGGCCGGAGAGGGTCGCCGTCGTGCCCTCGCCCCTGGCCGAGCTCTGCATGGCGCTGCACGCGCTGTCCGAGCCCGGACACCATCCCGGCCTCCAGGGTTGGGTGACCGGTGTGACCGCCCGCCTGGAGCCGCATCTGGCCGACCGGATGTGCGAGGCGGACTTCCTGTGGCGGGCGACGTTCTCGGACCTGTTCCTGCCGTACGCGGGACTGCCGGGCGCCGCCCCGGGCGGCACGCTCACCGAGGAACTCGACCTGCTGGACAAGCTGACGGACGAACAGTTCGTGAACGCGGCCCTGGAGTTCACCTGCGTTTTCGCGTACGACGGGCAGGCCCAGGACATCCTGTCGGACCCGGCCGTGCGCGAGCGGGCGCTCGAGGTGGCCGCCTCGCGCGGGCCCCGGCAGACCCGGTTCGCCCGCCGTCTCCTCGACAACCCTCCGGTGGTCCGTGCGTGGCTGCGCCGGTTCCTGGAGGACTGCGCGGAGGCGTTCTTCGACGACGCATGGTCGCGACTGCGCCACCAGCTGGCGGCGGACGCCCGCCACAAGACCGATGTGCTGCGGCGCAGGGGGCTGGCCGAGGCGCTGGCCTCGATCTCGCCCGCCGTGACCGTCGACGAGGCCGCCGCGCGGATCACCGTGGACAAGCTCACCGACCGCCACTGCGTGACCGCGTCCGACGGCCTCCTGCTGGTACCCACGAGCCTGGGCTGGCCGCACCTGATGGTGCTGCACCGCTACGGCTGGCAGCCTGTGCTGCACTATCCCGTCGGTTCGCCGGAGCTGGCCTCACCGCCGTCGGTGGAACAGCTCGCCCTGCGGATGGCCGCGCTGTCCCATCCGGTCCGGATGCGGCTGTGCCGGCATCTGGCGCGCAGCGTGTACACGACCAGCGAGCTGGCACAAGTGCTCGGCCTGACGGCACCCGAGGTCTCCCGCCACCTCGGCGTGCTCAAGAAGGCGGGTCTGGTCTCCACCCGCCGCCGCGGGCGGTACGTGCTGCACCAGCTGGACGTGACCGTCGTCGCCCGGCTTGGCAGCGACTTCCTGGAAGGGATACTCCGCTAGCGGCCCGCCGGCGGCCCGCCCGGTACGGCGGTTCCTCAGGCGGACCCGCCGCCCGCCCGCACCAGCCCCGTCTCGTAGGCCAGCACGACCACCTGCACGCGGTCCCGGAGCCCGAGCTTGGTCAGGATGCGGCCCACATGGGTCTTCACGGTGGCCTCGGACAGCACCAGCCGGCTCGCGATCTCGCCGTTCGACAGGCCCTGCGCGACCAGCACCATCACCTCGCGCTCGCGCTCGGTGAGCCGGTCCAGTTCCTGGTGCCGGGGCTCCCCGCCGACGGCGGGCAGCATCGGCGCGAACCGGTCGAGGAGGCGCCGGGTGGTGGAGGGCGCGACGACGGCGTCGCCGCTGTGCACGGAACGGATGGCGGCCAGCAGCTCGCCCGGGGGCACGTCCTTGAGCATGAAGCCGGAGGCGCCCGCCTTCAGCCCCGAGAAGGCGTACTCGTCGAGGTCGAAGGTGGTCAGGATGAGCACCTTGGGCGGGTCGGGCTGCTCGCAGATGCGGCGGGTGGCCTCCACTCCGTCCAGCTTGGGCATGCGCACGTCCATCAGGACGACGTCCACGGCGGTGGACCTGAGCACCTGGAGGGCCTCGACGCCGTCGCCCGCCTCCGCGACGACCTCCATGTCCGGCTGGGCCGCGAGCACCATCCGGAACCCGGTGCGCAGCAGCACCTGGTCGTCGACGAGCATCACGCGGATCGTCATCGGGTCCTCTTCCGTTTCGTGTTCTTCGTTCTTGTGCGGCCGCTCGGCCTTGGGGGGCGTGACAGGTGTCAACCGAGGGCGTGCGTCAGCGTCAATGCGCCGGTTTGAGCGGCAGCAGGGCACTGATGCGGAATCCTCCGCCAGGGCGGGGGCCTGCGTCGAGGGTGCCACCCACCATGCCGACGCGCTCGCGCATGCCGATCAGGCCGTGCCCCTGGCCGTCGGCGCCGCCCTCCTCGTACATCTCGTGCGGGGCGCCCTTGCCGTCGTCCTCGACCAGCAGGCCGAGTCCGTCGTCGAAGTAGACCAGCCGCACGCTGGCGCCCGCGTTGGGGCCGCCGTGCTTGCGGGTGTTGGTGAGCGCCTCCTGCACGATCCGGTACGCCGTGAGCTCGACGCCGCTGGGCAGCGGGCGCGGGGTGCCCTCGACCTTGAAGTCGACGGGCAGGCCCGAGGTGCGGCACTGCTCGATGAGGTCGTCGATCTGCTCCACGTCGGGCTGCGGGACGTACTCGCCGACCTCCTTGTGCTCGCCGGTGCGCAGCACGCCCAGCAGGCGGCGCATCTCGGCGAGGGCCTGGCGGCCGGTGGAGGAGATCGTCTCCAGCGCCTTCTTCGCCTGGTCGGGGGCGGCGTCCAGGACGTAGGCGGCGCCGTCGGCCTGGACCACCATCACCGAGACGTTGTGCGCGACCACGTCGTGCAGCTCGCGTGCGATCCGGGCGCGCTCCGCGGCGACCGCGACCTTGGCCTGCGCCTCGCGCTCCTTCTCCAGCCGGGCGGCGCGCTCCTCCAGCTGCGCGAAGTAGGCGCGGCGGGTGCGCATGGAGTCGCCGAGCACCCAGGCGAGCACGAACGGCACCGTCTGGAACAGCACGATCGCGACCTGCCCCGGGAAGCTCGCCTCCTGCTGCGGCCACCGGATCTGCGCCAGGGGCGCGGCGGCCAGCCCCGCGTAGAGGCCGAACCGGGACGCCCAGCGGGCGCCGAGGGCGGCGTTGGTGCACACGATCACCAGCATGGCGAAGTTGGCGACGGTCGTCTCCACGTCCAGCACCAGCTGGACCAGGCCGGTGGCCGCGGCCAGCAGCAGCATCGGCTCGGGGAAACGGCGGCGCAGCGCGACGACGACGCTCATCACGACGGACACGGCCAGCATGGCGGCCCCGGATCCGTGGTGCGCCTGGGCCTCGCCGAGCTTCCAGATGCTCGCGCCGGAGATCCCGAGCAGGACGACGGCCCAGAAGCTGTCGACCCATGTCGGGTGCCTGCGGAGGAAGTCATAGAGGCGCTGCACGTAACCCAGAGTAGGGAAGCGTGATAGGTGCAGGGGTCAACCGAAGGGCCGATCCCTGTTCCGCACGCGTACTCCGCAAGGTGGAGAAGGTGATCACCTGTGCGCCTAGTCTGGCCCGGTGACGGATGAGGCGACGCGAGAGACGGCCGACGACGCCCGTGGCTGGCGTGCGGCCACCGAGGCGGCCCTGTACGGCCCCGGCGGCTTCTACCACCGCCCGGAGGGCCCGGCCGGGCACTTCCGCACGTCGGTGCACGCCTCGCGGCTGTTCGCCGAGGCCGTGGCCGAACTGCTGTGCCGGGTCGACGAGGCCCTGGGCCGCCCCGAGGCGCTGGACTTCGTGGACATGGGCGCGGGCCGGGGCGAACTGGTCACCGGCGTGCTCGCGGCCCTGCCCGCGGACGTGGCGGCACGCACGCGTGCGTACGCCGTCGAACTCGCCGACCGCCCGCCGGGCCTGCCCGACCGGATCACCTGGCTGACCGAGCTCCCGCGCACGGTCCGGGGCCTGCTCTTCGCCAACGAGTGGCTGGACAACGTGCCGGTCGAGGTGGCCGAGGTGGACCCGGCCGGGGTGGTCCGCCTGGTGCACGTCCGGCGGGACGGCACCGAGCTGCTCGGCGAGCGCGTGTCGGGCACGGACGCGCAGTGGCTCGCGCGCTGGTGGCCGCTGGGCGCCGAACCGGGACTGCGCGCGGAGATCGGGCTGCCCCGGGACCGGGCGTGGGCGTCCGCCGTCACCAGCCTCCAGCGGGGCCTCGCGGTGGCCGTGGACTACGCGCACACCGCGGACACGCGCCCCCCGTTCGGGACGCTCACCGGTTTCCGCGAGGGCCGGGCGACGGTCCCCGTGCCGGACGGGGCGTGCGACATCACGGCGCATGTGGCGCTGGACGCGTGCACGGCGCTCGACCCGGCGCTCAGGCTGCCCGAAGCGCTCCTGTGCACACAACGCGACGCCCTGCGCGCCCTCGGCCTGGTCGGCGGCCGCCCGCCGCTCACCCTCGCCTCCACGAACCCCGCCGCATACGTGCGCGCCCTCGCGACCGTGGGCGAGGCCGGCGAACTCACCGCCCCCGGCGGCCTCGGCGACTTCCTCTGGCTGCTCCAGCCGGTGGGCATCGAGGACGCGCTGCTCTAGGCGCTTCGCGGGAAGGGGCGCGATCTGCCGTCTGCCGCCTGCCGTCTGCGGCGCCGTCGTGGCTGGTCGCGCAGTTCCCCGCGCCCCTGATGGGGCTCTACTTGTCGATGTCCCCGACCACGAAGAACAGCGACCCCAGGATCGCGACCATGTCCGCCACCAGCGTCCCCGGCAGCAGTTCGGTCAGGGCCTGGATGTTGTTGTACGACGCCGAGCGCAGCTTCAGCCGGTACGGGGTCTTCTCGCCCTTGCTGACCAGGTAATAGCCGTTGATGCCGAGGGGGTTCTCGGTCCAGGCGTAGGTGTGGCCCTCGGGCGCCTTGAGGACCTTGGGGAGCCGCTGGTTGATCGGTCCCGGCGGCAGGCCGGCGAGCCGGTCCAGGCAGGCGTCGGCGAGGTCGAGGGCGTTGTGTGTCTGCTCCAGGAGGCACTCGAAGCGGGCCAGGCAGTCGCCCTCGGTCCGGGTGACGACCTTCAGGGTGTCCTGGAGCTCGTCGTAGGCCAGGTAGGGCTCGTCGCGGCGCAGGTCGAAGTCGACGCCCGAGGCGCGGGCGATGGGCCCGCTCACGCCGTACGCGTGCACGGCCTCCGGCGCGAGGGCGCCCACACCCCGGGTGCGGCCGCGGAAGATCTCGTTGCCGAGGACCAGGTCGTCGAAGACGTCCATGCGGGAGCGCACGGCGGTCACGGCTCCACGCGCGCGTGCGGTCCAGCCGGCCGGCAGGTCCTCCTTGAGGCCGCCGACGCGGTTGAACATGTAGTGCATGCGCCCGCCGGAGACCTCCTCCATGACGTTCTGCAGCTCCTCGCGCTCGCGGAACGCGTAGAAGACCGGGGTGATCCCGCCCAGCTCCAGCGGATAGGAACCGAGGAACATCAGGTGGTTGAGGACCCGGTTCAGCTCGGCGAGCAGGGTGCGCGTCCACACCGCGCGGACCGGCACCTCCATGCCGAGCATGCGCTCGACGGCGAGGACCACGCCCAGCTCGTTGGAGAACGCCGACAGCCAGTCGTGGCGGTTGGCGAGCATGATGATCTGCCGGTAGTCGCGGGCCTCGAAGAGCTTCTCCGCTCCCCGGTGCATGTAGCCGATCACCGGCTCCGCGGAGACGATCCGCTCGCCGTCGAGCACCAGCCGCAGCCGCAGCACGCCGTGCGTGGAGGGGTGCTGGGGGCCGATGTTGAGCACCATGTCGGTGCTCTCGGCGGCGCCGCCGATCCCGACCGTGGTCTGCGTCGTAGGCGTCATGGACCCAGTCTCCCCTACGTACGCTGGCCCTATGGAGACGGGGAGCGCCGCCGGCGCCGAGACCACGGGGACCGAGCCGGTCTGGACGGGGCTGCCGCCAGGCCTGCTGCGGATGCGCCGGCTGCTGCTGGTGGTGTGGCTGGGGCTGCTCGCCCTGGCCCTGGGACTGCTGCCGGGCCTGCTCGCGGGCCCGGTGTGGGCGGCCTTCGCGCTGCTGCCGCTGGCCGCGCTGGCCTGGGGCTGGGTGCTGCTGGGCCGCAACTGGCGCTCCTGGCGGTACGCCGAGCGCGCCGACGACCTGCTGATCACCCGCGGGGTGCTGTGGCGCGAGGAGACCGTGGTGCCGTACGGGCGGATGCAGCTGGTGGAGGTGACCTCGGGGCCCGTCGAGCGGCACTTCGGGCTCGCCACCGTGCAGCTGCACACCGCGGCCGCGGCCACCGACGCGACGATCCCCGGCCTGGACCCGGCCGAGGCGGAACGGCTGCGCGACCGGCTCACCGAGCTCGGCGAGGCCCGATCGGCGGGACTGTGACCGCGCCGGGCGCCGCGGGCGCCATAGGCGCGGGAAAGGCCGTCGGCGAGCGGCGGCTGCACCCGGTGACGCCGTTCCGGCGGGCGTGGGCGCCGGTCGCGGTGCTCACCGGCTGGGCGGTGCACGACCCGAACCAGGCGCAGGAGCAGCTGACGAAGCTGACCACGACCATGGTCCTGGGCGGGCTCGCCGCCCTGGTCACGGCGGGTGCCCTGTACGGCTTCCTCACCTGGTGGTTCACCTACTTCTCGGTGACCGACAGCGAACTGCGCATACGCACCGGCCTGTTGTTCCGGCGCACCGCGCACATCCGCCTGGAGCGGATCCAGGCCGTCGACGTCACCCAGCCGCTCCTCGCGCGCGTGGCGGGCGTCGCCAAGCTGCGGATAGACGTCGTCGGCACCGACAAGAAGGACGAACTGGCCTTCCTCGGCCAGGGCGAGGCGCGTGCGCTGCGCGCGGAGCTGCTCGCGCGCGCCGCCGGGTTCGCGCCCGAGACGGCGCACGAGGTCGGCGAGGCGCCGACGCACGAGCTGATGCGGGTGCCCCCGGCCAAGCTCGCGCTCTCGATCGTGCTGACCGGCGCCACCTGGGGCTCCCTGGCCGCCGCCCTCGTGGCCCCGCCGTTGCTGTGGCTGGCCACCCACAGCGTGTGGACGGTCCTCGCGACCGCCGTGCCACTGCTCGGCGCGGCGGCCACCACCAGCGTGGGGCGGTTCGTCGGGGAGTACGACTGGACGGTCGGCGAGTCCCCGGACGGACTGCGCATCGACCACGGGCTCCTCGACCGCACCCACGAGACGGTGCCGCCGGGACGGGTGCAGACCGTGCGGATCGTGGAGCCGCTGATGTGGCGGCCGCTGCGCTGGGTACGGGTCGAGCTGGACGTCGCCGGGTCGGCGAACTCGGTACTGGTCCCGGTCGCCCCGCGCGCGGTCGCCGAGTCGGTCGTCGCGCGCGTGCTGCCCGGCGTGACCGTGCCCGGTGAGCTGCTGCGCCCGCCCGGGCGGGCCCGGTGGTGCGTGCCGCTGTGGTGGCGCGGGTACGGGCTCGCGGTCACGGACGCGGTGTTCGCGGCGCGGCACGGGCTGCTGCGCCGGAAGCTGTCGCTCGTCCCGCACGCCAAGGTGCAGAGCGTACGGCTCACCCAGGGGCCCTGGAGGCGGCTGTGGCGGCTCGCGGACGTCCATGTGGACACGGGCGCCGACAAGACCGTGACGGCCCGGCTGCGGGGCGCCGAGGAGGCCGCGGCGCTGCTGCGGGAGCAGGCCGAGCGGTCCCGGACGGGGCGCCGGACGGCGCGGCCGGACCGCTGGATGGCGTGACGGCCGGGGCGGCCGGTGGTCGGGTGCGGGTGAGTGGGGGCTGGTCGCGCAGTTCCCCGCGCCCCTAAAAGCAGGTCGCTGCGGTGAGCGCCCCTTCAGGGGCGCGGGGAACTGCGCGACCAGCCACGACGGCGCCGCACCCGACCGCCCGCGTGTTCAGGACGCTGCGCTGCGCAGGCCGCCGAGGTTGATCTGCTCCGTCTCGTCGTGCGCGGTCAGGTCGATGACCTGGCCGACGCCCCGCGACTGCGCGTCCGCGGGCTTGAACTCGGCCTCGGACTCGGCCTTGTGGAGCGCGAGCGCCTCCTGGCCGACGACGTCCGCGAGGTCCTCGTTGTGCATGGCGTCCAGGCCGCCCGCGGGCGAGCCCTTCTGGGTGCCGAAGAAGTCGAAGCCGCCGGTGACCAGCGGGCGCGGGATCGGGGCGGCCGGCAGGACCGCCACCGCGGTCGGCACCGTGAAGTGGCCCGAGGGCTTGACGGAGTTCGCGGACGGAGCCGGCGTGGGGCGGGCGTCCTGCTCCGCCGGCGCCGGGGCGGTGTCCGGGCCCGCGTCCTCGTCGGGCCCGGCCGGGATGGCGGCGGCCGCGCGCGCGTGCCCGTCGGCCGCCTCGGGCTGCCCCTGCGCCTCGTCCTCCGGTGCGGTATCGCCCGTCGCGGCGGTCCCGGGCTCGGCGGCCGTCTCCGCCGTCCCCTCGGCCTCGGTGCCCGCGTCGGTCCCGCCCTTCGCGATGTCCTTGGCGGTGTCCTTCTCGTCGAACCGGGCCAATGCCACCTTGGCCCGCAGGAACAGCTTGGAACCCTCTGGCGAGAAGACCGCGGGAACCGTCTCCTCGACCGTCAGCTCGCCGGTCTCTTCGTCGGTCTTCCCCTCGACGGCCGCCGCGGACTCCTCCGACGCGTCCGCCTCGCGGGGGGCCGGGAGCGCGTTCGACGGCTCGGCGGCCTCGATCTCCAGCAGGCGGCGGCCCTCCAGGGCGCTCGCGCGCTCGGTCTCGGCCGTGGCGTAGCGGCGCAGCAGGGACGCGTGCTCGTTGCGCAGTCCCGCCAGCTCCGACCGCTTCGCGCGCAGCCGCTGCTCCAGCTTGGCGCGCAGCTCCCGCGACTCCTCCAGGTCGGTCTCCAGCTCGGCGATCCGCTCCTCGTGGCGCCACTCGTCGCTCGCACGCGCGCGTGCGAGGTCGGCCACCTGCTTGCCCGCCTCGCTGTCCCACCGCCGCATGACGGCGGCGCCGACGGCCGCGGTGGCCGCGGCTATCGCGGCCAGGGTGCGCAGCAGCGTCGGTTCGGTGAACAGCCAGGGGCCGAGGGCGCAGACGAGGGAGACACCGGCGATCGCCGAGGGAGGCAACAGCCTGTGCAAGGGCGGGGAATGACGGTGACGTCCACGTGGCATGGCCAGAAACTTACCGCGCGTAGGCGAATCGTGGTGCCCCGGGCCGTAAAAACACAGCGACAACGAAGTCTTCACACGGTATCGGCAGGGGTGGGACTCAGCGGTCGCTCAATCGGCCGCTGATCCACTGGAGCGTCGCCGGGATCTCGCGGCGCCAGGTGTTGAAGTTGTGGCCGCCGCTGTCGAGGATGATCGACGAGATCCGGGTCAGCTTCGTGGCCTCCACGCTCGCGATGAATTTCAGCGTGGCCTTGTAGTTGGTTTCCCCGGCTTTGCTGCTGGTGACCAGCAGGGAGGTGTCCGGGGCCGGCTCGTGCTTCAGGAACCACCAGAGGTCGGCTCGGTTCTGCAGATTCCGGTCGCCCTGGAAGAGGTCGCCGGTCGTGGCGTCGAGCGGCGCCTTGTACGACGGGGAGAGCCCGGCCCCGGCCGCGTACACACCGGGGTGGTGCACGGCGAGCTTGAGCGCGCAGTACCCGCCGGTCGAGTCGCCGACGATGCCCCAGCCGCCCGGCTTCACGGCGGCCCGGTAGTGCGCGCGCACGGCGTCGGGCAGGTCCCTGGCGAAGAAGGTCTCGGTCTGCGGGCCGTGCGGGACGTCCACGCACTCGGTGTCCCGGGGCGGCGCGACCGTGGGCCGCAGCATCACCAGGATCGTCGGCCGCATCCTCCCGTCCCGGACCAGGTGCTGCACCGTGCGCGGGTAGTGCAGCTTGTCGATCAGCGCACGGGCGGTGCCGGGATAACCGCTGAGGACGACCACCACCGGGAACGTCCGCGTGCGGTACTGCGGCTGGAAGTACTCCGGCGGCAGGTACACGTACGCGGGCGTGCCGATGTGGGTGGTACGGCCGACTATGCCGACCTGCTGGATCTGACCGGCCGTCGCCGGCAGCGAGCCGCCCATGCCGTGCACCTGGGACGTGGACATCACCTGGACCGGGCCGGCCGCGTGGTCGACGACGACGCCCTGGTCGGTCTCCGTGCCGAGCAGGTCGGCCCAGCTCGCGTAGAAACCGAAAGCCTGGTTGACCGCTATCCCGACGCACGCGAAGAGGGCCAGCTGGGTGGCCAGCAGAAGACCGACGCGGCCGCTGACGGCCCGCCAGTTCCGGCGGCCCAGCCGGGGCCACAGCCACACCGTACCGACGAACAGCAGTATGGCGAACAAGATCGCCAATGCCAGCAGTTTATTGCTCGTGAGACCCATGAGGTGCTTCCTGCCTGCGCTTTCCCCCGTGACCACCGCTGGTTTCAGCGAGGCTTGCCCCGGGCTTTCCCTGGCCTTTGAACCGGCTTTCCGGTGGGGAGTGAACCTCTCCCCCCGAGACACCGTCCTAGAGGGCGCAATGTCGCCGGATGCCCGAATCGGGCCCGGATTCAAGGTCTCTCGCAGAACTACGGGATGCGATGTCTGTCAGGATAGATGGGGAAATGTCGGGCGAGGTTCCGAGCCGATCAGGCCGGGCGCGGCGCATAGTCCGCGGCCCGCGCCCTGAGGCCGTCCCCGCCCTGGTCGGCAGGGCGTGCGCGGTCGTGGGCGTCCTGGACATCGCCGCGGGCGTGTTCCCGCGCTTCCGTCACAGCCGTATGCACGCCCTGGCCGAGGTACTGCCGGGCTCGCTCGGCCCGTTCGCCGCGGCGCTCTCGCTCAGCGTCGGCGTGCTGTTGCTGCTGCTCGCGCACGGGCTCAAGCGGCGCAAGCGCCGGGCCTGGCGGGCCGCGGTCGCCCTGCTGCCGGCCGGCGCCGTCTCGCAGTTCGTGTACCGGCACTCGGTCATCGGCGCGCTGATCTCACTGGCCCTGTTCGTGCCGCTCGTGCTGCACCGCGACGAGTTCAAGGCGCTGCCCGACCCGCGCAGCCGGTGGCGCGCGCTCGCCAACTTCGTCCTCATGAGCGCCGGTTCGCTCGCGCTCGGCCTGGTCGTCGTCAGCGCCCACCCCAAGCGCACCATCGGCGACCCCAGCCTGGCCGACCGCATCACCCACGTCCTGTACGGGCTGTTCGGCTTCGAGGGCCCCGTCGACTACGAGGGCTCCACCTCCTGGACGGTCGCCTTCTCCCTCGGCGCCCTCGGCCTGATCACCGCGGTCACCACCATCTACCTCGCCTTCCGCCCCGAACACCCCGCCGCCCACCTCACCGAGGAGGACGAGGCCCAGCTGCGCGCCCTCCTGGAGAAGCACGGCGCCCGCGACTCCCTCGGCCACTTCGCTCTCCGCCGCGACAAGGCGGTCGTCTTCTCGCCCAGCGGCAAGGCGGCGGTCACCTACCGCGTCGTCTCCGGCGTGATGCTCGCCAGCGGCGACCCGATCGGCGACGTCGAGGCCTGGCCCGGCGCCATCGAACGCTTCATGGACGAGGCCAAGGCCCACTCCTGGACCCCCGCCGTCATGGGCTGCTCGGAGACGGGCGGCGAGGTGTGGACCCGCGAGACCGGCCTGGACGCCCTCGAACTGGGCGACGAGGCGGTGGTGGACGTGGCGGATTTCTCGCTCGCCGGACGCGCGATGCGCAACGTGCGCCAGATGGTCAAGCGCATCGAGCGGGCCGGCTACGAAACCCGGGTACGGCGTATCCGTGACCTCGGCGAGGCCGAACTGGACCGCATCCGCCGGGCCGCCGAGGACTGGCGCGGCACCGACACCGAACGCGGCTTCTCCATGGCGCTCGGCCGCATCGGCGACCCCGCCGACGGCGACTGCCTGATCGCCACCGCCCACAGAATCGAAGGGGCGGCGCGAGGCGCCTCGGGTAGGGCGGCGGCGGGAGACGGGTGGGCCGACGAGACGCCCGGCCAGTACGGCGACCTCAAGGCGATCCTGCACTTCGTGCCCTGGGGCACCGACGGCGTCTCCCTGGACCTGATGCGCCGCGACCGCTCCGCCGACCCCGGCATGAACGAACTCCTCATCGTGGCCGCCCTCCAGGCCGCCCCGAAGCTCGGCATCACCAGGGTCTCGCTCAACTTCGCGATGTTCCGCTCGGCACTCGCCCGCGGCGAGAAGATCGGCGCCGGACCGGTGCTGCGCGCCTGGCGCGGACTGCTGGTGTTCCTCTCCCGCTGGTTCCAGATCGAGTCCCTGTACAAGTTCAACGCCAAGTTCCAGCCCCGCTGGGAGCCGCGCTTCGTGGTCTACCGGGCCTCCGGCGACCTCCCGCGCATCGGCCTCGCCGCCATGCAGGCCGAGGGCTTCGTCAGCCTCGCCCTCCCGCTCCCCCGCTTCCTGCGCCGCCAGGCGCCCGCCCCCCGCCCGTGCGCCCATGCCATCGCCGAACAGGGTGTACGAGCGGCCTGACCCCGGGACCGGCCCGAGCGGACGCCCCTCCCCCTCCGGCCCGGGGGCGCCGCTCGGGCCACGGGGGCTGGCCCCCCGGCCCTGGGCCTACGCTGAACGTATGAGCAACCACAGCGGACGTGGCCAGGTGGCAGGGCTTCCGGCATGGGACCGGTGTGCGGTCATGGGGGTCGTGAACGTCACCCCCGACTCCTTCTCCGACGGCGGCCGCTGGTTCGACACGACGACCGCCGTCAAGCACGGCCTCGACCTGGTCGCCCAGGGCGCCGACCTGGTCGACGTCGGCGGCGAGTCCACCCGGCCAGGTGCCACCCGCGTCGACGAGGCGGAGGAACTGCGCCGGGTCATCCCGGTCGTCCGCGGCCTGTCCTCCGAAGGCGTCGTCGTCTCGGTCGACACCATGCGCGCCTCCGTCGCCCGGCAGGCCCTCGCCGCCGGCGCCGCCCTCGTCAACGACGTCAGCGGCGGCCTCGCCGACCCCGACATGATCCCCGTCGTCGCCGACTCCGGCGCCCCCTTCGTCGTCATGCACTGGCGCGGCTTCCTGGAGGGCGGCAACGTCAAGGGCGTGTACGACGACGTCGTCGGCGAGGTCCTCGACGAACTGCACGCGCGTGTGGACGCCGTCCTGGCCGGCGGCATCTCCCCCGACCGGATCGTCGTCGACCCCGGCCTCGGCTTCTCCAAGAACTCCGAGCACGACCTGGCCCTGCTCGCCCGCCTCGACCGGCTGCACGCCCTGGGCCACCCCCTCCTCGTCGCCGCCTCCCGCAAGCGGTTCCTCGGCCGCGTCCTGGCCGGACCCGAAGGAGCGCCCCCGCCGGCCCGGGAGCGCGACGCGGCCACCGCCGCCGTCTCGGCCCTCGCGGCGCACGCCGGCGCCTGGGCGGTACGCGTCCACGAGGTGCACGCCACCGCCGACGCGGTACGGGTCGCGCGAGCAATAGAAGGAGCGCGCACCGGAACGCACACGCCGGGCGAAGGAGCCCGGTGAGCGCCCCCCATACCGACGTCGAGCAGGTCGAGGCCGCCAACACCGCCTTCTACGAGGCACTGGAGAACGGCGACTTCGAAACCGTCTCCGCCCTCTGGCTCACCCCTGCCGACCTGGGCGTCGACGAGGAGTACCACGACCCCGCGGACAGCGGCGTGATCTCCTGCGTGCATCCAGGCTGGCCGGTGCTCACCGGCCGCGGCGAGGTCCTCCGGTCGTACGCGCTGATCATGGCGAACACCGACTACATCCAGTTCTTCCTCACCGACGTACACGTCTCCGTCACCGGCGACACCGCCCTGGTGACCTGCACGGAGAACATCCTCAGCGGCGGCCCGGCCCCCGAGGGCGGCCAGGAACTCGGCCCGCTGGTCGGACAGCTGGTCGTCGCCACGAACGTGTTCCGGCGCACCCGGGACGGCTGGAAGCTCTGGTCCCACCACGCCTCCCCGGTGCTGTCCGAGGCCGACGAGGACGAAGAGGACGACACGCCCTCCTGAGCGCGGGACACCCCCTGGCGGACCAAGAAGTGGCCGGAATCACGAACTCGCGAGTAGGTACGGCTACCGGCCCGTGAGCCACCGGGTTCTCCGGGGGAAACACCCGATGAACCCTGCCGCACCCCGGCGAACCCCACGCCCCGTACCCCGGCTCTGTCAGTGCCCGCAGGTAGATTCGTGTGAGGCCGGTCCATCGCCCGCACCCGATGCGGCCCGGCCGCCCCACCGACGATTGCAGGAGTGATTCGCGTGGATCGTGTCGCGCTGCGCGGCCTGAGGGCCCGCGGGCACCACGGTGTCTTCCCGAAGGAGCGCGAGGAGGGCCAGACCTTCATCGTGGACCTCGCCCTCGGCCTGGACACCCGTCCGGCGGCGGCCGACGACGACCTGACGAAGACCGTGCACTACGGCATCGTGGCCGAGGAGGTCGTCGCCGTGGTCGAGGGGGAACCGGTGAACCTGATCGAGACGCTCGCCGAGCGGATCGCCCAGGTCTGCCTCAAGCACGAGGGGGTAAGAGAGGTCGAGGTCCAGGTCCACAAGCCCGACGCGCCCATCACCGTCCCCTTCGACGACGTCACCGTCACCATCACCCGGAGCCGAGTATGACCGCATCCTCCCTGCGGGGTCCGAGCGACCCGACCGTCCAGCCGGTGCCCGCCTCCGTCGTCGAGCAGGTCGACGCCGCCGACACCACCCTGTCCAACCCCAAGCGCGCCGTGGTCGCCCTCGGCTCCAACCTCGGCAACCGCCTGGAGACCCTCCAGGGTGCCATCGACGCCCTGGAGGACACCCCGGGCGTCCGCATCAAGGCCGTGTCGCCGGTGTACGAGACGGAGCCGTGGGGCGTCGAGCCCGGCAGCCAGCCGACGTACTACAACGCGATCGTGGTGCTGAAGACCACCCTCCCGCCGTCCTCCCTGCTGGAGCGGGCGCACGCGGTCGAGGAGGCGTTCAACCGGGTGCGGGACGAGCACTGGGGCCCGCGCACCCTCGACGTCGACATCGTCGCCTACGCCGACGTCGTCTCCGACGACCCGCACCTCACCCTCCCGCACCCGCGCGCCCACGAGCGCGCCTTCGTGCTCGCGCCCTGGTACGACGTCGACCCGGAGGCCCTGCTGCCCGGCCGCGGCACGGTCGCGGACCTCCTGGCCGCCGTCACCCGGCACGGTGTGGAAGCGCGTGGGGACCTGGAACTCCGACTGCCCGAGTAGTCGTTAAGGTCGAGACGACCACATCGCTGCGGGGGAGCTGAAGGAAAACAGTGAAAGAGCTGCGGATCAGGGTGCTGGCCGGCGTCTTCGTCGTGGCCGGAGTGCTGTCCTGGGCGGTCGCCCGCCTCTGGAACGCGGTGGGGACGCTGCCCAGCGTGCCGGTGGCCGCCCCGATCGTCCTCGCCCTGATCGCCGTGGTCCTGCTCTCCACCGCGCTCTCGCTGCGTGCCCGCCTCAAGGCCCAGCGCGAGCGCCGCCCCGGCGCCAAGGGCGTCGACCCCCTGATGGCGGCCCGCGCCGTCGTCTTCGGCCAGGCGAGCGCCCTCGTCGCCGCCCTCGTCGCCGGCATGTACGGCGGCACCGGCGTCTTCCTCCTGGAACTCCTCGACCTCCCCACCCGCCGCGACCAGGCCCTCTACGCGGCCTTCTCGGTCGTCGCCGGCATCGCCGTCATAGCGGCGGCCATCTTCCTGGAACGGGTCTGCAAGCTCCCCGAGGACGACGACAACGACCACACCGGAGCCGAGCCGGTGGCCTGACCCGGTCACCAGGGCTGACGTGCCAGGTGGCCGTTGACCAGAAACCCGCTTCCGGCCGCGCGAGGACGAAGCCCGCGGACCTCGACCCACGTGGACTCCCCGAGCCGCAGTGGGTGCCTCTCGGCTCGGAACACCTCTCGGGAAAGCCAGCCGTCGGCTACGACAAGGTGCGAGGCCGTCCCGTTGGTCCGAGGGCGTGAATCGTGCACCGATCACTTGCGCGAGTTCCGCGAGAAAGGGCACGTTCGCGCTGACCAACAGGCGATCGCGCCAGGTCTTGGACCGGAAACCGTCGCCGTCGGTGTACCCCCTCCAGAAAACCTTCGAAGGTCTCCAGATCCTGGAGCACGACACGCGGAAACCTCTGCCGCATGTGGTGCGCGTCCCCACCGGTGGATGGACCCAGCCGTCAGGCGTGCTGAGCAGTTGGTCAGGGGCAACGGTGAACGTCAGATGGTCCGTCACGACGTCCACGACCTCTCGGACCTTTGCGGTCCCCACGTGAGTGACGGTGGTGTGGACCGTGCGATCCCCGTCCAGCGCCCACGGAGCAGCCCACCTCGACGTCCCGCGCACACAGTCGACGGCCTACGCCGTTCACGGTCTGCTTGCTCGGTAACCCGTAACCCACCCTGGCCTCCCCGATCGGCACACAACGCACCGATCGAGGAGATTACGGGTGACCACTGACAATCAGTTCAGCGCGCCAGTATCAGGCTCATTGCCTCAGCGCGGGTCGTAGCATCCCTGAGCTGGCCACGGACCGCCGATGTCGTCGTCTTGGCACCCGGCTTACGGATCCCCCGCACCGACATGCACATGTGTTCGGCCTCGACCACGACGATCACCCCCCGAGCCTCGAGGATCCGCATGAGCGAGTCCGCGATCTGAGTGGTGAGGCGTTCCTGTACCTGCAATCGACGTGCGAACACCTCGACCAGCCGCGCAAGCTTCGACAGACCCGTGATCTTGCCGGTCTCCGCCGGGATGTAGCCGACATGGGCCACCCCATGGAACGGCAGCATGTGATGTTCGCACAGAGATACGATTTCGATGTCCTTGACCAGGACCATCTCGTCATGACCGAGGTCGAACGTCGTCGTCAGCACCTCCTCGGGCGACTGCTGATTTCCCGCCAGAAGCTCGCGGTACGCCCTCGCCACCCGCGCCGGAGTCTCCCGCAGGCCCTCGCGGTCCGGGTCCTCGCCGACCGCGATGAGGAGTTCGCGTACGGCGTTCTCGGCGCGTTTCTCGTCGAACTCGCCGATGGTGCCTTCGCCGTCCAGGGTCACGGGGTCGGTCATCTGGGGTGCCTCGTTCCTCAGGGTGAGCACATGTGGATCACGCGCCTCATGTACAGGCATTACGGAAATGCCGCGCCCCCCAGGCTAGATCCTGGGGGGCGCGGCATCCATTCCGAGCCAGGTGAGGCCGGTGTGACTCAGCTCTCGGGTCGGTCCTCCGGGGCCTTCTCGACCGCCGTGGCGGGCTCGGAGGCCGTGGACTTCGCGGTGCTGATCGCCGGCGTCGAGCCGTTCGCCCCGTTGGTCAGTGCGAGCTCCTTCGGGGAGAGCACCGGCGGGCGGGTCGACGGCGTACGGCGGGAGGAGCCGGTCCACGCGGGGCGCGCGGGCCGCTTGTGGATCGCCGTGAAGATCTCGGCGATCTCCTCCTTGCCCAGGGTCTCCTTCTCCAGGAGCTGGAGCACCAGGTTGTCGAGGACGTCGCGGTTCTCGACCAGGATCTCCCAGGCTTCGTTGTGCGCGTTCTCGATGAGCTTCTTGACTTCCTCGTCCACCAGGGCGGCGACCTCTTCCGAGTAGTCGCGCTGGTGGGACATCTCACGGCCGAGGAAGGGCTCGGTGTTGTCGCCGCCGAACTTGATCGCGCCGAGACGCTCGGTCATGCCGTACTGCGTGACCATCGCGCGAGCGGTGGTCGTGGCCTTCTCGATGTCGTTGGCTGCACCGGTGGTCGGGTCGTGGAAGACCAGTTCCTCGGCCGCGCGGCCGCCCAGCATGTAGGCGAGCTGGTCGAGCATCTCGTTGCGCGTGGTCGAGTACTTGTCCTCGTCCGGCAGGACCATCGTGTAGCCGAGAGCGCGGCCGCGGGACAGGATCGTGATCTTGTGGACCGGGTCGGAGTTCGGGGAAGCCGCCGCGACCAGGGCGTGGCCGCCCTCGTGGTACGCGGTGATCTTCTTCTCCTTGTCCGACATGATCCGGGTCCGCTTCTGCGGGCCCGCGACCACACGGTCGATCGCCTCGTCGAGCATCTGGTTGTCGATGAGCTTGCGGTCGGAGCGCGCCGTGAGCAGCGCCGCCTCGTTCAGCACGTTCGACAGGTCCGCGCCGGTGAAGCCCGGGGTGCGGCGGGCGACCGCCGCGAGGTCGACGTCGGGCGCGACCGGCTTGCCCTTCTGGTGGACCTTGAGGATCTCCAGACGACCCTGCAGGTCCGGCGGGTCGACCGCGATCTGCCGGTCGAAACGGCCGGGGCGCAGCAGCGCCGGGTCGAGGATGTCGGGCCGGTTCGTCGCGGCGATGAGGATCACGCCGCCCTTGACGTCGAAGCCGTCCATCTCGACGAGCAGCTGGTTCAGCGTCTGCTCGCGCTCGTCGTGACCGCCGCCGAGGCCGGCGCCACGGTGGCGGCCGACCGCGTCGATCTCGTCGACGAAGACGATCGCCGGGGCGTTCGCCTTGGCCTGCTCGAAGAGGTCACGGACCCGGGAGGCACCGACACCGACGAACATCTCGACGAAGTCGGAACCGGAGATCGAGTAGAAGGGGACCCCTGCCTCGCCGGCGACGGCGCGCGCGAGGAGCGTCTTGCCGGTGCCGGGACGGCCGTAGAGGAGCACGCCCTTGGGGATCTTGGCGCCGACGGCCTGGAACTTGGCCGGCTCCTGCAGGAACTCCTTGATCTCGTGGAGTTCCTCGACGGCCTCGTCGCAGCCCGCGACGTCCGAGAAGGTCGTCTTCGGGGTGTCCTTGGTGATGAGCTTCGCCTTGGACTTGCCGAAGTTCATGACCCGGGAGCCGCCGCCCTGCATCTGGTTCATCAGGAACAGGAAGACGACCACGATGAGGACGAAGGGCAGCAGGGAGAGCAGGACGCTGACGAACGCGTTCTGCTTGGTCGGCGCGACGGTGTAGCCGTCGGGGATCTGCTTGTCCTGGTACTTGGTCTGTAGCTGGCTGGCGATGGTGACGCCCTGGTCGCCGATGTAGCTCGCCTGGATCTTCGAGCTGCCGTCGACCTTCTCGCCGTTCTTGAGCGTGACCTTGATGGTCTGCTCGTCACCGGTGGTCAGCTTCGCCGATTCCACCCTGTTGTCATTGATCGCCGCCACGACCTGGCCGGTGTCCACCGTCTTGTAGCCGCCGGACGAGCCGACGACCTGCATCAACACGACCACGGCAAGGACGGCCAGCACGATCCACATGACCGGCCCACGGAAGTATCGCTTCACGTCCATCCATACGGAGCGGTGTCGCCCCGTCCCTCCTGCCATAGTGAGTTTGATAAGACAGTTCTTCTGACGGTACCCCAGCATTGTGGCCCGAAGCCGCACGAAGCCGCTCGGACGGCTGGTGAAACCCGTCTCTGCATGCTCCAACGGCGCGAAACCCGCTGGGGTTCCCGATCGTCTTACGTAACTGGACCTCCGGCGTATCAGCCGGGGTTCAGCCGCCGTAGACGTGAGGCGCGAGCGTACCGACGAACGGGAGGTTGCGGTACTTCTCGGCGTAGTCGAGGCCGTAGCCGACGACGAACTCGTTGGGGATGTCGAAGCCGACCCACTCGACGTCGATGGCGACCTTGGCCGCGTCCGGCTTGCGCAGCAGGGTGCAGATCTTCAGGGTCTCGGGCTCGCGGGAGCCGAGGTTGTTGATCAGCCAGGACAGGGTCAGGCCCGAGTCGATGATGTCCTCAACGATCAGGACGTGCTTGCCCTTGATGTCGGTGTCGAGGTCCTTGAGGATCCGCACCACACCGGAGGACTGGGTGCCCGCACCGTACGAGGACACGGCCATCCAGTCCATGGTGACGGGGGTGGACAGCGCCCGGGCGAGGTCCGCCATGACCATCACGGCGCCCTTGAGGACGCCGACGATGAGCAGGTCCTTGCCCGCGTACTCCGCGTCGATCTTCGCGGCCAGCTCGGCCAGCTTCGCGTCGATCTCTTCCTTGGTGATGAGCACCTGCTGGAGGTCGGCACCCATGTCTTTCGCGTCCACCCGCATCACTTTCGGTCGGTCGTCCCACCGGCCTACCCGGCCCTTCGGAGGAGCTCCGGGGAGCTCTCCGCGAGGTCGGGATTCAGCCTTGCCGAATCACCAGTCTGCCACCCTGGCGCTGGGCGACGACTTTGCCGGGGAGATTGATGGCCCCCTGGCCGCGCCAGCCGGTGATGAGGCGGTCGACTTCCTCGATGTGCCGGGCGAACAGGGAACCTGCCGGTGCGCCCGCCTCGATGGCCGCGCGGCGCAGGATCCGGCGGCGTACCGCGGGGGGCAGGGCGTAGAGCTTGGCGCACTCCAGCAGGCCCGTGGCGTCCCGTACGGAGGCCTCGGCCTGGCTGGCCCAGGTGTCGAGGGCGTCGGCGTCGTCGCGGGAGAGCTGGGCGGTGCGGGCGAGCGCCTCGACGACGCCCTTGCCGAGGGCCTTCTCCAGGGCGGGCAGGCCCTCGTGGCGGAGCCGGGAGCGGGTGTAGGCCGGGTCCGTGTTGTGCGGGTCGTCCCAGACCGGCAGGGACTGGACCATGCAGGCCTTGCGGGCGGTCTGCCGGTCCAGCTGGAGGAACGGGCGGCGGTAACGGCCGCCGGCCCCCGAGACCGCGGCCATTCCGGACAGGGAGCGGATGCCGGAGCCGCGGGCGAGGCCGAGCAGGACGGTTTCGGCCTGGTCGTCTCTGGTGTGGCCGAGCAGGATCGCGGCGCCGGCGTGCCGTTCGAGCGCGGCGTCCAGGGCGGCGTAGCGGGCGTCGCGGGCGGCGGCTTCGGGTCCGCCGTCGCGGCCGACGGTCACGGTGATGGACTCGACCGGGTCGAGGCCGAGTTCGCGCAGCCTGAGGACGACCTCCTCGGCGCGCAGGTCGGAGCCGGGCTGCAGGCCGTGGTCGACGGTGATGCCACCCGCGCGGATGCCGAGCTTGGGGGCCTCGAAGGCGAGGGCGGAGGCGAGCGCCATGGAGTCGGCGCCGCCGGAGCACGCGACGAGGACGAGCGGGGAGGGGGGCCGCTCGTTCGGTGTCTGCTCCGGGATCTCCGGGATCTCGGGGAGGCTGCCGGTGGGGCGCGCGAGGCGCACGCCGATCCGTCCGCCGGTGCACTCACCGGTGGTGCGGGTGTGGCGGCTGTCGTCGGTGAGGATGTCGTGGAGGACGCGGCGGACCGCCAGGCGTATCGCCGCGACCGCAGGATGGGGACCCATGTCCGGTTCCCTTCATGAAGTTTTCGGGGGGTGAACCCGAGATCGGTCACTCAGAGTGTGTAGATGGTGACAGAAACGGGCCGTTCCCTGAGCATCGCACGCCTACCCATCGCTCACGGTCCCTCGGACGGGTGATTGGAGGGGCGTTCACCTGTCGTCGGCCGGTTTCCGTTCACCACACATCCGTCGGTTCACGACTCGGCCTTGCGGTGCACCCGCGCGACCCAGTCCGCCGGTTTGGCGATCTCCGCCTTGGTCGGCAGGGTGTTCGGGGAGGTCCACACCCGGTTGAAGCCGTCCATGCCGACCTGCTCGACGACGGCCCGCACGAACCGCTCGCCGTCCCGGTACTGACGGAGTTTGGCATCCAGGCCGAGCAGCTTGCGCAGCGTCATGTCGAGCCGGGAGGCGCCCTTGGCGCGCCGCTGCTGGAACTTCTCGCGGATCTCGGCGACGGTCGGCACGACCGCGGGTCCGACGCCGTCCATGACGAAGTCGGCGTGTCCCTCCAGAAGGGACATGACGGCGGTGAGCCGGCCGAGGATCTCGCGCTGCGCCGGGGTCTGCACGAGTTCGACGAACGACCGTCCGCCGTCGTCCTCCTCGGCCTCGGGACGGCCCCCGGCGAGGGACTGGGCGGCGTCCCGGACGCGTTCGAGGACGGTCATCGGGTCGACGTCGGTCTCCGACAGGAACGACTGGATCTCGCCCTCCAGGTGGGCACGCAGCCAGGGCACCGCCGTGAACTGGGTGCGGTGCGTCTCCTCGTGCAGGCACACCCACAGGCGGAAGTCGTGGGGCTGGACGTCGAGTTCGCGCTCGACGTGGACGATGTTCGGGGCGACGAGCAGCAGTCGGCCGCCGCCGTTCTCGTCCGCCGGGAGGTCGCGGGAGGAGGGGGCGAAGGTCTCGTACTGCCCGAGGACCCGGGACGACAGGAACGACAGCAGCATGCCGAGTTCCACGCCGGTGACCTTGCCGCCGACCGCGCCGAGGACCGCGCCGCCGGGGGTGCCCGCGCGCCGCTCCTGCATCTTTTCGAGCAGCGGCTTGAGGAGTTCGCGGAAACCGGCGACGTTCGCCTTCACCCAGCCGGGCCTGTCGACCACCAGAACGGGGGTGTCGTGGATGTCGTCGGTCCCCATACGAGTGAAGCCCCGGACGTGTTCCTCCGAGGCCTTCGCGTGCCGCCGCAGTTCCGCGACGATGACCCGGGCCTCGTCGCGGCTCACCTCGGGCCCCGGCCGTACGAGGCGGGTCGCGGTCGCCACCGCGAGATTCCAGTCGACCATCCCAGATGAAGCAGCGCCACCGATGCTCGTCATGCGTCAACCGTACGTTAGCGCTACCGCTTGGGGCAGGCCGTGGGGGTTGGTGTGGTTGGCGTGACTTGTGTGGTGGGGTCGGGTTGGGGGGCTTGCGTCGGCAGGCACGTGTTGGCGATGTGGGCCGTGTTGGCCGTGGGCGGCGGGTCGTGGGGTCACAGACCCGCCAGTGCCGACGCCGTTTCGTCCAGGGCCGCCTGGGCTGCTACCGGGTTCGTCGTGTTGGCGGTGAGGAAGGCGAAGGCCAGGAGGCGGCCGTCCTTGTCGACGACCGTGCCCGCGAGGGTGTTGACGCCGGTGAGGGTGCCGGTCTTGGCGCGCACGACGCCTGCCGCGCCGTCCGTGTAGCGGCCGGTGAGGGTGCCCGTGAAGTGGGCGACGGGGAGGCCGGTGAGGACGGCGCGCAGGCCCGGCCGGTCCACGTCGGCGGCCTTGACGAGGAGGGCGGTGAGGAGGTTCGCCGTCAGCCGGTCGTCGCGGTTCAGGCCGCTGCCGTCGTGGAAGGCGGCGCCGGTCATCGGCAGGCCCAGCTTGGTCAGCTGGGCGTCGATCGCGGCCGCTCCCCCGTCGAAGCTGGCCTCCTTGCCGCCGGCGAGCGCCGTCTGGCGGGCCAGGGCCTCGGCGATGTCGTTGTCGCTGTTGGTCAGCATGCGCTCGACGATGGCGGACAGCGGCGGCGAGGAGACGGTGGCGAGGGTCTCGGCCCGGCTGCTCGCCTTGGAGGTGCCGGGTGAGGAGGTCTTGATGCCGGCGTCCGCCAGGAAGCCCGCGAACTTCTGTGCCGCGTCGGCCGCCGGGTCGGCCACCCGGAGCACCGGCCCCTCGGTGGAGTCGTTGGTCCGGCCCTCGTCGGCCGTCAGCGGGGTCACGCGCGCGAGGTTCTCGTTGACGCCGATGGAGTGCAGGTCGGGGCCGGAGTAGAGCGTGGTGTCGTAGGAGAGGGTGATCTGCCTGATGCCCCGCGCGGTCAGTGACTTGGCCGTCTCGGTGGCGAGGGTGCGCAGGCTGGCCCAGCCGGCCGCGTCCTTGTGCGCGGTCAGGGTGGGGTCGCCGTCGCCGACCAGGACGACCTCCCTGGTGCCGGGTTCGAGGGCCACGCGCGTGGTGATGCGGTGGTCGGGGCCGAGGGCGGAGAGGGCGGCGACGGCGGTGGCGATCTTGGTGGTGGAGGCGGGGGTCAGGCCGGTGTCGGCACCGGAGCCGTACAGGCGGCTGCCGGTGGCCACGTCGACGACCACCGCGGTACGGGTGCTGCCGAGCGCCGGGTCCTTCAGGAGGGGCCCCAGGAGGCTCGTGACGGCCGTTCCGGAGATGCCGACGGACTTTCCGGCGGGCGCCGACTTCACGGTGTTCGTGGCGCCGTCCAGCCCCGTGAGGACGGGTCCGGCGCTGGGCGCCGGGCTGGGCGCGCCGTCGGCTGTGACGGAGTCCGCACCGGAGCCGTGATCTGCGCCACCCGCCCGCTCCAGGGCGGCGGCCCGGTCCCGCTCGGCCGTACGCTGACCGTCGGCGTCCCAGGGGCCCGCCGCGGTCACCACACCGGCGGCCAGCGCGAGCCCGGCCGTGGCGGCGCCCGCGGTGTACTGCCAGGTCCTGAGGGTCCGGGACCGAGGCCGAGGGGGGCGGACCAGGGTGGCAAGCCGGGGTCCCGTCATGCGCGCGACGCGTGCGAGCCTGGGCCCCACCGCTCGCCACAACCGTGCGACCTGCGGTTTCGTGGCGGTCACCAGGTGTGCCAGACGCGGTCGCACGGCGCCCGCGATCTTCCGCACACGCGGTTTCGCGGACTGCCAAGGCCTCAGCTCTGGCACGACCACCAGCCCCTTTCGCGATCACACACCTGCGTGGGGGACACTTAACCATCAGAACTATGTGTTGATCATGGAGGAGCCACCGGTGGAGTTCGACGTCACGATCGAGATCCCGAAGGGTTCGCGGAACAAGTACGAGGTGGACCACGAGACCGGTCGGATCCGCCTCGACCGTCGTCTCTTCACCTCGACCGCCTACCCGACCGACTACGGCTTCGTCGAGAACACCCTCGGCGAGGACGGCGACCCGCTGGACGCGCTGGTCATCCTGGACGAGCCGACCTTCCCGGGCTGCCTGATCAAGTGCCGCGCGATCGGCATGTTCCGGATGACGGACGAGGCCGGCGGCGACGACAAGCTGCTGTGCGTCCCGGCGACCGACCCGCGCGTGGAGCACCTGCGCGACATCCACCACGTGTCGGAGTTCGACCGCCTGGAGATCCAGCACTTCTTCGAGGTCTACAAGGACCTGGAGCCCGGCAAGTCCGTCGAGGGCGCCAACTGGGTCGGCCGCACCGACGCCGAGATCGAGATCGAGCGGTCGTACAAGCGCTTCAAGGAGTCCGGCGGTCACTGAGACCACCCCGGGACAGCACCGGGAAACGGGCCGCACGCACGCGTGGGGCCCGTTTTTCGTGTCCGCGGAGCGGTCATGCGCATACTGAGGCTCAGGTGAGGTTGTCGTTCAGGGAGCGTTGCGAAGGTGACGGAGGCGGAGGACCGCAAGCCCAGGTCGGACGAGGCGCGGTACGACCCGGAACTGACGTCCGAGTTCGCCGTCCCTCAGGGCATCGAGGTCCCCGAGGGCGGCGGCGGTGAGCCGGAGACGACGTCCGAGTTCGCGGTGCCGGAGGGGCTCGCGGCGCCGCAGCCGGCGGCCGCCGAGCCGGAGGGGTCGGCGTTCAGCCTGCCGAGCACCTACAGCTCCCAGGACGCCCCGCCCGTCTTCACGCCCGCCTCCGGGTTCCCCGCGGTCAGCCTCGTCAAGGACGCGCCCTGGCAGGACCGGATGCGCACCATGCTGCGCATGCCGGTGGCCGAGCGGCCGGCCGTGGAGCCGGTGCAGAAGTCCGAGGAGGGCGCTCCCGCCGTCCCGCGCGTGCTCGACCTGACCCTGCGTATCGGGGAGTTGCTGCTGGCGGGCGGTGAGGGCGCGGAGGACGTGGAGGCGGCGATGTTCGCGGTCTGCCGGTCGTACGGGCTGGACCGGTGCGAGCCGGGTGTCACCTTCACGCTGCTGGCGATCTCGTACCAGCCCTCGCTCGTCGACGACCCGGTGACCGCGTCCCGGACGGTACGGCGGCGCGGGACCGACTACACGCGCCTGTCCGCCGTCTTCCGGCTCGTGGACGATCTCACCGACCCCGAGACCCATGTCTCGCTGGAGGAGGCCTACCGGCGGCTCGCGGAGATCCGCCGCAACCGGCACCCCTACCCCGGCTGGGCGCTGACCGCCGCCGGCGGGCTGCTCGCCGGGGCCGCATCCGTGCTGGTCGGCGGTGACCTGCTGGTGTTCGTGGCGGCCGCGGTCGGCGCGATGCTCGGCGACCGGCTGGCGTGGCTGTGCGCGGGGCGGGGGCTGCCGGAGTTCTACCAGTTCATGATCGCCGCGATGCCGCCGGCCGCGATCGGGGTCGCCTTCTCGCTCGCCCACATCGACGTCGCGGCGTCCGCCGTCGTCACCGGTGGACTCTTCGCCCTGCTGCCCGGACGGGCCCTCGTCGCGGGCGTCCAGGACGGGCTCACCGGCTTCTACATCACCGCCTCCGCACGGCTGCTGGAGGTCATGTACTTCTTCGTCGGCATCGTCATCGGGGTGCTGACGATCCTGTACTTCGGCGTGAAACTGGGCGGCCGCCTCAACCCCGACGCGGCGCTGGTCGGCTCCCAGCGGCCGCTGCTGCAGATCGCCGCGTCGATGGTGCTGTCGCTGACCTTCGCCGTCCTGCTCCAGCAGGAACGGTCCACCCTGCCGGCCGTGACCCTCAACGGGGGTGTCGCGTGGTGCGTCTACGGTGCGATGCACTACGCCGGGGGGATCTCTCCGGTCGCCTCCACGGCGGTGGCGGCGGGGCTGGTCGGGTTGTTCGGGCAGCTGCTCTCGCGGTACCGGTTCGCGTCCGCGCTGCCGTACACGACGGCGGCGATCGGACCTCTGCTGCCGGGGTCGGCGACCTATTTCGGGCTGCTGTCGATGGCTCAGAACGAGGTCGACAAGGGGCTGGTGTCGCTGGCCAAGGCGGCGTCGCTCGCCATGGCCATCGCCATCGGGGTCAACCTGGGGTCGGAGATCTCCCGGCTGACCCTGCGGGTGGGGTCGGCGGGGAAGCGGCGGGCCGCGAAGCGGACGAGGGGGTTCTGAGCGCCATCCGCGGGAGCCGGTGAGGTACGTCGGCGGGTGCGGGTGCGTCGTGGCTTGTCGCGCAGTTCCTCCCCCAGCCTTCGGCCGGGGGACCCCCAGCGCCCCTCAGGGGCGGTACTGCTGCTCCTCGTTGTACGGGTACTGCTGCTGGTCGTAGTACGGCTGCTGCTGGTCGTAGTACGGCTGCTGCTGGCCGTAGCCGTACTGCTGCTGAGGCTGCTGACCGTACTGCCGCTGGGGCTGCTGGCCGTACTGCTGCTGGGGCTGCTGCGGGGTGTAGGTCGGCTCGATCCTGCGGAGCTGGGTCGTGGCGTCGTCCGTCATCGGGGACCCCGCGGCCGCGGGGTGCTGCTGGAACGGCTGCTCGGGCGGGGTCGCCGCGGCCTCCTTCTTCGCCTTCGCGCGGGCCCGCAGGAACTCGATGACGATCGGGACCACCGAGACGAGGACGATCAGGATCAGGATCAGCTCGATGTTGTCCTTGACGAATCCGATCTTGCCGAGCCAGGAGCCGAGCAGGGTGACGCCGGCGCCCCACAGGACACCGCCGATGACGTTGAACGTCAGGAACGAGCGGTAGGCCATGCCGCTGACACCGGCGATGATCGGCGTGAACGTGCGGATCACCGGCACGAAGCGGGCCAGGATCAGGGACTTGGGGCCGTGCTTCTCGAAGAACTCGTGCGCCTTGGCGACGTTCTCCTGCTTGAAGATGCGGGAGTCCGGACGGTTGAAGAGCGACGGGCCGACCTTCTTGCCGAACATGTAGCCCGCCTGGTCGCCGAGGATCGCGGCGAGACAGATCAGGGCGATGGCGCCCCAGAGCGGGAAGTCCAGCTGGTTCGAGGTGATCAGCAGGCCGCAGGTGAAGAGGAGGGAGTCACCCGGGAGGAAGAAGCCGATCAGGAGGCCGGACTCGGCGAAGACCACCAGGAGCAGGCCCCAGATGCCGAACTGGTCGAGAAGGGTGTTCGGATCCATCCAGCTCGGGCCGAGGGCGAGCGTCATCGCGGTTCCGGTCGTCACGGTTCCGGGCTCCTGAGGGGGGAAGGCACGTCGGGTTCCTTGTGCGGGCGCACAAAGCTATCAACGTCAAGTGTCCGCCCCAGGTTCCACCGGTGGAACCTGGATGGACTGTGCCCGGCCTGGGGAATGGCTGTGGACATGGGTATCGAAGAATACGGCGGCGGTCAGGGACCGCAGGCCGATGTGCTGGTCGTCACCACGAACGACGTTCCCGGGTACCGGGTGCGGGAGGTCATCGGCGAGGTCTTCGGGCTGACCGTGCGCTCCCGGCACCTGGGCAGTCAGATCGGCGCCGGTCTGAAATCGATGATCGGCGGCGAGCTGAAGGGGCTGACGAAGACGCTCGTCCAGACCCGCAACCAGGCCATGGAGCGGCTGATCGAGCAGGCACGCGCGCGTGGTGCCAACGCCGTGCTGGCCTTCCGGTTCGACGTGACCGAGGCGGCGGACACGGGGACCGAGGTGTGCGCCTACGGGACCGCCGTGATCATCGAGAAGGCCGCCTAGTCACCCGGTGAGCCGGGCCGCGTTCGCCTCGATCGCCTCCTTCAGGTGCTCGGCCAGGCCCGGGGCCATCGCGTCGTAGAAGGCCTTGAAGCGCTCGTCGGAGACGTACATGGCGGCGAGGCAGCGGTGCATCTCGGGCGGGCAGTCGTAGAACCAGGCCGAGACGTGCTGCCGGTGTTCCTCCGCCATGTCCATGGCCCGTTCGCCGGCCGCCGGCTCGGCGGCGGTCACCAGGGCGGCGTAACGCGTGCTCCAGTCGTCGACCTCGGCCTTCATGCGCTGCCAGTCGGCCTTGGTGTAGCGGGCCGCGCGGCGCTGGGACTCGGCGTAGGCCTCAGTGCCGCCCCAGCGCTGCTCGGCCTCCTCTGCGTACTGCTCGGGGTCCTTGTCGCCGAAGACCTCGAAGCGTTCCTCGGGGGTCAGGTCGATGCCCATCCTGCGTGCCTCCATGGCGTGCTCCACGGCCGCGGCCATCTGCTGCAGCTTCTCGATCCGGGCGGTCAGCAGGTCGTGCTGGCGGCGCAGCTGCGCGCGCGGGTCCGCGTCCGGGTCGTCGAGCAGGGCGGCGACCTCGTCGAGCGGGAAGCCGAGCTCCCGGTAGAACAGGATCTTCTGCAGCCGGTCGAGGTCGGCGTCGCCGTAGCGCCGGTGTCCCGCGGTGCTGCGCTCGCCCGGCACCAGCAGGCCGATCTCGTCGTAGTGGTGCAGGGTGCGCACGGTGACGCCGGCGAACCCGGCGGCCTGTCCTACGGAGTAGTCCACTTCCGCTCCTTTCCGTGCTCCACCCTGGGCCCTCACGCCACGTGAGGTGCAAGCCCGTCCCGGAGGGAGGCCCGCGGACGCCGTCCGCCGCGAAGTTCAGGATGTTGTGTCCGTTTTGCCCGCTTATCGTGGGCCCGTGGCCCAGGACACCGCGCAGCAGGCGCTCCCCACCCCGCCCTCGGCCCCGGCGCGCGCCCTGCTGCCGCTGATCCTGCCCGCCCTCGTCGTCGGCGTCGGCAGCAGCCTGCTGTTCCTGCTGGTGAGCTCGCTGGCCGAACGGCTGCAGCACGTGCTGTGGAACAACCTGCCGGACGCGCTGGGCGTCGGACGGTACTCGGTGCTGTGGATGCTGGTGATGCTGACGGCCACCGGGATCGCGGTGGGGCTGGTGGTGTGGAAGGTGCCGGGGCACGCGGGGCCCGATCCGGCCACCCTGGGCCTGGAGGCGGTGGCACTGCCGCCGGCCGTGCTGCCGGGGCTGGTGCTGGCGACCGTGCTGATGCTGGCGGGCGGGCCGAGCCTCGGCCCGGAGAACCCCCTCATCGCCGTCAACGTCGGACTGGCGCTGTGGCTGGGGCGGCTGGCGATGCCCCGGCTGCCGGGCTCGCTGTGGCCCGCGCTGGCCGACGCGGCGACGCTGGGCGCACTGTTCGGGACCCCGGTGGCAGCGGCCCTGGTGATCTCCGAGGCGCTGGCCGGGAAGCCGCTGAAGGGCGCGCTGTGGGACAACCTCTTCGGGCCGCTGATGGCCGCGGGTGCGGGTTCGATGACGACCGCCCTGGTGGCCCGTCCGACCCTGGACCTCGGCCTGCCCGCGCTCAGTCACCCGCACTGGCCCGATCTGCTGGCGGCGCTGGTGATCGCCCCCTCGGCCGCGCTGCTCGGCATGTGCGCCGTCTGTGCCCTCCCGTCCGTCCACGGCGCCTTCCGGCGCCTCGGGCACCCGATGGCCGCCCTTCCGGTCGGCGGGCTCGTACTGGGCCTCCTGGGGGCGCTGGGCGGCCATCTGACGCTCTTCAAGGGGCTGGACGAGGTCGCGGAGCTGGCGAAGGACCCGGAGGGCTGGTCGGCCGGGCAGTTCGCCCTGATGGCGGTCGTCAAGCTGGCCGCGCTGCTGGTGGCCGCCTCCTGCGGTTTCCGCGGTGGCCGGATCTTTCCGTCGGTGTTCATCGGCTCCGCCCTCGGGCTGTGCGCCCACGCCCTGGTGCCCGCGGTCCAGCCCTCGGTGGGCGTGGCGGCGGGTGTGCTGGGCATGCTGTTGGCGATCACCCGGCAGGGCTGGGTGAGCCTGTTCACGGCCGCGGTGCTGGTGGCCTCGGGGAGCGTCGTCGCGCTGCTGTGCATCGCGTCGCTGCCCGCGTGGCTGCTGGTGACCGGGCGGCCGAGAATGCAGTTGCGGGCGGACGGTACGGCCCTGCGCTGATCCTTGTGAATTTCCTCGCGTCGTCCAGGAGGCACTCCTCATGCCGTTGCACAAAGGCCCCCAGAAGCACCAAGAGCGACCCATGTCCGTCAACCCGTTCTTCGGTGAGGCGAACCCGGTCGCCGGCATGGCCGAGGCCCCGCCCACGCACCGGCTGCCGGACGGCCCGCTGCCGCCCTCGACCGCCTACCAGCTGGTGCACGACGAGCTGATGCTGGACGGCAACGCCCGGCTGAATCTGGCCACTTTCGTCACCACCTGGATGGAGCCCCAGGCGGGGATCCTGATGGCGGAGTGCGACGACAAGAACATGATCGACAAGGACGAGTACCCGCGCACCGCCGAGCTGGAGCGGCGCTGTGTGGCGATGCTCGCCGACCTGTGGAACGCGCCGGATCCGGCGAACACCATCGGCTGTTCGACGACCGGCTCCAGCGAGGCCTGCATGCTGGCCGGGATGGCGCTCAAGCGGCGCTGGACGCAGCGCAACACCGACCGCTATCCGGGCAGCGCCCGCCCGAACCTGATCATGGGCATCAACGTCCAGGTCTGCTGGGAGAAGTTCTGCAACTTCTGGGAGGTGGAGCCGCGGTTCGTGCCCATGGAGGGCGACCGCTATCACCTGGACGCGCAGGCCGCCGCCGACCTCTGCGACGAGAACACCATCGGGGTCGTCGCCATCCTCGGCTCCACCTTCGACGGGTCCTACGAGCCGGTCGCCGATCTCTGCGCGGCCCTGGACGCCCTCCAGGAGCGCACCGGGATCGACGTCCCGGTGCACGTGGACGGCGCGTCCGGCGGGATGGTCGCGCCCTTCCTCGACGAGGACCTGGTGTGGGACTTCCGGCTTCCGCGCGTGGCGTCGATCAACACCTCGGGGCACAAGTACGGGCTGGTCTACCCGGGCGTCGGCTGGGCGCTGTGGCGGGACAAGGAGGCGCTGCCCGAGGAACTGGTCTTCCGGGTCAACTACCTGGGCGGCGACATGCCCACCTTCGCGCTCAACTTCTCCCGCCCCGGCGCCCAGGTGGTCGCGCAGTACTACACGTTCCTGCGGCTGGGCCGGGACGGCTACCGCGCGGTGCAGCAGGCGTCCCGGGACGTGGCGACCGGGCTCGCCGAACGCATCGAGGCGCTCGGCGACTTCCGGCTCCTCACCCGGGGCGACGAACTGCCCGTGTTCGCGTTCACCACCGCCGACCACGTGACGGCGTACGACGTCTTCGACGTGTCCCGGCGGCTGCGCGAGAACGGCTGGCTGGTGCCCGCGTACACCTTCCCGGCGAACCGGGAGGACCTGTCCGTGCTGCGGGTGGTGTGCCGCAACGGCTTCTCGAAGGACCTGGCGGACCTGTTCGTCGGCGACCTGACCCGGCTGCTGCCCGGACTGCGCCGGCAGCCGCACCCGCTGACCCACGACAAGGAGGCGGCCACCAGCTTCCACCACTGACCGCGCCGCGGGTCGGGCCGCGAGGTGGCGCGCGCCGTGTGTCGTCCGCGGCGCCGTCGTGGCTGGTCGCGCCCACGCGGCGGAGCCGCATGGTGATGCAGCCCCGCGCCCCTTTCGGGGCGCTTACGCGCCCTGTTTTTCCAGCGCAACCAGTTCGAAGGCCGTCCTGCCGTCCAGGGACTCGCGGATGATGTCGGCGTGGCCCGCGTGGCGGGCGGTCTCGCGGATCAGGTGGAGGCAGACCCAGCGCATGGAGACGCTGCCCTTCGGGAACCAGGGGGCCTCGGGAAGCGGGAAGGTGTCGTCGAGGCTGGGGACCGAGCGGATGAACTTCTCCGTGTCGGCTGCGACCTCCTCCCAGTACGCCAGCTGCGAGGCCACCGTCTCGTCGCCGACCAGCTGGAAGGTCTCGTGCCAGTTGGACTGGTCGCGCTGGATCGCCGGCGGTTCCTGCCTGGCGCGGGCGATCCAGCTCTGCTCGACCTCGGCGCAGTGCTTGAGCAGGCCCGCCAGGGACAGCTCGCTCGCGCTGGGCCTGCTCGCGGCCTGCTCGTCGGTGAGGCCGAGCAGCGCCCGGCGGATGCCGCCGCGCTGCTCCTCGATGAAGGAGAGCAGTGCTCCGCGCTCGTCGCCCTGTGCTTCCGCGGGAACGTGAGTGACCATGACGGCTGCCTTTCCTCGGGTGGTGTCTCCCTGACACGACCGAAGCTACGGGCCCTTTAGGACAGGTCGCGTCCTAAAGGGCCCGGGGCGCCGAGCTGTTTCAGCGGGCGTCTAGAACGGGAAGCCGCTCCGGCCGTGCTGCACCGAGATCCACTTCAGGGTGGTGAAGGACTCCACGGTCGTCTCGCCGTTCAGGCGGCCGATCCCGGAGTGCTTCTCGCCGCCGAAGGGCACGACGGGCTCGTCGTGCACGGTGCCGTCGTTGACGTGGAACATCCCGGTGTCGATCTGCTTGGCGAAGGCCACGCCCCGCTCGACGTTCCCGGTGTGGACGGCGCCGCTGAGGCCGTAGGGGGTGTCGTTGACCAGGCGTACGGCCTCCGCCTCGCCGTCGAACGGGATGAGGAAGGCGACCGGGCCGAAGACCTCCTGGCGGAGCAGGTCGGAGTCGGCCGGGACGCCGGTGAGGACCGAGGGCTCGACCAGGTTGTCGGTGGTCGTGCCACGCAGCAGGGCGGTGGCGCCCTCGGCGACGGCCTGCGCGACAGTGGCCGAAACCGACTCCGCCTGCTGGGAGTTGATCAGCGGGCCGATCACGGTCTGCGGGTCGCTCGGGTCACCGGCCTTGAGGGTCCGCACCTTGGCGACGAACTTCTCGGTGAACTCGTCCGCGATCGAGCGGTCGACCAGGACGCGGTTGGCGGCCATGCAGACCTGGCCCTGGTGGACGTACCGGCTGAAGACCGCCGCGTCGACCGCGTAGTCGATGTCGGCGTCGTCGAGGACCACGATGGCGCTGTTGCCGCCGAGTTCGAGCACCGAGCGCTTGAAGAGCGAGGCGCAGACGGTGGCCACGTGCCGGCCGACCTTGTCGGAGCCGGTGAAGGAGATGACCTTGGGGACCGGGTGCTCGATGAAGGCGTCGCCGATCTCCGCGATGTCGGTGACGACGACGTTGAGCAGGCCGCCGGGCAGGCCCGCGTCCTCGAAGAGCTTCGCGACCAGGGTGCCGCCGACGATCGGGGTGTTCTGGTGCGGCTTGAGGACCACTGCGTTGCCGAGCGCGAGCGCCGGGGCGACCGACTTGATCGACAGCAGGAAGGGGAAGTTGAAGGGGCTGATCACACCCACCACACCGACCGGCACCCGGTAGACGCGGTTCTCCTTGCCGTCCACCGGGGAGGGCAGGATTCTGCCCTCGGGGCGCAGCGCCCACTGGATCGACTCGCGCAGGAACTCCTTGGCGAGGTGCAGCTCGAAGGCGGCCTTCAGATGCGTGCCGCCGAGCTCGGCGATGATCGCCTCGGTGATCTCCGCCTCGCGCTCCTCGATCAGGCGCAGTGCCTTCTCGAAGACGGCACGGCGGGCGTAGGGATTGGTGGCGGCCCACTGCTTCTGGGCGCGCGCGGCGGCCCGGTAGGCCTGATCTATCTCCTCGACCGCGGCTATGGTGATCGACGCGAGCTTCTCACCGTCGTACGGGTTGAAGTCGATGATGTCCCAGGAGCCGGTCCCCGGGCGCCACTCACCGTCGATGTACTGCTGGGCCAGGTCAGTGAAGTACGACGACATGTGATCCCCAAATCACTAGCAGCCATGATCAACATCACGGTCTGATCACACGTCATCGTACTTGTGTGACACGCGAGTTGGGGACGGAGAGCGAACTTCTGGGGAGAGCCCCGGGAAAGGGAGGCGCCCTAGGAGAGCTGCAGCAGCCCGCGCAGCAGGTCCCGGCTCTCGTCCGGTCCCGGGCTGTCCTGCTGTAGCTCCTTGAGCGCCAGCTCGTACTGGGCGACGTCCTCGCGCTTGTCGAGGTAGAGGGCGCTGGTGAGCTGCTCCAGGTAGACCACGTCGGACAGGTCCGACTCGGGGAAGCTCAGGATGGTGAACGAGCCGCCCTCCCCGGAGTGCCCGCCGAAGCTGAACGGCATGATCTGCAGCCGTACGTTGGGCCGCTCGGAGATCTCGACGAGATGCTGGAGCTGACCGCGCATCACCTCGCGGTCGCCGTAGGGGCGGCGCAGGGCGGCCTCGTCGAGGACGATGTGGAAGTCGGGGGCGTTTTCGGCCACCAGGTACTTCTGCCGCTCCAGGCGCAGCGTGACCCGTCGTTCGACGTCGGCCTCGCTGGCCCCCCGCATACCGCGCCGCACCACCGCTCGCGCGTACTCCTCGGTCTGCAGCAGGCCGTGGATGAACTGCACCTCGTAGGCGCGGATCAGGTGCGCCGCGCCCTCCAGGCCGACATAGGTGGGGAACCAGGTCGGCAGGACGTCGGAGTAACTGTGCCACCAGCCGGCGACGTTGGCCTCCCGGGCGAGGGAGAGCAGCTGTTCGCGCTCGGCCTCGTCGGTGATGCCGTACAGCGTCAGCAGGTCTTCCACGTCCCTGGTCTTGAAGCTCACCCGGCCCAGCTCCATGCGACTGATCTTCGACTCGGACGCACGGATCGAGTACCCCGCGGCTTCCCGGGTGATCCCCCGGGCCTCGCGCAGCCGCCTGAGTTGCGAACCGAGCAGCATTCGCCGCACCACCGATCCGGGCTCTCCCGCGCTCACGTTCGCCAGCCTCCCCAACCGTCTTCAGGGCCCGCAGTCTGCCACTAAAACACTTCGAGCAGTACTCGTCCGGTTACGGAAACGGCAAGCGGCCAAAGTTTAAGCACAGGAACTTGCAAGCAGGTAGTAAGCCAAGGGCGGGAAGTTGGCGGAAAAAATGGCCAACAAGCGGTACGGGAGGGTCCAATTCGGTCGCGTGCACGTGCATCTGCCCTTGCATCTGCTCTACGCATCCGAAACCATGGTCCCGCGCCACCGCTGCATCGCAACGACCGCGAATTCCCGGGAGTGCCTCGCATGGGGACGAATGGATCAACCATGCTCAAGCCATTACGGCAGGGCCTTCCGCCGCTTGATCCCGCGGCCGTGTCCAGCGCCGCCTCGTGCGCCCTGCCCGCCCGCTACGAAGCCGTGCGCGAAGCCCGCCAGTTCACCCGCAGAACGCTCGGCCAGTGGGACGTCGGCGACCGCTTCGACGACATCTGCCTCGTCGTCTCGGAACTCGTCACCAACGCCCTGCGGCACGCGGTGCCCGGCGAGACCGACTGCCTCGCGCCGCCCCAGGCGCCGGCGGTGCGGCTGCACCTGATGCGGTGGACCGGACGGCTGGTGTGCGCGGTGCGCGACCCCAGCCACGAGACGCCCGTCCCGCGCGACTCCGACGACTTCTCCGCGGAGTCGGGCCGCGGGCTGTTCCTGGTCGACTCGTTCAGCGACGGCTGGGGCTGGCACCCGCTGGCGGGCAGCCTCAGCGGCAAGGTCGTGTGGGCGCTGTTCCGGCTGCAGGCCGCCGAGTGATGGACCCGGCGTCTTCGGACGCCGGGTTTCTACGCGCGTTACCCGCCGGTTATGCGCCAAACGCACCGGGTTGCTCCGGATACGGCCGCCGTCAGCTCGTGATCAGGTGGTCGAACTCGCCGTCCTTGACACCGAGGAGCATCGCCTCGATCTCGGCCCGCGTGTAGACGAGCGCCGGCCCGTCCGGGAAGCGCGAGTTGCGGACCGCCACGTCGCCGCCCGGCAGCCGGGCGAACTCCACGCAGGAGCCCTGCGAGTTGCTGTGCCTGCTCTTCTGCCAGGCGACTCCGTCCAGCCGCGTGGCAGCCATGCCGTTGTACACGTCAAACCCCCCGTACACGCCGTCAACGTCGAGGTCCACAGGTCGCTCCCCGGTGGTGCACTAACTGGCTGATGTGACCATTGATGCAGCGGTCAACTGACCCGGATCATAACCTTGTTCACGTGCAGATGCATGAGCAGATGCACGTGCACGGGGGGTGTTCCTACGGTTACAGCTTTGACGTCTGCTTTACTCAACCCGTTCCAGCGTCTGCCCCAGACTCCGCAGGACATGCGACCGCCAGCCCCCGTCCATGATCGCGCGCCGCCATCTGCGCGGGATCGCCCGGATCGAATCCTTCATGTACTGAGAGAAGACGCTTACCCCGGCCCTGGTGTTCCAGCGTCCGTGTGATGGTCCGGTGAGCGAGTTCGGCCGGATCCGGACCGGACCGCCGCAGGGACGGTGTACGCCGCCTGCCGTAGGCGGGAACGGGCACGTCGACGACACCGGGGAAGCGGCACGACCGAGGCCGGTGCATGGTCGTGCTACGACCCGCGCACCGGCCTCGTCGACGTTCCGGAGAGCTGTGCCGCCCTACCGGAGGGCTGTGCCGCGCGCTACCGGAGAGCCGTGCCGCTCTGTCGCGCGGTCCCGTACGGCAGCAGGGCCATCTCCCGCGCGTTCTTGATCGCCCTGGCCAGCAGCCGCTGCTGCCGGGCGGAGACGCGGGTGACGCGCCGGCTGCGGATCCTGCCGCGGTCGGAGACGAACTTCCGCAGCAGGTCGGTGTCCTTGTAGTCGATGTACGTCACCCCCGCCAGGTCCAGCGGGTCGGGCCGGTTCCGCACCGGGCCGCGGTCGGTCTTGCGGGCCATCGGGGTCAGACCTCCAGGAGGGTGTCGAAGGCGGGCGGCAGCCGTTTCCAGGCGGTGCGCCCGGCGGCGTACTCGGCGTCGGTCAGCAGGCAGGACTCCAGCAGGCGTTCGAGCCCGTCGCGGTCGAGCGCGGGAGAGGTGAAGACCAGGTGCTGGCAGCGGTCGCCGTGCTCCGGGTGCCAGTCGAGGGCGGCGGCGGCCCGCCGGACCGGCGGGACCAGGTCCCAGGCCGCGTCCGGGAGGGAGGCGAGCCACGGCCCCGCGCTCTCCACGCACAGGGCACCGCCCGCCGCGTCCCAGTGCAGCAGCGCGTCGGGCTTGTCGGCGAGCCAGAACCGGCCCCGGCTGCGGGCGGCCGCGCAGGTCAGGTCCTCCAGGGCGGCGTACAGCCGCTCGGGGTGGAAAGGCCGCCTGCGGTGCCAGACCAGCGTGCCGACGCCATGGCCGTCGGCCTCGGCGGGGAGCAGCGCACAGGCCGGGTGCTGCGCGGCCGCGGCCGCCTCGACGTCGAAGCCGGCGAGGGCGGCCCCGCCCAGCGCGCCCGCGGCGCCCGCCAGGTCCCCGGGGTGGCCGCCCGGGAGGGGGACCTGGCGGGCTGTCGGATGGAGCTGCGCGAGCAGCTCGCGGTCCTCGTCGTCGGCCTCCGGGGAGTCGAGAACGGCGAGGACGGGGGCGTACTCCAGCTGCCGGGCGAAGGTGTCGGCGACCGTGCGCCGGTCGGTGGCGGCCGCGGCGAGCCCGGCGTCGGCGAGGTCGTCGCCGTTGCCGAGGTACGGCAGCAGCAGCGCCGGGGCGACGGCGGTGATCACGCCGGTGACGGTGAGCCCGCCGGCCACGACGACCTCGGTCATCGCCTTGGGCTCGACGGAGTCCCACAGCTCGACGATCGCGAGCCGGACGGCACCGTCGGCGGCGAGCCGCCGCAGCTCGGGCACCAGGTCCTCGCGCAGGGCGCAGCAAGCGCAGTCGTCGACCAGCGGCGTCTCACCGGTGGACAGCGGGCCGCGGGCGTCCCGGACCGTCCGTACGACGGTGCCGTCGGCGGCCCTGGAGAGGTCGTGGTGGAGTACGACGCTGCCCGGCACGTCGGCGAGCAGCCGGGCGACGGCCTGCCTGCGGGCGTCGGCGTGCAGCCCGCCGACGATCACGACGGGGAGCGGGGCGGAGGGCAGCGGGGCGCCGGGGGACGGGGCTTCAGGGGGCGGGGCTCCGGGGGGCATCAGCCCTGCCTTCCGTACCGTCGCTCGAAACGCTCCACGCGCCCGGCGGTGTCCAGGACGCGGGCGGTGCCGGTGTAGAAGGGGTGGCTGACGTCCGAGATCTCGACGTCGACCACCGGGTAGGTCCGGCCGTCCTCCCACTCGATCGTCTTCCCGGTCCCCTCCGCGCCCGCCAGCGTCGAGCGGGTGAGGAAGGCGTGGTTCGCGGCCCGGTCACGGAACACGACGGGCCCGTAGGCGGGGTGGATTCCGTTGCGCATGGCGGCGGTTCAGCGCTCCTCTCGGAAGTCGACGTGCCGGCCGGTGACCGGGTCGAACTTGCGCAGGGTCATGCGGTCCGGGTCGTTGCGGCGGTTCTTGCGGGTCACGTAGGTGTAGCCGGTCCCTGCGGTGGACCTGAGCCTGATCACCGGGCGGAGTTCGTTGCGTGCCATGACTGATACCTTACTGAAAATGAATCCCATTAGCACTTGCTTCTGGGGCTCCACCGCGAGAGAGGTACGTCACCATGTCCGCCCACTGCATGCTGACCGGCGCCCGGCCCGGCTTCGGCAACCGGATCTCCCACTCCCACCGGCGGACCTCCCGCCGCTTCGACCCCAACGTCCAGACCCGGCGCTACTGGCTGCCGAGCGAGCACCGGCACGTCCGGCTCCGGCTGAGCGCCCGTGCCGTGAAGACCGTCGACACGATCGGCGTCCAGGCGGCCGTGGCCCGCATCCGCGCGCGGGGCGTGAAGGTCTGACGGAGGCGAGGCACCGGTATGGCGAAGAAGAGCAAGATCGCGAAGAACGAGCGGCGCCGACAGGTCGTCGCGCGGTACGCGGCCCGCAGGGCCGAGCTGAAGGAGATCCTCCGGCGGCCGTCCGCCACCGAGGCGGACCGCCTCGCCGCCGCGCGTGAGCTGCGCGGGCAACCGCGCGACGCGAGCGCCACCCGCGTGCGCAACCGGGACCGGGTGGACGGCCGCCCACGCGGATACTTCCGCACGTTCGGCCTGTCCCGGCTGAATCTGCGGGACCAGGCCCACAGCGGATACCTACCCGGCGTACGCAAGTCCTCCTGGTGAGTGCTGGTAGCTTGCCGCTGTCGTCCGGGCGGCCGGGCGGCCGACCCCCTAGAACCCGGGAGCGTTGCGGTGACCACGGCTACGGCGAGTACGGCTACGACGCGTATGGAGACGGCGGGCACGGAGACGGCGACGGCTTCGGTCACGCCCGCGGCTGCGGGGCAGAGCCTTCCTGCCGTTCCCGCCGTTCTTGCCGCTCCTGCCGCTCCTGCCGCTCCTGGGCGGACCGCTTCGGCGGGGACGGCTGGGGCGACTGGGGTCGGCGTGCGGTCGCGGTCGGCTCTGCGACCGGCTCTGCGGATCGTGGCCGCCGCAGCGGGGCTGGCGGGCGTGCTCGCGCTGACCGCGTGCAGCGGAGGCGGCGGGGGCGGCAGCGACTCCTCGGCCACCCCGTCCGGCACGTCGTCCGCCGGCGCCACCGCCACGGGCGGTTCGGACGGCTCCACGGCCTCCTCCGACGCGCTGCAGGGCAGCTGGATCACCACGAGCGGCGGCAAGATCGTCGCGCTGGTCGTCACCGGCAAGGAGGCCGGGCTCTTCGAGACCGGCGGGGCCGTGTGCAGCGGGACCGCCGGTGAGGAGGCCGGGATGCGGATGATCCACCTCACCTGCACGGACGGCAGCAAGGACCGGGTCACCGGAATGGTCGACTCGGTCAGCAAGAGCGGCATGAAGGTCACCTGGTCCGGAAAATCGGGCGAGGAGACCTACACCAGGGCCGAGGGCGGCAAGCTGCCTTCGGGACTGGCGACCGCGAGCCTGGGGCAATAGGGCCGGCAGGGCCGTTTTCGACCGGCGCCCGGTGTGTTCCCGGTGACCCGGAACGGCGGCGGAGACCCGCCGGGAAGCGGTCGGAAGCGGGGGCGGGCGCGCGGGGGCCGGGCCGGGGCGTGATGATGCTGGGACACCGTCACGACCTCGATGGGGATCTGCACATGCGCGCCATTCCGCTCACCGTCACCGCCGTCGCCGCCGCCCTGGCCCTGACCGCCTGCAATGGCAGCGGCTCCAGCTCCGGCTCCAGCGGCAAGAACAGCTCGTCCTGCGAGATCGGCAAGGTCTCCGTCCAGGTCGGCTCCGCGAGCGTGGCGCCGGCCGCGGGGGACACCGGCGAGGTGCCGGTGAGCATCACCAACCAGAGCGCGCCCTGCACGCTGGACGGCTTCGCCGGCGTCACGCTGAAGGCGGGCGGTACGTCGGCGGCGGTCGGCGCGCAGTCCGGTGCGAAGAGCGTGCAGCTCAAGCTCGCCAAGGGTGACTCCGCGACGTTCTCCATCAGTTACGTGCGCGGCAAGGACGGCGACAAGGCGAGCCTCGCGGCCACGTCGCTGACGGTGTCCCTGCCGGGGGGCGACGCGACCGAGAGCTTCCCGTGGAAGTACGGGGCGGTGGCGGGCAAGGGGACGGCGGAGAAGCCGAACGCCTCGGTGGGGGCGTTTCAGCAGGCGGGGGACTGATTGAGGGGCGGCGCGGTCGCGGTTCGGCCGACCGGTGGTGGGGGGCTCGCGCAGTTCCCCGCGCCCCCGGGAGGGGCGCCCCGCGCCGTGAGTCCGTGCCGCGCCGTCGAGGTTCTCGCGCAGTTCCCCGCACCCCCGGGAGGGGCGCCCCGCGCCGTGAGTCCGTGCCGCGCCGTCGAGGTTCTCGCGCAGTTCCCCGCACCCCCGGGAGGGGCGCCCCGCGCCGTGAGTCCGTGCCGCGCCGTCGAGGTTCTCGCGCAGTTCCCCGCACCTCTGACGGGGCGCTCACGGCCGGGATTCGGCTCACCGCCGGTGGGGGTGACTCGCGCCGTGGATCCGTGCCGCGCCGTCGAGGTTCTCGCGCAGTTCCCCGCACCCCTGACGGGGCGCTCACGGCCGGGATTCGGCTCACCGCCGGTGGGGGTGACTCGCGCCGTGGATCCGTGCCGCGCCGTCGAGGTTCTCGCGCAGTTCA
>NZ_JBIVXP010000023.1:87962-144732 GCF_044769305.1 Streptomyces sp. NPDC090499
TCCCCGCACCCCTGACGGGGCGCTTTGTGGCTCAGGGGAGTTGGGGGTGTGAGTGGACCTGGGCCTGGTCGGCTGCTTTTGTACCCTCTGTCCAGCCGGGTTCGTCGGTTATTCCGCGCAAGCGGGTCGTGGTGGTTTCCGGGAACATCCGGGTCATGCGGTCGGTCACGGCCAGCTCTCTCGTGGCCAGGACCGGGAGCAGGTCCCGGGACGGGTCGGTGTCGGCCAGGGCCGACCGGGCCGCTGCTCTGAGGCGGTCGCCGACCCGGTGGGCGTAGGCCGCCAGGAAGGACTGGCGGAAGGTCTTCGTGCGCTTGCGGCCGCCCGCCCGCTGCGCCGCCTCCGCCTTCGTCATCGCGTGCGTGGCCTGCACCAGCAGCGAGGTGTGGAGCAGCTCGACCACCTCCAGGTCCGCCTCGAAACCGACGACCGTGGAGAAGGCCAGCGGCTCGTTCCACACCGCGCGGCAGTGGTTGGCCGTGGCGACCGCGTCCAGCAGCACCGCCTTGGCCTGCTCGTACGGCGGCTCGACGCCGATCCGGCAGGCACCCGGCGCGTCCGGGGCGGGCGCCCCCGCGGCGAGCAGCGCCTCGTCCACGCTGTGCCGGGCCATCAGTTCCTGCGCCTTGGCGGTGAGCGCCTCCGCCTCCTCGGGAAAGCCGGTCGCCTCGGCCTTGGCGAGCAGCGCGCGGATCCGGGTGAGCATGCGAGAGGACTCCGGACGGTGCGCGGCCGCAGCGGGCCGGGGCTCGTCGAGGGACTCCAGGGCGGGCAGCCGCAGCAGCATGCGGTAGAGCTCCAGGACGGTGGTGGCGTGCGAGAAGCGGTCGCCTCCGCGTGCGGGGCGGTCCGCTTCCGGCAGCGCGTCGAGCTGTGCCCGCCAGCGGGGACCGCGCGGCCGGTCGTCCGGTGCCTGCGCCCGGATCAGCCCGGCGGCGAGCCGGACGTGCGGGTCGTCCAGCTCGCGCCGCACCAGCCGGACCACGTCGGCGGGCTGCCAGCCGCGCCGCCAGGCGGCTGCGACGAACTCCCGGCCCCGGTGCGCGAGTTCCGCGTCGGCGCCGGAGTCGGCCGCGAGGAGGGACGCGCCCGTGTCGAGGCCGGTGTCGGTGTCGTCGTACAGGGCGCTCTGGAAAGCTCGGTCGACGGTGCTGGGCTGGCTGCTGGTCACGTGTCGATCGTGCCATGCGACGCCGACAGTGGTCGGCGGCCGTCCACACCCTGTGGACAACGCTCCGATCCTCCACCGCGGACCCACCCGCCGACGGGGTGTCAACCAAGGGTTGACAGGTTAGGGGTGTCAACCTACGGTTGACATATGGCTACCGACCCGAACATCACGGCATCCGTACGCCTCGACGACCTCATCGCGGCGATCAAGAAGGTGCACCCCGAACCCCTCGACCAGCTTCAGGACGCGGTCATCGCCGCCGACCACCTGGGCGACGTGGCCGACCACCTGATCGGCCACTTCGTCGACCAGGCCCGGCGCTCCGGCGCGTCCTGGACCGACATCGGCAAGAGCATGGGCGTCACCCGGCAGGCGGCTCAGAAGCGCTTCGTGCCGAAGGAGTCCGCCGCTCTCGACCCGAACCAGGGCTTCGACCGCTACACCCCGCGCGCGCGGAACGTGGTGATGGCGGCCCACAACGAAGCGCTCGCGGCACGCAACCCGGAGGGCCGCCCCGAGCACCTGGTCCTCGGCCTGCTGGCCGAACCGGACGGCATCGCGGCGAAGGCGATCCTCGCGCAGGGCGTCCTGCTCGACACCGTGCGCCAGACGGCCACGGCGGCGCTCCCGACGGCCTCGGAGGACGTCCCCGACCTCGTCCCCTACGGCCCGGAGGCCAAGAAGGCCCTCGAACTCACCTTCCGCGAGGCCCTCCGCCTCGGCCACAACTACATCGGCACCGAACACCTGCTGCTGGCCCTCCTCGAACACGAGAACGGCGACGGCGTGCTCAGCGGACTGGGCATCACCAAGCCGGCGACCGAGGAGTACATGAACAAGGTGCTGGGGCTGCTGCTGGAACAGAAGAAGGTCGCGGCGGAGGCGGCGGGCGCAGCGGAGACGGCAGCGGACGAGCCGCACGGGGACGAGGCGGGCTGAAAGACCCTCGGAGCACTGAAATCGCAGCTCAGAGCGATTGTCAGTGGTGGGTGCCACACTCGCAGCATGACCGACCGGTGGGCTCTCGCTCCGGCCGAGGACGGTGGCGTGGACGTCGCCCCCCTCGGTCCGGACGGGCTGCCCGCCGGGCCGGTGCGGCGGGAGCCCGATCTCGCCGGGGCGGTCAGGGGCCGCCCGGAGGTGACGCGCTGGGTGTGGCGGTCGACCGCCGAGGTCTACCCGCGTCTGCTCGCCACGGGGGTGCGAGTGGAGCGGTGCTACGACATCGAGGACGCCGAGACACTTCTGCTGGGCCACGAGGGACGTTCCGGCGAGCCGCACTCGGCCGCCGCCGCCCTGGCCCGCCTCCGCGGCGGCCCCGTCCCGCCCGACCCGCCGCAGCGCGCGGCCGAGCCGGGCGCGCAGTCCCCGCTGTTCGAGCCGCAGGGCACCGCCCGCCTGACGCTCGACGAGCTCCTCACGGTCTACGCCGAGCAGCAGCGCCGGCACGACCGGGCCGAACACCCGGACCGGATGCGGCTGTTGACCGCCGCCGAGTCGGCCGGCATGCTGATCGCCGCCGAGATGAACGGCGCGGGCCTGCCCTGGAGCGCCGAGGTCCACCGCAAGGTGCTGCGCGAACTGCTCGGCGAGCGGTACGCGGGCGGCGGCGAGCCGCGCCGGCTGGCCGAGCTGGCCGACGAGGTGTCGGCGGCGTTCGGCAGGCGGGTGCGCCCGGATCTGCCGGCCGACGTGGTCAAGGCCTTCGCCCAGGCCGGGATCAAGGTGAAGTCCACCCGCCGCTGGGAGCTGTCCGGCATCGATCATCCGGCGGTGAAACCGCTCCTCGAATACAAGAAGCTGTACCGGATCTGGGTGGCGCACGGCTGGACCTGGCTCCAGGACTGGGTGCGCGACGGCCGTTTCCGGCCCGAGTTCCACGCGGGCGGTACGGTCACCGGGCGCTGGGTGACCAACGGCGGAGGCGCGCTGCAGATCCCGAAGGTGATCCGGCGGGCCGCGGTCGCCGACCCCGGCTGGCGGCTGGTCGTGGCCGACGCCGACCAGATGGAACCACGGGTGCTGGCGGCGATCTCCCGCGACCCCGGACTCATGGAGGTCGCCGGGCGGGAGACCGACCTCTACCAGTCCGTCTCCGACAGCGCCTTCTCCGGCGACCGCGCACAGGCCAAGCTCGCCGTCCTCGGCGCGGTCTACGGCCAGACCTCGGGCGACGGACTGAAGAACCTGGCCGCGCTCAGACGCCGTTTCCCCAAGGCGGTCGCCTACGTCGACGAGGCGGCGCGGGCCGGCGAGGAGGGCCGGCTGGTGCGCACCTGGCTGGGCCGGACCTGCCCGCCGGCGACCGGCGCGGGCGACGGCACCGAGGAGGCGGGGATGCCCCAGGAGGAGCCGGAGGAACAGGCGGCCGAGGGCTGGGTACCGGGCTACGCCTCCACCAACTCCCGGGCCAGAGGCCGCTTCGCGCGCAACTTCGTGGTCCAGGGCAGCGCCGCCGACTGGGCCCTGCTGATGCTCGCGGCGCTGCGCAGGACCTGCGCGGACCTGGCGGCCGAGCTGGTCTTCTTCCAGCACGACGAAGTGATCGTGCACTGCCCGGAGGAGGAGACCGAGACGGTCGTGACGGCCATACGGGAGGCGGCCGACCTGGCCGGCCGGCTGACGTTCGGGCAGACACCCGTACGGTTCCCGTTCACGACCGCGGTGGTGGAGTGCTATGCCGACGCGAAGTGATCAGCCGGGTCGGTCAGGCAGGTCGGGACGGCCGGGACAGTCGGGTCGGTCGGGGCGGTCGGGGCGGTCACCGGGTGTCAGCAGGGCCCGCAGCTCCGCGAGGACGTCCGGCTCGTCCGTGCCGTCCAGGGCCGTGAGGGCCGCGTGCCAGGCGTCGTACGCTTCGCCGGTGCGCCCCTGCTCGCGCAGGAGCAGACCGAGTTGGTGGCGGGCGAGACCGCCGCTGTAGCGGTCGGCGCGGGCGTCGGCACGGCGCAGGAGTTCGGTGCACTCGTGGTGGGCGTGGTCGGTCCGGCCGAGGGCGCGCAGCGCGCGTACCAGACCGAGCCGGGTCTGGGACTCGCCGTGCCAGTCACCGTGGCCGCCGAGGATGCGCAGGCTCTCCTCGAAGTGCGCGGCGGCGGCCGCCGGTTCACCGAGGCGGAGCTGGGCGTAGCCGATGTTGCAGTGCGCGGAGTGCTGCAGGATGACGGCGCCGATGGCGTCCCCGATCGCGAGGGAGCGCCGGTGCTGCTCGATGGCGGCGCGCGGGTCGCTGTGCTCGTAGAGGTTGCCGAGATGACTGTGGGTGACAGCCTCGCCGTAGGGGTCGTTCAGCTGCCGGGAGTAGTCCAGGCTCTGCCGCAGCGCCTCGCCCGACTCGTCGTACCGGCCGAGCCCTTCGAGCAGCAGCCCCCGGTTGTTCAGGGCACGCCGGATCCAGGAGGCCCTGCCCAGCCGCCGCCACAGGGCCAGCGCCCCGTCGGTCAGGGCGAGGGCCTCCCGCTGGCGGCCGGTGAGGAAGCGCAGGCCGGCGAGGTCGCCCAGCGCGTAGGCCTCGGCGGGCTCGTCGCCCAGACGCCGGGCGGCGGCCAGGGCGGCGGTGCCGAGCACCTCCATCTCGGCGACCCGGCCGCTGCGCAGGACGTAGGGGTAGAGAAGCCGGACGAGCGTGGAGAGGTAGGCGCTGATCCGCGCGTCGGCGGTGTCGGCGTACCGCTCCACCAGGGCGACGATGTTCTCCAGCTCCATGTCGCCCCAGGCGAAGGCACGCTCGGCGCACTCGAAGGACGACAGGGCGGCGGTGTACGGCTGGTGTTCGGGCGGCTGCGCGGTGGTGGGCCGGCGGCGGTCGCCCTGGTCGCGTCCCGGTTCGAGGATCGCGAGGAGGGCGCGTTCGGCGACGGCGGCGAACCAGCGCAGGGCGGTGAGAGCAGCCTCGACGCGGTCGGTGCCGCCGGTGCCGCCGGTACGAGCGCTGCCGCCGGTACGAGCGCTGCCGTCGCTCCCATCGCTCCCGTCGGCCAGTTCGCGGGCGAAGTCCCGTACCAGGTCGTGCGGGGTGTAGCGGCCGTACGCGGTCTCCTCCAGCAGGGCGACGTCGACCAGGCGATCCAGGGCGGCCTCGGCGCGGCGCTCGTCGGTGCCGATGAGCCGCGCGATCAGGGGGGCGCCGTAGGTGGGCAGGTCGAGGGCGCCGAGGTGGCGCAGGACGAGGGCGGCGTCGCGGTCGGGGGCGCGGTCGGAGCCGGCCAGGGCGCCATGGGCCACGGCGAGAGAGCGCCGGACGCTCAGGTCGTCGTATTCGAGGTGGCGCAGTCTGTCCTCGGTGGCGGCCAGTTGACCGGCCAGCACCTCCGGGGTGAGGGCACGGCGGGCGGCCAGCCGGGCGGCCACCACGCGCAGGGCGAGCGGGAGCCGTCCGGTGAGGCCGACGAGCGGGTGACCGGCGTCGATCTCCGCACGCCCGCTGACCGCGCGCAGCAGAGCCGCGCTGTCCTCGCCGGTCAGCGGCCCGAGCGGGAAGCGGCGGGCACCGTCGAGCGCGGTGAGCGGCGAACGGCTGGTGACGATCACCGCGCAGCCGGGGCCGCCGGGGAGCAGCGGCCGCACCTGGGCGGCGTTCGCGGCGTCGTCGAGGAGCAGCAGGGTACGGGTCGGCGCGAGCAGGGAGCGGAGCAACGCGGCGGCCGCGTCCGGGTGTTCGGGGATGAGCCGGGGATCGGCGCCGAGGTCCCGCAGCAGCGCGGCGAGCGCCTGGCCGGGGGCGAGCGGGGGCATGCCGGGGGTGGCGCCGTGCAGGTTGACGTAGAGCTGGCCGTCGGGGAAACGATCCTTCAGTTGATGTGCCACGTGCAGCGCGAGCGCGCTCTTGCCGACGCCGGCCATGCCGGTGAGGACGGCGAGGGCGGTGCGGGCGGGAGCGGGCGCGGGCGGGTGGGCGAGGGCGAGGGCCAGTTCTTCGCAGGTGGCGGTGCGCCCCGTGAAGTGGGCCGGGGACGGGGGAAGTTGGGCGGGGCGGGGGGACACGGAGTCGTCGCGCGTAGAACCCGGGTCAGGCGGCTGGCCGGGATCGGCGCCTTCGGCTTTCGGCCGACGGTCAGGTGACGTACCCCCCTGGGGCGCGGGGAACTGCGCGACCGGCCCCGACGCGCCCGCACCCGCCCCACCGCCCGAGCCACCCTCGGACGTCGGCGTCTCCCCCACCGCGCCAATCCCCCGCAGCACCTCCACATGGGCCCGGCGTACCGCCGGGCCGGGCTCGATGCCGAGTTCCTCGCGCAGGCGGTTGCGCAGGTCGCGGTGGACGGCGAGGGCCTCCGCCTGCCGGCCGCCGCGGTGGAGGGCGAGCATCAGCTGGCGGTGATAGACCTCGCGCAGCGGGTGCTCCGCGACGAGCGCGGCCAGCTCCGGTACGACGCCGCCCAGCCGGGGCCCGCCGAGGGCGAGCTCCGCGTCGTAGCGCCACTCCAGGAGCAGCAGCCGGGCCTCCTCCAGGCGCTGCACGAAGGCGAAGCCGCCGAGTTCGGCGGGGAGGCCGCCGAGCGGGCTGCCGCGCCAGAGCGCGAGCGCGTCGGCGCAGGCGCGCAGCACCCGTGCCCACTCCCGCCGCCCGTGCGCCGTGCGCGCCTGGGCCACCCGGGTCTCGAACACGTCGACGTCCAGTTCACCGTCGTCGACCCGCAGCAGATACCCGGGCGGTACGGCCCGCAGCCGCTCCGGGTCGTCGAGAAGCCGGCGCAGCCGGGTGACATGGTTGTGCAGCGAGGCGCGCGCGGACGCCGGGGGCGCCCCGCCCCACAGCGCCTCCCGCAGCGACTCGACGGAGACGACCCGTCCGGCCTCCAGGAGCAGCGCGGCGAGCAGCGCGCGCACCTTGGGACTGCCGATGGGGCGTACGTCGGCCGCGTCGTAGAGGACCGGAGGTCCCAGCAGTCCGAACCGCAGCTCGTACCGCCGCATCACTCCACCCTTCGCCTCCCCGCACGGCAGAGGTGCCCGCCGGTCCTGGATCCTGGCGGAATCGCATCCCGTAGGGGATGAGTTCCCGCCACCTTCTCTGTGCCGGTCGGAGCCGGAATCCGCTGGATTTCCGGCCTGTTCCCGGAGCCGAACGGCGGCTTCGCGCCAACCGGTTGGCAGCCGCCGGGAGAACCGCTGGCCACATGTTAGCGATCCGTTGGCGCGCCCTGATGTGATCTTCACATCGGACCGGGTCCGACGGCGCACGCGTGGATCGCGTGACTCGGGGGAGTGTCGCCGCAGGCCAGGGTCCGGGGACGCGAGAGGGCTCCGGTCGGCGGAGGTGATCGACCGGGGCCCTCGTCCCGTTTCCGGACCGAACCGAACCGGACCGGACTACGGCCCGGCTCCCCTGCTTCCCGGCCTCAGACGACGGGCGGACGCCCGAGCCGCGTGAGCCGCCAGACCGTGCGCCAGCGCATCGGACGGCGCTCCCCGGCCGGCTCGCGCAGCCCCTCGGCGAAGCCGGCGAACCAGGCCCGCAGGCCGCCCGTCGAGCGGGTGCGCAGGAGCGTGATCAGTATCCAGACGCCGAGGTGGACCGGGATGAGCGGCAGGGGCAGCCGACGGCGGGTCAGCCAGACGCGGTTGCGCGCGGTGACCCGGAAGTAGACGGCGTGCCGGGCGGGCGAGGTCCGGGGGTGCTGGAGCAGCAGTTCGGGCGCGTAGAGGATCCGCCAGCCGGCGTCGGCGGCCCGCCAGGCGAGGTCGGTCTCCTCGTGCGCGAAGAAGAACTCGGCGGGCCAGTCGCCGGTCTCGGCGAGCATGGCCATGCGCAGGGCGTGCCCGCCGCCGAGGAACCCGGTGACGTAACCCCCGCGCAGGGGGTCGGCGTTGCCGACGCGCGGCACGTGCCGTCGCTGGGTCACACCGCGCTCGTCCGCGATCCGGAAGCCGACGATGCCCAGCCGCGGGTCGGCGGCGAACAGGTCCCGTACCTGCCGGAACACCTCGACGTCGACGAGCAGGCCGTCGTCGTCCAGTTCGACGACGACGTCCACGTCCCCGAACGCGCGCAGGGTGGCGAGGGCGACGTTGCGGCCGCCGGGGCAGCCGAGGTTGTCCTCGACGTCGACGGTGGTGACCTCGCCGGGCAGGTCGAGGCGGCGGGCGAACTCGGGCAGCCGGCAGCCGTTGCCGACGATCACGATCCGGGCGGGGGCGAGGTCCTGCTTGGCGACGGACCTGAGCAGAGCGTCGACGTCGTCGGGCCGGTTCCCCATGGTCACCACGGCGACAGCGAGCCTCGGCTCCGCCATGTCCCTCACCCCATCAGGCCGACGGCGGTGCCCGCGTCCTGACCGCGCGACACTCTCCGTTAACCACGATGTTGCCTCAGGTGTGGCCCCAGTCCTGGCTCCGGTTTTATTTGCGGCCCTTTTGCAGCGATTTTCCCCGGGTAGGACGAACCTCCGCTCCGACCGCGCGTTGCGGCACCCCGGTCCTGGGGCCCCTCGAAGCGGTCAGCCGAGATTGTTGCCCCACAGGGATCTGTCGGTGCTCCTGAGGCTGGGCACGCCGCCGTAGGTGCCGCCGTCGGCGGTGACGAGCGGGGCGGAGAGCTGGTCTTCCAGGATTCCGTCACGGACCCGCACGATGGTGCTCCCGTGGTCGGTCCTGCCGGGCTTGAACGTCTTCCCGTCGATCGCGGCCTTCAGGTAGTACAGGGCGTACTTGGCGTAGAGGTCCACCGGCTGGGACACGGTGGCATCGATGGTGCCGCCGGAGATGCTCCTCAGCTCCCTGGGGATGCCGTCGTTGGAGACGACGAACACGTGCTTCGGGTCCTTCGATCCGACCAGCAGCCCCTGCTGCCTGAGCACGTGGAGCGTGCCGGACAGCGCGAAGCTGGCCTGCATGTAGATGCCCTTGATGTCCGGGTGGGCGGTCAGGTCGGCCTGGAGCTTCTGCGCGGCGACGTCCCCGTCCCAGTTGGTGGCCTCTGCGAACACCTTGACGTCCGGGTAGTTCGCCTTCATGCACGCGTCGAACCCCTCGGTGCGGTCACGGCCGTTGATCGACGAGAGGTCGCCCTGCAACATCACCACCTTGCCCTTGCCGCCCAGCTCGGTGCCCAGGTACTTGCACGCCTTCTCGCCGTAGGCACGGTTGTCGGCGCGGACCACCATGTAGACCCTGCCGGTGTCGGGGCGGGTGTCGATGGTGACGACCGGGATCTTCGCCGCCTGCAGTTGCGTCAGGATCGGCGCGATGGCATAGGTGCTCTGCGGCGCCATCGCGATGCCCTCGGCGCCCTGCAGGATGAGTGTCTGCACGTTGGCGGCGACCTTGGCGACGTCGTCCTGCGAGTTGGTGGTCTTCAGCGAGAGGCCGAGTTGCCTGGCGTACTCCGGCGTGTACTTGATGTACGCGTTCCAGAAATCGGTGTCGGAGCGCGGGTAGTCGACGCCGACCAGCGGCTTGTCGCCGCCCGACGTGGCCGTGCCGCCGGAGCCGCCGCCGCAGGCGCTGAGCAGCGCCAGCGCGGAGAGGGCGGAGGCGGTGGCGCGGAGGACGGGTCTGCGTCTCATCGGTACGTTCCTCGCGCTGGGTCCCGAAGCTCCTGCCGTCCGACGGCAGCCTCACTCGGCCGGCAGACACACGCCACCCGGCCGACATCTATCATTTTGTCCAATATACGTACCTATGGGAGCGTCCCCCGCTCCTCCGGTGAAGGGTCAGGCCCGCCCGTGCGCCTGCTGGGTGTGCCGGGACAGTGAGTCGAGGACCACCGCGACGAAGAGCACCCCGCCGGTGATCACCAGCTGGACGGCGGTGGGGGTGTCGGTGAGGGCCATACCCGAGGCGATCGACTGGATGACCAGGATGCCGAGCACGGCGGACCAGGTCGTACCGCGTCCTCCGAACAGGCTGGTACCGCCGATGACAGCGGCGGCGATGGCGTTGAGCAGCAGGACGCCGGAGCCGGAGTTCTGGCTCACCGACGTGATGCGCGAGGCCAGGAACAGGCCGCCGGTCGCCGCCAGGGTGCCGGAGACCGCGAGCACGGCCGTCTGTACGGCGGTCACGTTGAGGCTGGCGCGACGGGACGCCTCGACGCTGCTCCCGAGTGCGTAGACCCTGCGGCCGTAGTGCGTGCGACGGAGCACGATGTCGAGGCCGGCCACCGTGACGAGGAAGATCAGCAGGGCCAGCGGCAGGCCCTGGAACTGGTTCAGCAGGTAGGCGGAGCCGAACGCGATCACCGCCGCCGCTCCGGTGCGCACCGCGAGGGTGTGCAGCGGGCGGTGCGGCATACCGACGGCCCTGCGGCGGCGTCTGTCCAGATAGGAGCCGAGGAAGACCAGAGCCGTGGCGAGTGCCGCCACCGCGTAGCCGACGCCCGCGTTGGTGAAGTAGTAGCCGGTGAGGTGGGCGATGAGCCCGTTCTCGTCGAGGTTGATGGTGCCGCTGGTGCCGAGGATGGCGAGCATGAGACCGTTCCACGTCAGCAGCCCGGCGAGGGTGACCACGAAGGCCGGCACCCGGGTCCTGGCGATGGAGTACCCCTGGGCCGTGCCCGCCGCGGTGCCCGTGAGGACCGCGGCGATCAGGGCGAGCCATTCCGGCACGCCGTTGTCGACGTTGAGCACCGCGAAGACCGCGGCGGCGAACCCGCTGATCGAGCCGACCGACAGGTCGAGCTCACCGAGCAGCAGCACGAAGACGATGCCGACCGCGATGAAGCCCGTACCCACGATGTCCACGCTGAGGTTGGACAGGTTGCGGGGTGAGAGGAAGGTGGAATCCAGGCTCTGGAAGATGATCCAGACCGCGGCGAGGACCAGGGTGACGGGAAGGTAGCCGAGCTCACCGGCGCCCAGCCTGCGCCGCCGGACGGCGATCCAGCCCGCCGCGGCGCGGCTGACGGCCCGCCCGGCATGGCGCTGACCGGCTTTCGCGGTGGCTGCCGCGGAATCCGCCCGCCTCTCGTCCGGCATGTCACGCTTCCCTTTCACCACTCGGCCTCTGGGGCGGCCGGCCGGCGGGGCACGTTCTCCGTGGCGCCCGTGATGGAGGAGACGATCTGCTCCTGGGAGGTGGTGCTCACGTCGAAGAAGCCGTTGTTGCGGCCGAGCCGCAGCACGGCGGCCCGGTCCGCGAGGGCCTTCACATCCCCCATGTTGTGGCTGATGAGCAGAATCCCCAGGCCCTGGTCGCGGAGCCGGTCGACGAGGTCGAGTACCTCGGTGGTCTGCTCGAACCCGAGCGCCGCGGTCGGTTCGTCCAGCAGGAGGACGCGCGGGTCGCCGAGAAGCGAGCGGGCGATGGCGACGGTCTGCCGCTGGCCGCTGGACAGTGACACCAGGGGTCCGCGCAGGTCGGGAACACTCCGGGTGAGCCGTTCCAACAGCTGCGCGGTCCGGCGCTCCATCTCCACCTCGTCGAGGAAGCCGAACCTGCGGATCTCCCGCCCGAGGAAGAGGTTGCCGACGACGTCGAGGTTTCCGCACAGCGCCAGGTCCTGGTAGACGGTGGCGATGCCGAGGTCGCGGGCCTCCTGGGGACGCCGGATGTGAACGGGCCGGCCGTCCCATTCGATGCTGCCCCGGTCCGCGGGAGCGACCCCGGAGATCACCTTGACCAGGGTGGACTTGCCGGCTCCGTTGTCGCCGAGCAGGGCAAGGACCTCGCCGCCGTGGATTTCCAGCTCGATGTCCCGGAGGACCTCGATGACTCCGAAGCGCCTGCACACGCCGTGCAGGGCGAGCAAGGGAGGCGGCAAGGGAATCGTCTCCTTCCGGGGGCCGGGGCGGCCGGTCCCGCCTGTCAGGTCAGTCCGGCCCGGTGGCAGTCGCGTACGAGTGGCGGGGCGCAGATCTGCCCGAGCGTGTACACGCCGTCCTTCACCAAGGTGTCCTTGATGGTGGCAAGGGTCACGGACACCGGGGTGAGCAGCACGGCCGGAACCTCCGCGCCGTTGCGGGTTTTCACCCGCCTGGTGGCCACCTGGTCGAGGCGTTGGCCGCGGGCGGCTGCCACGGCCATGGCGCCGCCCGCGGCGGCCTCGGGCCCGAAGGGCTTGTAGACCGTCATGTACTGGTCGCCGACGACGATGCGTCGTACGGCTGCGAGCTCGGCGTCCTGCCCGGTGACGGGCGGCAACGGGTCGACCTCGTCGGCCTTGAGGGCGGCGATGCTGCCGGCGGCGAGCCCGTCGTTGGCGGCGTAGACGCCGTCGACTCCGTCGGCGCCCAGGGCGGAGAGGGCAGCGGCCATGTTCAGGTCCGCCGTCTCGGTGCTCCACTGCGGTGTGTCGTACTGCTTGGCGATCGTCACCTTCCCCTGGAGTTCGGAGAGCGCGCCCTGCCTGAACGACAGCGCGTTGGGGTCGCCGGGGTCGCCGTTCATCATCACGATCCGGCCGCCGTGCGCCTTCGCGCCCATCGCCGTCAGCAGCGCCTTGCCCTGGAGCCTGCCGACCTCCTGGCCGTCGAAGGAGACGTAGCCCGAGATCGGGCCCTCGGCGAGGCGGTCGTAGGCGATGACCGGGATGTGCGCGGCAGCCGCTCTTCCCACCGAGGCACCCAGGGCCCTGGCATCGACGGCCGCCAGCACGATGGCATCGACCCCATGGGCGATCGACGAGTCCATCTGTTCCTGCTGGACGGCCACGTCACCTTTGGCGTCCGCGTGCTCGATCGTGCAGTCGCCGCACACTTCCCGGATCTTCTGTTCCAGCAGGGGCCGGTCCCACACCTCCCAGCGGGCGGTGGTGGAGTCCGGCAGCAGCACGCCGATCGTCCGCGCGCTCCCACCGCCGGAGGTGTTCCCGGCATCCGATCCGCAGGCGGTGAGGGACACGGCCGCGGAAAGCGCGGCAAGGGCCAGGGCGGTGTCCCGGACGCGGGCGTTCATGCGCGAGGCCTCCCTCCTCCCCGAAGCCGTGCGGCTGCGACCGCGGTGCAGCGGCACGGCCCGCCGGAGCGAGGCAGAATCGGCCCGCACCCGCGCATACCGGGTAGAAGCCGCAAAGCGACCGCTTCGCCAGTGTGACACCGGCCATGGCGAACCGCGAACCCGCTATCACCCAGCCGACACGATGTCAATATGTCCCATTCGCCCCCCTGTGTGATTCTGGTGAAGGGGAGTGCGCAGTGGCAGCAGGTCGGCACCTCCGATCGGCACCCTCGGCGCGGACGGGAGGTGGCTGCGGACATGCCTCACCACGGCAGCGCCCGGGCCGGACTCTCACAACCGGGGACGGCCGACATCGACGCACCACCGGGGCCGGGGGTTCCCGTGGGCGTCCACGCCCTGGCCTTCGCCGGAACGGCGATGGCCGTGCTCTATGTGCCCGACGTGCCCGGCGCGGATTCCGGTGACCTTCGGTCGGTGGACACGGCGGGATGCGCCCCCGTCGAGTACAGACTGCCGGAGCGCCTGGCCGTGTCCGGCGGCTCGCCCGCGGCCCGCGCCTTCCGCGCCGCCCACCCCGTCTGGCTCGGCCCTGCGGCACTCGCCTCCTGTCCCGAGGGAGGTCCGGTGCCGCCGCGAGCCCGCACGTCACTCGGCGCGTTGCCCCTGGGCACCGAGGGCAGACGGCTCGGCTGCCTCGTCGTGGTGGGCACCGGCGAGAACGGCTTCGAAGCCGAGCAGCAGCGCTTCCTGGAGCGCTACGCCCACGCGGTCGCCGGCGTACTGGAGGCGGAGGCCGAAGGAGGACCGCCGTCGGCACCTCTGGCTTCCGCACTGCGCCGCATGCGCGTCGGCTCCTTCGTCCTGGTGCCGGAAACCGGCGTGATCGACGCGGACGAGACGCTGCGCGAGCTGGTCGGCATCCGGCCGGACGACTTCGACGGCAAGGCGGACTCCCTGCTCGCGCACGCGCTGCCGGAAGACCTGTCCGCGCTGATGTCGGTGCTGGAGCCGTCCCCCCGGACCTCCGGCCGACGGGAACTGGACTTCCGCGTCCGCTGCCCCACCGGTGAGATGCGCTGGCTGAGCCTGAGGTGCCGCGTGACGGCGGGTACGGACGGCCGGCCGGAGCAGGTGCTGGGTGTGGTGACGGCGACCTCGGTCCTGCACCGGGGGGCCGACGACGTCTCCCGGATCCAGTGGCTGACCGCCGCACTCGACGAGGCCGCCACCGTGCGTGACGTCAGCCACGTGGTCGCCCACGCCCTGCGCGAACCCGTGGGCGCCGACCGGGTGGCGCTCGCCGAGCTGCAGGACGAACGGCTCCAGGTCACCCTGCTCGACCCGCCCCAGCCCGACGCCTGGCCGCAGACCTGGCGTCGCCAGTGGCGTTCGGAGTGGCCCGACGCACCCCTCAGTGCCCTGCCCACCCTCCAGACGGCCCTGCGCGACGGACGTATGGACCTGTGGCCGGCGGGCACCGCCGTCGAACCGGGACTCGACGGCATCGGCCCGGGAGGCCTTGCCGTCCTGCCGCTGCCGCCCAAGGGCCGGGCCGTCGGCGTGTGCCTGATCGGCTGGGACCGGCCGCACGAGTTCCTCCCCGAGGAACGGTCGCTGCTCACCGCCACCGCCTCCCTGGCCGGCCAGGCCCTCACCCGCGCCCACGCCCACGACGCCGAACAAGAACTCGCGACGATGTTGCAGCGCAGCCTCCTGCCGCGGCGCCTGCCCGAGCTTCCCGGCGGGATCGCCGTCGCCCGCTATCTGCCCGCCCGCCGAGGGCTGCAGGTGGGCGGGGACTGGTACGACGTGATCGCACTCTCCGAGGACCGGGTGGCGCTGGTCATCGGCGACGTGCAGGGCCACAGCGCCGCAGCCGCGACGATCATGGGACAGATGCGTACCGCGGTCAGGGCGTACGCGGTGGAGGGCCACCCGCCCGACGTGGTCGTCTCGCATGCCAACCGCCTCCTCGTCGGCATGGAGACGGATCTGTTCGCCACCTGCTGCTACGCCGAACTGGACATGGACGAGGGCGACGTCCTGTTCGTCCGGGCCGGGCACATCGCGCCGCTGCTGCGCCATCCCGACGGCAGCGCCGAGGAGGTCGAGGTCGAGGGCGGCCTTCCGCTGGGCATCTCCATGGAGGCGGACTTCCCGATGACAGCGGTGGCACTGGCGCCCGGAATGCTGCTCGCCATGGTCACCGACGGACTGGTCGAGGCCGCCGATCTGCCCCTGGACGAGGGCATGCGCCGCGCCCGCGCCGTCCTCGCCGCGGCCGACCCGTCGGATCCCGGGCGGGTGGCCGACGACCTGCTGGGCGACCACGGTCGTCGTGAGGACGACGTGGCGTTGTTGTTGCTGCGCTACGACGGCATGAAGACCCGGCCCATCCGCTCGGGCTGGGCCGTGTGGCGGCTGCCCGACGCCGTCATGCACGCCCGCCGCTTCACCGCGCGGACGCTGCGCCGCTGGAGGGTCGAGGAGGCCACCGACCCGGTGCTTCTGGTGGTGTCCGAACTCGTCACCAACGCCTTGGTGCACACCCAGGGTCCGGTCCGTCTCGAACTGACGCTCCGCGGTGGCCGGGTGCGTGTCTGCGTGAGCGACTCCTCTCCCCGGGCGCCCGCGAGGCCCGTGATCGTGGACTGGGAGTCGACCGGCGGCCGCGGCCTGCTCCTGGTCGAGGCGGTGTCGGAGTCCTTCGGCACCGTGCCGATGGCCGGCGGCAAGCAGGTGTGCAGCGAGATAGCGGTACCGCGTCGTGAACCCGCTCCTGTGGGCGCGGACGATCCGGGAACCGAGGGCGGTGACCGATCATGACGTATCGCAGGCAACACGTGGCGACTCGTGCGCGGTATGCCGTCGGCGCGCTGCTCGCAGGCCTGCTGACCGTGGCTTCGGCCGCATGTACAGGAAACGGGACAGCCACCCCGGACAGCTTCACCGTCGGCCTGCTGCTGCCGAGCCGGGTGGTGCCACGCTGGGAGAACTCCGACAAGCCGCTGTTCGAGCAGCGGGTGAAACAGCTCTGCCCGCACTGCGAGGTCGCCTACGCGAACGCCGACGACGACCCGACCGCCCAGCGGCAGCAGGTGATCGCCATGATCACCAAGGGGGTCCGGGTCCTCGTCCTCGGCGCCACCGACCACCGGGCGCTGCGCTCCACCGTCCAGGAGGCGCACGACGCGGGCGTGCCCGTCATCGCCTACGACAGGCTCGCCGACGGCCCGATCTCGGGCTACGTCAGCTTCGACGGCGTAGAGGTAGGCACGCTGCAGGGCCAGGCTCTCCTGAAGGCCATGCCCGCGCCGTCCGAGGACAGGACCGTCGTCATGCTCAACGGCGACCCGACCAGTTCCAACGCCGCGTCGTACAAGAGAGGTGCTCTCTCCGTCCTGCAGGGCAAGGTGCGGATCGGCCGGTCCTACAACACCCCGGGCTGGAGCACCGACAACGCCAATGCCAGCATGACCGCCGCCATCTCGGCCCTGGGCCCGGGCCGGATCGACGGCGTCCTGGCCGCCAACGACGCCATCGCCGCAGGCGCCGTCTCCGCGCTCAAGAGCGCCCATGTCCGGCGCCTTCCACCGGTCACCGGCCAGGACGCCGACCTCGAGGCGGTGCGGCGCATCGTCAACGGCGAGCAGACCATGACGGTGTACAAGTCCTTCCGCGCCGAGGCCGAGGCAGCCGCTGCCATGGCCGTCGCTCTGGGCCGCGGCGAGCAGCTGCACACCATCGCCACGACGACGACCGACAGCCCCACCACCCGCCGCATCCCGTCCGTGCTCCTGACCCCCGTGGCCGTGACAACCGCCAACATCCGGCAGACCCTCGTCAAGGACGGCATGTACACCATCGCCCAGATATGCACGCCCCACCTGCGATCCGCCTGCGAAAAGGCGGGGCTGACTCCGTAGCCGGGCCGGGGCCGGTGCGGGACCAAACGAGAAAAGGCCAGGGCAGACAACAGTCTGACCTGGCCTTCCGTGGAGCCGCTTTCGGGATTCGAACCCGAGACCTACGCATTACGAGACCGTCAGGGATCGTGTTGCGTGGTGTTCCGCCGTGCCGCGTAGTGACGTTGTGCCTGATCAGAGCATATGCAGCAGGTTGCCCCGTGCCACCCGATGCGGTGAGCGAGCGCCCAGGCAAGTGGTGAAGTCTCCGCCCGTCGGCCCTCCCTGTACGCATACGCACTGCGCCTGTACCAGTCGGATCCCGACGGTCGGCTGCCTCACGGCGGTTACCTCTTGCCCGACTCACCACAAAGGCGCGCGAGACTGGGTCGGCGCGAGGCAGAAGCAGGCGTGCGCGAGATCCTCGCTCCGCTGCTGTCCCATGCGGACACGGTCCGCGCCGCCGACGAGATCCACCACAGGCTGCACACACTGGACGTTCGGGATCGTCATGTCCGGGCTGCGAAGGCCGATCTGCCCCTGGAAAACACAACGGCAGCCCGAGCTCTGGGCCGCCTTCTGACCCGCACCAGCACCAGCACGCTGACCGTGGACGTCGGCATCGCTCTCCTGGCCCGCCTCGGTGAGCCGGAGGACGTTCCCTGCCTGGCGCCCGGGTGCGTGCGTTCGTCGCGGACGAACAGCCGTATCCCCTTCGATGACCAGGGAGTCTTGTCATCCGCCGACAGTTGAACTCCGGGTCCTCCAGCGGGAAGTGCTGAATTCCCGCTGGAGCGCCCGGAGATCAGTGTGGTGATTCCACCGAGGACCGGTTTTCGAGCCGGATGACGATTTCGGCCACGGTCGTGACGATCAGCAACAGCACGCAGCATGCGAAGCCGAACAGCCCGGCCTCCAGCCAGGGGATCGGACGCCCGTCCATGCACTGCACCTGTTCGCGGGTGCAGCCGCTGTCCGGACTGAGGGGCGGCGACGACACATGGAACCCCATGACGAAGACGAGCATGGACACAACGACGCCGGTGGCCAGCAGGCTCCACCGGATCCACCGCGCTCCCCACCACGACAAGATCCAGCCGACGGCGATCACTCCAGGCAGGATGCAGGCATAACCACTGATCATTCCCACACCGCATCGGTACGCGACATCGAGGTCTGGCCAGTCTGTCGTTGGGTGACGTGGTTGCCCATATCGATCAACCCTACCGAGGGATGTTTGATCGTCGGCAGATCACCCCTGGGCCTCCGGGTCCTGACCTCCAGGCCGAGGTCGAGCCGTTCACCGGGCTTGAGTTTCGTCCTCGTGCTCCAACGGGTCTCGATTAGCGACGCGGTCCGTGTCTGCGACAGAAGCCGTATGCCCGCGTCGTGCGTCCTGTGATTGAGCCGGGCGGTGGTGACACTGACGTCGCGCACGACCTGGGGATCCAGTGCGATGGAGAAGGCCGCGACCGCGGGGACCGGGCCCGGTCCGACGCTCTGCAAGGTGATCTGTACGGGAAAGTAGTACCAGCGCTTGCCGTTCGCCCATTCGTAACGGGTCCACACACCGCTGACCTCCAGTCCCCAGGGTGTGGCGACACCGCCGAACGTGCCCGGCCGACGGGGCCGCAGGCTGAGCCGCCCGCTCGGCTTCACGTTCTTTCGGCCCACGGCGGCGGTCGCGTCCGCGGGCCCGACGACCAGGTCACGCGGATAGAGCACCGGGTATGCGGTGCCCACGACGACCACCGGATCACTGCCTGCGGCGACCGGTTCGGTCAGGGTCACCGTGCAGGTCGCGAGCGCCGTCCTGGGATTGGTGGTGGTGCTGCTCGTGGTGCTCAGCAGGCGGTCGCCGACCGTGGCCACCGCTGCGGGCAGGGGGGAGTACAGGCGGGGATCGTAGGTGAGAGCCACCTCGGTTCCGGCCGGGAGGTCCGCGCCCGCGTGCTTTACCTGCACGGCCAGCTGTCTTGGGAACGCGGCCGGCTGGACGCCGACACCCGGCAGGACCGCCACCGGGCTCGCGCCGACCGGAACCAGCACCGCATCGGGGGCGGAGTCGGCCCATGCCGGGCGGCTCAGGCCGGTGACGGTGACAGTGCCCACGCCCAGGGTGAGACCTCCGAGGACCAGCACCTGCCGACGGGTGACCTTCGAGTCATTCATGTCAAGTCCCTCGCTTCAGGAGCAGTACTGGATGATGGCGTCACGGAACGCCTTGCCCACACCGGTCACCGAGTCGCTGGACATGAACTCAGGGGACGGGCAACTCGCCGATCCGAAGTTCTCGAACCAGAAGGCGGCTCGAATGCCGACCATTTCCGCCGCGGAGTCGCCGCCGATCATGGCGTTCACGAGAGCCGAGGCCAGGGTGTCGGTCGAACTGCCGAACCGGAGCGCGTAGAACGCCTGGCGCCGTGCGGAAGACGTGGCCGGCCCAGCGTAGTTCGCTTTGATACCCGTCGACAGAGCTTGACTGGAGCCCTGCCGGGTGACGTTGCCAAGGACCCATGCGTCGATGTCGGCGAGGAAGTCGCCAAGCGAGAAGTTCGTGTCGTCGCCCTTGCCGGCGATCTTCTGTGCGGCGAAGTCGTACGCCTGGTCGTCGGACAGCCCGCTCTGGTGGAACTGTCCCAGCACACTGACGAGATCGCCGCCCCAGCTGCCGAAGTCCGCAAGGTTGGCCGTGGTGAGGTCGCCCGGGAGACCGGTGGTGAGCACGGCGCCGAAAGACGCGCCGAAGTGATCGATGTCGGAGTCCCACAGCAGGTCGGGGTCGCGCAACGGGGCTGCGAACGGTTCGTCGGGATAGGCGTTCACGAAGTCGATGAAATCCTGGTCGAGCGAACCGAAGACCGTGTCGGAACCCGTGAACTTGTAGAGCCCGTCGCGCGCCCGGAGGTACTGGGCGACCAATTCGGGTGCGGACCGGTCGGTGTGCCCCTGGTCGATCCACTGGCCCGCTCTGGCTTCCAGCCAGATCAGATAGGTGTAGAAGGCGTCGTTGGGATCACGCGGCCGGGTCACGCTGTTGATGCCGGGATCCCTGCCGGAGGCGATGTCGTTGTCGATCTCCACCGCGCCGCTGGTGCCGGAGGCCAGCGTGAAGTCCTTGATCTGGTCGAAGGCCCAGTTGTCCGGGAGCGGGTAACCAAGATTGCCGCTGTAGCCGGTCGACATGCCGCTGACGAAGCTTCGGGTGGTGAGCCCCTCGGCCGCGAGGCGGATGCAGGTGTTGCGGCATCCGTACACACCGATCGCATACTGGCTGCCCATCGCGCTTATTCCGTCACGGACTCCTTGGAAGTGCGGAATGATCGCGCTGGTGATGTCGTCGTCGGTCGCGTCGAAATCGACCGAGAAATAGATGACGGTGCCGTACGGAATTCCGAAGGAGATCGCTGCTTCGGCAGCGTCATTTCCGGCTGCCACACCTTGCGGGTTACTGAAGTCGCTGAGCGCGTTTCCCTCGTCCTGATAGATCGGGAAGAGGGAGAGTCCGTTGTCGAAAATGAGCGCGATCTCGGAGTTGGTCAGAACCTTGTTCGTGCCGCCTATGAGATAGCGGCCGACGGTGGAGTACCCGTTGTCCTTCACCGTCTGGATCGTCGTCGCGTTCAGCGGATACATGCAGTCGAAGGCGGTGCCCTTGCGGTCTGGGTCCCCGGTCGAGACCAGCAGTGACATCCAGGTCTCGTAGTCAGCGGCACCGGTGGCGTCGAGCGAACAGAACTGCTGGAAGCGCGTCACCGTGAAGGCCAGATCGGAGGTGAACGTCCCGCCGCCGTCCCCCCAGTGGTTGTCGTAGTTGTTGAACGCGACGGCACACTGGAACAACCGGACCCATCCGGCGTCCCCCGAGTCCTGCGAGCCGTTGGACACGTAGGCGGTCGTTTTGAGCGCCCCCTCGGTGGTCGGGCCGATGGAGCCGGTCACCTGGCTGTCCGTCAGGCCCATCTGATACTGGATTGCCAGAACCAGGGCCTGTTGCACATTGCGGGAGAAGTGACCGTCGCACGGCCCGATGAAGAACTGGCCCTTCCCGTAGTACGCGTCGTTGAGCCACCGTTGGCACGTCTGGATCATGCTGGAGCCGCCGGACGTGAGCACGTACGCGTCCATGGTCAGCAGCGCCTTGAAGACCTTCGGCTCCACGTTGTAGATCTGGGAGTCCGGCTGCTGCGGGCCCGGCAGGCCCATGTCCGCCACAAGCGCGGTCAGGCCGGCGCCGGTGTCCACGTTGAAGCCACCGTCGATGTCCCCGCCGCTGTAGCCCTTGCAGTAGAGGGCCGCCTCGGCGATCGTCCGCATGTTGATGTTGCCGGAGTCCCGCCCGACCGGGCCGTAGGCGTTCAGGTCCGCCCACGTCGTCGGCCCGAAGTTGTCGGACAGCGTGGTGATGCCGAGTTCGTGCTGGAGCGCCCGGGTGAGGCAGTAGATCGTCTCCCAGCCCGTCATTCCGTTCTCGGTGCACGGGTTGTATCCGGATACACCTTTGTATGTTGCATTGACCCATTGCTGCGCTTTCAGAACCATCTGATCCATAGGGCGGTCCTTCTCCCTGCCAGTGAGCCGATGCGCACGAAGATGGCAGCTCGCTCCATCGCCGCCCCATCGCCAGGCCATCGCCCGGGAGGAGGGCGTCAAGAAAACCCCAAATAATGCCAAAGAGTCATACTCGGGCGCAGAAATGAATCCCGCGCTGCATATAATTTCGCAGGCGCGCACGCGTGGCTTTATCGGCATTCGACGCGCCTTTTGGCTCCACTCCCTGCCGAAAGGATGACCGATGCCCGATTTCGGGATTCTCGGGCAGCCCTACGCCGAGCCTCTCCGGTCCAGTATCGGTGTGAATCGCAGGCGAGAGTGGGTCATTCTCTCCGCTCTGCTGACGCGACCGAACGCGTTCATTTCCACAAATACGCTCATCGACGCGATGTGGGACGACGGCCCCCCACGGACCGCACGCGAGCAGGTGATGAACTGCCTCGGCTCCATCCGGCGCGCGATCGCGTCCTCGTGCGCCGGAGATGTACGTCTCGATCGGGTTCGCGACGGTTACGTGTTCGGCATTGAGGTCGAACGGATCGACCACGTCGTGTTCTCCCGGCTCTGCTCCGAGGCGGAGTCAGCGAAGGCTCTCGGCCGGCAGGAGTCGAGCCGCGGCCTGTACGAACGCGCGCTGGCGTTGTGGCGCGGTGGCGTGTACGACGGGCTCGACGTGCCGAGATTCGCCTCGCATGCGGCGGCGCTGGAGGAGCAGCGGGCGATCGCGGCCGAGGAATACTTCGCCCTGTCGATCGCGACCGGTAACGGCAGCAGAGTGATCCCGCACCTGCTACGGCACGTCGGGGAGCATCCGCTCCGGGAACGCGGAGTCGCCCTTCTGATGTCGGCGCTGCACGACGAGGGCCGCACCCATGACGCCCACGCGGTGTACACGCGTCTCGTCCGCCGGCTGGGGGAGGGGCTCGCGGTCGGCCCCGGCCGCGAGGTCCGCCAGACCCTGGACGTGATCCTCAACAGCACAGTGTCGGTCCCAGCTCCCAGGGCCGACGAGTTCTCAGACGCCGAGATGAGCGCTCGGTCCTGAGATCCGCGCTGCCGAAATGGGGGCATGCCCCGCAGACTGCCCACAGAGACTACGCATCTCCTCTCCCGGTAGCAGAGCGCGGGCATCGCAGGGCCAGACGCCCGCCGCGGGAGCCGCCGGCACGAAGTGCTCCACGCACCAACGCTCCTCGGAGGCGGGGAGCCGTCCTGTGACGGGGGCGATCCGCAGCGCGGGCAGCCGCAGTTCACGCCACAGGTGGCCGGGTCGACGAACGACAGGACGAAGGCATGCGGCTGCCGGAAGGCTGAGACCACGATGCCGGCCGTTCCGTCGGTGCGACGGGAGCACTTCCGTCGGTGCTCCCTTCTTCCCGATCCGACACCGATCGCGCGATTGTCCGGATGGCATAAACCCCATGCGCCAGCACACCTCCACCCGCAAGGTTGAACAGGGAGCCATCGGCACGGTCGCTGCACGCTCGGCCGCCAAATGGCCACCACGTCGAACCGACCGGGCCAAAGCGGATCTACAGCAAGGATCAAAAGACCAGGTCACAGCCCCATGTTCCACAGCGGCCACCGGCCGCCGACTTCAGACCTACGCATTGCGATGCACAGGCCGCAGGTGTCCCATCAGCCCCGATCTCAAGGTCGACAGAAACAAGAAACCCCAGATCATAGGGCTGACCTGGGGTTTGGTGGAGCCGCTTTCGGGATTCGAACCCGAGACCTACGCATTACGAGTGCGTTGCTCTGGCCATCTGAGCTAAAGCGGCGCGTCGCCCGCACTATGGTGCGATCAGCGACGTCGGTAAGTCTACACAGTTTCCGGGGGTGCTCCGTACACGCCCCGGAGCGGGGGCTCCGAGGGCGGTCGCAGGGGCTATGAGCAGCGCTTTCCCTTCGCCGGCGGGGTGCCGTGGAGGAGGTAGGTGTCGATCGCGGAGTCGATGCAGGTGCTGCCCCGGCCGTAGGCGGTGTGGCCGTCGCCGACGTAGGTGAGGAGGCGGCCCGAGGAGAGCTGGCCGGCCAGGGACTGGGCCCAGGGGTAGGGGGTCGCGGGGTCGCGGGTGGTGCCGACCACGACGATGGGGGCAGCGCCCTTCGCCTCGATCCGGTGCGGCTCGCCGGTGGCCCGAACCGGCCAGTACGCGCAGTTCAGCGACGCCCACGCCAGGTTCGGGCCGAACACCGGGGACGCCTTCTCGAACTCGGGCAGTGCCTTCTCGACGCCCTCGGGGCTGGTGAAGGCGGGCGGCAGGTCCAGGCAGTTCACCGCGGCATTGGCGAACATGAGGTTCGAGTAACGGCCGTCCGCGTCCCGCTCGTAGTAGCTGTCGGAGAGGGCGAGCAGACCCGCGCCGTCGTTGTCCTTCATCGCCGTGTGCAGGGCGTCGCGCAGTTGCTCCCACTCGGCCTGGTCGTACATCGCCGCGATCACGCCGGTCGTCGCCAGGGACTCGGTCAGCTTGCGGCCGTCCGGGTCGCCGGTCGGGACGGGGTGCGCGTCCACCTTCTTGAAGAACGTTGCAAGGTTGTCGGCGATCTGCGTCGGCGTGCTGCCCTTGTCGCCGAGCGGGCAGTCGGTGCGCTTCGCGCAGTCCCTGGCGAAGGACTGGAACGCCGTCTCGAACCCCGCCGTCTGCTGGAGGTTCAGCTCGCGCGCCGACAGGGACGGGTTCATCGCACCGTCCAGGACCATCCGGCCGACCCGGCCCGGGAAGAGGCCGGCGTAGGTCGCACCGAGGAAGGTGCCGTAGGACGCCCCGACATAGTTCAGCCTCCGGTCGCCGAGCACCGCCCGCAGGATGTCCATGTCCCGCGCCGAGTCGACGGTGGAGACATGGCGCAGCAGCTGCGCCGAATGCTTCCCGCAGGCCTCCGCGAACGTCTTGAACTCCGCGACCAGGCGGTCCGTCTCCTGCTGGTCGTCGGGGGTCATGTCGGTCTCGCTGAACGTGTCCATCTGCGGCCCGTCCAGGCACTCGACGGGTTCGCTGCGGGCGACTCCACGCGGGTCGACGGCGACCATGTCGTAGCGCGCCCGCACCTCGGCGGGGTAGCCGATGCCGGCGTACTGCTGGAGGTAGTCCACCGCCGAGCCGCCCGGCCCGCCGGGGTTGACCAGCAGCGATCCGAGCGGTTTCGCCTTGCCGGTGGCCTTCTTGCGGGCGACCGCCAGCCGGACGTCACCCGCGCCGGGATCGGCGTAGTCCAGCGGGGCCTTCATCGTCGTGCACTGGAAACCGGGGACGCCGCAGTCGCGCCAGGTGAGCTTCTGGTCGTAGTACGACGCCAGTGCGGACGGTGTCGAGCGGGGAAGTGCGGCCAGCTGGGCGGTGCCGGCCGACGTGGACGCCGACGTCGCCGTCGACGCGTTCCCCGCGGAGGAGCACGCGGAGGCGAGCAGGGCGGCGGCCGCGAGCAGAGCGGCCGCCATCGCCCGGGTGTGGGCCCGGGGTCGAATTGGGGTCCGGCGGGTGATTCGCCTGGTGTGCATCAATCGAGCGTAACGCCGGAAAATGATCTCCGTGCCGTGCGCGGCGACTGTGGCTCGTACGGGTGACCCTGGTCAACGCCGTGCACGTCGGGGCGCGCCGGATGCCGTCGTCAGCCCGCTCTGAGCGCCATCGTCATCGCCTCCACCGCCAGCAGCGGCGCCACGTTCCGGTCGAGGGCGTCCCGGCAGGCGGCGATCGCCTCGATCCGGCGCAGCGTGGCCTCGGGCGAGCCGGCGCGGGCCAGCCGCTCCAGGGAGTCCTCGGCGTCCGCGTTGGCGATCGCGACCCTGGAGCCCAGCTGGAGCGCGAGGACGTCGCGGTAGAAGCCGGTCAGGTCGGTGAGGGCGACGTCGAGGCTGTCGCGCTGGGTCCTGGTGCGGCGGCGCTTCTGCATGTCCTCCAGGTCCTTCATCACGCCTGCCGTGCCACGCGGCAGGCGCCCGCCCTGGGCCGCGCCGAGCGCCGCCTTCAGCTCCTCGGTCTCCTTGCCGTCCATCTCCTCGGCGAGCTGCTTGGCGTCCTCCGCCGCCGCGTCCACCAGCTCCTGGGCGGCCTTCAGGCAGGCGCCGATCTCGTCCAGCCGCAGCGGCAGCTTCAGCACGGCCGCGCGGCGCTCGCGGGCGGCCGGGTCGGTGGCCAGCCGGCGGGCCCGGTCGACGTGCCCCTGGGTGGCGCGGGCCGCGGCTGCGGCAGCTTGCGGCTCGATGCCCTCGCGCCGCACGAGCATGTCGGCGACCGCGTCCACGGAGGGCGTGCGCAGGTTCAGGTGGCGGCAGCGGGAGCGGATCGTGGGCAGCACGTCCTCCAGCGAGGGCGCGCAGAGCAGCCAGACCGTGCGGGGGGCGGGCTCCTCCACGGCCTTGAGGACGGCGTTGGCCGACTTCTCGTTCAGCCGCTCGGCGTCCTCGACCAGGATGATCTGCCAGCGTCCGGTCGCCGGGGACGTGTACGACTTGCGGACGGTGTCACGCATGTCCTTGACCAGGATCTCGGCGCCGACGGCGGCGACCGTCGTGACGTCCGCGTGGGTGCCGACCAGCGCGGTGTGGCAGCCGTCGCAGAAGCCGCAGCCGGGGGCGCCGCCCAGGGCGCGGTCGGGGCTCACGCACTGGAGGGCGGCGGCGAAGGCCCGCGCCGTCTGGTTGCGGCCGGCGCCGGGCGGGCCGGTGAACAGCCAGGCGTGGGTCATTTTCGACGACTCCGGCAGCGGCTGGTCGGTCGCGGCGGCGGTGACGAGGGCGTCGGCGTCCCGGGCGGCGGCGGTGAGCACCTCACTCACCCGCTCCTGCCCGACGAGGTCGTCCCACACGGTCATGGGTCACGCCGCCCTTTCGTCATGTCGATATCGCCGTACGTACCGGTTGGAAGATCCGGGCGCACCGGCTTCCGCCGTCGAAGTCCGCCGGTTCTGCGGTCCGGACTCCATTGTGCGGGTGCCCACTGACAACGGGGGCGGTGCCGGTCGGCATCCCGACCCGCACCGCCCCCGCCGCACCCGAGCTCTCAGCCGCGCCGACCGCGGCCCCGGCGGCCGCGCTCGTCGTCGTACTCCGGCTCCTCGTACGACCCCAGCAGCTCGTCCGCCAGCGACGGCAGGTCGTCCAGCGGGGTCTCCTCGGCCCAGTCGGGCCGGGGGCGCCGGCGCGGCGCCGGCTCCTCGGCGGCGCCGTCCGCGTCGACCTGTGGCATCTCGCGGGTGCGGCCCTCGGAGCCGTCGGGGTTCCCGCCCGCCCGCTCGTCCCGGAAGAAGCCGGGCGGCATCCGGTCCGCCGGGGCGTCGGTGGGCGCCTCCGCGTCGTCCCGCACGGGAGGCAGCACAGCGGTCTCGTCGGCCGCGCCCGCGGGCCGCACCGGCGGCAGTACGGCGGTCTCCTCGGCCGCGCCCACGGGAGGCAGCACCGCCGTCTCGTCCGCGGCACCCGCCGGTACCGGCGGCAGCACGGCCGTCTCGTCCGCCGCCCCCGCGGGCCGCACCGGCGGCTGCGGCAGCTGCGCCGTCACCTCGGCCTCGGACTCGCGGGCCGCGGGTGCCTGCTCGTCCCGTACCGGACGCAGCACCTTCGTCTCGTCGTCACGCGCGTCCGGCTTCACCACCGGCGTCGGCATGGTCGTCGCCTCCGGTGTGACGCCCGGAGCCGTCGGCTGCCGTACGGCGGACTGCTGGGCGGCCACGTCGGCCGCTGCCGCCGCCTCCGCCGCGGCCCTCCGCGCCTGCTCGGCCTTGAGGAGGGCCTCCTCGGCCTTGCGCTGCTTCTCCAGGCGCCGTTCCTCGGCCTCGGCGCGCAGCCGGGCCTCCTCCTCGGCCTGCCTGCGGCGCTGTTCCTCCTCGGCCTTGCGGCGGGCCTCGGCCTCCGCGCGGGCCTTCTCCTCGGCGAGCAGCCGGGCCTGCTCCTCCTCGGCACGGCGACGGGCCTCCTCGGCACGCAGCCGGGCCTCCTCCGCCTGCCGTTCGGCCTCGCGGCGCTGCGCCTCCTCCAGCTCGCGGCGCTTGCGCTCCTCCTCCTCGGCACGGAGCTTGGCGAGCTGTTCCTGGCGCTCGCGCTCCAGGCGCTCCTCCTCGGCCTTGCGCGCGGCCTCTTCCTCGGCCTTGCGGCGGGCCTCCTCCTCGGCCTTCTTGCGCGCCTCCTCGGCGGCCTTGACCTCGGCCTCGGAGAGCGGCAGCACGGTGTCGAGCCGGGCCCGGATGACGGTGGTCACCGACTCGGGCTCCTGGCCGGCGTCGACCACCAGGTAGCGGCCGGGGTCGGAGGCGGCGAGGGTGAGGAAGCCGGCCCGCACGCGCGCGTGGAACTCGGCGGGCTCGGACTCCAGCCGGTCGGGCGCCTCGGTGAACCGCTCGCGGGCGGTCTCCGGCTCCACGTCCAGCAGGACGGTCAGGTGCGGGACGAGTCCTGCGGTCGCCCAGCGGTTGATGCGGGCGACCTCGGTCGGGGACAGGTCGCGGCCGGCGCCCTGGTAGGCCACGGAGGAGTCGATGTACCGGTCGGAGATGACGACCGCGCCACGCTCCAGGGCGGGCCGGACGACGGTGTCGACGTGTTCCGCACGGTCGGCCGCGTACAGCAGGGCCTCCGCGCGGTGCGACAGACCGGCGGACGAGACGTCGAGGAGGATGGAGCGCAGCCGCTTGCCGACCGGGGTGGCGCCGGGTTCGCGGGTGAGGACGACCTCGTGGCCCTTGGCACGGATCCACTCGGCGAGCGCCTCGGCCTGGGTGGACTTGCCGGCGCCGTCGCCGCCCTCCAGGGCGATGAAGAAGCCGTTGGCCGTGGGTGTCTGCGCCGGGTCGTCGCCGCCGAGCAGGGCGTCCCGCAGGTCGTGGCGGAGCGGTACGCCCGCGCGGTCGTCGACCTTGGCGAGCACCACCGCGGCCACCGGCAGCAGCAGCGCGCCGACCAGCATCAGCGTGAACGCGGCTCCGCCGTGCGCGAACACGAACTTGCCGTTCTCCAGGCGGTGCGGTCCGATCAGCCCGGCCACCAGCGGGGCGACCAGCGCGCCGAGCGCTATGGCGACCCGGACCACCGCGTGCAGATGCTCGGTCGTCCGGGCCCGGCGGGAGTCCTCGGTCTCCTGGTCGAGCAGGGTGTGCCCGGTGTTGGCGGCCACGCCCGCGCCGATGCCGGCCAGCGCGACGATCAGGAGCACGGTGGTGACGTCGGGAACCAGGCCCGCGGCCAGCAGCGCGATGCCGGTGAAGGCGATCGCCAGGGACAGCAGGCGGCGGCGGGAGAGCGTCGGGAGCAGCGCGGGAGCCGTACGGATGCCGACGGCGACCCCGCCGGTCAGGGCGAGCACCAGCAGGCCGTACAGGACCGGGCCGCCGCCCAGGTCCCTGGCGTGCAGCACCGACACGGCCACGGCGGCGGAGATGGCACCGGCGACCGCGGCGCAGGCCAGCACCAGGAGCGGGATGGCGCCGGTGCGGCCGGTGTCGGTGCCGTCGGCGGTCTTGGGGCGGCGCAGGCCCTCCAGCGGCGACCGCGCGCGCGGGGTGCGGGTGCCGGGCACCTCCAGGTAGACCAGCACCGAGAGGGACGCGGCGAACAGGCCGGCCGCCAGGTACGAGCCGAGGGCGGCCTGGTGCTGGGCGAACCAGGCGATGCCCGTGCCCAGCAGGTTGTTGACCAGCGACGCGACGACCAGGGCGGCGGCCGCGAGCGGGATCGCGAGGAACGTCGTCCGCAGCGAGAGGCGGCGCAGGGCGTCCAGGTGGTCGGGCAGCGGCCGGACCGTCGCGCCCTCCGGGGGCGGGGCGGGCAGCAGCGCGGGGGCCGCGCTCTCCCGGCAGACGGTCCAGAAGCGCTCGGCGATCCCGGTGGCGAAGGCCGTCGCCAGGACGAGCGTCAGGGCGTTCGCCGGGGTCCAGTCGATCCACAGGGGCGCGATGATCAGCAGGACGGTGCGCAGGCCGTCGGCGCCGACCATGGTCCAGCGGCGGTCGAGCGGGCCGTCCTGCGCGGTCAGCGTGGTGAGCGGGCCCAGCAGGACCGCGCCGAAGAGCAGGGTGGCGAGAATGCGCACCCCGAAGACGACGGTCACCGCGAGCGCGGCACCGCGGTAGCCGCCGCCGAAGGAGCCCTGGGCGACGGCTGCCTGGAGCGTGAGCACGACAAGCACCAGCAGCGCGAGGCTGTCACCGATCCCGCTCACGAGCTGGGCGCCCCACAAGCGCCTCAGTTCGGGTCGGCGCAGCAGAGAGCGGACGGCGCGCTCGCGGGAATCCGCTACCAGCGCGTCGTCCGGGTCTGTCTGGGGGGCCGTTGGCTGCTCGGCTCGCGTCATGCTTTCAGCCTATCGGCAGCCACCGACAGCCCGCGGCGACCGTCCACAGGTACGCACGCCCCGACACCAAGTTGATGCCGGGGCGTGCACAATGCGAAGCCGATGTGAGGACCTGAGGGCGCTCCAGCGGTACCGGGACGCCCGGAGCCGGTCCGGGGACGGCCGGCTCACACCTGCACGACCGCCCACGACCGCCCACGACCGCCCCGAAGACGAGCCTGCTCAGTCCTCCGTGGCCGTCTTGGAGGCCGTCGCCTTCTTGGCGGGCGCCTTCTTCGCGGCCGTCGTCGTCTTCTTCGTGGCGGTCTTCTTGGCCGCCGCCTTCTTCGCCGGCGCGGCCTTCTTGGCGACCGCGGCCTTCTTCGCGGGCGCCTTCTTCGCCGTCTTCTTGGCGGGCGCCTTGGCCCGCTTCTCGGCGAGCAGCTCGTAGCCGCGCTCCGGGGTGATCGTCTCGACGCTGTCGCCGGAGCGCAGGGTCGCGTTGGTCTCCCCGTCGGTGACGTACGGCCCGAAACGGCCGTCCTTGACCACGACCGGCTTCTCGCTGACCGGGTCGGTGCCCAGCTCCTTCAGCGGCGGCTTGGCGGCGGCCCGGCCGCGCTGCTTGGGCTGGGCGTAGATCGCCAGCGCCTCTTCGAGGGTGATCGTGAAGAGCTGGTCCTCGGAGGTGAGCGACCGCGAGTCCGTGCCCTTCTTCAGGTACGGCCCGTAGCGCCCGTTCTGCGCGGTGATCTCCTGGCCCTCGGCGTCGGCGCCGACGACGCGCGGCAGCGACATCAGCTGGAGCGCGTCCGCCAGCGTGACCGTGTCCAGGGACATGGTCTTGAAGAGCGAGGCCGTGCGCGGCTTGACCGCGTTCTTGCCGGTCTTCGGGGTGCCCTCGGGGAGCACCTCGGTGACGTACGGGCCGTAGCGGCCGTCCCGGGCGATGATCTGGTGGCCGGTCTCCGGGTCGGCGCCCAGCTCGAAGTCGCCGCTCGGCTTGGCGAGCAGTTCCTCCGCGAGTTCGACGGAGAGCTCGTCGGGAGCCAGGTCCTCCGGCACGTCGGCGCGCTGGTGGCCTTCCGCGTCCTTCTCGCCGCGCTCGATGTACGGGCCGTAGCGGCCGACCCGCAGCACGATGTTGTTGCCCACCGGGAACGACGACACCTCGCGGGCGTCGATCGCGCCCAGGTCGGTCACCAGCTCCTTGAGGCCGCCGAGGTGGTCCCCGTCGCCGTTGCCCGCGTCGGCCGCGCCGCCGGTGGCGGTGTCCTCGCCGCCCTCGCCGAAGTAGAAGCGCTTCAGCCACGGCACGGCCTGCGCCTGACCTGCGGCGATGCGGTCGAGGTCGTCCTCCATCCGGGCGGTGAAGTCGTAGTCGACCAGTCGGCCGAAGTGCTTCTCCAGGAGGTTGACCACGGCGAAGGAGAGGAAGGACGGCACGAGGGCCGTGCCCTTCTTGAAGACGTAGCCGCGGTCCAGGATCGTGCCGATGATCGACGCGTACGTCGACGGGCGGCCGATCTCGCGCTCTTCCAGCTCCTTGACCAGCGAGGCCTCGGTGTAGCGGGCCGGGGGCTTGGTGGCGTGCCCGTCGACCGTGATCTCCTCGGCGGACAGCGGGTCGCCCTCGGCGACCTGCGGCAGCCGACGCTCGCGGTCGTCCAGCTCGGCGTTCGGGTCGTCGGCGCCCTCGACGTAGGCCTTGAGGAAGCCGTGGAAGGTGATCGTCTTGCCGGAGGCGCTGAACTCGACGTCCCGGCCGTCGGCGGCGGTGCCGGCGATCTTGACCGTGACGCTGTTGCCGGTCGCGTCCTTCATCTGGGAGGCGACGGTCCGCTTCCAGATCAGCTCGTAGAGCTTGAACTGGTCACCGGTGAGTCCGGTCTCGGCGGGCGTGCGGAAACGATCACCCGAGGGGCGGATCGCCTCGTGCGCCTCCTGCGCGTTCTTGACCTTCGCGGCGTACGTCCGCGGGGCCGAGGGCAGGTAGTCGGCGCCGTAGAGCTGCGTGACCTGGGCGCGGGCGGCCGCGATCGCGGTGTCGCTCAGCGTCGTGGAGTCGGTACGCATGTACGTGATGTAGCCGTTCTCGTACAGCTTCTGCGCCACCTGCATGGTGGCCTTCGCGCCGAAGCCGAGCTTGCGCGAGGCCTCCTGCTGGAGGGTCGTCGTACGGAACGGGGCGTAGGGCGAGCGGCGGTACGGCTTGGACTCGACCGAACGGACCGAGAACCGGGTGTTCTCCAGGGCGGCGGCGAGCGCGCGGGCGTTCGCCTCGTCGAGGTGGAGGGTGTTCGCGGTCTTGAGCTGCCCGAGCGAGTCGAAGTCGCGGCCCTGGGCGACGCGCTTGCCCTCGACGGCCTGGAGGCGGGCGACCAGGGCGGACGGGTCGCTCGGGTCCCCTGCCCGGCCGGTCCCGAAGGTGCCGGTCAGGTCCCAGTACTCGGCGGACCGGAACGCGATGCGCTCCCGCTCCCGCTCCACCACGAGCCGGGTCGCCACGGACTGGACACGGCCGGCGGACAGGCGCGGCATGACCTTCTTCCACAGGACCGGCGAGACCTCGTAGCCGTAGAGGCGGTCGAGGATGCGGCGGGTCTCCTGGGCGTCGACGAGCTTCTGGTTGAGCTGGCGCGGGTTGGCGACGGCGGCCCGGATCGCGTCCTTGGTGATCTCGTGGAAGACCATCCGCTTGACGGGGATCTTCGGCTTGAGGACCTCCTGGAGGTGCCAGGCGATGGCCTCGCCCTCGCGGTCCTCATCGGTGGCGAGGAAGAGCTCGTCGGACTCCTTCAGCAGGTCCTTGAGCTTCTTGACCTGCGCCTTTTTGTCGGCGTTGATCACATAGATGGGCTGGAAGTCGTGTTCGACGTCCACGCCGAGGCGCCGGACCTCGCCGGTGTACTGCTCGGGCACCTCCGCGGCGCCGTTGGGAAGGTCACGGATGTGCCCGACGCTCGCTTCGACGACGTATCCGGGGCCCAGATAGCCCTTGATCGTCTTCGCCTTGGCAGGGGACTCGACGATGACGAGTCGGCGGCCGCCCTGTGCGGTCTCGCTGGTCGGGGACAACTTCGCTCTTCTCTCCGGTCGACGCTGGGGCCTCCCCAGGCCTTGCTCCCGGGGTCGTGGCACGGGCACGGAGCCCGCTCACTTGGTGACGCTGCGGAGTGTGACGGTACATCCCGCCCCCGTGTCAAACGGGAAAAGCCCACAACGGCCACTCGAACGGTAACCCGACTACCGCCATTCCTGCCGCCCGGAGTCCCCAGTCGCCCTCAGGACCCTGTCCGGAGCGTGATGCTCCGATTACCGGAGAGGTGCCTTCAGAGGCGGGTCAGGCAGTACGCCCCGAGGCCCAGCGCGATCACCGCGGCGAGGCTCGCGAGGGTCGCCGATGCGACCTGACTCACACCCTGGGCGACGGGCTCGCCACGCCGGAGCCGGACGCCGGTCCACACCAGCAGCGCGCCTCCGAACAGGGCGAACACCGCCCCCGCGAAGATCGCCGGTGCGCTCTCCATGGTCCGCGCTCCCCTTCCCTGCCGCCCGTGACTGCCCAGCGCCCGGAGACTGGCACGTGCGGGCGGCGGGCGGGGGGCCGACGGGCGAAATCGAGGTGAACGAGCGGCCGGAACGCCCTCGAACATCCGATCGGCGGACGAGGGGCGGACCGGCGGGGGACCGGCGATGGACCGCCACTGGACAGCCCCTGGACCGCCGCCGGGAGCCGGAGCGAACGTTCCGGCCAGATTCTTCCGGCCATTTCTTCTCTCGGCGTGTCCCGCAGGCCGGCCCACCCGCGGATCGTCCCCCGGCCCGCCCAGCCCGGCAGCCGGACAGCCGAGCCCGTCTTCCGGTCCGTCAGACGGCCGGCTCCAGGAACCCCTGCTCCACCAGCAGCCGGATCTGCGCGGGCGTGCGGTCGCGCAGCAACACCGGGTCCTCGCCGGTCAGTTGCGCGATGGCGTCGAGAATCCGCCCCGCGCTCAGCGTGCCGTCGCACACCCCTGCGAACCCGGCACCGACCGTGTCCACCTTGGTCGCGCGGCGCATCCCGCGGTGCTGGCGCAGCACCACGTGCTCGGGGTCCTCGGCGCCGGGCAGCCCGACCTGCTCCTGGACCACTTCCACGGCGAGCCTGAAGTGACCTTCCAGGAGATCCGCGTCGTCGTGGTCACGGAGGTAGTCGAGGCGGTCGAAGTGCGCGCGGATCGTCTCACCGAGCGGCTGTTCGATCGAATGCGGCCACTCCTCGACGGTGACCGAGGGCACGGCAGCCCCCGTCCTGCGCAACGTGATCCAGCCGAATCCCACCCCCTTCACCTTGCGCGCCTCGAACTCGTCGAGCCACGCGTCGTACCGCGCCTGATACTCCACCGGGTCCCCGCGATGGTCGCCGGAGTCCCTGAGCCACAGCTCGGCGTACTGGTTGACGTCCTGCACCTCGCGCTGCACGATCCACGCGTCGCAGCCGCGCGGCACCCACGACCTGACCCTGTCCTGCCAGTCCTCCCCCGCGACGTGCTGCCAGTTGGCGAGGAACTGCGCGAACCCGCCCTCGTTCAGCCGCTCCCCGGCCTGTTGAACGAGCGAGCGACACAGATCGTCCCCGCTCATCCCGCCGTCCCGGTACGTCAGCCGGGCGCCCGGAGAGATCACGAACGGCGGGTTGGACACGATCAGGTCGTACGTCTCATCTTCCTTGACCGGCTCGAAGAGCGAGCCCTCGCGCAGGTCGGCCGCCGGTGCGCCGGAGAGCGCCAGCGTGAGCGCCGTGATGTGCAGCGCCCGCGGGTTGACGTCGGTCGCCGTCACGCGCGTGGCGTGCTGGGCGGCGTGGAGCGCCTGGATCCCGGAGCCGGTGCCGAGGTCGAGGGCGGCGGCGACGGGGGTGCGGACGGTGATGCCGGCGAGGGTCGTGGACGCGCCGCCGACGCCGAGGACGACTTCTTCGTGGCGCCGTCCGATGCCGCCCGCGCCGCCGACGGCACACCCGAGGTCGGAGACGATGAACCAGTCCTCGCCGTCGGGCCCGCCGTACGGCCGTACGTCCACGGTGGCCGCGACCTCGTCGCCGCCCGTGCGGGTCAGCCAGCCGCTGTCCAGGAGGTCGTCGACGGGCAGGACGCCGGCCACGCGCGCGTGCGGCACGGGCTGCTGGAGGAGGAACAGCCGGACGAGCGTCTCCAGGGGCGTGTCCCCGCGGGTCGCGCGCAGCGCGGGCACCGTCTCGCTGCGGGCCAGCGCGGCGTAGGCGGGCGCGCCGAGCAGGTCGAGCAGGCCGTCGGCGGTGAAGGAGGAGCCCAGCAGGGCGGTGCGCAGCCGTGCGGCGACGTCGGGGCGGTCGGAGGCGGGCAGGGTGGCGAGGCCGGAGTCAGTCACGCCCTCCATTGTGGCCCGCGGCCGGCCCCGGCCACGGGCTCAGCACACGGCCGCGGACCGCCGAACTCCGCCCGGCGCAGGGACCCGGCCCGACCCCGGCACCCGCCCCGGCACCGGCACCCACGCCGACACCGGCCCGGACCTCGGCCTCCGGGGTTCCGCCCCTGCCTCAGCCCGCGGTCGACGACGTCGAGGTCGAAGCCGGGGCCGACGCCGTATCCGGCGCGCCCGTCGACGACGTCGAGGAGACCTTCTTGCAGCTGGCCTGCTCGGCGATCGCGTCCTTGACCTCGCCCTGCTCCAGGGCGTTCAGCGCCGCGGTGCCGCTCTTGCTCTGCGTCTCCAGCTGCGTCGTCTGGGAGGCGACGTCCTGCAGACCGGAGGCGAACTTCGCCTGGTCCTTGGTGTCGAGTGCGTCGACCTTCTTCTTCAGGGCGGCGTAGGACGCGGAGAGGCTGTTGAGGGTCGTGACGACGTTCTGCTGGCGCTTGGCGCCGTCGTCCACCCCGGGGGGCGCACCGGCGCTGCTGATGGCCGCGGCGAGCGCCTTGTAGCCGTCGGACATGTCCTGGAAGGCCTGGGAGTCGGTCTTCTGGATGGTCGCGGCCGAACTCGTGGTGTCCGAGGCCGTCGTGGAGATCGCCTCGTTCGCCGCCTTGATCTTCGCGTCCTGCGCCGGCACCGCGTCGCACACGGTCTTGGCCCAGGCGATCAGCTTCGGGTCGGTGCCCTTGTTGCTGCTGCACCCGGACAGCGCCACTACCAGTACCGCACCGCCGGACAGTGCGGCCGCGAGCTTCTTGTTCACCGGATCGGTCCCTTCCATGGCTCTCGGCCCCCGGAATCTACACGGCGGACGGACAGCACCCACATGGAAGCACCCATTAAATAAGCTTTTGGGTAGATTCGCTCCGGGGAGAGAAGGCTCACGACGAGACGGCGCGCACATCCCGGCCCCGAGCACACGCCGGCACGCTCCGGCGCACGACAGGCCGTGGGCGCCCCGACGTACGGCAGGCCGTGGGCGCCCCGACGTACGAAACGGGCGGACGGCGTGTCAGCACACGTCGTCCGCCCGCTCGTTGACCGGCACCCTCTCGCGAAGGCGCCGGTGGGCGGCGTAAGACCGCCTACGAAACCACCGCGGGATCGGCCGGCTTGGCCACCCGTTCGGCGCTGTCCTCGTCGTCGCCGACGGCGATACCGCGCCGCTTGGAGACGTAGACCGCGCCGACGATCACGATCAGCGCGAGGACCGCGATCAGGATCCGGATGCCGATGCTCTTGTCATGACCGTAGGAGAACTTGATCACCGCGGGCGCGATGAGCAGGGAGACCAGGTTCATGACCTTGAGCAGCGGGTTGATCGCGGGCCCGGCGGTGTCCTTGAAGGGATCGCCTACCGTGTCGCCGATGACCGTGGCGGCGTGGGCCTCGCTGCCCTTGCCGCCGTGGTGGCCGTCCTCGACGAGTTTCTTGGCGTTGTCCCAGGCACCACCGGAGTTGGCCAGGAACACCGCCATCAGGGTGCCCGCGCCGATCGCGCCCGCGAGGTAGGAACCGAGGGCGCCGACACCGAGCGTGAACCCGATGAAGATGGGCGCCATCACGGCGAGCAGTCCCGGCGTGGCCAGCTCGCGCAGGGCGTCCTTGGTGCAGATGTCGACGACCTTGCCGTACTCCGGCTGCTCCGTGTAGTCCATGATCCCGGGGTGCTCGCGGAACTGCCGCCGCACCTCGAAGACCACCGAACCCGCCGACCGCGACACGGCGCTGATGGCCAGTCCGGAGAAGAGGAAGACGACCGCCGCGCCGGCGATGAGGCCGACCAGGTTGTTGGGCTGCGAGATGTCCATCGACAGGGTCAACGGGGAGCCCGCGCCGCTGAGTTTCTCGCCCACGTCCTGCACGTTCGTGGTGATCGCGTCCCGGTACGACCCGAAGAGCGCCGACGCCGCGAGAACGGCGGTGGCGATGGCGATGCCCTTGGTGATGGCCTTGGTGGTGTTGCCGACGGCGTCCAGGTTGGTGAGCACCTGCGCGCCCGCGCCCTGGACGTCGCCGGACATCTCGGCGATGCCCTGGGCGTTGTCGGAGACCGGCCCGAAGGTGTCCATGGCGACGATCACGCCGACGGTGGTGAGCAGTCCGGTGCCGGCCAGCGCCACCGCGAACAGCGCGAGCATGATCGACGTACCGCCGAGCAGGAACGCGCCGTACACGCCGAGGCCGATCAGCAGGGCGGTGTAAACGGCCGATTCGAGGCCGATCGAGATGCCGGCGAGGACCACGGTGGCCGGACCGGTCAGCGAGGTCTTGCCGATGTCCATGACCGGACGCCGGTTGGTCTCGGTGAAGTAGCCGGTCAGCTGCTGGATGACGGCCGCCAGCAGGATGCCGATGGCCACCGCGACGAGCGCGAGGACCCGCGGGTCGCCGTCCTTGGCCCGGATGGCCGCGTCGGAGATCCCGTCGAGGTCGGAGTACTTCCCGGGCAGATAGACGAAGACCGCGATCGCGACCAGCACCAGCGAGATCACCGCGGAGATGAAGAAGCCGCGGTTGATGGCGCTCATGCCGCTGCGGTCGCTGCGGCGCGGGGCGACCGCGAAGATGCCGATCATCGCGGTGAGCACGCCGATGGCCGGTACCAGGAGCGGGAAGGCCAGTCCGGAGTCGCCGAAGGCCGCCTTGCCGAGGATCAGCGCGGCGACCAGGGTCACGGCGTACGACTCGAAGAGGTCGGCCGCCATGCCCGCGCAGTCGCCGACGTTGTCGCCCACGTTGTCGGCGATGGTCGCGGCATTGCGCGGGTCGTCCTCCGGAATGCCCTGTTCGACCTTGCCGACCAGGTCGGCGCCGACGTCGGCGGCCTTGGTGAAGATGCCGCCGCCGACACGCATGAACATGGCGATCAGGGCGGCACCGAGACCGAAGCCTTCGAGCACCTTCGGCGCGTCGGCCGCGTACACCAGCACCACACAGGAGGCGCCGAGCAGGCCGAGCCCCACCGTGAACATGCCGACGACGCCGCCCGTGCGGAAAGCGATCTTCATGGCCTTGTGCGAGACGGCGGTGAGATCCTTTTCCGGTTCGCCTTCCGCCGGAGTGGCTTCACGGGCCGCCGCGGCGACGCGCACATTGCTGCGCACGGCGAGCCACATGCCGATATAGCCGGTGGTCGCCGAGAACGCGGCGCCGATCAGGAAGAAGATCGACCGGCCGGCGCGCTGATTCCAGTCGTCCGCGGGCAGCAGCAGGAGCAGGAAGAACACCACGACGGCGAATACGCCGAGCGTGCGCAACTGTCGGCCCAGATAGGCGTTGGCGCCTTCCTGGACCGCCGCCGCGATCTTCTTCATGCTGTCGGTGCCCTCGCCGGCCGCGAGCACCTGGCGGACCAGGATCCAGGCGACCACGAGCGCGGCCAGCGCCACGGCGGCGATGACCGCCACCAGGACCCGGTTGTCGTCGGTCAGGACTGCGGCTGCGAAGGTTGTGGGGTGATGGCCCAACTGATGAGGGGTAGAAAGCCCCGCCATTCGTCCTCCTTGACGCTTGGGCTGAGCTCAAGATGTGGACGGATTCTAGGTACCCGCGAGTGATCTAAACAGGGGACGGTAAACGGAATTGGCCTTCTCGTGCTCTTCAGCAAATGATCGAGATCAGGCCGACCAACCCGAAAGCAGTAATGCCCTAAAAGCATTGACAGCGGTCGTTTACTTGATCAAATTATCGCCCGACTGATCGTGAATCAATTCACTAAACACATCGCACGAGATCACTTTACGACCGGCCGCAGGTGACAGGGCCGCGGGGACGTGCGGACATGGCGAAGGGCCCCACTCGGCGGGGCCCTTCGCTGCACAGAACTTCGTCACACGGACGGAGCGGCTCTCAGGTGAGCGCGACTCCGGGCGGGGTCGTCGGCCAGGTCATGCGGATCAGCCCGCCGTGCTCCCCGGCCGTGACCTCCACGTCGTCCACAAGGCCGCTGATGACCGCGAGGCCCATCTCGTCCTCCTCGGCCTCCACGTCCGCGTCGGCCGCGCCACCGGAGGCCCGGTCGCCGGGAACGGAACGGGGTGCCTCGTCGCCGACCTCGATGGAGAACTGTTTCTCCTCCTCGATCAGCGCCACCCGCACCGGCTCGGTGATGCCGGCGGCCTGGTGCAGTCCCACGGCACGGGAACAGGCCTCGCCGACGGCCAGCCGGACCTCGTCCAGGACGGCCTCGTCCACTCCGGCCCTGCGAGCCACCGCCGCCGCCACCAGTCGGGCGGTGCGGACGTGCTCGGGCAGCGCGCTGAAGCGGAGTTCAACGGTGGCCATACGTCCCCCTCGGAACTACGGGCGTGCGATGGGGGGCCGGGCCGCCGAAGAACCCGGAACCCCCCGATGAATGCGTCCGCCGCGGGCACTGCGGCCCGTGCACGGCTGCCGGAACGGGCATGCGGGCCCGAACGGGCGGGGGTGACACGGGCATCCGTACGACGCATGGCGCGCACGGGCCCGTGCCGAGGGCCGGCCGGACGGCACGGACCGATCGGCGGTCCGGGGTACGTCGGCCGGCCCGGGGTCAGTCGGTGGCCGCCACCGCTTCCTCGACCGAGGTGTGGATCGGGAACACCTTGGTGAGGCCGGTGATACGGAAGATCTTCAGAATGCGCTCCTGGTTGCAGACCAGGCGCAGCGAGCCCTCATGGGCACGCACCCGCTTCAGGCCGCCGACCAGCACGCCGAGCCCGGTGGAGTCGAGGAAGTCCACGCCCTCCATGTCGACGACGAGGTGGAAATTCCCGTCGTTCACCAGCTCGACCAGCTGCTCGCGCAGCTTGGGCGCGGTATATACGTCGATTTCGCCACCGACCTCGACGACCGTACGATCGCCGACTGTACGAGTCGACAGGGACAGGTCCACGGATCCTCCAGCACCTTGCTATCGAGCGGTCGCCCCTCGGGACACCTCGGCTTGCGGCCCCCGGGACGGTTCGCCAGCCGCGATGGCATTCAATCACTTACGGCAGGCGTGCACGACGCCTTGGCCCCATTGTCCGTCACGCCAGTGACACACTCGGTCCCGATGGCCATAAATCACCGATCCGATCGACCGCCGGTTCCGGCCGGGTCCGGGTTCGCTCCGGGCACGGTCCTGGACCGGCTCGCCTCCGGGCCGAGCCGGGCTTCGCGCATCACTCATACGGAGCACTTGCCCCCGCGTGCGGGTCGGCATGCCGTCTGGCCTGACCGGATTCGTTCGGAGGTCGTCGCGGCCGTGCAGGAGTGCGGCATCGAGCATCCCTGGGAGCACCAGGCGCTGGCCGCCGAGCACGCCCTGGACGGCGATTCGGTCGTGGTCGCGACCGGCACCGCCTCCGGCAAGTCGCTGGCCTACCTGGTACCGGTCCTGTCCACCCTCCTGGACGGCTCCGAGGCCGCCAACGGCCGCGGCGCCACCGCCCTCTACCTGGCGCCCACCAAAGCGCTGGCTGCCGACCAGTGCCGCGCCGTGAAGGAACTTTCACAACCGCTGGGGAACGCGGTACGCCCCGCGGTGTACGACGGCGACACCCCCTACGAGGAACGGGAGTGGATCCGCCAGTACGCCAACTACGTGCTCACCAACCCCGACATGCTGCACCGCGGGATCCTGCCCGGGCACGCCCGCTGGTCCTCCTTCCTGAAGTCGCTGAAGTACGTCGTCGTCGACGAGTGCCACACCTACCGGGGCGTGTTCGGCTCGCACGTCGCCCAGGTACTGCGCCGACTGCGCCGACTGTGCGCCCGCTACGGCGCCTCCCCGGTCTTCCTGCTGGCCTCCGCGACCGCCGCCGAACCGGCCGTGGCCGCCGGCCGCCTCACCGGCCTGCCGGTCGTGGAGATCGCCGACGACGCCTCCCCGCGCGGCGAGCTGGTCTTCGCCCTGTGGGAGCCGCCGCTGACCGAGCTGCACGGCGAGAAGGGCGCCCCGGTCCGCCGTACCGCCACCGCCGAGACCGCCGACCTGCTGACCGACCTCGCCGTGCAGGGGGTGCGCTCGGTCGCCTTCGTGCGCTCCAGACGCGGCGCGGAGCTGATCGCCGTCATCACCCAGGAACGGCTGGCCGAGGTCGACCGTTCCCTCGCCCGGCGTGTCGCGGCCTACCGGGGCGGCTACCTCCCCGAGGAGCGGCGCGCCCTCGAACGCGCGCTGCACTCCGGGGAACTCCTCGGACTTGCCGCCACGACGGCCCTGGAGCTGGGCGTGGACGTCTCCGGGCTGGACGCCGTACTGATCGCCGGGTACCCCGGTACGAGGGCCTCTGTGTGGCAGCAGGCGGGTCGCGCGGGCCGCGCCGGGCAGGGCGCTCTCGCGGTCCTGGTCGCCCGTGACGACCCGCTGGACACCTTCCTCGTCCATCATCCCGAGGCCCTGTTCGACCAACCGGTGGAATCGACCGTCCTCGACCCCGACAACCCGTACGTCCTCGCCCCGCACCTGTGCGCCGCCGCGGCCGAGATCCCGCTCACCGACGACGACCTCGACCTCTTCGGCCCCGCCAGCAAGGAGCTGCTGCCGCAGCTGGAGGCTGCGAAGCTGCTGCGCCGCCGGACCAAGGCCTGGCACTGGACCCGCCGGGAACGGGCCGCCGAGCTGACCGACATCCGCGGCGAGGGCGGCCGCCCGGTGCAGGTCGTCGAGGCGGGCACGGGCCGCCTGCTCGGCACGGTGGACGCGAGCGCCGCCCACTCCACGGTCCACGAGGGCGCGGTCCACCTCCACCAGGGCCGCACCTACCTCGTGCGCTCCCTCGACCTGGAGGACTCGGTGGCCCTGGTCGAGCAGGCCGAGCCGCCGTACTCCACGGTCGCCCGCGACACCACGGCCATCTCCGTCCTGGAGACCGACACCGAGATCCCCTGGGGCGACGGCCGCCTCTGCTACGGCTCCGTCGAGGTCACCAACCAGGTGGTCTCCTTCCTGCGCCGCCGGCTCATCACCGGCGAGGTCCTGGGCGAGTCGAAACTCGACCTCCCGCCGCGTACGCTGCGCACCCGCGCGGTGTGGTGGACCGTCACCGAGGACCAGCTCGACGAGGCCCGGATCAACCCGGAGATCCTCGGCGGCGCCCTGCACGCCGCCGAACACGCCTCCATCGGCCTGCTCCCGCTCTTCGCGACCTGCGACCGCTGGGACATCGGCGGCGTGTCGATCCCGCTGCACCCCGACACGCTCCTGCCGACCGTCTTCGTCTACGACGGCCACCCCGGCGGCGCCGGCTTCGCGGAGCGCGCCTTCCACACGGCCCGCACGTGGCTGACGGCGACCCGGGAGGCGATCGCGGCGTGCGAGTGCGATGCCGGGTGCCCGTCCTGCATCCAGTCCCCCAAGTGCGGGAACGGGAACGAGCCGTTGCACAAGCGGGGGGCGGTGCGGCTCCTCACGGTGCTGTTGAAGGGGGCGCCGGTGGGGTAGTCGTTCGGCTGCGGGTCGGTGGGGGCTGGTCGCGCAGTTCCCCGCGCCCCTTTGGGGCGTGTTGTCAGGGGCGTGTTGTCAGGGGCGAGGTGTAGCGGGGCCGGCTCTGGCCCTGACCTCTGCGGTGAACGGCCCGCCGCCCGAGGCCGCCGAGACATCCGAGATGTCACCGACGATCACGCACCGGGTCAGCCGCGCGTCTTGTGCCCGTGCCAGCCGGTCGGCCTGGGCGCAGGCCGCCGCCGTCCCCTCGGCCCAGTGGTCCGCCGCCGCGAGGGCTGCCATGTCGGCGCCACCGGCCGCGCGATGCCGGACGACTACGGCGTGCCCCAGCCCCAGCACCACCCCGAACGCCACACACAGCACGGCGATCGCCCCGACGCTCCAGACAGTGGCCGAGCCTCGATCACGCGCCTCGCTGCGACGCGCCCCACAGGCGCGCGGGGAACTGCGCGACCAGCCCCCACGCAGCCGCAGCCGAAAGGCCACCGCACGCCCCCTCACCGCCCCGCCCCCGTCGGCCCCTCCGCGAGTGCCACCGCCGACTCCCGCACCTCGAACGGCAACGCGCCCAGCACCGGCGGCCTCGCCACCACCGTCACCCGCACCAGGTCACCCTCCCGCCCCACCGTCACCCTCGCCCCGTCCGGCGCCGCCTCCTTCGCCACCGCGATCACCGCGTCCTCGGCGTCCTGCCGCGCCGCGGCCCGTGCCCCGGTGCGGGCGGCGTCCACGCACCGGATCTGGGCGGCCACCACGAGCAGCCCCCACACCAGTGCCATCGTGAACGCCACCAGCACCGGCAGCACCACGGCCGCCTCCGCGGTCACGAACCCCCGGTCCGCCCCGCGCCCCCGCTCACATCCGCGCACTGAGGGCTCGTTTCACGATGGCCTGGAGCTCCGCGCTGACCTGCCCGCTCGTCACGACCGCGTAGAGGACCGCGGCGAACCCGACGGCTGCGATGATCCCCATCGCATACTCGGAGGTGACCATTCCGGCGTCCCGGCGCCCCAGCTTCCACATCTTCCAACACATCTCACGCATTTCGACTCCCTCGAACCAGCTTGAATTCGCTTGGATCTCACTTCAGTTCCTGTCGGCGGCCCCGCTTGTCGTGCCCTTCAGCCACCACCCCCTCGGAGCACCCCGCCCGCGAGTCCGATCACCACGGGCAGCACACCGACCGCGATGAACGCGGGCAGGAAGCACAGCCCGACCGGCGCCGAGATCAGCACCGCCGCCCGTCGGGCCCGTGCGGTCGCACTCCTCGCCCAGTCGGCACGGGCGTCCGCGGCGAGCCGGGCGACGGGGGCGGCCGCCGGCATCCCGGACTCGTCCGCGCGTGCGAGCAGCCGGGCCAGGGCGGCGGCACCCGGCAGTCCCGCCAACCGCCGCCAGGCGACAGCCGGTTCGCCGCCCAGCCGCACCTCCGCCGCGCCCCGCGCCAGCGCCTCCCCGACAGGCCCGCCGAGCGCCTCTCCGACGGCCTGGGCGGCGACCACCGGACCGGCCCCGGCGGCGATGCAGGCGGCCAGGAGGTCGGCGGCGAGCGGGAGTTGACGGGCGGCCTCGGCCGCCTCCGCCTCAGCCGTCCGGTCGAGGCTGCCCGCCCCGCTCCGCCAACGCCACAGCCCCGCCGCGACGCCCAGCCCCAGCAGCACCCCGACGACCCCGCCGACCAGCACCCAGCCGCCGCACACCACCCCGACGACCGGCAGCCAGCCGCGGACGGCACCGCTGACGGCGGAGTGCTTCTCCGCCGGCTCCAGCCGCTCCAGGCGCTCCAGGCGCTCCAGGCCGAGCAGTTCGGCCACCTTCCGCCGGGCCCAGCGCCTGCGCCGCGCCCGCTCCAGCCGCCATGCCGACCAGCCCAGGGCCATCAGCACCGCGACCGTCACCCCCAGCCTGTGGACAACCTCCGCGCTCATGCCGCCTCGGCTCCCCGCACGATCCGAGCCGCCCACCACATCCCGGCGCCCTCGAACACCGCACCCACGGCCAGGCAGCCCAGGCCCGCCCCGGTGTGCAGCAGCACCCGCAGCGGGTCGGCACCCATGGCCGAGCCGAGCAGCAGACCGAGGGCGGGCAGCGCGGCGAGCAGCACCGCGGTGGCCCGAGCACCCGACAACTGGGCCCGCAGATCCGCGCGTTGATCGCGCTCGGCACGCAGGGCGGCGTCCAGGCGGTCGAGACCGGCCGCGAGTCCGGCGCCCTGGTCGACCGCCACCCGCCAGCAGGCCGCGAGCCCCAGCAGGCCGTCGGCGCCCGGCTGCCGCGCCGCCAGCGCCAGCGCCCCCGGCACGTCCCCGCCGAAGCGGGCCGCCGCGACCACGGCCGGCCGGGCCTCGCCGAGCCCGCCGGAGTCCCGTGCGGCCCGCAGCAGCGCCTCACCCGGCTGCCGTCCCGCGCGCACCTCACCGGCGAGCGCCCCGCACAGCGCGATCACCGCGTCGGCGCGCGCCTGCCGGGTCCGCCGCGCCTGCCGGGCCAGCCGCACCCGGCGCAGCACCGGCACCCCGGCCGCCCCCGCGAGGGCCGGAAGGACCGAGGCGGCGAGGAGCGCGAGCGCGAAGCCGGCGGCCAGGGCCCACCACTCACCCCGCCAACGGCCGCGCAGCCGCCGCAGTTCCCCGAGCGCCTGCTCCCAGGAGGGCGGCCCGGTGGCCACCACCCCGCCGCCGGCGAGCAGCAGCCGCGTCCGCCGTACCTCACGGTGCCGCTCGGCCAGCAGCCAGGCCATGACCCCACCGCACACCAGGGCCGCACCGATCGTCGTCTCACCCATCACACACCCCTTTCAAGTCACTGATCACTGACGTCACTTCGGACCGGAGCTCACGGCTCCCCCACGTCACCGCAGAGCATCCCCCGCAGCCGCTCCCACCCCTGCTCCCGCGCGAACGCCGCCGCGTCCCAGCGCAGTGCCGGTACCGTGCGCACCAGCCCGGCCGAGTCCCGCTCCAGGACGTGCACCTCGGCGATCCGCCGCCGGCCCGCGCGGTCCCGTACCAGGTGCAGCACCACCGACAGCGCGGCGGCGAGCTGGCTGTGCAGAGCGACCCGGTCGAGCCCGGCGGCCGTGCCGAGGGCCTCCAGGCGGGCCGGCACGTCCGCGGCCGCGTTGGCGTGCACGGTGCCGCAGCCGCCCTCGTGACCGGTGTTGAGCGCGGCCAGCAGGTCCACCACCTCGGGCCCGCGGACCTCGCCGACGACGAGTCGGTCGGGCCGCATCCGCAGGGCCTGCCGGACCAGGTCCTCCAGGGTGACGAGGCCGGCCCCCTCCTGGTTGGCGGGTCTGGTCTCCAGCCGTACGACGTGCGGGTGTTCGGGCCTGAGCTCCGCCGAGTCCTCGGCGAGCACGATCCGCTCGCCGGGGCCGACGAGGCTCAGAAGGGCGCTCAGGAGGGTTGTCTTGCCCGTGCCCGTACCACCGCTGACCAGGAAGGACAGTCGGGCCGCGAGGAGGGCCCGCAGGATCCGGTCGCCGCCCGGGGGCACGGTCCCGGCCGCGACCAGTTCGTCGAGGGTGAACGCCCGCGGGCGGACCACCCGCAGGGACAGGCAGGTGCAGCCGACGGCCACCGGAGGCAGGACCGCGTGCAGGCGGGTGCCGTCGGGCAGCCGGGCGTCCGCCCAGGGACGCGCGTCGTCCAGGCGCCGGCCGGCCACCGCGGCCAGCCGCTGCGCGAGGCGCCGTACCGCCGCCGCGTCCGGGAAGGCGACCGGGGTGAGTTCCAGGCCGCCGCCGCGGTCCACCCAGACCCGGTCCGGGGCGGTCACCAGGACGTCGGTGACCGTGGGGTCGGCGAGCAGGGGCTCCAGAGGTCCGCTGCCGACCAGTTCGGATCGGAGCCGCTCGGCCGCGCCGAGGACTTCGGCGTCGCCGAGGACCCGCCCCTGGGCGCGCAGTGCCTGTGCCACCCGCGCGGGTGTCGGTTCGGCGCCGCTCTCGGCGAGCCAGCGCCGTACCCCGTCGAGCAGGGCCGGGCCGTCCGCGCCCGCGGTGCCGGGCCTCATGCGACACCGCCGGCCTCGACCAGGGTGCGTTCCCAGAAGCCCTTGCAGAAGCGGGCCAGCGGTCCGCGGGGGACGGCCCCGGGTGGTTTGCGGTTCGGGCGGGACAGGCCGGGTTCGGCGGGTACTTCCCCGGCCAGCGGCAGGCCGAGCAGCCGGGCCACCTCGCGGTCGTCCAGACCCGGCGCGTACGGTCCGCGTACCGCCACCCTGAGGTCGCGCACGACCATGCCGACGGTGGCCGCCACCCGGCCGGCCGCGGCGACGGCGCGGAGTTCGGCGGGGACCACCAGGACGGCGAGGTCGAGCTGGGTGAGGACCTCGGCGACCTCGTCGTCCAGGCGGCGCGGGAGGTCGACGACGACCGTGCCGCCGCGCCGCCGGGCTGCGGCGAGCACCGCGCGGACGGCGGGCGGCGGGATCGCCACGCAGTCGCCGCGGTCCCAGCTGAGGATCCGCAGCGCGTGCAGCTCGGGCAGGGACTCCTCCAGGGCGCCGCTGCCGAGCCTGCCCCGCGAGGCGGCGAAGGCGGGCCAGCGCAGGCCCTCGGCGGTCTCGCCGCCGAGGAGTACGTCGATTCCGCCGCCCAGCGGATCCGCGTCCACCAGCAGGGTGCGCAGTCCCTCCCGCGCGGAGGTGACGGCGAGCGCGCACGCCAGCGTGGAGGCGCCGGCCCCGCCCCGGCCGCCGATGACGCCGACGGTGAGGGCCGGGCGGCCCACGCCCTCGACGACGTCGGCGATCCGGTCCACGAGCCACTGCTCGCCGTCGGGCAGCATCAGGACGTGGTCCGCGCCGATCTCCACGGCCCGTTTCCACACGTCGGGGTCGTCCTGGTCGAGGCCCACCAGGACCACCCCGCGCCTGCGGGCGGCCCCGCGCACCCGTCGTGCGGCGTCGTCGCCGACCAGGACCAGCGGGGCGGACTCCCAGCCGCCGCCGCGTTCCGGCGGGCCGTGGTGGACTTCGGGTTTGGCGCCCGCCGCGGCGCACAGGCGGAGCAGGTCGTCGAGGAGTTCGGCGTCCTCGGTGACGATCATCGGGCGTCCGGGCCGTCCCGAGGCGGCGGACGGCGGGTCGTGGGTGACGGTTCCGGCCACGTGAGCTTCCCCCTTGGCTGCGTTCTCCCGCATGGCCCCTGCGGCCACGCGATTCCCAAACGTGCGAAGAACCGGCAAGCGGCTCCATATGCACGGCCGACAGAAACCGGCCATTGGCGCCCGACAAACGGAACCGGCCATGAACTCGCCGCCGCCGGAGCGCGCTGGAATCACGGTGCAGCGAACCCGGAAATCGTGTGGATCTTGGTCCAAAACTGTGGACAACTCGATGGTTGTGAATATCGCCGTCACCCATACCGGTGAGGCCCGTTCCGGGCTCTGCGCGGCTTCCACAGCGCAGCGTCACGACTACTCAACGTGACGGATCATGGGTATGCGAAAAGGGCGGCCGAAGCCGCCCAGCCTGGCCTCACGGCCCGCGAGAGAGGAGGAAAAACCCGTCCGGACATGCGACGACCCCCACCGGGGGGGAGAGTGGGGGTCGTCTTCACGGCCGACTCGGGGGGGGAGGAGCCGGACCGCGTTAGCACGGTCGCGAACGATCCGTGACTTCCATGGTGTACCCGAGAGCCCTCTCAGGCAAACCCACGCGCCCCACCTTACGCCGAATGGTGGGCGCCTATGCTCGGGGGCGTGGAAAACCACTCCTCGCCCCGCACAGCAGCCTTCTTTGACCTGGACAAGACGGTCATTGCGAAGTCGAGCACGCTCACGTTCAGCAAGTCGTTCTACCAAGGCGGTCTGATCAACCGCAGGGCGGCGCTGCGCAACGCGTACTCCCAGTTCGTCTTCCTGGTCGGCGGTATGGACCACGACCAGATGGAGCGCACGCGCGCATACCTGTCCGGCCTCGTCCGTGGCTGGAATGTCCAGCAGGTCAAGGAGATCGTCGCCGAGACCCTGCACGACCTGATCGACCCGATCATCTACGACGAGGCGGCCTCCCTCATCGAGGAGCACCACAAGGCCGGCCGGGACGTAGTCATCGTCTCCACCTCGGGCGCCGAGGTGGTCGAGCCGATCGGCGAACTCCTCGGCGCCGACCGGGTGGTGGCCACCCGCATGGTCGTCGGCGACGACGGCTGCTACACCGGCGAGGTGGAGTACTACGCGTACGGGCCGACCAAGGCCGAGGCCGTCCGCGAGCTGGCCGCCTCCGAGGGGTACGACCTCGACCGCAGCTACGCCTACAGCGACTCGGCGACCGACCTGCCGATGCTCCAGGCCGTCGGGCATCCGCACGCCGTGAACCCGGACCGCACGCTGCGCCGCGAGGCCCTCGCCCGCGGCTGGCCGATCCTGGACTTCCACCGGCCGGTACGGCTCAAGCAGCGGATCTCCGCGCCCCCGCGGCCGGCCCTGGTCGCCGCGGCGGCCATAGGAGCGGCGGCCGCCACTGCGGGCCTGGTCTGGTACGCGAGCCGGCGCCGGAGCACGGTCGCCTGAACCGGCACCCCAGGCCCTCTTCACCCGCTCGGCCTAAGCGCGCCCCTTTGGTGCGTGTTTGAACCCAAAAGTAAAGAACTGCAGGCAGGGGTTCCGCTTGCTCCGGGCTTGCAGTACAAAGGGGTTAGCGGCCCGCGAGACCAAAGGACATCCGAGAGGATCACCTTTAAAACGCATTTGGCCCCACGGACCCAGCATGGACACTAGGCACCCACGCGACGTCGACCCGTCGATTACGGGCCAGCCGCACCAGGTGACGGGCAAAGTTCCCGACCTGATGGGCGACATATCGAGGACGCTTGGTAACCCGGTGAGCATGCCAGCGGCGGTACGAGATCTCGTACCGCCGCAACCCTTTTCCGGAGCCCCGCGCGGCCGTCCGCCCGGTCCCGGCTCCTACGCCGCCCCGCGCTGCAGCGCCTCGCACACCGCCGTCGACTCGCGCACGCCGAGTTCCACCGCGCGCCCGCAGTGCGCGATCCAGGCCGCCATCCCTTCCGGAGTGCCTGAGACATAGCCGTCCAGAGCCGCCAGATAGGAGGCACGGCCCAGTTCGGCGTGGCCTACCTCGGCGGGGCAGACGGCCTTGGGGTCGAGGCCGCTGGCGATCAGCACGATCCGCTCGGCCGCGCGCGCGACCAGCCCGTTGCCCGAGGTGAAGGGCCGCAGCGCAAGCAGTTCGCCGTGCACCACGGCCGCCGTCACCAGCGCGGGCGCCTCGCTCCCCGCGACGATCAGTTCGGAGAGCCCCTCCAGGCGCCCCGACACCTCGTCGGCGGCCGGCAGCGCCAGCTCCACCAGCGGCTCGTCGACGGCCTCGCCGGCCCGGCGCGGCCTGCCGACCTCGTCGCCGCCCGTCGCGGTCGCCACGAGGTGCAGCCGGGCAAGCACCCGCAGCGGCGACTGGCGCCAGATGGACAGCAGCTGGCCCGCCTCCGCGGTCAGCCGCAGGGCCGCGCCGACCACGCGCGCGTCGTCGTCCACACCGAAGTCGGAGCGCCGCCGCACCTCCTCCAGCGCCCAGTCGGCACCGGACAGTGCGGCACTGCCCCGGGCGGCCCGCAGCGCGGCCTCCGAGGTGACGGCGTTGCTACGGCGCCGCATGACCCGGTGCCCGTAGACCCGGTCCACGGCCTTGCGCACGGACTCCACGGACTCGGCCACCCCGGGCAGCGCGCCCAGGGCCGCGAGCGGATCGGCGGTCGCACCAGTCGTACTCATGAGTACGACAGTACGCACCCCGCCCCGGGGCTCCACGAAGGAGTGGTCTTCTTCACTCCGTATGACACGTTAAGCCACTATGCGACTACCCTTCGTGAACATGAAAATTGCTTTCGTCGGGAAGGGCGGCAGCGGCAAGACCACGCTCTCCTCCCTGTTCATCCGCCATCTCGCGGCCGTCGGCGCGCCGGTCGTCGCAGTCGACGCCGACATCAACCAGCACCTGGGCCCGGCGCTCGGCCTCGACGAGGCGGAGGCGGAGGCACTGCCCGCGATGGGCGAGCGGCTCTCTCTGATCAAGGACTACCTGCGCGGCCACAACCCGCGCATCGCCTCCGCCGCGACGATGATCAAGACCACCCCGCCCGGCGAGGGTTCACGCCTGGTCCGGGTGCGGGAGCCCAATCCGGTGTACGACGCCTGTGCGCGGCCGGTGGAACTCGACGGCGGCGCCGTCCGTTTGATGGTCACCGGGCCCTTCACGGACGCCGACCTGGGGGTCTCCTGCTACCACTCCAAGACGGGGGCGGTGGAGCTGTTCCTGAACCACCTCGTCGACGGCCCCGACGAGTACGTCGTGGTGGACATGACGGCGGGCTCGGACTCCTTCGCCTCCGGCATGTTCACCCGCTTCGACATCACGTTCCTCGTCGCCGAGCCGACCCGGAAGGGGGTCTCCGTCTACCGCCAGTACAAGGAGTACGCCCGGGACTTCGGCGTCGTCCTGAAGGTCGTGGGCAACAAGGTGCAGGGGCAGGAGGACATCGACTTCCTGCGCTCGGAGGTCGGGGACGACCTGCTGGTCACGGTCGGGCACTCGGACTGGGTGCGCGCCATGGAGAAGGGCCGACCGCCCCGGTTCGAGCTCCTGGAGACCCCCAACTCCCGCGCCCTTCGCGCCCTGAAGGTGGCCACCGACGCGACGTACCAACTGCGGGACTGGGAGCGCTACACCCGGCAGATGGTCCACTTCCACCTGAAGAACGCCCTGTCGTGGGGGAACGAGCGCACCGGGGCCGACCTGGCGGCGCAGATCGACCCCGGCTTCGTGCTCGGCGAGGGAGTGACCGCCCCCGCCTGACGGGCGGCGGGCTCCGGCTCCGCGCCTACTGCTTGACGGCCGGCGCCCCGGGCACCCCCTTCGGTGCCGGGGCGGGGCGGCCGGACAGGAAGGACTCCCAGCCCTGCCGCGGGGCCTCGCCCACGTTCAGGGTGCGCAGCCTCGCCAGGACCTGCGGGTCCTGGGCGTCCAGCCAGTCGGCCAGCTGGTGGAAGGAGACACAGCGCACCTCGGGCTTGTTGCAGACGTCCGCGACGACCTCGTCGAGGGCGCGCATGTAGGTGCCGCCGTTCCAGGACTCGAAGTGGTTGCCGATGACGAGCGGTGCACGGTTGCCGTTGTAGGCCCGGTTGAAGCCCTGGAGCAGCCCGTCGCGCATCTGGTCGCCCCAGTAGTCGTACTTGTCGGGGTCACCCTGGGTCGACGTGCCGGACTGGTTGACCATGAAGTTGTAGTCCATGGTCAACTGCTCGTAGGTGTGGCCGGGGAAGGGGACGAGCTGCATCGACAGGTCCCACAGCCCCTCCCTCTTCTTGGGCCAGACCTGGTTGTTGACGCCACTGGTGTCGTAGCGGAAGCCCAGTTGGCTCGCCGCCTTCACGAAGTTCTTCTGCCCTTCCAGGCAGGGGGTGCGGGCGCCGATGAGCTCCTTGTCGTAGTCGAAGGGCAGCGGTGCGGCGTTCTTCATGCCGGTGTTGGTCTTCCAGGTCTTCACGAACTGCTTGGCCTGGGCGATCTCGCTCTTCCACTCGGCCACCGACCACTCGCCGACCCCGCCGTCGGGGCCGCAGAAGTGCCCGTTGAAGTGGGTGCCGATCTCGTTGCCCTCCAGCCAGGCCAGCCGTAGCTGCTTGACCGTGTCGGTGATGCCCTGCTCGTCGTTGAAGCCGATCTCGGAGCTGCCGGGTGAGTGCTGCGGGGGCCGGTACAGGTCGCGCTTCTCCTCGGGCAGCATGTAGACACCGCTGAGGAAGAACGTCATGTTCGCGTGGTTCTCCTTGGCGACCTTGCGGAAGTGCGAGAACAGCTTCTGGCTGTCCTCGCCCGAGCCGTCCCAGGAGAACACCACGAACTGCGGTGGCTTCTCACCGGCCTTGAGCCGCTCGGGCCGGGGCAGATGCGGCTGCGCCCCGGTGTACGCGGTGGACCCGTCGCCGATCAGACGGACCACGCTCTGGGGCGCCGGCGCTCCCTTCTGCGGTCCGGGCGCCCCTTGTTCGGAGTTGGTACCGGTCGCACAACCGGCGACCGACGCGGCACAGGCCGCGGCGGCCACGGCACCGACCGCAATCCTCTGGGTGGCGGCCAATTCCGCTCACCTTCTTCCTTCTCTCGGCTAACGCCGGTGACGGCGTTTCATGGCGATGTGCCGGGTATCTGCCGACAGCGCGGCCAAGATCGCATAGGACCGAGAGAGGGATTAATACGACAAGCCGATGAACTGCTCACTTCATCCATTGAGGTGAATGGATGCCCCATTTGCGAAGAAAATCCATGCCCGACCTTTACCCTGCATTACGATTCATTTACTGAACTTTGGTTCATCCCGCCCAGATCCGCGACCGCGCCGCCCCGGAGGAGACGGGAAACATGTCATCAGCCTGCGTACCCACCCACCCCGAGGGCCTCGGCCTGGCCCGGGCCACAACTCCCAAGGCCGTCACCGGCGCCGACCGGCAGCCGCAGCACCCGCCCCCCGCGCCGACGCCGCCGCGCCGCCGCTTCTCCGTCGCGGGCGCCGACCTGTCCGCGGCCGTCGCGGTGTTCCTGATCGCCCTGCCGCTCTCCCTCGGCATCGCCCTCGCCACCGGCGCCCCGCTCCAGGCCGGCCTGGTCGCGGCGGCCGTCGGCGGCCTGGTCGCCGGACGGCTCGGCGGCTGTCCGCTCCAGGTCAGCGGCCCCGCCGCCGGCCTCACCGTGGTCACCGCCGACCTGATCCACCGGTACGGCTGGCGGGCCACCTGCGGCATCACCGTCCTCGCCGGGCTGGCCCAACTGGGCCTGGGCTGCCTGCGCGTGGCCCGCACCGCGCTCGCCGTCAGCCCGGCCGTGGTGCACGGCATGCTCGCCGGCATCGGCGTCACCATCGCCGTCGCCCAGCTGCACATCGTCCTCGGCGGCACCCCGCAGAGCTCGGTCCTCGCCAACGTCCGTGCGCTGCCCGCCCAGTTGGCGAACCTGCACCCGGCCGCCGTCGCGATGAGCGCACTGACTCTGGCCCTGCTGCTGGGCTGGCCCCGGATCCCGGGCAGAGCGGGCCGCCTGCTGCACACGATCCCGGCCGCCCTGGTCGCCGTCGCCGGTGCCACCGCGACCGCCGCGCTCACCGGGCTCTCCCTGCCCCGGGTCGACCTGCCGTCCTGGAGCAGTCACGCCCTGGCCGGGCTGCCCGAAGGGCCGGCACTCGGCCTCGTCGCCGCCGTGCTCACCACCACGCTGGTGTGCAGCGTGCAGTCACTGCTGGGTGCGGTCGCCGTGGACAAACTGGTGGCCGGCCGCACCGGACCCCAGTCCCGGCTCGGCCGCTCCGACCTGGATCGGGAGCTGCTCGGTCAGGGCGCGGCCAACATCGTGTCGGGGGCGCTCGGCGGGCTGCCGGTCGCGGGGGTCGCGGTACGGAGTTCGGCGAATGTGCAATCCGGTGCCGTGAGCCGGAACTCCACGATGCTGCACGGCGTTTTCGTAGTAGTCGCCGCGCTGCTGATGGTCCCGGTGCTGGATCTCATCCCGCTCGCCTCGCTGGCCGCCCTGGTGATGGCCGTCGGCATCCAGATGGTGTCCCTGCACCACATCCGCACGGTGACCCGCCACCGAGAAGTGCTGGTGTACGCCGTCACCACGCTCGGGGTGGCCCTCATCGGCGTCTTGGAGGGCGTGGTCCTCGGGGTCTCCGTGGCCGTCGCCGTCGCCCTGCACCGCCTCACCCGCACCCGCATCACCCACGAAGAGAAGGAAGGAGTCCATCACGTACACGTAAGAGGACAGCTCACGTTCCTCGCGGTGCCCCGGCTCAGCAGAGTCCTGCATCTCGTACCCCAAGGTGCCCGCGCCGTGGTGGAGTTGGACGGTTCGTTCATGGACCACGCGGCGTACGAGTCGCTGCGGGACTGGCGCAGGGCCCACACCGCGCAGGGCGGCTCCGCCGAACTGACCGGCTGCCGCGCGGGCGTCCGCGCACCGGAGTACGGCCACAGACCGGAGCCCGGCCGCCGCGCCGAGCCGCACACGGGTCACGGTCCCGGCGCGCGTGCGGGTCACGGTCCCTGGCGTCGGCACGGGAGATCGGCCGGCACGGGTCATGAACTCGCCCGCGGGATCAGCGCGTTCCAGCGGGACACCGCTCCCCTGGTCCGGGCGGAGCTGGCCCGGCTGGCGCGCGAGGGGCAGCGGCCGTCGCAGCTCTTCCTCACCTGCGCCGACTCCCGGCTCGTCACCTCGATGATCACCTCCAGTGGTCCCGGTGACCTGTTCGTGGTCCGCAACGTCGGCAACCTGGTCCCTCTTCCGGGTGAGGAGAACGGCGACGACTCGGTGGCGGCCGCGATCGAGTACGCGGTGGACGTGCTGAAGGTGCGGTCCATCACGGTGTGCGGGCACTCCGGGTGCGGGGCGATGCAGGCGCTGCTCGGCTCCGGGACCGGGGGTGCGGCGACCCCGCTCGGGCGCTGGCTGCGGCACGGGCTGCCGAGCCTGGCGCGGCTGGCCGACGAGGGCGGAGCGGGGGCCCGGCTGGCCGGGCGGGCGGCGGCGGACACGGTGGAGCGGCTGTGCCTGACCAACGTGGTCCAGCAGTTGGAGCACCTGCGGGCGCACGACTCCGTGACGCGGGCGCTGGCGGCGGGTGCGCTGGAGCTGCACGGGATGTACTTCGATGTGGGCGAGGCGCAGGCGTACCTGCTGCGCCGGGGCGGTGCGGACGGGGAGGGAGGGGTGTTCGAGGGCGTGCCCGGTACGGAGGAGCTGCCCAGCCCGGCGTGAGCGACGCGATGACCGGGCCCGCCGCCGCCACACGGCCGGCATCGGCGAGGTCGGCGGCATCGGCTGAGTCGGCTGAGTCGGCTGAGTCGGCTGAGTCGGCTGAGTCGGCTGGGTCGGCTGGGTCGGCTGAGTCGGTACGCATCGGCGGGTCCGGTGTGCACCGGCACGCCGGACCCTGGCAGGCTCAGCGTGCCCGACCGCGGCGGTCGCGCCGCGGCACCCGTGCGGCACCCCCGCCGTACCCTGCCCCGCCGGACCCTGATAGGTCTAAACCAATTGTTCGGCGGCCCTTGTCACCGGGGCCCCAGGTCTGATGAGCTGTGGCCTGGGACACAACGGACACCCTTCGAAAGGGAGATGTCGTGAGCAACGAAAGCCTGGCCAACCTCTTGAGGGAGGAGCGACGCTTCGCGCCGCCCGCTGACCTGGCCGAGAACGCCAATGTCACGGCCGAGGCGTACGAACAGGCCAAGGCTGACAGGCTCGGCTTCTGGGCCGCGCAGGCCCGCCGCCTGACCTGGGCCAAGGAGCCGACCGAGACGCTGGACTGGTCGAACCCGCCGTTCGCCAAGTGGTTCAAGGACGGCGAGCTCAACGTCGCGTACAACTGCGTGGACCGGCATGTGGAGGCCGGGCACGGTGACCGGGTCGCCATCCACTTCGAGGGCGAGCCGGGCGACAGCCGCGCGATCACCTACGCCGAGCTGAAGGACGAGGTCTCCCGGGCGGCCAACGCCCTGCTGGAGCTCGGAGTTCAGAAGGGCGACCGGGTCGCGGTCTACATGCCGATGATCCCGGAGACGGCGATCGCGATGCTCGCCTGCGCCCGGATCGGCGCGGCGCACTCCGTCGTCTTCGGCGGCTTCTCGGCGGACGCACTGGCCACCCGTATCCAGGACGCGGACGCGAGGGTCGTCATCACCTCCGACGGCGGTTACCGGCGCGGCAAGCCGGCCGCGCTGAAGCCGGCCGTGGACGAGGCGGTCGGCAAGGCGGGCAACGTCGAGCACGTGCTGGTCGTGCGCCGCACCGGGCAGGAAGTGGCCTGGGACGACTCGCGGGACGTGTGGTGGGACGAGATCGTCGAGCGGCAGTCGGCCGAGCACACGCCGGAGGCCTTCGACGCCGAGCACCCGCTCTTCATCCTCTACACGTCCGGCACGACGGGTAAGCCGAAGGGCATCCTGCACACCTCGGGCGGCTACCTCACCCAGGCGTCGTACACGCACTGGGCGGTGTTCGACCTGAAGCCGGAGACGGACGTGTACTGGTGCACGGCCGACGTCGGCTGGGTGACCGGCCACTCGTACATCGTGTACGGGCCGCTGGCCAACGGCGCGACGCAGGTGATGTACGAGGGCACCCCGGACACCCCGCACCAGGGCCGGTTCTGGGAGATCGT